>DASZTD010000031.1:0-183100 GCA_035548355.1 Pseudorhodoplanes sp.
AATCTCGACGGTCTCACTATTCTCAAGTCGCCTCCCGGCCATTTCTGGGCTGATCCGTTTCTCGCAGACAAATACTTGTTTTTTGAGGACTACGATTATGAAAAAGGGATTATTAGCGTCGGTGAACTCGACGGTTTGACGCTGAAGAACGTCCGGCCTGTTTTGGTAGAGCGCGAGCATCTTTCATTTCCGTCGCTGCTCTATGACGACGGCTCCTGGTACATGACCCCAGAGCGCCACAACGCGAGGGTGTTGCGCGTCTATCGCGCGACGCAATTCCCCGATCAATGGCAGCCGATCGTCCGTGTGGCACGAGGACGCTTTGACGATCCTCTGTTGCGAAAGACCGAGCGCGGCTTTGAAATCTGGACGACCAAAGCGGACGTGCTCCATGTCTTCGAGGCAAAGCGTATTGTCGGACCTTGGCGCCTGGTGCGCACGCACACCGCGCCCTTCCAGCGTTCCGCAGGCAACTTCATCGGCGACATTCGTCCGACTCAGGACACCAAGCCTGTCTATGGGCGCGCGATCAAGTTTCTTCGTGGGGACGAGGTCGTCCGCACGATAGAGCCGACGTGGTATCCGAATCTGACCGGCACGCACACGTTCAACGTTTCCGATACCCACGTGGTGATCGATGGGCGCATCGTGGTGGAAGGCTTGCCCGATCCGGGCCGCGCCAGGCCGCGGCCGCTGCTCCGCGTGCCGCCCTGGCTTCGCGCTTACATGGACTGGTAGGCCACATTGCAGGCCGGCAATATTTCGTGCGACGGCAAGGTTCCGCCGCCGCCCGCGTGGCCCCTGGCGGTTTCCAAGCGAGCAAAGCGAAGGTTATGCTGATCTGATGAATGTTCGCGATATACGAGACATGGTGAGGCTCGCCGAACTCGGATTGATCGCCTGGTCGGTGCCACCGCGCTTTTGGCGAAAGGCGGCATTTGCGATTTGCTCAATCGGCCGCAAGCGCCAATATGCGCCGGCTTATCAAAAAATCCTGGAACGCAAATATACGAAGCCTGAAATTGCCGATTTCAGCACAACACACCGCGCCTATTTGAAGGAATTGAGATTCCAGATTTTGGGTCTCAACGGTCCGTGGCGTTCCTGGCAGCCGGACATCCGCCTGAACGGAGCAGGGCATCTCCGTGAGGCCCTCGGGCGCGGCCGCGGCGCGATCTTGTGGGTCACGGCAACCGCCTTCAGCACGCTGATCTCAAAGATGGCTTTCCACTACGCCGGCTACCGCGCGAGTATGCTGTCGCGGCCGAGCCACGGATTTTCCACGTCCAGTTTTGGCATTCGATTTCTCAATCCAATCTGGACCGGAGTGGAGGATCGCTTCATCGCGGAACGGGTGCTAATTTTTGGCGAATACGCCGCCGAAGCTCTGAAGACGGTGCGCGCGAGGCTTTCCGAAAACAGGATCGTCATCATCACGGTTGGCGCTGAAGCGCATAAATTTACCGAAGTGCCGTTTTTTGACACGCGGTTACGTCTGCCCACCGGACCGATCCGCCTCGCCCGGATGACGGGCGCGGCAATTCTGCCGGTTTTCACCATCACCAGAGACATCGGCAAGTTTGAAGTCTCGATTCAAGAGCCTCTCCAGCCGGCAGGCGCCGATTGGGACGATGAAAGCATCGCGGCGGCCTACGCGAAACGCCTGGAGCCATTCGTGCTTGATCATCCGGACCAGTGGAACGGATGGGAGTTGTAGCGGCGCGCCGCATCGAGCGAAGCCGAAAATCTATCGGTGCCGGTCGTCCGATCTGATCGGTGGCCGCTCCGCGGCAGGCGCGGGTTTGCGCCGGAACAATTTCGAACACGAAATGCGGCCTTAAAATCAGGACGTTGGTTATAGTATCTCGTGATGGCGTATGGCGGCGCCCCGCAAGGCGGGTATCAGCATCCTCAAAATCGAGACCGTCATCTGCGCATCTCTGCCGCCGCGGCTTCGGATCGGCTGGTGGGGGCTATCTCGACGACCGCGGTTTGCAGCGTTCCGTTTCGGTCTAACGTGAGCCGCACATGATCGCCGATCCGCGATAGGCCGATTTTGTTGCGAAGCTGCGCCGCGCTTCTGATCGTCGTTCCGTCCGCGGCGACGACGACATCGCCTTTCCGGATGCCGGCCGCCTCGGCGGGCGAATTAGGGCTCACGGCAGCAATCAGCGCCCCTTCGTTCCGCTCCGAGCCGCCGGAGCCGGTCAGATCCTGCACCGCCACGCCGATGCGGCCGCGCTGTACGCGACCGTTTTCCACGAGCTGTTCCATCACCCGCCGCGCCATGTTGATGGGTACGGCAAAGCCGATGCCGACATTGCCGCCGGCCGGAGAAATAATCGCGGTGTTGATTCCGACGAGTTCACCCTTCAGGTTAATGAGTCCGCCGCCGGAATTGCCCGGATTGATCGGCGCATCGGTCTGGATAAAGTCTTCATAGCCCTGCTTGCCGAGTCCGGTGCGCCCGAGCGCGCTGACAAGACCGGATGTGACCGTCTGCCCGAGGCCGAACGGATTGCCGACAGCGATCACGAAATCCCCGACCTCCAGCTTGTCGCTATCGCCTAACGCGATCGCCTTGAGGTTGTGCGGGTTCTGTATCCGCAGCACGGCGATATCGGTCGCCGGGTCGCGGCCGATCAGTTTCGCCGGGAAACGGCGCCCGTCCTTGGTGATGATCTGCACATTCGCGACCTGAGCGACGACATGATTGGCGGTGAGCACATATCCGCGCTGGGCATCGACGATGACGCCGGAGCCGGTCGCCTGGATTTCGCGCTCGACCTGCTTCGGCAGGTCGAAGAATTCACGAAAGAACGGATCGCGGTAGAGCGGATTGTCTTCTCTGACGCGGCCGCGGACGGAAATGTTGACTACCGCGGGCGTAACCTCGCGCACGAGCGGGGCGAGCGTGGGAACAGACCCGTTGCCGGGATTCGGAATTTGCCCGGATGCTGGGAAGGACAGAATGGCCGCGCACAATACGCAGAGGACCGCCACAACGCGATACACCGGCAAAGGCGGTCTGCTTCGAAGAATGCTTGCCTTTCTCATGGGGTCCTGACCGGAAAGCCTCGATACCGAACCCGATTTTGTCACGCAACGATCGGGACGCCGCACCGAGCCGCTCGCCGCTGACTGGCTAACGATTTGGGAACCCGGCGGCGAACGTCAAGAGGCGGCCGGCGGCCCCCGTGACTCCGGAAAATTTCGGATTGGCCTCTTGAACACGATTTTGACGAATCCTAGGTCGATTCCCGCCCCGCGCCGGCTCCCCCGGCGCGGCTTTGACGAGATTGCTGCTTGGAAGCGAGGAGGGATCGCACCCATAAGCCGCGCGCCGCCGCGCGGGACAAAGCTGGTCGCGCCACCTTTTCATTGCTGACACTTCTCACGTTGATGAGGTTTCACTGATGAAAATCGCCCAGATCGCACCGCTCGCCGAACGGGTTCCGCCGAAACTCTATGGCGGAACAGAGCGGATCGTTTCTTATCTGACGGAAGAGCTGGTCCGGCAGGGGCACGAGGTCACGCTGTTCGCCAGCGGAGATTCGAAAACGGCCGCAAGGCTCGTGCGCTGTTCGGACATGGCGCTCCGATTGAATCCGGCGGTCAAGGATCACGTCCCTTATCACGTGATCATGGTCGACGAGGTGCGCAAGCGCGCCGACGACTTCGACGTTCTGCACTTCCATACGGACCTGTTGCATTTCCCCGCAGTCCGCGATTTTGTTGACCGCACGGTCACGACGCTACATGGCCGGCTGGACTTGCCGGACCTGAAACCGTTCTATGCGGCGTTTTCTGAATTTCCGCTGGTATCGGTCTCGCAGGACCAGCGGCGCCCCCTACCACGCGGGATCAACTGGGTCGGCAACGTCCATCATGGGTTGCCGCGCGATCTGCTGCCTCTCACGCGCAAGCCTGCCGGTAACTATCTCGCCTTTCTCGGGCGCATCTCGCCGGAAAAGCGTCCCGACCGAGCCATTGAAATCGCCGCGCGCGCGGGCCTGCCGCTGAAGATCGCTGCCAAGATCGACAGGGTCGATCAGGCCTATTGGGATGATGCCATAGCCCCCTTGGTGAAGACTCATCGCAATGTAGAATTCATCGGCGAGATCAACGAGCAGCAGAAGGCGGAATTTCTCGGGCAGGCGCGTGCCCTACTGTTTCCGATCGACTGGCCCGAGCCGTTCGGTCTCGTCATGATCGAGGCGATGGCATGCGGAACGCCGGTCGTCGCCTTCCGGTCCGGCTCCGTGCCGGAGGTGATCGAGGAGGGGATTACCGGCTTCATCGTGACGAGCGTCGCTCAGGCGGTCGAGGCGGTCGCTCACGCGGGCGCGCTAGATCGCTCTGCAATTCGCGCAAGATTCGAGCAGCGCTTCACCGTCGAACGGATGGCGGAGGATTATCTCGCCATCTATCGCGCATTGACCGGGTTGCGCGGCAAGGCCGTCCGATTTCGCCGGTCGCGTCGCGAGGCCGCGCTCCAGGCGATCGCTTTTGCCACCGCCGCGCCGCGTCCGGCCGGCGTCAAAACCGCAGGCGACGGCGCCACATCGGCTTGAGCAATTCGAGCAGGACCAATACGGCAAGGCCGGCGGTGACCGTCAGCGCTAGGTCGTCCGGATGCAGCGGCCCGAACCGGAACAGCATTCGGGCCGCCGGCCAGAGGAGGCTGAGCGCCAGAATCGCCGAAACCGCCGCCATGATCGCCGCCAGCGCCGGATTGGGGCGACGGAATGCGGCGATCAGCGATGTGCTGAACGAGCGGTTCACCAGGATCAGGCTGACGATCGAGAATACCAGCGAGAAAAATGCAAGCGCTCGCGCCTCGTCGGGCGGCATTCCACGCTGAAGCGCCATGATGAAGATGATCGCCACGAGCAGGAAGACGAGCCCGCCCTGCAGAACGCTCCAGCCGATAAGCTGCCAGGAGAAAAGCGGATCGTCCGGCTTGTGCGGCGGCCGCCGCATCACGTCCTCCTCTTCGGTCTCGGATTCGAAGACGAGCGAGCAGACCGGGTCGATCACCATCTCAAGAAAAGCAATGTGGATCGGGCTGAAGATGATTGGCAGGCCGAGCATCAGCGGGAGCAGCGCCAAACCAGCGATGGGAACGTGCACGGCGACGATAAATCCCATCGCCTTGCGCAGGTTGTCGTAAATACGCCGCCCGAGACGGATCGCGGTGACGATCGAGCCGAAATCGTCGTCGAGCAGCACGATAGCTGACGCCTCGCGCGCCACATCGGTGCCGCGCCGGCCCATCGCGACGCCGATATGCGCCGCCTTCAGGGAAGGGGCGTCGTTCACGCCGTCGCCGGTCATGGCGACGATCTCGCCGTCTGCTTTCAGCGCCTGGACGATGCGCAGCTTCTGCGCGGGCATGATGCGGGCGAAAACGCTGACGGCATTGGCGCGTTCCACCAGCTCTGCATCGGTCATCCGTTCCAGATCTTCTCCGGTCAGCACCGCGGACGCATCAATTCCCGCCTGCCGAGCGATAGCGCGGGCGGTGGCCGGATAGTCGCCCGTGACCATGATCACGCGGATGCCGGCGGAGCGGCATTCGCCCACGGCCGCCGGCACGTTGGGGCGAAGCGGATCGGCGAGACCGACAAGCCCGAGAAAGCGGAAATTGAATTCGCGCGGCGTTTCCGGGAAGCCTTCGCCGCCATAGGTGGCGCAGGCGACGCCGAGCACGCGCAGGCCTTCCTCGGCCATCGCATCGACCGCGCCTCGCATCGCGGCAGCCTCGCTCTCGCCCAGCCGGCAAAGCTGGCCGATGCTTTCCGGCGCCCCTTTCGCCGCAACCACGAAGTCCGGCAGGTTGCCGTCCCGGCGCCAGAGCTGGGTGACCGCCAGCAGGCCTGGACGCAATCCATAGGCATGCGCGAGCTGCCATGGCGGATCGGGCATGACCTGCTCGGCATCGAGATGCCGGCCCGCGAATTGGTGAAAGGCCTTTTCCATCGGGTCGAAAGGCTCGGGCGCGCTGGCCAGCAGACCATTCATCACGAGATCAGTGAATTGCGACGGAAGCGGGCCGCTGTCCCGATCGCCTGCCCGAAACACATCTCCACCGGGCAGGCGAAGCTCGGCAATCGCCATGCGATTCTCGGTCAGCGTGCCGGTCTTGTCCGCGCACAGGACCGTCGCCGAACCGAGCGTCTCGATCGAGGCCGCCCGCCGCGTCAGCACGCGCGCGCGCGAAATCCGCCATGCCCCCATCGCCATGAACACGGTGAGCACGACCGGGAATTCCTCGGGCAGCATCGACATGCCGATGGCGATTCCCGCCAGGATCGCCTCCAGCCATCCGCCGCGCAGCGTCGCATACAGGACAACGGCGAGCAGGCTGACCGCCGCCCCGCCGGCGGCTGAAAGCCTGACGAGGCGGGCGGTCTGCAGTCGAAGACGTGGCGCTTCGGTTTCCAGCATGTGCAGCGACTGGCCGATCTTGCCGATTTCGCTGCGCATGCCGGTGGCGATGACCTCGGCAAGTCCGCTGCCGCGCACGACCAGAGATCCGGAGAACACGAAAGGCAGGTCGTCGCCGCCGGGATGGGGGCGCGCGGAAGGGACGCCTGTCGCGGGCCTTTTGCGAACCGGGACAGATTCTCCGGTCAGCAGCGATTCATCGATCTGTACGTCATGCCCTTTGAACAGCAGCCCGTCGGCGGGCACGCGGTCGCCTTCGGCGAGCACGACCACGTCTCCGCGCACGACCTCGGAGCCGGCGATGCGCCTGCGCTCGCCGTCGCGAATGACAAGCGCGCGCGGGCTTGTCAGGTCACGCAAGGCCTCCAGCACGCGTTCGGTGCGGGTCTCCTGCACGATGGTGATCACAATCGACATCATCGCGAAGGCAAGCAGGATCAGGGCCTCCTTGAGATCGCCGAGCAGGAGATAGACGAGTCCCGCCCCGAACAGCAGCGCGAGCATCGGCTCGCGCAGAACCTCGAGCGCGATGCGCAGCCGCGTGCGCTGCTCGGGCCGCGGCAGCTCGTTCGGACCGTCCGCCTTCAGTCGCGCCCGCGCCTCGGTTTCGGTGAGGCCGCGCGGGGCTTGATGAAAATCGCTGGTCATTTAAAGCATTGCTGTACCGTCTGCGGGCCGGTTGTGTATCGTGCCTGGACCCATACTTGAGAATGCGTGCAACCCCCGCCGGCTTGCAAATGGCGCGCCCCAGGCTGCCGGTGGGGTGAGGCTTTCACGTAGTCAGGATGACAGCGGCGGGGCGGTCATGCGCGAATACGGTATCGGCCAATCGGTCCCGCGAAGCGAGGATATTCGGCTCGTTCAGGGCCGCGGCGGCTACACGGACGACCTTATTTTCGCGAACCAGGCCCATCTGTTCGTCGTCCGTTCGCCGCACGCGGCGGCGATCATCCGTTCCATCAAGGTCGAAGCCGCGGCCGGCCTGCCGGGCGTGCTCGCGATTCTTACCGGCAAGGATCTCGCTGCCGATGGCCTCGGGCCGTTTCCGTGCCGCGTCAAGCGCCAAAGGGCGGACGGAAGCCCTAGTTTCGAGCCGCCTTTCTTCGCATTGGCGATCGGGCGCGTACGCCACGTCGGCGAGGCGGTCGCGGCGGTCGTCGCCGAGACCATTACCACGGCCAGAGACGCGGCGGAATTGATCGAGATCGATTACGAGCCCTTGCCCTCGGTCACCGAGACCGCGCTCGCAAACCGCGAAGGCGCGCCGGCTGTCTGGGACGAATGCCCCGACAACGTCTGCTTCTTTTTCGAGGCGGGCAACCGCGCCGCCGTCGAGAAGGCATTCGCCACGGCGGCGCATGTCGCGCGCGCCGATTTTACTATTGCCAGAATGTCCGCAAATCCGCTCGAGCCGCGCAACGCCATCGGCCAGTACGATCCGGCCACGGGCCGCTACGTGCTGCATTCAGGGATGCAGGCGCCGCACGCGGTGCGCGCCGAGCTTGCCGAAATGGTGTTGAAGGTGCCGCAGAACCGGCTGCGCATCGTTTCTCCCGACGTGGGTGGCTCCTTCGGCATGAAGGACGGCATTTTTCCCGAGATCGTCCTAGTGCTGTGGGCGGCGAAGCGGTGCGGCCGTGTCGTGCGCTGGCAGGCCGAGCGCAGCGAATCCTTTCTTGCCGACCATCATTCGCGGGACAATGAATCGCGGGCAGAACTGGCACTCGACGAACAGGGCCGCTTCCTCGCTCTGCGCGTCATCACGGCCGCGAATTTGGGCGCATTCCTCAACGCGCATGGTCCGCATTCCTCCACCAACAATCTTGGCGGGCTGAGCGGCACCTATACGACGCCGGCGATCTACAGCGCGGTGACGGGCCTGTTCTCCAACACCAGTCCGACCTGCCCCTATCGTGGCGCCGGACGACCCGAGGCGTCCTTTGCCATCGAGCGGGTGATCGACGTGGCGGCGCGCGATCTCGGCATCGATCGTGCGGAATTGCGTCGGCGCAATCTCATTCCCCCGTCGGCCATGCCGTATGATACGGGCTTCATCTTCACCTACGATTGTGGCGAGTTCGAGCGAAACATGGACCGGGCGCTCGAGCTGTCGAAATGGCGCGATTTTGAGTCGCGGCGCAGGGAAGCGGCGCAGCGTGGCAAATTGCGCGGCATCGGGCTTGCGAGCGTGATCGAGATTGCCGGCGGGCCGCTCGCGGCGCCGGCCGAGGAATTCGCGGAAATCCGCTTCGATCCGGGTGGCGCGGTGACGCTTCTCGCCGGGACACACTCGCACGGGCAGGGACACGAGACCGCTTTCACACAAATGCTCGTGGAGACGCTTGGCGTTGATCCGGCAAGCGTGCGCGTGATCTGCGGCGACACCGATCTCGTCGCCCACGGCAAGGGGACATTCGGGTCGCGCTCGGCCAGCGTCATGGCAACGGCGATTCTGCGGGTTGCCGACAAGCTGATCGAGAAAGGCAAGCTGATCGCCTCGCATCTTTTCGAGGCCGCGCCGGAGGACATCGAATTCGAGGCGGGGCAATTTGCCGTCGCCGGCACCGATCGGAAAATGACGATCGGCGAGGTGGCAGGGGCGAGCTATCGGCTCGCCTCGCTTCCACCCGGGCTGGAGCCCGGCTTCAGCGCGATGGTCGTGTCGCGTCCCCGGGCGCCGACTTTCCCGAACGGGTGCCATGTCTGCGAGGTGGAAATCGACGCGGAAACCGGCGAGGCCGAAATCGTCGGCTATTGGGTGGTCGACGACATCGGGCGCGTCGTCAATCCGCTGCTCGCCAAGGGGCAAGTGCATGGCGGAGTGGCGCAGGGGCTCGGGGAAATTCTGCTGGAAAAGATTGCCTATGACGAGGACGGCCAGTTGCTGACGGGGTCTTTCAGCGACTACGGCATGCCGCGGGCCTGCCATGTGCCGGACATTTACGTGGAGACGAACGAGGTCCTGACCAAGGCCAATCCGTTCGGCGTTAAGGGGGCAGGGGAAGCAGGCTGCGTCGGCGCCTTGCCCGCGGCGATGAATGCGATCTGCGACGCCCTCGCTCCGCTCGGCGTGAGGCGCATCGACATGCCGGCGACGCCGGCGCGCATCTGGCGGGCGATCAACGAGGCGAAGGCAGGCGTCGCGGCAGGGCGCTAGCCATCAGGGGACTAGAACCGCCGCGCCCTGGAAGCGTCCCGCTCTCAGATCGTTCAGCGCGTCGTTAGCCCGTTCGAGCGGATAGACATGTGTGACGCTTCTGATCCGCGCCTTCGACGCTACCTCGAGGAATTCGCGGGCGTCCTGCCGAGTGAGGTTGGCGATCGACAAAATCTGCCGCTCGCCCCAGAGGAACTGGTAGGGGAATTGCGGGATGTCGCTCATGTGGATGCCGCCGCAAACCACGCGGCCGCCCTTGCGCACATGCCGCAAGGCGAGGGGCACCAGCGCGCCGACCGGGGCGAAGATGATCGCCGCATCGAGTTCATGCGGCGGCCTTTCGTCCGATCCGCCGGCCCAGAACGCGCCGAGGCCGCGCGCCATCTTCTGCGCCGCGACGTCGCCAGGCCTCGTGAAGGCATAGATCTTGCGGCCTTGCCAGGCACAGACCTGTGTAAGCAGATGCGCGGCCGCGCCGAAGCCATAGAAGCCCAGCCGGCCGCCGTCGCCGGCGGCGCGCAGCGACCGCCATCCGATCAGGCCCGCGCAGAGCCACGGAGCCGTCTGCACCGGATCGGCGTCGTCCCCGAGCGGGAATGAGAAATCCGCATCGGCCGCCACATATTCGGCATAGCCGCCGTCGCGCGTATAGCCGGTGAATTGCGGACGGTCGCACAGGTTCTCGCGCCCCGATGCGCAATAGGGGCAATGGCCACAGGTATGTCCGAGCCAGGGAATGCCCACGCGGTCGCCGGGATTGAGATGCGCTGCGCCTCGCCCGCGGGCCTCGACCACGCCGATGATTTCGTGCCCCGGTATCAACGGAAGCTTCGGATTTGGTAGGTCGCCATCGACGACGTGGAGGTCGGTGCGGCAGACCGCGCATGCCTCCACCCGAACGAGCACCTCGCCGTCGGCCGGTTCGGGCTTGCGGCGCTCCTCGGCTACGAGCGGCGATCCGGCGCGGTGAAGGACCATTGCTTTCATACGGCTGCCGCACGTTTCGCATTAGCGGCCGCTGATGCGGCGGCTGCGCGCGTCAAAGATCGTCGTCGGACAGCGGACGCAGCGCGGCCCCATCCATATCATCGTATTGATTGGATTTCAGCGACCAGATGAAGGCGACGAGCCCGGTCAATCCGAGCCCGAGCGCCATCGGCAGGAGATAGATCAGAACGTTCATGCCGTTTTCGCCTCTATCGCGGAGGCCGCGGGCTTGCCGTCGATCTGCCTGAACAGGCCGAGCCGCAGCGCGTTCAGCGTCACGATGATCGAGGATCCGGACATTGCCGCCGCCGCAATCAGCGGTGTGACGAGGCCGGCGATGGCGAGCGGCACGGCGAGCGCGTTGTAAATCGCCGCCAGCCAGAGATTCTGATGCATGAGCGCGCGCGCGGCGCGGCTTGTTGCGACCGTCTCGGCGACCGGCCGCAGGCTCTCCCCGAGAAAAACGCCGTCCGCCTGCGCCTGGGACAAATCGCTCGCGCTGATCGGAGACAGCGAGACCCATGCTGTCGCAAGGGCGGCGGCGTCGTTGATCCCGTCGCCCACCATGAGGACGCGGCGGCCGCCCCGCTTGAGCGATTCGAGAACGGCGACCTTGTCGCCAGGTTTTAGCGAGCCCTGCCAGTCGGAGACACCGAGGCGGTCGGCGACGGGCGTGATCGCCTCGGCGCGGTCACCGGACAGGATTTTGACGTGGAGACCGAGCCGGCGCAGCGCATTCACCGTCGCCGCCGCATCCGGCCTGAGCGACTGGCCGATCAGGAATATCGCCGACCGATCGCCGCATTTGAACGCGAGTAGCGAGGAGACGCCCGCTTCGCTGGCGCGGCCTGGATCGACGCCGCAGAAGTCGAGGCTTCCCAGCCGCGCTTCGACGCCGCCGATGGTCGTGCGAATGCCGCGGCCGGGTTCTTCGCTCACGTCGTCGAAAGGCAGGCTGCCGGACGCATGACGCGCCAGCGAAGCCGCGAGCGGATGTTTGGTGCTCAGCGCCAGGCGGGCGGCCTGCTCAAGTGTGTCGGGCGCGATCCCCTCCGCATTTATCAATTGCGGCTCGGGCAGTGTGAGCGTTCCGGTCTTGTCGAAGACCACGGTGTCGACATCGGCAAATCGCTCGATCGCGTCGCCGGCGTTGAGGAATATGCCCGAGCGAAAGAATCGGTTGGCGGCCACCACCTGCACCGCGGGCACCGCGAGCGCGAGCGCGCAGGGGCAGGTGATGATCAGCACAGAAATGGCGACGATGATCGCGTCGTGGACCGGCGCGCCGGCGGCGAGCCATCCGACGAGAGTGAGCGCGGAGGCGGCATGCACGATCGGCGCGTAGAGCCTGGCCGCGCGATCGGCCAGCCGCACGTATCGCGATTTCGACGTAACCGCCCGGTGCAGCAGGCGGTCGACCTCGGCCACGAAACTGTCCTCGGTCTGCCTGGTGATTTTCAGGGTGATCGCAGCGCCGATGTTGAGGCTGCCGGCGTAGACATTGTCATCCGTCCCGATGCTGCGCGGGGCGCTTTCGCCGGTGACGATGCTCTCGTCGATCGACGATGACCCAGAAACCACGCGGCCGTCGGCCGGGATTCGTTCTCCCGGTTTCACCAGAACGCGGTCGCCCGGGCGCAGCGCCGAGGCCGGGACGAGAACGATCTCGTTGTCAACGCTGATGCGATGGGCCGTCTCGGCCTTGAAGGCGGCGAGGTTCTCGGCGACGGAACGCGTCTTGCGGCGCAGGGTGTGATCGGCGAAGCGCCCGCACAGCAGAAAGAAGATCAGCATGATCGCGGAATCGAAATAGGCGTGCTCGGCGTGGTTCGCCGTTTCCACGAGGGACATACCGAGGGCGAGTATGATACCGAGCGAAATGGGAACGTCCATGTTCACATGGCCGTTGCGAAGCACCGACCACGCCGATTGAAAGAAGGGCCGGCCAGCATAGGCGGCTGCGGGTAGCGCGATCAGTGCAGAGAGCCAGTGGAACAGGTCGCGGGTCTCCGGCGTGATGTCGGTCACATTTCCCGACCAGACCGATACCGACAGCAACATGATGTTCATGGCGGCGAATCCGGCAACGCCCAGGCAGCGCAGCAGGTAGCGCGACGTGGCGCGATCGCCGTTGTCGGCCTCCGCCTGCCTCATCGGCCGCGCGCGATAGCCAAGCTTTTCTACCGTGTCGATGGCGATGGACGGTTGAAAGTCGCGGTCACGCCAGCCAACGGTGAGGCGCTTGGTCGTGAAGTTCAGTCGGGCGTCTTCCACGCCGGGAGTACGTTTCAACGCGGATTCGATCCGAGTTATGCAACCGGCGCACATGACGCCTTCAACCGCAAGCTCGATCGTCGTCATTCCCGTCGTCCGGTCCCGGCGGATCAGGCTGGACAATTCGGTGGTTTCGGTCGCCGCCTTCATTTCAGATACACCCGCGTTCGCGATTGAAAGGCCCGCTCGGATTGCCGGTCGATCTCGACGATGAAATCCCATTGGCCGGGGGCGGCATCGACGATGCCGCGGTATCGGCCGGGCGCCGTCTGTTTCATCGCGAATGTCCGGTCGAGGTTCCGGTTGGCCGGATGAGCAAGGCGTCCGCTGACCGCAAGTCCGGCGAGCGCGCGTCCACCGGCATCCTTGACGCTCAGCTCCGCAATCGCGGCGTCGTTCGCATCGAGTCGCACCGTGCCCGCGACCTGCCAGTGAAGCGCATCCTGTGCGGCAGCGGCGGCGATGTCGTGGCTGAAATTCAGCCCGGCCTTGTAGGCATTTTCGGTGTCCACGCCCCCGAAGGTCGAGGTCGCAGCGCGGATCAGGACCGCGTTCATGGCGCCGACGATGCCGAAGAAAGCGAGAAACCAGATGAGGACAGTACGACCGGTGACGATGCGCGGCTGCCTTTCGGATTGTCTGGTCATTGAATTATCCTCACGGCGTACGGAAGAAATCGGACGTGCTGGTGCGCTCTCCGCTCTTGAGATCGGTGATGTAGAATGTGACCGGTGTCGACTCGGAACGTCCGTCTCCATAATAATCCGTCACGAACAGCCGGATTTCGCGCGTCTGGTCGGCCCCGACCTCGATCACGAGGCGGCCGTCGTTGCGAACCGGTTCGCCCGCGACGTCCAGGATGCTGCCGGTCAACCCCGACATCATGATCTGGAACTGGCGCGGTTCCAGCTCCTTGTTGATGATGCGGGCCACATAGGCGTTACGGATCGCCCCGTCGGAAAGTCTGACGGCGATCGGGTTGCGTTCGTGAATGACGTTCAGTCCGATCGTGGTGCGAGTGGCAAGCGTATAGAGCATGATGGCGCCGGCGATCGCGATGACGGCAAAATAAAGCAATGTGCGCAGCCGAATGGGCTTGAAGATCTCGGGCTTACCCGCCAGCCGACGCTGGATGTTGATATCGGTATCGTAGCTGATCAGCCGGGTAGGGCGGCCGATCTTGCGCATCACATTGTCACAGGCGTCGATACACAGGCCGCACTGGATGCAACCGAGCTGCAGGCCCTTGCGAATATCGACCCCGGTCGGGCAGACATTGACGCATTGATAGCAGTCGATGCAATCTCCGGCGGGCTTTCCCGCCTCGCGCAGTAGCGCCGCTTTCTTGATCGACGTGCGCGGCTCTCCCCGGTCGTAGCGATAGGTAACGTTCAGGGCAAATTCGTCCGTTAGTGCGGCCTGGATGCGCGGCCACGGACACATATAGATACAGACCTGCTCGCGCATATGGCCGGCGAGCGCGTAGGTCGTGAACGTCAACGTCGCGATCGCCGCATAGGCGGCGAACGGCGCGTTGCCGTTAGCGAGCTGCTTCACAAGGCTCGGAGCGTCGGCGAAATAGAGAACCCAGGCGCCGCCGGTCCACCAAGCGATCATCAGCCACAGGACATGTTTCACCGCTTTGCGCATTATCCGTTCGGCGGTCCATGGGCCGGCATCGCGCTGGTAATGATCGCGCCGGTCCCCTTCGGTCCACCGCTCGACCGTGGTGAACAGATCGGTCCAGACCGTCTGGGGGCAGAGATAGCCGCACCACACGCGCCCGGCGAGCGCGTTCATCAGAAATAGCGTCATCGCCGCGAGCACCAGCAGCCCGGTGATGTAATAGACCTCCTGCGGCCAGATCTCGATAAAGAAGAAATAGAAGCGGCGGCTCGGAAAATCGATCAGGACGGCCTGGTCCGGGGCGTTCGGCCCGCGATCCCAGCGCACGAAGGGCAGCGCGTAATAGATGCCGAGCGTGACGAGCAGCAGCGCCCACTTGATACGGCGGAACGTGCCGTGGACGCTCTGCGGATAGATTTTCCGTCGCGCCGCGTAGAGCGGCCCTTCGGATATGAAATCATCCGCCGGCGAACCTACCGGCACGCTTCCAGCCGCATCCACATGGCGGTCGATTTGCATGACATCACTTTTCGCCGCCGCCGAGCGTATAGACATAAACAGCGAGCGACTTGAGGGTCGTTTCGTCCAGGCGGCCGGACCAGGCGGGCATCACCCCGCCGCGGCCGTTCACCAGCCCTTCGACGACGACGGCCTTGCTCGAACCGTAGAGCCAGATCTTGTCGCGAAGATTCGGCGCGCCCGTGCTGCGGTCGCCGCTGCCGTCGGGCTTGTGACAGACGGCGCAATTGTCGGCGAAGATTTTCGCGCCGCGCGCCAGGTCCGCCTTGGGATCGGTGGGAAGCCCCGACAGCGAGCGCGCGTAATCGGCGACGTCCTCGATCTCGGCGAGCTTGAGGATGCCGTCGCGGCCGAACGCGGGCATGGCCGGGCCGGACCGCGCCTGATCGTCGGCCGAGCGCACGCCATGGCGGATGGTCTGGACGATATCCTCAAGCTTGCCGCCCCAGATCCAGTCGTCGTCGTTGAGGTTGGGATAGCCTTTGGCGCCGGCGGCGCCCGCGCCGTGGCAGGCGGCGCAATTGTCGACGAAGGCGGCGCGGCCCTGGGCGCGGGCGAAGGCCAGGAGCTGAGAATCGTCCACGATCTGCTGCAGCGTGGCTGCGGCGATCCGGCTTTCCATTCCGGCGCGCGAGGCCTTCAGCGCGGCCACGTCCTCGACCACGGCGCTGCGCGAGTTCCACTGGAATAGTCCCTTGGTATGGCTCGCGACCAGCGGCCAGGCCGGATAGACGATCCAGTACCCGATCGACCAGACAATGGTGAGATAGAACAGCCACAACCACCAGCGCGGCAGCGGCGTGTTCAATTCTTCAAGGCCGTCCCATTCGTGGCCGGTGGTGCTTGTGCCGGTAACGGGATCGATCCGCTGTTCGCTCATGATCTAGTCCTCCCGCAAGGGCAGCCGCGCGGCCGCATCGAAACGCGCTTTCGATGCCGGCCACAGAGCGTAAACGAGCACGACGGCGAAAATCGCGACGAAATAGGCAAGACCCCAGGTCTGGGCGAATTCGGCGAGGAGTTTGTATGTTTCTGGCATGATCGGGATGAGGGTCAGCGGATGTTGGCTTTGTCGTCGTAGAGCTTGAAGTTCACCTGCGTGCCCAGCATCTGCAGGTAGGCGATGAGCGCATCGGCCTCGGTGATGCGCTTGGCATCGCCGTCGAAGTCGCGCGACTGGACGCCGGGATAGCGCTTGGCCAGCTCGGCGGCGTCCGGGTGGTCCGTCGTCGCCTGGATGTTGAGATCGCCCGTCGCGTTGTCGATCATGTCGGCGGTATAGGGCACGCCCAATGCCGCCTGGATCTTCAGATCATCGGCGATATGCGTTGCATCGAGTTCGGTCTGCGCGAGCCACGGATAGGCCGGCATCACCGTTCCGGGCACGACCGATTTAGGCTCGCGCAGGTGATCGCGATGCCAGTCGTCGGAATACTTGCCGCCAACGCGGGCCAAGTCGGGACCCGTCCGCTTCGAGCCCCATTGGAAAGGCCGGTCGTACATGCTCTCGGCGGCGAGCGAATAATGGCCGTAGCGCTCGACCTCGTCGCGCAGTGGGCGGATCATTTGCGAGTGGCAATTGTAGCAGCCCTCGCGGACATAGATGTTGCGTCCGGCGAGTTCGAGCGGCGTATAGGGCCGCACGCCATCGACCTTTTCGATCGTGCTGCGCAGGTAGAAGAGCGGAACGATCTCGACGAGCCCGCCGATCGCGATCACCACCAGGATTCCGATCACCAGGATGATCGAGTTCTTTTCAAGAATTGCGTGCCGGGACCACAGCGACATGGGCGACCTCATTCCGCGGGCGTGAGCTGGGCGCGGACCTGCGTCGAGGTCTGCGGCGCGCGGATTGTTTTCCAGAGATTGAAGGCCATCAGCAGCGCACCGACCAGGAACAGCGCACCGCCAGCGGCGCGGATGATGTAGAAGGGATGCATGGCCTCGACGGTTTCGACGAAGGAATATTCGAGGAAGCCGAGGCTGGTATAGGCCCGCCACATCAGGCCCTGCAGGATGCCCGACACCCACATCGCCGAGATGTAGAGAACGATGCCGATGGTCGATATCCAGAAGTGCCAGTTCGCGAGCTTCAGCGAATAGAGGCGCTCGCGATTCCACAGCCACGGCACGAGGCAGTAGATCGCGCCGAACGAGACGTAACCGACCCAGCCGAGCGCGCCGGAATGGACGTGACCGATGGTCCAGTCGGTATAGTGGCTGAGCGAATTGACCGACTTTACCGACATGAGCGGACCTTCGAAGGTCGCCATGCCGTAGAAGGCGACCGACACGACCATCATGCGTAGCACCGGATCGGTGCGCAGCTTGTCCCACGCGCCCGACAGCGTCATGATGCCGTTGATCATCCCGCCCCAGGACGGCATCCACAGCATCACCGAGAAGGTCATGCCGAGCGTCTGCGCCCAATCCGGCAACGCCGTATAGTGCAGATGGTGCGGCCCGGCCCAGATATAGAGGAAGATCAGCGCCCAGAAGTGGATGATCGACAGGCGATAGCTATAGACCGGGCGCTCGGCTCGCTTGGGGATGAAATAATACATGATGGCGAGGAAACCCGCCGTCAGGAAGAAGCCGACCGCGTTGTGGCCGTACCACCACTGCACCATCGCATCCTGCACGCCGGCCCAGACGATGTAGGATTTCGGCGAGAACAGCGAAACCGGCACCGCGGCATTGTTGCCGAGATGCAGCACGGCGATGGTGACGATGAAGGCAAGATAGAACCAGTTCGCGACGTAGATGTGCGGCTCCGCGCGCCGCATGATGGTTCCGAGGAAGACGAGGAAATAGGTGACCCAGACCACCGTCAGCCACAAATCGGCGTACCATTCCGGTTCGGCATATTCCTTGCCCTGGGTGATGCCCAGCAGGTAGCCGGTGCCAGCGATGACGATGAAGAAATTGTAGCCGAGGACGACGAACCAAGGCGCAAGTTCGCCGGCAAGCCGTGCTCGGCAGGTGCGCTGCACGACATAGAACGATGTTGCGAGCAGCACGTTTCCGCCGAAGGCGAAGATCACCGCCGAGGTGTGAAGCGGCCGTAAGCGTCCAAAGGTGATCCAGGGCAGATCGAAGTTGAGGACGGGGAAGGCAAGCTCCAGCGCCGCCCAGACCCCGATCAAAAAACCGGCGATGCCCCAGATCACCGCGGCAACGGTCGCGAACTTGACGGGACCAAAATTATAATTGGGTTTACCGGCGATGGTCAGCGGCGGACGTTCGGCCGGGCGGTCGTAATAGCGGTTGATGATCGCAAATGTCGCCGCGACGCTTGCCGCGCAGAACAGATAGGCGTGGAAAGCGTATTCGGGCGTGTAAGCCTTTGCCGCCGTTACCAGCGACACGAAGGCGAGTGCCACGAAGGCAATCGCCGCCGCCGCTTCGCTGACCGTCATCTGTTTCTGCGCCGTCGCCGCGTTCATTCCGATAACCCCGCCTGAACCCTCGAAAGGCGCATTCGCGCCTGCAATTAAGTATCTGGGCTAGCGTCCGCTCGCCGACATTGATGCAGATCAAAGTTCCCCGCAGGCGGTTTGATTCACCTCAATGAAATCTCGGGATTGATGCTTATCTTTTCATCAAACGAGGATGTCCCATGCTGGACAAGATTCGAAATTGGTGGTCTCGCTGGCGGCCGGATTGGCGGGGCGTTTCGGAAATTAACGCGTGCGCACCCTTCGACCTTGATCGCATCGCCCGGGACCTTCAGATGACGGTTTCCGAGCTGCGCCAAGTGGCGGCCAGCGGCAATTCGGAACTCTTGTTCTCGCGCCTGCGCGAACGAGGGATAGACGTGAAGACCATCGACCCCGACGTGCTGCACGATCTTCAGCGCTGCTGCGGCATCTGCCTCAACAAGGCATTGTGCGCGCACGAACTGGAGGACGGGCCGATCGCGGCGCGTTGGCCTGCCTATTGCCCCAACCAGGTCACCATTGACGCGCTGACGCTGATGAAGTGCCATTAACGGCGCTTGCATCTCTTTGATTTTGCCGTTGTGCTAAACCTCATCCGGGTCACCGATTGAGGAAGCCGTGTTTGCTCTCGTTAAACGCTATCTGAACAGGCAGGCGATCGGGCTTGTTTCCGGCACCGGGCTGACGGTCGCCGCCCTGGTTTTCAAGAACCTGCTGCTGCCCGACGTACCGGAGCTTTTTTTCATATTCTTTATCCCCGGGGTGCTGGTGGCGGGCGCCATCGGCGGCTTCTGGCCCGGATGGCTGACGACCCTGCTCGGACTGGCCTTCGGTCTGGCGATGGGGCCGCCGCTGTCGGAGATCGACCAGTCCGAGCTGGCGCGAGGCATGGTCTATCTTCTGATCGGTCTTGGTGTCGCCGCCTCGAGCGAGCGACTGCACCAGGCGAGAATCGGAGCGGCGGCGCGAGCCGAGGAACTCAGGGCGCGCGAGGAGCACCTGAAGTCCATCCTGGAGACCATTCCCGACGCGATGATCGTCATCGACGATCACGGCCTGATCCAGTCGTTCAGCCGGGCGGCGGAACGCCAGTTCGGATACAGCGCCGCGGAAGTGATCGGCCAGAATGTCAGCATCCTCATGCCGTCGCCCTACCGCGAGGAGCACGATTCCCATATGAAGCGCTACCGGGAGACAGGCGAGCGCCACATCGTCGGGATCGGCCGCGTCGTGGTCGGGCAGCGCAAGGACGGCACGACTTTTCCGATGAATCTCGCCGTCGGCGAGATGAAATCCGACAATAAAAGATTCTTCACCGGGTTTGTCCGCGACCTGACCGAGAATCAGCAAACGGAGCGCAAACTGCAGGAATTGCAGTCCGAAATCGTCCACATTTCGCGTCTCTCGGCGCTCGGAGAGATGGCATCGACGCTGGCGCACGAATTGAACCAGCCGCTGACGGCGATTGCAAACTACCTGAAAGGCTCCTCGCGGCTGCTGGCCGGTGCGCAAGACGAGAATTCCAAAATGGTGAGTGAGGCGGTCCGCAAGGCCTCCGACCAGGCGTTGCGGGCAGGTGAAATCATCCGCCGACTGCGGGAATTCGTCGCGCGTGGTGAGCCGGAGACGGCTATCGAGAATGTGAACTCGCTGATTGAGGAGGCAAGCGCCCTCGCGCTCGTCGGCGCGCGCGAGCTTGGTGTGCATACGCGCTTCAGCCTCGATCCGAAAGCCGCGTTGGTGATGGCGGATCGTGTTCAGATTCAGCAGGTCGTGCTCAATCTCATCAGAAATGCGATCGAGGCGATGGCCGAATCGCCGCACAAGGATCTGAGAGTGTCGACCATGAAGAGTGGCAGCACCGTGATCGTCGAGGTGGCCGACCAAGGAACGGGCATTGAGCCGGACGTGATGCAGCAGCTTTTCCAGCCCTTCATGACCACCAAGAGCAACGGCATGGGCATCGGCCTGTCGATCTCCAAGACGATCGTGGAATCGCATGGCGGGCGGATCTGGGCCGAATCCGAGCGTGGAAAAGGCACGAGATTTCGATTTACCTTGCCGGCGGCCGACAGCCACAGCGCGGGACTGGAAGATGCCTGAAAACGCCCTTGTTTACGTGATCGACGACGATGAAGCCGTTCGCGATTCGCTGACCTTCCTGCTGCGATCGGCCAAACTACGGGTGGAGACTTTCGAGTCCGCGGCCGCGTTCGTCAAATTGCTTCCCAACGTGAAGCCGGGCTGCATCATCACCGACATTCGCATGCCTGGCATGACCGGGATCGATCTTCTGCATGTGCTGGCCGAGCGGAAGATCGCCCTGCCGGTGATCGTCATTACCGGCCACGGCGACGTGCCGCTCGCGGTTGAGGCGATGAAAAGCGGAGCCTCGGATTTCCTGGAAAAGCCGTTCGACGACGAGACGCTTCTGCGGGCAGTTCAATCCGCGCTCACGCGCTCGGCAGATATCAGCACGCATTCTGCGGGCCCGGAGATCATGCGCAAGCTCGAGGGGCTCACGAGGCGCGAACGCGAAGTGCTCGAGGGGCTCGTTGCCGGCCTGCCCAACAAGTCGATCGCTTTTGATCTCGGCATCAGTGCCCGTACCGTGGAAGTGTACCGGGCCAACCTGATGACCAAGATGGGGGCGAACAGCTTTTCTGAGCTGGTCCGCATGGCGCTGATCGGCGGGGTCACCGGCGCGGGCAGGCGCTAGCGCCTTGATTTGTATCAAAACCGGCCCTGCGCGGGACGCTATCCTTGTTCGATTAGGGAGAGTGTTCCATGCAAGCCAAGGACATCATGGTTGAAAGGGCCAATCTTGTCACAATAGGCCCCGACGATTCCATTTTTACCGCCATCCGGCTGATGCTCAAAAAGCACATCAGCGGCTTGCCGGTGGTGGAGACCGCACCGCAGGGCTCGCCCCGGCTTGTAGGGATCATCTCCGAAGGCGACCTTTTGCGGCGCCGCGAAACAAAGACGCTCCGGCGGCGTCCCCGCTGGCTCGAATTCCTCGTCGGTCCGGGCAAGCTCGCGGAGGAATACGCGCATGCAGCAGGCCGCAAGATCGGCGAGATCATGACGGCTCCAGTGATCAGCGTCGGCGAGGACGCGCCTCTTGCCGACGTGGTTCAGCTCATGGAGCAGCGCAACATCAAGCGCATTCCGGTTGTTCGGGGAGACATGCTGATTGGCATGATCACGCGCGCGGACGTGCTGCGGGCCCTGGTCCGCGAGGCGAGCAAGCCCCTGCCGCTTCCGGCCAACGACGCGGCGATCCGCGATGCCATCATCGCGGAACTGAAAAGGCAGCCCTGGGGGCGCAACACCATGATCGACGTCGAGGTGAAGGACGGCGTCGTCAAGCTGTCGGGCGTAATCGTTGACGAGCGCGAGCGCGCAGCCTTCGTGACGGTGGCGGAAAACGTGCCCGGCGTGCGCATGGTCGAGGATCACATCGCATTCGTCGAGCCGATGTCGGGCATGGTGATCGTATCGCCGGAAGATGAAAAGCGCGCGGCCAAGTCCTGAGCCCGGCATTATGGCACGCAAGCACGCACGAGCCGAGCCGAAACGCGACCTCGTCAGCGAGTTGGCCGAGGCCATGCAAGCGGGCGCGATGCGGCTCGAGGAAGGCCTGCAGCCGCTCGGAGTAAAGCTTGCCGATCTGTCCTCGGACATCGACCGCTTGCTGGCCGACCACCCGAAAGCCGCGGTGGTGAGCGCCTTTCTACTGGGATTCGCAGCCGGGCGAGCGTCCAAGAGATTGACATGATCGAGAATGTTATCCGCCACCTGCAGAATCTCTGGCGCGCGGAGCGCCTGATCGCCGACCTTCGCCTGCGCCAATTCATGACGCGATCCTTCGTCAAGGCGTTCGCCGGATTGATAGCGGTGTTCGGGCTAGCGATGTGTAACCTGACCGTCTTTTTTGCTCTCGACGCCAGGATCGGCAATGTCTGGGGCGCGGGCAGCGTCGGCCTGATCGATTTCGCGATTGCCGGCCTACTCCTGCTTGGCGCGCGCTTCTGGCCCGATCCACAGGAAATGAAGCTGGCGGCCCAAATCCAGGATTCGGCAATCGAGGGTCTACTGACGGAGGCGCGCCATATCCAGGAGCAGCTTGCGGCGGTGCGAGCGGAAATCGCAGCCATCAGGACATCGGTTTCCAATTTCGCCAGACATCCGATCGACGAGGTGCTCGCACATCTCGTGGTGCCGCTCACAACGATTCTGGTCAGAAGCTTCGAAAAGAAGCAGCGGGCGAAAACGCAATAGTCATCGCCCCGCCGTCTGCAGCGCCTCCTGCGCGAGACGCAAGGTCACCTCCGGCGTTCCCGACGCGTCGATCCTCGCCCAGCCTGGCGGCCGCTCGCCATAGCTTTCCTGCATGCGCGCGACCTCCGAATCGGCGTCGGAGGCGTCGCCGGTCCGCCGCTCGACGCGGCTAAGCCGTGTTTGCAGGTCCGCTTCCAGAAAGAGCCCGGCGAAGGGCACGCCGGCGCGCAAGGCGGCCGACGCGATGCCGCGGGCCTCGATGGTCCTGGAGAACACCGCATCGACGATCACCGAATGCCCTGTCGCGAGAATGCGCGCAGCCTTGGCTGCGAGCGCCGTGTAAACGGCCTCGGTCACGCCGCTGCCATACGCACTTGGCGGCAGGCGCGTTGTCTCGGGAACGCCGAACATTCCTTTGCGCTCGATGTCGGAGCGCAGAATCACTGCGCCCGGCGCCGCCCCGACGCCCGGCGCGAGCCGACGGGCGAGAACACTCTTGCCCGTGCCGGACAATCCGCCGACGGCAACCAGCTGCGCAGGGGGTGGAGAAAGGAAACTCTCCGCATGGCCGAAATAGCTGGCGGCCTCGGCGACCGGCTGCCCGCGCTCCTTGGGCGGAAGCCGCGTCATTCTGAGCGCGGTGACCTTGGCGCGAATGGCCGCGCGCAGTGACAGGAACAAGGGCAGGGCGCCGAGTGCATCGAGATGCAGGCCGCCGCTCGCGACCAGATAGCGGTTGAAGACCGTGTTGGCGGCTGCAGGCTGGCGGCAGCCGATCAGGTCCATCAGCAAGAAGGCGAGATCATAGAGAACGTCGCCGGCGGCGATCAGCGGATCGAACTCGATGGCGTCGAAGGGCACGGCGGCGCCGCCGATCAGGGCGATGTTTCGCAGATGGAGATCGCCGTGGCATTCGCGCACGAAACCTGCTCGGCCGCGTCTCTCGATCAGTGGTCGCAGCCGGTCGAGCGCGGCGAGCGAGGCGTCACGAAGCGCGGTCACGCGCTGCGGCGCGAACGCGTCAGGATAGCCGGCAAGTATGTCATGATTGTCGCGGATAATCTGCCCGGCGAAATCGAGCCAGCGCCGCCAATCGAAGGCGGGCAGGGAAAGATGCATCTGCGCGATTTCCGCGCCCAGCCGCGCCATCAGCCCTTCGTCGAGCGATCTCTTCTCCGCCAGCCGATCGAGCGTCCGCGTCTCGTCAAAGCGCCGCATGACGACCGCATATTCGACCGGCCTGCCGCTGCCGCCGAGATGCAGCCGCCCTTCGCCGTCCTCGGCGATGACGCTGACGTTAAGGTAGATGTCCGGCGCGAAGCGCCGGTTGACTTCGAGTTCGCGCTCGCAGGCGGCCTTGCGCAGCGGCAGCGTCGAATAATCGAGAAAGCTGAGCCTGATCGCGCGCTTGACCTTGTAGGCCAACGGCCCGGCGAGAAAAACGGAAGCCGCGTGTGTGTCGATGCGGGCCACCTTCGCCCCGCCATGCGTGCGCGGGTCGGTCAGAAAGGCGAAGACGCGGGGTTGGTTGTCGTGGGCTTCGTCCGCACTCATCGGCATGATCGTTGGACCGGCACGCGCTGCCACGGCAACCCGGCGCGGCCGTTCGCCGCGGCGTCGATTGTACTGCTTTTACTTCGCCTGCGCGCCCAGTGCATGCATTTGTTTGAGCCAGCCTTCCCGCTTTTCTCGTGGCACATCAGCGGCCATGCCGAACAGCGTTTCGTGCACCGGCTTGATGCCGATGAATTGCAGGATGTTCTTCTTCAGGAGCTTCAGCGCGTGGGCGCCGTACCACAGCCGGTATACCGAGACCGGCATGCCCATGGTCATGACGATGTGGGCGGTCTTGTCGGAGAACAGCCGCCAGTTCATGGCTCCTTCGGTATTGCGGCGAGCGATTAGGCTGGGCTGCAGGATCCGCTCGATGAAACCCTTCATCAGCGCGGGCATGTCGCCGCACCAGAGCGGAAAGACGAGGACAAGGTGGTCGCAATCGGCGAGATTCCGCGCTGCCCTGTCGAGATCAGGCTCCAGTTCCTGCACGCGGCGGTATCCCTCGCGCAGGATCGGATCGAATGTCAGGTCCGCGAGGCAGAGCAGGGTGACGTCGTGGCCCGCGCCCCGCGCGCCGCGTACATATTCCTGCGCCAGCGCTTCGCAAAGCGAGCTGCGCTGTGGATGCCCAACCACGACCAGTATTTTCGATCGGCCGGCGCAGTCCTCATTCCTGCTCATTGTGCTCGGACCAGGGTTTCCAATGGGTCGGATTGACATGAACGCGCGCCCCCGTCGTTGCGTTCGCCCACCCGGTCGGCGTCCGCCGGCAGGGGAAGATCAGGGCGTGCGCGCCGCTGTCGTCGAGAACCGCAAGTCTGAGATCGCGGTCGGCAGGTGCGGTCGAAATGGGCTCCCAGTGCGGCATCGGCGGCGCCATTTTAGTGAGAGAAAAGCGTAGGAACCGTCATGGAGCGAAGGATGTCCCTCGTCATGCCGCCGAGAACGAATTCCCTCAGGCGCGAATGCCCGTAGGCCCCCATCACGATAAGATCTGTGCCGCTATCGGCCACGTGCGACAGAACGGCATCTGCCGGCGAGATACCTACGGCAGCGAGCACCTTGACGTCTACTTGCAGGTTGTGTCTCGCGAGGTGGTTGGCGATTTCGGCATCCCGCATCGCCTCGTCCGAGGCCGACTCGCCGGTGACGGAAAGAACGGTGATGTCCTTCGCCAGCTTCAGCAGGGGAAGGGCGTCGTGCACCGCCCGCGCTGCATTGGCGCTTCCGTTCCAGCACACGGTGACGCGTCCGATCCTGGCCGGGCCCTTCTGGATATAGGGGACAACCAGCACCGGTCGCCCGGACGAGAACAGCGCGGTCTCGATCAGCAATTCCCCGTGACCAAGGATCGCCGGGTCGGATTGCGGGCAAATGACGAGGTCGCTATGGCGCGCGCGCTCGGCGAACCAGGAGGAGGCGGTTTCGGGATCGGCATTCACGATGCGCGTATCCCAGAGAATCGAGGCGCCAGTCGCGGCTGCGTCGAACGCGGCCGCGGTTTCCTGCGCCCGCGCCCTGTCTTCCTCCAGCGCCCCGGCAATCATCGCGGCGGCGGCGCCGTCGAACGGGCTGCCTACCACGAGCCGCTTGAAGCAGATCGCGGCCGCAGTGATATGCGCCGAGAATTGCCGGGAAAGCGAGATGCCATAATCGGTAACCGGCCTTGCGTCACCGCCCACCGGCAAGTTCAGAAAAAAATCCTTCATGGCGTCGCACGCCTAAGAATTGAGCCGGGCTAGCGCACCACGATTGCGCAGCACGATGGTGCGCGATGTCGGAAGCTCGATCGCCTTCTTGTGCCCGAGCTGTGTAAGCGTGCGGGAAACCGTTTCGATCGTCAGCCCGAGGTAATCGGCGATGTCCTGTCGCGACATCGGCAGCTCGACCGTCTCCTCCGAGAGACGCTCCGACATTTCCAAAAGGAAGGAGGCGACACGCTCCTGCGCCGTCTTGATGAGAAGCTGCACATGGTCGCGGGCACGATTCAATTCGCGCGCCGTGCATTGCAGAAGCTGGTTCATGACGTTGTGGCTGCGCTTGGCCGCATCCATCACCATGCTGCGCCGGACGAGCAGGATGGTGGCATCGGTGATCGCTTCGGCGGACAGCGCATGCTCGGGTCCGCTCTCCATGCCGAAAATGTCACCCGGCAGATAGAAGGCTCCGATATGCCGACGCCCATCATTCAGCACCGAATAGGTGCGCACCGATCCGGTGAGAAGCTTGTAGACATAATCAACCGGTTCCTTTTCTCCGTAGATCTCCGAGCCCTTGGTGAACGGCATGACAACGCCGCTGAGCTCAGGGTCGTTGAAAAGAGTGATGTCGACCAGAGAGGGGCGAACCCGGATGGTGTTCGTGCGGCTCGTGGCGATCGATTGAGTATGCATGATCTGCTCCTTCTTCGATGCTCGCCTGATAGCGAGCCGCACGGAGCCGAAAAATCGTGTCTTTGCCCTAAGTAATATTCCGGATGGTCATAATTATCCTTTTAATTACAAATAGTTAGTCGATCTGGAGGGCGACATGCCTGACTGCGGGATCGCTGCGGTCGTCAGTCACAAAGAAGCCGAGCTCCTCGCACATCTGCAACATCGTGCTGTTTTCCTTCAGCACCTCGCCCTCGATCCGCCTGAGCTTTTCGCGGCGGGCATATTTGACAAGCTGTTCCATCATTGACCATCCAAGGCCGTGGCCCTTGAGGTCGGACCGCACCAGAATCGCGTATTCGGCGCTTTCGTGATTGGCGTCGGCATGTAGCCCGGCGACGCCGAGCATGTCGCCGTTCGTCTCGTCGATGGCGAGGAAGACCATCGCGCGGTCGTAGTCGATCTGCGTCAGGCGGGCGATGAATTCGTGGCCGAAATCCTTGATAGGGGCGAAGAAGCGCAGCCGCAGGTCATCGGGAGAAATCGCTCGCAGAAATGTCGCGAAAAGAGGTTCGTCCTCCGGCCGGACCGGGCGCAGCAATGCACGCAAGCCGCTTCGTGTGCTGATTGGGGTTTCCCAGTGCTTCGGGTAGGGCCTGATCGCAAAGCGCGGATTGCCGGCGCCCCTCTGCGCGGCGGCCGCAACGGAAATGCGCGCGTCGAGAATTGACAGCCCGGTCTCGTCGGCAACGATCGGGTTGAGATCGAGTTCGCGAATCTCAGCGAAGTCCGCCGACAGGTTCGAGATATGCACGAGGACCTGCGCGAGCTCGTCGGTACGGACCGCCGGGACGTTGCGATAAGCCTTCAGCATGCGGGAGACGCGCGTGCGCGCGATCAATTCGTGCGCCGATTTCAGGTCGAGCGGCGGTAGATCTAGCGCCTTATCGTTGATGATCTCGACCGCGGTGCCGCCGCGCCCGAACGCGATCACGGGCCCGAATGTCGGGTCGTCGGCGATGCCGACGAAGACCTCGCGTGCGTTCGGTCGCACCACCATCGGATAGACGGCGACGCCGTCGATCCGCGCGTCCGGCCGTGCCTTGCGCCCGTCGCGCAATATCGCCGCGGCTGCCTGCGCCGCATCGGCGGCGGTCGTGATGTTGAGGCGCACGCCGGCGACATCCGACTTGTGAACGATGTCGGGCGACAGGATCTTGATCGCCACCGCATGCGCGTTCTTCAGAAACTCGGACGCCGCGGAAGCGGCGTCCTCCGGCGTGGTGGCGGCGCGGACGGGCAAAGCGGGGATCTGGTAGGCGCATAGCACCTGCGCCGTCTCGATCGGATCGAGCCAGCGCCGTCCTTGCGCCAGCGCCGCGTTGATCGCCGTCTGCGCTGCCGAGCGATCGTAATGCGTCGCCGACAGCGCGGGCGGCGTTTCCATCAGCGCGCGCCGCGCCCGCTCATAGCCGACCATGTGCATGTAGCCGCGTACCGCCTCGGCTTCCGTCGCGTAATGCGGTACGCCGGCATCGCGAAAAATCGCCTCCGTCGCGGCATCCGCGCCAACCCACACCGCGAGCGCGGGCTTGGCGGGAAATCGGCTCGCGCGGTGAGCCTGCGTCGCGTCGCAGACGGCCATCGCCGTCTCAGCGGCGGGAGCGAGCGTGGTATCGACATGCAGGATCAGGACGGCGTCCACGTCCTCGTCGTTCAGCAAGATCTGCAGGGTCCGGGCGTGCCGATCGGCATCCGCATCGCCGATGATGTCGACCGGATTGGATTTCGACCAGGTTGGCGGCAATATCCCGTTCAAACGGTCGAGGGTCTGGCTGGAAATTTTCGCCGGACGGCCGCCGAAATCGACCAGGCGATCGATGGCGAGGACGCCGATGCCACCCCCATTCGTCATGATAGCGAGGCGGTCGCCGCGTGGGATGTTGACCTTTTCGAGCGTTGCCGCCGCGTCGAACAGCTCGGACAAATCCATCACCCGCACGAGGCCGGATCGGCGGAAGGCGGCCTCATACACCTCATCCGAGCCCGCCAGCGCGCCCGTATGGGTGGCGGCGGCAGCCGCTCCTTCGCGGTGCCGTCCGGACTTCAGCACGAGAACAGGCTTCAGCCGGGCCGCCGCGCGCGCCGCGGACATGAACTTGCGCGCATCGGTTATCGATTCGATGTAGAGTAGGATGGCTCGTGTGGCGCGGTCGAGCGCGAAATGGTCGAGCAGGTCCGGAACGTCGACGTCGGCCTGCTCGCCGCACGATACGATCGCCGAGAAGCCGATATTGCGCGACGCCGCCCAGCCGACGAGGCCTGCGGCAACCCCGCCCGATTGGGAAATCAGCGCGAGATTGCCCGCGCGAGGCATGGTTCCGGCAAAGCTCGCATTCAGCCGGTGCAAGGGGGAGATGAGGCCGAGGCAATTAGGGCCAAGCAATCTCATTCCCCGACTGCGTGCTGATCGTACCGCCTGCTCGCTCAGCGAGCCCGCGCCATGCCCGAGACCGGCGGTGATGACGATGGCGGTCTTGACGCCTTTGCTGGCGGCGGCTTCGACCACGTGCGGCACCGCCGCGGGCGGCGTCGTGATCACCGCGAGATCGGGAGCATCGGACAATTCGCCGATGTCTTTAACGGTCGTTATCCCTTCGATGACGCGATGAGTCGGGTTGACGACGTGAATTGCTCCGGGGAAACCGGCCGCGCGAAGATTTTCGATAATGCTCCTGCCGACCGAATTCGCACGCGGGCTCGCACCGATAAGGGCAACCGATTTCGGCGCCAGCAGGCTGTCCAGCCGGTAGGTTGACATTGCCCAAGGTCAAGTTGCGCGTGGACCCAAAGGTTGCACCGCGGCGACGGAAAACGTGTGCAACTCGTCGCCGGTATCCCGGATCGAGACATACTCGCCGGGAACGAAGGCATGACTGCCGAAACGATAGCCGGCCTCATCGTCGTCCTCGGCGGCTTCATCATAGTCGAAAATCCAGCGCGCGTGCTCGGAGCCACCGGGCTTGTGCACAAGCTTCCCAATCCGGTCCTCCTCGCCGGCCCAGAACCGTTTGACCCAGCAAGCCTCCCGCCTTGCTTTCCAGAGATCGGGATCGATATGGCCGTCCGAACGAAGCGGCGCCACGAACTCGTAGCCGTGGCGGGACGAGCCTTGCGGAAATTCCCGGGAGCGGGCGAGCTCGAGGCGGATCAATTTCCACGGATTGGGCGACATGGCAGCCATCCTGTCTTTGCGGCGGCGAGAGGAACGTGCCGGCAGGGAATTCACGGCGGCAGGATAGGGGCGCCGCCGGGCGGCGAATTGACTTCGATCAATCGGAAAGAATTGCAGCAGGCAGAGGGGGGCTCCGCGGCTCTTGCCGCCAAATTTCAGGTCGCGCGTATCGGCGCCTGCTCGGGCGAAGCGCGTTCGGCGCCGGCATCGAGCGCGGCGAGCCGCTTGTCGAGATTTTGTATCACATAGCGCGAATAGGGGCCGAGATGCAGGAACATCGCCATCAGGAATACGGCGTAGCGCGTCGCCGACGGATTCGTTTTCGCGCAATGAATGAAGGTACTCCAGAATGTCTCGCGCAAATGCGGCATCCGCGCGAATATCTTTTGCAGCGCCTCGGCGGTCCCGACGTCGCGCCGCACGTCGCCCTGCGGAAGCTCCCGCGGGCGGCCCGAGCGGTCGAGCATGGAGACGAGACGCCGGATGCGGCTGGCATAGGCCTCTGGATCGTAAATGCGCTCCAGCACGGACCGATAGTCGGCCAGTATGTCGCGCAGCGGCCGTAGCGTGTCGAAATTCATGCCGCGCGTGCATTGGTCGCCGCCGTCCTCACGCGGCATGACGTCGTGGCCGGGATGCAGCCGGCCTTCCTGTTCCAGCCGCCGCGTCAGCTGGGTGTTGGGCAGCGCATAGAGCAGGCCTACCATCGAAACGGGGATCGCGGCTTCCTCGATGAAATCGGCCATGGCATCGGCCATCGACACTTTCTCGGTGTCGAAGCCGATGATGAAGCCCGCCGTCACGAACATGCCGGCGGAATAGATTTTGTGGATGCTGGAGGCGAGATCGCGCCTCGTATTCTGCTTTTTTTTCGTCGCCGCGAGCGTCACCGGGTCCGGGCTCTCGATCCCGACGAAGACGGCGAAGAAATTCGCCGCCTGCATCAGCGCCAGCAGCTCATCGTCATCCGACAGGTTGATCGAGGCTTCGGTCGAAAGCTCGAACGGAAAGCTGCGCGCCTTCTGCCATTCGCGCAAGGCGGGCAGGAACAGCTTGAGCGCCTTCTTGTTGCCGATCAGGTTGTCGTCGACGAAATCGACATGCCCGCGGTAGCCGCGCTCATACAGCGCGTCGAGCTCGGCGAGCATTTGCGGGACGGTCTTGGCGCGGGGGACGCGACCGTACAATTCGATGATGTCGCAGAATTCGCAGGTGAAAGGACAGCCGCGCGAATACTGCACGCCGATATAGAGATACTGGTCGAACTTCAGCAGATCGAAACGCGGAACCGGGCTACCCGTGACATCGACCTGGAATTTCGGGGCGGTGAAATCTCCGCGCCGTTCACCCCGCTCCCAGGCGGAGAGGAAGTCGCCGATGATGCCCTCGGCCTCGCCCAGCACGCGGAAGTCGGCGTCTTCATAGATATGAGGACTCGATGTCGGGTCGGGGCCGCCGACCGCGACCGGCTTGCCGTAACGGTGCGCGAGGTCGATGAGGTCGAGGGTGTCGGGTTGCTGGTTCAGCATTCCGCCGGTCATGACGAGATCGCACCATGTAAGGTCCGCCTCGCTCAACTCCTCCGTGTTCCGGTTGACGAGTCGAATATCCCAGTTGCGCGGCAGAAGTGCAGCGACCGTAATCAGGCCGAGCGGCGCGGCCGGATATTTTGCGCCGACGAGTTCGCAGGCTTCGCGGAAATTCCAGAAGGAATCCGAGATGAAGCGCGGGTAGACCATCAGCACACGACAGGGCGACGGGGAATCCATGCTTCCTCCCGGGGCGACTGGATACTGCATAATTCACGAACACGGCGGAATTCGCGCGCTCCAAATTGCCGCGTCGGTCAGAATTGCCCAGGACAGGATGCCGCGCGCCGACACGTCTTGTTTCGTGTTTCATTGACATAGGTTTTGCGGTTGCAGCGCAGCGGACAGCCGTCATTTGCCCCGCGCATGCCAAGTCTAACCTTGGCGGGTCTGGCTATCGCGGCTATAAGTCGGACATATGATGAATTCCGGTGGGGCGCCGGGGTCATCGACCATAGAGCGGCAAAGAAAGATCAGCCAACGGGAGGAGTCCTCAATGCAGAAAGCCTCGAGACAATTCATATTGGGCGTGTGGGGAGCGGTTGCGGCCGGCGTCGTGGCGCTTACCATGCCAGATCCGGCCCATGCGCAGCGCGTATTCAGTTTCGCCTATGACCAGCCGCATTCGACCGGCTATGGCGTCGCCGGTGACCTTTTCAACGCCAAGCTCAAGGAGTTGAGCGGCGGCAAGATGAGCATCAACCAGTTCCCGAATGCGCAGCTCGGGCAGGAGCCGGTGATGCTGCAGAAGGTGCGCACCGGCGACATCGATTTCGTCATTACCTCGACCGCGAATGCCTCGACGGTGGCGCCCCAGTCCGGCGTGTTCTCGCTGCATTTTATTTTCCGCGACAAGGATCACCTCGCCAAAACGCTCGCCGACAAGGGCGTTTCCAACGCCTTCCGCGACATGATCAAGGATTCGGTGCAAGGTGCGCACGTGCTAGGCCTTTTAACCTTGGGTCTTCGCCACCTCTACGGCAAGACCGAGGTGGCCAAGCTTGACGACATCAAGGGCAAGAAGGTGCGCGTACAGGCGACCAAGACCGAGGACACGCATTTCCCAGCCTATGGCGCGCAGACGGTGCACATGCCCTTCGGCGAGGTCTATACCGCGCTGCAGACCGGCGTCGTCAATTTCGCCGAGAACGGCGTCAACGTGTATCTCGCCAACAAGCATTACGAAGTGGCGCCGGTCCTGAGCATGACCGAGCATGAAGCCAACAACAACTGCATCTGGGTGAGCGACAAGTTGTGGAATAGCCTCTCCGACCAGGAGAAGGGCTGGGTCCAGGCCGCCGCAGACGAAGTGTCGAAGAAGGAGCCGGCCGAGGCGCTCAAGCTCGAGGACGAGTCCGCCAAAAAGCTGAAGACGATGGGGGTCAAGGTCGTCGAGAAGGTCGACAAGTCGGGCTTCATCGCCGCCGCCAAGCCGATCCAGGATCAACTCGCCAAGGAGCTTGGCCCGCACGCGGTCAAGATTCTCGAGCTCGTCCGCAACGTCAAATAACGCATCGTCGCGAAAGATCAGGATCGCGGACGGCAATAAAAGGGATATTGCCGTCCGCGTCGTCTCCGCAATCGGGAGGGGGAGGGTGTGATTTTTTCCTCGCTTGTCATCAACAGGCACCGGCATCTGAAATGGAGGGCGCTCGACCCGCTCGAGGGGTTCTTGATGGCGCTCTGCGGAGTTTCGATCGCCGGATTCACCTTCTCGGTGCTCTGCGATGTCGTCACCCGCGAAATTGGCTATCCGTGGCTGTGGCTACAGCAGGTCACGACCGGATTTTTCGGCTGGGGCGTCTTCATCGGCGCCGCCGTCGCTACCCGCCGTATTGACCATCTCAATCTGGTCGAGATCACCAAACAAATGCGCGGCAGCAACAGAACCGCGATCGAGGTCTTCAATCGCCTAGTGGTGCTCGTCATAGGCATCTTGATGGTGATTTTCGGCATTCAGAACGCGATCAACGATCTTGGCAGTTTCCGGATGCCGTCGCTTATTCCGCTCACCTATTACACCACGAGCGTGCCGCTGTGCGGGGCACTAATCGTGCTCTTCTGCGTCGAGCAGATCGCCAACGGGTGGAATAACGGCTTCGAAGGGCCCGAGGATCAGGACGATTTCGGGAGGATCGGCAGTGAGTAACGGAGCCCTTATCATCCTGATGACGGTGATTTTTCTGGTGCTCGGCTATATGGGGGTGCCGGTTGCCTTCGCCCTTCTCGCCGGAACGCTGGTCGCCACCGCGCTGACACCGATCTCGTTGCAGTCGATGATCGGACAGCTTTTTCACGGCATTGATTCGGAGACGCTGCTCGCCATCCCGTTTTTCCTTCTGGTCGGCGAACTGATGACGTCCGCCGACGTCACCAATCGAATGGTGCGCTTGGCGCAGGCCATGGTCGGCCACATGCGCGGCGGACTCGCACAGGTCGTGACGCTGTTCAGCATGTTCTTTGCCGGCATTTCCGGATCGTCCACCGCCGACGTGGCAGTGCTGAGCCGCACCGTCGCCCCGGAAATGGACAAGGAGGGCTACGACCGCGCCTTCACCGCCGCACTGATCGCCTGCGCCTCGACCATGGCCAATCTTATCCCGCCCTCGATCATGGCGGTAGTTTACGGCGCGATCGGCAATGTCTCGATCGGCGGCCTGTTCCTTGCCGGCATCGTGCCCGGCGTGCTGATCGGCATCGGCCTGATGATCTATTCGCACTTTTTCGGACCGGTCGGCATCAGGAAGCCGCGGGCGACCTTCGGCCAGTTTCTCGACGCAGTCAAAGACTCCACGCTGCCGATGGTCATCCCCGTCATCATCATGGGCGGGATTTTGACCGGCTGGTTTACCCCGACCGAGGCCGGCATGGTGGCGTCAGTCTATATCCTGCTCGTCATCATTCCCGCCCTCAATCCGCAGCACATCAAGACGCTGCCGCGCGACTTCGTTTACACTGGCCTGCTCTATTCCATTCCGCTCATTCTCGTGGCCGCCGCGTCCGCATTCGGTTGGATGCTTGCCTATCTGCGCGGACCAGACATAGTCGCCGGCTGGATCGAAATCGTCGCGGGGCATGACGGCCGCATCATCATGCTGCTGCTGGTCTTGCTGTTCATCGTCATCGGCGACTTCGTCGATGCCGTGCCGGCGATCATCATTTTCATGCCGATCATCCTCAAGCTGACGGAGTTGGGTGAAATCAACCAGCTTCACATGGGTGTCGTGCTGATCACGACGCTGGTATTCGGGCTCATCACGCCGCCTTACGGGATGTCGCTGCTCGTGGCGTCGAAATTCGTCGGCGTGCCGTTCAGCCGCGCGGTCATTCGCTCGCTGCCGATTTACGTGGTGTTCTTCATCACCATCGGCTTCACGGTGCTGTTCCCAAAGGTAGTTCTATATCTTCCCAAGGTATTTCTTCCGGAATCGGTGGGCTGCTTCAAGAGCCCGACCGGCGCAGGCTACATCTGCCCGCAATAGCGCGGCGTCGGCGGCCGGCTCAGGCGAACCGGGATCAGGTAAGCTTGCTTCCGACGTCGGCGATAGAGCAGGCGAGCGCGACGATCCACATCACCACGGCGATGCCCGACGTCCACATGGCGAAGGTGAGATAGGTCTCGCGCAGCACGGTCGCGCTCGCCCATTGCGCGTAGCTGGAGGGCGGGCGGTCGTGCTCCTCGATGTTCAGCCACATCTCGGTCTTGCGATAGTCTTTGGTGCGCGCCTCGTAGGACTTGTACATGAGAATCAGCGACATCAGGATGGTCAGCGTTCCCCCGGTCTGGAAAGCCAGCACCGGGTCGAAGGACATGCCGATCATGACGCAGAAGATCGCGAGCGAGCCGAAACCGCAGGCGCGAAGCACGGTCTCGTAGGCGATGCGGCGCATCACTTCCATGGCGTCCCCCGTGCGGCCGGCGCATCTGGCGCTGCCCGGAGCGGCGCAAGTCTAGGCAAAATCGGGCCCTCAGCTCAACGAGGCGAGGAGCGCCCCGGCAAAAAGCACACAGGCGACGGCCGAGGCGTTCTTGGCGAAGGCCAGCATCACCGCGCACAGCCGCTCGGCCGCCCGCCGGCGGCCCTCGTCGCCGACCGGGCGCTCCTGCGGCTTCAGCACCGTCCACGGCTCGGTCTGCACGACCCGGTCGCCGGTGATGCGGAGCGCGCGCAGCACCATCACGACTCCGTACAACAGGGCAACCGAGCCTCCGATATCGAGCGCCAGCGGCGGGTCGAAGGAATAGGCCACCATCAGCAGTCCGCCGGCGAGGGCGACGAAGCTCGCGTCGCGCGCGGCGATAAAATAGGCAAATCGGGAAAACGGGTCGAAGCGGGCCAGGGGATCGTGTCGCGAATCGGGGACCATGACAATTTTCCGCGCGGGCGGCGCCGGGGGCGCCGGAACGGCATGGAGGCCACGCTGCAAGCGGCGTGCCGCGCGGCATTCGGCCTCCGAACGCGGCGGGCGCCCAGCCGGTTCCGCCGGCGATTTTAGAGAACTTTTTGCCGAATCCCTAAAGACCGATTTGCAGGAAATTTCCGATCGCCGGGATGGTCAGGATCGCCGTACCGGCGAGCCAGATCCAGAGCGACACGGCATCGGAATCCTCCTTCACGCCGGCGAAACGCTCGTAGAGGGCGGCCGGTATGCCGGATAGGATGATAGTGGCGGTCGAGACCATCAGAGAGGCAAACAGCAGTGTCAGCGGAGTACTACCGAACAGGAGGGCGGGCGCGAGGATCTGCGCGTGGATCAGGCTGAACAGCACGGCATGCTGGTTGAACAGGCCGTTGATCATCCCGAAAAAGGCGATCCCGATGAAATAGAAATTGCGTTCCATGCTGTTCACCCGGCTTGCGGCAAGGTGCCGGCAAGAATGAAAAGATACAGAAGTCCAACCCTGAGCCAGAACATCCATACGAAGCCAAACAGCCACAGCACCACCGGCGCCGTGGCCTTCGGCGTCACGAGCGCGATCAGCCTGACGAACGGGTCGGTAAATCTGCAGAAGAACCGCCAGATGTAGTTGCTTGAATCGGCGTCGATGAACAGCCCAAGCACGGCGCGGCCGAGCAGCGTGTACATCACCGCCGCGAGAATGAAATTCGGCAGATGAAAGAGAAGGAAGGAGGATGCGGCGTTCACGCGGTGGGCTCCGGCGTCCGGCCCCATAGCATGGAAAGAGGGGACGTAGCTGTAAAAAGAAGGCGGGATCCCGAAGGATCCCGCCCAAGCCGAAAACAGGAGAGGTCTAGTCCTTTTCCTGCAGCACGGTGCGGCCGCGCGGCTTGCGGATTTCGTCCACGAAGGCCTGCATTTCCCTCGAGGGCTCCTTGTCCAGCAAGCTCACGACATAGATGACCAGGAAGCCGATCGGCATGCCGATCAATCCGGCCGCGATGTTGTTCAGCCCGAACCATCCGACCTTGTTGGCGAGCGGATGGGCGAGCGTGACGAAGTGGTCCATCGCGTTCGGCATTTTCATCGCTGCCGCCACGTCCACCAGCGGAGCGCCGGTCGCCGGGTTGCTCAGCGCGCTCATGCCGAAATAAGCGACGCCCGCACCGGGGAAGTATCGGCTCACCACCAGGTAGAAGATGGCGATACCGAACCCGGCGATGATGCCGCAGACGGCTCCGAGCGTGGTCGAACGCTTCCACCAGATGCCCATAACCAGGGCCGGGAAGTTGCCGGCCATGGCGAGCGAGAAGGCCCATCCCACCATCGCAAGGATGTCCGCGGGCTTGGTCGCCGCTGTCGCCGCGGCACCTACGGCCACCCCGACAAGAAGGATGCGGGCGATCAGCAGTCGGCGCATCGTCGGCGCGTTCGGGTCGATCATCTTGTAATAGATGTCGTGCGACAGCGCGTTGGCGATGGCGAGCAGCAGCCCGTCCGCGGTGGACAGCGCGGCGGCGAGGCCGCCAGCGGCCACGAGACCCGAGATCACATACGGAAGCCCCGCGATTTCCGGCGTGGAAAGCACGATCACGTCCGTGTTGATCACGAAGTCCTGCAGCCGCACGACCCCCGGATGCCCGGCGATCGTCTTACAGGCGTCGATTACCGCCTGCACGCTCGAAGCGTTCTTGCCGCAGACCTGGATCAGCCCAAGCTCGCCCCAGGTGAACATCCACGGCCGGATCTCCGAGAGGCTTCGGCCGATGATGTTAGTGTACACCTCAAGCTTCGAGAACGCCGCGTAAGCCGGCGCCGAGAAGTAGAGCAGGAAGATGAAGAACAGCGACCACGCCACTGATTGACGCGCCTCGCGCACCGACGGGGTGGTGAAGTAGCGCATCAAGATGTGCGGCAGCGACGCCGTGCCGACCATCATGCAGAACACGATGCCGAAGAAGTTCAGCGGCGTGTAGTTCAGGAAGGCCTGGATGTGCGGTTTCAGGCCCGCCGCGGTGGCGAGACCGGTCTGCAGCATCTGCTGTTCGCGCGCCGTGATCTCGGCAATGGCCGAGCCGTAGGTCAGTTCCGGGATTGGAATGCCGTACTTCTTGGTGGACAGGATCACGATCGGCGTCAGGTAGGCGATGATCAGCACGATGTACTGGGCGATCTGCGTCCAGGTCACCGCCCGCATGCCGCCGAGCATCGCGCACAGGAGAATGCCGACGAGGCCGACGAACACGGCGACTTCGAATTGCATTCCGAGGAAGCGCGAGGCGATGATGCCGGTGCCGTAGATCTGCGCGGTCACGTAAGTGAACGAGCAGCACACCAGCACGATTACCGCGAGGAAGCGGGCAAAGTTGCCGCCGAACCGGTGCGACATGAAGTCGGGCACGGTATAGGCGCCGAACTTGCGTAGATACGGGCCGACGAGAATCGATACCAGCACGAAGCCGCCGGTCCAGCCGAGCACCCAGGCCAGCCCGTCATAGCCGAGCAGGAACAGCGTGCCGGCCATGCCGACGAAGGACGCCGCCGACATCCAGTCAGCGCCGGTCGCCATGCCGTTGTAGAGAGCCGGGACGCGCCGGCCCGCAACGTAATATTCGGAGACCTGCGCGGTGCGGGTCATGATGCCGATGACGGCATAGACCGCGAGCGTGAAGAACACGAACATGTAGCCGAGAATTCTGTTCGGCGTACCGAGCTGTTCGAGGATCGCGACCAGAATGATGAACGCAAGGAAGCCGCCGGTATAGGTGCCGTACATGCGTCCGAGGTTCTTGATGAAGTCGCTGCTTGAGGCGGACTGAGTAGCCATGATCTGTTCTCCCTCAGTCGTCTTCGGCGACGCCGAATTCGCGGTCGATCCTGTCCTGCTGCTTTGCGAACATGAACAGCATGACGACGAAGATGATCAGCGATCCTTGCGCGGCCATGTAGAAGCCGAGCGGGAATTTGAGCACCGGAATGGTGATCGCGTTCAGCTGATTGACGAACATGTGGATGACGTAGCCAAAGAAGAACCACACAGCGAGATGCGTCAGCATGAGCCGTGTCGTCTTGCTCCAATGGGCCCTGTCATTTTCTGACGTAGCCATGGGCGATGTGCCCTCCCTGGGTTGGCCGGATCGATGAGGGTCCGGGCGTGATGCTGAGGGGCGCCGGCTGCCGGCCGGTTGTTACGCGGCATCCCCCCTCTGCCGCTGTTTCCTCCCGGTCTTTCCGCCGAGTCGGAGCCAGTGAAAAAATTAACACCGAGGGGTTGGGGGGACTCCTTATACTTTTGGGGCATTCGCTGGGTTTTACTTGCTGAATCTATTATGGTTTTTTCTATCGGATATTTCGCATCTGCGAGATGGACGCCGCCGACTTCGCCTGCGAAGAAGCACGCATGACCCTGTTCGGTTTTTTCCGGCGCACGCCGCCAATCCGCGACAAGACCGCGCTCGCCGATTTCATCGACGAGCAGGCAGCCTTTCTCGTGCAGAAGGGCATGTACGAATACTCGCGCGCGCGCGCCGGTCCGCATGCCAAGAAGATGATGTTCGAGGACGAATTCCATCGGCGCATCGACGAATCGCGCTGGACCGCCTATCCGCTCGGGCTCGCCATGGTCGCCGAGATGGTGGAAGGCGTTCTGCATCCGCATGCCCCGGACCGCCACGCGCTGCTCGAGGCGCTAAGCTCGCTCGTGCTCGGCATATTCGATCGCTATCCGCAGCCCGCCGCGCTCGGCGTCGAGGCCTGGGCGGCGGCGCGCGCCGATCTCGCACTGCGGCTTGCGCGCATCGCCGCCCATCCGCCCAAGCGCGTCATCGACATTCCCGAACCCTATGCCGAAAAGATTTTCAAATTGATGCCGATCCACGAGAGCATGCGCTCGCCCGACACGCCGACGACCCGCAATTTTCTGAAGCTCAATCTCGTCCACATGCACGAGGAGCTTCGCAAGCGTATCGAAGCCGGCGCGATGGCGCGCCTGCTGATCTCAGGGTAGTGCCGATGTCCGCGATGGCGAATGTCACGCCGCTGATCGCGCTTGACGCTGTTGTCATCGACACCGAAACCACGGGTCTCGATCCGCGCCGCGCCAGGATCGTCGAAATCGCTGCGGTTCGGCTGGCGCAGGGGCGGATCGGTTCCGATCGCTATCGCAGCCTGGTGCGACCCGGCGAGCCTATACCGAAGAGTTCCACTGAGATCCATCATATCGACGACAGCCAGGTTGCCGGTGCGCCGTCCTTCGCCGAGTTATGGCCCGAATTGCGGGCGCAACTCGGCGAGGCGGTGGTGATCGGCCACAATATCGGCTTCGATATTGCGGTGCTGCAGAAGGAATGCGCGCGCATCGGCGAGGCGCTCGCGCCGCGCGCGGTGCTCGACACGCGCCTTCTTGCTCAGCTCGTTGCGCGCGATCTGGCGGGCTACACGATCGAGAGTCTGTCAGCATGGCTCGGCGTCGAGGCGGAGGGGAGGCATTCCGCGCTCGGCGATGCGGTCACCGCCGCGCGCATCTTCGTCGCGCTCGTGCCGCGCCTGCGCGAACGCGGCATCCGCACACTAGCTGAGGCGGCGGCGGCATGCCGCGCGCTCACCGACGTGCTCGACGAGCAGCGCGATACCGGCTGGGCGGATATCGCCGGCCTGCCCGATCGTCCGGGCGCGGAGCGGAGGTTCCGCCGGATCGACGATTATCCCTACCGGCACCGGGTCGGCGACGTCATGCGCTCGCCGGCGCTGTTCGTCACCGCCGATACCGTCCTGGGCGAAGTACTTGCCCGCATGATGCGCGAGCGCGTGTCCTCTCTTTACATTCTTCCCGCCAGCGGCGGTCCGGCGCGGCCGCGCGCTGCGGAGACTGGCATCGTGACGGAACGCGACGTGCTGCGCGCCATCGCCACCGAGGGCGCGGCCGCGCTCGATCGTCCGGCGTCGCGATTCATGTCCTTGCCGCTCGACGGCATCCGCGCTGACGCTTTCGTCTATCGCGCGATCGGCCGCATGGCTCGGCTCAAGGTGCGGCATCTCGCCGTGGTGGACGATTTCGGCGCGGTCGTGGGCGCGCTTTCCGCGCGCGATGTGTTGCGTCTGCGGGCGGGTGAGGCCGTATCGCTCGGCGACGAGATCGAGGAGGCGCCGGACGTGCATGCGCTCGCCGCCGCCTGGGCGAAACTCGCGCGCGTGGCGACGGCGCTGCGCGCGGAGGAGGTGCCCGCGCGCGATATCGCCGCGATCGTATCGCAGGAACTCGCGGCCCTGACCCGGCAGGCGGCCATTCTCTCCGAGCGCAGGATGGACGAGAAAGGCCGCGGCGCGCCGCCTTGCGCCTATGCGCTCGCGGTGCTCGGATCGGCGGGGCGCGGCGAAAGCCTGCTGGCGATGGATCAGGACAACGCCATCGTATTCGCGCAAGGAGAGCCAGGCGGCGCCGAGGATGCCTGGTTCGCCGCGCTCGGCGCGCATGTCGCCGACATTCTGCACGAGGCGGGGGTTCCCTATTGCGCTGGTGGGGTTATGGCCCGCAACGCGCCGTGGCGCGGCTCGGCGGGGACGTGGCGCAAGCGCATCGACGGCTGGATCGCGCATGCGCGGCCGGAAGACCTGTTGTCGGTCGATATCTTTTTCGATTTGCGCTGCGTCCACGGCGATGCGTCGCTCGCCGACGGCGTGTGGCGTTACGCATTCGAGGCGGCGAAAGACCAGGCGGGCTTCGCCAAGCTGCTCGCGGAGGCGTCGGGCGAGCCGTCGCCGGGGCTTGGCTTGTTCGGCCGCATCCTGACCGAGAACGGGCGCATCGATCTAAAGAGGGCCGGGCTTTTCGCTGTCGTGTCGCTCGCGCGCCTGCTCGCGATCAGGCATCACGTCGTGGAGCGATCGACGGAGGCGCGCCTTGCTGGCCTCGCGCGGCTCGGCATCGGCGGGGCGGCCGATCTCGTGGCGCTGGATTCCGCGCACGCGACCTTTCTCGATCTCGTTCTCGGGCAGCAGATCGAGGATATCGCGCGCGGGCGTCCGCCGTCCAACAAAGTGGCGCTGAAGGCGTTGGGCGCGCGGGCGCGCGAGAACCTGCGCGAGGCGCTCGAGGCGGTGCGTGCGGTGCCCGATCTCAAGCGCGATCTTCTGTTCCGGACTTAAAGCTCGCCGATCTCGCGAAGGATTTCATCGGTGTGTTCGCCGATGCCGGGGGAGGCGCGCGCGGCGACCTGCGGCTTGCCGTCGATGACGATCGGCGAGCGCACACCCGGAATGGTCCCGCCCTTCGCTGCCGGATTGCGCGGATCGATGCGCATCCCGCGCGCCACGACCTGCGGATCGGCAAAAACCTCGGCAAGATCGTTGATCGGGCCTGCCGGCACGCCGGCCTTTTCCAGTTCGCTCAGCAGGTCCGCGCGCGTGCGTTTCGCGGTCAACGCCGTGAGCTGCGGCAGAAGCGTCGCGCGATTGACGACGCGGTCGCCGTTCGTGACGTAACGCGCGTCCTGTGCAAGCTCCGGTACGCCGAGGATTGCGCAGAACTTGACGAATTGTCCGTCATTGCCGACGGCGATGATGAGATGGCCGTCGGATGCAGGAAAGACCTGATAGGGCACGACCGTCGCATGCGCGTTGCCGAGCCGCGGCGGTACCTGGCCCGACACGAGATAGAACAGCGCCTGGTTGGCGAGCACGCTCACCTGCGTATCCATCAACGCCATGTCGATATGGCTGCCGCGCCCGGTCTTTTCCCGCTCGGCGAGCGCGGCGAGGATGGCGACGGCGGAATAGACGCCGGTGAACACGTCGGCGAAGGCCACGCCCATGCGCATCGGCTCCCCGTCCGCCTCGCCGGTGAGACTCATAATCCCGGCCATGCCCTGGATAATGATGTCGTAGCCGGCCCGGTGCGCGTAGGGCCCGGTCTGGCCGAAGCCGGTGATCGAGCAATAGATGAGACGCGGATTGTCCACCGACAGCGTTTTGTAATCGAGGCCGAATCTGGCGAGCCCGCCGAGCTTGAAATTCTCTATCAGGATGTCGGAGCGCCGCGCCAGCTTGGCGATGATCGCGCGGCCCCGTTCGCTCTCGAAATCGACGGCGATCGAACGCTTGCCGCGATTGGCCGAATGGTAGTAGGCGCCGCCGAGATTGTCTCCGGCCACGCCTTCGACGAAGGGCGGGCCCCAGGCGCGCGTGTCGTCGCCCTTGCCGGGACGCTCGACCTTGATCACGTCGGCGCCGAGATCGGCAAGAATCTGCCCGGCCCAGGGGCCGGCCAGAACGCGGGCCAGTTCGAGAACACGCAATCCTGAAAGAGGACCGGGCATGGGGCATCCTTGTCGCGCGGGAAACACCTCGCCCCATCTAAGAATGTCGGCGGGCCGGCCGGTCAAGCCCGGCGATGGGCGAGGGGTTCAGGTCTTGAACCTGGGATCGAGATAGTCGCGCAGCGCGTCGCCGAAGAGATTGAACGCGAACACGGCAAGGCTGATCGCCGCGCCCGGAAAGAGGATCATCCACGGCGCCTCGCGGTAGAAGTCGGAGGCGTTGCCGGAGAGCATCAGGCCCCAGGCCGCCTTCGGCTCCACCACGCCGAGCCCGAGGAAGGAGAGCGAGGCTTCGGCGAGGATCGCCTGCGCGATGAAGGCCGTCAGCATGATGAGGTAGGGCGCGACCACGTTCGGCGCCATGTGTCGGAAAATGATGCGGCTGTTGGAATAGCCGGCCGCGCGCGCGGCATCGACATAGGGCATCACCCGCACGCCGAGCGCCGCCGCACGCACCACGCGCGCGACTCGCGGGATGATCGGGATGGCGATGGCGAGGATCAGGTTCATGTCGACGCCGCCGATCACGAATTTGCGCAGGGCGGCGACCACGACGAGCGCGAGCACGATCAGCGGGAAGGCGAGCAGCACATCCATGAATCGCTGGATCCAGGCGTCGATCCTCCCACCGAAATAGGCCGAGGCGATGCCGAGGATCGCGCCGATGCTCGAGCCGAGGAACGAGGAGGTGAAACCGATCACTAGCGCCGTGCGCGACCCGTAGATCAGGCGTGAGCAGATGTCGCGGCCATAGGCGTCGGTTCCGCACCAGTGGTCAAGCGAGGGCGCGCTCAGAATAGCGGCAAAGTCGATCGTCTCCGGATCGTAAGGGGCGACGACGTCGCAAAAGATTCCGGCGAACATCATCGCGAAGATGATGGCGAAGGACACCGCCCCGAGCGGTTGCTGCCGGCAAAATTCACGAACCTTGCCGAGCGTGGCCGAGATGGCGCCTGGAGTGGCCAGGGAGGGAAGCGCGAGCGACATGGCGTCACGAATAGCGGATACGCGGATCGAACACCGCGTAAAGCAGGTCTACCGCGAGGTTGATGAAGACGTAGAAGGCGGCGATCAGCATTACCATGCCCTGGATGAGCATGAAGTCGTTGCGGGACACGCTCTGCACGAAAAGCTGGCCGATGCCGTTCAGGTTGAACACCTGCTCCGTGACCACGAGGCCGCCAATCAGGAAGGTGAATTCGAGGCCGATCACGGTGATCGCGGGAAGCAGCGCGTTACGCAGCGCATGGCGCGACACCACGACGTTCTCATAGACGCCTTTGGCGCGTGCGGTGCGGATATAGTCCTCGTTGAGAACCTCGAGCAGCGAGGAGCGGATCATGCGCGCCACCACTGCGCAATAGCGGTATCCGACGGCGAGCGCAGGCCAGATAAGCTGCTTGAGGTTGGCGACCGGATCGACATAGATCGGCGTGAAGGTGATCGGCGGCAGCCAGTTGAAGAAATTCAGAAGGCTGAGCATGATCAGCATGCCGAACCAGAACGAGGGGATCGAAAGTCCGCCGATGGTGAGGATGCGGACCAGATAGTCGATCCAGGTATCGCGGAACAGTGCAGCCGTTGTTCCAAGCGGAATCGCGATCAGCACAGCGATAATAGTTGCCATTACCGCCACCTGCAGCGAAAGCTGGAGCCGCAGCGATATTTCCTCAATCACCGGGCGCTCGGTCCACATCGAGCGGCCGAAGTCGAGCTTGGCCATGCCGATCATCCAGTCGGCGAATTGCTGAACCAATGGCTTGTCGAGGCCGAAGCGCTTGCGCTCCGCCTCGATCACCTCCTGCGACACCGCGCCGCCGTCGGCGCGCAGCTTCACCTCGACGACGTCGCCGGGGACGATGCGCAGCATGAAAAACACGAGCACCGCCACGCCGATCAGCGTTGGGATGGTGAGCAGCACGCGGCGGATGGTGTAGCGGAGCATTGGTAGATTTCCGTTCGGGTCCCCAACCTTCCGGAGGCGGCCCACCGGGCCGCCCCCTCGCGGTGGGGTCGTTGCTGTTGCGGCCTCGTCCAGAGACGCACGCGGCGCGCCGCGCGCGTATCCGGGGCCGAGGCGGCGATCACTCGTTCAGCCACACCTCGGCGAGATCCTGACCGAGATTGTGGCTCGGCGACATCTTCCAGCCCATCACCTTTTTGTGCGTGAGCACGATGCGGTGCCACCACAGGATGGGTTGCTGGTAGGCCTGCTCGAAGACGCGTTTCTCGAAAGCTTGCACCAGCGCCTTGCGCTTGACCGGGTCGCGTTCACGCACGTGCTGATCGTAGAGTTTGTCGAGTTCGCGGTCGACCGCGCGTGACAGATTCTGCGGCGAGCGGTCGAACGACAGATACTTGGCGAGCGCCAGCGTCGAGTCGTCCATGAACAGGTTGGAGAAGTCGATGGCGACATCGTAATTGCCGGAATTGAGCGCGGCGAGATACGGCGCCGTGTCGGACTGCTTGTGCTCGACCTCGACGCCGATCTGTCGCCATTGATCGACGAGGAAGACGCCGGCCGGAGTGTAGGGCATCGCCAGATTGCGATTCCACAGCACGAATTTCAGATTCTCCTGGCCGGCCTCCTTCAGCAGGCGCCTGGCCTCCTCGCGCGCGGCCTTGATGTCTTTGGAGAAGCCGGGAAGCTTCACGAGATCGGCCTCGGCGGTCGCGAGCGGCGAGCCCGGACGGAGCACACCGCCGACCGAACGCAGCGTCGAGATTTTCGACAGGCCGACGCTGCCGCCCCAGCGGTCGATCGCCAGCAGCAGCGCCTTGCGCACGCGCACGTCGTCAAACGGCTTCTTCTCGGTGTTGAACGCGACCAGCAGGTTGAGTGTCCAACTGGACTCCTCGACTCGTAGCTTGTCGCCGAGCGCGGCCACCATTCGGTCGCGTTCGGCCGGCGATACGCCGCGGAATTCGGCCATCACTTGGCCGCCCTGCAGCGCATTCAGCATCGCTGCGGCCTGCAGTGTGAACACGCCCTTGAAGCCGTCGAGATAGGGAAGCCCTTTTCGGAAATAATCGGGATTGCGCTTGCCGATCACGTGGCTGCCTTTGACGTGCTCGACGAAGATGAAGGGACCGGTGCCGTTGATCTTGGTCTTGGGTGAGTTCGGATCGGCTGCGATATCTTTCGCCGAATAGATGCAGTTCCAAGGCGAGGCGAAATGCTCGAGCATGGAGGCATTCACAGCCTTCATTTTGAACACGACCGTCAGCGGGTCCGGCGTTTCGATCGTGTCAATGTCGGCGAAGGTCGCCTTGCGGGGAGAGACGACGCCCTGCGGCGGATTGCGCATACGATCGTAGGTGGCCTTCACGTCGGCGGAGGTGAAGGGTGTGCCGTCGTGGAATTTGACCCCTTCATGAAGCTTAAAGGTGTAGGTCATGAGGTCGGGCGCGACCTCCCAGGACTTCGCGAGATCGCCCTTGACGTTTGGAAATTTGTCAAGGTCGAATTGCAGCAACGTCGAATAGAAGGGCGATGCAAAATGCAGCGTGGCGAAGGTTTCGCTGCCGTGGCAATCGTAATTCGGCGTCTCGGCGGTGATGGCGAAGACGAGTTCGCCACCCCTTTTCGGAGTCTGTGCCTGCGCGCCGCCCAGTCCGAAGGCCAGCGCCGCGCCTATCAGAAACCCTAGTCTCCATTTCATTGCGTTTCTCCCTATCTCGTCTTTTTGTTTGTCGCCCGATAGTCTCAGACTCTACACTTTGATGCACGCGGCGAAGTGTCCCGGCCGTTTTTCTTCCAGCGGGGGGACGACGCGGCGGCATTCCTCGCTCGCCATCGGGCAGCGCGTGTTGAAGACGCAGCCGGACGGCGGAGACAGATGGCTCGGCAATTCGCCCTTGATCAGGCGCGGCTCGCGTCCTTTTTCGATCTCCGGATCGGGCACGGGCGCCGCGTCGAGCAGAACTTTCGTATACGGATGAAGTGGCTCGCGATAGAGCGCGTCACGGTCGGCGATCTCCATGACGCGGCCGAAATACATGACTACGACGCGCATCGAGATATGCCGCACGACGGCAAGGTCGTGGGCGATGAACAGATAAGCGAGCCCGAGCCGCCGCTGCAGATCTTCCAGCAGGTTGATGATTTGCCCCTGGATCGAGACATCGAGCGCCGACACCGCCTCGTCGCAGACTATGAAGGACGGCTGCATCGCCAGGGCGCGGGCGATGCCGACGCGCTGGCGCTGGCCTCCGGATAATTGGTGCGGGTATCGCTGCGCCATTTCCGGCCGCAGGCCCACCTGCTCCAGCAATTCGGCGACACGCGCCTGCGCCGCCTTGCCGCCCGCCGTCAGGCGATAGACATGCAGCGGCTCGCCGATGATCTGCCCGACCGTCATCCGCGGATTGAGCGAGGAATAGGGGTCCTGGAAAATGACCTGAATCTTGCGGCGGATCGCCTTCATCTGCGCCGCCGAGGCGTCGGCGAGATTTTTCCCCTCAAAGCGGATCTCGCCCGATGTTGGATCTTCCAGCCGCAGGATCAGGCGGCCGACGGTGGTCTTGCCGCAGCCGGATTCGCCGACCAGTCCGAGCGTTTCGCCGGGGCGGATGTCGAAGCTGACATGCTGCACGGCGCGCACGAGCCCAGCTTCGTTTCGCAGTCCCCCGCCGACGGAAAAGTGTTTCGTGAGATTGCGCACTGCGAGCAGCGGCTCGGTGGCGGTCACCGCGTCGCGGCTGCCCCGTCCCTCGCTCGCCGCCCATACGATCTTGCCCGCGGCAATGTCCTCGTGCCGGTGGCAGCGCGAAAGCCCGCCGGTGTCGGTCGGATAAAGCGGCGGCTCCTGCTCGCAGGCCGCGATGCGGAAGGGGCATCGCGGGCCGAAGCGGCAGCCGGAAGGGAAGGAGGCTGCGTTCGGCGGCAGACCTTCGATGGTCTCCAGCCGGGCGCCGCGCGGGCGGTCGAGCCGCGGCACCGAGCGCAATAGCCCCATCGAATAGGGATGGCGCGGACTGTGGAACACCGCGTCCGCCTCTCCCTGTTCCACCAGGCGGGCCGCATACATGACGATCACGCGGTCGGCATAGCGGGCGACGACACCGAGATTGTGGGTGATGATGATCAGCGCGATGTTGAGCTTGCGCGACAGGTCCTTCATCAGTTCGAGGATCTGCGCCTGGATGGTGACGTCGAGCGCGGTCGTCGGCTCGTCGGCGATGACAAGCTTCGGATTGCAGGCAAGCCCGATCGCGATCATCACGCGCTGGCGCATCCCGCCGGAAAACTGGTGGGGGTATTGATCAAGCCGGCGCGCCGGATCGGGAATGCCGACGAGGTGCAGCAATTCGACGGCGCGGGCGCGCGCCTGGCTTTCGCTCATGCCCATGTGGATGGTGAGCGGCTCCATGATCTGCAGGCCGATCGTCAGGATCGGATTGAGCGAGGTCATCGGCTCCTGGAAGATCATCGAGATGTCGCGGCCGCGGATTTCGCGCATCTGCTCGTCGGGGAGATCGAGCAGGTTGCGGCCGTTGAACAGGATGCGTCCATGCGGCACGCGCGCGGTATGGCGCGGCAGGAGCCGCATGATCGACAGCGCCGACACCGATTTGCCCGAGCCGGATTCGCCGACTATGGCGACGATCTCGCCGGGATTGACGTGATAGCTCAGCCCCTCGACCGCGCGCACCGTGCCGCGGGAGGTGGAGAAGTGGACATGCAGGTCCTGCACCTCGAGCAGCGACTGCGCATCCGGCAGCGGGTGGGGATCGTCATCGAGGATTTCGGCGACGCTCATGCGGACACCGCCGGCTGCTTCAATGTGCGCAGCGAGGAGACGAGATCGGCAAATCGCTCTCCCTGCACGGCGACGTGGCGACGAAGATGCTGCGCCGCCCTGTCGCCGTCGCCGGCAAGAATGGCGGCGACGATGTCACCGTGTTCCTTGTACGAGGTCGCCAGGCGATTGCGCACGCGAAGCTGCAACCGCCGATAGGCCTGCAGCCGCCGGTGCAGTGTCCGGCTTTGCTCGGCCAGGAAGCCGTTATGGCTTCCTTCGTAGATGCAGAAATGGAAACGCTCGTTGTCGTAATAGTAGCGGTCGGAATCGCCGGCCCGGGCGGCCTCGCCGCAGGCCGCATGCGCCTCCCTCAGCGCCCGATGCTCGGCCTCGGTCATGCGGCGCGCGGCGAGGCGTCCGCACATCGCCTCCAGCTCGGCCATCACCTCGAACATTTCGACCAGCCGGTCTGGGCTGACTTCGGAGACGATGGTGCCGCGGTGCGGACGCACCTCCACGAGGCCGGAGGCGGCGAGTGCATGCAGGGCCTCGCGGATCGGCGTGCGCGAAACCTTGTAACGCTCGGCCAGCGACACCTCGTCGAGCCGCTCGCCCGGCTGAAACCGCCCGGCGACGATCTCGTTTTCTATCTCGTCCTTCAGGCTCGCGGAGCCTTGGGTACGCATTCCCACCCCATCCCTTGCGTGCAGCGCAAGATGTTTTGTATACAAGCGCCAGCTAATTGTGGACATTCCGGCCAGCGCGAGTCAACGGCCTTATTGGGGCACCGGCGCCCGCAAGTCATCGGCTGCCTGGAGCGATGACCGACATGAACTCTTCGTTTTTCGGCGACATGCTGCAGTCCATCGCGGAGCGGGGACGGGCGCTTCTGGAAAGCGCGCGCAGGCGCGAGCCGCACGAGGCGCGATCGGAAAGCCTCATCCAGCTCTGCGAAGACCTTCTGTCGGGACGCGGCGAAGCCTCCGGCGTGGCGCTGGCGCGCGAGATTTTGACCCGCTATGCGGAGCTGACCACCGGGCCGCGGATCGCGTTTTTCGAGGCGCTCGCCACACGTTTCGGTCCGGATCGCGAGCGCCTGCAGGCGGCGATCGCCGCTTGGCAATCCTCGGCGAGCGACGAGGCGGCGGCGGAACTGCACGCGGCGTCTGAGCCGCGCCGGCAGGAATTGTTCCGTCGGCTCAACCTCGCCCCCGGCGGCACCGTCGCGCTCGTGCGCATGCGCGAGCAGTTGATGGATGCGATGGACCATCGCTCCGATCTTGCCGCGATTGACGCCGATTTCGTCCACCTCTTTTCGTCATGGTTCAACCGCGGCTTCCTGGTGCTACGCCGGATCGACTGGTCGACCCCGGCCAACGTGCTGGAAAAAATCATCCGCCACGAGGCCGTGCATAAGATCGGGAGCTGGGACGATCTGCGCCGCCGGGTCGATCCGCCGGATCGGCGCTGCTACGCCTTCTTTCATCCGGCGATGGTCGATGAGCCGCTGATCTTCGTGGAGGTCGCGCTCTCGACCGGAATTCCCGCGGCGATCGCGCCGATCCTCGCCGCCGAGCGCGAGGAGCTCGCGCCCGAAACGGCGACTACCGCCGCCTTCTACTCGATCTCGAATTGCCAGCGCGGCTTAACCGGCGTCAGCTTCGGCAATTTCCTGATCAAGCAGGTGGTGGAGGATATCTCGCGCGACATCCCGAAACTCTCGACCTTCGTCACGCTGTCGCCGGCGCCCGGCTTCGCCGCCTGGCTGCGCCGCGAACGCGAGATCGTCAATTCTCCGGTGCTCGTCGCCGAGGACCGCGCGGCGCTCGCCCATCTCGACGCCGAGGGCTGGTGGCGGGATGCCACCGCGCGCGAGGCGGTCGAGGAGGCGCTGACGCGCGCCGCCGCCTATTATTTCCTGCACGCCAAGACGCCGCGCGGATTGCCGGTCGATCCGGTCGCGCGTTTCCATCTCGGCAATGGCGCGCGCCTCGAGCGGCTGAATTTTCTCGGCGACGTCGGCGATAACGGCATACGCCAAGCTTACGGGTTGATGGTGAATTATCTTTACGATCTCGATCATATCGAGCGCAATCACGAGGCCTTTGCGCAGAATCGCACTGTCGTAGCGTCGAATGCGATCAAGCGCATGGTACGCAATCCACCCGCCGAGATCGTGCCGCTGAAGGCGGGATGACGCGCCTCGCACTCCAATCCGCATTCCGGGCGGCGTCATCGGAATGATTGTCATCGAAAGCCTGTGACCTCATGAATCTCTTTTCTCTCATCCGCTCGAACATTTCCTCGCCGGGCAGGATATTTCTCGAAACGGGTGACGGCGTGTCGCTGACCTACGGCGACATGCTCTCGCGCTCGGCGAGGCTTGCGAACGTGCTCGTCGCGCATGGAGTGAAGCCGGGCGATCGCGTGGCGGCGCAGGTCGAGAAGACTCCGGAAAACATGCTGCTTTATCTCGCCGCGCTGCGCGCCGGCGCCGTCTATCTGCCGCTCAACACCGCCTATACGCCGGCCGAGCTGGATTATTTTATCGGTGACGCCGAGCCGGCTCTGTTCGTCTGCGACCCCGCCCGGCGCGGGGCGCTGGCTCCGATCGCGGCGAAATACGGGGCGACGATCGAGACTCTCGACGCCAGGGGAGAGGGCAGCCTCAGCGATGCCGCTGCGCGCGCGGAGGCGAGTTTTTCTGATGTCGCGCGCGCGGACGATGATCTCGCCGCCATTCTCTACACCTCCGGCACGACCGGCCGTTCCAAGGGCGCGATGCTGACGCACCGCAACCTGTCGTCGAATGCGCAGGTGCTGGTCGATTACTGGCGTTTCACCGAAAAAGATGTGCTCCTGCACGCGTTGCCAATCTATCACACGCACGGCCTGTTCGTGGCCGGCAACACGCTGATGCTCGCCGGCGGTTCGATGATCTTTCTGCCGAAATTCGACGCCGACGAGGTGATGCGGCTTTTGCCGCGCGCGACCTCGATGATGGGCGTGCCGACCTTCTACACGCGCCTGCTCAAGCATCCCGGGCTGACGCGGGAAGCCTGCACGCATATGCGCCTGTTCACGTCAGGTTCCGCCCCACTGCTCGCCGAAACCCATGTCGAGTTCCGGGAGCGGACCGGCCACGCCATTCTTGAACGCTACGGCATGACTGAAACCAATATGAACACCTCCAACCCCTATGACGGGGACCGCGTCGCCGGCACGGTTGGCTTTCCGCTGCCGGGCGTCGAGCTGCGCATCGCCGGTGAGGACGGAAAGCTCCTGCCGCAGGGCGAAGTAGGCGGCATCGAGGTGCGCGGACCGAACGTGTTCAAGGGGTATTGGCGCATGCCGGACAAGACCCGGGCCGAATTCCGCGCCGATGGATTCTTCATCACCGGCGACGTCGGCAAGATCGACGCACGCGGCTACGTGCATATCGTCGGCCGCGCTAAGGATCTGATCATCACCGGCGGGTTCAACGTCTATCCGAAGGAGATCGAGAGTGAAATCGACGCCATGCCGGGCGTGGCCGAGAGCGCGGTGATCGGGTGCCCGCATCCGGATTTCGGCGAGGGCGTCACCGCCGTCGTGGTGCTGAAGCCCGGCGCAGCGCTGGGCGAGAAGGATATCATCGGGGCGCTCGAAGGAAGGCTTGCGAGATTCAAGCTGCCCAAGCGTGTGATCTTCGCCGACGAATTGCCGCGCAACTCCATGGGCAAGGTGCAGAAGAACGTGCTGCGCGAGCAAAACAAGGCACTTTATTCGTAAGGCCGTCCGCCGACGGACTTTGGGTGACGTAGGTGTCTGTCCGGCCCGAGGAGCATCGCGGAGCGGTGCGTCTCGAAGGACGAGGCCGGGCCGCCATCCTTCGAGACGCGCGACTGCGCCGCGCTCCTCGGGATGAGGGGCTGGGTGCGGCGTTTGCCGCGCGCTGGCCTGGCTGCTGCGTTCGCCGCTCGCGTCAGGATTAGGCCACCCAAGCGCCCAGACGTGGCGATGACGAGGGGGCAAGCGCGAATCGGGCGCCAGGATGTGGGCCGGCGGCAACACTCTGCGCGCGAAGCCGTGCGCGCCCTTGCGGGGCATCACGTTTGGCCCCAAGTGTGGGCACATTCTCGTCCCATAAAATTATCCATGCCCAACATCATATCTATTTCGAATCTGTCAAAGACCTATGCCTCCGGCTTCCAGGCGCTGAAGGCAATCGACCTCGACATCCGCCGCGGCGAGATTTTCGCGCTGCTCGGGCCGAATGGCGCCGGCAAGACGACGCTCATTTCCATCATTTGCGGCATTGTCAATCCGAGTGGCGGTACGGTGACGGTCGACGGCCACGACATCATCAGGGATTTCCGCGCCGCGCGTTCGCTGATCGGCCTGGTACCGCAGGAATTGACCACCGACGCCTTCGAGTCGGTCTGGGCGACGACGTCGTTCTCCCGCGGCCTGTTCGGCAAGGCGCCGAACCCCACCCATATCGAGAAGGTGCTGAGGGACCTCTCGCTGTGGGACAAGAAGGACAACCGGATTATGACGCTGTCCGGCGGCATGAAGCGCCGCGTACTGATCGCCAAGGCGCTCGCGCACGAGCCGAGGATACTGTTCCTCGACGAGCCGACCGCCGGCGTCGATGTCGAGCTGCGCAAGGAAATGTGGAACGTGGTACGACGGCTGCGCGATTCCGGCGTCACCATCATCCTCACCACCCACTATATCGAGGAGGCAGAGGAAATGGCCGACCGCATCGGCGTCATTTCCAAGGGCGAGTTGATCATGGTCGAGGACAAGGAGACGATGATCCGCAAGCTCGGCAAGAAGGAGTTGAAGCTAGAATTGCAGAAGAAACTCGAGGCGGTGCCTGCCGCCTTTGCCGGGCGCCTGGCGCTGTCGGATGACGGAATGACGCTGACCTATACCTACGATACGGAAGCCGAGCGCACCGGTATCACCACGCTTCTGAACGATCTGCGCGACAACGGCATCACCTTTCGCGATCTGTCGACCACGCAAAGCTCGCTCGAGGATATTTTCGTCGATCTGGTGAGGTTGCGCCGATGAATTTCTACGCGATCCGTGCCATCTATAGGTTCGAAATGGCGCGTACCGGCCGCACGCTGATGCAGAGCATCGTGTCGCCGGTCCTGTCCACTTCGCTCTACTTCGTCGTGTTCGGCTCGGCGATCGGCTCGCGCATCACGCAGATCGAGGGCGTTGATTACGGCGCCTTCATCGTGCCTGGCCTGATCATGCTGACGCTGCTGACCCAGAGCGTGATGAACGCTTCCTTCGGTATCTATTTTCCGCGCTTCACCGGCACGATCTTCGAGCACCTGTCGGCGCCCATTTCCTTTGTCGAAATGGTCATCGGCTATGTCGGCGCCGCCGCCACGAAGTCGATCATCCTTGGGCTGATCATTCTTGCGACGGCCGGCTTCTTCGTGCCGCTGCGAATCGCCCATCCGGCGTGGATGATCGCGTTTCTCGTACTTACGGCGATCACCTTCAGCCTGCTCGGCTTCATCATCGGCATCTGGGCGGATGGCTTCGAGAAGTTGCAGATCATCCCGCTGCTGGTGATCACCCCGCTCACCTTCCTCGGTGGCAGCTTCTATTCGATCAGCGTGCTGCCACCGATGTGGCAGATGGTCAGCCTGTTCAATCCGGTGGTCTATCTGATTTCCGGCTTCCGTTGGGCGTTTTACGAGGTCGCGGACGTGCATGTCGGCACGAGCCTCGTGGCGACCTTCGCCTTCCTGCTGGTCTGCCTTTTTGTGGTTGGCTGGATTTTCCGGACCGGCTACCGGATCAAGAACTAGCGGGCGGCGGCCGGTGCGGCCGCCCCGGGTGGTCAGCAACCCTTCAGCGGCGCCTGGTCGTTACACCATTGCGGGCAGAGGCGAATCTGCCCGCCGCGCTCGCCGCAGCGCTTGATGCAATCCTCGATCGGCGTGCATTTGGCGGCCTTTGGATTGCGCCTGCGCGGGAAGCGGGAGCGAGAAAACGGCAAAGCGTCGCCCCGAAGCCTAATGGTGCGCAGCCATTCGGGGCAGATGGTTTCTCAGAACCTGCCGTAAACCGGCACGACCGCGCCGCGTGTCACCCGATTGGCCGCAGACGCCAGGAAGACGATCGTGGCGGCGACATCCTCGACCTTTGGCCAGGCGTCGAAATCCGCCTTTGGCATGGCGCGGCGGTTGGCCGGCGTGTCCATGATCGAGGGGGCGACCGCGTTGACGAGAATGCCGTCCTTGGCCACTTCCTCCGACAGCGCGACGGTCAGCGCGGCGACGCCGGCTTTCGCCGTCGCGTAGGCGGCAAGGCCCGCGCCGTTTCTCCATTCGAGGCCGGGACGGGCTGCGACGTTGACGATGCGCCCGCCGTCGCGCATCGCGTTGACCGCCGCGCGGCAACACAGGAACGCGCTGACGAGGTTGGTTTCGATCTGTGCCATCAGCCCGGCCTTGCCGGTTTCGGCGACCTTTCCCGGCGCGAAGCCGCCGGCGAGATGAATCGAGGCGAAAAGCGACGGCACCGCGCGGTAGATCGAGGACACTGACTCTTCCACCGAAAGGTCGCCGCCTTGCATCAGCGTCACGTTCCGGTGATTGCGATGGATGAACCGATCGGCCTCGGCATTGTCGCGGAAAGGAACGTGACAATGCGCGCCGGCTGCGATCAGCGCGCCGACGACGGCGGTGCCGAGCGCGCCCGTTCCGCCGGTGACGATCACATGGCGATCGGTGAAATCCATTGTCCCCTCCTGCGCCCCTCATGCAGCTGTTGCGTGCCGCGCGCCGCACCACACCGTCATCCGGGTGGACCCGCGCGCATGCGAATTGCACTCGCGGTCGCTCCGGCCGTCGTGAAACCGCGCCGCTAGCCCCGCCCGCGCTTCATGCGCACCGGCTTGACCTGGTGATCGATCCAGTTGGCGATCTCCTTCACGCGGATGCTCTTGTCGAGGATCAGGCGGTCCAGCGCATGCTTCCAGGCGATCCATTTCTGATCCGGGTCGTCGTGCAGCGAGTCCAGCTCGGCGGCATGCGCGACGAGGCTCTTTTCATCGACGAAGAATTTTTCCTCGACCAGCTTCCTGCCGTAGCGGCGCATAGTGGCCGCGATGTCACGCAGGGAATATTCGGGATGATATTGCACGCCCCAGGCGACGGCTTCGCCGCACTTGATCTCGGCGGCCTGCACCTGCGAGGTGGCGTTGGTCGCCAGCACCTGTGTCCCCGGCGCCAGCGTTTCGACCTCGTCGAGATGCACGGTGATGGCGTTGAAGACCTCGTCCTTGCCAGCGAACATGTTGTGGCCGCGTCCTGCCGCGGTGAGGCGGATGCGGCGGCCAAAGCCGATCTCGCGGCCCTTCGGGTTTTTGCGCACGCTGCCGCCGGCGGCGACGGTGATGAGCTGCAGACCCCAGCAGCTTCCGAACAGCGGGGTTTTCGCCTCTAGCACGGCGCGCGTGAGGTCGATCTGGCGCGCGATCTGCGGTCCCCCATCATAGACGTTAAGCGCCGAGCCGGTGATCGCCACCCCGTCATAGCCCTCGAGCCCGCCCCTGTCCGGCAGATTGGCGCCGGCATCGGCCGGGTAGCAGATGTCCACCACAACGCCGGGCAGAAGCTCGCGCAGCAGGTCGGCATAGCCTTCGCTCGGGGCGCGGCCGCCGGCGGCCGTGATCAGGGCGCGGCCGTCCGCGGTATTGCCTTCGACGACGAGCAGGCGGGGCGGGGACATGGGGTATTCGAATCAGGCGCGGAGAGTCCGCACGATATTGACACTCATAACCCGATTTGGGGTGAAGATGCGATGCCCCCGATATAGGCGCTTGAGCCCACCGGGCAAGCCGCGCCATGTTAAGGTGTAAGGAATCGTTCGTGGCCGGAAGATCTGCAGCAGATTACGACCTCGCCGTCATCGGCGGCGGCATTAACGGTGTCGGCATTGCCCGCGATGCCGCGGGCCGGGGCTTGCGCGTCCTGCTGGTCGAGCAGAACGATCTTGCCTCCGGTACCTCGTCGGCCTCCACCAAGCTGATCCACGGGGGCCTGCGCTATCTTGAGCATTTTGCCTTCAAGCTCGTGCACGAGGCGCTGCGCGAGCGTGAGGTGCTGCTCCAGCTTGCCCCGCACATCATCTGGCCGCTGCGCTTCGTGCTGCCGCAGATGCCGGGCATGCGCTCGATCGTCAAGTTGCGGATCGGGCTTTTCATCTACGACCATCTCGGCGGGCGCAAAATCCTGCCGGGCACGAAAACGCTCGATCTCACTCATCACGCGGTTGGACAGCCGCTGAAGCGCATGTTCCGCTACGGTCTCGAATATTCCGATTGCTGGGTGAACGACGCGCGGCTCGTGGTTTTGAACGCGCTGGGGGCGGCCGAGCGCGGCGCGGCGATTCGCACGCGCACCAAATGCGTGCGCGCCGAGCGCGACGAGATCTGGCGTCTCGTGTTGAATGTCCGCGGCCGCCGCGAGAGCGTCACCGCGCGCGCGCTGGTGAATGCGGCGGGCCCCTGGGTCGGCGATGTCGCCGAGACCGTGCTGCGGCAGCAAGGTCCGTTCCGCGTGCGCCTCGTCAAGGGCAGCCACATGGTCGTGCCCCGGCTTTTCGATCACGACCGCGCCTATATTTTCCAGAATAGCGACGGGCGGATCGTGTTCGCCATTCCCTATGAGGAAAAATTCACGCTGATCGGCACCACCGATCTCGATTTCAAGGGCGATCTCGCCGCCGTCGCCCCGAGCCCGGAGGAAGTGAAATATCTTTGCTCCGCCGTGCTCGGCTATTTCCGGCAGCCGGTTTCCCCGGACGACGTGGTGTATGCCTATGCCGGCGTACGCTCCCTCTACGACGACGGCAGCGGCAAGCCGGAGAACGTCACGCGCGACTACCATCTCGATCTTTCCGAGGGCTTCCGCGAGGCGCCGCTGCTGACGGTCTATGGCGGCAAGATCACGACCTATCGCAAGCTCGCCGAGGCTGCGCTGGCCAGGCTTGAGCATTTCTTCGAGATGAAACCGGCCTGGACCGAGCATGCGCCGCTGCCGGGTGGGGACTTTCCCCATACCGGCGTCGAGGCGTTGGTATCGAAATCGCAGCGGCAATGGCCCTTCCTCGCGGAAAGCCATGTCCGCCGCCTGGTTCGCGCATACGGCACGCGGATCGGCATGGTGATCAACGGCGCCGGCAGACTTTCCGATCTCGGCGCGAATTTTGGCGCCGATCTCACCGAGGCCGAGGTGCGCTACCTGATGCAGCACGAATGGGCGCGGGACGCCGACGACGTGCTGTGGCGCCGCTCCAAGCTCGGCTTGCACGTCACCGCTGAGGACAAGGCGCGCCTTGCCGCTTTCATGGCCGGCGCGCGCGGCCTCACCGCGGCGGAATGAGACGGGATAACGATGGGCGCTACGCATCTCATCGCCATCGATCAGGGCACGACGTCGAGCCGCGCGATCGTATTCGACGCCAATCTCTCCGCGATCGCGCAGGCGCAGCAGGAATTCCGCCAGATTTTTCCCGCGCCCGGCCTCGTCGAGCACGACCCGGAGGAAATCTGGTCGAGTGTCGTCGCGACGGTGCGCGAGGCGATGGCCAAGGCCGGGCTTTCCGCGAGAGACATCGCAGCCATCGGCATTACCAATCAGCGCGAGACGACGTTGATCTTCGACCGCAAGAGCGGCAAGCCGATCCATAACGCGATCGTGTGGCAGGATCGCCGCACCGCCGATCTGTGCAAGAAGCTGCACGATGCCGGGCACGAGCCGCGGATCGCCGGCAAGACCGGCTTGCTGCTCGATCCGTATTTTTCCGGCACCAAACTGTCCTGGCTCCTGGATCATGTCGAGGGAGCGGCCGAGGCCGCCCGCAAGGGCAGGCTCGCATTCGGCACGGTGGACACCTTCCTGTTGTGGCATCTGACCGGCGGCAAGGTGCATGCGACCGATGCGACGAACGCCGCGCGCACGCTCCTGCTCGACATCCATTCGGGCCGCTGGGATGCCGATCTCGCCTCGCTGTTCGGCGCGCCGCTGTCGATGCTGCCCGAGGTCAGGGATTGCGCCGCCGATTTCGGCACGACCGTGCCGGAATTGTTCGGCGGGCCGATCCGCATCCTCGGCATCGCCGGCGACCAGCAGGCGGCGACCGTCGGACAGGGCTGCTTCACGCCGGGGATGATGAAATCGACCTACGGCACGGGCTGCTTCGCTTTGCTCAATACCGGCGCGGCGCCGGTCGCGTCGAAAAACCGGCTGCTCACGACCATCGCCTATCAGCTCGACGGCAAGCGCATCTATGCGCTGGAAGGGGCGATCTTCATCGCCGGCGCGGCGGTGCAATGGCTGCGCGATGCTCTGAGGATCATCGTCAGGGCATCCGAATCCGACGCGCTTGCGTCGCGCGCCGATCCCGCCGAGCAGGTCTATTTCGTCCCGGCGCTTGTCGGTCTCGGCGCTCCCTATTGGGATTCGGGGGCGCGCGGGGCGATTTTCGGGCTCACGCGCAATGCGGGCGGCGCCGAGATCGCGCGCGCCGCGCTGGAATCGGTCGGCTACCAGACGCGCGATCTGCTCGAGGCAATGCACGGGGATTGGCGCGAGGGGGCGAAGGGGGAGACCGTGCTTCGCGTCGACGGCGGCATGACCGCGAGCGACGTCACCATGCAATTTCTGGCCGATATTCTCGGCGCGCCGGTGGACCGCCCGTCGGTGCTGGAGACGACGGCGCTCGGCGCGGCCTATCTCGCCGGGCTGAAAGCCGGAATCTGCCCGCCGCCGGATCGCTTCGCTGCGACGTGGAAGCTTGAGCGCCGGTTCATGCCGCAAATGGATCGGGCGACGCGTGAGCGCAAATATGCGGGCTGGCGGGACGCCGTATCGCGGACGCTGACCGCACGCTGAGCGGCCGTCCGCGCCATCGAGACGCTTGAGCCTTTGCGGCGCGGCGTCTAGCTTCGCGGCCGGGGATTCATTCCGCTGAAATTTGAGGGCGCCGATCACGATGGTCGATGACAACGCCTCCGCCGCACCGCTGGTGCGGATCGAAGGGGCCGCGAAACATTTTGCCGGCGTGCCGGCGGTGGACGGCGTCTCGCTCGATATCGCGAAGGGCGAGTTTTTCGCGCTGCTCGGCCCCTCCGGCTGCGGCAAGACCACGCTGCTGCGCATGCTCGCCGGCTTTGAAATCCCTGATGCCGGGCGCATCCTGCTCGACGGGGAGGACATCGTGCCGGTGCCGCCGTATCGGCGGCCGGTCAACATGATGTTTCAGAGCTATGCGCTGTTTCCGCACCTGTCGGTGGAAAGCAACGTCGCCTTCGGCCTCAAGCAGGAGGGGCTGCCGCGGGCCGAGATCAAGGCGCGCGTTGACGAGATGATGAAGACTATCAGCATTGGGCAGTTCGCGTCGCGCAAGCCGCATCAGCTTTCCGGCGGGCAGCGCCAGCGCGTCGCGCTCGCCCGCGCGCTGGTGAAGCGCCCGAAACTATTCCTGCTCGACGAGCCGCTCGCCGCACTCGACAAGAAGCTGCGCGCGCAAACGCAGTTCGAGCTGAAGGAGCTGCAGCGCCGCCTCGGGCTCACCTTCGTGATCGTCACGCATGATCAGGAGGAGGCGATGATTATGGCCGACCGGATCGGCGTGATGGACCGCGGCAGGCTCGTGCAGGTCGGCACGCCGGCGGAAATTTATGAACATCCAAATTCCCGTTGGGTCGCCGAATTCATCGGCGAGGCGAATATTCTGCGCGGCGAAATGGTGGGACGCGAGGCGGTTCGCACGCCGGCCGGCACGCTGCGCGTTGCCGCCTGCGGTGCCGCGCAGGGCGAGGTCTTCGTCGCGATCCGCCCGGAAAAGATCAGGCTTTCCGCGCGTCGCCCGGATCTCGAGCCGGACAATTGCTTCGCCGGCCGCGTCAGCGCGCTCGCCTATCGCGGCGACATGTCGCTTTGCACGGTGGCGCTTCAATCGGGCGCGGAGCTGAAGGTGGCAGTTCCCAATTTCATGCGCGGGCAATCGCATGTGCGCGGCGGCGATTCGGTGTTCGCGTCGATCGACGCAGCCGCCTGCGTGGTGCTGACGCAATGAGCGGGGGGCACGCATGGTCCGGGCGGGCGCGCCGGCTGGTCGTGGCGGTTCCTTATCTGTGGCTGCTGATCTTTTTCGCCGTGCCCTTCGCCATCGTGCTGCGCATGAGCGTGTCGCAGAATGCGATCGCCTCGCCGCCCTATCTGCCGCTGTTCGATCCGGCGGCGGGCTGGGCGGGGGTGAAGGAATTCGCCGGCGCGCTCACCTTCGACAATTTCCAGCGCGTCTTTTCCGACTCGATTTACACCTACGCCTATCTGAAAAGCCTCCAGATCGCCGCGATGTCCACCGCGATTCTGCTAGCGATCGCCTTCCCGGTCGCCTACGGCATGGCGTGCGCGCCGCGGCGGTGGCAACCCGTGCTGGTGATGGCGGTGGTCCTGCCGTTCTGGACGGCGTTCCTGATCCGCATCTATGCGTGGATCAACATCCTTCAGCGCGACGGGCTTCTGAACGACGTGCTGATGGCGCTCGGGCTCATCGGCGAGCCGGCCGGCTGGCTGTCCTCGGACACGGCGATCTTCATCGGCATTGTCTATTCTTATCTGCCGTTCATGGTGCTGCCGATTTATTCGGTGCTGGAAAAGATGGACCAGAGCCTGCTCGAGGCCGCAGCCGATCTCGGCTGCCCGCGCTGGAAGGCGTTCTGGCTCGTCACCGTGCCACTTGCCATGCCGGGCGTGCTGGCGGGGGCGCTCCTATGCTTCATCCCGGTGATCGGCGAATTCGTCATTCCCGATCTTCTCGGAGGGTCCGGCACTATGATGATCGGGCAGGCACTGTGGGTCGATTTCTTCGGCAATCTCGACTGGCCAGCGGCGTCGGCGATCGCGATCGTGCTGCTTGCGCTGTTGCTCGGGCCGATCATGATCTACCAGCACCTGCAGATGCGCGCGCTGGAGGGACGTCGGTGGTGAAACGCGCCTCCTGGTTCAATCTCGCCGCGGTCGCGCTCGGCCTCGCCTTTCTTTATCTGCCGATCGCGATCCTGATCATCTATTCGTTCAACGAATCCCGACTGGTAACCGTGTGGGGCGGCTGGTCCGTGCGCTGGTATCGCGAATTGCTGAATGACGGGCCTGTGCTCGCCGCCGCTTGGGTCAGCCTTCGCATCGCCTTCCTGTCCGCGACGCTCGCGACCATTCTCGGCACGCTCGCGGCGCTGGCGCTCGTGCGCGTCGGGCGGTTCCGCGGCCGCATGGCATTTTCGGCGATGGTCTATGCGCCGTTGGTGATGCCGGAGGTGATCATCGGGCTGTCGCTGCTGCTGCTGTTCGTCGCCCTCGATCTCGACCGCGGATTCTGGACGACCACACTTGCGCATACCACGCTGACCATGTGCTTCGTCACGGTGATCGTGCAGTCGCGGCTGCTCGCCTTCGACTGGAGCCTGGAGGAGGCGGCGATGGATTTGGGCTGCCCGCCGGCGCGGGCATTCTTCAGCGTGACGCTGCCGCTGATCGGCTCGGCCGTCGCATCCGGGTGGATGCTCGCCTTCGCGCTGTCGCTCGACGATCTCGTCATCGCGAGCTTTACCACGGGGCCCGGCGCGACCACGCTGCCAATCCAGATCTATTCGCAGGTCCGCCTTGGCGTGAAACCGGAAATCAACGCGATCTGCACGCTGCTGATCGCGGTCGTCGCGCTGATCGTCGTGATCGCCTCGTTGCTGTCGAAACGCTACGCGCTTGCCGAGGAGCGCGAGGGCGCGTTCGCCGCCCCGATGTAACGGCTATTGCGCGGGCGCCTTCTCGGCCGGCTCTTCCGGAGCGGGCGCGGCGAGCTTGCCGCCGGACAATTTCTCGATCGCCGAACGCACAGCGTCCCGCGCGCGCTGGTCGCGAAGCCGGTCGAGCAGGGGAGCCGCCGCGCCGGATCGGCGGATCAGAATCTGCGGATCGGGCAACATGATTGGGTCGTCCCACGGACCCTGGACGACGAAGGGCAGGTCGAAGCCGCCCTGGCCGTTGGCGGCGTCGATCAGGCTGGCGGTGCCCTTCAGATCTAGATCGCGGGCGGGGATGGAGGCGGAGCCCACGAGCGCGAGTTTCACCGCCGGGCCTTCGAGGCTAACGACGTCGGCGGTCGCGACGCCCTGCGCCACCTTGATCTGCACCGACAGCTTCTCGAATGGCGTGCGCCCGGTGCGGAATTCGTTGCCGCCGGACAGCGGGCGCCGTTCTAGGCGGCGCAGGAGCTGCTCCACGTTCAGCCCGGTGAGCGCGCCCTGACGGCCTTCCATCGAGAGATTGCCGTTCAGCGTGCGCGTCAATTCCAACACCGTCGATCCGCTGCCGTCGAGCGCGATCGCAAGATCGCCTTTGCCTTCGATCCGCCGGATACCGAACAATTCGCCGATGCAGCTTTCCAAATCCACATTGGTAAAGGCGAGCTGCGTCTTCATCTCGGCGCCCTCGCCGAGCTGCGCGAGGCTGAGTGAGCCCTTGATCACGCCGCCGAAGGCGATCGATTCACCGACGGTGATGGTCAGCTTTCCGCCGCGCATGTTGGCGGCGATCGCGGTACGGCCGAGCTTGGCCGAGCCGATCGCCACGTTCGCGGCCGAAAGCCGCAGGTCGAGATCAAAATTCGACAGCCCTTCGACGTCGAAGGGAAGCCGGCTCCATTCGCGCTCATTCGCTGTGATCAGGCGGATGGTCGAGACATAGGGCGTGAGGTCGAGCGAGTCGGCGGCCAGCGTCCCCTGCCAAGTCTGGCGGCCATCGGTGGCGAATGTCAGCACGCCCTCGGCGGCGTTTCCGTCAAGCTCGAGATTGACCGCGGTCAGCGCGATGGTGCCGCCGACGATGTTGGTCTGCGCCTTCAGCGAGAAGCGGCCGAAGCCTCCCCCGGGCAGCGGCTTCTGGCCGGTCCAGGTCAGGAGGCGGCGCAGCGAGGCGGCATCGGCGGCAAGCGAGCCGTCAACCTTCAGCCGCGGCTTCATGCTGAACGATCCATCGAAGGCGAGCTTGGCGGGCGCCCCGGTGAGGCGCACTTTCAGGCCCGACTTGTCGCCGCGCAGCGCCGTCGCAAAGTCGGACAGCGTCACGCTCGCCTCGACCGGCTCGCCATGCCAGTTGAATGTTCCCGTGGCGACGAAGCTCTTCGAGATGGCGGGCAGAGCCAGCGACATTTCGACGTCGCTCAGCACATCGGTCACGCCCGTCGTCTCGTTGCGGATTTCCATCCGTCCGCCGACGAACTGGATTTCGGAGAAATTCATCGGCAGCGATTCGCGGCTGGCCCTGAAATTCTCCGTCAGCGCCTCGACCAGCGGCGACCAGTTGGTGCGGCCATCCTGGCCAATCGCGATCGTGACTCGGGGATTGATTAGTTGCACGTCGGACACGTCGATGCGGCCGGCAAGCAACGGGAAGAAACGCAGGCGCGCGACGAGCTGCTCGGCCACGAGCGGGGAGCCGTCACCGCCGCCGAGCGCCACGTTGGAAAAGGTGACGCTCCCGGACGGGAACAGCGACACTGAGGTCGGGCCGCGCAACACCAGATCGAGGCCGGTGACGCTGCGGATCTCGGCTTTCACCGCGTCGCGCACATGGTCCGCCGGCATCAGGAAGGATACCGCGGCGAGAATCCCGAACAGGATCGCGACGAGCGAAAAGAGGGCAATCCCCAGGCGTTTGAGGCCAGTGATGGCAGGCAAAGTCGTGTTGTCCGGTATCTTGGCAGCGTCCCCCGTGGACTATAGCGGCCGGGCCTATCGGCGCAACCTTGTGTAATGTCTGTGACGCTTTTGGGGCCGGGAAATGGACTGGTTTGCGATTGATCTCTGTGGTTTACGAGACCGGTCCTAAATGGCTTGAGTGGATGGCGAGGAACACGTGAACGCTGAGGGTAACGAACGGCCGTTGTGGATTCCGGGCGCGGAACGCGCGGCGGCCACGCAACTCATGGCCTTCATGAACGAGGCCAATCGTAAGCACAGGTTGTCCCTGGCCAATTATCGCGCGCTGCACGACTGGTCGGTGCGTCATCGCGCGGAATTCTGGGATTTGGTCTGGGATTTTTGTGGCGTCATCGGCGAGAAGGGCGAGCGACTGGTGGAACACGGCGAGGCGATGCCGGGCGCCTCGTTCTTCCCCGATGCGAAGCTCAATTTCGCCGAGAACCTGCTGCGCGTCTCCGGAGGGACGGAGGCGATCGTCTTTCGCGGGGAGGACAAGTCGTCCGCCCGCTGGACCTGGGACGAGCTGCGCGCGCTGGTATCCCGCCTGCAGCAGGCGCTGAAGGCGTGTGGCATCGGCCGCGGCGACCGCGTCGCGGCGATGATGCCAAATCTGCCCGAAACCGTCGCGCTGATGCTCGCGACCACCTCGATCGGCGCGATCTGGTCGTCCTGCTCGCCCGATTTCGGCGAGCGCGGCGTGCTCGATCGCTTCGGCCAGATCGAGCCGAAAATCTTCTTCGCGGCGGACGGCTATTGGTACAACGGCAAGAAGCTTTCGCTCGGCGACAAGCTGAAGGGCATCGTGCCGCAACTTGCGAGCGCGCAGACGGTGGTGATCGTGCCCTATCTCGGCGAGGCCGAAGCGGTCGCGGGCGGCCTGCCCCGCGCCGCCACGCTTGCCGCGTTCATCGCGCCTCATCCCGCGAGGGAACCGGTTTTCGAGCGCCTGCCGTTCAACGAGCCGGCTTTCATTCTTTATTCATCCGGCACAACCGGCGTGCCCAAATGCATCGTGCACGGTGCGGGCGGCACGCTGCTGCAGCATCTGAAGGAGCACCGGCTGCAATGCGACGTGCGCGCCGCCGACCGGGTCTTCTACTTCACGACCTGCGGCTGGATGATGTGGAACTGGCTCGTCTCCGCGCTCGCCTCGGAGGCCGCGCTGATGCTGTTCGACGGCTCGCCCTTCGCGCCGAAGCAGGACGTGCTTTTCGATTACGCGCAGGCGGAGAAGTTTACCCTGTTCGGCACGTCGGCCAAGTTCATCGACGCCTGCAAGAAGGCGGGGCTCAATCCGATTGGCACGCACGATCTGTCCGCGCTGCGGCTGATCACCTCGACCGGCTCGCCGCTCGCCGCCGAAAGCTTCGATTACGTGTATGCCGGCATCAAATCCGACGTGCATCTCGCCTCGATCTCCGGCGGCACCGATATCGTGTCCTGCTTCGTGCTCGGCGATCCGACCGCGCCGGTCTGGCGCGGCGAAATCCAGGCGGCCGGCCTCGGCATGGCGGTCGATGTGTGGTCGGAGCAGGGCAAGCCGGTCCGCGAGGAGAAGGGTGAGCTGGTCTGTGTGAAGCCGTTTCCCTCGATGCCGGTGAAGTTCTGGAACGATCCGGACGGGAAGAAATATCTCGCCGCCTATTTCGAGCGGTTTCCCGGCGTGTGGTGTCACGGCGATTTCGCCGAGTGGACGCGCCACGGCGGCATCATCATTCATGGCCGCTCGGATGCCACCCTCAATCCGGGCGGGGTTCGGATCGGCACCGCAGAAATCTACGCGCAGGTCGAGCAGATCCCGGAAGTGACCGAGGCGCTCGCGATCGGGCAGGAATGGGACAACGACGTTCGCATCGTGCTATTCGTGCGCTGCAAGGACGGCGTCACCCTCGACGACGCGCTGCGCGACAGGATCAGGCAGAAGATCAGGACGGGCGCGACCCCGCGGCATGTGCCGGCCAAGATCGTTCAGGTGTCTGACATCCCGCGCACCAAGTCCGGCAAGATAACCGAGCTTGCGGTGCGCGACGTGGTGCATGGGCGACCGGTGAAGAACACCGAGGCGCTGGCCAATCCCGAGGCGCTCGCTCTCTACCGGGATCTGGCGGATCTACGGTCCTAGTCCGCGCCGGTCATCGCCGGGCGCGCGGCGCGATCCGGGCCGGCCGTCAGGCCGGCGCCGGTTCGTCCTTCGGATAGATCGCGGTGTCGGCATGCCGCACCATGCGGATCACCGGCAATATGCCGACCAGCACGACGATCAAGGCGGCGAGCGAGCCTTCCTCGAAATTTCCGCGCGTGGCGAACTGGTAGATGTAGGTAGAGAGCGTCTCGACATTGAGCGGACGCAAGAGCAGCGTCGCCGGCAATTCCTTCAGGCAATCGACGAAGACCAGCAGGGCCGCGCCCCAGATCGCCTGGCGCAGCAGCGGCAGGTGGATCGCGCGCGCTACCGTCCGCGGGCTCGCGCCGAGGACGCGTGCGACGCTGTCGAGATCGGAGGGAATGCGGGCGAAACCCGCCTGCGCGAAGCCGATCGGGATCGCGAGAAAACGCGCCACATAGGCGATCACGAGCGCGGCGCCCGAGCCCGCGACCAGCAGGCCCACGCTCGTTCCGAACAGGCCCCGCGCCAGCGCGTTTAGCAGGTCGTCGATGGCGACGAGCGGGGAGAGGAGCCCGAGCGCGAGCACCGTCCCCGGCATCGCGTAGCCGAGACTGGCCACAACGACGGCCGATGCGATAAGGCGGTCCTTGGTCGCGCGCCATGCCTCGACGATGCCGAAGCCGAGCGCGAGCGTTGCGATGGTGGCGGATCCGGCGAGCGCGACGGTGTTGAACGTGTGCCGGAGCAGGGCGGGCTCGAATCCGGCGAGCAGGCCGCGTGCGATCGCCTCGCGCGCGAGATAGGCGAAGGGAATGACAAAACCGAGCAGCACCGGCACGCTGCAAACCAGAGCGGCGATCCAGGCTGGCTTTCCGCGCAGGACAAGCGGCTCGGCGGGAAACGAATGATCCGGCGCGGCGAAACCGCGCGCGCCGCGCCCGTAGCGTTCAAGCATGACGAGGGCGGCAACAATCAGCAGCATTAGGCAGGCGATCTGCGCGGCCCCCGGCAGGCTGCCGCGATTGAGCCAGGTAGTGAAGATCGAAAGCGTCAGCGTGCGCACGCCGAGATATTCGCTCGCGCCGATATCGTTGAGCGTCTCGAGCATCGCAAGCGCAAGCCCGGCGGCGATGGCGGGGCGGGCGAGCGGCAGCGCCACGTATCGGGCGCTCTTGAACGGCGTCGCGCCGAAAATACGCGCCGCCTGGATCAGCATCGCGCTTTGCGTCTGGAACATCGCGCGCGCGGCGAGATACACATAGGGATAAAGAACGAATCCCATGACGAAGATCGCGCCGCCAAGCGAGCGCAAATTCAGGAACCAGTAGTCCGCGGGCTGGTGCCGCCCCGTCAGCGCGCGCAGCGCGCCCTGAACCGGCCCGAGCGCATCGAGCATGTCGGCATAGACATAGGCGATGATGTAGGTCGGGATCGCGAGCGGCAGGGGCAGGAGCCACACGAGCGCGTCGCGCCCCGGAAAGCGATAGGCGGTCACGGCGAAGGCCGTGCCGGCGCCGGCGACGCACGCGATCGCCCCGACGCCGGCGAGCAGCACCAGCGTATCGGCAAGCGAGGGCGGCAGCACATAGGCCACGAGATGCGGCCACAATTCGGCGTCGCCGGCGAGCGCGATCCGGATCAGGCTTGCAAGCGGCGCCACCGCAAAGGCCGCGACGGCAAAGGCAAAGAGGATTGCCGCGAGCCGTCCGGGTCTGAAAAGAATTTGCGGCATGGAAGGCCGTTCCATGCCGCATTCCCTGGAAAATGTCACGCCGTCGCGCCCGTGGCGGCTTCAGTTGTCGAAGCCGATCCTGTCCACCAGCGTCGCGGCGGCCTTTTTATGGTCGGCGATCCTGGCGACCGGCAGCCGGTCCGGATTGATCTCGCCGTAGCCCGCGATCGTCGGGTTGATCCTGATGCCTTTGCGCATCGGATATTCGTAGTTCATGTCGGCATACATGTGCTGGGCATTTTCCGACAGGAGCCACTCGATCAGCTTCATCGCATTGGCCTTGTTCGGGGCGTTCCTCGCCAGCACCACGCCGGAGAGATTGACGTGCGTCCCCCCGCTCTTTCTGAATGTCGGCAGGATCACCTTGGTCGCATCAGCCCAGGCCTTCTTGTCGGCTTCCTTGTCGTTCATTAGCGCCCAGTAATAGGTGTTGCCGAGGCCGATGTCGCATTTGCCGGCGGCGATGTCGCGCGCGACCTCGCGGTCGCCGCCGGAAGGCTTTTGCGCGAGATTGGCTTTCACGCCCTTCAGCCATTCCTCGGTCTGCGCCTCGCCGTAATGGGCGAGGTACGCGGCGAACAGCGCGTTGTTGTACATGTGCTGGCCTGAGCGGATGCAGATCCGGCCTTTCCATTTCGGATCGGCTAGCTCCTCGTAGGAAATCGAATCCTGCTTCACACGCTCCTTCGACGCGTAGATGACGCGCGCGCGCATGGAGATGCCGTACCAAGCGCCGTTCGGGTCGCGGTATTCGGCGGGCACGGTCCTGTCGAGCAGGTCGGACTTGATCGGCTGGGTGATGCCGGCATTGACCGCGTCCTGGAGCCTCGCCACGTCGACGGTCAGCAGGATGTCGGCCGGCGAATTTGCGCCTTCGGCGGCGATGCGCTGCTCGAGGCCGGAACTGGCGGAGATCACGTTGACCTTGATCCCGGTTTCCCGGGTGAAGGCGTCGAACATCGGCTGGATCAGCTTCTGCTCGCGATAGCTGTAAACATTGACCTCGCCTTGCGCGAAGGCGGAGCCGGACGCGGCGATCAGGCCGAGGGCGGCGAGGCGCGCGAGGACGCGCAATGGCATCGAAATCATGGACAGTCGCTCCCGTTATGGTGAGGCGGTTAGGGCCGGTCCGGCCCGCGGTCAACGGGAAAAACACCGTAAAGTCAGTAGTTTGGAATGCTTCTATCGTACGTTTGTCTGGAATCGGTCGAAATTGGAGGCTTGGCCATTGAAGCGGCAACCGGATTCGTCAGGCTCGATCGGCGGGCGAGAGCGCGCCGGGATTGCTGCATTTTGTCTCACCTGGGCGTCGCCGGCGGGGCCAGCGCCGCGGCCTCGCGCGCGGGCGCGCGGCTCGCGATCTCGGCGATCAGCTTGTTGATGATGGCGTTGCCGAAGGATTCGAAATTATCGGCGACCATCACGAAGGCGCCCGGCCCGCCGATGACGTTCTCCTTGTAGTAGTTGGCGAGCCCGCCTGGCGGATTGGTGTGCTCCGGATTCCAGGGCAGCGGCCGGTCGCTCAGGATCACGAGGCCGTTGATGGTGACGCCCCTGGCCACCGCCTCGTCGCGCGCCTGCCTGACGTCGCGGCCCGAATTGTTCGTGCCGTCGCCGGAAACGTCGATCGTCTTGCGGCGCGCCTCGAACGGCGCGCGGTCGATTTGGGCAAGCGCGAAATCGATGCCGCCGGAAATCGAGGTGCGGTCGGCGAAGGAACGGGAAGCCTCGAGAATCTGGTCGCCGAAGCGGCGAGCGCTCTCCGCATCCTTGATGACGGTCCAGTCGATCACGACCTTCTGCGCGCCGAATCCCGACCATTCGACGAAGCAGACCGCGATCTGATGCTGGGCGCCGGAGGTGATCGCTTCCAGCACGCGCGGATCCGAAACCGCCGCGGCATAGCCTTCGCGCTGGAGCTGGAATTTCGATTGATCGACGCTGCGCGACACGTCGGCCGCGAGAACGAGCAGAAGATCGACCGAATCGGCGGCAATGGCCTGCGGGGCGAATGCGAGCAGGACAAACCAAAGCACTATCCGAACCAGTCCACGCATCGCGCAGCTCCGCTTCCGGCATGTTAACGCCGAAACGGGAGGAAGTCAGGCGAATGTAGCGGGCGGGCGGCGGGACCTCACTCGGCCGGGATGCGCGCCTTCGGAAACGCGATCTCGACCAGCGTGCCGGACCGCTCCGCGCGCCTGATCGAGAAGCTCGCCCGGTTCGCCTCGGCGAGCGCCTTGGTTAGCGGCAGGCCAAGCCCGGTGCCGGGCATTTTGGGGCGTATCGCGGTCGAGAGCTGCCGGAACGGTTCGAGCGCCACGGCGATGTCGCTGTCGCTCATGCCCGTGCCGGTATCGCGCACGCGCAGCACCACATCGCCATTGTCGTTCACTGCCGTCGAGACGATCACCTGCCCGCCGGCGCCGGTGAACTTGATCGAATTGGACAGAAGATTGAGGATGATTTGGCGCACCGAGCGCGCATCGGCCTTCACGCGCGGCAGGCTCGTCGGCAGCGACGTGCGGATGATGATCCGCTCGCGGTTGGCCTCCGGCTGCATGAGCGCGACCGATTGCTGCGTGAGATCGTTCAGGTTGAGATCGGCGAATGTGAGATCGAGCTTGCCGGCCTCTATCTTGGACAGATCGAGCAGATCGTTCAGCAGCGAGACGACATGCTCGCCCGATGCGTGGATGTCCTTCAGATACTCGCGGTAGCGATCGTTGCCGATCGGCCCGAACCGCTCGCTCATCATGACTTCCGAGAAGCCGATGATCGCATTTAGCGGCGTACGGATTTCGTGGCTGACCTTGGCGAGGAATTCGGACTTGGCCGACGAGCTTCTCTCCGCCATTTGCCTCGCCGCGGTCAGCTCCTGCTCGGTTTTTTTCCACGCCGTGATGTCGCGCAGGATGGCGCAGAATCTGGGCGCGTCGCCGGCAAGGCGGCGCATGGTCAGAAGCAGCGCGACCGGTCCGCCATGTCGCGTGCGCGCCGTCACCTCGCGCCCTTCATCCGCCGCGGCGCCGGGCGCATTCCGGGCAAGGCGGTGCAGATCGTCGAGCGCCGCGCCCCTGCAATCGTCAGCGAACAGATCGGCGAAGGACAGCGTGGCGAATGCTTCGGCGTCGTAGCCGAACAGGATCTGCGCCCCGCGATTGGCCGTGAGGATCCTACCCTCGTCGTCGAGCACGAGAATTCCGTCCGCCGCGGCATCGACAATCGATTCCAGTTCGCGCAATCGGTCCGCGGCGCCGTCATCGGCCGGCGCGGGCAGCTGCGGGGCGGGCTGCAGCACGAGCGCCATCGCTGTCGCGCCGTCCCAGGGGATGGTGAGCAGGCGCGCCTGCGTGGGCCTGCGGTCGCCGCCGGGCGTCTCGATCATCAGCGACCGGTCGTCGCCGTCATGCGCGCCGCTTTCGAGGAATAGGCAATCGAGCCCACCGGCCTGCTCGAAATCGGCGAGCGTTGGGTGACCGGTCCAATCGAGAAACGCCTGGTTGGCGTAGAGGAATTGCCCGTGCCGGTGAATGAGCACGCCCGAGGGCAGCCCGTTCAGCAGCGGGCGCACGTCCTCGCCTGTCGCGGGAGCCTTGCGGGTCGCGGCCGGCGGCGGCGGCGCTTCCTCCTGCTGCTCCTCCGGTTCCGGCAGGTCGCCGGCGGGAATCGGGGCGGCTGCGCGCAGATGCTCGTCGGCGCTGCGCAGGCGCGCGGTCAATTGCCTGGCAAGTTCGTTGAAGGCGTTGCGCTCGCCGGGGCTCAGTGCGCCGTTCCTGGGATCGGGCATGCCGCGGAATGGTAGTACGTTTTCCGCCGATGCTGCGGTAAGCGTTGCCGGCATGTGCTCTTCGCCGGCTTTTTGTTTTTCAGCCGGCGGGACGGCGGATATTCCGGCTTCCGTCCCCAGCGCCGCCGGCATCGCCTCTGCACGGTGCCTGAGCACCTCGTCGATGCGTGCGACATCGCGGCACACGCCAAAGCCGCGATAGCCGCGGAACACGCGATCGCGATCGTAGATCGGTAGGCCGGACAATTCGACGCCGATGCGATCGTCAGTCCCGTCCATTGGCCAGAGCAGATGAATGCCGCTCCACGTGTCGCGCGAGGCGATCGCGCGCGCGACTTCCTCCTGCGGATCGAGTGCGAGCGAGGCGGCAAGCTCGTTCCAAGGCCGGTTGAGCGCGGCGGCCACGCCCGGACCGATCAGGTCGGTGAACTCGCCGGGGCTCACGGTGAAACGGTCTTCGGCATCCATCTGCCAGACGAAACGCAATGGATGGCGGCGCGCGGGATTGTTGGGTTGCGCTGCGGCTTGCGGCAGCGTGTCGCGCGCAACGGCGCGGCGGTCCTCTTTCTTTTCCTCCGCCGGTTCGTTTCCTGCCGGAACCTGCGCTTCATGTGCGGGTCCGGTCGCTTCGGCGGTGGGAGCCTCCTCGAAGGTCGCAAGCAGGATCGTATTGCCGCCACTGCCGAGGCGATCGACTCGCACTGGTCCGGCTTGGCTGATGCCGGCGGCATGGCCGGTTTCGAGCGCGGCGCCGCCGAGAGGCTCGGCGTCGATGGCGGCAAACGTGTCGCGGCCGGCGAGCAGCGCCCGGGCGCGGCCCGTCGCGGCGATCAGGGCGCGATCGCGTGAATAGGCGGCGACCGCCTCGCCGCTGCCGGCGAGCAGGCGCCGCGCGCGCTCGGCCAGCGAAAAGTCCGGGCCGCCAGGCTGCGTCGACACGACCAGGATGGCGGTGCGGTACTCGAGTGAGACGCGCGAGCAGCGACACACAAGCACGCGGCCGAAGCCCGCGCCGAAACCGCGCAGCATTTCTAGTCGCGGCGCCGCGCCGAGCGCCAGCGTCGGCGCAAGCCGCGCGATCTGCGAAGCCGCAAGCTGGCCGGGGGCGAAAGGACGCGCGCGGCAGTCCGCCGCGGTCTCGAAGCCGAAGATCGCGGCACCCGCCGCGTTGGCCCACAGGAGCTGTGCGCCATCGGTGCTCCAGAGCCATGCTGGATTGTCCGCTGTGGCGTGGCAGGAGAAGCGCGGGTCGCGCACGATCGACAGTGAGGAACCTGTTTCACTCATCGTGCGTTCGGTGTCCACGGATGCCCATTGTTAAGGCTTTGTTAATAGTCCCGAGGCCCCCGGCCGTCCACGCTGACAGTCCGCCGGCATGCGGATAACCTTAACCTTGCACCCGACATGCTTTTCCGGAGGCAGGCTATGGCAAAAGATCCGATTTCCTTTGAGATGCCGCAGGAGATGCGGCAATTCGTCGAGCAGAGCGTCGGGCAGGCGCAACAGGCGTTCGACAGTTTCATGGCCGCGGCCAAGTCCGCTGTCAGCGGAATGGAGGATCGCGCCTCCGCCGCCCGCGCCGGTGCCAAGGACGTTACCGCCAAGGCCATCAGCTATGCGCAACGCAATATCGCCGCATCTTTCGAGCATGCCCAGAAGCTGGTCCAGGCCAAGGGTCCAGAGGAGGTGCTCAAGCTGCAGGGCGATTTCGTGAAGGCGCAGATGCAGACGTTGAACGAGCAGGCGCGAGAGCTCGCCGAATTGGCCAGCCGCGCTGCGGCGAAGACCACACAGGGCTGAGATTTTTGCCGCCGGTCAGGGGTGGCCCAGCCGAGCTGAGATGGTTAGCGGTTTGTGCATTGCAATATTTATGTTGCAATGCATCATAAGCTAACGTATAAAGGATCATCAATCCCGATCGCTCCTGAGGGACAGGGGGCGTTCCGGGTATTCCGGCACCTTGAGGACCAAGACCATGACCGACGCCACCACAGCAACGTCCAAGCCCAAGACCAAGGCCCCTGTAGCCTTCGAAGCTCCAAAATTCGAGATTCCGTCCTTCGACATGCCCAAGCTCGAGATCCCGGCCGCCTTTCGGGAATTTGCTGAGAAGAGCGTCTCGCAGGCCAAGGACACCTGGGAAAAGATGAAAAGCGCGACCGAGGAAGCGACCGACGTGCTCGAGACGAGCTACGCCACGGCGTCCAAGGGAGCCGCCGATTACGGCCTGAAGATCATCGATCTCGCCCGCACCAACACCAATGCCGCTTTCGATTTCGCGAGCCAATTGCTGGCCGCCAAGTCGGTATCGGAAATCGTCGAGCTTTCGACCTCGCACGCGCGCTCGCAGTTCGAGGCCGCAACCGAGCAGGTCAAGGAGCTGACCTCGCTCGCGCAGAAGGTCACGACCGAGGCCGTCGAGCCGATCAAGGCCGGCGTGACGTCGGCCTTCAAAAAGGTCGCCTGATCGCAATCCGCGCGCAGCCGCGTTCCGAAACAAAGGCCTGGGCCCACGCCCGGGCCTTTGCTTTTGAACGGCCTTGTCGTGCGCGGCGACTAACCGGAGCGGCTTTGCTTGCCAAAGCCGGCCATTGCTCCTAGTTTCCGGCTCCTTCCGGCCCGTGCAGGTGTAGCTCAGTTGGTTAGAGCGCTGGTCTGTGGAACCAGAGGTCGGTGGTTCAAGTCCACCCACCTGTACCAATCATCTGTCTCGCCAGCCCGTTCGCGCGGCGGGCGGACCGCGGGGCGGCCTGATCTCTCGCATGCCACCGGCGGCGGCTGAGTTTCAAAGCTTTGGCGATCGGCTATAAGCGTCCGGCTTTGACGGACGAGACGCGGGGATGAGCATGCCGGGCGAATTCACTGGAAAGGTTGCCGTGATTTCCGGAGGAAGCCGTGGCATCGGCCGGGCGATCGCGGAGGCGCTTGCGCGCGAGGGCGCGCAGACCGTGCTGCTCGCGGCCTCCGCCGATAATCTCGCCGCCGCGGCCGGCCGGATCGCTAAGGCGGGCGGGCTAGCCCCGTTCACGATCGCCGGCGATCTGCGCAAGCTCGAGGCCTGCGAGGATGCCGCAAGGCAGGTGCGCGAGCGTTTCAAGCGTTGCGACATTCTCGTCAACAGCGCCGGCGCGACCAAGAGCGGGGCCTTCGCCGAATTGCCCGACGAATTGTGGCTCGATGGCTTCGCGCTGAAATATTTTGCCTGTGTGCGGCTGTGCCGTGCCTTCTGGCCGATGCTGAAGGAGACGAGGGGCCGCGTCGTCAACATCGACGGAGGCGCCGCGCGCACGCCCGATCCGCTTTTTATGATCGGCGGCTCGGTCAACGCGGCAATGGCAAATTTTTCCAAGGCCCTGGCCGGCCTCGGCAGGAGGGATGGCGTCAACGTCAACGTCATCCATCCGGGCTCGACCGAAACCGACCGCGCCACGCAACTTTTCGCCCAGCGCGCCGCAGCTTCCGGCAGGACCGTCGCCGAGGTGCGCGCGCAGGCGCTGAAGGAGGGGATGGGCCAGCCCGAGGACGTGGCCGAGCTTGCGGTCTTCCTGTGCAGCGCGCGGGCCAAGCATATTCAGGGCACGGCCATCGCGGTCGATGGCGGGGCCACCCCCGGCCTTTACTGAACCGATCCGGAATAAGCGGCACGCACGGTTGTTTTCGGACGGGCGACGCGCTGTCCGGAGATGACCATGAGATTGTCCGCTGCTTTTTTGCTTGCTCTCCTGTCGGGACCGGCGCTGGGCCAGCCGGCCGAAACCGCCCGCATCGTCGGCATGATCGAGCGCGTCGATGGCCCGACGCTGACGATCGGACAGCGGCAGGGGGGCGACGCCACGGTGACGCTGTCGGACAAGGTGCAGGTCTTCGGCGTCATGAAGGCGGGCATCGACGACATCAAACCGGGAACCTTCATCGGGGTGGGCGCGACGCCGCAGGGCGATGGCAGCCAGCTCGCCATCCAGGTGACGATTTTCGCCGAGTCGCAGCGCGGCCTCGGCGAGGGTCACCGGCCGTGGAACCGGCCCAACACCACCATGACCAACGCCACAGTCGAAAGCATGGTGACCGGCGTCAGCGGCCGCGAGGTGCGCGTTACTTACAAGGGTGGTGAGCAGAGAATCATCATTCCGCCAGATGCGATCATTCTGGCTTACGCGCCCGGCGATAGGAGCGAGCTGAAACCCGGCGCGCATGTCGCGATCAACAATGCGGCGAAGCGGCCGGACGGCTCGTTCGAGGCCGCGCGGGTGAATGTCGGGCGCGACGTCGTTCCGCAATAGCGCGGATCAGTCTCCGCCCGCGAAATGCCTACGGCGGATGCGCCGCACGACGAACCAGATCGCAAGCACGGCGAAGGGGGCAAAGGCGGCTATCGCGTAGCTCGGCTCGATGCGCACGAGCCCCGCGTCATGCGCCCCTTTGATGACGTATCCAAACAGCCCGACCACGTAATAGCTGATGGCGGCGACCGACAACCCCTCGACGGTGGCCTGCAGCCGCAATTGCAGGCGGGTGCGGGCGTTCATCGACTTGAGAAGGTCCTGGTTCTGCTGCTGCTGCGCCACATCGACGCGCGTCCGCAGCAGGTTGGCGGCGCGCGCCAGCTTGCGCGACAGCGTTCCCTGGCGTTCTTCCGTCGTCAAGCATGTGCGCATCGCCGGCGCCATGCGGCGGGCCAAAAACGACGACCATGTCGGTAATCCGCCGACCTTTCGCTCGCCGATGGTTTGCAGGCGAAGCTGCACGATTTCGTTATAGGCGCGGCTTGCGCCGAAACGGAATAGGCTCGCCGCCGCTCCCGCCTCAAGCTCGGACGCGAGCGCGGTCAGTTCGTCGAGCAGGCGGTGGTTGGTTTCGAGCGTGTCGGCCTTGCGCATTTCCTCGGTGACGTGGGCGAGCTGCCGCTCGATATGCGCGATCGAGGGCGCGAGTCGCTGCGCCTCGGGCAAGCCGAGCAGCGCCAGCGTCCGATATGTCTCAAGCTCGATCAGCCGCTGCACCAGCGCACCCGCCCGTTCCTCGCCGAGCCCGCGATCGGCGACGAGGATGCGCACGAAGCCCGCCGGGTCCGGCTTGAAATCCGTCGCGTAGAGCGCGGTGCTGTCCGAGTTTTCCGCGACCGCAAGGCTCGCGCGGTCGAACAGCCTCTCCGGCGCGACGCCCAGGTCCTTCAGCAGATGCAGGTCGATCGCGGCAAGGAGCGGGCCCGGTTGCGGCACGAATGTCATCGGCGCGGCAAGCTCGCAGGCCGGGGGATGGAACGCCTCGCCCGCGGTGTCGCCCGGCACTTCCCATGTGTAGGTCGTGAATTCGGAATGCTGCTCCCAGCGCAGCGCCATGCCGCCGAAGGACATGCGGAAATGCTTGTCGGCGGCCCGGGGCGCCGCGAGGCCCCGGCTCTCGCACAGCTTCGCCAGGGCCGCGCGATCGGCCTGGGCGCGTTCGCCCGTGGTATCGAAGGCAAAGTGCAGGACGCGGGCGGGCGTCGGCAGCGCAGTGAACGGGCGCGCGTGAACCTCGCCGAGAATGGCGGCGCGCAGCGCGTGCGGTGAAAGCTTTCCGCCGGCGACGGTGACTTCGAGGCTCATGCGCGTTCGATGCACCGGCCGGTGCGGTTTGACAAGCCTAGGCCTGGGCCGGCTTGCGCGCCGGCACCCTGCCGCCGCGCCAATAGGTGGCGGCGAGATCGACGATCACTACCGCGAGGCCCGCCGCCAGCACGAGCCAGCCGGGGCGGATGCCGGCGTCGAAATCGAAAGCGGTGGAAAGAATCCGCATCGGCGACACGTGGTAAGCGATGCCGATGCCAATCGCCTCGCCGGCGAAGGTGAGGATCGCCGCGACCAGCGAAAGGACGAGCAGCATCGCCGCCGACAATTCGCCGCCTGACCAGGCCGACATCGCTCGATAGGCCATCAGCCAGCCGAATATCCCAGCGGTGAAGACCGGCACGCTCACGTCCGCCTTGGTCTGCTGGAAATAGTGGATGAGGGCGAGCAGCGCGATGACATAGACGGCCTGGTGCAGGCGCCGCCAGCGCAGCCCCCCGAGCCGCTTGACCATCGCGTCGGTCGAGGTGGCCGCGAGCGCAGCGAGGCCGATGAGGGCGGTGAAGCCGATGGTCAGATAGAGTCTGAGCACGATTTCGCTCGCCACCTTGCCGATGTCGTAGGACTGGTCGGCGACGTAAAGACAGATATGCGTGAAGGCGTAGCAGAAGGCGCCGACGCCGATCATGCGGCGCACGTCGATCAGCGAGCCGAAACGGGCGATGCGCCGCAAGGGCGTGACGGCGAGCGACAGGAGGATGAAGATCAACGCCCAGTATCCAGCCCGGTGAATGACGTCGTTCAGCGGCCGCGCCCCGAAGCCGGTCGTGAGGAAGGCATAGGCGGCGAGCACGACCGGCCAGATCAGGAGCGCGAGCGTGGCGATCCGCAGAGCCGAGAGCTGCCCGCGCCGGTCGCGCCAGATTTGCCAGGGCTGTTTCATGGCCTGCGCCCTAGCACGGGGGCCGATGGCCGGGCCAATGGCAATGTCGTGAACGCGGCGTGATGATGCTGGCACGGCCGTTGCACGGCCGGCCGTGCCGTCGGCCGGACCGGCCGGCCTGTTCGCAGGAGGAAAATACCATGAAACGCACGGATCTCACCGAGAAGCTGCTCGACATCAAGCGCGAGAAGGGCTGGACCTGGAAATATATTTGCGAGGAGATCGGCGGCATGTCGCCGGTGATGATCATCGGCGCGCTGCTCGGCAATCACAAGCTGACACGGCCGCAGGCGGCCAACGCCGCCAGGCTGTTCGGGCTGTCGCCCGCCGAACAGGCGATGCTCAACGAGGTGCCGATGCGCGGCGCGCAGTCGCCGATGCCGCCCACCGATCCGCTGATCTATCGCTTCTACGAGCTGGTCCTCGTCAACGGCCCGGCATGGAAGGCGCTGATCGAGGAGGAATTCGGCGACGGCATCATGTCGGCGATCGATTTCGACATGACCATCGAGCGTCAGCCCGATCCCAAGGGCGATCGCGTGAAGATCGGCATGACCGGCAAGTTTTTGCCGTATAAGTATTACGGCGCGTCGGGGAACGCTCAGCAATACGGATACCGGGAGGGGTGAGCACCATCCCTCGCCTTCGCCGTCAGCGCTTCAGGCTCTCCACCGCGCGGCGCAGCTTCTCCGGCGGCGGCACCGGCTTGCGGGTTCTGCGATCCACATAGACGTGCACGAAGTGCCCCTGCGCGGAGGCTACGTCCTCGTCATTGCGGAAAAGGCCGATGCCGTAGCGCACGCTCGAATTGCCGATACGTTCGGCGCGAAGTCCCGCATGCACCGTGTCGGGATAGGCGATAGGCCTGAAATAATTGCATCCGGTCTCCACCACGAGACCGATCACCGCGCTGTGGTGAATGTCGAGGCCGCCCTGCTCGACCAGGAAGGTGTTCACCACCGTGTCGAAATAGAAATAATAGACCGCGTTGTTGACGTGGCCGTAGGCATCGTTGTCTGCCCACCGCGTCGTGATTTCGAGGAAATGCGCGAAGTCGGCGCGGCGCGCCGGCGCCGGGCGGGGCGAAGTCTCCGCCATCAGCGTTTCTTTTTCGCCGGCGTTTTCGCGGGCACCCTTTTCTCGCCGGCCCCGGCCGCCGCCGCGTAGGCGGGCACGGTCGAGAGGTCTACCACCTCGTGCGTGATCTCCTTGACGCTCGTGACCCCGCACAGCGCCATCGTCGTGTCGAGCTCCTTGCCGAGCAGCTCGATCGCCTTGGCCACGCCCGCCTTGCCGCCTGCGCCGACCGCCCAGGCGAAGGCGCGCCCGATCAGGCAGAAGCGGGCGCCGAGCGCGATCGCGCGCACGAGATCGGAGCCGGTGCGGATGCCGCCGTCGAACATCACCTCGATGTCGGAGCCGACCGCGTCCGCGATTCTCGGCAGCATGGCGATGGAGGACGAGGTTCCGTCGAGCTGACGTCCGCCGTGATTGGAAACAACGATCGCGTCGGCGCCGCTTTTCACCGCGAGCCGCGCATCCTGCTCATCGAGAATACCCTTGAGGATCAGCTTGCGTGGCCACAGGCTCTTGATCCACTCGATATCCTTCCAGTTCAGCGCCTGGTCGAACTGCGTCGCCGTCCAGGCGGACAATTGCCGCACGTCGTCCATCCCTTTGACAAAGCCGGCTAGGTTGCCGAAGGTCCAGCGCTTGCCGCGCAGCACGCTCACCACCCAGCGCGGCTTCATCATCATCTCGAGAAGGGTGTGCGGCTTGATCTGCGGCGGCACGGAAAGACCGTTGCGCACGTCGCAATGGCGCTGGCCGAGCACCTGCAGATCGACAGTAAGCACGAGCGCACTGCAATTGGCCTGCTCCGCCCGCTTGATCAGCTCCTTGATGAAGCCGCGGTCGCGCATGACGTAAAGCTGGAACCAGAACGGCTTGCCGGTCGCCTCCGCGATGTCCTCGATCGAGTTGATCGACATGGTGGACAGCGTGAAGGGAATGCCGGCCTCGTTCGCCGCCTGGGCGGCGAGGATTTCCCCGTTGCCGTGCTGCATGCCGATCATCGCGACGGGGGCGAGGCCGAAAGGCAGCGCCGTCTTCTGGCCGATGATCGTGGTCGAAAGATCGCGGTTCGCCATGTCCACGAGGACGCGCTGGCGCAGCTTGATGCGCTGCATGTCTTCGCGGTTGGCGCGCAGGGTCTCCTCGTTATAGGAGCCGGCGCAGATGTAATCGTAAAACGCCTTCGGCACGCGACGTCGGGAAACTTCGCGCAGATCTTCGATGCAAGCGATGGTGGCCATGGAGAACCGTCCAGAAATGGGACTTTCGCCTAGCATATCCGGGCGACCGGCAGAAAGGGGAGGGAACGCAAGACTGCCAACCGCGTTGTCTGGGCGATTTGAGCATGGAGAGCTTGATGGGAGAGCTTCGCAGGGCCGAACGCGGCCGCGGCGGCAGCACAAGGCCCGATCCGGACACGATGGCTGACGAGCGCAGGGACCGGCTCGAGCGCGCGCTCGAGGAAGGCCTGGAGGAGTCCTTTCCGGGGTCGGACCCGGTCAACGTGACGCAGCCCCGCAAGAAGGGCGACGTCGAGAGGCGCTGACCTTTTTTGCCTGTTTTATGTGGAAAAGCCGCTGGTTCCCCGGGACCGGCGGCTTTCACTATAATGAGCGTTAACCGTAGCGGACTTTCCGTGGCGGGACGAATATGGGCGATGGACCCGAGGTCAAAGATTATTTCAGCGTTTGAGGGTAAAGTGGCTTCTCATTCCGGCGTCCGCCTCGCTTCCGGGGCAGTGGAATCGAACGCAATGGCGCGCAAGTATTTCGGGACCGACGGCATTCGCGGGAGGGCCAATGGCACCATCACCCCGGAATTGTCGCTGAAGGTCGGCCAGGCCGCGGGCCTCGTCTTTCAGCGCGGTGAATATCGCCATCGCGTGGTCATCGGCAAGGATACGCGGCTTTCCGGCTACATGATCGAGACCGCGCTGGTCGCGGGATTCACATCGGTCGGGATGGACGTGCTGCTGCTCGGCCCGATGCCGACGCCGGCGGTCGCCATGCTCACGCGCTCGATGCGCGCCGATCTTGGCGTGATGATTTCGGCATCCCACAACCCCTTCGACGACAACGGCATCAAGCTGTTCGGCCCGGACGGCTACAAGCTGTCCGATGAGGTCGAACACGACATCGAGCGGCTCGTTGAAAGCGACGTGTCGAAGCGCCTCGCGCATTCGGCCGATCTCGGGCGCGCCAAGCGCATCGACGGCGTGCATGACCGCTACATCGAATTCGCCAAGCGCACGTTGCCGCGCAACCTGTCGCTCGACGGCCTGCGCGTCGTCGTCGATTGCGCCAATGGCGCGGCCTACAAGGTCGCGCCGGAGGCGCTGTGGGAGCTCGGCGCCGATGTCGTCGCCATTGGCGTCGATCCGGATGGGCTCAACATCAACAAGGAATGCGGCTCCACCGATCCCGCGGCGCTGGCCGCGAAGATCCGCGAGGTGCGCGCCGATGTCGGCATCGCGCTCGATGGCGATGCCGACCGCGTGGTGATGGTGGACGAGCGCGGTCACGTCATCGACGGCGACCAGATCCTGTCGGTGATCGCGGAAAGCTGGCACGAGGACGGCCGGATCGGAAAGCCTTTCGTGGTCGGAACGGTGATGTCCAATCTCGGGCTCGAGCGGCATCTCAACAAGAAGGGATTGACGCTCGTGCGCGCCCCGGTCGGCGATCGCTATATTCTCGAGCGGATGCGCGAGAACGGCTATAGTGTCGGCGGAGAGCAATCCGGCCACATCATCCTGTCCGAATACGGCACGACCGGCGACGGGCTTGTCGCGGCGCTGCAGGTGCTCGCGGTGATGAAGCGGCAGAACCGGCCGATGTCGGAAGTCTGCCGCCGCTTCGACCCGCTGCCGCAGGTTCTGAAGAACGTGCGCTATCGCCGGGGCAAGCCGCTGGAGGACGCGACCGTGAAATCGGTCATCAGCGGCGCCGAACAGCGGCTGAACGGTCATGGCCGGCTGGTGATTCGGCCTTCCGGCACCGAGCCGGTGATTCGAGTGATGGGCGAAGGCGACGATCAGGTGCTCGTCGAGGCGGTCGTCGACGAGATCGTCGAGGCACTTAACGAGGCGGCCGCCGCCTAGTTTCCGTCCGCGGCGTCGGCGACGCCCGCATCGGCTCGGCCCGAAAAAAATCGCAGGTCTGAACAAAATCTTAAATCGCGCGATGGCGAAAAATGCCGACGCTGCCGGCGTTTTTCGCGCATGCGCCATCCTTAAAATTCGTGGTTAAAAATTAGGGTTAAGTGCCGCTTAACGTTTCCCTGCCATCGTCCCTTCCACACCAGGTCACCGGCCAGTTGCCGGAAAGGAAGGATTGCGATGAGCAGCGTAAAATTTTCTCTCATTGCGGCGGCTGCCGCCGTGACTTTCGCCTCCGGCGCGCGTGCCGCGGATCTGCCCGCGCCGGCGCCGGCAGTTTACGCGCCGGTACAGGAATTTTCCGGCTGGTATCTGCGCGGCGACATCGGCATGACCAATCAGCAGGTCAAGTCGGCCGACAATGCGCTGATTGCGACCACCCCGAATTTCATGTGGCTCGACACCATGTCCTTCGACAGCGGCATGCTGTTCGGACTCGGCGTCGGTTACAATTTCAACAGCTGGCTGCGCGTGGACGTGACCGGCGAATACCGCGGCAAGACCTCGCTGCACGGGCTCGACCAGTTCCTGAACGGCAGCGCAACCAACACCAACAACTATTCCGGCACCAAGTCCGAATGGTTGTTCCTCGCCAACGCCTATGTCGATCTCGGCACCTGGTGGTGCATCACCCCGTTCATCGGCGCCGGCGTTGGCGTCGCCAACATCAAGATCGACAATTTCCGCGACGACAACATCATCGCGGGCGGCGGCGGCTATGCGCCGGCGGGCACCAAGACCAATTTCGCCTGGGCGCTGCATGCCGGCCTCGGTTATCAGGTGACGAAGAATTTCACCGTCGAGCTTGCCTATCGCTACGTCGATCTCGGCGACGGTGTGACCGGCGACGTCGTCAATTACGACGGCACAAATTTCAGCAACAATCCGTGGACCTTCAATCACATCACGTCGCACGACGTGAAGTTCGGCATGCGCTGGACCTGCTGCGAGGAACCGGTACCGCAACCGGCCACCTATGCCCCGCTGATGCGCAAGGGCTGACGGCCGGGAAAGGGAATGTATCATGAGTAAAGGTTGCCTGTCCGCTGTTGCGATGGCGCTCGTCCTCGCGCCGGGTCTCGCCGGCGCGGCCGACCTGCCGATGCGGCTGCCGGAACCGCCGGTCGTGACGGCGGAGGCTGTCCCCTCCGGCTGGTATGTGCGCGGCGATTTCGGCTATCGCTTCCAGCAGACAGGCAGCGTCACCTCCGCTGGGCTGACGCCCGCCAACAACCGGATCGACGATGCTTTCGCGGTGGGTCTCGGTGTCGGCTACAAGTGGTGGTCCTGGTTCCGCACCGATCTAACCGCCGATTATGCCTTCGCCAGCGACTATCGCGCCGACAGCTCCGGCGCCGCGCCCGACTTCACCGCGAAGGTGAGGACGACCACCGCGCTCGCCAATGCCTATGTCGATCTCGGCACCTGGTACGGCTTCACGCCCTATCTCGGCGTCGGCGTCGGCGGCGCCTATGTCGAGACTTCCGATTTCACGAGCGCGGCGGCGCCCGCGGCGGCGGTCAGCTCGTCGCGCTGGAATTTCGCCTGGGCCGCGATGGCCGGGTTCAGCTACGCCTTCACGCAAAACCTGCTGGTCGATATCGGCTACCGCTATCTCGATCAGGGGCAGGTCAAGACCGGCCTGACCAGCCTCGGCGATCAGCTCACGTTCAAGGATCTCGCCGCTCACGAAATTCGCGCCGGCTTCCGCTGGGCGATGTGAAACGCCGCGGAGGCGCGGCCGCGGTTGTGCAACGGGTAACGAAACAAGGTCGGCTCATGCGTGTATTCGGGTTAGCCGTGGCGGGCATTCTTCTGGCGCAGGGCGCACAGGCCCAGGATTTCCTGCGCGGGAGCGTGATCGAGCCAGGCCCGGTATCGATGAACTGGAGCGGCGTCTATGGCGGCGGCGCGCTGAGCTACTCTATCGGCAGCACCAATTTCAACGCGCAGACTAAACCGCTGATCGCCGATATCCTGCGAAACTCCATTGTTGAAAGCGAGATGCACGTCTCGGACTGGCCGGTCATCACTAATTCGAGCGGTGCGCGGTCGCCGGGCTTCGGCGGCTTCATCGGCTTCAACACGCAGTGGGATGAGATCGTTCTCGGCGTCGACGTCAACTACATGCGCACGAATTACGCGAATGACGCCGCGGGCTCGATGACACGTTTTCAGACGTTGTCAGATAATAATCTTTACGACGTTACAGTCACCGCTGCCTCGCATGTAGAGATACACGATGTCGTCACCGCGCGCGCCCGCGCAGGCTATGTTTATGGCACGTTCCTGCCGTATGTGACCGGCGGCGTGGCACTTGCGCGGGCTTCTCGCGCCACAACCGTGCTTGTGACATGGCCGGATGGAGCAGGGACCCCGCCGGCGCCACCTGGCTTTACCGGAACGGAAACAAGCGGCCGCACAAATTTTCTCGCCTATGGCTACGCGGTCGGCGGCGGCATTGACATGGCGTTGTTGCCCAATGTCTTCGCCCGCGCCGAATACGAATACACGTTCTTCAGCAACATTGGCACCGGGCTGAACAGCGGACGTGTCGGCGTCGCGGTGCGGTTCTAGCGATCGCCCGATAATGGAGGGCGATCCGGAAACCAGAAGCCGAGGGCTGTCAAAATGACGGGCTCTAAGACTTGCGTCGCGCTTGACGTAGTCTGCGTCCTTCCCTAATCCGGTCGGCGGGACACCTCTCCCCACCGAGAGGCACCTATCTGGAAGGATAGACGCCATGACTAATCCGATGCCCGGCATGCGGCCGGCCAACCCGCATTTTTCCTCCGGCCCCACCTCCAAACGCCCGGGCTGGTCTCTCCAGGCTCTTACCGACGCGGCCCTCGGCCGCTCCCACCGCGCCAAGATCGGCAAGGCGAAGCTCAAGCGCGCCATCGACCTGACGCGGGACGTGCTGGAAGTGCCGGCCGATTACCGAATCGGCATCGTTCCCGCCTCCGACACCGGCGCGATGGAAATGGCGATGTGGTCGCTGCTCGGCGCGCGCCCGGTTACCATGCTCGCCTGGGAATCGTTCGGCGAGGGCTGGGTGACCGATGTCGAGAAGCAGCTCAAGCTGAAGGACGTCACCGTCATCAAGGCGCCCTACGGCGAATTGCCCGATCTGGCGAAGGTCGATTGCGACACCGACATCGTTTTCACCTGGAACGGCACGACGTCCGGCGTGCGCGTACCGAATGCAGACTGGATCAGGGCGGACCGCAAGGGCCTGACCATCTGCGACGCGACCTCGGCCGCCTTCGCGCAGCCGCTCGATTTCGCAAAGCTCGATGTCGTCACCTTCTCCTGGCAGAAGGCGCTCGGTGGTGAAGCCGCACACGGCATGCTGATCCTTTCGCCGCGCGCGGTGGAGCGGCTGGAAAGCTACAAGCCCGCCTGGCCGCTGCCGAAGATTTTCCGCCTGACCAAAGGCGGAAAGCTGATCGAGGGTATTTTCGTCGGAGAGACCATCAACACCCCCTCAATGCTGTGCGTCGAGGATTATCTCGATACGCTGCAATGGGCGAAATCGGCCGGCGGCCTGAAGGCGCTGATTGCCCGCGCGGACGCGAACGCCAAGGTGGTCGCCGACTGGGTCGCGGGGTCGAAGTGGATCGCCCCGCTCGCGAGCAATCCCGCCTCGCGCTCCAACACCTCCGTGTGCCTGAAGGTCGTCGATCCGGCGATCGCAAAACTTCCCGCCGAAGGGCAATGGGATTTCGTGAAGACGGTGGCGGCGAAGCTTGAGAAGGACGGCATCGCCTACGACATCGCCAACCATCGCGACGCGCCTCCGGGCTTTCGCATCTGGTGCGGCGCGACCGTTGAGAAGGACGATGTCGCGGCGCTGACCGCCTGGCTCGATTGGGCCTTTGCCGAGACCAAGGCCGCGCTCGCCCAGGCCGCCTGACGCCCGCCCGCCGGGGGCGCGCGGCGTCCCCGGCATCCGGCACCGATCCAGCCATTGTCGTTTTCTTCCGTATGGATTCCGGCCCGCGCCAGGCGCCCCGGCCGGACTGACGAATAGAGGGACCAATGACCCCAAGGGTTCTTATCTCCGACGCCTTGTCCAATGCCGCCGTTCAGATTTTCAAGGATCGCGGCATCGAGGTGGATTTCCAGCCCGCGCTCGGAAAGGACAAGGAAAAGCTCGCCTCCGTGATCGCCGATTTCGACGGGCTCGCGATCCGCTCGGCGACGAAGGTTTCGCCGAAAATTCTCGAGAAGGCGAGAAAGCTGAAGGTGATCGGCCGCGCCGGCATCGGCGTCGACAACGTCGATATCCCCGCCGCCACCGCGCGCGGCATCATCGTGATGAACACCCCGTTCGGCAATTCGATCACGACCGCCGAACATGCCATCACGCTGATGCTCGCGCTGGCGCGCCAGATTCCGCAAGCCGACGCCTCCACGCAGGCCGGCAAATGGGAAAAGAACCGGTTCCTCGGCGTGGAGATCACCGGCAAGACGCTCGGCATCATCGGCTGCGGCAATATCGGCTCGATAGTGGCGGAACGGGCGGTGGGGCTGCGCATGAAGGTGATCGCATTCGACCCCTTCCTGTCGCCGGAGCGGGCGCTCGAACTCGGCGTCGAGAAGGTCGATCTCGAAGACCTTTTCCGGCGCGCCGACTTCATCACGCTGCATACACCGCTGACCGAGAAGACCAGAAACATCATCGGCGCGGAGGCACTCGAAAGACTGAAGCCGGGCGTGCGGATCATCAATTGCGCGCGTGGTGGGCTCGTGGACGAGGTCGCGCTGCGGGCGGCGCTCGACGCGGGCAGGGTGGCCGGCGCCGCCTTCGATGTCTTTTCGGTCGAGCCGGCGACGGAGAATCCGCTGTTCGGCCACCCGAACGTGATCTGCACGCCGCATTTGGGCGCCTCCACTGCCGAAGCGCAGGAAAATGTCGCGCTCCAGGTCGCCGAGCAGATGTCGGATTATCTGCTGCGCGGGGCGATCTCCAATGCGGTCAACTTCCCCTCGATCACGGCTGAGGAGGCACCGCGCCTGAAGCCGTTCATCGCGCTGGCCGAAAAGCTCGGCTCCTTCGCCGGGCAATTGACCGAAACAGGCATCACCAAGGTGCAGATCGCCTATGAGGGCGCCGTCGCGCAGATGAAAACCAAGGCGCTAACCTCCGCCGCGATCGCAGGCCTGCTGCGCCCGATGCTGCAGGACGTCAACGTCGTCTCCGCGCCGGTGGTGGCGAAGGAGCGCGGGATCGTGGTCGAGGAGGTCACGCGCGAGGAGGCGGGGGATTACGACAACCTGATCGCCGTGACGGTGACGACCGAGCGCCAGACGCGCAAGGTCGCAGGCACCGTCTTCGCCGATGGACGCCCGCGCATCGTCAATATCAAGGGCATTCGCATGGATGCGGAATTCGGGCCGTCGATGATCTATATCACCAATCTCGACAAGCCGGGATTCATCGGCCGTTTTTCCTCGGTGCTCGGCGAAGCCAACATCAATATCGCCACGTTCCATGTCGGGCGCGAGGCGCCAGGCGGCAACGCGATCGCGCTGATCGAGATCGACGGCGAGTTGCCGGAAGACGTGTTGCAGAAGGTGAGGGCGCTTCCGCAGGTGCAGTCGGCAAAGCCGCTACGCTTCTGAGAGTTCGCGAATGCGGCCGCGCGCTCAGATTCGGCGGCGCCGCGGACGGCCTTGGCCGGACCCTAGCGCCGCATGGTCGCAACCGTGATGCCGGCGAGAATGAGCGCGTATCCGATCAGGTGAAAGCCCTCGAGCCGTTCGCCGAGCAAGGCGATCGCCAGCGCCGATCCAAAAAAAGGGGTGAGATGAAGAAACGGCGCGGCGCGATTCGGCCCGATTAACTCGACCCCGCGGTTGAAGAAAAGATAGCCGAGCAGGGAAGGGAAGACCGACACATAGGCGAGCGCGAAGAAGGTCTTCAAATCCCACACCAGCGTGTGGCCGCTCGACACTTCCCATGCGTAGAGCGGCGTCAGCATGATCGTGCCGAGGCCGATATTGAAAACCAGGAACGACAGCGGGTGAATGGAGGGCCGCTTGCGGGCGAGCGCCGAATAGAATCCGAAGACGAGCAGCGATCCGATCACCCACAGATCGCCGCTGTTGAAGGCGACCGAGCGCAGCGCCTCGGGATTGCCGCGGCAGACGATGATGATGACTCCGACGAGCGAGATCAGAATTCCCGCCGTCTGGCCGAGCGAAAGGCGCTCGCCGAACAGCAGCAGCGTCCAGAACCCGATCAGCAGCGGGCCGGTTGACTGGATCAGCAGCGCGTTGATCGCCTGCGTGTATTGCAGGCCGTAGAACGCCATCGTGTTCGGCGCCGCCGTCCCGGACAGGGCGAGCGCCGCCATCACCAGCAGGCTTGCGCGCATCGCGGCGAAATCGCGCCGCACATGCCTCCAGGCGAAGGGGATGAGGATGAGGAACGCGATCATCCAGCGGATGTAGGAGACCGCGACCGGCGGGACGTGGCCCGCGATATAGCGGGCGAGGACGATATTGCCGCCCCAGAACAGCGAGGTCAGCGTCAGCAATATGTAGGGGCGATCGTATAGCAAGCCGGTGGCCCAGCGGAGCCCTGTGCGCATCGTTACTCTTTCGGATAGCGGGCGTCCGGCACGCCTGCAGGCGGGCCTTGCTACGTGAAGCCGTGTGCGCGCGCCAGCGCCCGCACCGCATGGCGGCCTTGCAGCGGAAAACCGGGGGCGCCGCCGCGTGCCCGGAAAATTATCCGCTGTTTCAACGGATTACGGCGCACGCGCTGCCTCAAAAACAGGCGCCGCGCCTTGCCTCCCGCCCCGTCATCCTTTATCGGGGGTTGCTGGCACCCGGTACGTCCGAGCCAGGGCTCCGCGAGGCATGATCAAAAATGGCGAATGTGGTTGTCGTCGGCTCACAATGGGGCGACGAAGGCAAGGGAAAGATTGTCGATTGGCTGTCGGAGCAGGCTGACATCGTTGTCCGCTTTCAAGGCGGTCACAATGCGGGCCACACGCTCGTCATCGGCAACCAGGTTTACAAGCTGTCGCTGCTGCCGTCCGGGGTCGTGCGCTCGGGAAAGTTGTCGATCATTGGCAATGGGGTCGTGCTCGACCCACGCGCGCTGGTCGAGGAAATCGACCGGCTGGAAGGCCAGGGCGTCAAGGTGACGCCGGACAATCTGCGGATCGCGGAGAATGTCGCCCTCATCCTTTCGCTGCACGGGGAGCTCGATGCCGTCCGCGAGTCCGCGACCGCGTCCAGCATTGGCACGACCAAGCGTGGCATCGGCCCAGCCTACGAGGACAAGGTTGGCCGGCGCGCCATCCGTCTCATGGATCTCGCCGATCTTGATGCGCTGAACGGAAAGGTTGACCGGCTGCTCGCCCATCACAACGCGCTGCGACGCGGGCTGAAGCTTCAGGAAATCGCGCCGCAAGAGATTTACGACGAACTGGCGCGGGTGGCGCCGCGGGTCCTGCCGTTCATGGATTCGGTCTGGTCGCTGCTCGACGAGAAGCGGCGCGAAGGAAAGCGGATCCTGTTCGAGGGCGCGCAGGGCGCGCTGCTCGATGTTGATCACGGCACCTACCCTTACGTCACATCGTCGAACACGGTGGCGGGACAGGCTGCGACCGGTTCGGGGTTGGGTCCGAACGCGATCGGTTATGTGCTCGGCATTACCAAGGCCTATACCACGCGCGTCGGCAACGGGCCGTTTCCGACGGAGCAGAAGAACGAGATCGGCAAGACGCTCGGCGAGCGCGGCCGCGAATTCGGCACCGTCACCGGCCGGCCGCGCCGTTGCGGCTGGTTCGACGCGGTGCTGGTGCGCCAGAGCGTGCGCACCAGCGGCATCAATGGCATCGCCCTCACCAAGCTCGACATCCTCGACGGTTTCGACGAGATCAAGATCTGCACGCGCTATCGGCTGGAGGGCCGCGAGATCGACTATCTGCCCGCGAGCGAGCACGCGCAGGCGGTGGTCGAGCCGGTTTACGAGACGATCGGGGGCTGGAAGGCGAAGACCCAGGGCGCGCGTTCGTGGGCGGATCTGCCCGCTCAGGCTATCAAGTATGTGCGCCGGGTGGAGGAACTGATCGGCTGTCCGGTCGCGCTGTTGTCCACTTCTCCCGAGCGCGAGGACACGATTCTGATGCAAAATCCTTTTGAGGCTTGATCAAATCCGATCCGTGACAGCATCATAATAAAAGAATGGCTGATTATTACCCGCTAGTCGCGCGTGCCGTAGCCGGGCTGGACCGGAATACCGGTGAGGCCCGACGCGCTCTTTATGAAAGGGCGCGGACGGCCCTCGTTGCGCAATTGCGCGGCGTGACCCCGCCTCTGGGGGAGACAGAGATCACGCGCGAGCGGCTGGCGCTGGAGGAAGCAATCCGCCGGGTCGAGGGTGAGGCCGCGCGCCGGCCGCGCGCGGAACAGCCGGCGGCGGCCGCCGCATCTCCGCAGCGCCAGCCGCCGCAGCCGCCCGCGCCGGCGCAGCCTTCGCCGGCCCAGCCGCAGGCGCGGCCCGCGCATGCACCGGCGCAGCGGCCCCTCCAGTCACAGCCCCCTCAGCCGCGCGCGCCGCAACAGCCGACCGTGCCGCCGCCGCAGGGTCATGCCACCCCGGCGGTTCCGACCTCGCTCGCGGCCGAAGCTCTCAAGGGATTCCGAAGCGGCGTCGGGATCAGCGACCAGCCCGAGGCGCCGCTCTCGCCGCCGCGTAGCCCCGCGCTTCAGCCTGCCGCCGCTCCCTCGCAGCGGCAGGCTTCGCCGCAGAATCCGGCGGCACCACGCCGCGCCCCAACGCCGCCGTCGCGCGATCCGCTGGCGGGCCTGCCGACGGCCTACGATTTCGACCAGCACCAGCCGGTGCTCGATCCGGAAACGCTGCAGCAGGGTCATCCGGCGGGCCATGGCTACGACCAGGTGCCACCTCCGCCGCCGGAGCGGCCGCGTGTACAGCCGCGCGCCGAGGAGGAACCGCGACGCGCCTCGATCGCCTTTGGCGCCCTGCTCAAGGTCGCCATCTCGGTGGCGATCGTACTCGCGCTCGGAATCCTCGGCTATTCCTATCGGCATTCGCTGGTCGGCATCTATCAGGCCTTCCGCGGCTCGCCGGCGCCGGCGGCGCGGGATGCGGCGCGCGACGCCGCGGCGCAGTCGCGCCCGAAGATCAATGATCGCGTCGGCAGCTCGGCTCCGGCAGCGCCGCAAACCGGACAGGCGCCGGCGGTCGCCCAGCGCGTCGTCCTCTACGAAGAGGAGGCGAACGACCCGCAGGGCAAGCGCTATCTCGGCTCGGTGATCTGGAAGACGGAGACGGTCTCGCCCGGAAGCGGGAAGCCGCCGGAACTCGGCGTGCGCGCGGATGTGGAAATTCCCGAGCGGCACATGACCATGTCGCTGACGCTGAGGCGCAATACCGATCAGACCTTGCCGGCGAGCCACACGGTCGAGATCATGTTCAATCTGCCTCCGGACTTCGCGCCGGGCGGCATCGCCAACGTTCCCGGATTGCTGATGAAGCAGGCCGAGCAAACGCGCGGCACTCCGCTCGCCGGACTGGCCGTGAAGGTGACGAGCGGCTTCTTCCTGATCGGATTGTCGGCGGTCGAGTCCGATCGCCAGCGCAACATCGAACTGCTGAAGGAGCGTTCCTGGTTCGACATTCCGATCGTGTACCAGAACAACCGTCGCGCCATCCTGGCGATGGAAAAGGGCACCCCCGGTGAACGCGCCTTCGCGGAAGCGTTCGCGGCGTGGAAGCAATAGCCCCGCGCGCACCCACGCTCTTTCCCCGATCCCCGTGGTGAGGAGCGCCGGAGGCCGTCTCGAACCGTGAGGCGCGCGACGCTTTCTTGAAGGCCGGTCTGGAGGGGCCAATGAACAGCGCAACCGATATCGGCACCGCAAACGAGGCGAGCGGGGAAACCCCGCGCGGCAATCTCACCGTGCGGATCAGCGCGATGCCCGCCGACACCAATGCCAACGGCGACATTTTCGGCGGCTGGGTGCTTTCGCGCATGGACCAGGCCGGCGGCATCGCCGGCGCCGAGCGCGCACACGGCCGCGTCGTCACGATCGCCCTCGACGGCATGAAATTCATCCGTCCCGTGCGCGTCGGGGATGTGCTCGAAGTCTATACCCACGTCGACAGCATCGGCCGCACGTCGATGAAAATTCACGTCGAGGCATGGGCGCGCCGTTTCATGACCCATCGCCACGAGAAAGTGACGGATGCGAATTTCACCTTTGTCGCGATCGACGAGCACGGAAAGCCGAGGCCGATCCCGAAATGAGGTCTATAATGAGGGCCCGAGGCGGTTCGGCATGTTCACATTAACCGGGAAGGCAAGCCATGTCGTTTCTCAAGAAAATCTTCGGCGGCGGCGATGCGCCGGCCGCGGGCGCGTCGGTGGAGCATAACGGCTTCACCATCCGCGCCGAGCCGTTCAAGAACGGCGGGCAGTTCCAGACCGCGGGCGTGATCGAGAAGGAGATCGGCGGCATTCGCAAGGAACACAAGTTCATTCGCGCCGAGCAGCATGCGTCGCACGAGGCGGCGGTGGAATTCTCATTGCTGAAGGGTCGCCAGATCGTCGATCAGCAGGGCGAGACGATCTTCAAGTAACCTTCGGGTTCTCCGCCGCCGCGGCCGCGCGGACGAATTCATCGCGCGAAGCGCGGGAGGCGGTCCCAGAAATTCCGCGGCCGGTCGTTCTTGCGTTCGGGGGCGGAGCTATCGTCGGCGTGCAAGCGGCCGAGCTGGTATAGCCGGGTATGTTCGGGAGAGGTGAATTCCTCGAGCTGCCGCTGGAGGGCGTAAACCATCCCGATCAGCTCGGTGCGGTCCATTTCCTCGATCGTCTTGCGTCGCATGGGCTATCCTTCGATGGCGGGTGAGCCAACGCGGAGCGTGCCGATTCGTTCCCGACATCAGACGACCAGAGTGAGTCTTTTTGCGGCCCGCGTAACACCGGTATAGAGCCACCGCGCCCGGCTCTCGGGAAAGGCGAAGCTCTCGTCGAACAGCACGACGTCGTCCCATTGCGAGCCCTGCGCCTTATGCACGGTGAGCACATAGCCGTAATCGAACTCGTCGTAGGGTTTGCGGTGCGGCCAGTCGAACTGCTCGATTCCGCCGGTGAAGCATTCCGGCCGCACAGAAACCTTGATCGGCCGGCCGATGCCTTCGTCGGGCTGCAGGCGCAGCGTCATCACGCCCGAGCGACGGGCGCCGCGCTCGCTCACGTTCCAGAGCGCACCGTTGAACAGGCCTTTTTTCCGATTGTTGCGCAGGCAAACGAGCTTGTCGCCCGCGACCGGCAGCGGATCGTCGATGCCGCGCCGTTCGCGCAACCGCATGTTATAGGCGCGCCGCGTCGCGTTGCGGCCGACCAGCACCTGATCCGCCGCAAGCACGCGGTCGGGATCGAGATCGCTTCTCGCAACGACCTGCGTCTCGCCGTAGCGTCCCGGCGCGATCGCGCGGCCCTCACGGATATCCATCGAAAGCCGCACGATCGGATCGTCCTGCGCCTGGCGATGCACCTCGGTCAGCATCGCGTCGGGTTCCGCATCGGTGAAAAAGCCGGCGCCCTGAATCGGCGGGAGCTGGGCCGGATCGCCGAGCACAAGCACCGGCACGCCGAAAGAGAGCAGGTCGCGACCGAGCTCGGCATCCACCATCGAGCATTCGTCAATGATGATCAGCTTGGCCTTCGACGCCGGCGCGTCGTCCCACAGCTCGAAGCTCGGCTGCTCGTCGCTGCCGTCGCGCGCGCGGTAGATGAGGCTGTGGATGGTGGAGGCGCCGCCGCAACCCTTGCGCCGCATCACCAGCGCCGCCTTTCCGGTGAAGGCGGCGAATTTCACTTCGCCCTCGACGCCCTCCGCGATGTGGCGCGCAAGCGTGGTCTTGCCAGTGCCGGCGTAACCGAACAGGCGGAATACCTGCTCTGCGCCGCGCGGCTTTCCCGCCAGCCAATGGTTAACGGCCGTGAGCGCGGAGTTCTGGTGAGGCGTGAAGCGGAGCATTGGCATGGGGGGTAGGATTCGACCGCCTGCTTCTAGCCGCGGCGCGGTCATTTGTCTTGCGGGTATTCGCCATGTTTCAGCCTGAAACATAGCTTGAACGCGCTGCCGCACGCTTGCCGCAATTCGACTTTCAAAGGCGGCATCTTCCACAAATTGCTGGAGCAGAAATGATTCGGACCGCAATCCGACGCTACGTCTTCCTTATCTCGCTTATCCTTCCATTCCTTGTTTCTCCTCATCAGGCAAAAGCCGAAGGTCCGCTCGACGCGATGATCTCGCGCCATGCGGCCGCGAACAATGTGCCGGAATCGCTCGTGCGGCGCGTGATCATGCGCGAGAGCCGCTACAATCCGCGCGCGGTGAATGCCGGAAATTACGGCTTGATGCAGATCCGCCTCGGCACCGCGCGCGCGATGGGTTATCGCGGCGATGCCAAGGGCCTGCTCGATCCCGACACCAATCTCGCCTATGCGGTGAAATATCTGGCGGGCGCGCTGCGTGCGGCGCGGGGTAATCACGATCGCGCCGTGATGAATTACGCGCGCGGCTATTACTACGAAGCCAAACGCCAGGGCTTCAACGCCTACGCGACCGCAGGCGCCGATCGATAGACGCGGTGGCACGTCCCAAAACTTGGGGCTGCGCATTGTTCCGCTGATCCCGCCGCGCGTGGCGGCTCGCCGCCACGCTTGTTCCGCGTCGCGCACAATGTGCGGCCGCATCACGGCCCGAATTGATCGTGACAAGCGCCCTCGCTGTCGGGCCAACACGGAGCCGACATGATCCGCAAAATGACGATCGCCGGTTTGGCGGTCATGCTTGGCATGCCCGCCATCGCAGTCGACAGCGCGCTGGCCCGCGCCAGGCGGCATGACGCGCACGCGCAAGGCTGGAACGATGCGCGCGGCTATTATCACGCGGCCAAGCGGCAGGGCTGGTCGCCGTACCGGGCGGCGTCCAGATTCGAGAGTGGTGAGGGCGGTGGCGCCTAGGCGCATGCCCTGCGCGCCCAGCCCCGCGCAGCCCGGAACAGCGAATGGTTCGGCTGGAACGGGAGTCGGCATTGGCACCGCGACCGGCGCATTGCCTGAAACGATCCGTCCTGGGAAGCTGGCGCAACAACGGGGCCTGGAGCGATTGGGAAGACCGCGCCCCGCGCCGCAGGAACCGGTCCTGGGTCCGGCCTGGGCACAGCGCCTACACGGCAATTGCGGTGCGCCATCGCCGGTTGCTACACATGGTCCGGCGCTCCTTTGCGCCGGGCCTGTAGCTCAATGGTTAGAGCCGACCGCTCATAACGGTCTGGTTGGAGGTTCGAGTCCTCCCGGGCCCACCAATTATATCCGCCGGTGCAGCCGGCGCCGCGGCTGGTTGCGTCGCCGGCTTTGACCGCAAAGGAAACGAAATCACCCGGCGGCGCTCGCCGAATGCAGACGAGCCGAGGCATGCGAACGCGCGCGTCGCGTGCGCGATCCGCGCGGCGTGAACGGGGGCTCAGAATCGGTCGGGCATGCGGCGCGCCGCATCTGCCGGAACATGCAGGTCGCTTGCAGGAATTCGAACGGCGCCCACCCGATTTTCATCCCCGGCAGGCCGATGCCCCTAATCGCCACCGCGGCAGCGATCCGGAGCCGCAATACTGTTCGTAGTCGGGATGTTCCTTGAATCCAACGCCGCCCACATCATGCTGGTGCCGCGGCGAAAGACGGCGAGGCGGCGAGGACGCTGATTTGCGGGCGGCCCGACCGCAATTTTGCGCCATCTTATCTCGGCGGCGCGCGCGGCGGTCGCACGCTAATCTCTCACAACTCAGGGATGATGCGCCGGCACGCACGCGCCGCGCCTGCCTTTCGTCGATCACTTGTCAACTCCGTTTGCTCGATCCATAATTTAGGTAACGCTGTTACCTGTTAGGGGCGGCGAGAAAAAAGATCACGGGGAGGGAGCGCGTCAGGATGCCGGACGCCGGACTCGAATCGGCCACGCTGCGGATCGCCGCGGACGTTGGCGGCACATTCACCGATCTTGCGATTTTCGACGAAACCACCGGCCGCATCCGGCTCGGCAAGACGCTGACGACTCCGGCGCGCCTGATCGACGGCATGAGCATGGGGGTCGCCAAGGCCGGCGCCACCTTCAGTGCCGGTCAGCTTTTCCTTCACGGGACGACGGTCGCCATTAATGCGCTCCTCGAACGCAAGGGTGCGAAGACGGCGTTGGTGACGACGAAGGGCTTCCGCGACATCTACGAGATCGGCCGCGTCAACCGCCCGGAATCCTACAATCTTTTCTTCCGCAAACACCGGCCGCTGATCGAGCGGGCGCTGCGCATCGAGGTGGACGAGCGCATGGACGCGGCAGGCAACGTGCTGCGCCCGCTGAAAGAGGAGGAACTCGAGGCGATCGCGCGGCGGCTGGAGCGCGAGGATGTCGAGGCGGTGGCCATCCTGTTCCTGCATTCCTACCGCAATCCCGATCACGAAATCCGCGCGCGCGCGTTTTTCACGCGCCGCCTGCCAGAGGTTTTCGTGACCGCGTCGCACGAATTGTCGCAGGAATATCGCGAGTTCGAACGCACTTCGACGGTCGCGGCGAACGCCTATGTCGGCCCCGCCGTGAAGAATTATCTCGATGAGACGAGCGCGTTCCTCGACGGCGCCTCCTTCCCGGGAAAATTCCTGATCGTGCAGTCGAACGGCGGCCTCTACGATTCCGAGCAGGCCAGGCGTGAGTGCATCCGCATGCTGGAATCGGGGCCCGCGGCGGGCGTGATCGGTACGCGCCAGCTCTGCGCGAGCATCGACTTGCCGAGCGCAATTGCCTTCGACATGGGCGGCACGACGGCGAAGGCCGGCGTGATCCTTAACGGCGCCGAGTTGACCGCAGGGCAGGTCATGGTCGGCGGCTATAGCGAGGGATTGCCGATCCAGATTCCGATGATCGACATCGAGGAGGTCGGGACCGGCGGCGGCAGCATCGCGCGCGTGGTGGCGGGCGGGGCGTTGCGCGTCGGCCCCGAGAGCGCCGGCGCCGTTCCCGGGCCGGTATGTTACGGCAATGGCGGGACCGAACCCACGATTACAGACGCGAATGTGGCGCTCGGGCGTCTGACGCCGGAATTGTTCCTCGGCGGGGAGATGCATCTCGATGTCGAGGGCGCCAGCGCCTCGATCCGCGAGAGGATCGCCGAGCCGCTGAAAATCAGCCTCACCGAAGCCGCGGACGGGATCGTACGCATCGCCGTCACCCAGATGGCGAATGTCGTCAAGCGCGTGACGACCGAGCGGGGGCTCGATGCGCGCGAATTCGCGATGGTCGCCTATGGTGGCGCGGGGCCGCTGCATGCGACACTCGTGGCACGCGAACTGAGGATCAATCGCGTGATCATTCCTGTCGCGCCGGGGCATTTTTCCGCCTATGGCATGCTGGTGACGGATCTGCGCCGCGATTTCGTGCGTTCCCTTTTCGCCCGGCTTGCGGACGCCCCGTTCGAATCCTTCGATGAGATTTTTGCGGAAATGGAGCGGAGAGGCCGTGCCGATATCAAGGCCGCGGCGCCGCACACCGTCGATATCGTGGTCAAACATGCCGCCGACATGCGTTATGTCGGGCAGGAGCACGCCGTGACTGTCGAGGTGCCCGGCGAATTGTTTTCCGAGCGCGATATCGCGGGGATCAAGGCGCGCTTCGATGCCGTGCATCAGGTGCGCTACGGCTATGCGTCGGCCGACGAAAACGCCGAGATTGTGAGTCTGCGTCTGTCGGTGACCGGCATGATCAGAAAGCCGGTGCAGGCTCCGATGGCCGAGGGGGGGAGCAGCGCCCAAGGCGCGCTGATCGCCGTGCGTCCGGTGGATTTTGGAGTGCTTGGGGGCCGTATCGACACGCCAATCTATGCGCGTGAGAAGCTCGCGGCCGGCAATAGGATTTCCGGTCCCGCATTGATCCAGGAATACGCCTCCACTACGGTGTTGGCGCCCTCCGACACGCTGACTGTCGATCGTTTCGGCAATCTCGACATCACCGTGGATGTCCAGTCATGACCAGGCCTCGTATCGATCCCGTCATCACCGAAATCGTCCGCAACGGCTTCATCGCCGCGACCGAGGAGATGAAGACCAATCTGATGCGGACCGCCTACAACATGATCATCTATGAGGCGCTCGATTTCACGGTCGGGCTGTTCGACCGCGACGGCAATACCGTTTCGATCGGTCTTGGTCTGCCGATGTTCATTCGCGGCATGAGCGAGACCATCAAGGCGAAGATCGCCCATTTCGGACACGACAACATCAAGCCGGGCGACGTGCTGCTCACCAACGACGCCTATGTCACGGGCAGCCATCTCAATCACATGACCTTTTCGGTGCCGATCTTTTACGAGGGCGAACTGATCGGCTTTTCCGCCTGCATGGCGCATTGGCAGGATATCGGCGGCACGCTCGATGGCATGACCCGTGATATCTATTCGGAAGGTCTGCAGATGCCGATCGTCAAGGCCTGGCGCGAAGGGGTGCCGAACGAGGATATTCTTGCGATCATCCGCATGAATGTTCGCATTCCCGAGCGGGCTATGGGCGACCTGCGTGCACAGGTAGCCGCGGTAAAGACCGGCGAGAAACGCTTCCTCGAGCTTGCGCAGAAATACGGCAAGGATGCGGTGCTCGGCGCCATCGCCGCGATCTTCGATCACGCGGAGGCGGCGGCGCGCGAAAGCGTGCTGCAGATTCCGGACGGCACCTACGAGGCCGAGTCCTTCATGGACGACGACGGCATCGATGCGGGAAAACGTATTCCGATGCGCGTGAAAGTCATCGTGGCGGGCGATCGCATGACGGTGGATCTCACCGGGATCAGCGACGAGGTCAAGGGCTTCTACAATTCCGGGATCACTGCCGGCCGCTCGGCCGCGCAGGTCGCGTTCAAATGCCTCGTGTCGGGCCGCGATCTGCCGATCAACGACGGCACGTTCCGCAACCTCGACATCGTCCTGCCGCCGGGCAAGGTGGTGAGCGCGCAGCGTCCCGCGCCGATGCGCTGGTGGATGACCTATCCGATGACGATCGTGGACACGATCTTCAAGGCGCTCGCGCCAGCCGTGCCGACGCGCGTCATCGCGGGCCATCACGCCGATCTGGTGGTCGCCAACATCAACGGGCGCCATCCGCGCGACGGCAAGCTTTTCATCTATCTCGGCGGCCTGATCGGCGGCGGGTGGGGGGCGAAACATGGCGAGGACGGTATGAGCGCCACGATCGCCATCAACGACGGCGACACCCATAACGGGCCGAGCGAGCAGGTCGAGGCGAAATATCCGCTGATCATCGAGCGTTATGCGTTGCGCGAGGATTCGGGCGGCGCCGGCCGGCATCGCGGCGGACTCGGGACAGAGCAGGTCGTGCGCGCGCTCGACGATATCAGCTTCAATGCTCAGATCGAGCGCGTCGATTGCCGGCCGTGGGGCTTGTTCGGCGGGCTGTCGGCTCTGGGCAACGAGGTTGAACTCAAGCGCGAGGGCAAGGATATCCGTTTCCCGACGGGCAAGGTGCTGGCGCAATTCCTCAGGAAGGGCGACTGCTACACGTTGCGGTCTGGTGGCGGCGGCGGTTACGGCTCGCCGCTCGATCGCAAGCTCGAGGACGTCGAGAACGACGTGCGCCAGGGCTATGTCTCGGTCGAGGCGGCGCATCAGCTCTATGGCGTGGAATTCGACCGGGATGGCAGGGCCGATCGCGCGCGCAGCGAGGCATTGCGGCGCGATATGCGGCGCAGGGGATTGCCGAAGGACCGGCCATTCGCGCGGGAGGATTTTTCGCGCTTCGGCTGTCCGCATTGCGCGTGGCCGGCGGTCGATCCCCGCTCGCGAAGGATGCAGCGGGCCGCCGCGGCCGCCGGTCTCAACGGCTTCCGGTGTTGCTGAGGGGCTGCGAATGCCGCGGACGTCGTCATTGTCATCCTCCAGCCGCCGCAACGTGGCCGAGCGGCCGGCCGAGGACACGATCGTCTCGGTGGAGCGCGCCTTCGAGGTGGTCGGAATGCTCGCGGACGCGGCCGATGGCGCGAGCCTGGCGGATGTCGGGCGTCATCTCGATGTTAACAAGGCGATCGCGCTCAAATTGCTCGCGACGCTCGAACGCCTCGGAATCGTCTGGCACGATGACGTGGCCCGACGTTACAATCTCACCTACCGCATCAGCAATCTCGGCCTGCGGCATCTGCAAAAGACTCGGCTACTCGATCAGTCGGCGGCGGTGCTCAAGACGCTTGCGGAGGATACCGGCGAGCTGGTGCGGCTTGCGGTCGTCGAGAACGGAGACCGGATTACCTGGGTTTACGCAGTGTCCGGCGCGCGGCGCTCGCTGCAGATCGACCCGAACTATACCCTCGACGCCTATCTGCATACGACCGCGATCGGGAAGTCCTGGCTTTCGACGCTGCCGTTCGAAACCGCGCTGAAATACATGCTGCGTCAGGGCATGAAGCCGATGACGAAGCACACGAAAACCTCAATCAATGCCATCCGCGCTGATCTTGAGCTGACGCGCAAGCGCGGTTACGCGACGAGCTTCGAGGAAACCGAACTCGGCGTGATCGCGATCGCCGCCCCGATCATGGTCAGGTCCCTCAGCGGAGAGCGCGAATGCGTCGGCGCGGTGAGCCTCGCGGCTCCGACCAACCGCATGAGCCCGCGCGAGCTTGTGGCCTGCAGCCCGCAATTGCTTTCGACCGTGGACCGCCTCGCGCAGATCTGGCCGCTCGAGCCGCGTACGCTTCGCGTCCTGCTGAATCCGCGACGGACCTCGTCCGCCGAGACTTGAGGAGATGACCATGCCTCGTTCTTTCGTCGGGCGAGGCGGATTTGCCAACGAAATGCGGGTGGCCGCTTCGGCGGCCCCCGACAACAAAACAACTCGGGAGGACTAACGATGAAGACATATGCAAGCTGCGCCTGGGCCGCGGGCCTGGCCGCGATTATGCTCGGCACCGCGGCGCAGGCCCAGGATCCCGTCAAGATCGGCTTTGTCACCGAGATGACCGGACCTTGGGCGTTTTTCGGCACGAGTTGCGTGGCTGGCCTCAAGCTCGCGGAGGCGACGCTCAATCCGTCCGGCAAGCGGCGCGTCGAATTTGTCACGATCGACAATCAGACCCAGCCCGCTCAGGCGGTCGCCGCGGCGAGGAATCTCGACGTCCAGAGCAAGGTGCTGGCGCTGTCCGGCCCGACCAGCTCCGACACCGCGCTCGCGATGAATGGCTATGCCGAGCAGAACAAGGTGCCGTTCCTGGTGCCGGTCGCCGCCTTTCCCCAGCTCACCAAACCCGGCACGCGCTACACGTTCCGCATCGAGCCGGACGCGGCCGGATGGGGCTACGCGATCGCGCAGTTCGTGGCGAAGACGAAGCCCGGGGCGAAGGTTGCGCTGCTCTATTCGGATTTTGCGCTGATGCGCGCGATTTCCGCCGGACTGAAATACCAGGCGGCGAAAAGCGGGCTGAAGATCGAGCCTGAGATTATCTTCCCGCAAGGGTCGAACGACGCGACCGTGCAGGCCGCGCAGGTTCTCGCCGCAAAGCCTGATTTCGTCGTGCCGATCGGCGCGGGCGCCTTCGACAACACGATCACCAATCAGCTCCTCGATATCGGCATCAAGCCCGAGCAGATCATTCACCCCTACGGCATCACGACGCAGGTTAAGAACTGGGGCAAACGCAGCGTCGGGTCCTATTACGGCACCTTCTTCGACGCCAATCTCGACGAACTGACCGCGGAGGGACGCAAATTCGTCGCCGATTTCCGGGCGCAAAATGACCGTCCGCCCTCCTACATAGAAAATTACTGCTACGTGACCGCGCAGATTTTCCGCGACGTCATTGACCAGCACCCGGATGCCGCCGACGATCGCGAGAAGTTCCGCGATGCGCTGTCCGGCTTCAACGGCAAGGAATCGACGTCGAGCATTCCGATCTCGTTCGACAAGAACGGGGCGCGCAAGGAATACATCTACTATATGCAGATCAAGGATGTGGACGCCAAGGATTACAAGGCGAAACAGGTTTACTATACGGAATGGGATCCCGAGGTCATTCCGGTCTATGAACTCGTGAAGTGAGCGGGCGCATTCTCGGGAACGGGGCGATGCGTCATGGAGAGGCTCGCGTCGGTTTGTGCGGCGGCGATCGCGCTTCCCGCGGTCACCGCGCGGGGGCGCGGCAGGCCTGCCGCTCCCGCCGGGCGGCCTGAGGGGCGGGGCACATGTCCGATACGACCCTGATTCTCCTCATGTCGACGATCACGACGGGCCTCATGCTCGGCGTGATCTTCTCGCTCGTTGCCGTCGGCGTGACCATCATCTACGGCAGCATCTGGATGCCGAATGCCGCGAACGGGCAGTTTTTCCTGCTCGCGGCGCTTCTTGCCTGGTCCGCCTCTGTTTCATGGGGATTGCATCCCGCAATCGCCGCATTGCTCGTGATTGGCAGCAGCGTGCTGCTTTCGTACCTGCTCGAAATCCTGCTCGTGCGGCGCTTTTACGATGTGCCGAACAGGAACGTGTCGTACTTCGTTCTCACGCTCGGCATCACGCAGATTCTCGCCGGCATCTTCTCCGTCACCTACGGCACCTGGAGCGACCAGTTCCAGTTGCCGCCGATCGTGCCGGGCGTCACCCAGCTCGGCCCCTTCCCGATCGCCAACAATCGTCTCGCTTCGATGATCATCGCGGCGGCGCTGCTTGCCGCGCTGTTCTCGCTGCTGCGCTTCCATCGCTACGGCCGCGCGCTACGCGCCGTGTTCCAGAATCGAGAGGCGGCGGCGCTGCGGGGCGTGGATGTGCGCGCCATCTATCGCATGTCATTCATTCTCGGAAACGGGGTCATTTTCGCCGGCGGCGCGTTGTTTGCCTGCGCTTATTCGGTCGATCTGACCATCGCCTGGACAATGGCGGTCACCGCTTTCGCCATCATGATCATCGGCGGCCCGGGTTCGGTTCTCGGCGCCCTGATCATCGGCATCGTGTTCGGATTCACGCAGGCCATCGTGAGCATTTTCGCAAACCCCACCGTCGCCGCATTCTCCTATCTCGGCGCGATGCTCGTGATCCTGCTTTTCCGCCCCTCGGGATTGTTCGCGCGATGAAACCGACACTGGAACGCTGGGTGCCGCACGCCGCCTTCGCCGTCGCCGCGATCGGCATGCCGATCCTGCTGTCGGGGAACCGCTATTTCGCGTTCATCGCAGGCATCACGCTGCTGAGCGTGCTCTGGGCGACCGGCATGAACCTGCTCTACGGCTATACCGGGCTGATGCCGATGATGTTCGCCGGAATCGCCGGCATCAGCGCCTATATGACGATCGGGCTCGCCGCCTCGGGCTGGCCGTTCTGGACGGCAACGCTGATCTCCTCGCTTACGGCCTCGCTCGTGGGCGTGGTGCTCGGCCTGCCGTCATTGCGACTGCGCGGGTTCTATTTCACGCTTTGCTCGCTGGTCATACAGACCGTGATCACTCTCGCCTTCGTCTATTTCGTCAATCTGACGAACGGCGACACCGGCATTTCCCAGATTCCGCTGCCCGAGTTGCCGGGCGGCGGACGGCTCAGCGGCTTGGCCTATGATCTCGTTCTCGCCGGGCTCGCGATCGCGGGCGTCGTTGTCCTGACGCTGATCGTCGATTCCACCTTCGGCCGTCGCCTCATCGCCATCCGGGAGGACGATGGGCTTGCGGAATCCCTCGGCATCGACGTCACGCGCTACAAGATGATCGCGTTCTTCATCGCGTCGATCTTCGCGAGCATCGGTGGTTCGCTCTATGCCCCCTATGTTGGATTCATCTCGCCCCGCAGCTTCGACGTTCTGGTAAGCCTCAATATCTGGCTGATGGTGGCGTTCGGCGGGCGCGGAACGGTCTGGGGCCCGGTGTTCGGCGCAATTCTGCTTGCGCCGGTTCCGTTCCTCCTGCAGGACTATTACACGATCAAGGATGTCGTTTACGGTCTTCTGATCATCGGCGTGATCGTTCTGCTTCCGTCCGGCATAGCCGGCGGGCTGAGAAGATCTCCGCGCGGCGCCACGCCCTCCGTGGCGCTCAAGCCGGAGCGTGCACGATGAGCTTGCTTCAGGCATCAGGTATCTCGATGCGCTTCGGCGGCGTGGTCGCTCTGCGCAATGTCGAGGTGCATCAGAACGCGGGCGAAACGCTCGGCATGATCGGCCCGAACGGCTCCGGCAAAACCACTTTCGTCAATGTCATGACGGGGCATCTGCGTCCGTCCGAGGGAACGGTCACGTTCGACGGCCGGCCGGTCATCGGCCGCAGGCCCTTCGCCATTGCAGGGGCGGGGCTCACTCGCACCTATCAGGCGGTGCGCGTCTTCGGTCAATTGACGGGGCACGACAATGTCAAGACGGCCCTGGTGGACGCGCGCGACCCGCTCGATGCGGCGGGCGTTGCCGAAACGGCGGAATGGCTCGGGCTTTCCCACCGGCTCGATGCGCCGGCCGGCAGCCTCACGCTTTACGAGCAGCGGCGGCTCGAATTGCTCATGCGTCTTGTGCAGCGGCCGAAGCTCGTCATGCTCGACGAGCCGGTCGGCGGTCTCTCGTCGGTCGAGGTCCGCGCCATGATCGCGCTGCTCGGAGAGCTGAAATCGCGATGCACGATCTTCATTATCGAGCACACGATGAAGGTGATCCGCGAGTTGGCCGACCGTGTTGTCGTGCTGCTCGCAGGCGAGAAGATCGCCGACGGTCCGCCACAGGATATCCTTTCCGACAAACGGGTTGTCGAAACCTATCTCGGCAGTATCGATGCTTGAGCTTTCCGACATAACGGTGCGCTACGGGCCTTTCCTGGCGGTCGATCGCGTCAGCCTCGACGTCAAGGAGGGCGAGATCATCGGCCTTGTCGGGCCGAATGGGGCTGGGAAGTCCTCGCTGGTCAGGGCCATCGGCGGAGCGGTGACCCCCACGGGAGGGCGCATTCTTTTCCGCGGCGAGAATCTTGCCGGCATTCCGACCCACAGGCGCATCGCGCTCGGCATGTCGATCGTGCCGGAAGGGCGCGGCCTCTTTCCGAACATGTCGGTAGAGGAAAATCTGCTGATGGGCGCCTATCCGATCGCCAGCAGGGCGCAGGTCGCCGCCAATATCGAGCGCGCCTTCGCGCTTTTTCCGATTCTGGCGGAGCGCCGCTGGCAGGCGGCCGGAACGTTGTCCGGCGGACAACAGCAGATGCTGGCCGTCTGCGTCGGTCTGATGTCGAATCCGGCGCTGCTCATCCTCGACGAGCCCTCGCTCGGGCTCGCGCCGATCGTGATCGGCGAGATCGGGAGAACGCTGCGCGAGCTGCGCGAGACGCATCTCACCGTGCTGCTGGTCGAGCAGAACGCCAAGCTTACCTGCAGCGTCGCCGACCGCATCTATATTCTCGGGGCGGGGATGATCCAGCATCAGGATGCGGCGGACAGGATCCTGGCCAATCCCGCCGTGCTCGACCATCTGATGTGATCGCTCGCCGCCAGCATGTTCGTCGGAGGAATGCGAATGACCGCTGTCCGCTTCGCCGTCATCGGTATCGACCATCGGCACATTTTTGGGATGGTGGACAGCCTTTGCGCCGCCGGCGGCGAACTTGCTGGCTTCTACGACGACGGCGGCCTGCGCGACTGGTTCGTCGAGCGCTATCCGGACGCGCGCCCGGTCAAAGACAGGCGGCGGATTCTCGAGGACGAAACCGTGCAACTGATCGTGTGCGCGGGCATACCCGATCAGCGCGCGGGGCTTGCCGTCGAAGCAATGCGTCACGGAAAGGATTTTCTTTCGGACAAGCCGGGCATGGTTTCGCTCGATCAGCTTCGGCAGGTCGAGAAGGTCCAGGCCGAGACCGGGCGCATCTATTCGATCTGCTACTCGGAGCATTTCGAGACGCGTTCGACAGTCAAGGCCGGGGAATTGGTGCGAAGTGGGGCGATCGGGCGGGTGGTCAACACCATCGGCCTTGGTCCGCACCGGCTCAACAAGGCCACGCGACCTGGCTGGTTTTTCGAACGCGCGCGCTATGGCGGTATCCTGACCGATCTTGCGTCCCACCAATGCGAGCAGTTCCTTTTTCTCACCGGGGCGCAGGATGCGCAGATTGCTGGCGCTCTCGTCGCCAATCGCGCCAATCCGGAAACGCCGGGACTACAGGATTACGGCGAAATGATCCTGCGCACGCCGGAGACGACGGGCATCGTCAATGTGCATTGGTTCACGCCGGACGGGTTGCCCACCTGGGGCGACGGCAGGCTGTTTATCGTCGGCACTGAGGGGACGATGGAATTACGCAAATATGTCGATATCGGCGGCGCCTCCGGCACCGATCATCTCATCATGGTGGACCGCAAGGGCGTGCATCGCATCGATTGCAGCGATGTCGAGCTGCCGTTCGGCCGGCAGCTTCTGGACGACGTGCGCCATCGCACGGAAACGGCGATGCCGCAACGGCGATGCTTCAAGGCGATGGAGCTTGCGCTCAGGGCGCAGGCGATGGCCGAATCCTAGGCCATGACCTCCGGCAGATCGACCCAGCGCCGCTCGCGCCAGCTTTCCTCGGCAGCTTCGGCATATTGAACGCCCTGCGCGCCGGCGCGCAGGTTCCAGGGATAGTCGCCGCCTTCGACCACGTGGCGAAGGAACAATTCCCACTGAAGGCGGAATGCGTTCTTGTAAGGCTCGGTCTCGGGGATTTTCTGCCAGTCCTTGTAGAAATCGACCGGCGCGGCGACATCGAGGCTCCACTGGCCTTTCGGCGTGGCTTCGCGGCGCTGAATATAGCAATGTTGCAGTCCGGCGACCGCCGAACCGTCGGTACCGTCCACCTGCATGACGATGATGTCGTCGCGCTTCACGCGCACGCACCACGAGCTCATGATCTGGGCCATTGCTCCGCCGGCAAGCCGGGACATGGCCATGCAGGTATCGTCGGCATCGGCCGTGAACGGCTCCCCGTTCTCGTCCCATCGCCGCTTGACCAGCGTATCGGCGAGACAGACGACATCGACAGCCCGGCCGCCGACAGCCTCGAGCATGTAGGAATAATGCGGCATCATATCGAGAATCATGCCGCCGCCTTCGGCCTTGCGTGCGTTCCACGACGGGCGTTGCGGCGGCTGCAGGTCGCCTTCGAAGACCCAGTAGCATCCTTCGATCCGCACCATCAGGACCTTGCCGAAGAAGCCGCTCTGAACGAGCTTGCGGAGCTTGGCGATTCCGGGCGCCCAGAGTTTGTCGGCGACAACGCCGTGCTTGACCCCTTTCGCCTTCGCCGCGTCGTAGAGAGCGCGAGCCTCGCGGAAGCTCACGGCGGTCGGTTTTTCCGTATAGACGTGCTTGCCTGCCGCAATCGCCTTGTGCAGGTTGGCCGGCCGCGACTTCGTGGTGACGCCGTCGAAATAAATCGGATAGGAGGAATCGCCGAGAACCGCATCGAGATCGGTGCTCCATTTGCTGATGCCGGCTGCTTCGGCGACCGTCCTGACGCGTTCTCCGTCACGCCCCACGAGGATCGGCTCGGGCATCAGGCGCGTTCCGTCCTTCATCGGCAGTCCACCATCCTTGCGGATGCCGCCGATCGCCATCATGAGGTGCTGGTTTCGCCCCATGCGGCCGGTAATGCCGTTCATGATAATGCCGATCTTGCGCAGGCTCATGCCGTTTCCTTCCCTGGTTTCTTGCCGGCGTCCAAAGGCGCGGTGCTCGCGCGCAAAATCAGCGAGGGCGTATGGACCGCCCGGTAGTTGCGGACCGTGACCGGATCGTCGTCATGCCCGTTGTTCCGGATGCGTCGGAGCAGAAATTCGCCGCACGCCATCGCGATTTCGCGCACCGGCAGGCTGACTGTCGACAGATCGGAATTCCACCACGGCGCATCGCCGTAGCCGACGACCGATATGTCCCCGGGTACATCGAGCTTGAGGCGGCCGATCATGTCGAGGACCCCGGCGCTGAGGCGCGCGCCGGCGGTGACGATCGCGGTCGGACGCTCCGGCCCGTTCCAAAGCGATGCAAAGGCGCTGGCGGCGAACTGCATGCGCGGCGGGCCGACGCGGATCAGTTTTTTCGGAACGCGCAGTTTCGCCCGCGCGAATGCACGCTCGAATCCGCGCAAGCGGCTGCGGCCGGTCGATAGATCGAGCATGCCGCCGACATAGCCGATACGGCGATGGCCGAGTTCGATCAGGTGGGCGGTGGCAGTCTCGAGCGCGCGTTCCTCGTCGATGCCGAACCAGGGAGCATCGATATTCGCGACGCGCCGGATCAGTTGCACCCACGGACCCCGCTCGAGCAATTGCAGCGTTTCCCGATGAGGGCGCGGCGAGGGCACGATGACCACGCCAGCCACCCGCGCTTCCGAGAGCCCGCGCACCTGCCGCTCCTCGGAGTCGGAATCGTCTTCGGTGATTGCGAGCAGAAGTTGATAGCCGGCCAGATCGCAACACTGCGCGAGAGCCTTGGCGAGCGTGCCGTAAAATTCGTTCTGCACGTCGGGAATGATGAGGCCGACGAGGTTGCCGTGCCCGCGGCGCATCGCGCGCGCCGCGGAATGGGCGACATAGCCGAGTTCGGCGGCGCAGGCCCGTACGCGGATCTTCGTCAGCTCGCTGATCTGCGGATTGTCGGCAAGTGCGCGCGCGACGGTCGACACGGAGAGGTTGAGAGTCCCGGCGATGTCGCGAAGCGTGGTTTCTCGTCCCATGCGCGATTTGTGGCGCAAACGTTTGCGTAAAACAAGTCCCGCGATATCGGAGCGTGCTGCAGTGCAGCAGCTATTGACCGCAAACGTTTGCGGCCTACACTGGCCAGGCAAGAACAAATCCCGGCAATGCAGCCCGGGACCATGAGGGAGGACGTGATGTCGAGACACAGGATCGCGCGCCGTGCGTTTCTCACGGCGGGCGCGGCGGCCGCGGGCATGATTGCCGCGGCGCGCATTCCCGCGAGGGCGCAGCAGAAATTCGTCTGCCGCATGGGGCATTCCGAAGCGATTGGATCGCCGCTGACGGACGCCTTCGAACAGTGGGCAAAGATTCTCAACGAGCGCAGCGGCGGGCGCATCGAGGCGCAGCATTATCCGGCAAGCCAGCTTGGCAGCTACACGCAGAACATCGAGCAGAACCGGCTCGGCACTATCCAGGTGACGACCGGCGGTCCGGATACGGAAGAATCGATCGCCCCGGAAATCGCGGCGACCGGCGGCGCGCCCGGCTTCATCTACAAGGACGAGGCGCATGTCGACCGCGTGCTGCAGGGCGAGATCGGCAAGGAAGTCTCGCGGATCGCGCGCGAGAAAACCGGGGTCGAGTTCGTCGATTACGGTGAGGTCGGCTTCCGCCATATCCTGGCGAAGCGCAAGATCACCTCGCTCGACGAATTGAAGGGCCTGAAGATCCGCGTTCCGGAAATCAAGATCTGGGTCGATTTCTGGAAGAATCTCGGCGCCAATCCGACGCCGCTTCCATACGCCGAGCAATACAGCGCCCTCTCCACCGGCCTGATCGACGCCGTCGAAGCCGACGTGTTCTCGATCAAGGGCTTCAAATGGGGCGAGCAGGCCAAGAACCTGACGGTCACGTCGCACTGGTTTCTGCCCAAGGCGACACGCGTCAATGCGCGCTGGCTCGATTCCCTTCCCGCCGATCTGCAATCGCTGGTTCGCACCAGCGCGAAGGAGGTTTTCGCCGAACAGCGCAAGCGGAATCGCGCATTGACGGCGCAGACCCTGGATGAGCTGAAGGCTTCCGGAATCGCCGTCTATCAGCTCTCCGATACACCGAAATGGGTCGCCGCGACCGAACCGCTCTACGCGCAATTCGCCGCGAAAAGCCCCGGCACCAAGGCGATGATCGAAAAGATCCGCGCGCTTGCCAATAGCGCATGAGCTGAACGGCGGCGCGGGGGCGAAGCTCCCGCGCTTTTGCTGGCGGGATATCACGACATGAATGCAGATCTGGCCGCGACTGCTGCGACGCAGCCCGTGCGTTCCACCGCGCCGGCGCGCCTCGCGCGCGCGATCGATCTGGCGCTCGAGACCGTCGCCTCGCTCCTGCTGCTCGCGACGGTGACGATCGCGCTCGTTCAGGTGTTCTGGCGCTACGTGCTGAACGATTCGCTCAGCTGGCCGGAGGAGATGGCGAAATTCCTGTTCGTCTGGTTCGTGTTCCTCGGCGCGGCGATGGTGACGCATCGCTCGCGCCACATCACGATCGACATCCTCCAGCGTTCGCTGAATCGCGCAGCCCTGCGCGGCCATGCCTTCGTGTCGCGCGTCATCTCCTCATCCGTGGCGGTTTTTCTCGTGGTATTCGGCTGGGAACTGGTCCGGCGTTCGACCTATGTATCGCCCGCGCTCGAATGGCCCTACACCTACCTCTATCTCGCCGTGCCGGCCGGCGCGGCCTTGTCGCTCGTGCTGCTAGCCATCGAGCCGGTCGCGGGCTTCGAGCGCGCGTTCAGCGGCCTGCTGGCGACGCTCTGCGGCGCCGCGCTTTATGCGGCGGTCGAGGCCTGTTCCGGCAGCGCCTGGTTTGCGTCGCTGGGAGTGGTCTGGCCTCTCATCATTCTTTCGATCGGGCTGATGCTGCTCGGCCTGCCGATCGTCGACTCGCTGATCTTCGGCACGTTCGTGGCCTTCGCCCCGGGCGGGGAGCTCGCACTCATGCCGGTCCCGCAGGGATTAACCAATTCCCTCGACTATCTTCTGCTGGCGATCCCCTTCTTCATGCTGGCCGCGGGCCTGATGAATGTCGGGGGCGTCACCGAGCGCCTGATCTCTCTGGCATCGACATTCGTCGGCCATTTTCGCGGCGGCCTCGGGCACGTCAATGTTGTCACCAATACACTGATGGGCGGCGTTTCCGGCTCCTCCACCGCCGATGCCGCCGCGATTGCCAAGACCATGGTGCCGGCGATGGCGCGGCGCGGTTATCCGAAACCCTTCGGGGTGGCGCTGACCAGCGCGGCGTCGATCCTCGCCAACATGATTCCACCGAGCCTGGGACTTATCATTTATGGCGCCCTCTCGACCGTGTCGGTCGGGGCGTTGTTCGTCGCCACCATCGTGCCGGGCATTCTCATGGCGGTAGCCATGTCACTCGTCGTGCATTTCGAATGCGTCCGGCTGGGGGTGGGGGAGCGGGGTCCGAAGGCAAGCTGGACCGACCGGCGGCACGCCATCCGGGCCGCCTTGCCGGCGCTCGTGCTCCCCGCGCTCATTGTCGGCGGAATCCGGTACGGCGTGTTCTCGGCCACGGAAGCCGGCGCAGTCGCGGCTCTCTATTCGCTGATCTGCGGCACTCTGATCTATCGTCTCGCCGACCGCCGGTCGCTGCTGCAGGCCTTGCGCGAGGCGGTGTCGGAGACGGCGACGATCATGATCGTCATCGCCGCGTCGGCCCCGTTCGCCTTCGCCCTCATCATCGAGCAGGTACCGCAAAAGCTGATGCAGACGCTGAGCGTGTTCCAGTCGAACTGGATCGTTCTTCTGCTGGTCCTGAACGCCTTTTTGTTGTTCGTCGGTCTGGCGATGGAGATGATCGCCTCGATGGTAATTCTCGTGCCGCTCCTGATTCCCCTGCTCAAGGCAGCGAACATAGATCTCGTGCATTTCGGCGTGATCATGGTGGCCAATCTGTGCATCGGAGCGTTGACGCCGCCGCTCGCCGTATTGGTATTCACGGCGGCGCGCGTCACCGACACGCCGATTCATCTAGCCTATCGGGCATGCCGACCATTCATGGCGGGCCTTCTCGTGTGGCTTGCGGTGATCTCCCTCGTACCCGCCCTGAGTCTCTGGCCGGTAAAGCTCTTTGGACCATGACAGAATTCACATTGACTGAAGACGTTGTCGCGCTGCCGACGGGTGCATGGGCGGCCATGCACCGGCGCACGCTTCGCCGCAACGGCAAGGCGCTGCTTGCGCTCTCGCAGGGCAAGCACCGGGCCTATGTTTATCCGCTATTCACGCCCGCCGGCTACGCGGTGACGTCCGAACATCCGGCCGATCATCCGCATCACAATTCGTTCTGGTTCGCGGCCGACCATGTCTATTGCCGCATGCCGGTGACGCACGGTCACGGCTATGAGGAATATACCTACAATCTTTATCTCAACGATACCTTCCAGGGCCGGGCGCCGGGGCGCATCGTCGAAACCGCCTGTTCCGGAAAGGCGGACGGCGATGCCTACACGATCGTCCAGACGCTCGATTGGCGCGGCCCCGCGGAATGGGCGGCGCCGGATGGCCGCCTCGCCGCCCGCGAAACGCGGATCATGCGCATCGCGACCGAGGCCACGATGCATGTCATCGACGTCGAATCGAGGCTCGAGGCGGTGGACTGGGACTTCACGCTCGGGCCGACGCGCCACGCCTATTTCAACATGCGCATCGCCGACAGCATGATCGTGGCGCTGGGCGGCCTCGTGCGCGACGATCGCGGCCGCACTGGAGGGGAGGCGGTGAGCGGCAGCGAGGCGAAATGGATCGACTATTCCGGTCCGGTCGGCGGCGGCCATGTCGCGGGCGTTTCCGTGTTTCCGGACCCGCGTGACCACGCCGATATCTGGTGGTTCGTCGCCGACTGGGGCGTGATCACGGTCGGGCCGTTTCGCGCGAAACAGTGGCTCGTGCGGAAGGGCGAGCACCTGAAGGCACGCTATCGCGTGCTCGTGCACGACGGCGATGCCGGCGCCAATGACGTCGCGGGCCGCTACAAGGAATATGTCGGCACACTCAAGTGACCGCGAGCCGCCGATGAAAGTCGTTTTGCCGTATGACGCCCCGCCGGGTGTCCGTGCCATCATCGAACATTCGGACCTCGGGATCGCCCTGATTAGCGAAACCGATGCCGGGCACCTGGCGCGGGAGATGAGCGACGCCGACGTGCTGCTGCATGTTCTTGCGCCGGTGACAGCAGCGATCATGCAATCGGCCCCGAAGCTCAAGCTCGTGCAGAAAATCGGGATCGGCGTTGACGCGATCGATCTCGACTTTGCCCGCAAGGCGGGGATAGCCGTCTGCAACTTGCCCGGCACCAACAGCGCGGCCGTGGCCGAGCTGGCGCTCGGGCTCATGCTGTCTTGTCTGCGGCGTATTGCGGCCATTTCCCGGGAAATGCATGAAGGGCGGGGCTGGCCGCTGCGGCCCGACTTGCTCGATGGGGCCGGCGAGATCGGCGGCCGTTGCGTGGGGCTGATCGGCTATGGCGCGGTGCCGCGAAAACTGGCGCCCGCCCTGCGCGCGCTCGGCGCCCGCGTGGTCGCGCACGATCCCGCCGCGAAAGATGCCGATGTCGAATTGCTCGATCTGCACGATCTGCTGCGAAAGGCCGATATCATTTCCCTGCATGTGCCGCTTACGCCGCAAACATCGAATCTGATTGATGGCGCGCGGATCGCCGCGATGAAGCGCGGAGCGATCATCATCAACACCGCGCGGGGTGCCCTGATCGACGAGGCCGCCCTTCTCTCCGCGCTCGAGAGCGGACATGTCGCGGCCGCGGGCCTTGACGTATTCGCGCGGGAGCCGGCGGGACCCGACAATCCGCTGCTCAGGCTCGACAATGTCGTGGCGACGCCACATGTCGGCTGGCTGACGGACGGGACCTGGCGCCGCAGCATCGGCGTGATAGCTGAAAACTGCCGGCGCCTCGCCGCCGGCGAGCCGCTGCTGCACCGGGTCGTGTGATCGCGATGATTGACACCGCCAAAGAGAGACAGGCCGTTCCGCCGGCGGCAATAGAGGCCGCGTTGCGCGAGGCCGGGCTTGTTCCCGCAGGCGCGCGCGCGGTCTTCACGCCGCTGACCGGAGGGGTCTCGTCCGACATCTGGAAGGTGGAGACGCCGGCGCGGACATTCGCGGTGAAACGCGCCTTACCCAAGCTGCGGGTTGCCGCGGATTGGCGTGCTCCGGTGAGCCGCAATGCATCGGAAGCCGGATGGATGCGAACCGTCGCGCAGGTCGAGCCCGGCGCCGTGCCGGAGGTGATATTTCACGATCCGCGGTCCGGATTGTTCGCCATGACCTATTTGCCGGGCGACCACTATCCGCTGTGGAAGGCGCAGCTTCGCGACGGCCACGTGAACTTGGCTTTCGCCGCTCAGGTCGGGCGCACGCTCGCCAGGATTCATACGGCGACCGCGGGCAGCCAAATTCTTGCACAGGAATTTGCCAACGACGGCACCTTTCATGCCATCCGGCTCGAGCCCTATCTCGAGGCGACAGCCGCGCGGCACCGAGACATCGCCGCCCTGCTCATGACGCTGTCGCGCGAGACGCTCGCCTGCCATCGCGCGCTGGTGCACGGGGACGTGAGCCCGAAAAATATCCTTGCCGGCCCGCAAGGTCCGGTTTTTCTCGATGCCGAATGCGCCTGGTACGGCGATCCGGCGTTCGATCTGGCCTTTTGTCTCAACCACCTTCTGCTCAAATGCGTCTGGAACAGGGCCGCCGCTCCGGATTTTCTTTCGGCCTTCGACACGCTGGGCAGCGCCTATTTGGCCGAGGCGGGCTTCGAGGATCGCGCCGGACTCGAGGCGCGGACGGCCCGGCTTCTGCCCGCCCTGTTTCTCGCACGCATCGACGGAAAATCGCCGGTCGAATACATCACATCCGAGAGCGACTGCGCGCTCGTTCGAGGAACGGCATTGGCGCTCATTCGGGAAGAGGTCTTACGCCTCGATCCCATACGTAATCGCTGGGCATGTAATCTCGGATTGGATCAGGGCTGACGATGGCACGGATTGCAAGAATCACAGGGCGCCGCGTGTGGGATTCCCGGGCCCGGCCGACCGTCGAGGCCGAGGTCGTCCTGGATAACGGTGTTTCCGGCCGCGCGATCGCGCCCGCGGGGGCGTCGATGGGGTCCGGCGAGGCGATCGACCTGCGCGACAAATGCGCGACGCTGGGCGGTCTCGACGTCAGGCGCGCCGTGGAAAACGTCAACGGCGAGATCTCCGCCGCGCTTGCCGGAATGGACGTCGCCGATCAATCGGCGCTCGACGAGCGATTGATCGCGCTCGACGGAACGGCTCAAAAGCAACGGCTCGGCGGCAATGCCACGATCGCCGTCTCCATGGCGGTCCTGCAGGCGGCCGCGGCCGATGTCGGCAAGCCGCTGTTCCTGCATCTCGCGCGGAACGGGCCGGTGAGCATTCCGCTGCCGGAAATCCAGATTTTCGGCGGCGGAGCGCATGCGGGGCGCCGCGTTGATGTCCAGGATTTCCTGGTCATGTGTCCGTCGGCGTCGAGCTTCGAGCAGGCCTTGGTCCGCACGGCGGAAGTGTATCACGCCGCCGGCCGCGTTCTGCGCGACAGCGGGAGAATGCAGGGCGTGGCCGACGAGGGCGGCTGGTGGCCTGCTTTCTCCACGAATGAGGAAGCACTCGATACATTGATGAGGTCGATCGAATCCGCGGGCCTCACGCCCGGGCAGGATGTGCATATCGCGCTCGACATCGCGGCTTCGGATTTCGGCAGAGAAGGACGCTACCGGCTCGGTCTCGAAAAGCGCGAGCTCGACAGCGATGCGCTCGGCGAACTGCTCCTGTCCTGGATCGACCGCTATCCGATCCTTTCGATCGAAGACCCTTTCGCCGAGGACGACGCGGCGGGATTTCGCCGTTTCACGGCGGCGGCACGGGGGCGCTCTCAGGTCGTGGGAGACGATCTCCTGGTCACCAGCGCCGCGCGCATCGCCGAGGCGGCCCGGTCGGATCTCGTGACCTGCGCGCTGATCAAGCCGAACCAGATCGGCACCGTCAGCGAGACTTTTGCGGCCCTCGAAGCCGCGCGCCAAGCGGGGCTGACGGCGATCGTCTCGGCGCGGTCGGGCGAAACCGAGGACACGACTATCGCCCATCTCGCCGTCGGCTGGAATGCCGGGCAGATCAAGGTCGGTTCGATCGCGCGCGGCGAACGCACCGCCAAGTGGAACGAACTTTTGCGCCTGGAGGAACGGCTGCGCGGCAGGGCCGCGTTCGTCGGCTGGGGCGCCCTGCCTGCCGCATTAAAGAGGGATTGAACATGCGCATCGTCCGCTATTGCGACCCGGGCATTCGCTACGGCATTCTCGAGGAAGACGGCATGATCCGGCCGCTGCTCGGCACGCCGTTCGAGGGCATCAATCCGCGCGGCCGGCCGGTGCCTCTCGGGCAGGTGCGGCTTCTGCCGCCGGTCGATCCGCGCAACATCTATGGCGTGGGCCTGAACTACGTAAAGCACGCGCAGGAGGTGAATGCGCCGCTGCCGGCGGTGCCGATGCTTTTCATGAAGCCGACGCCGGCGATCGCGGGGCCGGATGCGAATATCGTTTACCCCGCGCGTCAGGGCGTCGTCATTCACTTCGAAGCGGAAGTCGTGGTCGTGATCGGTCGGACCGCGCGCCGCGTGCCGGAGAGCAGGGCATCCGACTACATTCTCGGCTATACCTGCGGCAACGATGTCAGCGAGCGCACGGTCCAGGCGGCGGAAATGAAGCAGGGATGTCTCCTGCTCGGCAAATCGTTCGATACATTCGCGCCGATCGGTCCCGCTATTCAGACGGATCTCGATCCCGCCAATATCACGATCATGGGGCGCGTCAACGGCGAGCAGCGCCAGAGGAGCAACACGTCGGACCTCGTCTATTCGATTCCGAAGCTCGTATCCTATCTCAGCGACGCGATTACCCTGTTGCCCGGCGATGTCATCATGACCGGAACGCCATCGGGCATCGGCCCGGTGACGCCGGGCGACATCGTGGAGATCGAGATCCCCGAAGTCGGCATCCTGCGAAACCGGGTGGTCGCCGAATAGGAGGGCGCGGCAACCCGCCGTGCCGATGCGATATCCGGCGGCGGCCAGCGGTCAGCCGTCGATCAGCGGCGTCGGCCGCGCATATCCGGCAAGCGCGTGCCGGTCCTTTATGACGATTTGCCGCCCGCGCGTGCGAATGCCGTGCCGCGACAGGAAGGAAAGCTCGCGCGACAGGTTGGCCGGCGTCATCCCCAAGAGCGAGGCCAGCGTCTTCTTTTCAAATTCAAGTTCGATGAAGCCGCGGCCGCCCTGCATCCGTTCGGTATCCCTGATCCAGTTGGCGAGCCGCTCCGTGCTGGTGCGCAATTTCTCGTTTTTCAGGGCGCGGACGACGACCCGGTACCGGAAGGCGAGTTCCGCCACCACGGCGCGCGCGAAGGCCGCGTCGCGCCCGAACACCTCGCGCACGGCCGCCGCGGGAATGGCCAGAATCCGCGCCGAGACCAGCGCCCGCGCCGATTTCAGAAAGACCTCGTCGCGCACCACCGCCGCCAGGATGAAGGTCGAGGGGGGCCGCGCGATATCGAGCGTCGTCTCCTCGCCCTCGAAACTGGCGAACAATTCGATCAATCCGTCGACGACAAGATACAGATATTGAGGAACCTGACCTTCGCGAATGACGATGGCTCCCTTCGGCACATCGCGAAACAGGGAACCTTCCATCAACAGATCGAAGTTTCTTTTCGAGATGCCGCGGAAAAGGGGGAGGTTTCGAGCATTATCTACATTGTATCGGAGCATTTTTACAAAATAATGCCTGAGTCGCTTCGCATATTTGACAAATGTCAATAGCGGTGGAACACGCAGCGACGGCGCAAAGCCCTTGAAAATCAGCGCGCTTCGATTGATCGTGTCGGAGGCGAGCCGGCAAATTTGATCCAGCGCAAGGCGGCAGCGCCGCAACCGGCCGATCTTGATCATTATTTGATTTCAGAATCGGAGACGGTCATGACCGAACGCACGCAGACGAGCCCGAAAGGCCAGGGAACTGCGCTGTGGATGTCAACGATCGCGTTCACCGTTTGCTTCGCGGTGTGGACGATTTTCGCGATCATAGGTGTGCGCATCAAGGACGATCTCGGGCTGAACGAGACTGAGTTCGGACTCCTGGTCGGAACCCCGATCCTGACCGGCTCGCTGATCCGGCTCGCTCTCGGCATCTGGACCGACCAGTATGGCGGCCGCCTCGTCTACACGCTGACGATGCTCGCGGCCGCGGCGGCGACCTTCGCCCTGTCTTACGCGCAAACCTACCCGCAATTTCTTCTGGCGGCGCTTGGCGTCGGCATCGCGGGGGGGTCCTTCGCCGTTGGCGTCGCCTATGTGTCGCGCTGGTTTCCGACCGAGAAGCAGGGAACGGCGCTCGGCATTTTCGGCGCCGGCAATGTCGGAGCCGCGGTCACGAAATTCTGCGCTCCTTTCGTGCTCGTGGCCTATGGCTGGCAGGTGACGGCGCAGATATGGGCGGCGGGTATCGCCGTCATGGCGGTCATATTCTGGCTGACTACCAAGGACGATCCGGTTTTGCGCCAGCGCCGCGCGCGGGGCGAAAAGGTCAAGAGCGCCTGGCTCGAGCTCAAGCCCTTGAAGAACGTTCAGGTATGGCGCTTTTCTCTTTATTACTTCTTTGTCTTCGGCGCCTTCGTCGCCCTGTCGCTGTGGCTTCCGCGCTATCTCATCAGCGTTTACGGCGTGGACATCAAGGTCGCCGGCATGATCGCGGCCGCATTCTCTTTTCCCGCGAGCGTGTTTCGCGCCTATGGCGGCCACCTATCCGATCGGTATGGCGCGCGCAGGGTGATGTACTGGACATTCCTCGTCGGCGTGGCTGCGACATTCATTCTGTCTTATCCGCCGACCGACTACGTAGTGCGCGGCATCAACGGTCCGATTTCGTTCCACATGGAAATGGGCGTGGTGCCGTTCACGGTCATTGTCTTTGTGCTGGGCTTCTTCATGGCGCTCGGCAAGGCAGCCGTTTATAAGCACATCCCGGTCTATTATCCGAAAAACGTCGGTTCCGTCGGCGGGCTTGTCGGTATGATCGGAGGCCTCGGCGGCTTTGTCCTGCCGATCGCGTTTGGCGCGCTCAACGACCTGACCGGAATCTGGACGAGCTGCTTCATGCTGCTGTTCCTGCTGGTCGCGGGCGCGCTTGCATGGATGCATCTGTCGATCCGGCAGATGGAGCAGGGCGTTGCCGGCGAGGCGCTGAAAAAGCTGCCGGAATTGCCGGAAATGCAGGAGATCCACAAGCCGGAGCATATCGGCGCCTTGTCCGGCAAGGTGCTCAAGGACTGGCGCCCGGAGGATCGCCGGTTCTGGGAAAGCACCGGCCGCGCCATCGCGCGGCGCAATTTGTGGATTTCCATTCCTGCGCTTCTTCTGTCGTTTGCGGTCTGGCAGGTGTGGTCCGTCGTCGTGGCCAAACTCCCGACGATCGGGTTCGGCTTCAATACCGATCAGCTTTTCTGGCTCGCGGCGTTGCCGGGCATTTCCGGCGCGGTATTGCGGATCTTTTATTCGTTTATGGTGCCGATTTTTGGCGGACGGCTGTGGACTACGCTTGCAACCTGGTCGCTGATGATTCCGGCGGTCGGGATCGGATACGCGGTTCAGAATCCGAATACGCCTTACGTGGTATTCTTGATTCTCGCGCTACTGTGCGGCCTGGGCGGCGGCAATTTTGCCTCGTCCATGTCCAACATTTCGTTCTTCTTTCCGAAGTCGGAGAGGGGCAACGCTCTCGCGCTCAATGCCGGCCTTGGCAATCTCGGCGTCAGCGTGGTGCAGTTCGTCGTGCCGATCGTCATCACCGCCGGGGTATTCGGCTGGTTCGGCGGTCAGCCGGTCATGGTCAAGAGCGGGTCGCAGGAAATCCCACTGTGGCTGCAGAATGCCGGATTCATCTGGGTCCCGTTCATCGCGGCCAGCGCCTTCGCCTGCTGGTTCGGCATGAACGATATCGCCTCGGCCAAGGCATCATTCAGCGAGCAGGCGGTTATCTTTCAGCGTAAGCATAACTGGATCATGTGCTGGCTCTATACCGGCACGTTCGGTTCTTTCATCGGCTTTTCCGCCGGGTTCCCGCTGCTTGCCAAGACGCAATTTCCTGCAGTCGATGCGCTGCCCTTCGCGTTTCTCGGGCCGCTCGTGGGTGCGCTGTCACGTTCGGCAACCGGCTGGGTGTCCGACCGGTGGGGCGGCGGGCGCGTCACTTTTGCGGTCTTTGCGCTGATGATGGTCGGGTGCGCCGGCGTTCTTTATTTCCTTGGAATAAAGGATCAGCCGAACGCGTTTTGGGGCTTTTTCGCGATGTTTCTGCTGCTGTTTTTTGCAACGGGCGTCGGCAATGCCTCGACATTCCAGATGATCCCGAACATCATGCGCAAGGAGATGGACCGGCTGATGCCCAAGGCGGATCAGGCATCCCGCTTGCGCCAGGCCGAGAAGGAGTCGGCGGCCATCACCGGCTTTACGTCCGCAATCGCCGCGTTCGGCGCCTTCTTCATCCCGAAGTCCTACGGCACGTCGATCGATTTGACCGGGGGCGTGGAGGCGGCGCTGTGGGGCTTCCTGATCTTCTATGTGAGCTGTCTCGTCGTTACCTGGGCCTTCTACACTCGGCGCGGCGGGCTGCTCTATGACGTGGAAAGAGGGCTAAGACGAACCGCATCAACTTCGGTCGCTACTGCGACGCCTGCGGAATAGGGAGACCGCGATGAGCTATTTCCTCGATCGCCTGACATTCTTCAACCGCGTCGTGGACGAATTTTCCGGAGGGCATGGTCAGGTCACCCGCGAGGACCGTCGCTGGGAGGACGGCTATCGCAAGCGCTGGCAGCACGACAAGATCGTGCGCTCGACGCATGGCGCCAATTGCACGGGATCCTGCTCGTGGAAAATCTACGTCAAAGGCGGGATCGTGACGTGGGAAACGCAGCAGACGGACTATCCGCGCACTCGGCCCGAATTGCCCAATCATGAGCCGCGCGGCTGTTCACGCGGGGCCAGCTATTCCTGGTATCTTTATTCCGGCAACCGGGTGAAATATCCGCTAGTGCGCTCGCGGCTGCTCAAGCTTTGGCGCGAGGCGCGTGTGATGCGCAAGCCGGTAGCCGCCTGGGCTTCGATCGTCGAGGATGACGAGAAGCGTGCGGCATATACGTCTAAGCGCGGCATGGGCGGATTCGTCCGCGCGACATGGGACGAAGTTACCGAGATCGTCGCCGCCGCCAATGCCTATACTGTCAGGAAATACGGCCCCGACCGCGTCATCGGCTTTTCGCCCATTCCGGCAATGTCGATGGTCTCCTATGCGGCCGGGTCTCGCTATCTGTCGCTCATCGGCGGCGTCTGCATGTCTTTCTACGATTGGTATTGCGACCTGCCGCCGTCCTCTCCGCAGACCTGGGGCGAACAAACAGACGTGCCGGAATCGGCGGATTGGTACAATGCGGGCTTTCTCCTGCTGTGGGGATCGAACGTTCCCCAGACTCGCACGCCCGACGCGCATTTCTATACGGAGGCGCGCTATCGCGGCGCCAAGAGCGTGGTCATTTCGCCGGATTATTCGGAGGCCTCGAAGTTTGCTGATCTCTGGATCTCGGTCAAGCAGGGCACCGATGCCGCGCTCGCGATGGCGATGGGTCACGTGATCCTGCGCGAGTTCTATCTCGACAAGCAGACGAAGTATTTCACCGACTACGTGCGCCAGTACACGGATATGCCGATGCTGGTGCAGCTCGTGAAGCAGGACGGCCGCTTGGTTCCCGGGCGCCTGCTGCGCGCGTCCGACTTCGCCGGCGATCTCGGCGAAACGAACAACCCGGACTGGAAAACGGTCGCCTACGACGAGGCTTCGCAAAGTATCGTCGTTCCGCGCGGCTCCGTCGGCTTTCGCTGGGGCGAGAAGGGCAAGTGGAATCTGGAGGAAAAGAAATCCGATGGCGGCAAGACTAGTCTCAGGCTGTCATTCGCGGAGAACAAGGACGACCTTGTTGACGTCGCATTTCCCTATTTCGGCAACCGTGAGCACGACCATTTCACGGGGACGGATCATCCGGATATTTTGCAGCGTAGGATTCCGGCCAAGCGCGTGACGCTGAAGGACGGCGAGGCCCTTGTCGCCACGGTCTTCGACCTGCTTGTCGCCAATTATGGCCTCGATCGCGGTTTCGGCGGCGCCCACGTCGCCAAATCCTACGACGAGAACGTTCCCTATACGCCGGCCTGGGCGGAGCGCATCACCGGCGTGCCGCGCGATCAGATCATCACGGTCGCCCGCGAATTTGCGCTGAATGCGGAAAAGACCAAGGGGCGCTCGATGGTGATCATCGGCGCGGCCATGAACCATTGGTTCCACTGCGACATGAATTATCGCGGTGTCATCAACATGCTGGTGATGTGCGGCTGCGTCGGGCAATCCGGCGGCGGCTGGTCGCATTATGTGGGCCAGGAAAAGCTGCGGCCGCAATCGGGATGGCTGCCGCTGGCCTTTGGGCTCGATTGGGGACGCCCGCCGCGTCAACAGAATTCGACGTCGTTCTTCTACGCCCACACCGATCAGTGGCGGTACGAGACCATCGGGATCGACGAGCTGCTATCGCCGACCGCGCCCGCCGGGCCGTGGGACGGCGCGCTCATCGACTACAACGTGCGGGCCGAACGCATGGGATGGCTGCCGTCGGCTCCGCAGCTCAGGCAAAACCCGTTGTCGCTGGCTGCCAAGGCGCAGGCGGCTGGGCTTGAGCCTAAGGATTATGTCGCCCGGGGACTGAAATCGGGCGAGTTGCAAATGTCGTGCGAAGACCCGGACAACCCCGACAATTGGCCGCGAAACATGTTCGTGTGGCGATCCAACCTGCTGGGTTCGTCTGGGAAGGGGCATGAATATTTCCTCAAGCATCTTCTCGGCACTGCGCATGGCGTGCAGGGCAAGGACCTCGGGGAGACCGGCCGAAAGAAGCCGAAGGAGGTCGTCTGGCGCGATCAGGCCCCGCAGGGGAAGCTCGACCTTCTCGTGACGCTCGATTTTCGCATGTCCACGACCTGTGTCTATTCAGACATCGTCCTGCCGACGGCGACCTGGTACGAGAAAAACGATCTCAACACCTCCGACATGCATCCCTTCATCCACCCGCTCTCCTCGGCGGTCGATCCGGTATGGGAGTGCAAGAGCGACTGGGAAATCTACAAGGCCATCGCGCGCAAGTTTTCCGAGGTGGCGCCCGAGGTGCTCGGCGTCGAGAAGGATGTCGTGCTGACGCCGATCCAGCACGATTCGCCCGGCGAAATCGCGCAGGCAATCGACGTGAAGGAGTGGAAGAAGGGAGAGATCGAGCCGATCCCCGGCCGGACCATGCCGGCGGTGACGGTGGTCGAGCGCGACTATCCGAACATCTACAAGCGCTTTACCGCGCTCGGGCCGCTGATGCAGAAGCTCGGCAACGGCGTCAAGGGAATGGCCTGGAACACCGAGCACGAGGTCGAGCTGCTCAAGCGGCTCAACGGCGAGGTGACGGAGGAGGGGCCGACCCGGGGGCTTGCTCGCATCGATACCGATATCGACGCGACCGAGGTCATTCTTTCGCTCGCCCCGGAGACCAACGGGGAGGTGGCCGTCAAGGCCTGGGAGGCACTGTCGCAGACCACGGGGCTCGATCACAAGCACCTGGCGCTGCCGAAAGAGGACGAGAAGATCCGCTTTCGCGACGTGGTCGCCCAGCCGCGCAAAATCATTTCGGCGCCGACCTGGTCGGGATTGGAATCGGAAAAGGTCTGCTACAACGCCGGCTATACCAACGTGCACGAGCTTATCCCGTGGCGCACGTTGTCGGGCCGCCAGCAGCTCTATCAGGATCACCTGTGGATGCGGGCTTTCGGCGAGGCCCTGTGCGTGTATCGGCCGCCGGTCGATCTGAAGGCGGTCAAGCCGGTGATCGATTCGAAGCCGAATGGCGAGAAGCAGATCGTTCTGAATTTCATCACCCCGCATCAGAAATGGGGAATTCATTCCACCTACACCGACAATCTCCTGATGCTGACGCTGTCGCGGGGCGGGCCGATCGTCTGGATCAGCGAGAACGATGCCCGCAGGGCGGGGATCGTCGATAACGACTGGATCGAGGCGTACAACCAGAACGGCGCGCTTGTCGCGCGCGCCGTCGTGTCTCAGCGCGTGAAGGACGGTATGTGCCTCATGTATCACGCGCAGGAGAAGATCGTGAACGTCCCCGGCTCGCAGATGACGGGCCAGCGCGGTGGCATTCACAATTCGGTCACGCGCGTGGTGGTCAAGCCTACGCACATGATCGGCGGCTATGCCCAGCTCGCCTACGGCTTCAACTATTACGGCACGATCGGCACGAACCGCGACGAATTCGTGATCGTGCGCAAGATGTCGAAAGTCGATTGGCTGGACAAGCCGGCGGCCGATCAGCCCGGACCGGTGCCCGCCGCGCACAAGAACACTTTGGAGGCCGCAGAATGAAAATCCGTGCGCAAATCGCCATGGTGCTGAATCTCGACAAGTGCATCGGATGCCACACCTGCTCGGTCACCTGCAAGAATGTGTGGACCAATCGCGAAGGCATGGAATACGCGTGGTTCAACAACGTCGAAACCAAGCCGGGCATCGGCTATCCGAAGGAGTGGGAAAACCAGGATCGCTGGAACGGCGGCTGGCGGCGCAAGAAGAACGGCAGGATTGAGCCGCGTATCGGTTCGAAGTGGCGCGTGCTTGCCAACATCTTCGCCAATCCCGACCTGCCGGAGATCGACGACTATTACGAGCCCTTCACCTTCGATTACGAGCACCTGCAGAAGGCGCCCGAGCTGTCCGCCTTCCCGACGGCGCGGCCGCGCTCGCTCATTACCGGCGAGCGCATGGAGAAGATCGAGTGGGGCCCGAACTGGGAGGAGATTCTCGGCACCGAATTCGCCAAACGCTCGAAGGACGTCAACTTCGAGGGCGTGCAAAAGGAGATTTACGGGCAGTTCGAGAATACCTTTATGATGTACCTGCCGCGCCTGTGCGAACACTGCCTCAATCCGGCCTGTGTCGCGGCGTGTCCGTCGGGGGCCATCTACAAGCGGGAGGAGGACGGGATCGTTCTCATCGACCAGGACAAATGTCGCGGCTGGCGGATGTGCGTGTCAGGCTGTCCCTACAAGAAGATATATTACAACTGGTCGAGCGGGAAATCGGAGAAGTGCATCTTCTGCTATCCGCGCATCGAGGCCGGGCAGCCGACGGTCTGCTCGGAAACATGCGTCGGCCGCATCCGTTATCTCGGCGTGGTTTTGTACGACGCTGATCGGATCGAGGAAGCGGCGAGTGTGCCCGAGGAACAGGACTTGTACGAGGCTCAACTCGGCATCTTCCTCAATCCGCACGACCCCGCCGTGATCGAGCAGGCCCGCCGCGACGGCATCAGCGACAATTGGCTGGAAGGGGCTCGCCGCTCGCCGGTCTACAAGATGGCGATGGAGTGGAAGGTCGCCTTCCCGCTGCATCCCGAATACCGAACCTTGCCGATGGTCTGGTACGTGCCGCCGCTCTCTCCGATCCAGTCGGCCGCGCAAGCCGGCAAGATCGGCCATGACGGCGAAATGCCGGACGTGCGCAGCCTTCGTATCCCGCTGAAATATCTTGCCAATTTGCTGACTGCGGGGAAGGAGGAGCCGGTTGCGCTCGGTCTCGAGCGGATGCTTGCGATGCGCGCGTATATGCGCGCCAAAACCGTCGACGGCGTGATCGACGACAACATCGCAAAACGCGTCGGCCTTTCCGGTCAAGAGATCGAGGACATGTACCACATCATGGCGATCGCCAATTATGAGGACCGGTTCGTCATCCCAACGGCACACCGCGAATTGAACGAGGATGCCTACGACCTGCGCGGATCCTGCGGCTTTTCGTTCGGGAACGGTTGCTCAGGCGGATCGACAGAAGTCAACCTCTTCGGCACGCCCAAACGCAGCAAAAGCCCCATGGAAGTCATGTGATGAACAAGACCTTCAAGGCATTGTCCGCGCTTCTCACCTATCCCAGCGCTGAACTGCAACGGGCGGCCGGCGAGATCAGCGAAGTGCTGACCCGAGAGGAAATGATTCCGGCACGGATAAGGGATCAGCTTCGCGCGCTGCTCGACGAACTGGCAGGCTGGGATCTCTATGATCTGCAGGAGCGATACGTCCTGTTGTTCGATCGCACCCGATCGTTGTCGTTGCACCTGTTCGAGCATGTGCACGGGGAAAGTCGCGACCGTGGGCAAGCCATGATCGACCTGAAGACCCAATACGAAATCGCCGGATTGCAGATCAATACCGGCGAGTTACCGGACTTTCTGCCGCTGTTTCTGGAATTTCTCGCTACCCGGCCGATCAAAGAGGCATGCGAGACGCTAGGTCAGCCGGCGCACATCTTCGCGGCTCTGGCGGAGCGGTTGCGCAAGCGCCAATCTCCCTACGAGGCGGTTTTCCGCGCTCTGATCGCCCTGTCGGCGGCAAAGCCGAAAGAGGAAGAGATTTCTGCGCTGCTGCAGCTCCCCGATCCCGACGCGACCGACCTCACAGCTCTCGATGCCGCTTGGGAGGATGAGCCGGTCAGTTTCGGGCCGGGCTCAGGCAACGGATGCAAGGATAACCTGATCGCTCGCGTGCGCGGCGCCATGCGACCTGCGCCCAACATGTCACAACGTTCACGTTCCTGAAGGATCAAGCCATGCGAGACATCGTCACTTATGTGGTCTTCGGTTGGTATCCTTATTTCTGCCTGACGGTTTTCCTCCTCGGTAGCCTCGCGCGTTTTGACCGTGAGCAATATACGTGGCGAAGCGGCTCTAGCCAGCTACTGCGCCGCCGCCAGCTCACCTGGGGTTCCAACCTGTTCCACGTCGGGATTCTCGTCATATTCGCGGGTCATTTCGTCGGACTGCTGACGCCTATCTGGGTGTTTGATGCCATCGGCATTTCACACACATTCAAGCAGTGGATGGCGATCGTCATCGGCGGCGTGGCCGGCGTGATGTGCTTTGCCGGCATGACCTTGCTTATTCACCGCCGCCTTTTCGACGCCCGCATTCGCACTACGTCCTCTTTCGGCGATATCGCCGTATTGTTGCTGCTTTATGCCCAACTCATTCTCGGGCTTGGCACGATTTACGTGTCACTGCAGCATCTCGACGGGCATGAAATGGTGAAATTCATGACCTGGGCGCAGGGAATCCTGACACTGCAGCCCGGCGTATCGGCGCTGCTGAATGATGTGCATCCGATCTTCCGCGCGCATCTGTTTCTCGGCATGACCATTTTCCTGGTCTTCCCGTTCACCCGTTTGGTGCATGTTTGGAGCGCGCCGATCTGGTATCTCGGCCGCCGCGGCTACCAGATCGTGCGTACCACAAGACCGGCGCCGCGCTATTGGCTTCGCGGGGTGGCGTCGGAGCCTGAATTGTTTCCGGCGGCGCGCCGACCCATGCGCAATGGCTGATCCGGAACACTGACATGCCGCTGATTGTCGATCATTCCGTCAAACGCGCCGAGCCGAAAGCCGCGATCGTCAGCGTCAACGGAATCGTTATCGCTCGTGACGCCATCGCGCGCGAGATCCAGAATCATCCGGCGCCGAAGCCGGCGATAGCCTGGCAGGCGGCGGCGAGGGCCCTGGTCATTCGGGAATTGTTGCTGCAGGAGGCTGCGCGCATCGGCCTGCAGGCTCGTCCACAGACCGATGAGGCCGGAAGGCGGGAAACGGATGAGGAGGCCTTGTTGCGGCAGTTGACGGAAATGGAAATCGTCACGCCGGAGCCGGACGAGACCGTCTGCCGCCGCTATTATCAAAATAACATCGGCCGTTTCAGGACGCCTGATCTTTATGAGGCGTCCCATATCTTGATCTCGGCGCGCTCCGACGATGCCGAGGCTTTCGCCGAGGCGGGGCGGCGGGCCGAATCGATTCTTGCCGAATTGAAACTTCACCCGGAGCTGTTCGCCGACTTGGCGCGGGTTCATTCGTCCTGTCCGTCGGGAAAGCAAGGCGGAAATCTCGGCCAGCTTACCGCAGGTCAAACCACGCCCGAGTTCGAGGAGGCACTGGTTCGACTCGCTCCCGGAACCATGACCGACGCGCCGGTCGCGTCGCGTTACGGCTTTCATATCGTTCGCCTAGAACGCAAGATTGAGGGGCGCGTGCTGCCCTATGAACTGGTTGCCGAACGCATCGCATCGTATTTGAAGGAGCGCGTGCGCCGCCGCGCGACCGCGCAATATATCGCCCGCCTTGTATCGCGGGCGAAGATCACGGGCATTGAAATCGAAGGAGCGGACGCCCATCGCGTCAATTGAGGGGTTGCATGCTACTGAGCGATATCCTGTCCCGTTTCGGCGATGCGAGCGCAGCCGCAGAGGCCATCGTCGGGCTCGGCGATCTCATTTTGGTCGCGAGACTGGAGCGCGCAGCCGGTGCGACTGGCTGTTCGCTCGGCGAATATGCCGCATGGGCGATGCGCCACTACGCGGCGAATGCGCCGGATGAGGAATGGATCACGCTCCTGGGCGTCATGGGACATTCCCCGGATCCGGGCGCGGTGTGCATGAAACGTGCCCTTACTTTTGTTCTGCAGCATGAATGCGGCCAAGGAGAAGATAATGCCTGCGCAACCGCATGCGGCGAGTAGCGCCGCGCGCCCGAGCGGGGGGATTCCGAGGTTGCGGCCCGTTTCGGTCCCGCTGCTGAGTTACGGGTTCCGGCCATTTTTTCTTGGCGCGGCTCTCTGGGCGTGCGTCGCGATGGTTCTGTGGGTCGGTCTTCTGAGCGGCCTTGTCCAATTCGCGGCGGACTACGGCGGCGTGGCCTGGCATGCTCACGAGTTTCTGTTCGGCTACGTGTCGGCCGTCATGACAGGTTTTCTGCTGACGGCCATTCCAAATTGGACTGGCAGGCTGCCGCTGCAGGGACGTCCGCTCGCCGGGCTCGTTACGCTTTGGCTATGTGGCCGCGCGGCGATGCTCATGTCCGACAGGATCGGAATCGTTCCCGCGGCACTGATCGATTCCAGCTATCTTTTCATCCTGACCGCGGCCGTGTTGCGCGAAATCGTGACCGGCAGGAACTGGCGGAATTTGAAGGTCGTCGGTCTCACCGGACTCGTCGCTTTGGCCAATGTTGCCTTTCACGCGGAGGCCATCTTTTCCGGCGCACCCGCACTCGGAATTCGGATCGGGACAGGTGCGATCGTCGGATTGATCGTGCTGATTGGCGGACGCATCACGCCAAGCTTTACCTCAAGCTGGCTCTCGCGCCAGGGGGATACGACGAGACCGAGGCCGCTCGGGCGTTTCGACATGCTTTCAATCGCAGTCATGGCGCTTGCGCTGATCGCATGGGTGGCCGCGCCGCAGGAGGACTATAGTGGGTTCGCGCTGATCGCCGCGGGCGTGTTGCAGGCGATCCGCCTGTTCCGTTGGGCTGGTGTCAGGACTTGGAGCGAACCGATCGTGTTTATCCTGCATGTCGGATACGCTTTTGTGCCGCTTGGCGCGTTTATGCTGGCTCTGTCGATTTTGTGGCCGGACCTTTTGCCGCAGACCGGGGCGTTGCACGCCTGGACGACCGGGGCCATCGGGGTCATGACGCTCGCGGTTATGACTCGGGCGACGCGTGGCCATACCGGTCGCGCCATCGTATCGGACGCGGCAACGAACCTGATCTACACGGCGATCCTCGCCGCCGTTGCCGCCAGAGTGACTGCGGCATTCCTGCCCGAATACTCGAATGGGCTCCTGTATGCGTCGGCGGCATCATGGCTTGTCGCTTTCGGCACATTTGTGGGAAGCTATGGGCCGATGCTGATCAAGGTGCGCCAGAGCGACAGACAAGGATGCTGACGCGCCGCAGCCATGGCTGCTTGACGCGATCTCGCAGCTAGGTCGCGGGTTTCGGATCGACGGCCTGTTCCATCAGCGCCAGCAGGCCTCTGAGCAGGTCGATGGGCCGCGGCGGGCATCCTCTGATCTGCAGATCGACGGGTAACGCGGACTGCACGCTGCCCAGAGTAGCGTAGGACTGCGAGAACACTCCGCATCCGCAGGCACAATCGCCGACAGCGACGATCCATTTCGGTGCCGGTGTCGCGGCATAGGCGCGCTCGAGCGCAATCTTCATGTTTTTCGTCACCGGACCGGTTACCAAAAGAACATCGGCGTGCCGCGGCGACGCGGCAAACTTGATTCCGAAACGTTCGATATCGTAAACGGCGTTGCTCAGGGCGTGGATTTCCAGCTCGCAGGCATTGCATGAGCCCGCATCGACCTCGCGGATCGTGATCGACCGCCCAAACAGCCGCTGCGCCTGTTCCTTCAACGCATTGCCAAGCTCGACGAGCGCGATCTCCTCCGGCGACGGCGCATCCACCGTGACAGGGCGCGTGAACAAGGACTGAAGCAGGAGCGTCCGCATCAGAGATCGTGTCCCGAATAGGAGCAGTTGAACGATTTGTTGCACAGCGGGAAGTCCGCGACAATGTTGCCATTGATGGCGAATTCCAGAAGGGGCCACTGGAACCATGAGGCATCGCGTGCGTGCGCGCGCATCACCTTGCCGCCCTCGATCCTCATCCAGATCAGCACGTCGCCGCGGAACGCTTCGACAAGGGCGATGCCTTCGCGGGGTGCGGATTGTGGCGGCAGAGGTATTCGGACCGGCCCTTCGGGCAACTCGGCGAGCCACTTCTTCAGCAGCTTGATGCTGGCTTCGACTTCCTTGATCCGAACCCAGACCCGCGCGTCGACGTCGCCCCGCTCGAAAACAGGAATTTCAAGGCTGGCGCCATCATAGGGCGGATAGGGAAGGTCACGGCGCGTATCGAAATTGCGCCCCGAAGCTCTTCCGACATAGCCGCCCGCGGCCCAGCGTGCCGCCAGGGAGCGGTCCACGATTCCGGTCGTGCAGGTACGATCCTGCAGTGAAGGGGTCTCGTCATACAGGCTAACGATTTTCGCAAACCTCGGCGCGACTCCGTCAAGCGTCGCCACAATGTCTGCGGCGGCCTTCCTGGACAGGTCGGTCGCGACACCGCCAGGCAGGACGCGATCCATCATGAGCCGGTGCCCGAACGCGCGGTCGCATGAGGCAAGAATCTGCTCGCGAAGAATGCCGCAATGAGCGTGCGCGAGAACGAAGGATGCGTCGTTGCAGATGGCGCCGATATCGCCGAGATGGTTGGCGACGCGCTCGAGCTCCGCCATGATTCCGCGAAGTAATCTGGCCCGGGGCGGCACCTCGATCCCGAGCGCAGCCTCGGCGGCACATGCGTAGGCAAAGCTGTACGCCACCGTCGAGTCGCCCGAAATCCGCGCGGCAACGCGCGCCCCCTGGTCGATGTCGCAACCGGCCAGCAGCCCGTCGATGCCCTTGTGAACGTAGCCTAGCCGCTGCTCCAGTCGGGCCACGATCTCGCCGTTCACCGAGAAGCGGAAATGGCCGGGCTCGATGATGCCGGCGTGAATGGGGCCGACGGGAATTTGATGCAGGCCCGATCCCTTGACCGGCAAAAATTTGTAGTCGGCGGGGTCGCGCCGCGCAGCCGGCGTTTGCCGCCCGAGCGGAGCGCTGATGCCCCAGGCGCCGTGATCGAGCCACGGTCTCGTGTCAGCAGCGCCCTCGGCAATGAATCCATACAGATCCTGGATGGCCCGCTCGAGCCGAATGGCGGGCGGGTGAAACTGTCCGACGGACGGGAAGGCATTATGCTCGATCGTCAGCGAAAGGACGCAAGGATGATCGAGGCCGGCGGCACGCAACGCAAGATGGACGAATCCTGCCTCTGCCCAAAGCGAAAGCAGATCACCCGCGCCGCCGCCAAGATGCTGGCCGATTGCCATCCATGTTGACCGATCGACCTCGAGGCGAGGCCACGGCTGCATGATTTCGAGCTTCCTCGCCGAGCCGAGCAGCCTTGTTATCGGATCGTCTGCCATGGGCATCTATCCCAGTTGTGCGGCGACGACACGGAACCAGCGGACCACGGGTTCGGGTAACCAGAGGCCGGCGCCAAGGACGATCGCGAGATGGATAAAGAGCGGCACATAGGACGCTTTCACTCCGCCGCGCGGACCCGTCGGCTCGCCAAAGAGCACATTCTGCAATCGCAGCACCAGCGCGCCGAAAGCCAGAACGAGACCGAAAACGAGCGCCAGCGCAAGCAGCGGCTGGCGTGCGAAACTCGTCGATACCAGCATGAATTCGCTGAGGAACATGCCGAAGGGCGGCATTCCGGCGATGGCGATGACGCCGAGCGCCAGCCCTACGGCCAGGGCGGGGTGGGTTACGGACAGGCCGCGAATCTGGGCGATACGCTGGGTGCCCTTCACTTGCGCGATATGCCCGACGGCGAAAAAGATAGCCGACTTGATCAGCGAATGCATCGTCATGTGCAGGAGGCCGGAAAAATTGGCCAGCGGCCCGCCCATGCCGAACGCAAAAGTCATGATGCCCATATGCTCGATCGATGAGTAAGCGAACAGCCGCTTTATGTCCCGCCGCCGGTAGAGCATGAACGCCGCAAAGATCAGGCTGATCAGGCCGAGCGAGATCATGATCATGCCGACATTCAGGGTGTACGGGTTTCCGGCCAGCAATATCTTGAAGCGCAGCAGCGCGTAGAGCGCGACATTCAGCAACAGGCCCGACAGAACCGCCGAGATCGGCGTCGGGCCCTCGGCATGCGCATCCGGCAGCCATGCGTGGAAAGGAGCAAGACCCACCTTGGTGCCGTAGCCGACAAGCAGGAAAACGAAGGCAAGCGACAGGAGCTTGCCGTCGAAGGCCGCGCTGTTCTTCAGCAGCGTGTCCCACGCCATCGCCGGCAGGCCTTCTCCGACGACGGGCTGCGCGACAAGGTAGATCAGGATCGTTCCGAAGAAGGCGAGGGCGATGCCGACCGAACCGAGAATGAAATATTTCCAGGCCGCCTCGACCGCCTCGGGCGTCCGATAAATGCCCACCATCATGACGGTGGACAGGGTGGCAACCTCGACGCCAACCCACAGGAGCCCGACATTGTTGACGACCAGGGCGAGATTCATGGCGCCCATCATCGCCTGGTAGAGCGCGTGATAGAAACGCAGGAATGCAGGCGTAAGTTTCCCGATTTCCAGCTCATGGCTGATATAGGTGGCACTGAAGATGCTGGTCGTCAGGCCGATGAATGTCGTCAGGAGAATGAGATAGATATTGAAATCGTCGATAATGAAGACGTCGCTGCGCACCCGGTCCCCGGACAGCATGGCTATTCCGGCCACAAACGTGATGGCGCAGGCGAGAATATTGATGAGCGCCCCGAGGCGGTAATTGGCGACAAATCCCAGCAGCACCATCGCCAGTGCCGGAGTCCAGAGAATGGTCGAGAGGGGAGTCATCAGGGAACGTGCCTTCTGCCCTCGCGGAAACGGTCGAGGGCGCTGAGATCGACGGTGTCGAACCGCTCGCGGATGCGGAAGACGAAAACGCCAAACACCGCGAAGGCGATGAGGATCGAAAAGGCGACCGATATCTCGACGACCAGTGGCATGCCCTTGGCGCCGGTCGCGGCCAATACAAGGCCATTCTCCAGCGACATGAAACCGACGATCTGCGTCACCGCGTTGCGGCGCGTGATCATCATCAGTAAGCCCAGCAGGATGACGGCGAGAGCGAACGCCAAGTCCTCGCGTGCGAGCATGTTTGCCCCGACATTGACCGGCATGACCAGCAGGATCGAGAGGGCGACGAGCCCGAGCCCGGTCAGCATCGTCGGGCCGGCGCCGATGACCTGCTCGATCTCCCGGTGGATGCCTAGGCGGTGCACGATGCGGTTAAGCGCCGCCGGAATGATGAATCCCTTGGCCACCAGCGCGATCACCGCCGTTACGATCAGATGCATGGCGTCCTGTGCATAGGCCTGCCACGCAACCGCCAGCGAAAGGGTGATTGCCTGAAGGGCGAAGACATTCAGGGTCGCGAGTATCCGATCCTGATAGAGCAATAGGAGGCTGAGGACCAGCATGCCGCCGGCGAGAAGGTGAGCCGTATCGAACTGCAGCGACGACATCAGAATCCCTGCGACACGAAAAGAAGGAATACCGCAAGCGCCGCCGTCGCGAATGCGCCGCCGAGAAAAACCGGATAACGGAACACCCGCATCTTCGCGACCGTCGTCTCGCCGATCGGCAGCAGAACGGCAAGAATGCCAATCTTGACGAGGTAGGAGCCGATTCCGATGGCGAGCGACATCGCGCTCTTGTCCTCGGTGGCGATGCCGAACGGGAAGAACAGGCAGACCAGAAGCGAGAAATAAAGTGTCAGCTTTACCGCTGCCGCCGCCTCGATCATGGCCAAATGTCGCCCCGAATATTCCAGCACCATCGCTTCGTGAACCATCGTCAATTCGAGATGGGTGGCCGGATTGTCGATCGGAATGCGGGCGTTCTCGGCGATCGCAATGAAGACGAAAGCAAACAATCCAAGCCCGAGTGAAACGCGGAGCCCGACCGTGCCGTGAATCATGTGATCGGCGATCGCCGAAAGCTGCGTTGTGCCGGCGACCAGCGCGACCGTGAAGACGACGAGCAGCATCGCCGGTTCGGCCAATGAAGCGATCAGCATTTCGCGCGAGGAGCCGATGCCTCCGAAGGCGGTTCCGACGTCCATTCCGGCAAGGGTGAGCGCAAAGCGCGCCATGGCCAGCAAGGCCACGATGGCGATGATGTCCGCCGACCAGGAAAAGATGAGGCCGGTCGAGTAGGTTGGAATAAGTGCGGCAGCGACCCAGATTGCGGCGAAGGAGAGATAGGGCACGGTCCGGTAAAGCCAGGAGGCATTATCGGCGAGCACCGCTTCCTTGTGCATCAGCTTCCACAGGTCGCGGTATGGCTGAAGAACGGAGGGACCGATCCGACGAAGCACCCGCGCCTTCACCTTGCGCGTGATTCCGAGCATCAGCGGCGCGACGACCACGACCAGAAACATCTGGAATGCTTGCGCGGCGATTTCGAGAATCAGCGCCATGCCGCAACCACGACTAGCAGGACAATCAGGGCCGCGAAGACAAGCGTCAGATAGCGGCGGATTGTGAGGAATTGCAATTGATTGAGCTTTCCGCTCGCGGCCCAGATCGCGCGTCCGGCCGGGCCATAGGCAAGCCGCCAAGCAGGGTCGAAAATCTTGACGTGAAAGTGCCCCGGGCGAGTTTCTCCGGGCCTGGGCATGTCAACACGCTCGCGCACGTGAAACAGCGTCACACCAAAAACGCGGCGGATCGGCATGGAAAAGCTCGAGCCCGAATATTGTGTCGCGAGCGAACGGTCGGGATAGCCGCAGTCCCAGAAGGCGCTGCGCCGCGTAGCGCGGGTGGCGAAGCGATGGATCACCATCGCGGTCAGCGCCCCCGACACGATCAGAAAAACCAGAATGATCGCCCCGTTATAGGACGAGCGGCTCTCGGTGATCGGGACGATGGACAGCCAGGCCAGCCCGATTTGCGGAGGCATGCGGCCACCCACCATCGCATTCGTGACGGGCGACAGCAGGTCGATCAGAACACCCGGGAAAACACCGGCCAGCAGACATAGCGCCGCCAGGACAAACATCGCAGCCAGCGAGAAATGATCCGTTTCGGATGCGGTTTGAGCCGCGAGCGTCCGCCCTCTGCCGAGAAAAGTAATGCCGTAAATCTTGACGAAGCAGGCGGCCGCCAGCGCCGCCGCGAAGGCAAGTAGCGCGCCGACCGCCGGTACCATCAGCTTGAGACCCCATTGCGGAAGCAACGGGCTGACCAGGATTGCCTGGAAGGTCAGCCATTCGGAAACGAAGCCGTTCAGGGGCGGCAATGCCGAAATGGCGGTGCATCCGACCAGAAAGACGAACGCGGTCTGCGGCATGCGGTGGATGAGGCCGCCCAGCCGCTCCATGTTGCGCTCGCCGGTCTTGTGCAGCACGGCGCCCGCGCCGAAGAACAACAGGCTCTTGAACAGCAGGTGGTTGAATACGTGCAACAGCGCCGCGGTCATGGCGAGCGCCGCCGGCAGCGGCATCTGATTGGCGCGGAACGCAAGGGCCAGTCCCAGGCCGACAAAAACAATCCCTATATTTTCGACGGTGCTGTAGGCGAGTAGGCGCTTGATGTCCTGTTGCAACAGCGCATAGAGCACGCCGAGCGCGGCGGTAATCCCTCCGAATGCAAGCACCACGAGACTAGTCCACCATTCTGGCTCCGCGATCAGGTCGAAGGCGATCCGGATGAATCCATAAATCGCCACCTTGGTCATCACACCGCTCATCAGCGCCGATACGTGACTGGGCGCCGCCGGATGCGCGAGCGGAAGCCAGATGTGTAGCGGCACAAGCCCGGCCTTCGAGCCCGCCCCGATGAGCGCCAGTAACAATACCAGCGCCGCGACCGGGATCTGATGATGATTTTCGCGGATCGTCGCGAACGCATAGCCGCCGTCCGGTCCCGCGAGAAGGCCGAACGTGAGAAGCAGGCACAGGGTCCCCGCGCTTGCCATGAGGATATAAATGAATCCCGCCCGCACATTGCCGGGCGACTGATGATGAGCGAGCACCAGCGCCCAGGATGTGAGCGACATGAATTCCCAGGCGATCAGAAAAATGAACGCATCGTCCGCGAAGAGGACGAGATTCATCCCCGCCAGATAGGCGGGAAAATAAGGAAGCACGCGGAGCGGAGACGGATCGTGGCGTCCGTACCCGATTCCATAGAGGCTGGCCGCCGCTCCGCCGCCATTCACGACAACAAGGAAGAATGCGGAAAGTGCGTCGATGCGAAAATGCGCGCCGAGCAGAGGCAAACCAATGGGCAGCGTCAAAGCCGCCGGTTCCGCGTTTTGGATCAGCGCCGTCAGCGCGGCGGCGAGACCCAGGATCGAAAGTAGAAATGATGCGCCATAGATGACGGGAGCGCCAAGGGGCCGGCGGCCGACGACAACGGCAAGGGCTGCCGTGGCGAGGAATCCTGCCACACAAAAAAGCCCGACGATGGCCGGCATTCCGACGCCCATGTTGATAAAGGCGGCTCTGGCGAGCCGAGATTCGACAAGAGCCGCAGAATGGGCGGACAGGCGCTTGATTTCAATGGGTCATGGCGCCTCCGGAGGAAATCGCCGGGCCGCGCCACGCTCATGGCTCCTGTCCGCCGCCCCGCGCTGCGCGCCGGCCGACGAACCGGCGGCTCGGGCGCCCCGGATTGGCGCGGCAATCCCTTGAATTGCGGGGAGAAATGCAATGAGATCGCCAAAAATGACATTTGTCACATTACTGTATCATATGTATGGTTGCGCTAGGGAGATGGCGCCAAGCGGGAATGGTGGGCAAGACGGTAAAACCGCGGCCCGCTCACGAAGCGCGGAACGGCACGCAACGGTCCGCTGCGGAAAACCGACATCGAGCCATGTCACTGTAACATTTCGCGCCTAATGGCGCGATCAGGTTGAACTGCGTCGAAGGCGTCATGGTTCGGATCGTCCAGATTTCCGATACGCATATCAGTCCCACCAAGCGGCATTTCTATTCGAACTGGCCGCCGCTGAAGGCATGGCTCGCCGCGCAGCAGCCGGACTTCATCGTTCACAGCGGCGACATTACGGTCGATGCGGCGGATCAGGAGGAAGATGCAGCGCATTGCGCCGCTCTGCTGAACGAGCTCGGCGTGCCCGTTCTCGCCGTGCCGGGCAATCATGATGTGGGCGAGGCCGGCAACGCGCATCAGCCTCCGACGCGCGAGCGCAACGAGCGGTTTCGCCGTTACTTCGGCCCGGATCGCTGGGTGCGCGATGTCGGCGGGTGGCGATTGATCGGCTTCAACACGATGCTGCTCGGCAGCGGAGAAAGAGACGAGGCGGAGCAGCAGGTCTGGCTGAAAGCGGCCATGGCCAATGCGGACGGGCGCAGGATCGCGTGGTTTACGCATCGACCGCTTTTCATCGACGATCCGCAGGAAGGAGACACGGGCTACTGGTCGGTGAAGCCCGATCTCCGCAAGGAGCTTTTCAAGCTGATGCAGGAATATCCCGTCGGCATCGTTTCGACGGGGCACTTGCACCGCTGGCACGACATGTCGCTCGACGGCACCCGCTACATCTGGGCTCCGTCGACCGGGTTCCTCGTCGGCTCCGATCAATCTCCGCCCAAACACGGCAGCGCGCGGCTGGGTGCAGTCATCTACGATATCAACGGGACCGATATCAAAGCGGAGATTGTTCCGGTACCGAACCTGACCAATTACTGGATCGATGACGTCATTCACGAAGTCTATCCCCCGCGCGATACGAAGGCGTGAGGCATGGCGGCGCTTGGTCTGAAAGGGATCACGAAGTCTTTCGGCAATACCGCGGTGCTATCGCCGCTCGATCTCGACATTGCCGACGGAGAATTCCTGACGCTGGTCGGTCCATCCGGTTGCGGAAAATCGACCCTGCTTCGCATCATCGCGGGTCTCGAGCCACAAACCGCCGGTACCGTTTCGATCGGCGGAACACCGGTCGATCACTTGCGCCCGCACGAGCGCAAGGTCGCGATGGTTTTTCAGAATTATGCGCTCTATCCGCACATGACGGTCTTCGACAATATCGCATTGCCGCTGACCATGGCGCGGCTCAGCGTTTTCGAGCGGATTCCCCTGATCAAATGGCTTTCGCCGCGCCGGCGGAAGGTCATGGAAGGGATCACGCGGGACGTAAAGGCCGTCGCGGAGCAGCTTCGGATCGAACAATATTTCGACCGTCGGCCCGCGCAGCTCTCAGGCGGCCAGCGCCAGCGCGTCGCGCTTGGCCGCGCGATGGTGCGCCATCCCGATGTGTTCCTGATGGACGAGCCGTTGTCGAATCTCGACGCTAAGCTGCGGGTGCATATGCGCAGCGAGCTGGCAGAGCTGCATTCGCGCCTCAAGGCGACCATGATCTACGTCACTCATGACCAGGTCGAGGCGATGACGATGTCCGACCGGCTTGCGGTGATGGATCAGGGCCGTGTCCTGCAAATCGGGACGCCGGACGAGGTGTATAGCGAGCCTGCGACCGTCACGGTCGCACAATTCATCGGCAGTCCGGCGATCAATCTCCTGAAGGCGGTCGTGCGAGGCGACGGTCAGATCGAGGTGGGCGACGCGATATGGCCGCTGCGGGTCTCGCAAGAAGCGGGACCGGTCACGGTGGGGATTCGCCCCGAATGCGTGCGGCTGTCGGCGCGGCCGGGAGATGTCACGCTGCCGGCTGCGTTCAGGCGGCGGGAAAATCTCGGCGCGGAAAGCATTCTTCACTTCGAGACGGCGGTCGGCGCCGTGCTCTGCAAGGCGTCGCACGGCGCAGAGCACCGCGCGCTCGCTCCTGGTCACAACGCGTCGCTGGCGCTGGCGCCGGCGGAATGTCACGTCTTCGACAGCCGCGGGCAACGCATCCGTCCCTCTCAAATCCAGACTTCCTCCGCGTCCGCCGCTCTTCGTCATCCCACATTGGTCGGGACGACGCGATGAGCATCGTGGCGGCCAATGCATTGAATGCTAAGCGCCAGCAATGGGTCGAGGCGCTTGCGGGGATCGGATTTGCCACGCCTGCCTTCATTCTCCTCGTTCTGACGAACATCGTCCCACTTGCCGCGCTCGTGTTCCTGAATTTCACCAATTACGAACTCGGGGCGCTCGATTTTTCCTATATCGGCTTCAAGAATTTCGGCACGGCGCTGGCGGATCCGGTGATGCGCCGCTCCCTCGCCAACACGCTGCTGTATGTTGCCATTGTCGTTCCGGGCGGCGTCCTGATCTCCCTGTTCGTCGCGATCATGGTACATCGCCGCACGAGAACGCGCGGACTCTACGAGGTCATCTATTTTCTGCCGGTCACATCGACGCTGATAGCAATGGCGACGATGTGGCAGTTTCTCCTTCATCCCACGCTCGGGCCGATCAACTCGTTTCTGAAATATATCGGCGTCGGAGAGGTGGCATTTCTCAGCAATCCGAAACTTGTCATCCCGACGCTGGCGGCCATCGGCATCTGGCAGTTGATCGGATTCAACATGGTCCTGTTCCTGGCGGGTCTCTCGGCCATTCCCCGTGATCTTTATGAGGCGGCGGACGTCGACGGCGCGAGCAATCCGATCGACAGATTCCTGCGTGTCACATGGCCGTTACTCGGGCCCACGACAATGTTCGTGATCGTGACGACGTTCATCACCGCATTCAAGGTCTTCGACACCGTCGCCGTCATGACGCGCGGCGGCCCCGGGGGCGCCTCCGAGGTGCTTCTGTACGCGATTTATCTCGAAGGCTTTCAGTATTTCCACCTGAGCTACGCCGCCACGCTCACGCTCGTCTTTCTTGCCTTCACGCTCGTGTTCTCGATCGCGCAGACCTTCATTCTCGACCGGCAGGTGCATTACTGATGGGTGACGCGCTCGACATTCGCACGACCTCGGCGGCTAGCCCTCTGTCGTTGCGCCTGCGCAAGCTTTTGGCGCTCGCAGCGGTGCATACGATCCTGATGACGGGCGCTGTCTTCATGCTGCTGCCATTTGTGTTCATGGTCGTGTCATCGATCAAGCCGCCAGCCGAGATCTTCGAGGCTACGTTTCGCTTGTGGCCGCGCAATTTTTATGGATTGCAGAATTTCCATGCTGCGTTGACGACCGCGCCGCTGCTGCGTTTCCTGCTGAACGGAGTGATCGTCTGCCTGGGGATCCTGATCGTTCAGCTCTTGGTCGCGATACCCTGCGCCTATGCCCTGGCTAAGCTGAAATTTCCGGGAAAGCCTGTGCTGTTTGCGCTTGTGCTGCTCGGGCTTTGCATTCCGGTGCAGGTGCCATCGCTGCCACTTTACATCGCGCTCGCCCGGATCGGCGTTCTTAACACCTACTTTTCGATGATGTTTCCGTTCTTCCTGTCGGTGTTCGCGATTTTCCTGTTCCGGCAATTTTTCAAGAGCTATCCGGACGAGATCATCCAGGCCGCGCGGCTCGACGGCGTGAGCGAATTCGAGATCGTCTGGCGGATCGTGGTTCCGAGCGCATGGCCGGCAATAGCGGCATTCTCGATTTTCTCGATCGTTGCGCACTGGAACGACCTTTATTGGCCCTTGATCGTGGTTTCCGATACGCGGCTTGCGACGCCGCCGCTTGGAATGATGTTTTTTGCCGACTCGGAAGTCGGCTCGAATTACGGGGCGCTGTCGGCCGGCGCCGCCATCATTACCGCTCCGCTCGTGATCGCCTTTCTGGTCGCGCGCAGGCGTTTTATCGCCGGGATCACCATGACCGGCATCAAGTAGGCGTCATCGCAACGATGGGAGGTTCATCATGTTGCATCGCAGAGACCTGCTGAAGACGATCGCGCTCGGCAGTACGGCGGCCGTATCCATGCCGTTCATCTCCACGTCGGCGCGCGCGGAAACAACCCTTGAAGTGTTCTACGCGTTTCCCGCTTTCGCCAAATTTCATGAACCGATTGCTGCCGAGTTCATGAAGAAGCAGTCAGACATCAAGATTCAGTTCCGGGCTCCGGCGGCGAGCTATGACGAAGGTCACCAGACCATGCTGCGTCAGGCCGTCACCAATCAACTGCCCGATGTCTATTATTCTGGCTATCACCTGCTGACGGAACTGGTCCGCACACTGGTCAAGCGCAATCAGATCATCGATCTTGACCCGCTCCTGTCCAAGGAAGACGCGGCGTGGCGGAAGTCGAATTATTCCGACAGCATCATCGGCCTGGGGAAGGTCGACGGAAAGCTTTACGGGCTCGCGTTCAACGCGTCTCTGCCGATTATCTATTTCAACGAGCAGCTCGTGCGTGCCGCCGGCGGGGACCCGGACAAAATGCCAGATACCTGGGATGCGATGATCGCGCTCGCGGCGAAGATCAAGGCGACGGGTTCGGACGTTGCCGGCATCGCCTACAACATCCATGACTGGCCCGATGACTGGCTGTTCCGCTCGATGATATTGCAGGCGGGAGGATCGATGCTCGATGCGTCAGAAACAAGCGCGGGCTTCAACAACGAAATCGGTCTCAGGGCGCTGAAATATCTGAGGCGGTTCGTCGCCGAAGGCGGCCAGCCGCTGATCGACTGGGATTCGTCGCGGCAGCAATTTATCGCGGGCAAAATCGGCATTTTTGCCGATACGCCGGCGCGGATGCGGCAGGTGACCGATCTGATCGGCGACAAGTTCAAGCTGCGTTCCTGCATTTTCCCGATCGACGACAAGGTAAAAGGCGGCCTGCCGACGGGTGGAAATGCGGCGATCATTACCGCGAAGGACCCTGCCAAGCAGAAGGCGGCATGGGAATTCCTGAAATTCGTCAGCGGTCCGGAAGCGCAGAAGCTTGTCGTCGAATCGAGCGGCTATATGCCGACCAATTTGCGCGCATCTGGGCCTGAATTCCTCGGATCGTTCTATGAGCAGAACCCGAATTTCAAGACCGTATTTCTGCAGGTCGAGCGCGCCAAGCCCTGGCAGGGCTACCCCGGCGGGCAGTCGGTCAAGATCTGGCGCACGCAGCGCGAGATCATCAACGCGGTGATGCGCGGGGAAACGGCACCCGAGGCCGGCCTTGAGCGCATCGTCAAGGAAAGCAACGCCTTGATGAAGGCGACCTGATCGCATGTGACGAGGCTTGCGGCCGGCTTCCGCCGGCCGCAACGTCTCTTGAAGGGTGTTTCGCGTGTTTATCGTAGCGCAGTTGAGCGACTTTCATGTTCGCGCGCCAGGTCGGACGGCATACGGCGTCGAAACCAACGCGATGTTCGAGCGGTCGATCGATGCGGTTCTCAGAATGGATCCGCGACCCGATTGCGTGATCGTGAGCGGCGATCTGACGGATTGCGGTCTCGACGAGGAATACGAGGTGGTGGTCGCCGGCCTGCGGCGGCTGCCAATGCCCGTGCATGTCATTCCCGGCAATCACGATCTACGCGGGCCTTTCGTGAAGGCGCTGTCGCGCCTCTGCGGCGAGCTGCCTGCCGAGGGGTTTGTTCATTACGCGGTGGATCGCTATCCCGTGCGGCTGATCGCGCTCGACAGTGTCGTTGAGGGCGAGACGGGCGGCCGATTCTGCCACGATCAGCAGGAATGGCTTCGCGCCGAGCTTGCTCGCGGCAATGGCAGACCGACACTCATCATGATACATCACCCACCGTTTTCGGTGGCTGTTAATGGCATGGACACGCTCGGGCTTGAAAACGCCCGGGCCCTCGAGCGGATTGTGAGGGATCATCCTGAGATTGAGCGCGTGGTTTGCGGCCATTATCATCGGCCGATCACCGTGCGGTTCGGCGGCACCGTCGGATTTGCCGCGCCGAGCGTCGCCCATCAGGTGGCGCTCGATCTGCGTCCCGGGACGTCGAACCGGTTCATCATGGAGCCCCCCGCCTTCGCCGTACATGTCTGGCGCTCCGACAGCGGTATCGTCACCCACCTGATGCCGATCGGAGATTACGGCGCGCCGTTCGATATCGTTCTTGCGCCGGAATATCCGGGGCTGAAGTCGCATGCCTGACCTGGAAGATCTTTTGCGGCATGCCGAGGCTGTTGTGGCGGAAGCCGCAGCAAAGCTGGTGGCGATGCAGACGGCGCCGCTCGACGCACAACGGAAAGATCTTCGGGACATCGTGACGGCCGCCGATCTGGCGTCGGAGCAAATCGTGGTCTCTGGTCTCGCCCGGCTCACGCCGGATGCCGGGATTGTCGCGGAGGAAAGCGGAGCGCGCGCCGGGTCGAATGGCGCGCGATGGATCATTGACCCTCTCGACGGCACCGTAAATTATGCGAGGGGCCTTCCGTGGTTCTCGGTCACCGTTGCCTATGAAGAGCGCGGCGACGTGGCGCTCGGATTGATCGACGCCCCGGCAATGGGGCTCAAGGCGCGATTTCTGAAGGGGGCGGTTGCGTCGGTCGATGGCAGGCCTGTCATGCGATCCGATACGGTTCGGGTCGCCGACTCGGTTATCTCGGTGATCCTGACGTCGCATTTTTCGGACGACGAGGTGCGCCGCGCCGCCGCGATCGTCGAAAGGCTTGGTCGCGCTGCGCGCGGGGTCCGCATCGTCATTTCCGGAGGGCTGGAAATGGCTCTGGTTGCCTCGGGGCGCCTTGACGGGTTTGTTTCGATCAAGGCCGATGTGGTGTCGCACGCGGCGGCGATTCCCCTCGTTCGCGCGGCCGGAGGAAAGGTCACCAGGGTGAACGGCGAGGATAGCGGCGTTGACGATTTGGAAAAGATCGCTTCCAACGGACTAATTCACGATGAGCTGTTGCAGCTTGTCGGTGAGGCTTTGCAGTGAACGACGATCAGCTCAATGCCCGCGTCGCGTGGCTTTACTACCTTGAAAACCTGACACAGGCTGAGATCGGGGAGCGGCTTGGGCTGACGCGCGCCCGGGTGAACCGGATACTGTCCGAGGCGCGGGAGAGCGGGCTGGTGCGCATCAGCCTCAATTCGAAATTTTCGGACTGCATTGAAATCGAGCAGGTGCTGCGCAAGAAGTTCGATTTGCGCGAGGCGGTGATCGTGCCGACGCCCGAGGATGCGAAAGAGGTTGCTTCGGTCATCGGAATGGCGGCCGGCGCGTATTTGTCGCACTTCCTGGATGACAACCGCATATCCACGATCGGAATCGGGTGGGGGGCGACGCTGCGGGAAACGATCCGGCACGTGACACCGGCCAATTACTCCGATCTCTGGATCATTTCGATGATGGGGGGCTTGTCGCGCGGCCTCGAACTCAACACGTTCGAGATATCCGGCGAACTCGCCCGGCTGCTGCAGGCGCAGTGCAGCTATCTTGCGGCGCCGATCTATGCCGGTTCGGCGCGTTCGCGCGATACCATTCTCGAACAAGAGGTGTTCAAGGACGTTCTGGGCCGCATCGACAGGATCGATCTGGCGCTGTTGAGCATGGGCGATCTCAGCCCGCGATCCCTGCTGGTGCGGCACGGCCTACCGGGCGACGTATCGACGGACGAATTGCGCAAGGCCGGCGCGGTGGGCGATGTGCTCGGCCAGTTCATCGATGCGAAAGGCAAGGTCATCAATCATGGCATCAATAAGCGCGCGATCGCCCTTCCGCTCGACCAGCTGTCACGTGTGAAGACAGTCATGCTGATCGCGGGCGGAGCAAACAAGACGCGCGTCATTGCCGCGGCGCTGCGCGGGCGCATCGGCAACGTGCTGGTCAGCGACCAGAAGACCGTTGCTGCGGCCATCGATCTGATCGAACGGGAGCCATGATCAATTTTCTCGGCCTCGACATCGGAACCTCCGGCGTCAAGGCCGTGATTTTGGATGAGCATGACAAGGAGCGTGCCAGTGCAAGCGCGGCGCTTGCCGTTGATCGGCCGCGGCCGCTCTGGTCGGAGCAGGATCCGGAGGCCTGGTGGCGGGCGACCGAGGCTGTGTTCGATCGGCTTGCGCGCGAGCAGCCGGCGCTGATGTCCGATATCGCGGCAATCGGATTGTCCGGGCAGATGCTCGGGGTGACGCTGCTTGACGCGACCGATCGGCCGCTCCGCCCGGCCTTGATCTGGAACGATGGGCGCGCGGTGCAAGAATGCGCATTGTTGCTAGAGAAAGTGCCGGGATTTGTCGACATCGCCGGCTGCCGCCCGATGGCCGGTTTCTGCGCCCCGAAGATTCTCTGGCTCGCGCGGCACGAGCCTGATGCGATCGCGAAAACAAGGCGCATCCTCCTGGCCAAGGATTACGTGCGGCTTCGCCTCTGCGGCGAGGCGATTTCTGACCTCGCCGACTCTTCGGCAACGCTGTTGATGGACACGCGCGCAGGCACATGGTCGGAGGCGGCAATAATGGCCTGCGGCATCTCGAGAGATGTTTTACCCCGCCTCGTGGAAAGCGGCGCCGAAGCGGGGACGCTACGCAGCGAACTGTCCCGGCGCTGGAACATGCAACCCGGCGTTATCGTCGCGGGCGGGGCAGGCGACAATATGTGCGGAGCGGTTGGTGCGGATGTCGTCAATCGCGGCGATGCCTATATCAGCCTGGGCACGTCCGGGGTGTATTTCGTGGCGAACGATCAATTTGTTCCGGCGCACGGGCAGGGGATGCACACGCACCGGCACGCCGTGTCGGGTCTTTTCGCGCAGCACGGATGCGTGCTCAGCGCGGCGGGCGCGCTGTCGTGGCTGGCCGGCCTGCTGAGCATCGAGTCCATCGAGCGGTTCTTGTCGGATATCGAAGCGGCCGATATCGAATCGGAACAAATCCCGATTTTCACCCCCTATCTCAGCGGCGAGCGTACGCCGCACGACAATCCATGCGCCACGGCGGCGTTTTCGAATCTCAGCCTCGCGGTAGGGCCGCTGCATCTCGGCCGCGCCGTACTCGAAGGCGTCGCATTCGCGATCGCCGATTGTCACGACGCGTTGCTCGGTGTTGGCACCCCGATCGACGATATCGCCCTGATCGGGGGCGGCGCCCGCAGCCGCTTTTGGGGGGAAATCATCGCTTCGACGATCGGCCGCCCGCTGCGCATTCCACCCCTTGCCGCGCTCGGGCCGGCCGTCGGCGCGGCCCGCCTTGCTCGCAAGGCGAAAGGCGGCTGCCTTGTCGCAGCGGCGGCCGATAGCGGCGCAAGGATCGTTCCACGCGCGGATTTGGCGGAGGGGCTGAGGGAGCGCCGCGCCCGTTACCGGGAGCATTATCCGCTTCTTTCTCGCGAAAAGCCGGTCCCATCCGCGTCGGTACATTTGTAATTTAGAAAATCATATGTAATATTATTCTATGCGCGCTGCCATTCTCCACGACATCAAGGATATCCGTCTTGGCGAAATCCCCACGCCGATCCCCCGGAACGGGGATGTCTTGGTGCGAGTCAAGGCGGTCGGCGTATGTGGTAGCGATCTTCACGCCTATCTCGAAGGCAGCACGACCGGCCGCGTAAAGGTGACGCCATTCGTGCTCGGTCATGAACTTGCCGGCGTGATTGCGCCCGAATCGGAGAAATCCGCCGGGCTTGCGGCGGGTACGCTTGTTGCGGTCGATCCGGCGGTGCCTTGCGGCAAATGCGAATGGTGCGAGCGGGGCCACACCAACCTGTGCCCTTATGTGAAATTTCTAGGCTACGCGCCGACAAACGGCGCAATGGCGGAATTCGTTTGCGTGCCGGCTTCGTCGTTGCACGTGGTGCCGCCGGGTTTCGCGCCGGCGGATGCGGCGATCCTCGAAACGCTGGGCGTTGCCATCCATGCCATCGATTTGGCCAAGATGCGCTTCATGGAAACGGTCGCCGTGCTCGGTTGCGGAGCGGTTGGATTGCTGCTCGTGCAATTGGCTCGTCTGAGCGGCGCGGGCAGCGTTATCGCGCTCGATCCGATCGGCTATCGTTCGAAGCTTGCAATGGAGCTTGGCGCAACCGCCTCCTGTGGGACGCTCGCCGAACTGGCCGAGGCGACGGGCGGGCGCGGCGCCGACCTTGTCCTCGAGGCGACCGACTCCTCGCTCGGTTTCGATCACGCGACCAAAGCCGCCCGCATTGGTGGGCGCGTCATCGTCGTGGGCATTCCGGAAGGAAATCAGTACGCATTCAACGCCGCCGAGGCCCGGCGCAAGGGATTGTCGATCAAATTTTCCAGGCGGATGCCGGAAGTTTACCCGCGCGCGATCGCGCTTGCGCAAAGCGGGCGTGTGAAACTGGCTCCGCTCGCCACGCATCATTTCCCGCTTGATGATGTGAAGAAGGCTTTCGAATGCCAGGCCGCGCGGCAGAACGGCATTATCAAGGCGATTCTCTATCCTTGAAATGAGAAACATCCAATCGCGCGCGGCACTGCATCGGCTGTACCGGCGCGATCGTTTTGCGGGGCTGCGGCCTTGCATCGGGCAGGCAATTCAGCCATCGTTCGCCAGCCTCGCACCGACGGCCGCTCGTGACTGACAGAACGAAAAAACGCGTTGCCATTGTCGGCGCCGGGATCGTTGGCGTCGCCGTCGCGAGCTATCTGCAGCGGGCCGGCCATCAGGCGATCCTGGTGGATCCGAACGGCCCCGGGCAGGGTGCCTCCTTCGGCAACGCCGGCTGTCTCAATCCGTCGTCGCTCGTGCCGATAGCCGGGCCCGACACGTTCCGGCGTGTGCCCAGCTATCTGCGCGATCCCCTGGGGCCGCTCGCGATCCGCTGGAGCTACCTTCCGCGCCTTGCGCCTTGGCTGATCCGCTATGGCCTTGCCGGGACACCGGGGCGCATCGAACAGCAGGCGCGGGCGCTCAAGTCACTGACCTGGCCGGCCTTCGACGCCTTGATGCCGCTGGTGCGCGATGCGGGCGCCGACTCCCTCGTCAGGCGCACAGGGATCCTGATTGTCTATCGTTCCGACAAGGCTTGGGAGGCTGATGCCCGTCCCTGGAATATTCGCAGACGATACGGCGTCGAATGGCAGGAGCTGAACGCCGAGGAGCTGCGGCAGTTCGACCCGAATCTGGCTCGTGATCTGACTCGCGCGAAATATGTCCCCAATAACGGGCACACGATCGATCCTGCGGGGCTGGTGGTGGCGCTCGCCAATCACGTCTTGAAGAATGGCGGCGAGCATGTTCGCGCCGAAGTGAAAGGCTTCGCGCTGGACGGGAACCGATTGCGGGGGTTGCAGACGAGCACAGGGGAAATCCCGGCGGACGCCGCCGTGATCGCGGCAGGGGCTCATTCAAAGCCGCTGGCCGCATGCCTCGGGGACAAGGTCCCGCTCGAAACCGAGCGAGGCTATCACCTGATGATTCGCAATCCTGAGACGATGCCGCGCGTACCGACGACGGATGCGGAATTCAGCGTCGTCGCAACTCCGATGCAGCACGGCCTGCGCATGGCCGGAACGGTCGAGCTGGCAGGCCTGAACGCCGCGCCGAACTGGGAGCGGTCGCGGATGATGCTCGGCCGCGCGCGAAAGCTGCTTCCGGGGCTTGCGGAGGATATAGCGGAAGACCGCCTGTCGATGTGGATGGGCCATCGGCCAAGCCTGCCGGATTCGCTCCCGGTTATCGGCCAATCCACCGGTTCACCGGACGTGTTTTATGCATTCGGCCACCAGCATGTCGGCATGACGACCGCGCCCTATACCGGCAAGGTCATCGCCGAAATCGTATCCGGCCGGCCGGCGCCGATTGATTTGTCGCCGTTCAGGCCGGATCGGTTCTAGGGCGGCGCATTTCCGGCCCGTGGCTCGGGCCCAGTCACGCGGCTGAAATCTTCTGTCACACAACTGAATCCTTCGGATCGCAAATTCGTAATGACGATTCGCCCGCCGTCTCGCCGTCGCGCGAGCGGCGTACCGTCTTCGTGCGGCAGAAATTCAGGTTCGCATCGATGCAGGTTCTTATCGCGACCGACGCGTGGCACCCACAGGTCAACGGTGTCGTACGTACGCTGACATCGCTCGCTGAAAACGTTCGCAGATTTGGCGTCAATGTCGAATTCCTGACGCCGGAAGGCTTTCCGTCCTTTCCGCTACCCACCTATGGAGAACTGCGCCTGGCATTGCCCGGCGTGCGCGAGATCGCCCGCCGCATAGAGCGCATCCGGCCCGACGCAATCCACGTCGCGACCGAGGGGCCGATCGGCGTCATGGTGCGCAGATATTGCATCAAGCGAGGTCTTCCCTTCACCACGAGCTATACGACGAGGTTCCCCGAATACATTTCCGCGCGCTGCTGGATCCCGGAAAGCATCAGCTATGCCGTTTTGCGGCGCTTTCATTCGGCGGCCGCTGTGACCATGGTCTCGACCGTCTCGCTGATGAACGATCTTGCCGCCCGCGGCTTCAAGCGGCTCGGCATGTGGACGCGCGGCGTCGATACGGCGATGTTCCGTCCGGATTATGAAGTGGATCTCAATCTGCCACGTCCGATTTTCACATATGCCGGCCGCGTCGCGATCGAGAAAAACATCGAGGCGTTTCTTTCGCTCAATCTGCCAGGATCAAAGGTTGTCATCGGCCGAGGCCCGCATCTGACGGAATTACAGCATCGCTATCCCGATACCAGGTTTCTTGGCCTGCTCGAGGGCAAAGACCTTGCCGCGCACCTTGCGGCGGCTGACGTGTTCGTGTTCCCGAGCAAGACGGATACGTTCGGAGTCGTTCAGCTCGAAGCTCTTGCCTGCGGCGTTCCGGTAGCCGCGTTCCCCGTCACCGGTCCGAAGGACGTGATTGGAGGCGAGCCGGTCGGCGTGTTGAGCGACGATTTGCGTAGCGCCTGCATCAGCGCGCTTCAATTGTCGCGGCAGCGCTGCCGGGAATTTGCGCTCAGGCATTCCTGGGAAGTGAGCGCCGGGCAATTCGTCGGTCATCTCAAGAGCATTGCCACCGGCAGCGCAAGGCAATTGACGCCCGCCGCCTCGTTCAAGGTGGCGGCGCATTAGGAGTCATCATCATGGGTGGATCACGCTTGCCGCGCCGCCGGCAGAATTTCGCGGCCGCGGCCATTGCGGCCGATGCGTTCGACAGCAATATCGTTGCCAAGGCTTATGGCCGGTGGGCGCCCGTTTATGACTTCGTCTTCGGCCCGGTTTTCGATCGCGGGCGCAAGGAAGCGATCCGGGCGGCGGAGCGGATCGGCGGACGCATTCTTGAAGTGGGAGTGGGCACCGGCATTTCGCTCCCGGATTATTCGGCGTCGAACCGGATATTCGGCGTCGATATTTCGGCCGGGATGCTCAAAAAGGCGCGTGAGCGGGTGGAGAAGCTCGGCCTGACACAGGTCGAAGGGCTCGCCGTCATGGACGCGCAACATCTTGATTTTCCTAACAATTTCTTCGACGTCGTAGTGGCGCAATACGTCGTGACGGCAGTGCAGAATCCGGAGGCCGTGCTGGACGAATTCGTGCGGGTGCTGAGACCGGGCGGCGAAATCATCCTGCTCAGCCGCGTCGGAGCCGAGAGAGGCGTGCGCAAGAAGATCGAGCACTGGGTCGCGCCGGTCGCGCGCCGGCTTGGCTGGCGCACCGAGTTTCCCTGGATGCGCTACGCGCAGTGGCTGAAGCGGTCGCCCGACGTGGCACTGGTCGAACGCCGGCCGATGCCGCCGCTCGGACATTTTTGCCTGATCCGTCTGACAAAGAACGCCGCCGCGCCGGATCGCGCCAAAGGATAATCCTTCTCAAGGAAAATCGGCGCCGCAAGGTATTGCGCGAGATCGCTCGCGCGGCGACGCGCTGTCGCGCGGCGATCATCAGTCCGTCATGTGTCGTCATATGACATACACGGAATCGCAATAGCGTCGCGCCACTGCTCACTCAAACCAAAAGAGACAACGCAAATGGCAAGCTTTTTGGAGGCGCTTCGCGTCCAACGATGGGACGATCATCGCTATTATCATCACAGCAGGATCAATCAGTCACTGCACTTTGTGAGCGCAATCACGTTCCTTGCCTGTTACGTGCTGATTTTCATCGACCCCGCGGCCGCCGGTTTGATCGGCTGGCTTGTTGCCATGATCAGCCGGCAGATCGGCCATTTGTTCTTCGAACCACGCGGTTACGATCATATCAATCAAGCGTCCGACGAGTACAAGGAAGAGATCAAGGTCGGCTACAACATTCAGCGTAAGATTGTTCTGCTTGCGATTTGGGCGGCCACGCCGCTGATCCTGTATCTCAATCCGAGCCTGTTCGGCCTTTTCAAGCCTTATGCCGGCGTCGGCGAGTTCTGGCACAATCTCGGCATTCTCTGGCTGCTTCTCGGGGCCGCTGGCCTGCTGTTCCGGACGGTTCAGCTCTTTTTCGTGAGAGATGTCCAGTCAGGCCTAGTCTGGGCGACGAAAATTCTCACCGACCCGTTTCACGACATCAAGCTTTACCACAAGTCGCCGCTCTATCTGTTGCGCGGCGAATTGATCGATCCGCACCACGCCCAGCACACCGACGATCTCGACGAGCTCGAGGAATTGCAGGAGCAGCACGGAAAGGCCTAGGAACGTTTCCGGACGCCAAGCCGGTGCGCAATCATCTCACGCAATATCCGGCGCCTGATCGATTTGTTGGTCGAGAGGGCGCCGGACCACCAGCCATCCTCCTGCATTTGTCTCGCGGCCTTCAGAAAGCGCTCGGCGACGGCGCGGAAGTCCTGGTCCGTGTGATTCAGGCTGAAGATCAGTCGTCCGGTTCCGATCCAGCTCAGCGCCAATCCTTCGGCCCGCAAATAGTATTGCAACATCCAATTGTATCGCGACGGCCGCGTATAATTGACCGTCCAGATCGACGACAGATTCGCGATCCGCACGGGGATTGCTGCGTCGGCAAGCATCCGATTGAGCATTTGCGCGCGAGCGTTCCACGTCTCATCCAGGTCCCGGTACATCGCGCGAATATCCTCGTCGTCCAGACGAAGCAGGAATTCGTGCATCGCGGCCATCACGTAGGGATGGGAATTGAAGGTTCCGCGGGCAAAACAGATGTCCGCCGGCCGATCGTCGCGAAACCGCTTCATCAGATCCCTGCGCCCGCAGACGACCCCGACCGGGTAACCGCCGCCCAGCGTCTTGCCATAGGTCACGAGATCGGCGCGGACGCCGAAATATTCCTGGGCGCCGCCGGGCGCGAGACGGAAACCGACGAAAACCTCGTCGAAGATGAGGACGATGCCGCGCTCGGCGCATACCTCGCGCAATCGCCGGAGCCATTCGGCATAGGCGGTCCGGTCGAAATGACCGTTGCGGCTGCTGTCAACCAGCGCGGAATCGCTCGGTGCGTTTGCATTGGGATGCAGGGCCTGCAGCGGGTTCACCAGAACGCATGCGATATCCCTGCGCCGGCGCAACACGCGGAGAGTGCGCTCAGACATTTCGCTGAGCGTCAGCGTGTCTCGGGCCGGCTGTGGGTTTCCGACGCCGGGTTGCACGTCGCCCCACCAGCCGTGATACGAGCCGCAGAAGCGAACCAGGTAGCGGCGGCCGGTGTGATAGCGAGCAAGTCGAACGGCTTGCATCACGGCCTCGGTTCCCGACATATGGAACGAAACTTCGTCGAGGCCCGAAATGCCGCAGAGGCGCTTGGCGTTCAGTTCGACGACCGGGTGGTAGGCGCCGAGCACCGGCCCCAGTTCCCGAACGCGCAGCGAGGCCTTTTCGATGCAATCCTTGTAGAAGTCGTAGCCGAACAGATTGACGCCATACGATCCGGTCAGATCGTACAGTTCGTTGCCGTCGAGATCCGTCACCTTCACGCCAGCCGACGACCGTACGAAGGAGCCTGCGTTCAAATTCTCGCGTACGACGCGGCTGAACTGAAAGGGTACCCGGTAGGCGGCGGTGAATTGCAGATCGGAGATCGTGGATCGCGCCTCCGCGGTCAGCGCGGCGGATTTCGCAAATCGTTCCCGATAAATCCGCGAAAGGCGGGCAAAGGCGGCCTTGCGGCGCGCGGCGACTTCTTCAGACGGATCGTCGGCACGGAAGAAATCCGTCTCGTCATATTCGTAGAACGGAACCAACGCCGCGATGCGGCGCGAAATGCGCGCGTGGCCAGCAAGCGAGCGGTGCTTGGCGGCGGACAGATCGAGCCGCGACTTCAATCTGAACAGCGATGTACCGAGCACCGTCACGCCGACCGCGTACAGCACCAATGTCGCATAGCCGGATTCCATTGAATCGAAAGTATTGTCGGAGAATTACCGGAACATGACAGCAAGAGCGTTCATCAAAAGAATCATGGACCAGGACGGCATCAATTTCCTGCTGACCAACCGCATACCGCGGCGCCTGCTGACGCGGCTGATGGGTTGGTTCGGCAGGATCGAGAATCCGCTGATCCGTGATTTGTCGATCGCGGTCTGGGTGTGTTTCTCCGACCTCGACCTCAGCGAAGCGAAAAAATCGTCGTTTTCGAGCCTGCACGACTGCTTCATCCGCGAGCTGAAGGATGGCGTCCGGCCGATCGACGAGACGCCGTCGATCGTGATCAGTCCTTGCGACGGCATCGTCGGGGCGTCAGGATCGATCGCCGAAGGCAGCCTACTTCAGGTCAAGGGATCCGAATACGCCCTGTGCGAGCTTGTGAACGATCGGCGGCTCGCCGACCGCTATCGCAACGGGCGTTATGTCACCCTGCGGCTGACCTCGAGCATGTATCACCGGTTTCATGCGCCTTATGATTGTCGCGTCGAGCGTGTCATGCATATCTGGGGCGACACCTGGAACGTCAATCCGCCAACCCTGCGGCGAGTGAAGAAGCTGTTCTGCCGTAACGAGCGCGCCGTGATCGAGGCGACAATGCCGTCGGGCCATGAACTCGTGCTTGTGCCGGTCGCGGCAATTCTCGTCGCCGGCATCAAGCTCGGCTTTCTCGATGTCGCGCTTCGCGGAGATGATCATGGAATCCGCGTGTTTCGCTGCGACGCCAATTTCGTCAAGGGCCAGGAAATGGGCTGGTTCGAGCACGGATCAACCATCGTGATGCTGGCGCCCGGAGATTTCGACATCTGCGACAATGTTCGGGAAGGTGAGATTGTCCGCATGGGGCAGCCGCTGCTGCGCCTGCCGGACTGCTCCCGCTAGTCAGGCTGGCCCGCGAATTTCAGCCCGACGCAGCCGATCACGATCATCACGAGGCAGGTGACGCGCACGATGTCGGCTCGCTCCTCAAACACGAGGATACCCACGAGCATGGCGCCGGCCGCACCTATGCCGGTCCAGATGGCATAGGCCGTGGCGAAGGGGATGTGGCGCACGGCGTGGCCGAGCAAAAGGAAGCTGAGCACGATTGCCGCGCCGGTGCCGAGCGCGGGCCCGAGCCTGGTGAAGCCTTCGGAATATTTCAGCCCCAACGGCCAAGTCAGCTCCATCAGACCGGCCAGAAGGAGCGCGAGCCAAGCATTCATCATGTGCCGCGAATCGATCCGGTCCCGTGCGACATGAGCCCGAATGATTGCAGGCAGATGACAAGCAGGGCGAGTCATCGCCATCCTGTAGTAATTCTGTCGCATGAATTTGAAAATGTTCGCCGCAGCGCGGCCGCGACCAACGAGCGCCAGAGGGTTATCCATCACGTCATTCATTCCGATACGGCTGATGAACGTCCTGCGTTCGTTGAACAAGGCGTTGGACGGCACCGTCGGTTGGCGGCGTTTGGGATACGCCGCGAGCTTCACCATTATCGCGATTTCACTGAGTGTCCTCTATCGCATCCTCAAGAACGTGCGCGCAGACGAGGTTATCGCCGCTCTGAAAAGAACGGACGCGCACGATCTAATCGGGGCCGGCCTCTGCCTTTCCGGCGTTTTCCTGACGCTTACTCTGTATGATGTCTTCGCTTTGCGCACGATCGGCCGGCGCGACGTTCCTTATCATGCTGCCGCCCTCAGCAGCTTCGCGAGCTTTTCGATCGGCCACAATATCGGGGTCGTTCTTTTTGCCAGCGCCGTCATTCGGCTTCGCATTTACTCGGCCTGGGGGTTAGGCGCGGTCGATGTTCTGAAAATATGCTTCATCACCGGCCTCACATTCTGGCTCGGCAACGCCGTCGTCCTCGGGCTGGCCATGTCGTTTCATCCCGATGCGGCGAGCGCGATCAACCAGCTCGCGCCGGAACTCAATCGCTCGGTCGCGGTCGCGACGCTGGCGGCGATTCTGATCTACCTTTTCTGGCTCTCTCTGAAGCCGAGGGTCATCGGCATGCGGACGTGGAAGGTCGTTTTGCCAGGGCCGCAGCTTACCCTCGTTCAGATCGGCATAGGCTTCGTCGATCTCACGCTGTGCTCGCTGGCGATGTATTTTCTGATGCCGGATGCGCCCAGGATCGAGTTTCTCCCGCTGGTCGTGATCTTCATCACGTCGACGCTGCTGGGCTTTTTAAGCCACGCACCGAGCGGCCTCGGGGTTTTCGATGCGGCAATGCTGGTTGGGCTTCATCAGTTCGAGACAGGCGAACTCGTGGCGAGCCTGCTCTTGTTCCGCTTTCTTTATTATGTCCTGCCGTTGACTGCGGCTCTGACCTTTCTTGGCATTCGGGAAGCGCACCGGGCCTGGATCGGACGCGCACGCGCCTGAGCAAGGCTTGGGTTCCGGCGGCCGTTTTCGACACGGGTTTTCGCCTGCGTCCGACGCGTGCATTTGCATGAAACGCTAAGGCCGGTTAAAGCAATGGCTTTCGTTACCGCCTGTCCGAAGATTCCGCAATGCGCGACAATGAAGATAATCTGCCGCTCGCCGGCATAACGGTCATCGACTACAGTCATTTTCTCGCGGGACCCCATCTGTCGCGATCGCTGGCGGCCTTGGGTGCGGACGTGATCAAGGTCGAGCGGCCCAGCGAGGGCGACGCCGGGCGCGCGCATGGCTTTTTCAAGAACGGCCAGAGCGGCTATTTCCTGCAGCAGAATATGGGCAAACGCGGGCTTTGCGTGAACGTCAAGGATCGGCGCGGCCTCGAGCTGCTGCACAGACTGATCGCCGGCGCCGATGTGTTCGTGGAGAATTATCGCCCGGGCGCGCTCGACAAGTTGGGATTGGGCTTTGCCGAATTGTCGAAACTCAATCCCCGTCTCGTCTATTGTTCGGTGTCGGCCTATGGCCACACTGGGCCGGATTCCAAAAATCCGGGTTTCGGTGTCATCGCCGAGGCCAAGAGCGGGGCCATGGCGCAATTGGGCGAAGCCGGGCGCACGCCGCCGCTCCTGCGGATGCCGCTCGCCGATCTCTATACGGGAACGCATGGCGTGGCCGCGGTCTGCGCCGCTCTCGTTGGACGGCAAAGAACGGGCAGGGGGCGCCACATCGATCTCGCCCTGTACGATTGCATGGTCTCGATGCACGATTATGCCGTGCAGGTTTATACGTTCAGCGACGGCAAGGTGCTGCCGAAGCAGACGGGTTTCGACCTGCCGGACTCGACCGTCTATGGTGTCTTTACAGCGAAGGACGCCCATATCGTCATCGCGGCGCAGGTGGACGATGCGTGGAAGCGCCTAGCCAGGTTGATCGGGGGCGAGGAGCTTGCCTCAGATGCGCGGTTTCTCGACCCAAAAAGCCGCAATGCCAATCGCGAGGCGGCGCTGAAATATGTCCAGGATTGGGTGGCCGCCCAGCCTTCGGCAAAGGCGTGCGTTGACGCGCTGAGCGCGGTCGACGTGCCGTCGGCGCTGGTGCAGACGATCGATCAGGTCATCGCCGATCCGCAGGTAAGGGCGCGCAACATGATCATCGAGCAGGATCATCCTGTCCTGGGCAGGGTCACGCTGCCCAATCTGCCTTACCGCTTTTCCGATTGCGACACGACCCCGAAAAGACCGGCGCCGCTGCTCGGCCAGCACAACCGGGAGATTGCCTCCGACCTCGGCTATTCGCGGGCCGAGATCGACTCGATGGTGAAAGATGGCGTTCTCTATGCCGAGGCCACCGTTTCAAGCGCGGCGCCCTGAGGGCGTGGGCGCGATTAGCCGATCGTAAAGGCCAGTTTCGGAAATCCGCTGAATTCGAGCGTGAAGCTGCCGCCTTTCGGCGCGAAATGGACGCCGCTATAGCTGCCGGTCGTGACCACCGCGCCGGCCGCAAGCGGAATTCCGCGCGAGGACAGGTGATTGGCAAGCGCAACGACCGCGCCGAATGGATCGCCGGTCGGGTGCCCGCCTTCGCGCGCGCACACCGTTTTTCCATCCTGCCTGAATTCAAACGCAATGTTCTTTAGCTCGCGCGAGCGCCATCTGGTTGTCGGCGCTCCGGCAACGAGCGCCGCATTCGACAGCAAGTCCGCGAGCTGCGCGCCGCGCGGCGACTGAAACTTGGCCGGCAAGCGGCTGTTCAGCACTTCGACAGTCACGCAGGCATCTTCGATACTGTCCGCGACCTCGTCGCTCGAATAGGATAGCAGACGAGGGCCCAGCTCCCGTCCCATCCGGAACGCAATCTCGCATTCCAGACCGCAATCTCCGCAGATCGAAAGCGGCACATGGGTGCCGTTCTGAAAGAAAACGTTGTCGAGAACAGGAGCAGCGAGGACGATTCCATCCGGCGCGACCGCGACCTTCCACGCGGCGATCCGCCGATTCAACGTCTTCAGCGTAAGCTGCTGGATTCTGATGCCCGAATTCACATCGATCGTTTCGACGAGCTCGGCCGGCAAATCGGCCGCCGATCCTTTGGCGCGGGCGTCAAGCAACGCCGTCGCGATCCGCTGCACGGAGGAAATGTCGATCATCTTCTGATTCAATCGAGGTGGGCGTCGAGGAGTGAGATAGCGAACGGCGCCCCCGTGGTAAAGCCACGCCCGTCGTGCGCCATTTCGTGCGAGCGTCGGCTGGCCTGCGATTGCACCCTCGCGCGGCAGAAGGCCTCCCGCCCGCCTTCCGGCCGGATCGGGAGCCTGCAGGTCGCGGGGCGGGCAAAGGCGCCCGGCGGGGCCAGGCGGCGGCGCTTCGCTCTCTCTGAGGGGCCGAGGCGACAGTCGGAAAGAACAGCGAAAAGGCGGCATTGCGGGCGGGGGACAGGTAGTGATCCGGCCTCTTTGCCGCCTTGGGTTGGCCATGCTCCGCCCAGCGCGCCTTTGGCGCAGGGCGGGGACATTGCAAAGCTGGTCATACAACATTACGACAGAACCGGCCTTGCGGTTCCGCGAGGCTGTTGACCGGTGTGACTGCGTGCCGTTGGGCCAGATCGGCGGAAGGCAATGTCAACAGACGAACGACTCTGGATTGCCGGTTCAAACGATATGACCCGCAAAATCCACACGCGTCTTGCCGATCAGATCGGCCGCAGCATCGTGCGCGGGGAAATCCAGCCGGGCGAGTCGCTGCCTTCCGAGCTTCGTATCTGCGGCATGATGAATGTCAGCCGCACGGCGGTGCGGGAGGCCTTGCGGGTGCTCGTCGGCAAGGGGCTGCTGCTCTCCCGACCGAAAAGCGGCACGAAGGTGCGCGAGCCGGAATGCTGGAACCACCTCGATCCGGACGTGATGCGCTGGCAGTTCGAGCTGGACAGTACGGATGTGTTCCTGCGCAAGCTGTTCGAATTGCGTTTTGCCGTGGAGCCGGCCGCTTCGTCCGCCGCATCGAAGGCGCGCACGCCCGCCGATATCGAGGCGATCAGGAAGGGTTTTGAAGGCATGGCGACGGCGGAATCGATGGACGCCTATGTCGATGCCGACATCCTTTTTCACAAAAGCATTTATCAGGCGACTCATAACCAGTTTTTCTGGCCGATCGCCCAATTGTTCGAATTGGCCCTGCATCAGAGTTTTCGCATCACCGCGCCGGGCGATCATCGCGGCCGCTCCATCGCCGAGCATCGGGCGCTGATGGAAGCGATCATCGCATCGAAGCCCGAGCAGGCTCACGCCGTGACCGTACAATTGCTCAGGAATACGACGAAGGATATCGCCAAGCTGCGCGGTCGCGATCCGTTCAAATAGTCAGAACAGCGCCTTTGCAACATCAGTGAACAATTCATCCGCGTCGATCGAACGCGGAATGATTTGTTGCTCGACCGAATATTGAATGAATATTGAGAGGGCTTTGCGATTGGCTTCGACCCCGAAAGGATGATAGTCCACACCGTCGCCAGGCAGTCCTGCTCGTCTCTTGCTTTCCGCGAGCATTCGATAAATCTCGCGTACGACATCGGGACGGGTTTCAGCGAGCCTCGTGTCGACAACGAAAAAATGGTTGACCGGCACGGTTGCGTATTTTCGGCACCATGCGGCGGCGGCTGCCAGCGGATCGGCGATGAGCGGACGCACGCGCGGCTCGTTGGGCATCTCCGTACCGAGCAGGGCCATGTCCAGTTCGCCGTCCAGCAGCATGTCTTCGATCGATTTCGAGCCCGCGGGCATGCGCTCGATTTCCGGCGGGTCGCGGTATTCGGCAAGATGCGGATCGTCCGAGCAGACCCAGGTAATGCGGTCAAGATCGACGCCGTATTCGTGCCGAAGGATGCCGCGCACCCAGATGCCGGTCGTCTGCGTATAGATGCGCGTTCCCACGCGGCGACCTTCGATGTCGCGTGGCGACAGGGTGCCAAGCCTCGAATTGTAGAGAAGGTATTGATGCTGGGGCCGGCCCATCACGACCGCCGGGAGCAACGAGACGGGTTTCCTGTGAACCTTCGCCTGAAGGAACGTGCCGATCGCAAGCTCTCCGGCATCATAGGCCCCGTCGCGCAACATCGGCTTGAACCCCTGATTGGCGACTTTCGGCCCGCAGAAATCCAGGGTCACGAGATCCGAGCGGATGTCGCCGCTGCGCAGCGCATGCGAGAGCGGCGATTCGGCAAGATTGGTCCTCAGCGTGACCGGCCCGGCTTTTGGGTAATCCCGGCTCATCGGATTCCGTCAACTCAGGCCGGCAAGTTGTCGTGCCTTTTCCAGTCCGGCATAACTGCGCGTCGGCGCGCACATCAGGAAACGATAGCCTTGCTTCATAATGCGCTCCGCATTGCTTGCATCGACATGCGGATGCCCGACCGGCACGTTGAATTCCTTGCAGGTCACGACCACCTGCGCCATCGCCTCGAGCACCGAAGGATGTTCGTATTGGCGCGGCACGCCGAGTTCCTGGCTGAGATCGCCTTCGCCGATCAGGATCGCTCCGATGCCGGGCACGTTCTTGAGAATGTCGCGCAGGTTGGCGATGCCCTTCGTATCCTCAATCATCAGGATGACGAAAATCTCGCCGTCGGGATTGAGCGGCCACACATCGGCCTTCCTGTAGTAGTCCTGCTGCGAAAGCCCCCAGTATCGCATCGCCGTCGCCGGACCGTCGCCGCGTTGTCCGGCCGGTTCGTAGAGCGGCTGCGATTTGAGCCGAGGATAACGGCAGGCGCCGACGGCGTTATAGGCTTCTTCAACGGTTGAGATATGTGGCCAAATGATGCCGTAGGCGCCGAGGTCGAGAGCCTGTTTGGCAAACCACTGGTTTTTCTCTGCGCCGTTTGGCGGGATGCGAACGAGCGGTGTGACATGTGGCGCGATGGACCCAGAATCCGCGATCTGCTTTCGGTTAAGAAGATATTGCAGGCAGTCTCGCAGCGCGCGCGCATCCCAGGCGTTATGTTCCAGCTCGAAGGCGATGCCGTCGTATTTGGTGGTGCTGAAGGCGAGCGCAGCATCTACCTCGGCCGGCGAGAAGGCGGTTAATGCCGGCCGGCCTTGTTCGAGTGCGCGGATGACTCCGTTAAGACGTGACGGTAGGGTCATGACTTTTCTCTAGATAAGTCCGCGTTGTGTCAGTACGTCGTCGAGGCGTCCGAAGACGCGGCGTGCATTGCCTTCGAAAATCTTGAATTTGGCTTCCGCGCTCAGCGTGGAAAGCTGATCGATGTAGCGCTTCGTGTCATCGAAGTGATGGCCGGTTTCGGGGTCGATGCCGCGGACGGCGCCGACCATTTCCGATCCGAAGATGATATTGTCGACCGGTATGACTTTCGCCAGCAATTCGATGCCGGGAAGATGATAGACGCATGTATCGAAGAACACATTGTTGAGGAGGTAGTCTGGCAAGGGCGGCTTCTTCATATCTTGCGCCAGGCCGCGATAGCGGCCCCAGTGATAGGGCACCGCGCCGCCGCCATGCGGAATGATGAATTTCAGCGTCGGGAAATCCTTGAATAGGTCGGCGGTCAGGAACTGCATGAAGGCGGTAGTGTCGGCATTGATGTAATGCGCCCCGGTCGCGTGGAAAGCCGGATTGCAGGAGGCGCTGACATGCACCATGGCAGGCACGTCGAGCTCGACCATCTTTTCGTAGAGCGGATACCACCAGCGATCGGTGAGCGGCGGCTCCTTCCAATGGCCGCCCGAGGGATCCGGGTTGAGATTGCAGCCGACGAAACCGAGTTCCTTCACGCAACGTTCAAGCTCGGCTACGCAGTTGGCCGGGGGTACGCCCGGCAGCTGCGGAAGCTGGCAAACGCCGACGAAATTCCTCGGATAGAGCGTGCAGACGCGGTGGATCAGGTCGTTGCACACGCGCGCCCAGGCGGAGGAAATTTTCTCGTCGCCCACGTGATGAGCCATGGCCGAGGCGCGGGGCGAAAAAATCGTGACGTCGGTCCCGCGTTCGCGCTGGAACCTGAGTTGGGCGTTTTCCAGGCTTTCCCGAATCTGATCGTCGCTGATTTTAAGGTCGGCGACAGAGGGCGGCTCGGCACGGCCGGCCGCTGCGGCGAGCTGCTGGTCGCGAAATGCCTGAAGCGGGGAGGGGGCGGTGGTGTAATGGCCGTGGCAGTCGATGATCATGCGGCGGAGCCAGTCCGGTAATCCGGGTAAGCCTCACCATAGGGCGCAGTCCCGCGCAAGAGGCGTGGCAGGGCCGCCGCCGGTGGGTACACAGCGCCGTCCGGGCCGTGTATGACACGACCGAGCAAGAAGATCGGGGAGGACCATGAAGACCATCCGATGGGGCATGATCGGTTGCGGCGACGTGACCGAGGTCAAAAGCGGCCCTGGCTTCTACAAGGCCGAGAACTCGACGCTTGCTGCCGTGATGCGCCGCAACGGCGCGCTGGCGAAGGACTATGCCGCGCGCCACAAAGTCCCGCGCTGGCACACCGACGCCGACGCCATCATCAAGGACCCGGATATCGACGCCGTCTACATCGCGACGATGACCGATACCCATCACGAATACGCGCTGCGCTGCGCGGCGGCCAAGAAGCCGATCTATTGCGAGAAGCCGATGGCGATGTCGTATGCCCAGTGCTGCGAAATGATCGGCGCGGCAAAGGCCAACGGCGTTCCCCTATGGGTCGGCTATTACCGGCGCGCGCTGCCGCGCTATCTGAAGGTGAAGGAGCTGATCGAGGAAGGCGCCATCGGCGATGTGCGCGTCGTCACCTCGCAAGTTTACACAAGGCTCGTTGACACCAGCAATCCTTATTTCGCCTGGCGGACTGATCCGAGGCAGAGCGGCGGCGGGCTGTTCTTCGAAGGAGCCTGCCATACGCTGGATATGCTCGATTTTCTGTTCGGGCCGATCGTCGAGGTTCGCGGTTTCGCGTCGAACAAGGCGCGCGCCTATGCGGGAGAGGATCTTGTCGCCACCACCTATCGCTTCCAGTCCGGTGTGCATGGCGTGGGCATGTGGTGCTATACGACCGATCAGGAATACGAGATGAACGAGATCGTCGGTTCCAGGGGAAGGATTCAATATTCGACCGCCGCGCCCGGACCGCTTCGGCTGTTGCGCGGCGACAAGGTGGAGGATCTCGGCATTGTCGATCCGCCGCATTTGCACCAGCCGATGATCCAGTCGATTGTCAACGAGCTGAACGGCATCGGTCACTGCCCATCGACGGGGGAGAGCGCCGCGCGCACCGCCTGGGTGATGGAGCAGGTGCTCGGCGAATTCTATCAACGCAACTGATGGTCATTTCCGGATTTGAAAAAATGAAGCTGTTCGATCTTAAGGGCAAAGTCGCGCTCGTCACCGGCGGCAATGGCGGAATTGGACTTGGCATGGCCAAGGGCCTCGCGAAAGCGGGCGCCAATATCGCTGTTGCCGGCCGCAACAAGACCAAGTCGGACGCGGCGGTGAAGGAGCTGGCGGACATCGGCGTGAGAGCCGAGTTCGTCGAACTGGACGTGCTCAAGGAGGAATCCTGTCGTGCCGCGGTGGCGAAAACGGCTGAACGCTTCGGACGACTCGATATTCTGATCAACAATTCGGGCACGAATATCCGCAAGCAACCTCAGGATTTGACCTACGACGACTGGCGCACGGTGATCGATACGAATCTCACTGGTGCTTTCATCTGCACGCAGGCGGTCTATCCGCACATGAAAAGGCAGGGCGGCGGCAAGGTCATCAATATTGGGTCGATGATGTCGATCTTCGGTGCGTCATTTGCCACTCCGTATGCTTCAAGCAAGGGAGGCATCGTGCAGATGACACGCGCCTTTGCGACAGCGTGGGCGAAGGACAATATTCAGCTCAATGCCGTACTGCCGGGCTGGATCGACACCGATCTTACCCGCGCCGCGCGTAAGGAGGTCGATGGCCTGCATGATCGGGTTCTCGCCCGCACACCGGCACAGCGCTGGGGCAGCCCTGCGGATTTCGAAGGCATTGCCGTGTTTCTCGCCTCGAAAGCGTCGGATTTCGTGACCGGTACCGCAATTCCGGTCGATGGCGGATATTCGATTCAGGGCTAGACATTCAGCGCGCCCGAAAGGAATTGACCCGCCGCGCGTATGGCTTCGTTGGCGGCGGGCAGTTCCTTCGTCATGCGCAGGAATCCGTGCACGACACCGGGAATGGTATCGAGACGAAAGGGCACGCCCGCATCGGCCAGCCGGTTGCAGAGGAGCAGGGTGTCGTCGCGCAACGGATCGAGCCCCGCGCAATTCAGGTAGAGCGGCGGCAGGCCGGCGAGATCGGCGCGCAGCGGGGCGGCGTAACTCGTCGTCGTCTCGGATTCCCTGCCGAGATAGTTGCGCCAGTACCAGCGCATGATCTCGGTACTCAATCCGAACGAGCCGTCGCCGCAATTTCGGTTGCTCCCGGTATCGAAGATCGGCGCGTAGCAGCCGTAGAACAGCGCCGCGGTCCTGATACGGGGTCCTTGCGGGCGGAGCGTCAGCAGCGCGGCGAGCGCGATATTGGCGCCCGCCGAATCCCCGGCAAGCGCCATCGATGCAGCGTTCACCTCCGCGCCTAGACCGCCGCCGGCGACGAATTCGATCGAGGCCAGAAAGTCGCTCAGCCCGGCGGGAAAGGGGTTTTCCGGCGCAAGACGATAGTCCATGCCGAGGACGGCGCATCCGGAATGATGAGCCAGGTGCCGCATGGTGCCGTCGTGGGTATCGACCGAGCCGAAGGTCCAGCCTCCGCCATGCGCGAACACGATGACGGGGCGCGGCTGGCCAGGCTGGGGATGATAAAGGCGCGCGCGCAATGCGCCGGCGGTGCCGGGAACGGACAGGTCCCTAACGCTTGCCACCGGCAGTTTCGGCTCGCACCACGGCGCCGCCAGCTCCTCGAAAAGCGCGCGGGCCTTTTCGATCGACATGGCGCGATAATCGGCCACGGGAGCGGCCCGCATCCGCTTCAGGATCGTCTCCATCTGCGGGTCGGGTGTGAGATTTGGCTCGGCGGGCGAAGCGATATTCATTCTGCGGCATCCTGTCGAGGCGCGGGAGGCGCCCAGCGCAATACCGGTTGGCGGGCCGCGCGCGTTTCGTCAAGCCGCCGGCGCGGAGCGTGATAGGGCGCGCCAATAAATCGGTTGGTATCGCCGCGCTTCGCCGCCAAGGCGAGATCGCGCAGGGCGCCGATGAATAGATCGAGCGCGGCCTTGCTTTCCGACTCGGTCGGCTCGATCAGCATCGCTCCGTGCACGACGAGAGGGAAATAGACGGTCATCGGGTGAAATCCTTCGTCGATCATCGCTTTCGCGAAATCGAGCGTGGTAACCCCCGTTCCCTCGAGCCAGCGGTCGTCGAACAAAACCTCGTGCATGCACGGCTTGTCGCCGAAGGGCATCGACATCAGGTCGGCGAGGGAGGCGCGGATATAGTTTGCGTTGAGGACCGCGTCCTCCGACGCCTGCTTCATGCCGTCGGCGCCGTAAGACAGCATGTAGCTCATCGCGCGGACATACATGCCCATCTGCCCGTGAAACGCGCAAAGTCGACCGAGCGGCCTTGTGCCTGCCGAGTCGTCTGCATGTTCGACGTAGCGCAGATTCTGCCCGTCGCGGGCGACGAACGGGACCGGCGCGAACGGCGCGAGCTTGTTCGACAGAACGACCGGGCCCGCGCCGGGCCCGCCGCCGCCATGCGGGGTCGAGAAGGTCTTGTGGAGATTGATGTGCATGGCGTCCACGCCGAGATCGCCCGGCCGCACTTTGCCGACAATGGCATTGAAGTTGGCACCATCGGCGTAGAAATAGGCGCCGGCCTCATGGATCGCATCCGCGATTGCGACAATGTCCCGCTCGAACAATCCGCAGGTGTTCGGATTGGTCAGCATGATCGCCGCCACCTCGGGCGAAAGATGCTTCCTCACTTCGGCCGGGTCGAGCGTGCCGTCGGCGCGGACGGCGACGGATTCCACCCGATATCCCAACAATGCGGCGGTCGCCGGGTTGGTGCCATGTGCCGAATCCGGAACGAGCACGACTGAGCGCCTGTCGCCGCGCGCGGCGAGCGCCGCCTTGATGGCCATCATGCCGCACATCTCCCCGTGCGCGCCTGCCTTCGGCGATAATGCAACGGCGGCCATTCCGGTCATCTCGATGAGCCATCGCGACAATTCCGCGATCAACTCGATTGCGCCGCCTACCGTCGAGAGCGGCTGCAGCGGATGGATGTCACTGAAGCCGGGCAGCCGCGCCATTTTTTCGTTGAGGCGCGGATTGTGCTTCATCGTGCAGGAGCCGAGCGGAAAGACGCCGGTATCGATGCCGTAATTCTTCTGTGACAGGCGCACGTAGTGCCGCATCGTCTCCGGCTCGGTCAGACCGGGAAGGCCGATCGAGCCCCGGCGCTCGAGACCGCCGAGACGCGGCGCGAATGCCGGCGGCTCGTCGAGATCGACGCCGGTCGTATCGGTGCGTCCGATCTCGAAGATCAGCTTCTCCTCGATCGCAAGCCCGCGATTGCCCGTAAAGGTGGGATGTTGGGCGAGCGGCGCCTGGCCTGTTCCGCTCGGACGTCCTTGGCGATTCATCGCGCGGCTCCTTTCCGTTCCTCGCTTCGCGACAGCGGCAAAGGAATGGCGGTGCGTGGGATCGCGGGGCGGGAGGCGGTCTTGCCGTCCGCTCCCGTCGATACGGCCCGCGGGTAAAAGATTTGGAGGTATTCGCTCATGACAGCGCCTCCGCCAGCGCCGCCGCGTAGCTCCGGCGGTCATCCTCGGAATTGACCTCGGTCGAGGCGACCACGATGAGATCATCGAGCTTTGCCTTCGGGTCGAGGCGGCTGAAGGGCACGCCGCCGAAGATGCCTTTGGCGGCCAGCGTTTCGATCACGTCGGCTGCGAGGCGCGGAACGCGAATGGTGAATTCGTTGAAGAAGGTCTTGTTCAGCACCTGGACGCCCGGAACCTTGCCGAGCATGTCGGCGAGCGCGAGCGCATTGGCATGATTGATGCGTGCGAGGCGCCGCAGGCCCGCTTCGCCGAGCAGCGTCATGTGAATGGTAAAGGCAAGCGCGCACAGGCCGGAATTGGTGCAGATGTTCGAGGTCGCCTTTTCCCGCCGGATATGCTGCTCGCGCGTGGAAAGTGTCAGCACAAAACCGCGCCGGCCATCGGCATCGATGGTCTCGCCGGCGAGTCGCCCCGGCATTTGCCGCACGAATTTCTGGCGCGTCGCGAACAAGCCGACATAGGGGCCGCCGAACGACAAGGAATTGCCGATCGACTGGCCTTCCGCCACCACGATATCCGCACCCATCTCCCCTGGAGAGGTCAGCGCGCCGAGCGACACGACCTCGGTGACCACCGCGACAAGCAGCGCGCCCGCCTCATGTGCCTTCTCCGCGATCTTGCGCAGGTCGTGCAGATGGCCGAATACGTCGGGCGTCTGCACGACGACGCAGCTCGTCTCGCCGTCGATCGCCGGAATGACGGTTTCCGTTCCGCCCGGGTCCGTAGGCAGCGCGACGACCTGATCTTCCGCCATCGAGGAGACGGTTTCGATCGTCGCGCGATAATGAGGGTGCAGATTGCCGGCGAGCACCGCCTTGCGGCGCCGGGTGACCCGGTGCGCCATCAGCACGGCTTCAGCCGCGCCGGTCGAGCCGTCATACATTGAAGCGTTCGCCACCTCCATTCCGGTGAGGAGCGCGACCTGCGTCTGGAACTCGAAAAGATATTGCAAGGTGCCTTGCGCGATTTCCGGCTGGTAGGGCGTATAGGAGGTAAGAAATTCGGACCGCTGGATCAGGTGGTCGACGGTTGCAGGGACGTGATGCCTGTAGGCGCCGCAGCCGACGAAGAAGGGCACCGAGCCGGCGGCGGTGTTTCTGGCGGCCATCCGCGCCAAGATGCGCTCGACTTCGCTTTCGCCCTTGTGGCGGGGCAGCGGCAGCAACGCGGCGAGACGCTTGTCCGCCGGTATGTCGGCGAACAAGTCGTCGATGTCGCGGGCACCGACGCGCCTGAGCATGGCGGCGCGGTCGTCCGCCGTGAGGGGAAGGTAGCGCATATCGTGTCCGTTCAAAGCGTTTTGAGAAAATCCTGGTATTGTTCGGCGGTCATCAGATCGTTGATCTCGGCGGGGTTCTTGATTTTCATTTTCATGAACCAGCCTTTTCCTTCCGCATCCTCGTTCACGGTCGCCGGGGCATTGGTCAGTACCTCGTTGACCTCGACGACCTCGCCGGTGATCGGCGCATAGACGTCGCTGGCCGCCTTCACCGATTCGACGACAGCGGCCTCCGCGCCTTTTGCAATCGACTTGCCCACTTCAGGCAGCTCGACGAATACGACGTCGCCAAGCTGCTCCTGCGCGTATTTGGAAATGCCGACGGTGCCGACATCGCCGTCGACCGAAATCCATTCGTGGTCCTTGGTGTAACGGAGGGCCATGGATCGTCCTTTCAATGAGCGTTAACCTCGGAAATAGCGGTGCGGTACGAATGGCATCTTTACGACTTTGGCCGGAAGCTCTTTGCCGCGCACCATCAGTATAACCACCGTACCAGGGGCGGCATGCGGCTTCGTGACATAGCCCATGGCGAGCGGATGCCCGAGCGTGGGACCGAATCCGCCGGAAGTGACCGTTCCGATGCGCGCGCCGTTCCCGTCGCGAATTTCCGCGCCCTCGCGGGCGGGCGCGCGGCCTTCCGGCAGAATGCCGACCAGCAGCCGCGTCGTGCCCTGCGTCAGCTCACGCCGGATCCTGGCTTCGCCCGGAAAGCCGCCGTTTTCCCGGCGCCGTTTCGCGATCGACCAAGTCAGCCCCGCCTCGACCGGTGATGTCGTCGCGTCGATGTCGTGCCCGTAGAGGCAAAGTCCGGCCTCGAGCCTGAGCGAGTCGCGCGCACCGAGACCGATGGGCCTGACTTCGGGCTCGGCGAGCAGCTTTTGCGCGAGTGTCACGGCGTCGTCCGCCGAGACCGAGATTTCGTATCCATCCTCCCCGGTATAGCCGGAGCGGCTGACATGCGCGTCGAGCCCGGCGATCAGCGTTCTGCGGGCTGTCATGAATGTCATCGCCGCCGTATCCTTCCCAAAGCGTGCAAGAACGTCGGTGGCTTTCGGCCCCTGCAGCGCGATCAGGGCGCGGTCGTTGACCACGAGCTTCACAGCCGCGGGCAGGCGGGCCGATATGTGCGCATAGTCGTCGTCCTTGCAGGCGGCATTGACGACAAGAATGAGCTTGCCTCCATCGTCCGGATCGGCCGGGCGCGTCACCATCAGGTCGTCAATGATGCCGCCGTCATCGGAGAGCAACTGGGTGTAGCGCTGCTGCCCGGGTGGGAGTCCGACGATGTCGGCCGGCACCAGCGTCTCGAGCGCGCGTGCCGTCGTGTCGTGATCAGGGCCAGCCAATATCGCCTGGCCCATATGCGACACATCGAACAGCCCCGCGGCGTTGCGGGTGTGTTGATGCTCGGCGATGATTCCGCCCGGATATTGCACCGGCATGTCGTATCCTGCGAACGGCACCATGCGCGCGCCGAGGGAGACATGCAGCGAATGTAGCGGCGTGTGTTTGAGCGGCCCGACGGTGTCTGATGCCATGCGACGGTTCCATGCAAGTCAAGGCTCTTTCGAGCGGCGTGCTCGAAAAAGCCCCCTCTGTCACGGAACCTGAGAGATTTCACCGCGAGCGGTGCGGCTTACTCCGTCGGTGAGCCTGCGGCGGACCGCGCGGCTGCTTTCCAGAGTCTCATTCTCCTGCGGTCCTTTTGCCTGAGCGTTTCCGGGGCGGTTGCGCCTTCGGCTCCGGCCTCGAGGGCCGATCTCTTCCGCAGAATCCAACTGAGCGAATCCAGTTTACCGCGCCGGATCGCCCGGGGGCAATGGAGCTTCGAGCGAAAACCTCAGGCTTCCAGGCCGCAATATCGCGCAAGCGTCAGTGCCAGATCGAGCAAAGCCTCATCGCCCCCGACCCAGCCGATGAAGGAAAGCCCCGCCGGGCAACCTTCCACGGTGCCGGCCGGGATCGTGACCTGCGGCAGGCCGCTCAGGCTGCTGATGCTGGTGATCCGCATGATTCGCGTACGGATCAGGTCGAGGTCGGGTTCTCCTGTGTCGAGACGCGGCGCGATCACCGGGGAGGTCGGCAGCGCCAGTATCGTGCCGGGCTGCGCCAGCGCATAGGCCCGCTCGCGCAAGCTCGCGCGTATCGCGGTAGCGCGCTCGAAATCGTGCCGGGTCACGGTCGAGGCAAACTGCATGCGTTCGCGCACCCCGGGGCCAAGCCGCGGATTATGCTTGGTGACGAAATCGCCGTACTCACGCCACACCTCGAAGCCCTGGATCACGCGAAAGCATTCGCGCCAGGCCTCGAGGCCGTCGGGGGCGATCGTTTCGTGTCTGGGAGAGGGCAGCTCCGCGCTCATTGCGGCAAGGGCGGCGCGCGTCATCTGCGCCACGCCCGGATCGGCCGTGCCAAAAGCGTCTTCCAGAACGACCAGGTTTTGAACGGGGGCTGGGACGCTCTTGCCGCCGAGCAGCACCGGGCCGATCTTGCGGAAGACGCCGGGGCTGCCCGCGAACCAGCCGGCCGCATCGAGCGAGGGGGCCATCGGCATCGCCCCGATCAAATCGACGCGCCCATGCGTCGGCCGAATTCCGTAAAGGCCGCAGAAGGACGCGGGAATGCGTACCGACCCGCCGGTGTCGCTGCCGAGCGCAAAATCGCAAAGGCCCGCCGCCGTCGCCGAGGCCGATCCGCTGGAGGAACCGCCGGCGACCCGCCCTCGCGCGCGAACGTTCACCGGCGCGCCATAATAGGGATTGATCCCGATGACGCTGAAGAAGAACTCCTCCGTAATCGTCTTGCCGATAATGGTGGCGCCGGCTTCGACTAGCTTGCGGACGGCAGGGCACGTTTGTCTTGCGGGTTTTGCGAGCGCGAGCCAGTCGGCATTGCCGCCGCCGGTCCGCTCGCCCTCGATTTCGTACATGTCTTTGACCGCTGCGGTGAGGCCCGTGAGCGGGCCGCCTGCGGCGCCGGGGATCGAACTGCGCAGGTCATGCGGAACAAATGGCCGGCGATTGAGCGTGGTCATGAAATGACCCGCACCGGCTTGCCGTCGAGAAAGGCGCGCACCGCCTCGACGGTCTGCGCATAGAAGATGCGATAGCCGCTTTCGGTGACATAGCCGAGATGTGGCGTCGTGATCGCGTTGGGAAGCTTTCGCAAAGGATGATCGCGCGGCAGTGGCTCGATATCATAAACGTCCAGGGCCGCGCCGCCGATGGCTCTTGTTTTCAAGGCGGCGACCAGGGCCATTTCGTCCACGATCGGGCCGCGCGAGGTGTTGATGAGATAGGCGGTCGGCTTCATCTGGGCCAGTTCCGGCGCGCCTATCAGTCCCCGGCTGCGCGGGCTGAGCACGAGATGAATGCTGATGAAATCGGATTGCCGAAGAAGCTCCTCTTTGGTCGCGTGGCCGACGCCCGCCTCCCGGCATTTCTCCGCCGTCAGGTTCTGGCTCCAAGCAATGACATTCATGCCGAAAGCAAGGCCCACCTTGGCCACGCGCGACCCGAGCCGTCCAAGCCCGATGATGCCGAGTGTCTTGCCCTGTAAGTCCGTGCCGATCGTCTGCTGCCAGATCTCGCCGGCCTTCATGCGCGCATTTTCGAGACTGATCTTGCGCGCCAGGTCGATCATCAGACCCACCGCCAGCTCGGCCGTTGGGTGGGGGGCCGAATCGGTGCCGCATACGACGACGCCGTGATCCTTGGCCGCCTCCATGTCGATCGAGGCGTTACGCATGCCGGTCGTGACCAGGAGCTTGAGGTTCGGCAGCCGCTCGATCAGGGCCCGGGGGAAAGGTGTGCGCTCGCGCATCAGGCAGACGATGGAGTAATCGGCGAGCGCCTTCGCGACCGCCTCCACGTCTCCGAGTGGCCGATGGAATATCTGCACATCAATGTCCTTGAGCGCCGACCAGTCGGCGAAGTTGAGGGCGACGTTCTGATAATCGTCCAGAACCGCACAGCGGTGGGGCATGGTTTTGTCCACTTTCGATAGGCGCTGGGTGCGCAGGAGAGGCATCACCATAGCCAGCCTCGCCTGCCAAGGCGAGTTCGCAAGCCTTGCCCTTTGCGCCGGGCACCGTTACATCAGCGGCGCATCTCCGGACATTTTCCCGCGCCTTGCGCCCCCGCACGAGTCATCATGAACGGCCGCCAATTCGTATATTTCATGCAGGGTCTGACCAAGACCTATCCGGGCAACCGCAAGGTGCTCGAAAACATCCATTTGTCCTTCTATCCGGACGCCAAGATCGGCGTGCTCGGCGTGAACGGCGCCGGCAAATCGACGCTGCTCCGCATCATGGCCGGCATCGACAAGGACTATACGGGCGAGGCCTGGGTCGCCGACGGCGCGCGCGTCGGCTACCTGCCGCAGGAGCCGCAGCTCGACCCGGACAAGACCGTCCGCGAGAACGTCATGGAGGGGGTGGCCAAGCAGAAGGCGATCCTCGACCGTTACAACGAACTTGCCATGAATTACTCAGACGAAACCGCGGACGAGATGACGCGCCTGCAGGACGAGATCGAGGCCAAGGGACTCTGGGACCTCGATTCCAAGGTCGAGCAGGCCATGGACGCGCTCGGCTGCCCGCCGGACGATGCCGACGTGGCGAAGCTGTCCGGCGGCGAGCGTCGCCGCGTAGCGCTTTGCAAGCTGTTGCTTGATCAGCCCGATCTCCTTCTGCTCGACGAACCGACCAACCATCTCGACGCCGAAACGGTCGCTTGGCTGGAAGGACATCTTCGCAATTATCCGGGCGCGATCCTGATCGTAACCCATGACCGGTATTTCCTCGACAACGTCACCGGCTGGATTCTCGAACTCGATCGCGGCCGAGGCATTCCCTATCAGGGAAATTATTCATCCTGGCTCGTGCAGAAACAGAAGCGCCTCGAGCAGGAAGGCCGCGAGGAGGAGGCACGCCAGCGCACGCTCGCGCGCGAGCAGGAATGGATCGCGGCTTCGCCGAAGGCGCGCCAGGCCAAGTCCAAGGCCCGCTACCAGCGCTACGAGGAGTTGCTCAAGCAGGCCGGCGAAAAGCAGTCGCAGACGGCGCAGATCGTCATTCCGGTGGCCGAGCGGCTCGGCCAGAACGTCATCGAGTTCGACCATCTCAGGAAGGGATTTGGCGACACCCTCCTGATCGACGATCTCACGTTCAAGCTTCCGCCCGGCGGCATTGTCGGCGTGATCGGGCCGAACGGGGCGGGCAAGACGACACTGTTCCGGATGATCACGGGTCAGGAGCAGCCGGATTCCGGCACGATCAAGATCGGCGAGTCGGTCAGGCTCGGCTATGTCGATCAGTCGCGCGACAGTCTCGACGGCAAGAAGACCGTGTGGGAGGAAATCTCCGGCGGCGTGGACATGCTGCAGCTCGGCAAGCGGGAGGTCAATTCCCGGGCCTATTGTTCGGCTTTCAATTTCCGCGGAGCGGACCAGCAGAAGAAGGTCGGCGACCTGTCGGGGGGCGAGCGCAATCGCGTGCATCTCGCCAAGATGCTGAAATCCGGCGCGAACGTCCTGCTGCTCGACGAGCCGACCAACGATCTCGACGTTGACACCCTGCGCGCGCTGGAGGAGGCGCTGGAGGATTTTGCGGGCTGCGCCGTGATCATTAGCCACGATCGCTGGTTCCTGGACCGCATCGCCACCCACATGCTGGCCTTCGAGGGCGACAGTCACGTGGAGTGGTTCGAGGGCAATTTCCAGGATTACGAGGCCGACAAGATGCGGCGGCTGGGGACCGATTCCACCATCCCGCATCGGATCAAATACAAGAAGTTCACGCGATGACCTGAAGGCCACCCGTTCTCCTTGAAACGGAAAGCAGCGGCCGGAGGGTCCTATCGTTTCACCAGGGCGTCGATCTCCGCGTCGGTCGGAAAGCGGCCGGTCGCCTTTTTCGAAAATTTCAGCGCGCCGTCGATCACGATTTCAAACACGCCGCCGCTTGAGCGCACGAGCTCGACATCCGCGGCGGCCAGCTTCAGAATTCTTGCCCTCGCACCGAGGGCTCTCGGCTCGTAGCCTCAGCCGCCGCAATAGTGAATGACGATTTTCATCGGGGCGTCCTTCGTCGGACAGGATAGCGAAGTGTCAGGCGGCGCGCCAGCGCGGCCTTGCGTGGGCTGCGGTCAGGTGAGTAGCGGCCAGACAAGCCCCGCCACCGCCAGGGTCATGAGCAGCACGCCGCCCCAGCCGAGATAGACGAGCCACGGCCTGGCGCGGAACCGCCCCATCAGCTCGCCGTTGGAGATGATAAGCATCATTACCGCCATCAGCGGCACAGCGACAAAGCCGTTCGCGACCGCACTCCAGACCAGCATCGTGATTGGATTGACGCCGGTGAAGCCCAGGCCGAAACCAACTGCCGTTGCGGCGGCGATGATGCCGTAGAATCCCATCGCGTCCGCGGCGCGCGCCTTCAACGTCGCGCGCCAGCCGAAAAATTCGGCGACGGCGTAGGCGGCAGAGCCGGCGAGAACGGGAATAGCGAGAAGTCCCGTACCGATAATGCCGAGCGCGAACAGCGCGAATGTCAGCTCGCCGGCGAGCGGACGAAGGGCTTCGGCCGCCTGGGCCGCCGACTGGATGTCGGTGATGCCGCCAGCGTTCAGCACCGCGCCGGTCGTCAGGATGATGAAAAAGGCAATGACATTTGAGAATGTCATCCCGACCACGGTATCAATATTGATGCGGCCGATTTCGCTTGCCCCTCCGCGCGGCATCTCGCGCAAGGGCCGGCGCTTCCTCAGGAGCGCCATCTCCTCGACCTCCTGTGCCGCTTGCCAGAAGAAAAGATAGGGGCTGATGGTGGTCCCGAGCACGGCAACCACCATCGTCGCGTAGTCCACGCTGAAGACAATGCGTGGAAAGACCATGGATGCGAGGGCCTCGCCCCAGGGAATTTTTACCGTGAAGGCCGTCGCGACATACACAAAAAGTGTCATGGTCAGGAATTTCAGGACCGGGGCGTAGCGCCGGTAGGGCACAAAAACCTGCAGCAGGACCGACGTCGCCGCGAAGATGAGCGCGTGTTCGCGCTGCAAGCCGCCGATCACGAGCGACAGCGCCTCTCCCATCGCCGCGATATCGGCGGCGATGTTGAAAGTGTTGGCGGCGACGAGTAGCGACACGAGTGCGAGCACGAGCCAACGCGGCGCGACGGCACAGGCATTGGCCGTTAATCCCATGCCAGTCACGCGCCCGATCCGGGCGCTGACAAGCTGAATGGCGATCATGAAGGGCGTGGTGAGGAATACGGTCCACAAGAGCCCGTAGGCGAATTGCGCGCCGGCCTGCGAGTAGGTGGCAATGCCCGAGGGATCGTCGTCCGCCGCCCCGGTCACTAGACCGGGCCCGAGCAGGCGCAGGAAAATGTTGCGCCCCCGGTGGTCGCCCGATGGCGACCGTTGAACGACCGGGCCAGGCCGTTGAACATTCATCATCGCGGATCGAGCCCCGGCGGGTGAAGCAAATGCAGTCTGCGCGCAAAGCGCGGGGATTTCAAATCTCGCGTCGAGGCCATCCGGTATTTGCCGTCGCCGGCCCCGCCACCCGGGCGTTCGACCGTGCCCTTTGCTATAAGGGCCGTGAACTGCAGGTGCGGGAAGGAGACCGATTTGGCAAAGGCTGACGATACGGTGACGTTGACGCTCGACCATTCCGTCGCGCTGGTGCTGTTTGATTTCCTGTCGCGGACCGCCGAAGAGGACGAGGGCGAGCTTCTCGCCGATGCTATCGAGAGCGAGGCCGAACTGGTCGCCATGTGGTCCTTGCTCGCCGAGCTCGAGGAAGTCCTGACCGAACCCTTCGACGACAATTACCGCCGCATGGTCGATCAGGCGCGCGCCCGGGTGATTGCCGCTTCCGGTACTCGACGATGATGCTGCTGCGTGTCGTGCTGCTCGCTGCGATGTGGCTGTTCTGTCCGCCGCCGCTGCATGCCGCCGACGCCTTTCAGCAATGGCTCGAGGCGCTTTGGCCGGATGCGCAGAAGATCGGAGTGTCTCGCGCGACGTTCGATATCGCGGTGCGCGGGCTCGAGCCGGATTTCTCGCTGCCTGATCTCGTCGTCGCGGGCCAGCCGGAAAGGCAGGCGCCGGGGCAGGCGGAATTCGTTCAGACGCCGGCCGATTATCTCAAGGAGGCATCCCTGGCGCGGCTCGCGGCCCAGGGACGAAAGCTCGCCGAGCAGCACCGCACGGTCCTGCAGGCGATCGAGCGGCAATTCGGCGTGCCGCCTTCGATACTGCTTGCGATCTGGGGGCGGGAAACGGCATTCGGCGGCTACAAGCTGCCCAATGACGCAATCCGCGTGCTGGCGACGCAGGCCTATGCCGGCCGCCGCAAGGATTTCTTCCGCGGCGAGTTCCTGTCGGCGCTGCGGCTGCTTGAGGATGGCGTGCCGCGCGCCATATTGCGCTCGTCTTGGGGCGGAGCAATGGGCCTGACGCAATTGCTTCCGGGCGAATACTACAAATACGCGGTCGATTTCGATGGCGACGGACGCGCCGATATCTGGAGCTCGGTCCCGGACGCGCTTGCCTCCGCGGCGAAGCAGCTTGTCGGAAAGGGCTGGCAGCGCGGCGAGGCCTGGGCCTACGAGGTGCGCGTGCCGCGCGGCACCGATTGCACCATCGCCGAGCCGGAGGTGACGATGAGCATCGGCGAATGGATCGGGCGCGGCTTCGAGCCCGTGCGCGGCCGCCCGCGCGCGGACGAGCTTGCAAGGACCGCTTCGCTACTCATGCCCGAGGGATTGCAGGGCCCGGCATTCCTCACGCCGAAAAACTATTTCGTGCTGAAGGACTACAATTTTTCCGATCTTTACGTGCTGTTCGTCGGAAATCTCGCCGATCGCATTGCCGGCGGCGGTCCGTTCGCCACGCCCTGGACAAGAACCTCGCAGCTTGCAACAGCGCAGCTCGAAGCAATCCAGCGCGTGTTGAGCGAAAAGGGATTTTATCGCGACCGGATCGACGGCAAGGCCGGGATGAAAACGCGCTCGGCGCTCGGCGCCTATCAAAAGGCCAACGGCCTCGCCGTCGATTGCTGGCCGGGGCCCGCCGTGCTCGAGCACATGCACCTTCGCTGACGGCAAGAGAAACCCGGCGGGGCGAGATGCCAACCGCCGGGTTTTTCGTTTCAGACCGGAATCAGTACGGGCAGAAGAAACGCGGGCGGCTCCAGCCGACGACGTTGCCCCACTGATCGCGGATCGGACGGCGCGCCCAATAGCCGCCCGGGCAGCCATAGGGAGCGGCGGCGACATAGGCCGGATACGGTTCATAGCCGGCGACCGGGTAATAGGCGCGCGGATAGGCATAGGCCGGCGGCGAGTTCGCAATCGCACTTCCGACGATGGCGGCACCGACGAGACCTGCGGCGATGCCGGCGCCAACCGCGCAGCCGCGGCAACGGGCGTCCGCCGGGGTCGGCGTTGCCAGGGTCGAAACAGCGATCGTCGCGGCCGCGGCGAGCGCAAGGAAGGCTTTCTTCATCGGGGAATCTCCTCAAGGGCGCGCCGAATCTGGCTCGGACGCCTAGCCCACTTCTACTCCGGAACAGGAGTGCCCCTCTATACCGGCTTTTCATTTTGTCGGAAATTTGATGCCGGCGCGTGCAGTGCAAACAGAAGGCCCGGAGACATCCGGGCCTTCGCGATTTTGCATCGGATATCAGGTCAGTAGCAGACCCTGACGCGGTGCCAGCGCCAGCCCCAGCCGTCCCAGAAACGCTCGCGGCGGATGTAGCAGCCGGGGCCATAAGCATAGGCCGGATAGCCATAGGCGGGGCCGTAATAGGGGCCATATGCGCCGGCCGCGCCCGCGATAATCGCGCCCGCCGCGAGACCGCCGATCACGGCGCCGGGGACCCACCAGCCGTGACGCGCCTGCGCGTCCGTGGGAGCGGCGATGGCCGCGACGCCCACCGTTGCAGCCACCGCCAATGCAGTCAGTGTCTTGGTCATGATCTCACCTCACGCGGTTTCTCGGAACCGATAACCATTCCGTGACGCGGATGTTCCCTCCAGATGCGTGAACGGGTGCTGAACATCGGCAGCCGCCAGATTGCATTTTGTTAATCTGGACGGTGCGCAAATCCGCATGGCAATGTAGTCACAAGCAATGCGGGCATCGCCGCGCGCGCGGTTTTGCTCCAATTGAATCCTTCTTGCCAAGCATTCCTCCGTCATGATCACGAAATTCAAGGCGGGTCGCACCACGATCCATCGCATCGTCGAGCAGGAGGCGGTTGCCGTCTTCGACATGCTCAAATTCTTCCCCGGCCTCACCCCCGAGCTGCTCGCCGAGAACAGCGGCTGGCTCAAGCCGCGTTACGTCGATGAAGCCGGGCGGATCGTTCTTTGCATCCAGAGCTACCTCGTCGAAACCCCGCACCACAGGATCCTGATTGACACCTGTGTCGGCAACCACAAGCCGCGGCCGACGCGACCGTTCTGGAACATGATGACGTCGGACCGCTACGAGCGGAATCTCGCCGCCGCGGGCTTTGGCGTCGAAGACATCGACTTCGTGATGTGCACCCATCTCCACGTCGATCACACGGGCTGGAATACGCGCCTCGAGAACGGGCGCTGGGTGCCGACCTTCCCCAATGCGCGCTATCTGTTCGCCGACCGGGAGCTGGACTACTGGATGAAGCGTCAGACGGCCGATCCGGATTCCTGTCCGTGGGTCGAGGATTCGGTGTTGCCGATCGTCGCGGCTGGGCGCGCCGACATCGTCAAGAGCAGCCATCAATTCGACGATCTCGTGATGCTCGTGCCGACGCCCGGGCATACCATCGACCATTTCTCCGTGCATGTCGGGAAATCCGGAGACGACGCCTTCATCACCGGAGACATGGTGCACTCGCCCATCCAGGTGCGTCACCCTGAGCTCGCCATGATGTCCGATCATGACGGCGCGCAGGGTGCCGAAACGCGCCGTCGGATATTCGGACAATTCTGCGGTACGCCGACGCGCATCTGCACCGTGCATTTCGCTTCGCCGTCGACCGGACGGATCGTGCGCCACGGCGACGCGTTCGATTTCGTGGGGGATTGATCAGCCGCGGCTGTCGGCGACGACCGGCGGAAGCGGGCAGCCGGCCAGGGCCTGCTCGCTCGCCGGCGCGCCGCCCTGCACGTCGAGCTCGATGTTGGTTGCCCCGGCAACGAGCGAGTCCACGCGCATCACCATTTTGCCCGCCGTCGCGAGCCCCGCAAGGAAGCGGCGCACCTCGGAGGGATCGTCGATGACGATCGTGGCGTGATCGCGCAGGAAGCGCGCCTTGGCTTCGACTCCCGGCTTGTCGTCGAAGCGATAGGCGACGGCGGCGCTGGCGTTCGATCCGATCTTGTAGTTGAAGCGGATACGTACGATCGGCTGCTGCTTGAAGCACATCAGGTCGAGCATGCCGGTGCGCAGCTCTCCGGTGAGAAGGCTGGCGCTGTAGCCCATCGGAATGCTGGCGATGAGCGAAGGGCCGAACACGGCGTCCTCATGCTGGGTGAGACGCCACTTGTGCAGCGGACCGCTGCCACCGGCGAGCGGCGGATTGGCGCTACAGGCGGCAAGCGACATCGCCACGGCCAATGCCCCGATCACATGCACACCACGCACCGCACGCCCCCTCCGACCGCACAAGTGTGACACCGCACACGCCCCGCGTGCAACGTCTATGTCGTAATGCGCGCGGTCGCCTTGTAATTTGCGCGGGACGGCGGAACGTGCGTGTGGTCTTTCCCCGCCAAATTTGCTGTTAAGGTCCGGGGTCGAGATTCTGTCGGAAAGAAAGGCGCTTGCATGAAATCATTCGCTGCGGCCGCCGCCCTGGCCGCGCTTATCGTCTCGCTTGCCTCGGCCGCGGCCGACACGCGCATGCAAAAGATGCTGCGTCAGCTCGACCCGAGCGCGCGCATGGAGCAGGTCTGCGACATGGCGGCGATGGCCCGCATCCGGCACGACGAGCGCGAATACAAACCCGACCGTGCGATCGCCGCCGCGCTGGCGGAGCCGAAGGTCGCCGACCTCTCGCTCGAGGCGCGCGGCGCCGCCTTCCGCAGCGGCGGGAAATGGTTCCAGCTATCCTATATCTGCCGCACGACAGCCGACCGGATGCAGGTCGTGCAGTTCGATTACAAGATCGGCGCCGCCATTCCCGAAGACAAGTGGGACAGCTTTGGCCTGCCGCGCTGACGCATGCAGCTCTCGATCGCTTCGCTGACCGGCGACTTCCCCGATTTCCGCGTCGCCGCGGTGGTGGCGTCCGGCCTCGACATCGCCGCGGCGCGCCCGAAGGATCTCGCCGCCATGATCGCGCAGGCGGAGGAGCAATGCCGCGCGCGCTGGGCCGGGCAGGAGCTGTCGGCCATTCCCGGCATCGCCGCCTGGCGCAAGGCCTATCGCGCCTTCGGCATCAAGCGGACGAGCTATCGCTCCTCGGTCGAGCGGCTGGTGAAGAACGTGCTCGCCGGCCGGGCGCTTCCCGCGATCAATGCCTTCGTCGATGCCTACAACGCCATCTCGCTGTCGCACGTGATGCCGCTCGGCGCCGACGACCTCGATCGGATCACGGGCAATGTCGCGTTCAGATTGTCCAGGCCGGGCGACAGCTTCGTCGACATGGCGGCGGAGGAGGGGGAGGATCCCAACGATCCGCCCAAGCCGGGCGAAGTCGTCTATGCCGATGACGACCACGTGCTCTGCCGCCGCTGGAACTGGCGGCAGGACGCGCGCTCGCTGGTGACGACGGCCACGCGCCGCGCCATCGTGACGGTGCAGTCGAACGGGGTCGGCGATGTGGACAAGGCCGCCGCCGAACTCGGAGAGCTGATCGGCCGCTTCTGCGGCGGTGCCGTGCGCATTGCGATCGCGGACCGGGAGACGCCGGTCGTGACGCTGTGAGGCCGCCGCGCTCCCCCTCACCCTTCATGGTGCCGCGCGCCTCTCTTTCGCCCTCATGGTGAGGAGCGCCGAAGGCGCGTTTCGAACCATGAGGCCCGGGACCGCGCGGCGGCGGAAAAAATCCGCCGCGCCGCCTGCGCGCAACCTCTTGTTAACAGGCGGGCGGCGCGAATCTTTCCGGCTCCGATTCGTTCTTTTGAGAACGGCGCGCGTACAAGCCCGATACGTTTGCGAACCTTGTCCCATACCGGGACGTATCGCGAATCAATTGCCGTCGACGACATCCGTGTCGGGACGGTCGAAGCCGGGTGCGGTTTCGCTGACCCATTCGCCCTTCTCGTTCTCGTACTGGATCACGTGCGTGTCGCCGGGCGTGCGCTGTTCGCGCGCGGCGCGCTTGGCGGCGGCGAGCGCCGCGGCGTGCGTCCGGAACGGTTCGGAAAAAACCCCATTGGCGGTATAGGCCCAACCTTCGTCGTGGCGGACGATCCTGTAGATCACGTGGGACATCGCTTGCTCCGTTAGCCCGGCCGCATCCCGGTCTTGCGCATGCAGCTGCGATGGGCGGGCGGATACATCCGCTCCATCGCGGCGACACTGTCGAACCGCTCGCCGGCGCCGATCAGCTCCTGCATGCAGGCGCAGTAATTGCGGACCACGCTCGGCAGGTTCTTCGATCCCTTGCGCAGGCTGACACAATTGTCGGTCCACGCCTTGTCGAGCTCGGGCAGTTTCGCCGCCCAGGCGGTCGCGGCGAAAGCGGCGAGCAGCGCGCATGAGAGGAATGAGGTCTTGATCATGCGCAAGCTTACCAGACCGGCGGCGGCGGGCGATAGCATGCGCTTCGCTCTCGTCCTCGCCATGACTATGCAAGTGCCTTTCGCGGCCCCGGGCCTCATGGTCAGAGACGCGCCTTTGGCGCTCCTCGCCGTGAGGGTTGAGGAAAGTGACATTCCCCGCCGTGAGGGAAAACCGATTCGATTTTCAAACAGCGTGCGGCGAAGCGTGCGGCGTTGATGCAGGCGCGCGACATCGCCCGTATTGTTTGAAAGGCGCCGGGCCGCCTTCATTCCAGTCCCCCCTTGCGAGGGGATGGAG
>DASZTD010000032.1:0-10259 GCA_035548355.1 Pseudorhodoplanes sp.
CTGGGCGCAAGGCCAAGGGCGCTTGCGATTTCGCCGGCGGCAAGACCGTCGGGCCCGGCCTCGACCAGGACACGGAAAATGTCGAGGCGATTGTCCTGTGCGAGCGCCGCGAGAGCGGCGACGGCATCCGATTTTTCCATAGTTCAACGAATATTGAAATATGAACCGCTCGTCAAGGGGGGGGCCGTATAGCGGGCGCGCTTTCACCGGCGCCGCGCCGCGCGACGATCGATGCGCAAAGGAAGCGGAACGATCGCACGCGTAATGAGATGGGAGATGATGGAGGCCCGGCCTGGAATCGAACCAGGCTGTCGGTCTTGCACGACCTTTGCGTCGCCTCTCCGCCACCGGGCCGCGCCAAGCCTAGCGCGCGGCCCCTTGTCGGGGCCTCAAGAAAAATGGTTGCCGCTTTGCTAACGAGCGCGAACCGAGATCACGAACGCGCCCGCCGGCGCGGCTGACGCACGCCAGCCTGATGGCTAGCGCGCCTGCGCCGGCATGGTTACGAAGGTCATACGCGCCTGGTTGTGGCCGATATTCTCGGCCGCGCGTTTGCCGGAAAACCCCGCGCGCGTGAGCTTGTCGAGCATCGCCTGTTCGCTGTAGCGCGACAGTCCGGCGCTCTGGCGCAATTGCCAATAGCCCGACAGCACCGTGCGCACGAGCCCGCCGACGGCTGCGGCGAAAAATCCGTTCGCCGCCGCGAGCCGCAGCAGCGCGACCGCATCGGTTACCGCGCTCGTGTCGGGCGGCACGATGTCGCCGATCACGAAAAGCCCGCCCGGATTGATCAGCCGGCGGAACAGCGCGAGCGTCGCGTCGAGTTCGCTTTCGGTCAGATATTGCGCGACCGAATGCATCACGATCAGGTCGAGGCTCGCCTCGGGAAGGGCAGCGACCTGTTCGGGCGACAGCACCTCGATGCGCCGATGCTGCGCGACGCGCCGGGCGAGCCGCTCGCGCACATGCGGGGCGGCATCGCACAGGATCAGGCCGCCGGTCTCCTTGGCCAGCTCCTCGGCGTGCAGCGCCTCGCCGCAGCCGTAATCGAGCACGACCGCCCCCGGGGTGACGAAGCGCGACATACCTTGCGCAATCAGTGCGGCATGCACCTGCCGGTGGCGCGCGCTGACGTAGAGCGGATGGTCGGAATCGAAATAGGAAATCCAGTCCGGCATGAGATGCTTTATCTCACATTCTGCCCGTCCTTGCCGCGCAGGATCGGCCCTCGCGCAGGGCTTGCGCGGACGGCGACGATGGCGCTAGCCGCTCCACAGCCGCATCAGCGGGCCGTGGCGGCCATAGACCGGATCGGTATCCGGCAGGGGCACGTGCGGGATCGCTTTCACCGCCTTGGCGTGTTCGGCCCTGCTGCCGCGGCAGAGATTGTATGTGCCGGTTTTCGGATAGGCGCCGATGACGACGAGGTCGGGCGAGGCCCATAGGCATTGATGGCCGGTGCCGGCGGGCAGGATCGCGACATCGCCCGGCGACAGGTCGAGTTCCTTGCCCTCGTTGCCGCCGAAGCGGACCTTGGCGCGCCCGCGCGCGATGCCGAGCCCTTCATGGATGGTCGAATGATAATGCACGTAGGGGAAGATGCCGTTGCGCCACATCTGCCCCCAGCCGTTGCGGGCAAAGGTGTGCTCGATCAACTCCTCCGGATGGGCGCTGCCGCTGAGATCGATTGCGCCCGGCAGAACGACGAAGGGCAGGGCCGGATTGTTCGGGATCGAGCCGTCGTCGGCGAACAGAAAGGTGACGGGCTCGACGGTTCTGACGGACATGGCATTCTCGAATTTCCGCGCGGGCCGGGCTCCCGGTCCCGCGCCTTCTCCCGCTCCTCGTTCAAGGCGCGGCCGGGCCAGGCCCGGCCGTCACGCGAAACGCTAGGCCGCCCGCTTCTTCTTGTGCTCGCGCATCAGGTCGGCGAACCGCCTGAAAAGATAATGACTGTCGCGCGGGCCGGGCGAGGCCTCCGGATGATATTGCACCGAGAAAACCGGCCTGTCCTTCAGCGCGATCCCGCAATTCGATCCGTCGAACAATGAAATGTGCGTCTGCTGCGCGTTGGCGGGCAGCGAATCCGCATCGACGGCGAAGCCGTGGTTCATCGAGGTAATCTCGACCTTGCCGGTGGTGAGGTCCTTGACCGGATGATTGGCGCCGTGATGGCCCTGGTGCATCTTCATCGTGCGGCCGCCGACGGCGAGGCCGAGCATCTGGTGGCCAAGGCAGATGCCGAAGGTCGGCATGCCGCTGTCGATCATCCGCCGGATCACGGGCACGGCATATTTGCCCGTCTCGGCCGGATCGCCCGGGCCATTGGACAGGAACACGCCGTCAGGCTTCAGCGCCATGATGTCGTCGGCCCCGGTCGTCGCCGGCACGACCGTCACCTTGCAGCCGACGCTCGCCAGCAGCCGCAGGATGTTGCGCTTGATGCCGTAGTCGATGGCGACCACGTGGAATTCCGGATTTTCAAGCCGGCCGTAACCCTTGCCCCAGACCCATGGCGTCTCGTCCCAGGTGAAACGCTGCCCGCTCGTCACCATCGGCACGAGGTCCATGCCGACGAGGCCCGGCCATTCGCGCGCCTCCTTCTTCAGCGCGGGAAGATCGAACCGGCCGGACGGCTCGTGCGCGATCACGGCATTGGGCATGCCCTTCTCGCGGATCAGCGCAGTGAGCGCGCGCGTGTCGAGGCCGCAGAGGCCGACGATGCCGCGCGCCTTCAGCCACTGGTCGAGATGGCGCGTCGCGCGGTAGCTCGAGGGGTCGGAAATGGCGGTATGCAGGATCACCCCGCGCGCGCCCGGCGTCGCCGCCATGTTCACCGTCTCGATGTCGTCCTCGTTGGTGCCGACATTGCCGATATGCGGGAAGGTGAAGGTGATGAGCTGGCCGGCATAGGACGGGTCGGTCAGTATTTCCTCGTATCCCGTCATCGCGGTATTGAAGCAGACCTCGCCGACGGCGTGACCCGTGGCGCCGAAACCGAAGCCTTCCAGCACCGTCCCGTCGGCGAGCACGAGCAGGGCAGTCGCCTTGGGCTCGGCCCAGCCGGAATCGTCAGATTTGAGGCTCATGCAAGGCTAGATAGTCGGGCGGGGGCCATCCGTCAAAGCGGCTTTTGCCGCTGTCCCCGGCCCCAAAGGACGCTATATAGAGCGAGGCTTTCCCGACCCAAGGACAATCCGGTGCTGCGCGACGACATCAACAATGCCCTGAAAGAGGCGATGAAGGCGAAGGACGAGCGCAAGGTCTCCACGCTCCGCCTGATGAATTCGACCATCAAGAATGCCGATATCGAGGCACGGGGCCAGAACAAGACGCTCGGCGACGGCGATCTCCTCGCCATCTTCCAGAAGATGATCAAGCAACGCCAGGAATCGGCCGAGCTCTACGACAAGGGCGGACGGCCGGAACTCGCTCGGCAGGAGCGGGAGGAGATCGAGATCATTCAGGGCTATCTGCCCAGGCAGATGTCGGAAGCCGAGGTGAAGGCGGCGGTCGAGGCTGCGATCGGCGAAACGGGTGCCGCCGGCGTGAAGGACATGGGCAAGGTGATCGGCCTGCTCAAGGGCAAATATGCCGGCCAGATGGATTTCGCCAAGGTCAGCGCGATGGTGAAGGCCGCGCTCGGCTAGGCCTGCACGCGCTTCTCGGCTTCGCGGAACACCCTCGTCATCAGCGCGGCCCATTCGCGCTGACCCACTTCCGAGGCGATCAGGTCCTGTCTGATCTCGATGCCGACATGGGGGATGTTGCGCCGTTCGCCATGCACCGGAATGGTGTAATCGACATCGTCGCGCACCATGTAGGGCTCGTTGTCACCAACGACGAGTCCCTTTTCCCTGCTCAGCAGGTCGAACACCACGCCCGCGAGCCAAAGCTGGCGGTGATAGAGCGTCCCGACATGCCAGGGTCTCGACACGCCTTTGTAGATCGGCGTGAAGGAATGCATCGCGATCAGCATCGTATGTTCGCCCGCCGTCTGCCTGCGGTCGAGTTCGGCGGTGATCGCGGCGTGATAGGGCGCGAAGATTTCCGATTGCCGCGCCGCGATTTCCTCGGCCACCAAGCGGTCGTTGCCGGGGATTTCGGTGTTCTCGCTGATCGCCGGAATCGAGGAGGGCGTGCCCGGCGTGCGATTGCAGTCGATGACCAGACGCGAATAGGGCTGCAGGATCGCCGTGGCGTCGAGCGCATCCGCCATCGCGCGCACGACGCCGGCGATGCCGATGTCCCATCCGATATGGCGCTCGATCTCGCTCTCCGGCAGCCCGAGCCGCCCGAGCTTTCTCGGGATGGCCTTGCCGGCATGGTCGCACACGATCAGCAGGCGTGAGCCGCCGTCCGGACGATAAATCTCCACCGGGGTCGGCTCGCCGGGGGCGAGCAGCGCGGCCGAATTCGCCGCGCCCTGGCTTGCGAGGTCATGCATGGCGAGGAGCCGCCGCGCGGGCGGGGCGTCGATGGAGATGGTTCATGGCGGCCGGCCGGTTCATTGCCTGCCCATCATGCCGGATTCGCGCGTCCCGATCATCGCCGCTCATATCCGCGCCTCGGTGCCTTCGGTCAGAAACACGGCTGCCGCCGCCGCCGGGAAGGCAAGCCCGATCGCGCAGATCAGCGGCAGGCCGCCATGCGCGAAGGAAAGTCCGGCGAGTGCGGAGCCCAGGGCTCCGCCGCAGAAGAACAGCGACAGGTAGAGGGCGTTCAGGCGGCTGCGGACCTGCGGGCCGAGCGAATAGATCGCGCGCTGGCCGATTACCACGCTTCCCTGCACGCCAGCATCGAGCACGATGCCGGCAAGCACGAGCAGCGGGATCGAGGCGGCGCCGGCATAGGCGAGGCCGAAGGCAAGAGCCGCGAGCGCGAAGGCCATGGCGGTAGCCTGACGGCTGTAACCATGATCGGCGAGCCATCCGGCGAGCGGCGCGACGAAGGCGCCGGCGGCGCCGCTCAGCATGAACAACGACAGGGCGGCGGGACCGAGCGAAAAGGGCGGCTGCGTCAGCACCAGCGGGATCGCGGTCCAGTACAGGCTGAACGCGCCGAACAGGCAGGCCTGGTAGAAAGCGCGCCGGCGCAGTACCGGCGTGTCGCGCAATAGCGGCCACAGCGAGGCGAGAAGCCTGCCGTAATGCAGCCCGCCTCCGGGCACGTGGCGCGGCAGCACCGCGGCGAGCAGTGCGATCACCGCCGTGCTGAAGGCCGCCGAGATCACGAACATGCCGCGCCAGCCGACGAAGCCGGCGACGAGCGTGGAGAAGGGCCGCGCGAGCAGGATGCCGATCAGCAATCCGCTCATCACCGTGCCGACGATGCGGCCTCGCCGCTCCTCCGGCGAAAGATGCGCGGCGAGCGGGATCAGCATTTGCGCGGCGGTGGTGGTGAGGCCCACGCACAGGCAGCACGCCATGAAGAAGGGGGCGCTCGGCGAGACCGAGGCGGCGAGACAGGCGGCGACGAGGCCGCCGAGCGTGACGAGGATGAGCTTTCGGTTCTCGATCAGGTCGCCGAGCGGCACGAAGAAGATCAGCCCAGCGACATAGCCGAGTTGCATGGTGGTGACGACGAGGGCGGAGGCCTCCACGCTCAGGTGCAGGCTCTGCCCGACCGGGCCGACGAGTGGCTGCACGTAATAGAGGTTGGCGACGGCGACCCCGCAGGCGAGGGCAAAAGAGGAGATCAGGGCAGGCGAGGGGCCGCCTTGGGGACCGAGGATTGTCATGGGCAGGTCGTCGGGAACGGAATGTCGGAACCGGGAAAGCGGGCGGGTGGATGCGGGTAGATAGAGCGGTTTCTTTAACAGGGCAGAGGCAAACCCGCATGGGCCCCATTCCCGGTCCACGGTATCCGCCGCGCTGTGGAAAATCAGGAAAACGCCGTTATTTTTGCCGATCGGCGGGCGCCGGGCGTGGGCTCCCGAATCCTTCCCCAATTGGGGGTTATGATGGCCCACTCAGCCGAATCGACACGCCCGGAACGCCCGCGCGGATCATGCGCTTCACGCCCGAATTTCTTGAGGAGATCAAGAACCGCCTGCCGGTATCGGAGGTGGTCGGTCGCCGCGTGCAGCTCAAGAAGGCCGGCCGCGAGTGGAAAGGGCTGTCGCCCTTCAACAAGGAAAAGACGCCGTCATTTTTCGTCAACGACCAGAAACAGGCTTGGTTCGATTTCTCCTCCGGCAAGAACGGCTCGATCTTCGATTTCGTCATGCTCACCGAGGGCGTGCCATTTCCCGAGGCGGTCGAGCGGCTCGCGGCGATGGCGGGCATCGCCCTGCCCAAGGCCAGCCGCGAGGACGAGGCGCGGCAGAAGCGGCGCAAGACGCTGCACGACGTCGTCGAGATCGCCGCGAAATATTTCGAGGCGACGCTCGCCTCGCGCGAGGGCGCAAAGGCGCGCGGCTATCTCGCCGACCGCGGCATCGAGCCCGCGACGCAGGTCCGCTTCCGCATCGGCTATGCGACCGGCGAACGCTTCGCGCTGAAGGAACATCTCGGCGCACAAGGCATCCCGGTCGAGGACATGATCGAGGCGGGGCTCGTCATTGCCGGCGACGACATTCCGGTTCCCTACGACCGCTTCCGCGACCGGGTGATGTTCCCGATCTCGGACTGGCGCGGTCGCGTGATCGCCTTTGGCGGCCGCGCGCTCTCGCCCGACGTGCAGGCGAAATATCTGAACTCGCCGGAGACGCCGCTCTTTCATAAGGGGCACAATCTCTATAACGGCGCGGCGGCGCGCCAGGCCGCGCATCAGGGCAAGCCGCTGATCGCGGTCGAGGGCTATGTCGATGTGATCGCGATGGTGTCGGTGGGCTACGAGGCGACAGTCGCCCCGCTCGGCACCGCGCTGACCGAGGACCAGCTCGGCTATCTCTGGAAGATGGCGGACGAACCGATCCTCTGCTTCGACGGGGACGTGGCCGGCCGCCGCGCCGCCTACCGCGCGGTCGATCTCGCGCTGCCGCGGCTGCTGCCGGGCAAGAGCCTGCGTTTCGCCCTGTTGCCCGAAGGGCAGGACCCGGACGATCTCGCGCGCTCCGGCGGGCGCGAGGCGATCGAGGAAGTCTTGCGGAGCGCGCGGCCGCTCGCCGATATGCTGTGGATGCGGGAGACCGAGAGCGCGAGCTTCGACACGCCGGAACGGCGCGCCGCGCTCGAAGCGCGGATCGGCGAGATCGCCGCGGCGATCGGTAACGACACGGTGCGGCGCTATTATCGGCAGGAGCTCGAAGGGCGAATCCGTGCCCTGTTCGCGCCGGCGCGCGCGCAGCCCTACGGAGCGCGGGCCTTCGATCCGTCGCTGACGCGCGGGTCCGGCCGCGAGGGGCACGGCGTCAAGCGCGGCATGCGCAACCTGCGCGAGCCGATCGCCCCGCTCAGCCCGAGGCTCGGGGCAAGCCCGCTGGTGCGCGGCTTTAAAAGCGCGCTGCCCCCGCGCGAGGCGCTCATTCTTCTCGCCGTGATCCATCACCCCTGGCTGCTGGAGACGCATGCGGAGGAATTTTCCGGGCTGGAATTCCGTCATGCCGACGCGGAGTTGATGCGGCGCGCCATCCTCGAGGCCGGAACCGAAGAGCCGCTTGATTCCAAAGGTTTGCAGGCGGCCCTGGTTCGGCGGGGGCTGCAACCCCTGCTCAACCGGGTCAGGGCGGCGATCACCCATTCGTCGGACTGGCCGGCGCAGGAGGGGGCGGCGGAGGAGGACGTGATTCAATGGTGGAACCACGTCATTACCTTGCATCGTAAGCACCGGACGCTAAATAGGGAGCTCAAGGACGCAGAGCGCGCGCTGGGAGAGGAACCGAGCGAGGCGAATCTGGCCTGGATCCGGGACGTACAAGGCAGACTGGCGGCGCTCGAAGGGACCGAGGCGCTGATCGAGGGTTTTGGCTTATCGTCCGGGCGGCCGTTGCGTAGCGTTTAGGCGTCGGAATGGCTTGAATTGGGATGAATTTCCGGCTGTTTACAGGGTTAATCCGGGCTTAAGGACCAAAGGCGACAGTCCGGTCGTTTTGAGTCGGCGGGATGCCACAATGTCCCGCTTGGTGGCTGCGGCGCAGCCTTAGGCCGCGGGCCGAAAGTCCGTGGCGCAGTGGCGTGAGGCGCCGCAAGGAGAGAGACGTTTTCGATGGCAAAGACCGCCACCAAAACCGCAAGCAAGACATCCCCCAAGACCGCCCCGAAATCGGTGACGGCCAAGGCCAAGCCAGGCCAGGCCAAGGAGGAGCAGCAGCCGGAGAAAGACGGCGAGGCGACTCCCGATACCCCGCTGCCGCTGCTCGACCTCACGGACGCCGCGGTGCGCAAGATGATCAAGAGCGCCAAAAAGCGCGGCTATGTCACTATCGACCAGATCAACGAGGTGATGCCCTCGGGCGAGGTGTCCTCCGACCAGATCGAGGACGTCTATGCCATGCTGTCGGAGATGGGCATCAACGTCGTCGAGCAGGAAGAGGCGGCCGACGAGGAGGACAAGGACGAGGAGGACGACGACGAGGGCGGCGAACTGGTCGAGGCCGGTTCCAAGGCGCTTGCCACCACCGAGAAGAAGGAGCCGTCCGAGCGCACCGACGATCCCGTGCGCATGTATCTGCGCGAGATGGGCTCGGTCGAGCTTCTGTCGCGCGAGGGCGAAATCGCCATCGCCAAGCGCATCGAGGCCGGCCGCGAGGCGATGATCGCGGGGCTGTGCGAAAGCCCGCTCACCTTCCAGGCGATCATCATCTGGCGCGATGAGCTGAACGAGGGCAAGGTTTTCCTCCGCGACATCATCGACCTCGAAGCGACCTATGCGGGGCCCGACGCGAAGCTTCCGGTACCGGTCGGCCCCGACGGCCAGCCGTTGCCGGGCGGAAACCCCGCCGCGCCTTTCGTCGAGGGCGCACAGCAGGGTGCGACGGCCGTGCCCCAGCCCGCCGGGCTGAAGCCGGCGGCCGCTCCGAAACCGGACGGCGAGGAGAAGGATCCCGCCGAGGCCGCCGCCGAAGCGGACATGGAGGACGACGAGTTCGAGAATTCGCTCTCGCTCGCCGCAATCGAAAACGAGCTGAAGCCGAAGGTGCTCGAGACCTTCGACAAGGTTGCGAGCGAATACAAGCGGCTGCGCCGGCTGCAGGAGCAAGACATCGACCTGCGTCTGCACAACGATTCGCTCTCGCCCGCGCAGGAGCGCAAGTATCGCAAGATCAAGGAAGAGATCATCGCCGAGGTGAAGTCGCTGCGGCTCAACCAGCAGCGCATCGATTCGCTCGTCGAGCAGCTCTACGACATCAACAAGCGCCTGGTCGGCTACGAGGGCCGGCTGATGCGGCTGGCGGAGAGCCACGGCGTCGCCCGCGACGACTTTTTGAAGAATTATTTCGGCTCGGAGCTTGATCCGCGCTGGCTCAACCGCGTGTCGAAGCTGTCGGCCAAGGGCTGGAAGAATTTCGTCGCCAGGGACAAGGACAAGATCAAGGCGATCCGCGCCGACATCCATGCGCTCGCCACCGAGACCGGGCTCGAGATCGGCGAGTTCCGCAAGATCGTGCACATGGTGCAGAAGGGCGAGCGCGAGGCGCGGCAGGCGAAGAAGGAAATGGTGGAGGCGAACCTGCGCCTCGTCATCTCGATCGCCAAGAAATACACCAACCGCGGCCTGCAGTTCCTCGACCTGATCCAGGAAGGCAATATCGGCCTGATGAAGGCGGTCGACAAATTCGAATACCGGCGCGGCTACAAGTTCTCGACCTATGCGACGTGGTGGATCCGGCAGGCGATCACCCGCTCGATCGCCGACCAGGCGCGCACCATCCGCATCCCGGTGCACATGATCGAGACGATCAACAAGATCGTGCGCACGAGCCGCCAGATGCTGAACGAGATCGGCCGCGAGCCGACGCCGGAGGAGCTGGCCGAGAAGCTCGGCATGCCGCTGGAGAAGGTGCGCAAGGTTCTGAAAATCGCCAAGGAGCCGCTCTCGCTCGAAACGCCGGTCGGCGACGAGGAGGATTCGCATCTCGGCGATTTCATCGAGGACAAGAACGCGATCCTGCCGATCGACGCGGCGATCCAGTCGAACCTGCGCGAGACCACCACGCGCGTGCTTGCCTCGCTCACCCCGCGCGAGGAGCGCGTGCTGCGCATGCGCTTCGGCATCGGCATGAACACCGACCACACCCTGGAGGAAGTGGGCCAGCAGTTCTCGGTCACCCGCGAGCGCATCCGCCAGATCGAGGCCAAGGCGCTGCGCAAGCTGAA
>DASZTD010000033.1:0-25401 GCA_035548355.1 Pseudorhodoplanes sp.
CGCCGCGTCGGGGAAGGCCTGCGCAGTCTCGATGGCGTCGTTGGTGTCCATGGTGAGGTGGAAGGGCCCGCGCGTCTGCGCCGCGCCGGCAAAAAGCAGGACGATGCCGATCTTGAAGCGGCGCGCGACTTCGGCGACGCCGTCGTACCAGACCGTATCGCCGGTGATGTAGATCGAGGGCGCGCCTGTGCTCTCGACGACGAAGCCGATGACGTCGCCGGCAATCGGCTCGATGCCGGCTGGCCCGTGCCGCGCCGGCGTGGCCGTCACGCGCGCCCGGCCGCCAGAGAGTTCGACCGCGTGCCAGGGCTCGAGCCCCTCGGCCTTGCCGCCGAGCCTTCCGGCGCCGACCACGGTCGTCAGTACGCGACCGGCGCGGGTGAGAAATTCGCGGCCGGACGTGTCGAGATTGTCGGCGTGCTGGTCATGGCTGAGCAGCACCGCGTCGATGTCTCCGACCGCCTCGGCGGGGAGCGCCGGCCCGGCCGTCTTGGTCAGCGTCACCTGCGGCCGCACGTGATCGCCCGGCGGGTCGAAGGTCGGATCGGTGAGCAGGCGAAGACCTGCAACCTCGATCAGCACGGTCGGGCCGCCGATCAATGTGAAGCGCGGTGCGTTCATTTTTCTCTCCATTTCGCCGGCGCGGCGGGCCGGGTGACGAGATATATGCCGATCATCACCGGGACGATCCCGATCAGGTCGGTGAAAGAGACACGCTCGCCGAGAATGATCCAGCCGAACAGAACGCCCAGCGGCGGCGTGAGAAAGTGATAGGAGGCGGCGGCGGTCGCGCCGGATACCGCGAGGATCTTGAACCACAGCAGATAGGCGAACACCGACACGAAAAGGACGAGGAACGCGAACGACCACCCAAGCCGCACACTCGGAACGATGTCGCCGACATTCTCGACGACGAGCGCCACCGGCAGCGTGGCAAGCCCGGCGGCGAGGCTCTGCACCGCGTTGCCGGTCCACAATCCGTCCTTGGGCGCGTAGCGCTTGAACAGCATGGTGCCGAACACGATGGACATCACCGCCGCGGCGGTGAACAGCACGCCGCGCAAATGCTCGTCGCCGCCGCCGAGCCGATGCTGCACGACGAGCGCCACGCCGCCGAAGCCGAGCAGCAGGCCGACGATCTTGCGAGCGGTGATGCGCTCCCCGAGCACGAGCGCGGCCAGACCCGCCGTGACGATCGGATTGACGCTCGCGATCAAGGTGGACAGGCCGGCCGAGATATCCGCAAGGCCGACATAGCCAAGCCCGAGAAACAGCGCCTGATTGGCGAGGCCGAGCGCGGCGAAGATGGCGACGTCGCGCGGAGCGAGCGTCCACGGCATGCGGCCGAGCAGGGCGGCAAGCAGCATCAGCGTGCCGGCGCCGAAGAAGCGTCCGACCAGCAGCAGAAGCGGCGGGCAGTCGAGAATGGCGAGTTTGCCGACGGCGAAGGCTGCGCTCCAGAGCAGGACGAAGCTTGCGACCATCAGCGGGAGCGCGGCCGCGGCGGAAAAGGTCCGCGCCGTGGGCGGGACGGCAACGAGATCACTCATGGGGAAATCCTTTCGGCGCCGGGAATAGGTCTTCCCCTGGTCATTTGGAAATTAAATGTTAGAATGGCTATCAGTTGAAAAACAAATGGTGCCGCCATGCTCGAGATCGACCTGCTGCGCAGCTTCGTTTCGGTGATCGACGCCGGCGGCTTCACGCGCGCGGGCGAGCGGGTGCATCGCACGCAATCGACCGTCAGCCAGCAGATCAAGCGGCTTGAGGACGCGGTCGGGCGACCGCTGCTGACGCGCGACGGCAAGCGGGCGAAACCGACCGACGAGGGCGAGCGGCTGTTGTCCTATGCGCGCCGTATCCTGGCGCTCGAGCAGGAAGCGCGCGACGTGGTCGCGCGCCCGGTCGCCGACGGCGTGGTGCGTCTGGGTCTGCCCGAGGATTTCGCCGCCTATCGGCTGCCCGAGTTGCTCTACGACTTCAAGCGGGCGCGGCCGACGCTGCGGCTCGACGTGCGTTGCGGACTGAGCGCCTCCCTACAGCGCGCGCTCGAGGCCGGCGAGCTTGATCTCGCGTTGGTCAAGCGCCAGGCCGGCCTGCCGGGCGCGATTGCCGCGTGGCCCGAACGGCTGCATTGGGTGACAAGCCGGGCGCATCCCATCGACTTGCGGCAGGACCCGGTTCCGCTCGCCGTCGCCGAACAGGGCTGCCTCTATCGCAATCAGGTGATCCACGCGCTCGAGTCGGCCGGACGGTCATGGCATATCGCCTATACGAGTCCGAACCTGCACGGCATCCAGGCTGCGGTGTCCGCCGGTCTCGGCATCAGCATTCTCTCCGAGCTGGGCATTCTGGCGGATCACCGCGTGATCGACGCGTCCGACGGCTTCCCGCCGCCGATGAAAACCGAGCTGGCGCTGGTGGCGGGCAACAATCAGAGCCCGGCTGCCAAACGGCTCGCCGAACTGCTGGTGGATTTTTGCGGCAGCATCAGGACGCGCGGGAAAGCCGCGGCGGTCGCCTAGTCCGGCAGGCAGTTCGCGCCCGCGACCGCAAAGACGCGCGCCTCGCCGAGCAGGTGCGCGGTGAAGGCAAGCGTGCCGAAGACATCGGCGAAGGCGCGGTGACGCACGTTCAGTCCGCCCGCATAGGCGCCGAAAGCCGGCATCACCAGGCGGCGATCATGGCCGGCAAAGCAGCGCCGGCTGACGCTGCGGCCGCGCGCGGCGACACGCGCCACCGGATGAAGATGCCCGGCAATCTCGACCCGGCTGTCCGCCGCGGTCGGTTCGTGGCGGAAGGTTAGCGGCCCGATCGTCAGCGTCCCGGAGAAAATCCCGCCGATGTCCACGGCCGGATCGGGATCGTGGTTGCCGGCCAGCCATATCCAGTCGCGCCCGCGCTGCATGGCGACAAGCGCGCCGCGGTCGTCATCGGCAAGCCGGGCCGGACCGTCGCCGTCGTGAAAGCTGTCGCCGAGCGCCAGCACCGCGCGCGGATCGTAGCGGCCGATTGCCCCGCCGAGCCGTGCCAGCGTCGCGCGCGTGTCGTAAGGAGGCAGCAACTGGCCGGAGCGCGCGAAGCTCGACCCCTTTTCGAGATGCATGTCGGCGACGACGAGCAGCCGCTCGCGCGGCCAGTAGAGCGCGCCCGATGCGTCCGCGACGAGCGCGGCGCCGCCGAGAGCAATCTCCGCCGCTCCTTTTTTCCTTTCCTCCCTGGATGGGAGTTTCCTTTCCTCCCTGGATGGGAGGGCGGCAATCATTGGCGATTGTCGCGAGGGAAATGCTCTCGCCTGCTCACTCACGGCGCATCGCCTCTTTCACCAGTTCGTCCGCGGCTTCTGCCAGGATTTCGTCGGAGGCTTCGCCATAGACCATTTCGCGGCCGATCTCGAGCATGACCGGAACCGCGAGCGGCGAAACGCGCTCCAGCGCCTTATGAACGATTCGACCCCTGATACGCGAGAGCATTTCGCCGAGCCGCTTGATGTCGAGCAGGCCCGATGCCGCGTCGGCACGCGCGGCGCGTAACAGAACATGATCGGGCTGATGCTTGCGCAGCACGTCATAGATGAGGTCGGTGGACATCGTCACCTGCCGGCGCGATTTCTCCCTACCCGGATGGCGGCGTTCGATCAGGCCGGCGATGACGGCATTGCTGCGGAACGTGCGCTTCATCAGCGCGGTCTCGGCGAGCCAGGCCTCGAGATCGTCGCCCAGCATGTCCTCGTCGAACAGTTCGGGCAATCGCAGTTCGCCGCGCGCGATGCGCTGGCCGATATCGCCAAGGCACCAGACGGCAAGCGCATATTCGTTGGCGACGAAACCGAGCGGATTGAGCCGCGCACGCTCGAGCCTTCGCGTCAGCAGCATGCCGAGCGTCTGGTGCGCGAGCCGGCCTTCGAACGGATAGCAGACGAGGTAATATTTGGAGGAGCGGGGAAAGGTCTCGACCAATAGATCATCGGCGCCCGGCACGATCGAGCGCCATCGCTGAATGTCGAGCCACTCGCGCACGGCATCGGGCAGCGCGCGCCAATGCGAAGGATCGGCGAGGATCCCGCGCACGCGCGCGGCGAGATAGGTCGAGAGGGGGAATTTTCCGCCGTCATAGGCCGGCACCTTCGGATCGGCGGCACTGGTGCGCGACACGTAGATCTCGTCGTCGACCATCGCCTCGTAGCGGAGGATTTCGCCGGCGAACACGAAGGTGTCGCCGACGCTAAGATTTTCCGCGAAATATTCCTCGACCTCGCCGAGAATACGCCCGCCGCGCGCGATCGCGCCGGTATGCCCCCTGCCGGCGCCGCGCGAGCGCATAAGCCGCACCTTCAGCATCACCGCCTCGACGATGGTGCCGACATTCATGCGGTATTGCTGCGCGAAGCGCGGATGCGTAACCCGCCAGCGCCCGTCCTGACCCTTGCGGATCTTGGCGAAACGCTCGTACACCTTCAGCGCATAGCCGCCGGTCGCCACGAAATCGACCACCGCGTCGAAATCCGCCCGCGTCAGCGACGAATAGGGCGCGGCGGCGCGAACCTCGGCGAACAATTCGTCCGCGTCGAACGGCGCGCCGCAGGCCGAGCCAAGCACGTGCTGGGCGAGCACGTCGAGCGCGCCGGTACGCAAGGGCGGAGTATCCTGCGCGTTCTCGGCGACCGCCTCGATCGCCGCCTCGCATTCCAGCACCTCGAAGCGGTTGGCGGGAACGAGAATGCCGCGCGAAGGCTCTTCCAGCCGGTGATTGGCGCGGCCGATCCGCTGCAGCAGGCGCGAGGCACCTTTCGGCGCGCCGACATTGATGACGAGATCGACATCGCCCCAGTCGATGCCCATGTCGAGCGAGGACGTGCACACGACCGCGCGCAGGTTGCCGCGCGCCATCGCCGCCTCCACCTTGCGACGCTGGGCAACGTCGAGCGAGCCGTGATGCAGGGCGATCGGCAGCGCCTCCTCGTTGATGGTCCACAATTCGTGGAAAATCATCTCGGCCTGGCTGCGCGTATTGACGAAGACGAGCGTGGTCTTGTGGCTTCGGATGAGCTGGTAGATCGCCGGATAGGCGTGGCGGGCGGTGTGCCCCGCCCAGGGCAGATCATCCCCCGGCTCGAACATGGTGACGTGCGGCGCGGCGCCCGCCCGCGCCACGACCAGATCGGCGAGTGCCTCGCCCCCGCGCGGCTGCGCGACGAGATAGCGGCAAAGCTCCTCCGGCGCCGCGACGGTGGCCGACAGGCCGATCGTTTGCAGCCCGGGCGCCAGCCTGAACAACCGGGCAAGATCGAGAGCAAGCAGGTCGCCGCGCTTGGAGATGACGAGCGAATGCAGTTCGTCGAGCACGACGCGCCTGAGCGAGCCGAACAGGTAGGGCGCATCGGCCGACGCCAGCAGCAGCGCAAGCTGCTCGGGCGTGGTCAGCAGGATGTCGGGCGGGTTGTGCCGCTGGCGCGTGCGCTTGGAGACCGGCGTGTCGCCGGTGCGCGTCTCGATGCGGATCGGCAAGCCCATTTCCGCGACCGGCGCTTCGAGATTGCGCGCGATGTCGACCGCGAGCGCCTTCAAGGGCGAGATATAGAGCGTGTGCAGGCCGCCGCCGCGCGGGGACTGCGCGGCGCGGGCGCGCGGTGAGGCCGAATGCAAATCCACCAGCGTCGGCAGAAATCCGGCGAGCGTCTTGCCGCCGCCGGTCGGCGCGATCAGCAGCACCGAGCGGCGGGCCTTCGCCTTTTCCAGCAATTCGAGCTGATGTTCGCGCGGCTGCCAGCCGCGGCTCTCGAACCAGCGCAGGAATGGCGCGGGAAGAAGATTTGCCTCATCGAGGGCTGAAACGGTCACGGCCTGGCGCCAGCAGCGTCATATGCGGTGGGAGCGGCACCGACCACGACGAGGCCTGGAACCGGGACGCCCTTCTCGGCGCGCGCGGGCAAAGGCTCGATCGACAGCTCATCAAGACCCGCATCGCGCAACGCGCGCTCCACGCAGGCCCGCGAATGCGCAAAGCGCAGCGTCTCGCGCAGGATCACGTCGTCGCCGTCATGCGTTTCGGTGGTGAAGGCGAACAGGCCGCCGGGCAAAAGAATGCGCGCCACCTCACGCGCGGCGCCGGCGAGATCGGCGACATAGACGAAGACGTCGGCGGCGAGGACAAGATCGTAGGACTCCCGCGTCCCATGCAGGAAGGCGGTGAGATCGCCGGCATGCAGCCGATCATAGATATTCTTGTCGCGCGCCCGCGCGATCATCCGCTCGGACAGATCGACGCCCTCGAGGAACAAGGCGTGCGCGCGAAACTCCGCGCCGGCGAGTCCCGTGCCGCACCCGAGATCGAGCACGCGCGCAAAATGAAGCGCGCGGCCGCGCCGCCCGCAGGCCGCGGCAATCGCCTCGCGCAGCAAGGCCGGCCCGCGATAGTTCAGGCCTTCGATGAGCGCGCGATCGAAGACCGGCGCGTATTGATCGAACAGCGCGCGCACATAGCCGCGCGGCATCCCGCCCGCGGTCGCGCCGAGCCGCGACAGCCTCAGGGTGGCGCCGCACCTGTCCTGCGGGTCGGCGGCGAGCGCCTCATGAAAGGCGCGCGCGGCGCCTTCGCGATCGCCGCAACGTTCGCGAATGTCGCCGAGCGCGAACCAGGCCGCGGCGAAAAGCGGCGCGGCCTCGACCGTCTGCGCGAGCAACTCCGCCGCCGCGGCGAGATCGCCGCGCGCCACCAGATCCTGCGCGAAGGTGAAACGCCGGTCGGCGATCAGGTCGCCGGAGGAGATAAAAAGCGGCTGGTTCATCTTTCTCCGCCGTCAGGGCCGGATTTGTGCCGGCCGTCCCGATGATAGACGCACACTGCTCGCCTGAGCGGGATCGCCGGGTCAAGCCCGGCGACGGCGGGGCCTGCAATCTCGTATCGTCCGGGCAAATGACTATGTAATTCCAATGCGTCCCGAGGATCTGCTTCTTCCCACGCCGGCGGGGGTCTGCTGCAGGCGCGCCGGCTTCCATATCGACCCGACGCGGCCCGTCGACAAGGCGATCATCACGCATGGCCATTCCGACCACGCGCGGGCGGGCCACGGCGCGGTGCTGGCCACCCGCGAAACCCTCGACATCATGCGGCTGCGATACGGCGAGAATTTCGCCGGCAGCACGCAAGCCGTCCGCTATGGCGAAACGGTGACGCTCGGGGATACCAGGGTGACGCTGCATCCGGCGGGCCACGTGCTCGGCTCGGCGCAGGTCCGCGTGGAGTGCGGAGGGTTCCGCGCCGTCGCCTCCGGCGACTACAAGGACGTGGCCGACCCGACCTGCGCCCCGTTCGAACTCGTCCGATGCGATCTGTTCATCACCGAGGCGACGTTCGGCCTGCCGGTATTCCGTCACGCCCGGCCGGAGGAGGAAACGGCAAAGCTGCTGCGCTCGGTCGAATTGTTTCCCGAACGCGCGCATCTCGTCGGCGCCTATTCGCTCGGCAAGGCGCAGCGCCTGATCGCGCTGCTACGCGCCGGCGGCTACGACAAGACGATCTACCTGCACGGAGCGATGGAGAAGATCACGCGCTATTACGAGACGCGCGGGATCGCCCTCGGCCCGCTCGAGCTCGTGCGCGGCGCGAAGAAGTCCGAGCTTGCCGGCACCGTCACGATCTGCCCGCCCTCCGCGATCAAGGATTTGTGGACGCGGCGCTTTCCCGATCCGGTCTCCTGTTTCGCCTCCGGCTGGATGCGCGTGCGCGCGCGGGCGCGCCAGGGCGGCGTCGAGCTGCCGCTCGTGATCTCCGATCATGCAGACTGGGACGGATTGACGGCGACCGTGCGGGCCACCGGCGCTTCCGAAATCTGGGTCACGCACGGGCAGGAAGACGCGCTCGTTCATTGGTCGACGCAAGCCGGCCTGCACGCGCGCCCCCTCGACATCGTCGGCTATGGCGACGAGGACGAGACCGACGGGGTCTCCGATGCCGCGCCGAACGCCGGCCCGCTCCTTCTCGCCGCGAAGCCCGGCCTGTCCCCGCCGCGGAGAGGGAAAGAAAACAAGCGCCGCAACAATGGTGAAGCATGAACCGCTTCGCCGCATTGCTCGATCGCCTCACTTACGAGCATGGTCGCAACAACAAGCTGCGCCTGATGACGGATTATTTCCGCCATACGCCCGACCCCGAACGCGGCCATGCGCTCGCGGCGCTGACCGGCGCGCTCTCCTTTCCTCACGCGAAAGGCGGATTGGTCCGCGCGCTGATCGCCGAGCGCAGCGACCCGGTGCTGTTCGGTCTCTCCTACGATTATGTCGGCGACCTCTCCGAAACCGTCGCGCTGATGTGGCCGGCCGATCCGTCGCAAAAGCCGAACGCGGTGCCGTCGCTGTCGGAAGTCGTCGAAACGCTCTCCACGCTCGGTAAGGCCCAACTGCCCGGCCAGCTCGCGCGCTGGCTCGACGCGCTCGACGAAACCGGGCGCTGGGCGCTGCTCAAGCTCGTCACCGGGGCGCTGCGCATCGGCGTCTCGGCCCGGCTTGCAAAGACCGCCGCCGCCCAGCTCGGCGGCAAGGATGTCACCGAGATCGAACTCGTCTGGGCCGGGCTCTCCCCGCCCTATTCCGAGTTGTTCGCCTGGCTCGAGGGCCGCGCGGAGCTTCCGGCCGGACGCGACATCGCGCCGTTCCGACCCGCCATGCTCGCGCATGCGATCGAGATATCCGACATGAAGAAGCTCGAGGCGAAGGACTTCGTCGCCGAGTGGAAATGGGACGGTATCCGCGTGCAGGCCGCCGCCGGAACCGGCGTTCGAGGCGAGCGCGTCGCGCGTCTTTATTCGCGCACCGGGGAGGACATCTCGCGCAGCTTCCCGGATTTGACGCAGGCCCTTCGCTTCGACGGGGCGATCGACGGCGAGCTTTTGATCGTGCGCGAGGGGCGCGTGCAGTCCTTCAACGTGCTGCAGCAGCGGCTCAACCGCAAGGCGGTGAACGCAAGGCTCCTTGCCGAATTCCCCGCTCATCTGCGCGCCTACGATCTGCTGTTCGAGAACGGGGAGGACCTGCGTGGCATGTCCTTCGCCGGGCGCCGGGCGCGGCTGGAAAGGCTCGTCGCCTCGCTGAACGATCCGCGCGTCGATATCTCCCCGCTCGTGCCGTTCACGACCTGGGAGGATCTTGCCGCCGCGCGCGGCGATCCCGCCTCGGCCGGAGCCGGCGGCGACGCCGACGCGGTCGAGGGCGTGATGATCAAGCGGCGCGACTCCGCCTATCTGCCGGGCCGTCCCAGGGGGCCCTGGTGGAAATGGAAGCGCGATCCGTTCACCGTCGATGCCGTCCTGATGTATGCGCAGCGCGGACACGGCAAGCGTTCGTCCTATTATTCCGACTACACGTTCGGCGTCTGGACGACGGGCGCCGATGGCGAAGAACTGATGCCGATCGGCAAGGCCTATTTCGGCTTCACCGATGAGGAGCTGCTGAAGATCGACCGCTTCGTGCGGCGCAATACGATCGAGCGTTTCGGACCGGTGCGCGAAGTCGCCCATGACGGGGAAACAGGTCTCGTGCTGGAAATCGCCTTCGAGGGCCTGCAGCGTTCCACCCGGCACAAGTCGGGCCTTGCCATGCGCTTTCCCCGCATCAGCCGCCTGCGCTGGGACAAGCCGCCGCGCGAGGCCGACCGGCTGGAGACGCTGCAGAACATCCTGCGAAGCATCGAGAAAGGCCGGTCCGCTCCCCTCGCCTCGGGCGGGAAGGAAGCGGGGACGAGGACACGCCGGGGGTAAATTGCGTTCCGGCCCGCGGCATCCCTTGTCCCCGGGGCCGGCGCGTCCTAAGTGTTCGCGCGTTTCGCGCCGCCGGCGCGAGCTAGCGGAGCTTCGCGCCATGACCGACGACACCAGCCTTACGCGCTTTCTGGGCGGCTCGCCGCTCGCCGTCGCCGGACGGCTGATCCTGCTGTCGATCCTGATCGGCGTGGTGCTCGCCGCCTTCGGGCTCGATCCGCTCGACATCGTCCGCAGCCTCGAACGGCTGATCCGAAATATCTGGGACATGGGATGGGAAGCGGTGCGCAGATTGTGGGGCTATTTCCTGCTCGGCGCGGTGATCGTGATCCCGGTCTGGGTGATCATGCGGATCGTCAACGCGCCGCGCGGGCGCTGATTTGAGCGGCGCTTTCGAGGTCGGCAGCCGGCAGGTCTTTTCCATCGCCGGGCCCGCCATGCTCGCCAATATCACGACGCCGCTCCTCGGCATCGTGGCGACGGCGGCGATCGGACGGCTCGGCGACGCGGCTATCCTCGGCGGCGTCGGCATGGCGTCGGTCGTCTTCGATTGCCTGTTCTGGCTATTCGGATTCCTGCGGATGGCGGCGATCGCGCTCACCGCGCAGGCGCTCGGGGCCGGCGACATGGGAGAACAGCGCGCGGTGCTCGCGCGCTCGCTGATCGTGGCCGCGGCGATCGGCGCGGCCCTGATCGGGCTGCAGCAGCCGCTGGCGGCAGTCATTTTCCCCTCGCTCGGCGGCAGCGACGCGGTGAACGCGGCCGCGCGCATCTACTTCCATATCCGGCTTTGGTCCGCGCCCTTTGCGCTCAGCAATTACGTTTTCGTCGGCTGGCTGGTCGGGCTGGCGCGGCCGGGACTTGCGCTCGCCATCCAGATCGCGATCAATCTCGTCAACATGGCACTGACCGTGACGCTGGTGCTCGGATTCGACTATGGCGTTGCCGGTGCCGCGGGAGCCGCGGTCATCGCCGAAATGCTGGGGCTCGCTCTCGGCTTCATTTTCGCGGCGCGGATGCTGCGCGGGGCCGTCCTGCCGCCGACGGCAACGATCTTCGATCGCGCAAGGCTCTTGCGCATGCTGTCGATCAACCGCGACATCATGATCCGCACCGCGGCACTGATCGGCGCCTATCTCTTTTTCGTGTCTCGCGGAGCGCGCGCGGGCGACGTGACGCTCGCCGCCAATGCCGTGCTGCACAATCTCACGCTGGTCGGCTCATTCTTCCTCGACGGCATCGCCAACGCCGCCGAACAGCTTTGCGGCCGCACCTATGGCGCGCGCGACCGCAAGGCCTTCACGCGGGTCGTCGATCTCGTGCTGCGCTGGGGCGTCGCGTTCGGCGGCGGCGCCAGCGCGATGTTTTTCCTGTTCGGGCGCGCCTTCATCGACCACATGACGTCGAGTCCGCAGGTGCAGCAGGCCGCGCACGACCATCTGTGGCTGATGGCGCTGACGCCGCTCTGCGGGGCGCTCGCCTTCTGCTACGACGGCATCTATATCGGCGCGACCTGGGCGCGCGACATGCGAAACCTGATGGTCGCGGCCTTTATCGGCTATCTGCTGGTCTGGTGGATCGCCCAGCCGCTCGGCAATACCGGGCTGTGGCTGGCGCTGCTGTCGTTCTTTCTCTGGCGCGCGGCGCTGCAGATGGCGCGCTATCCGGCGCTGGTACGGACGACCTTCTCAACGCCGGCACCGGCCTCGTCCTGAATCCGCAGGCGGCAACGATCATTCCGGCCAGGCTTCCGCCGTCATCGAGGCGGCCTTCACGCCGACGAACTCGGCAAGCGACTTGTGCCGTCCGCGATCGAGCGTCTCGACAAGCTCGCGCTTGATCGCTTTCGCGAGCCCCGGCCCCTTGAACACCATGCCGGTATAGAGCTGCACGAGCGTCGCCCCCGCCTTGATCTTGGCGAGCGCGGACGCGCCCGAATCGACGCCGCCGACGCCGATCAGCGGGAACTTACCTTCCACGCGCACGAAAGTTTCCGCCAGCATGCGCGTGGATAACGCAAAGAGCGGCCGGCCCGACAAGCCGCCCTGCTCGATCGATTTGACGCGCTCACGAAGCGAAGGGCGGGTGAGCGTGGTATTGCTCACGATCATGCCGTCCACGCCGCGCGCGCGCGCCACGCCCACCAACTCGTCGAGATCGTTCAGCGACAGGTCCGGCGCGATCTTCAGCAGCACCGGCGTCGGTCCGGCATTGGCGCTGACGCGGTCGCGCGCCGCGATCACGCGCGCGAGCAGGTCGTCGAGCGCCTTGGCCTGTTGCAGGTCGCGCAGGCCCGGCGTGTTCGGCGAGGATATGTTCACCGTGACGTAGCTCGCCACCGGCGCGAACAGCTCGATCAGCCGCACGTAGTCGGCGACGCGGTCCGCCGAGTCGCGGTTTGCCCCGATATTGACGCCGACGATACCACCGCGGCCCGCGCGCGCGGCGAGACGGGCGAGCACGCGCTGCGAGCCGTCATTGTTGAAACCCAGCCGGTTGATGACCGCCTCGTCGGCATCGAGCCTGAACACCCGCGGGCGCGGATTGCCGGCCTGCGGACGGGGCGTGACGGTTCCGACCTCGACGAATCCGAAGCCGAGCCGCAGCAGCGCGTCGGGCGCCTCGGCGTTCTTGTCGAAGCCCGGCGCGACGCCGACCGGGTTCGGGAAATTCAGTCCGAAGGCACGAATCGCAAGCCTTGAGTCGTCCGCGCCCGCCCCGCTTCCCGGGAGGAATTTGAGGCTGGCGATGGCGAGCTTATGCGCGTCCTCCGGGTCCAACGCCCGCAGGAAAGGCCGGGCGAAGCGCTCGAAAGAGCCGATCAAGCGGTCACACTCCTGTCAGTGGCGCGCGACCCTAATCGCGGATTCGGCCCAGTCCAAGCGCCCGGGCGGAGCCGATAAATGGACTGGACAGGACGGCCTTCAGGCTATAATTCCTATCGTTGGATAATAGTCTCACGGCGGTCGCATGGCCAACGAACTTACCCACGCCCAGGTTTGGGCCGGAATCGACCGGCTGGCCGCGCGCGCGGGGCTTTCCGCGAGCGGGCTTGCCAAGAAGGCCGGCCTCGATCCGACCACCTTCAACAAGTCCAAGCGGGTGACCCCGGACGGGCGGCCGCGCTGGCCTTCGACCGAGTCGCTGTCCAAGGCGCTGCACGCGACCGGCTTCGACATCGACACCTTTGTCAGCCTGCTGAGCGATTCCTCGCGCGCGGCGGTGCAGAACGTGCCGCTGATCGGCTTCGCCGAAGCGGGATCGGGCGGCTATTTCGACGACGGCGGCTTTCCCGTCGGCAAGGGCTGGGACGAGATCGCCTTCCCCGCCGTGAACGATGAGAATGCCTATGCGCTGGAAATCTCCGGCGACTCGATGCTGCCCGCCTATCGCAAGGGCGACGTCATCATCGTCTCGCCCGCCGCTCCGGTGCGGCGCGGCGACCGCGTGGTGGTAAAGACCAAGAAGGGCGAGGTGATGGTGAAGCAACTCACCCGCAAGACCTCGAAAACGATCGAGCTGCAGTCGCTCAACGCCAGCCACCCGGACCGGACGCTGCCGATGTCGGATGTGCTGTGGATCGCGCGGATCGTCTGGGCGAGCCAGTAGCTCCGCGGCGGCAATCCCGTTCTTCCTGAACGCCGCGCGCGCGGGTCATGCCGAGCGCGCGAGCGCCCCGTCGATCATCGCTACCGTGTTGTCGATGCCGTAAACCGCCACGAAGGAGCCGAAGCGCGGTCCCTTCTCCTGCCCGAGCAGAACCTGGTAGAGCATGTTGAACCACTCGAGCGACACGCCGGGCTTGCCGTCCTTCGCCTGCTTCTTGTGGTCGAGGAACGGCTCGCGCCGCCCGACTTCATAGACGACGTCCTGGATCTGCTCAGGCGTCGCATTCGCCGGAAGCTGCGACAGCGCGTCGCGCAAATCCTGCAGCGCGGCGCGTTCCGTGTCGGTCGGATCGCGGAATTTCTTCGCCGGCAGCACGAAGTCCCGGAAATAGTGAATCGCATAATCGACGAGTGCGGAGAGCTTCGGATGGCTCTCACGCGTCACGCCGGGACGATAGCGGCCGATGAAGCCCCACAGCGTTTCGGCATTCTCCGCATTCGACGACGAAACGAGCGTGAGCAGCATCTGGAACGAAACGGGCATGTCGGCCTTGGGCGGAAGGCCGGAATGGATGTGCCAGACGGGATTGCCGAGACGCTGCTTCAGGTCCTGCCGCTCATAGGCCTCGAGATAGTGCTGGTATTCATCCACGTGCTTGGGGATGACGTCGAAATATAGCCGCTTGGCCGCCTTCGGCTCCCGGTACATGAACAATGACAACGATTCCGGACTCGCATAGCGCAGCCATTCGTCGATGGTCAGGCCGTTGCCCTTGGACTTGGAAATCTTCTGGCCCTTCTCGTCGAGAAAAAGCTCGTAATTGAATCCTTCCGGCGGAAGGCCGCCGATCGCGCGGCAGATTTCGCCCGACAGCTTGACCGAATCGATCAAATCCTTGCCTGCCATCTCGTAATCGACGCCGAGCGCGTACCAGCGCATCGCCCAGTCCGGTTTCCATTGCAGCTTGCAGCGCCCGCCGATGACGGGCGTCGTGACCTGCTCCTTGCTGTCGGGATCCTCATAAGTGATCGTGCCCGCTTGCGCGTCGTGCGCCAGCACCGGCACCTGCAGCACGATGCCGTTGCGGGGGGAAATCGGCAGGAAGGGCGAATAGCTCTGCGCACGCTCCTCGCGCAGCGACGGCAGCATGATCGCCATCACCCGGTCGTAATGCGCGAGTACCCGCAGCAGCGCCTCGTCGAAGCGCCCCGACGTATAGCAGGCGGTCGATGACATGAATTCGTAGTCGAAGCCGAAATGGTCGAGAAAGCGGCGCAGCTCGGCGTTGTTGTGCTCGCCGAAGCTCGCATGCGTGCCGAACGGATCGCGCACCCGAGTCAATGGCTTGCCGAGATCCTGCGCCAGCATCTCCTTGTTCGGCACGTTATCGGGCACCTTGCGCAGGCCATCCATGTCGTCGGAAAAGGCGATCAGCCGTGTCCTGATCCTGTCGCCGGTGAGCACGCGAAAGGCGTGACGCACCATGGTGGTGCGCGCCACCTCGCCGAAAGTGCCGATATGCGGCAGCCCCGACGGGCCGTAACCGGTCGCGAAAATCACCTCGTCTTTCGGCTTCTTCTTCAGCCGGGCGACGATCTTGCGCGCCTCCTCGAACGGCCAGGCGCCCGATTGCTCGGCGATTTCGCGTAACGATGCAGCGTCGGTTGCGGACATTCTTCCTTCTCGTGCAAACGGCTAGAACGGGCTGACAGGAAAATAGCGCAGCCACAGGTCGGTGAAGCGCCCCTTTTCCCACAGGCGGAATAGCGCCCAGTTGAAGGCTAGGCGCAAGGTGTCGTTGCCGCGCCTGACCGCGATGCCGACGCCTTCGCCGAAAAAGCCCGATTCCAGAAATGGCCCGCCGGCAAAGGCGCAACACCCGCCCGAATCCGTTCCGTTCAGCCAGAAGGACAGCGCGATGCCGTCGCCGAACAGGTAATCGACCGCCCCCCCGCGCAGCGCCTCGCGTGCGGCTTCCGCGTTCGGGAAGGCGCGCAATTCCGCCTCGGTGAACAGCGCCTTCAGATAGGCCTCGTGCGCTGAGCCCGCGACCACCGCGATCTTCCTGGCTTCGAGCTGTTCGGGCTTGATCGCCGCAGCGGCGTTTTCGCGCCGGGCGACGAACCGCGCCGCCGGCCGATAATAGGGATCGCTAAAGTCCATGAGCTTGCGCGATTCCTGCGTCACCGCGATCGAGGCGATGACGGCGTCGCCGCGATTTTCGTTGAGCGCGGGGACGAGGGTATCGAAGCGGCGCATCTGGATCGTGCAGGTGACCTTCAGCTCGTCGCAGATCAGCCGGGCGAGATCGACATTGAAGCCGGCGGGGTTGCCGTCCGGGCCGGCATAGTTGAAGGGCGGATAATCCACCTCCGTGAGGAAGCGGATCTGCGTGATGCGCGACATGTCCGGCCGCTCCGGCCGGCGACGGGGATCCCAGAAGCCGGGCAGCGCCGACCCCCCGTCGGCGGGCTGCGCGCGCGCGAAATCCGCCGGCATCTGCGGCGTCATCAGCACCAGCAGAAGCAGGGCCAGAACGCGCCGCCACTTGCCGCAGGCGGCCGATCCGGAAATAGTAGAAAACAGCATGCGCAGTCCGACTTGAGCGAAGCCCGCTTATAGCCGAGTTCGGGTGGCGGAACAGTGGCGTGAGTGCGTCGATGGCGCCGGGGCAGCGAGTGTCGCAGTTTTCGGGACGGGTCCTCCGTCCCGCTTCGGGACGGCCGGACGGCTCGGGCCAACGCCCCCGGGAGTCGAGCCGGGTCCGTCATCGCCTCGCGGATTGCGTCGAAATCGACTGTCTGCGCCATCGCTTGGCGCCCGGCCTCCTCGCTTCGGCGGAGTTGCGCGCGGCGGAGAACGGCATCGGCGCCGACCGTGTGCTGATCGCGTCCGGGGTCATCTCCGAGGACGAGTATGTGGCCCTGCTCGCCGCCTCGCTCGGTGTCGCCTTCGACCGGCTGAACAATATCGCCAGGGCGGATTGCTGGTGGGATGAGGACCGCATCCTCGATGCGGCGAAGTCCGGCATGGTGGCGCTGCGCGCCGACGGGCGGGATATTCTCGTGGTCGCCCCGCATGCCTATGGCGCGCGCAAGATCATTGGATTTCTCGCGCGCCACCCGGAAGCGGCGCCCCGCCTGCGGCTGACCACGCGCGCCTGCCTCGAACGATTCGCCGAATGCTACACGCCCGGCCGCCTCGGCCTGCGCGCCGCCTTCGCGCTGAAGACCGCGGCCCCGCATCTTTGCGCGGCCCAGCCCGCCTCGCGCGCCCTGCTCGCCGGCCTCATTTGCGCCGCCGCGGTTGCGCTCGCAGCCGCGCCGGCCTTCGTTCGCCATGCGGCGGAGGCGATGCTCGCCTTCGTCTTTCTCGGATGGACCGGCCTGCGGCTGCTCGGCCTCATGACCGCAGGCATCGTCTGGCGGCGGGACGTGCGGCTGAAGGAACATGCCCTGCCCCTCTATACGGTCATCGTCGCGCTCTATCGCGAAGCGGCCGCTCTGCCCGGCCTGATCGAAAGCCTCGCCGCGCTCGACTATCCGCGCGAAAAGCTCGAAATAAAGATCGTCGTCGAGCCGGACGATCGCGAGACGCGAGACGCGCTCGCCGCGATGCCGCTCGCGCCGCATTTCGACGTGATCGTGGCGCCCTCGATCGGCCCGCGCACCAAGCCAAAGGCGCTGAACGCGGCGCTTGCCCTGTCGCGCGGCGAATTCGTCGCGGTCTATGACGCCGAGGATCGGCCGGATCCGGACCAGTTGCGGCGTGCGCTGCAAGTCTTCGCCGCCGGCGGCGCGGCGCTTGCCTGCGTCCAGGCGCGCCTGACCATCGACAACGCCTGCGATTCCTTCATCGCGCGGCTGTTCGCCGCCGAATATGCCGGGTTGTTCGACGTCTTCCTGCCGGGCATCGCCGCCTGGCGCTTCCCGCTTCCGCTCGGCGGATCGTCCAACCATTTCCGCGCCGACGCTCTGCTGCGGGTCGGCGCCTGGGACCCCTACAACGTCACCGAGGACGCCGATCTCGGCATGCGGCTGTCGCGTTTCGGCTATCGCGCGGCGATGATCGATTCGGTGACCTACGAGGAGGCGCCGATCCGCTTCGTGCCGTGGCTCAAGCAGCGCACCCGCTGGTTCAAGGGCTGGATGCAAACCTGGCTCGTGCATATGCGCAGCCCGCTCGGCCTGCTCAGGGAACTCGGCCTCCCGGGCTTCGTCGTGTTCCAACTCGTCGTCGGGGGTACCGTGCTCGCCGCGCTGGTGCATTCGGTGTTCACCGCCATGCTGTTCTGGGACCTGGCAACCGACCGGTCGGCGGCGGTGGACGCAAGCGTCGGCAAGATGCTGATGGACGGCCTGCATAATACGACGCTGATCAGCGGCTATCTGATCTCGGCGCTGCTCGGCGTGATCGGGCTTGCCCGCCGCCGGCTGCTCGATTGCGCCTGGGTGCTGATGCTCACGCCGCTCTACTGGATGATGCTGTCGATCGCCGCCTGGCGGGCGCTGCTGCAGCTCATCTACAATCCCTACCACTGGGAAAAGACCGAGCACGGACACGCGCGGACCTCGCGACTGGCGCAGATGGCCGCGCGCTCCGCACAACGGCGGCGCAACTAGAAATAACGCCGCAGGTCGGCCGCCGCTTCTTCCGGCTTGCGCTTGAGGTTGAAGGGGGCGACGAAGCGGCCGTCCTTGTCCATCAGATAGACAAGCGCGGAATGGTCCATCGTGTAGTCGCCGCTCCCGGTCGGAACCTTCTTGGCATAGACGCGATAGGCCTTCTCGATCGCCTCGATCTGCGCCGGCGTCCCGCTCAGGCCGCGGATGCGCGGGTCGAAGCTCGACAGATAGTCCTTGAGAACGGCGGGCGTGTCGCGCTCCGGATCGACCGTCACGAAATAGCCCGCCGCCTCTTTTCCGTCGCCGAGCGCGCGAAACACTTCGGACACGTCGAACAGGGTCGTCGGACAGATGTCGGGACAATGCGTGAAGCCGAAGAACATGAGCGTCGGCCGGCCCTTGAGATCGGCGTCGGTGACCTTGCGGCCGTCCTGATCGACAAGCTCGAACGGACCACCGACAGCCGAGGCGAGCGTCGCCGGCGGCAAGCTTTTCGGACCGGCGATGAAAAAGACCGCGCCGGTGAACAGCACGAGGCCGGCGAGGAAGGCGGACAGGACGAGCAATATCCGGGCGGTACGCGGCGACATGGGTCTCTCAGAAACAGGCGGCGATGCCGGCCGCGATCATGTCGAAGAATACCGACGTGCCGTAATGCGCCCACAGCAGCAGCGTCGCGGCGCAAAGCACGCCGAACGCCGCCGCCGCGACGAGGAGCGGACGGCTGACCGGTCGCCTGGCGGTGACGGCTTCGGGCATGGGCAACAGATAATGCCGCCCACCCGCCGCGGCAATGGCGCCTAGCGCGCCGTATAGCCCCCGTCGATGGTGAGCATCGTGCCGGTGGCGAAAGCCGACTCGTCGGAGGCGAGATAGAGGATGGCGAGCGCGATCTCCTCCGGCCGCCCGACCCGCCCCATCGGGGCGCGGTCGCGCAGACCCTGCTTGAAGGCCTCCGGATCGGGGACCTGGGTCAGCATCTTGTCGAAATAGGTCGACCAGACGACGCCGGGCTGGACCGCGTTGACGCGAATCCCCTCGCCGACATGATCGAGGGCCATGGCGCGCGTCAGCGCCGCGACCCCGCCCTTCGCCGCGACATAGGCCGCGCGATCCGGAATGCCCGCGATCGCCACCGTCGAGGCCAGATTGACGATCGCCCCGCCGCCATTTCTCGCCATCAGCGGAATGGCGTGCTTGGAACACAGGAACACGCTCTTGAGGTTGACCGCGACGATGTCGTCCCAGTCCTTTTCGTCGGTCGTCACGACGGTGCCGAGAATTCCGCGCCCGGCATTGTTCACGAGAATGTCGATGCGGCCGAAGGCCTCCATGCACCTGTCACTGATCGCCTTGGCGTCGGCATTCAGCCGCACGTCGGCGCGCACCGCCACCGCCGCCTCGCCGATCCGGCCGGCGACCTTTTTCGCGGAGGCTTCATCGTAATCGGCGACGAGAACGCGCGCGCCCTCGCGCGCGAACAGTTCCGCAGTCGCCGCGCCGATCCCCGCCCCCGCGCCGGTGACGATCGCAACCTTGTTGGCAAGACGCATTGTCGTTCGCTCTCAGATCCGGTTCACGCCGGCTTGCGGCCGCCGCCGGGCAGCGGCGCGAAGGCGGTGCGGCGCTCGATTTCCGCGACATCGGCCGGCCGCGCGAACGGCTCCGGCGCGGGCTCGCCCGGCGATTTCGGGCGGCCGACATCGCGGAAGAAATCCTCAAGCCCGTTCGGCTGGATGAACCACAGCCAGTGCATGTCGCCAGCGCCGTCGTTGATGAACATGTGGCGGCGATTCCTGCCGATGAAGACCGTGGTGCCCGGTTCGAGCCGATGCTCCGTGCCCTCGATCACCGCCTTGCCTTTCCCGGAAATGAAATGCAGCACTTCGTCGTGGTGGGGATGCAGATGCTCGCGCACATAGCAGCCGGGCGGCACCGTCTGGGTGCCGAGCGCGAACGGCGACATCATGGCGACGAGATGCGGCGCCACCCGCACGGAGATATGGCCGTTCGCCGGAACGGGCTGCCAGTAATTATCGCCCTCGCCGGGCGCGACGATCCGTACCTCACCCTGCTCCGCTTCGGTTTCGGGCATGAAGGTTTCTCTTTCCTGGCGGGGCAACTGGAGCGGGTGAAGGGAATCGAACCCTCGTCGTGAGCTTGGGAAGCTCCTGCTCTACCATTGAGCTACACCCGCGCGCGAAGGACCTTAGCGAAGGACATGGCTCCGCTGCAAGCGCCGCGCTCAAGCCGCCCGGTCGGACCGGAAATGCTTGGAGAGCTTCAGTCCCTGCGCCTGGTAGTTCGAGCCGATCCCCGTCCCGTACAGCGTCTGCGGCCGCGCCAGCATGGTCTCATAGACCAGGCGCCCGACGATCTGCCCGTGCTCGAGAATGAACGGCACCTCGCGCGAGCGCACCTCGAGCACCGCGCGCGCGCCGAGCCCGCCCGCGCCTGCATAGCCGAAGCCCGGATCGAAGAAGCCGGCATAATGCACGCGGAATTCTCCGACCAGGGGATCGAACGGCACCATCTCGGCGGCGTAATCGGGAGGCACCTGAACCGCCTCCTTGGAGGCCAGGATATAGAATTCGTCCGGGTCGAGGATCAGGTTGCGGTCGGGCCGCGCGACCATTGGCTCCCAGAAATCCAGCACCTCGTAACCGCCGCGCTGGTCCACGTCGATGACGCCGGTATGGCGCTTGGCGCGATAGCCGACGAGGTTGCCCGTGCCGAGGCCGGCGAGATCGACGCCGACGGCGATGCCTTCGCTCACATCGGCGTCGGCGGCATCGACGAGGCGCTCGCGCGCGTGCAGAGCGCGCAGCGCGGCGGCATCGAGCATCGCCTGCCCGCGGCGAAAGCGGATCTGCGACAGCCGCGAACCGGTCCGCACCAGCACCGGGAAAGTTTTCGGGCTGATCTCCGCATAAAGCGGGCCGCGATAGCCGGTCTCGATCCGGTCGAAGCCGCGCGCGCGATCGGCGATCACGCGCGTGAACACGTCGAGCCGCCCCGTGGAGCTTTTCGGATTGGCCGAGGCGGCGATGTCCTGCGGCAGGGCGAGGCCCTCCATCAGCGGCACGATATAGACACAGCCGGTCTCCAGTACCGCACCCTGCGACAGGTCGATCTGGTGCAGCTTCAACTGGGCGATGCGGTCGGCGACCGTGGCCTTCGGACCCGGCAGGAAACTTGCGCGCACCCGGTAGGCGGTCCTGCCGAGCCGCAGATCGAGGCTCGCCGGCTGGATCTGGTCAGCCGCGAAAGGCGCATCGGGCACGATCCCGCCCTGCCGGTGCAGGTCGGCGATCATGTTGTCGGGGAGAATGCCGTGGGCGTGCGTTTGCGACAAGGCGACCTCGTCCAGGGGAGGCCGCGGAGCGGCCGTCTTCGGAGAGAGCGTGCTCCGGGCCGCCGCATCCTTCGGAACGCGCCCTCGGCGATCCCCGGATGAGGCGGAATGCGGATGCCTGTCTCTACTCGACCGCCGCCTTGACGGAAAGCGATCTGCGGCGTATCAGCGGCCTTATCCCGTGGTCATTTGAGCCGGCCGGCTTGCAGCCACGTAAAACAAATCGCTAAAAGGCCGGGGACGCATGGGCCCGGCTTTGGGATGTCTCCCTCGGCCGGGTTTTTTGTTGGCTTGAAAGGGCCGTGAAAACACATGACGTCCGCAGCGCATTACCGCCCCGAGACGCGCCTCGTGCATGCCGGCACGATGCGCTCGCAATTCGCCGAGACCTGCGAGGCGCTCTTTCTGACGCAAGGGTATGTGTACAAGACCGCCGCCGAAGCCGAAGCGCGCTTCAAGGGCGAGAGTCCCGGTTATCAATATTCCCGCTTCGGCAATCCGACCGTAGCGATGCTCGAACAGCGGATGGCCGAGTTCGAGGGCGCGGAGGCCTGCCGCGCCGCCGCGACCGGCATGGCAGCGGTGACAGCCGCCCTGCTCGGCCAGGTGAAGGCGGGGGATCACGTGATCGCCGCCAAGGCGATGTTCGGCTCGTGCCGCTACATCGTCGAGGAATTTTTGCCGCGCTACGGCGTCGCCTCGACCCTGGTCGACGGTACCGATCTTCGCCAGTGGCGCGACGCGGTGCGCCCGACCACCAGAACGTTCTTCCTGGAATCGCCGACCAACCCGACACTCGAAGTGATCGACATCCGGGCGGTCGCCGACATCGCCCATGAGGCGGGTGCGACGCTCGTCGTCGATAACGTGTTCTCGACGCCGGTCTGGCAGAAGCCGCTGGAGCTTGGCGCCGATTGCGTCGTCTATTCGGCGACCAAGCACATCGACGGACAGGGCCGCTGTCTCGGCGGGCTCGTGCTGGCCTCGGAGAAATTCATCCTCGACCACATTCATGTCTTCCTGCGCCAGACTGGCCCCTCGATCTCCCCGTTCAATGCATGGCTGATGCTGAAGGGGCTGGAGACGCTTGCCGTGCGCGTCGAACGCCAGACACGGACGGCGGCGACAATCGCCGATACCCTCGCCGGCCATCCGAAGCTGTCGCGCGTCATCTATCCCGGACGCGCCGATCACCCGCAGGCGGACATCGTCGCGCGGCAGATGAAAGGCGGATCGACGCTCGTCGCCTTCGAGCTGAAAGGCGGCAAGGATGCCGCGTTCCGCTTTCAGGATGCACTCGAGCTTGTGCTGATCTCCAACAATCTCGGCGATACGAAAAGCCTGATCACCCATCCGGCGACCACTACGCATCAACGCATCGGGCCCAAGGCGCGCGCCGAGCTTGGCATCACCGACGGGGTGCTGCGGCTTTCGGTCGGGCTCGAACATCCGGACGATTTGGTGGCGGACCTGCTGAGGGCGCTCGATCGAGCCTGACGCGCGGCTGCCGGCGCGTCAACGCGCGGCGGGAGCGGTGGCGGTGGCGGTTACCGTCGCACGGTTCGCGGCTTCGGCGATCGAGCCGGCGAGGAGCTTCGCGAGACAGCCGTAGCTCCAGTCGTTCATGTGCAGTTCGTCTTCCGAGAGCATCGCACGAAAGGGAATGCGCGCGGTCTGGCGCCAGTAGCGCATCAGCGCGAAACGATGGAACACGTTGACATTGGCGTGCTTGGCCGCGGTCTCGATCAGTTCGACCATGTCGTCGACCTCGACCTTGGCGAGAACCTTCGGCGCAAATTGCGGGTCGATCAGCACGACGTCGGCGCCGATCGTCTTCATGCGATCGACGCCCTGATTGATCAGCTTGGCCGCCGGCGCGAGCGGATAATCCCTGAGGATCGCGTTCGAGCCGACCTGCCACAGCACCAGATCGGGCTTCTCGGCGGCGACGCTTTCGTCGAAGCGCGCGAGCATGTCGGAGGCTTCCTCGCCGTTCACGCCGCGGTTGACGACCGTGACGTGGGCGCGCGGGAAAAGCCGGCGCAGCTCCGCCTCGAGCCGCGGCGGATAGGCGTTGGCCGGCGAGCTTGCGCCGGCGCCGGCGGTCGAAGACGAGCCGAGCGCGACGATGCGAACGGGCTGCCCCGCGCCGAGACGGCGGGCGAGATGCGGCAGCGGCTGGGCGAGATGCAGAAGGTTCGCGGGCGCAGCGCAAACCGGACTCCCCGGCGCATGGGGCGAGGCGACCAGCGCCGCTTCAGCCCGCGCTCCACCGCCCGGAACGGCCGCGGCGATCGCCGCGCCTGCGAACCATGCCGTCGCGAGAAAAGGGCGAAATACGATCCCGGTCATCCGCTAGCGCGATGCCTTGCTTTCATATGCGCTGAGATGGCCGGCGTCGATCACCACAGTCGCCAGCGCGCGGCCGAGGCAATCGTGGACCTGCTGTGCCATCGCCGGGTCCTTCACCGACGCATACAGGTCGAACACACCAGTATCATTCCAATGGCGCATGATCGCAAGGCGGTCGAACAGCGGCACTTCCTGTTCGCGCGCCGCCAGCCGCATCGCGTCGGCATAGGGATCGAGCGCGATCATCGTCTCGGTACGGGGGCTGTATTGCATATTGACCAGCACCGCGTCCACCCCGGCCGCCTTCAGCCTTCCTAAACCTTCGGTAATCTCGTCGCGGAATTCGTCGGCGTCGAGCCCGTGCATGGCGTCGTAGGTGCCGGTCTGCCAGATCACCAGCGCCGGCTGGGTTTTCCTTACGACGTCGTCGATTTCTTTGACCATGTCGGCGGCGCTGCGACCGGTTTTCACCTCCGCCCGCACGTTAACCTCGATCTTGGGAAGCCGGCGGCGCAGGTCCGCCTCCAGCCGAGCCGGATAAGCGTTTGCGGTCCCGCTCGGGCCGGGAAGCATCGACGAGCCGGTTCCGAGAACGACGATGTCGAGCCGCTTGCGATCATGCGCGGCGAGCGACACGCGCGACAGGAGATTGTCGGTTGCCAGCAATGCATCGGGCACATCGCAGATGTTGGACTCCTGCGCAAGCGCTGGAGCGGAAAGAACCGCGAACGCGGCGATGACGACGACGCGGAGCGCTTTCATGCCTCGCCTCCCGCGAGATCGGCATCGGGATTTTTCGTCTTTCCCGGCCGGCGTCCTTCGGCAGCCTTGTACCATGAAATCAGCCAGGCGACCCCGATCATGGTCGCGATGCCGGCAAAGCTGACGAGGATCTGCATCGGGATTCCGCCGGAAATCTCCACCTTGGCGAAATGCGCGGCAAAGGCCAGAAACACGCCGAGGCAGAAGATTTCCAGCGAATGCTGACCGCACAGGATTGCCGGGGCAAGCCACGGCGATCTGAGCGCGGGCCAGTGGCGCGGCACGAAACGGACGGTCAGCGCGGCGAGCGCGAGAAAATGCGCAAAGCGCAGAACGTCGAGATTGGTCTTGTCGATCGGATAGACGAACTCCTCGAACCAGTGCGGTACAAGATGCCCGAGCCTCGGAAAATGCCATGTCAGCGTGACCAGGAAGGCGAGGAGGAGGTAGGCGGCGGCCGCGGCGAGCACGACATCGGAGCGCAGCAGGCGGCCGAGCTTTTCCGCGCCGCCGAGCGCGCACCATGCTCCGAACACGAACAGCAATTGCCAGGCAAAGGGATTGAACGCCCACACTCCGCTCGGATAGGCGGAGATGTTCCAGCCGAATTCCCAGTTCAGCGCGTAGAGAAGTGTCGCGCCCGCGAGCGCGGCGGTTGCGCTGCGCTGCAGAATCCACAGGATCGGCGGGAACAGCAGCAGCAGGACGATATAGAGCGGCAGCACGTCCATGTTCACCGGCTTGAATTTCAGCATCAGCGCCTGGATGATGGTGACGTCCGGGTTCTTCAGAAAATCGAGCACGCCCATTTCTTCGCTGTAGAGCGGATTGTCGAACGTGTGCGCGACATAGGAAATCTCGGCGAGGTAGATCGCGAACAGGAAGACGTGCGCGACGTAGATCTGCCAGGTGCGCTTGAGCAGGCGCGCACTGCCGACGACGAA
>DASZTD010000034.1:0-17011 GCA_035548355.1 Pseudorhodoplanes sp.
CCGCGCTTGCGTACTTGCGCTTTCGCGCAAGCCGTTCAGCGAGCTCCTCGCACACGGCTCCTAGTGGCCGTGGGGCGGGGCCCCGGAGCAGCCCGAGTGCGGGGTTACGAGCCCCGCCCGCAGGCGCCGCCCCCCACTCCGCCCTCGGCCGAGTGAGGTGCTAGGAATATATCCCTGTTGGCTGGGAACGTCAAGCCCCGGGCGACCGGCCGGCGGGAAAGAGCCACGGCCAGCCATCCCTGCCGATCCTCATCCTGATAATGCCGGCGAAGCCTTCTGCCGATCCTCATCCTGAGGAGCGCGGCGAAGCCGCGCGGCTCGAAGGATGAAGGCCCGCATCGGGGGAAGGCGCGCCGCCGCTGCGCGGCCCCGGGCCTCATGGTTCGAGACGCGCGTCCAGAAACAAAAACCCCGGCCTTCAGGCCGGGGCGCGGAGTTTGGAGAGATTGAAGCGAGTTACGCGGGAATCCGTTCGTCGGTCTCGCTCGGCTCGCGCAGCACATAGCCGCGGCCCCAGACCGTCTCGATGTAGTTCTTGCCGTTCGAGGCATTGGCAAGCTTCTTGCGCAGCTTGCAAATGAACACGTCGATGATCTTCAGCTCCGGCTCGTCCATGCCGCCATAGAGATGGTTGAGGAACATCTCCTTGGTCAGCGTCGTGCCCTTGCGCAGACTGAGAAGCTCGAGCATCTGGTATTCCTTGCCGGTCAGATGCACACGCGCGCCGTTCACCTCCACCGTCTTCTGGTCGAGATTGACCACGAGATCGCCGGTATTGATCACGGACTGGGCATGGCCCTTCGAGCGACGGACGATCGCGTGGATGCGCGCGATCAATTCGTCCTTGTGGAAGGGCTTGGTCATGTAGTCGTCGGCGCCGAACCCGAGGCCCCGGACCTTGTCTTCGATGCCGGCGAGGCCGGACAGAATGAGGATCGGCGTCTTCACCTTCGACACCCGAAGGGAGCGCAACACCTCGAAGCCCGACATGTCGGGCAAATTCAGATCGAGAAGGATGATGTCATAGTCATAGAGCTTGCCGAGGTCGACGCCTTCTTCGCCGAGATCGGTGGTATAGACGTTGAAGCTCTCGGATTTGAGCATCAGCTCGATGGACTGCGCAGTAGCGCTATCGTCCTCGATCAGCAAAACGCGCATGCCAGTCCCCTTTTTCGCCGCATCGGGCTTTAAGGTCGGCGCGCCGATGGGCGGCCCTCATTAACGCCTTGCAACGGTACGATTCAGGACACTAACGCCGCATGGTTAACAAAACCTGATTCCGCTTCGCAAGCATTCCCTCGACGATTTTTAGCGAATCGTCGTAAAATCTTGCGCGAGCGAGGTTTTCTCCGCACGCGTGAGTTTCGTTTCCTGCTTTAAGAGTCGGAGCTATCCGACTCCTCCGACCCGGCTCCCTCCGTCCTGTTCGGTCGCCGGGCCCGTGGTGTCACAAGGACGGTGACGCAATGATTAATGACGCGGGTAAACATGGCGTTAACAGGAACTCCTTTCGTAAGGTCTTGTCAGGACTTTCCGGCCGCCGGAGGGTCCTGGCGCGGCGCGGCGGCCATCCGCATGCCGCACGACCCGTGAGCCGATGAAAGCCCTGGCCGAGCAGATCGGAGACCTCGACGCGGTCGAGATCTATGGCCGCGTCGTCGGAGTGCGCGGGCTGATGATCGAGGTGGCCGGCCCGATCCACGCCATGTCGGTCGGGGCGAGGGTGCTGATCGAGACCGGAGCGGGAAGGCCCATTCCGTGCGAGGTGGTGGGCTTCGACGGCCCGCAGGCGCTGCTGATGCCGTTCGGGCCGCTCGAAGGAGTGAGGCGCGGCTGCCGCGCGATGGTGGCGACGGCGGGCGCCTATGTGCGGCCCTCGCCGGGTTGGCTCGGCCGCGTCGTCAACGCCATGGGCGAGCCGATCGACGGCAAGGGCCCGCTGCCGCAGGGCCCGTCGCCGGTCCCGCTGCGCAACCTGCCGCCGCCGGCGCATGGCCGACGCCGCGTCGGCGCTCCGCTCGATCTCGGCGTTCGCGCGCTCAATACTTTTCTCACCTGCTGCCGCGGCCAGCGCATGGGCATCTTCGCCGGCAGCGGCGTCGGCAAGTCGGTTCTGCTCTCGATGCTCGCGCGCAATGTCGATGCGGCGGTGTCGGTCATTGGCCTAGTCGGCGAACGCGGGCGCGAGGTGCAGGAATTCCTGCAGGACGATCTCGGCGAGGACGGGCTTGCGCGCTCGGTCGTCGTCGTTTCGACGTCCGACGAGCCGGCGCTGATGCGGCGGCAGGCGGCCTATCTCACGCTCGCCGTTGCCGAGTATTTCCGCGACGAGAACCGCGACGTGCTGGTGTTGATGGATTCGGTGACGCGCTTCGCGATGGCCCAGCGTGAGATCGGGCTGTCGGCCGGTGAACCACCGACTGCCAAGGGCTATACGCCGACCGTTTTCACCGAGCTGCCGCGCCTGCTCGAACGCGCCGGCCCCGGAACGGGCGAGGGCACCATCACCGGCCTGTTCACGGTGCTGGTCGATGGCGACGACCACAACGAGCCGATCGCCGACGCGGTGCGCGGCATCCTCGACGGCCATATCGTGATGCAGCGGGCGATCGCCGAGCGCGGACGATATCCGGCGATCAACGTGCTGAAATCGGTGTCGCGCACCATGCCGCGCTCGGCCGACCCGGCCTATCTCGGGGTGCTCGCACGCGCGCGCCAGGTGATGGCGACCTATGCCGACATGGAGGAACTGATCCGGCTTGGCGCCTATCGTCCGGGCTCGAGCGCGGAAGTGGACGAGGCCATCCGCCTGCACGGACCGCTCGAAGCTTTTCTCGCCCAGGCCAAGGACGAGCGCACCGGTATCCTGGAGGGATATCAACGTCTTGAGCAAATCCTGTCGGCCCCACAGGCGGCGGCAACAGAAAAGTAACGTTATTGGCCGAGACTCCCCGCCGCTTTGTGTAACGGCGCGCGTCGGCGGCCGCCCTCTCACTTTTGGCGGGATGGCGCGATCCGTTGCAATGATTGGGCTTCGGGGGAGTATGAGTCGATGAAGTCGCGCGAAACACTGATCCGCCTGCGGAAATTTCAGGTCGACGAGAAGCGTCGCCGCGTCGCCCAGATCGAGGCGATGATCGCCGAATTCGAGCGCATGGGTGCCGAACTCGAGCGCGAGATCAAGGCCGAGCAGGATCGCGCCGGCATCCAGGACCCGTCGCATTTCGCCTATCCGACCTATGCCAAGGCGGCGAGCGTGCGCCGCGAGAACTTGAAGCGTTCGGTGAACGATTTGACCATCCAGCTCAACGACGCCAAGGCCGAGCTCGGCGAGGCGTTCGAGGAGCTGAAGAAGATCGAACTGCTCGACGAGCGAGACCAGATGCGCGAGCGGGCCGAGCAGAACGCCGCCGAGCAGGTCGAACTCGACTCGATCGGCATCATGCGCATTCGCGACGCGGCGCGGGCCTGACGCGCGAGTCCGCGCCGGGTTCCGGGCAGGAAGCGGACACCGACGGCTATTTGGCGAGGGTCAGCGCCGGGCGATGCGCGGCGCCATTTGTGCCGTTGCCGTTCACCGCATGTGCGCCGTTGCCCTTGCGCGCATGCGCATGGCTCGCCCCGTTGCCGCCATCCACGCCTTCGGTTCCGTTCGAAGCGTCGGCGCCGTTCGCGCGGTGGACGCCATGCGCGTTGGCGCCGGGCGCGTTGCGCTTCATGAACTCGATCAGCGCCTGCAGCGGCGCCGGATTCTGGCGGCGGCTCGGATAGAACAGGTAGAAGGCGTCGGAAGGCGCCGGCATCCATTCCTGCAGAAGCTGCACCAGCTTTCCCTGCGCGATCGGCTCGCGCATGCGCGTGATCGGCCCATAGAAGACGCCGATGCCGTCAACGGCGGCAGCACTGGCGAGATGCGGATCGTTGACGGTCAGCGTCGCCGGCACGTCCAGCTCGACCGGCTTGCCGTCGACGATGAATTTCCACGGCAGCAGCATGTCGCTCGCAAGGCGATAGCGGATGCACCGATGCCGCAGCAGGTCGTCGGGCGTCCGCGGCGCAGAATGGGCATCGAGATAGCGCGGTGAGGCGGCGAGCGCGTGCTCGAGATGGCCGCTGATGCGAAGCGCGATCATGTCGTGTTCGAGTTTCTCGCCGAGCCGCACGCCGGCGTCGAACCGCTCGGCGACGATGTCGGTCGGCTTGTTGGAGACGACGATCTCCATCCTGATGTCCGGATATTCAGACATGAAGCGCGGCAGCAGCGGCGCGATCACGCAGGTAGCGACGATCGGCGGTACGATAATGCGCAGGCCGCCGGCGGGGCTGTCGCGGAACTCGTTGATCGAATCGAGTAGCGAATCGAATTCGCTGATAAGCGGCCGCAGCCGCGCGAGCAACCGCTCGCCCGCCTCGGTCGGCGCGACGCTGCGCGTCGTGCGGTTGAGCAGGCGGACGCCGAGATCTTCCTCAAGATGCTTGATCGTTTCGCTCAGCGAGCCGGTGGAGATTCCGAGCCGGGCGGCCGCGCGCGTGAAGTTCTTGTGCTCGGCAACAGCAATGAAAGCGTTGAAGGCGGCGAGATGTTGTTTCTGCATTGTTCAGGGAACCGAAAAGGTCATTCGGAAGGATGGCCCTAATCTTCGTAGCGCGGGCCTCTACGTTCGGGACATTGAATTGTCCGTGACAGTCCAACCGTTCAATCCTCGGACAATTCGCGATTTGCAGACGACCGTTGCGTCGAATGCATTAGCCAAAAGGAGAATAACATCATGCGCAAAACCGCATTGATCGCGCTTGCGTCTACCGTCGTTGCGCTGACGACATCCGCCGCGCTGGCCCAGCCCGGCCGCTACTATCCGGGCGACCATCTGCTCGACTACGATCCTGTGAACCAGGCCTACGAATGGCAGCTCAACGGCAATTCGCAGCAGACGGGCTTCGGCGCTTTCGCCTCCGATCCGCGCGCCCAGCGCCGCGACCATATCCGCGACGTCGCGCCGGCCACGCGGGTTCAGGAAGATCCCTGGACCAAGGCTCGCGAAGACGATGCGCTCGAGGCCGGTCACGGCTAAGGCGTCTCGCGCACTTGTTGCGACGAAAGCGGCCGGCATCCGCCGGCCGCTTCTAATTTGGCGCACCGCGTAGCGGCCGCAAAAAATGCGCGCCCTGCCGCGGTGCGCCCGCAGGCTTTCATGGCGGAGCAGGGGCCCTAGCGAATCGTCAGCCCGTCGCGGGCGGTGAAGGCGGTCGGCTTGCCGGCCTTGATCACCGGGCCCGAGGCCTCGATTCGATTGGGGTTGGCGGTGCCGTCGCTGAAATTCGGACGCGCGGCGATGCCGATGCCGATCACGAGGATGCCGGCGATCAGCGACACCGCCACGATCCTGACATGGGTGGCGCTGTCGGCGCTGGCGAGCGAAGAATTGTTCATGGCCGTCTCCCCGGTCGTTCCTTGGTCGGAACTGCGCGGATCAGGGTTCAAAGCGCAAATTCGAGACGGAAACGTATGGCGCGCGATCGGGTTCCCAAGGGCGCTCACGAAGGAGTGATGCCGCCTGCCGCGGCTGTTGGGCGGGCGAAATCAGCAAAATCAGATGCTTGCGATCGTCTTCAGCCGCGTGCGGGGGTGGATTTCCGCCTGCGACATGACCGTGGTCTGGGCCCGGAAACGCTCGACGATGCCGCGCACGAAGGGCCTGATCCCCGCCGAGGTGACGAGCACCGGATTCTCGCCCTCGCGCGCGGCGTCCTCGAACCGCTCGCGCACGAGCGCGATGAATTCCGACAGTTTTGATGGCTGCATGGCGAGGCTTCGCTCCTCGCCCTGGCCGACGATCGAGTCGGCGAAGGCCTGCTCCCATTTCGCCGACAGCGCGATCAGCGGCAGATAGCCAGCGGGGGTGGTGTGCTGTGCGCAAATCTGCCGCGCGAGGCGGGTGCGCACGTGCTCGGCAATGCTGGCAGGGTTGCGCGTGAATGCCACCGCATCGGCGATGCCCTCGAGAATGGTCGCCAGATCGCGGATCGAGACGCGCTCGGCGAGAAGCGTCTGCAGCACCCGCTGCACGCCAGACATGCTGATCTGCGCCGGCACCATGTCCTTGACCAGCTCGCTCTGCTCCTTCGGCAATTCCTTGATCAGCTTGGCCACTTCTCCATACGAAAGAAGCTCCGACATGTTCGCCTTGAGCAACTCGGTGAGGTGTGTCGACAGCACCGTCGCCGCATCGACCACGGTGTAGCCCTTCATCGAGGCGGTTTCCTTCTGCGCGGCGTCGACCCATGTCGCCGGCAGGCCGAAGGTCGGCTCGGTGGTGTGGATGCCCGGCAGGTTGACCTGGCCGCCCGCCGGATCCATCACCATGAATTGTCCCGGCCAGATCTTTCCGCTGCCGGCGTCCACTTCCTTGATCTTGATGACGTATGAATTGGCGTCGAGCTGCACGTTGTCGAGGATGCGCACGGCCGGCATCACGAAGCCCATCTCGATGGCGAGCGCTCGGCGCAACGCTTTGATCTGCTCGGTGACGCGGTCGCCGCCCTCGGGCGAATTGACCAATGGCAGCAGCGCATAGCCAAGCTCGATCTTCAGGTCGTCGATCTTGAGCGCCGCCGAGATCGGCTCCTCCGCCGGAGCGGCGACGGGCGCCGCCGCCTGCCGTTCCTGCGCCGCGGCTTCTTCCTTGGCGCGCTTGTCCATGACGAAGGCGAGCGCCACCGCGCCGCCGCCGAGCATGGTGAAGGGAATGATCGGAATGCCCGGAAGCAGCGCCATCACCATCATCACCGCGCCCGACATGCCGAGCGCCTTCGGATAGCCGGAGAGCTGCTTGAACAGCGCCTTGTCGGCGGCGCCGGACACACCGGCCTTGGAGACCAGAAGGCCGGCGGCGGTGGAGACGATCAGCGCGGGAATCTGCGTCACCAGTCCATCGCCGACGGTGAGCAGGGTGTAGGTGCGCGCGGCTTCGGAGAAGGGCAGACCCTGCTGCGCGATGCCGATGATCATTCCGCCGAGCACGTTGATGAACACCACCAGCAGGCCCGCGATCGCATCCCCGCGCACGAACTTGGAGGCGCCGTCCATCGCGCCGAAGAAACCACTCTCGTCCTCGAGAGTCTTGCGGCGCTTGCGCGCTTCCTTCTCGTCGATCAGCCCGGCGGACAGATCGGCGTCGATCGCCATCTGCTTGCCCGGCATGGCGTCGAGGTGAAAGCGCGCCGCCACCTCGGCGATGCGGCCCGAGCCCTTGGTGATGACGACGAAATTGACAATGATCAGAATGACGAAGACGATGATCCCGATCACGAAATTGCCGCCCATCACGAAACGGCCGAACGCCTCGATCACGTGGCCGGCGGCGGCGGTACCTTCGTGGCCATGCGCGAGGATCAACCGCGTCGAGGCGAGATTGAGGGCGAGCCGCAGCATGGTCGAGATCAGGAGCACCGTCGGAAAGGCGGAAAATTCCAGCGGCGTGTGGATGAACAGCGAGGTCATCAGGATCAGCACCGAGGTGATGATCGAGACGGCGAGAAAGAGGTCGAGGACGAGGGGCGGCAGGGGCAGGATCAGCACGACGAGGATCGTCAGCACGCCGGCCGCCAGCGCGATGTCGCTGCGGCGCAGAAAGGCGCCGATGTCGCTTAGCCGCGGCAATCGCGATGCGATGCCGTCACTCCCGACCGCCGTAACGTCAGTCATTACCGCCTTAAAATGCCTCCCCCCGGAGGCTCGGACGCGCTGCAATGGCCTTGCACGATCGCCCCGCCGCTGGAGATTGCGGCCGAAGGGCCGCCGGCGATTCGATCGAGGAAATGGATCCCCCGGCAAAATTTGCCGTGTTTATGGTTAGGAGAAGGTTAACGGCGGTAACTTTTAACGCCCAAAAGTAAACGTCGAACCCCGGGGCTAGCCTGCCGCCGGCCCGCCGGCGCGGTCCGCCCGCACGACCGTCACCGAACAGGGCGCGTTCGCGGCCACCTTCGCCGAGACGCTGCCGAGAATCCGCCGCATCGCCGAATCCTGCCGCGCCCCGATCAGGATGTGATCGACGGGGTTCTGCTCGGCAAATTCGATCAGCGCCGAGGCGGGATCGACCGCCTCCACCACGTGCACGGTCAGCCGGCCGGGATCGAGCTTCAGCGGCTCGGCCCAATGCCGCAGGCGCACGATCCGGTCCACATGCTTGTTGCGGCCCTGCTCGTCGAGCGTGGTGTCGATCGTGATGCGCCCCTGCCGCAGCACGTTGACGCAGGCAAGCCGGGCGGACGGCAGCGCCGCGAGCAGCCGCGCCGCGGAGAGGCGCAGCGCGTCGTCGATGGCGTTGCTCTGGTCGAGGTCGATGGCGGCCATCACGATCGGGGCGGCCGCAAGGTGTTCGGCGATCGGCCGCCGTCGGCCGCCGCTTTCGGTATTGAATCGCCGGCGCAGCACCACGCTCCAGCCGTCGCGGCGCAGGCGTTCCGCGCGCGCGGTGAGCTTGACCTGGTCGGGATGCAGAAGGTCGAAGCCGAGCTGCGCGGCGGTGGGATAGCGCCACGCCGGCTCGATCTCCAGGCAGCGCAACACGATCTCCTGCAGCCAGGGCGGATAGTCGGCGCGAAGTTTGCGCGGCGGTACGGGATCGCGCCATAATCGCCGGCGCATCGCCGGCAGCCTTTCGCTTTCGCCGAAGGGGCGCACTCCGGTCGAAAAGAAATAAAGCAGCACGCCGAGCGCGAACAGGTCGCTGCGCGGGTCGTCGCGAATGCCGCGGAGCTGCTCCGGAGACATGTACGGCCCGGTTCCGAACGGAATGCGGAATTCCTCCTGCATCAGGTCGGGAAGCTGGTTGTGGTGGGAAAGACCGAAATCGATCAGCACCGCTTCGCCGGTCGGACGGAACATCACGTTGCTCGGCTTCACGTCGAGATGCACGACGTGCTGGCGGTGCAGGTCGGAGAGCGCGACGGCGATTTTCGCGCCGAGTCCGGCGACCTCGTCATACGGCAGGGGCAGATCCGGCAGGCGCCGGTAGAGCGTCGGGCCGGGAACAAGCTCCATGACGATGTAGGGCTTGACCGCGAAATCGCCGGCGGCGATGAATTTCGGAACATGCACGCCGCGAAGCCGCGGCAGGATCATCTGTTCCATCTCGAAACTGACGATGGCGGCCGGGTCCTCGCCCTCGGCGAGACTCGGCACCTTCATCAGCATCGGCATGGCATTGTCCGGACGGCTCACGCGCCACAGCTCGGCCATGCCGCCGCGATGGACAAGCTCCTCCACCCTGAAGCCGTCGATAACGTCGCCCGCCTGCGGCCGTTGCGCGCTCATCGTCAACGCCCCTCGAACAGACGGTCGGCGAAGCGGGCGGGCAAGCCGCGCGCGCGGATCCGCGCCGCGGCCGCCTCGATGTCATAGGGAACGCGGCGAAACACGATCTCGCTCTTGCGGGTGTCAAACAGTGCATAGCTCGCCGCCGGATTGCCGTCGCGCGGCTGGCCGACCGATCCCAGCACGACGATCCAGCGGCGCGTCGCCAGCATCGGCACCGGCACGTCGTCGGTAGGAACGAAGCTCGTGATCTTGGCGGTGGCCGAGCGCGCGTAAAGCGCCGGACAATGCACGTGCCCGCAGAAGGTGATGGAGGCGTCGGTCGCGGCAAAGCTCTGCGAGGCGCTCTCGACATCGAAAATGTAGGGCCATCGCTCCGGATGCCATGCGGAGGCATGGATATGCAGAATGCCGCCCGATCGTGTAGCGAGCGGCAGGGTGGAGAGAAAGCTTCGCGCCGGTTGGCCGAGTTCGCCGCGCGTCCAGTCGATCACGATCTGGGCGGGAACGTTCATTGTCTCGTCCCGCGTGGCGATCGCATTGTCGTGATTGCCGCGTACCGCTGTCGCCCCCTGCCTGGCGAAAGCCATCACCTGATCGACCACCCATTCCGGATCGGCGCCGTAGCCCACATAGTCGCCGAGAAAGGCATAGCCGTCCGGGTTCCGCGCGCGCGCGTCGGCGAGGCAGGCCTCGAAGGCCTGCCGATTGGCGTGGATGTCTGCGAACAGGGCGATCAGCACGTCGTCACTCCCGGGCAGCAAAGCCGCGAAGGCGCCGGCGGGCCTTGATCGGGATCAAGACGCGGCAGGCTCACACCGGGCTGAAGCCGAAACGAAAGCGCACGAGAGTCGTGCCGTGAAACTCGTACTCGGCATAATATTGCGGCATGTTCGCCGCCTTGAGCAGCGGATTGTCCGGTGCTCCGTTCTTTTTCGCGATCTCGTAGCGGATGACCTCGTTGCCGTCTCGGATGTCGCGCTTGAAGCAGGTGCCAAGGCGCGCCACCACCGTCCGCCGCCTCATGCCAAGCTTGATTCCGCCGCCGGTGGTGAAATCGAATACCGGAATCGTCGGAGGCTTTCTGTCGTGCCGGCCGAGCTTCACTTCCGCCTCCATGTAGGAATGTTCGGCATCGCCGGGATGATGGCGCAGCAGCAGAAGTTGCCGGTTGCCGCGCGAGGCGAAGATCAGCCAGGGATGGTCCGATTTCGGATTGTCGAAAAGCGGCGTGAAGTCGCGGCCGAGCACGCGCACGGCGCTGTCGGCGTCGCCGAGAGCGATGCCGGCGACGCTGCGGTCGGCCTTCGGCAGAGCGCAATCCGTCTGCGCGGCCGCGCCGGCGCAGGTCAGCGCCAGGAGCAGGGCGGCGGCGAAGGCTCGTGTATATCGCATCGGTGCAATCCCCCGCCTTCTTAGCATTACCCGCGAGCGGGATCAGCGGCTTTCTGCGGCGGCATCCGCATGCGGCGGAAAAGCAGGCGCGCAGAGTGAGGCTTTTCCGTTCTTGCCGCCGGCGTCAGGCCGCCCCGCGCAGCTCGCCGCCGCCGGGCGGGGGCACCGGTACGCCCTCGCCGAGATATTCGTTGAGCTTGTTGCGCAGCGTGCGGATCGAGATGCCGAGAATGTTCGCCGCGTGGGTGCGGTTGCCGAGGCAATGCTTCAGCGTCTCCAGGATCAGGTCGCGCTCGACGTCCGCCACCGTCCGCCCGACGAGCGCGCGGGTGACCTGCTCGGCGGCGATCGCCGCTTGCGTGGCATGCGAGGAGCGTTCCTCGCCGAGGCGTGTGCCGTCCGGGGTGACGAGGCCTTCCGCACCGATTTCCGGGCCGGAAGTGAGCAGCACCGCGCGGTGGATGGTGTTCTCCAGCTCGCGCACATTGCCGCGCCAGGAATTGATCGACAGCGCCTGCCGCGCCTCCGCCGACAGCGGCCGAACCGGCAATCCGTTGGCCTTGGAATATTTTGCGACGAAATGGTTCGCAAGCTCGATCACGTCGGCGGGGCGTTCGCGCAGCGGCGGAATTTTCAGGTTGACGACGTTGAGCCGGAACAGAAGGTCCTCGCGGAACTCGCCGGTGCGCGCAGCCTCGGCGAGATTGCGGTTGGAGGTGGCGATGATGCGGATATCGACCGGCACGGGCCGCGTGCCGCCGACCCGGTCGATCACCCGTTCCTGGATGGCGCGCAGCAGCTTGGCCTGCAGGCGCACGTCCATCTCCGAGATTTCGTCGAGCAGCAGCGTGCCGCCATTGGCTTCCTCGAACTTGCCGATGCGGCGGGCGATGGCGCCGGTGAAGGCGCCCTTCTCGTGGCCGAACAATTCCGATTCGAGCAGGTTTTCCGGGATGGCGGCGCAGTTGACGCAGATGAAAGCCTTCTTGGCGCGCGCGGATTTGGAATGCACGAAGCGCGCGAGCACTTCCTTGCCCGTGCCGGATTCGCCGGTGATCAGCACCGAGGCGTCGGAGGCGGCGATTTGCTGGGCGAGCGCCACCACGCGCGCCATCGCCTCGTCGCGGAAGATCAGGTCGCGGTCGTCATGGGCGACCGCGGCGAGGACGGCGGCGATCAGTTCGGGATCCGGCGGAAGGGGGATGTATTCCTTGGCGCCGGCGTGGATCGCCGCGACCGCCGCGCGGGCGTTGTTTTCCGTGCCGCAGGCGACGATCGGCGCATGGATATGCTCGGCGGCGAGCCGCGCCGACAGATCGGCGATGTCGATGCCGACCTCCACCATCAGCAGGTCTGCGCCCTTGCCGGAACGTAGCACGGCGAGCGCCTGCTCGATGTCCTGCGCATGCGTGACGGTGGCGCCCTTGTCCATCGCGTATTTGGTGGCGAGGGTGAGCTGGCCCTGAAGGGTTCCGACGATCAGAAGGCGCATGGTTCAAACTCCATCGGCCCGGGCCGGTGCGCGGTCGCGGCCCAGCGGGCATTTCCGGTTGCTCGGCGAGGCGGTCATCAATTGCGGTCCGCCTTGATGATTTCGGTCATGGTCACGCCGAGCTTTTCTTCGACCAGAACCACCTCGCCGCGCGCGACGAGGCGGTTATTGACGTAGATGTCGATCGCCTCGCCGACCTTGCGGTCGAGTTCGAGCACCGCGCCCGGACCGAGCTTGAGGAGCTGCGACACCTCCATCTTCGCGCGGCCAAGCACGGCGGATACCTGCACCGGCACGTCGAACATGGCTTCGAGATCGGCCGCAGTCTTGCCGGCCGGCTCGGAATCGGCGGGGGCGAGCGGCGCGGCGCCTTCGGCGCCGGGCTGCTCAAGATCGGGAAGGGAGACTTCGTCACTCATTCCTGTTCACCTTTCAAAACGGCGGATGTGCTGCCGCGCGCGGCGAGATAGCGGCCGACGGTTTCGGATATGGCCAGATCGACCGTCGCGCGGTCGCGCGTGACTCCGCCATCGGCCCATTCGATGCGGCAATCGTCCGCCTTCATGCCGGGCTCGGCCATGATCACGAGTCGGCCGGAAAATCCGAGATTTTGCGCGATGGATTCGAGCTTTTCGCGTGCCTGCGGATAGATCGAATCGGCCACCCGCACGACGATATGCGGCGCGGCGGTGAGATGGCGCAGGCAATCGGTGAACAGCGCGGCGATTTCAGCGAAGGGCTCGCGCGATACGAGTTCGTGCGCGAGCTTGCGGGCGGCGGCGACCGCCACCTCGACCGCTTCGGCCTCGAATTTCGCCTCCACCGCGCCGAGGCTTTGCACGACCGTGCCGAGCTGCCTGGAAATGCTTTCGAGCGCGAGCGCAACACGGCGCGCCGTCTCCGCCTCCGCCTCCGCCTTGGCCGCGGCAAATCCGCCGGCATAGCCGCGCGTTTCCGCTTCGCTGAGCTTTTCCCGGTGCTCGGCGAGCGTGATCGTGTTGGCCGCGCGGTTGCCGGCGGCGAAGTCCGTCTCGAACAGAAAGCGGGCGGGGGCGCTCATGCCGTCCTCCGATGGCGGCGTGCGCGCGGCTTGCGAAGCGGCCGATGGTTTGCGCGAGCGTTCATCAATAGACCAGCTCCTCGTCGCCGCGCTGCTTGCTGATGATGATTTCGCCCTTGGCGGCGAGATCCTTCGCCAGGTTGACGAGCATCTGCTGCGCCTCGTCGACGGCGCGCAGGCGCACCGGGCCCATCGCCTGCATGTCGTCGGTGAGCATCTTGGCCGCGCGCGAGGACATGTTGGACAGGAAGAACTGGCGGACGGGCTCCGCCGCGCCTTTCAGCGCGATCGCGAGCTTGTCCTTGTCGATGTTGCGCATCAGCGTCTGCGCCGAGCCCGCGTCGAGCTTGGTGAGATCGTCGAAGGTAAACATCAGCGTCTTGATGCGTTCGGCGCTTTCGCGGTTTTCCTCCTCCAGCGCGGTCATGAAGCGCGACTCGGTCTGGCGGTCGAAATTGTTGAAGATTTCCGCCATCAGCTCATGCGCGTCGCGCCGGCGTGTCTGCGAGATACTCGACATGAACTCGGTTCGCAGCGTCTGTTCGACGCGCTCGATCACTTCCTTCTGCACCGCTTCCATGCGCAGCATGCGGTTGACCACATCGCGGGCGAATTCTTCCGGCAGGATCGAGAGCACGCGCGCCGAATGGTCGGGGCGAAGCTTGGTCAGCACAACCGCCACCGTCTGCGGGTATTCGTTCTTCAGGTAGTTGGCGAGAACCTCTTCCTGAACGTTGGAGAGCTTCTCCCACATGTTGCGACCGGCCGGACCACGGATTTCGTCCATGATTCCGCCGACGCGCTCCGGCGGCAGGTACTGGCGCATCAGCCGCTCGGTCGCGTCGTAATTGCCCATCAGTGCGCCGGAGGCGGAAAGCCGGCCGACGAATTCGAGCAGCAGGTTTTCGACCACCTCGGCTTCCACCGTGCCGAGCTGCGACATCACGATCGAGATTTCCCGCAGCTCGTCGTCGTCGAGCAGACCCCAGATCTTGCCGCCATACTGGTCGCCGAGCGACAGCATCAGCACGGCGGCCCGCTCCGGGCCGCTCAGCACGCGCATCGGCCGGCCGTCATTCTGCGGGCGGCTCGCAAGCGACGCCACCACCGTGGCGATGTCGTTCTGGGTCGTGTTTTTGGCGGAAGCGGTTGCCATGGTCGTCAGGGCGTTTCATGCAGCCAGGTGCGGATGATCGACACGGTTTCCTGCGGGTTCTTGTCCGCAAGCTCGCCGACCTTCTGCACCGATTGGGCGTGGACTTGTCCCTGCACCTGCGCGATGTCGATCATCTGCGAGGTGTGGGTCGAAATGGTTGCGGCCATCGGGTCGCCGCCGACGGTGACGGAGGCGCCGCCGCTGAGATTGTGCACGGCGCCGTTTCCGGCGACCGAAATGCTGCCCTGGCCGCCATTGACGTTGGCGGCGGCGTTCGCGAGCATCGTGCCGCCGGCGGCCCCTGCCGCCAGCAGCCCGCCCTGCGCCGCATCGGCGCCGATCGCGCGGCGCAGCAGCGGCCGCACGACGAAGAACAGCACGACCAGACCGAGCAAGCCCATCACCAGCAGCTCGACGCCGCGCATGATGTCGTCCTTGGTGAATTGCAGGAAATCGAGCCAGCCGCGCGATTCGTTGAATGTCGTCTGCGGCGTTTCGGCAAGACGGAGATTGACGACCTCGACCTGGTCGCCGCGCTTGCTGTCGAAGCCGATGGCCGAGCGCACGAGCGCGGCGATGCGGTCGATCTCCTCCTTGCTGCGAGGCTCGTAAACGAGCTCGCCCTTGTCGTTCTTGGTGTAGATGCCGTCGACCAGCACGGCGACGGAAATGCGGTTGATGCGGCCGCCCTCGATCACCTCGGTCTTCGTCGTGCGGGAAATCTCGTAGTTGACGATCTCCTCGGTCTTGCGGTTCTGGTCGGTCTTGCCGGCGCCGTTGTCGGACGGACGCTGCGCCCCGGGCAGTTCGTTGCCGACCGACACTTGGCCTTCCCGGCTGTCGGCCGCGCTCGTCTCCTCGCGCGTTTGGCTCGAACGCACGACCCGGCCTTCCGGGTCGAAGCGGTCGGAAGTCTGCGTGATGCGGTTGAAATCGAATTGCGCGGTGAGCTGCACGCGCGCGCGGCCGGGACCGACCACCGACGAGACGATCGATTCCACCTGTTCGCGCAGCCTGCGCTCATAGGCGATCTGGCGCTCGTCGGCGGTGACGCCGACGCCGTCTTCCGCCGAGCCGTCGGCGAGCAGCCGGCCGTTTTCGTCCACCACCGACACGCGCTGCGGCTTCAATCCGTTCACCGCCGAAGCCACGAGATGACGGATGGCGCGCACCTGCGAGGTTTCGAGCGCGCCCCGCACCTTCAGCACGATCGAGGCCGACGGCTCGATCTTGTCGCGCGAGAATAGCGGACGTTCCGGCAGCACGAGGTGCACGCGCGCGGCCTGCACGCGGTCGATGGCGCGAATCGTGCGCGACAGCTCGCCCTCGAGCGCGCGCAGGTGATTGATGTTCTGCACGAAGCTCGTCGCGCCGAGCGCGTCGCTCTTGTCGAAAATCTCGTAACCGACGCCGCCGCCCTTGGGCAGGCCGCTTTCGGCGAGTTTCATGCGCAGCCGCATCACCTGGTCCTTGGGGACCATGATGGTGGCGCCGTCGTTGCGGATCTCGAAAGCGATGTTCTGCCGCTCGAGGTCCTTGATGATGGCATTGGAGTCCTCCACCGGCAGGTCGGTGAAGAGGGTGGTCATCTGCGGGGCGGTAACCCGGAAAAGAATGAAGGCGAAAAAGCCGATCAGGGTCAGCGTGACGGCGGCCATGGCCGCGATGCGCGTTGCACCCAGCGTTTTGAAAAACTCAGCCAGACCTTGCACGGCATTCCTCGGAATCGGACGCGAACGCGTCTCACCCGGCAAGATTTGCCCAGTTTATGGTTTCCATCTGGTTAATGAGGATTAAGCGGCGCCGGCCGTGACCGGCGGGACACGGCGGCGGACCCCGCTCCGGGGTCCGGCCTCAGCGGCAGTCGTCGTAACGGCCGAAGCCGATATCGGTCACGCAGGCCGGACGCGGCTTGTTCGCCCCGACCACGGAGGCGGCTTTGGCGGGCCGGCGATGCACCCGCGCGGCGTGCGGGCGGACGGGCAGAATCTCGTAACCGCGCACGTAGATGTAGCGATAGCCCGGGGGCGTCGTATAGACCGGCTCGCGGAAGCGAAGGCCGTCGGTGACGTCGGCCGGCTCCCAGCGCGTGCCGCGCGGCCAGACATAGATCGGCCGCGTCGTCGTCCCCTCCGGCAGGATTATTCCGCCGGCGGCGCCGACCGCGAGCCGGCGTCCGGCCAGCGCGGGATCGACCGCGAGCATGGCAAGCGCAGCCACCGACGCCGCAAGGCCCGCCCGAATCATGGAATTCTCCCAAAGCCAAAGCCTGCAAGGCTTATAGGGGCAAACCGGCCGGGACGAAATGCGTTTTCCGGCACATGTCGGGCAGTCAGCAAAATGCCGGCCGCGGGGCCGGCATCGCAATCCTGGGCCTGGGCGGCCGTTACTGCCGGTATTGCTGGATGCGCGTCGTGCGCAGGCCGGCGAGGCCGTGCTGGTCGATCGAGAATTGCCAGGAAAGGAATTCTTCCGTGGTCAGCGTGTACCGCTGGCAGGCTTCCTCGAGCGAAAGCAAGCCGCCGCGAACGGCCGCGACCACCTCCGCCTTGCGGCGGATCACCCAACGCTTCGTCGTGGTCGGCGGCA
>DASZTD010000035.1:0-46887 GCA_035548355.1 Pseudorhodoplanes sp.
CTCGCCAATCCGATCGCGATGATCGCCTCGTTCGGGATGGCGCTCCGCTATTCCTTTAACATGGGCGGCGAAGCCGACCTGATCGAACGGGCGATCGCCGCGGCGCTCGACAAGGGCATCCGCACGGCCGACATCGCCGCCAGGGGACAGAAGAGCGTCGGCACCTCCGAGATGGGCGATGCGATCATCGCCGAGATGGAGGCGCTGTCGCGCTAGCGCCGTTGCGCGCCTTTGCTTCGCAACAAAAAAAACGCGCGACCCGCGCCGCGCGTTTTTTCAATCTCCGGTCCGGCCCGGATCAGTAATTGATCCGCGGGCCGAGCCTGTTCAGGTCCATCGAATCCGGCAGCGGCTGCTGGCTGAAATCGCGCCCGGGGCCGAGCACGCCGTAAACGTTATAATAGGGCGGGTTGGCGTAGTCCTGGTAATGCTTCTCGCCGGGCAGAACTTCGGTGCCGCCGTCCAGATAGGAGCGCCGGTTGACGATGACGCGCGTGCGGCGGCGGCCGTCCTCATCGCGCACCGTCACCACGGTAGTGTTGCGGCTATAGCCGCGCTGGCTCGACTGAGCGGAGGCCTTGTCGGCGCAAAGGGCGCCCACCAGAAGAGCTGCGCAGGCAGTCAGAACGGCAATCGGACGCATCGAATAATTCCTGTGATCCCAAGCTGATAAGCAATCTATCGTGTTGCAGGTTCCAGCGATAGGGGGATGGTCGCGCAGATCCGCGATGGATCGGGAGTGTGGCCCGCGCGCCATGCGGGTCAGCGCAGGGAAACAGGCCCGCGCAGGCCGGTGAACCGGTCGGGAGAGCGCGCGCCTTCGCGCTTCGGCGTGGCATAGAGAAGCGGGTCGCGCTGGCCGCAGAAATCGCGCTTGAGTTCCGCCTGGGCGAAATATTTGGCGATCTCCGGATCGCTGCCGGCCGATATCAGGGTCAGGCGATCCAGCATGCAGGCCACCGCCTTGCGGCTGACGATCTGGTTGGCGGCGCAGGCGAGGCCGGAAAGCTGCAGCCTCGGCTCGGCCTCCGCCAGCATGAAGCCGATGCAATGCCCGACGCCGAATCGCCCGATGGCGAATTCCGCCGTCGCGACCGGGCCGAACTTGGTGTCGATCGGCAGGGAAGCGCGCACCTCGCCGGCCGGGCCGAGCTCGCGGGCGCGCGCGGCGATTTCGCTCGGAACGCTGGCGAGCCGGTCGAGTTCGCTGCCCGGACGGTAGATCTCAACCATCGCGTAGCGCAACGACCGCCCGGCTTCGCCGAAAGTCATCACGTCCTTGCGGCCGCCACCATCGGCGTGCCGCAAGATCGCGTAGCGGGCTTCCTCGCCGAAATCGGGCAAAGCAAGCTGGAAGGCTGGATAGGGCTTGGCGACGGCCACCCAATCGGGGCGCACAGCGAGTTCCGCCGAGGCCGCCACCGGCGGCGGCTCAAGGAATTGCGCAGCGGCATAGATCAGCGCGCCGACCGCCCCGGCATAGGCGACGAAGCGCACGAAGGTCTGGCGCAATTCGTGGGCGAACAGCGCGATCTCGGCGCCGGTGACGGCTTGCGTCGCGGCGAGGCTGGTCTGCGCGGTGCTCGGGCGGTTCTTCAGCAGCCCGGCGAAATAGGCGCGGAAGCCGGTCAACCATTGCCGGGCTGCGGCGCTCGCGTCGGCGATATCGGCCCGCAGCGCGGCGACATATCCGCGCATCATCACGCTGAAGGCCGGCGCGGCGGCGTGCCCGATCCAGGTTCCCGGGCCGTCGGCGGCCGGCGGCTGCGGGACGGCCGCACGCGTGCCGAAGGCCCGCCGGGCCTGGGCCGGGCGGGTTTGGGCGGCGTTTACGGCCGATCCGGCATGATGCTGAGCGTGCAGCAAGCGAAGGGGCTCCGATGCCGGCCGGTCGGCCGGCGTTGAATTCGGGCCCTTTCTCGCCTAGAAGCGCTTCCTCTCCGGTTTCTCCGTCACTAGATACCGGGGAATTTTCAGGCGGAGAGTGAACGATGGGTTACAAAGTCGCGGTCGTGGGCGCCACCGGCAATGTGGGCCGCGAAATGCTCGACATCCTGAGCGAAAGACGGTTTCCCGCCGACGAAGTGATCGCGGTCGCTTCGCGCAAGAGCCAGGGCGTCGAGGTGTCGTTCGGCGACAAGATCCTGAAATGCAAGGCGCTCGAGCACACGGATTTTTCCGATGTCGATATCTGCCTGATGTCGGCCGGCGGAGCCGTGTCCAAGGAATGGTCCCCGAAGATCGGGGCGCAGGGCACGGTGGTGATCGACAACTCGTCCGCCTGGCGCTACGACGCGGACGTGCCGCTCGTCGTTCCGGAAGTGAATGCGGATGCGGTCGCGGGCTTCACCAGGAAGAACATCATCGCCAATCCGAACTGCTCGACGGCGCAGCTCGTCGTCGCGCTGAAGCCGTTGCATGACCGGGCGACGATCACGCGCGTCGTGGTCGCGACCTATCAGTCGGTGTCCGGCGCCGGCAAGGACGCCATGGACGAGCTCGACCGCCAGACCAAGGCGATCTACTCGCTGCAGGAGGTCGAGACCAGGAAGTTTCCGAAGCGTATCGCCTTCAACCTGATCCCGCATATCGACGTGTTCATGGAGGATGGGTACACGAAGGAAGAATGGAAGATGGTGGCGGAGACGAAGAAGATACTCGATCCGAAGATCAAGCTCACCGCCACCTGCGTGCGCGTGCCGGTCTTCATCAGCCATTCGGAAGCGGTGAACATCGAATTCGAGAAGCCGATCACCGCCGATGAGGCGCGCGACATCCTGCGCAACGCGCCGGGCTGCCTCGTCATCGACAAGCGCGAGCCCGGTGGCTACGCCACGCCCTACGAGGCGGCGGGCGAGGACGCGACCTATATCAGCCGCATCCGCGAGGACGCGACGGTGGAGAACGGGCTGTCGATGTGGGTCGTCTCCGACAATCTGCGCAAGGGCGCGGCGCTGAACGCGGTGCAGATCGCCGAATCGCTGATCAATCGCAAGCTGCTGCAGGCGAAGAAGAAGGCCGCGTAATTCCGCCTCCGCCGCAAATCCCGAGACAGCCGGGCCGCGTCCCGGCTGTTTTCTTTTTTGCCCGTCGCCGGACGCGGCGGGATCAAAATCTCGGATGAGCGAAAACTTCCGCGTGCGCCTCGGCGGCCACCGGTCGCCATTCGTTCCTGGTTCGGTCGTAGATCGACAGCGCGCCGGTAGCGACGCCGAAATAGGCGCCGTGCAATTGCAAAGTCCCGCGCTCGTGCAGGATGCGCACGCAGGGAAACGTCTTCAGGTTTTCGATGGTCCTGAGCACGGAAGCCTTTTCCAGCCGCGCCAGATATTCGCCGATCGGCAGGCCGCCGCGCGATCCGACATCGGCAGCGGCGGGCGCGAGAAGCTTCATCCAGGCGCCGATGAAATCGCCCGGCGACAGCGGCTCGCTTTCCTCCGCATAGGCGCGGATGCCGCCGCATTGCGCATGCCCCAGCACCACGATGTGCTTCACCCGCAGCGCCTGCACGGCGAATTCGAGCGCCGCCGACACTGCGCGCTGCGCGCCGTCCGGCGTATAGGGCGGCACGAGATTGGCGATGTTGCGCACGACGAACATCTCACCGGGCCTCGCATCGAAGATGACTTCCGGCGCGACGCGCGAATCGCAGCAGCCGATCAGCATGATGTCCGGCGATTGCCCGGCTTCGGCCAGCGTGCGAAAGCGCTGCTGTTCTTCCGGCAGGCGGCCGCTGACGAAGGCTTCGTAGCCCTCGATCAGGCGCACGGGAAAATCGGGCGGAACACGCGATCGTTCGAATGTCATGCCGGCACTTAATCACGCCCAGATCGCCATCGGCAATCCTTGGCCGTCGCGCCCAGGCGGATCGGGAAAGGGCCGCGCGAGACCGCAGCGGATACGCAGGGCGATCGCCGCGCAGGCGATGGCGTCGAGCCTGTCGTCCTCGCCGGCTCCGCGCGGCAGAGGCGAATCGAACAGCCCCGCCGGCATTCCCGCGCGGAGCAGGATCTCCCGCCGCAGCGCGAGGCCCGGCGCGTGAGGCGCGCCCCTGACCTTTTTCGGCTCGGCGAGCGGCTGATCGCCGTTGAGACGCCAGAAGGCCACCTCCGGATGCACCTCGAACACGCGCGCGGCGAGCGCGGGGTCGCCGCGCAGCACGCCATCCACCTCGCGAATTTTCGGCGCGATGTGAAAAAGCTGCCGTGACACCTTGCGCGGCGGATCGGAGGTGGAGAGCGCGATCCGACAGGCCTGCCGGTAATCGGCTGCCTCGATGGCCGCGCGCGAGGGAACCGGGAAGACCGAGGATTGCCGCTGCCCGAGCAGCGGCCGCACCGCGTTCTCGGCCGCGCGCCCGCCGGCGCTGCTTCGCTCCGGAAGGCCGATCGGGATGTCCACCGCCGCCACCGCCGGGCGATCGGCGCCGGCAAAAAGCTCGGAGAAATGCGCAAGTCCTCGCAGCCGCGCCTCGCTCCCGTCGGGGCGGATCATGGCCGCAATCCAGCCACTCTTGCATCCGTCAAGTCCGGCAACCCACATGCAACGGCGTCTCCGCAACCAAAGCATGACAGACAATCGGGCGGCGGCAACGCTAAATGGCGCGCCGGACTCGATCACAAGGAAGAGCTAGGATCGCTGCGATGAAGGGCGGTCAGGCACTCCGCGGCACGAGCGGTTTCACCGGCGCGCAGATCGTCGTCCTGTTCCTTGCGCTCGCGATCTTCATCGCGATCCCCATCATCACCCATCCGCTGCCGCCGGTGTCCGATTACGTCAATCATCTCGCGCGAATGCACGTGATCGCTACTATCGGCAGCGACGCCAATATCGCGCGCTTCTACGAAATCGACTGGGACGTCATCCCGAACCTGATGATGGACCTCGTCGTGCCGGTGCTCGCGCGCGCGATGAACATCTATCTGGCCGGACAGATATTCATCATCGCGTCCTTCGTGCTGATCGCCGCCGGGACTCTCGCGCTCAATCGCGCGCTGATCGGGCGCTGGTCGATGCTGCCGCTGATCTCCTTCCCGCTGCTTTACAATTACGTCTTTCTCGTCGGCCTCGCGAACTACATTTTCGGCATCGGGCTCGCCGTCTGGGCGCTCGCGGTATGGGTGTGGTTGCGCGGGCGCGTCTGGCCGCTGCGCATCATTGCGTCCGGCATCTTCGTCGTGCTGCTGTTCTTCTGCCATTTCGCCGCGCTCGGCGCCTACGGGGTCGGGCTGCTCGCCTACGAATCGTTTCTGCTGCTGCGCGGGCGGCGGATGCCGACGGTCCCGGCGATCCTGCAATTCACCGCCGGCGGATTGCCTTTTCTCCTCGCCGCCGCCCTTCTCGCCGTCAGCCCGACGATGAATCTCGCGAGCGCGATCGAGTGGGATTCGCACGGCAAGATGGACGGCCTCGCTTTCGTGATCGAGGTCTATTCCGACGTGATCGCCTTCGCGCTGGCCGGACTTGTGGTCGCGGCGGCGGTGTGGGCGGCGCGACACCGCCTGCTGCAGATCCATCCCTATGCCTGGTTCCTGCTGGCGGTGGGCGGAGCGGTGTATCTGGCCTTGCCGCGGGTGATCTTCGCGACCTACATGGCCGACCAGCGCGTGCCGCTCGCGCTCGCCTTCATGCTGATCGCCTGCGTCGATGCCGATCTCCGCCGCCGCGAGGTGCGGCGCGGATTCCTCGCGTTGCTGCTGATCACTCTCGGCATCCGCGTCACCGAGGTGAGCTATTTCTGGTCGGACCTTTCGGTCGCCACCGGCGAGTTCAGGACCTCGGTCAGGCGGATCCGGCCCGGCGCGAAGGTTTTCGTGTCCTATGCCGACCGCACCGCGGGCGAGGATGTGAAGGATCTCGGCCTCGTGCACGCGGCCTGCATCGCCATGATCGAACGGTCGGCGCTGGTGACGACGGCATTCACCGTGGTCGGCAAGCAGGTGATGCATGTGCGCCCGGCCTACCGCGCGATGGTGGATACCGAGGACGGCACCCCGCCATCGACCGCCCAGCTCCTGGTCGCGGCCGATCATCCTGATATGCCGGGCATCCCCGAATTCTGGAAGAACTGGACGCAGTTCGACTATCTCTACGTTCTGTTCACCGAGGACGAGGCGCCCAACCCGGACCCCCGGCGGTTGACGCTGATCTATGACGGCGACCGTTTCCAGCTTTATCGTATCAATCGCGCGGCGAACGCGCCGGCCGACGCCACGCTCGCGCCGTCGGAAAAGTCGCGCTAGTTATTCGGCATCCCGGGGGGCCATTCGCGCATGTCCATTCGTCCACGCCGCAGCGTCCTTTACATGCCGGGCTCCAACGCCCGCGCGATCGAGAAGGCGCGCACGCTGCCTGCCGACGGCATCATTCTCGATCTCGAAGATTCGGTGGCGCCGGACGCCAAGGAGGAGGCGCGTCGGCGCGTGGTCGAGGCGGTCAGGGCCGGCGGCTTCGGTCCGCGGGAGGTCTTCGTGCGCGTCAACGGGATCGACACCGAGTGGCACGCCGACGATCTCGCCGCTGCGGCCCATGCCGCGCCCGACGCGATCCTCGTGCCGAAAATCTTTCAACCCGATCAGCTCGAGCTTGTGGGGCGGCGGCTGCTCGACATGGGCACCGATCACCGCACCCGGGTCTGGGCGATGATCGAGACGCCGGCGGCGATCTTCAATGTCCGCGAAATCGCCGCGGCCGCGCGCGATTCGGAAACACGCCTCGCCGGTCTCGTGCTCGGCACCAACGATCTCGCCAAGGAAACCGGAGCGCGCTTCGTGCCCGGCCGCCTGCCGATGCTGCCCTGGCTCACCGCCTGCATCCTCGCGGCGCGCATGCACGGCATCGCTGTTCTCGACGGAGTTTACAACGACATCGCCGATGCCGACGGGTTCGCGCGCGAATGCGCCGAAGGCCGCGATCTCGGATTCGACGGCAAGACGCTCATCCACCCGAACCAGATCGGGCCCTGCAACGAGGCGTTCGCACCGGGCGCGGAGGAGGTGGCACAGGCGCGCAAGGTGATCGCCGCGTTCGACCTGCCGGAGAACAGAAACAAAGGCGTGGTGTCGATCGACGGCCGCATGGTCGAGCGCCTGCATGCGGAGATCGCGCGCAGGACGGTCGCCGTCGCCGACGCGATCGCAGCGCGGCGGTGAGTCTCAGGCGGGCGCGCCCGCCCGGCTTACAGCCACGGCCTTTCGGCCCTGGCGCGGCTTTCGTAGCCGTCGATCTTGGACTTCTTCTGCTGGGTCAGCCCGATATCGTCGAGGCCGTTGAGCAGGCAGTGCTTGCGGAACGGGTCGATGTCGAACCTGACCGTGCCGCCATCGGGCCCGCGAATCTCCTGCTTCTCGAGATCGATCGACAGCGTGGCGTTGGCGCCGCGGTCGGCGTCGTCGAACAGCTTTTCCAAATCCTGTGGCGACACGCGGATCGGCAGGATGCCGTTCTTGAAACAATTGTTGTAGAAGATGTCGCCGAACGAGGTGGAGATCACGCAGCGAATCCCGAAATCGAGCAGCGCCCAGGGCGCGTGCTCGCGCGAGGAGCCGCAGCCGAAATTGTCGCCGGCGACGAGGATTTTGGCGTTGCGATAGGCGGGCTTGTTCAGAACGAAATCCGGATTCTCGCTGCCGTCGTCCCGATAGCGCTTCTCGGAGAACAGGCCCTTGCCGAGCCCGGTGCGCTTGATCGTCTTCAGATACTGCTTCGGGATGATCGCGTCGGTATCGACATTGACCTGGCGGATCGGCGCCGCGACCCCTTCGAGATAGGTGAATTTTTCCATGGCGGTCCTCGTCGGCCGTTAAATGGCCGGACGGGGCGGCGAGGTCAAGCGCGTCAGAGCTGCCCGCCGTCGCCCCAATGGTCGAGAAGCGAGCGATATTCGGCGTTCTCATAGCGGGCCGGCAAAAATGCCGGGGCGTAGGCGGGCAGTGCCCCACCAGCGATGTACGCGGCGATCAGCTCGCCGCCGGCGCAGGAAGCCATGATGCCAAAGCCGCCGAAGGCGCACGACACGTACAATCCTTCCGCTCCGGCCGGCCCGATCAGCGGCCGATTCTCGCGCGTCCTCACGTAATAGCCGCCGTCGATATGGGCGCGCGCGGGCCGGCCGCGATAGCCGCGCAATGCCGGCACCATCGTGGACATGCCGCGCAGCGCGATCTCCGCATAATGGGGCGGCGGCTCGGGCAGGGGGAATTGCGGCGCGACCGCCTCGCCGTGATGGTTGAACAGAACAATCGTGGCATGCGCGCCGTCGGGACGCCCGTGCACGCCCGCCGGGAACGGCTCGAGCAGCCAGCGCGCGTCCGCGTCCTCGGCGAGGGCCGTGCGCTCATCCTCGGTCCAGGGCAGGTATTGCTCGTCGAGCCAGATCATCATCGGCGCCGAGCGCGGCACCGCGGCGGCCGCATCGGCGAAGCTCACCTTGTAATGCCGCTCCGCGACGATCGGCAGATCGAGGCCGGCGAAGGCGGCGACCTCCTTCTGCATCGGCCCCGCGGCGAGCACGACATGCGTGGCGTCGAGCCGGTGACGCCCGGCATCGCCTTCGACATGCACGCTCCGCACCCGCTCGGCGATGTCGAAGCCCACCGCGCGTCCGCGCAGGATTTTCGCGCCTCGCTCCCGCGCCGCTTCGAGCATCGCCGAACCGAGCTGCTGGGCGCTCAGCCAGCCCGCGCGCCGTACATGCACGAGTGCGACGGTGTCATCCGCGAGATAGGGAAAATGGCGATGGATCAACGCGCGGTCGGTAACGACATCGGCGCCCGTCAATGCAGGTTCGAAGCCGTGCGCGGGCGAGGGCACATAGACGCTCGACGGCGAGTCGTGCACACGGGCTTCGCCCGCGCCGTGCGTCGCCGCGCGTTCGGCGGCGTCGTGCAGAAAATCGATCTTGCGCGCGTCGGCCGTGGCGAAGACATAGCCGCGGCGATTGAGATTGATGCGGTTGCCGCTCGCGCGCGCGAGACCCTCGATCAGATCGAGGCTGCGATTCATGAAGGCGGTCATCTGCCAGTCCGGTCCCGGCCACCAGTTGCGATAAGCCTCGGTGGATTTGTCGGAGGTGAGCGAGAGTGGATGGCCGGGCTCGACGATCGTGACCTCGCCGGCGCCGCGCGCAGTGAGAAAATAGGCGGCCGCGATCCCGGCGATCCCGGCGCCGCAAATCACGATTCTGTTGGACGATTGCGACATGAGAGTCTCTGCGGCCGATTGTTCCGCAGAGACCGTTCGTTGTCACGGGGTGCGGCGGCAAGAAAGTCGTTTCCCTGCCCGCCGTTTTTTTTATCGACCAGCTCGGTGACGGATTGAGAATCACGGGCGTGCCGCTGTCCTGGAGCTAGTCCGCCGCCGCCTCAATCGCTTCCATGTCCTCGTCCGACAGGCCGAAATGGTGGCCGATCTCGTGCACGAGCACATGCGTGACGATCGCGCCGAGCGTTTCGTCGTGTTCGGCCCAGTAATCGAGAATCGGACGGCGATAGAGCCACACCATGTTCGGAAAATGGGTCGGCGCGCTTTCCGACTGGAAAGGGAGCCCGACGCCCTGGAACAGCCCGAGCAGATCGAATTCGCTTTCGGCGCCGAGTTCCTTCAGCACGTCCTCGGTGGGGAAGTCGTCGACGCGGATGACGACGCCGTCGCACAGGTCCCGGAATTGGCGCGGCAGGCGCTCGAAGGCGGCGCGCGCCATCGCTTCCAGGTCCTCCAGCGAAGGCGCTTTGACGCCGCGCCATGCCTGCGGATCGGTCAGCGGATTGCCGGTCACCGGACGTCCCCCGCTCTCTCTGCCGGCCGGACCTGTCCGGCCAAGGGTCGCGCAGACAGTCGTGGATTGACGGGGCTTTCGGGTCAAGCCCGGGGCCGAGCGCGCGTCAGCGCAGATAGGCGAACCAGAGATAAAGCGCGAGCGCGATCACTCCGCCGAGGCTGAGGGCGCGGCCGATGCGCCTGCCCCAGATTTCGACGGCATCGTCGGAGCTGTCGCCGCGCCCGGCGAAATGCGCGGCCGCGCGGCGCGCCGCCTGGCTGATCGAGCCGGCAAAGAGGCATTCGCTGTCGCCGAGCGTCTTTAGTTGCTCGCGTGCTTCGCGCGCGGCGTGCTCGCGCATCGGCAAGGATTGGCCGGACATGACACAAGCTTAGCGCGAAAAGGGGCATCCGGCCACGGTTGACGCGCCGGCGCCGATGGGGGAGCGTAGCGGCATGAAACTGCTGGCCGCCGCATTCATCGTCCTCGCGCCCGTTGCCGCTTTCGGCGAATCCGCGCCGAGGCTTCCGGCGCCGGGCCTCGAGGCAGGCGCCGCGACCGACCTGTCGGCGCAGCGACGGCGGCCGCGCATCCGCATCGTGCCGCGTCAGCCGGCCGCCTGGCCCTATCCGCGACCGGGTGACTATTCCTGGCCAGGGCCGAACGCGGTGCGGCTGTGCCGCGACTGGTATGCGACCGAATACCGGCCGAGCGGCACGGTAATCACGCCGCAGATGTCGTGCCGCTGGGTGCGCGGCTAGCGGGTTCACGCGGCGTTCACCGTCGCGCGTCCATGATGAAACCAAAGCCGCCGCTTGACGTTCGTTGAAGCGGCGGCGGACTTTCGAACCCGGGAGAGAGATCGCGATGTCCAGGATGTTGTCAGGTCTGGCGGCGCTGGCCGCGCTCGCGCTGCTGTCGTTCGCGACGCCGGTGCATGCGGCGCCGAAGGCGAGCGGAATCAGCAAGGCCGAACAGGTCAATCTCAGCGCGCGCCGCTATCACCGGCGCTATTATTATCGCCGTTATTGGGCGCCGCGCCGCTACTATTACGGGCCTTATCCGTATTACGGATACCCCTACTACTATCCTTATTACCGCCCGTATTATTATCGGCCGTATTTCTACCGGCCGTATCCCTTCTTCCCGTTCGCGCCGTGGTGGTGATCGCACCGCGCGAAAGGAAAAGGCCCGCAGCGATGCGGGCCTTTTTTGAATGTCGGGTTGAATGCCAGAAGCGCGTGCCCGATCTTTCTATTTCCACTCCCTCACATCGACGAAATGCCCGGCGATCGCCGCTGCCGCCGCCATCGCGGGAGAGACGAGATGGGTGCGGCCCTTGTAGCCCTGCCGGCCCTCGAAATTACGATTTGATGTCGAGGCGCAGCGTTCGCCCGGCTTCAGCTTGTCGGGATTCATCGCAAGGCACATGGAGCAGCCCGGCTCGCGCCACTCGAAGCCTGCCTTGACGAAAATCCTGTCCAGACCTTCGGCCTCCGCCTGCTCCTTCACGAGACCGGAGCCCGGAACGATCATCGCGTTGAGATTCGCGTTCACCGTCCGGCCGTTGACGATCCGCGCCACCTCGCGCAGATCCTCGATGCGCGAATTGGTGCAGGAACCGATGAAGACGCGATCGAGCTTGATGTCGGTGATCTTCGTGCCTGGCGTCAGTCCCATATATTGAAGCGCGCGCTTCTTCGATTCGCGCTTGCCTTCGTCCTCGATCCGGTCGGGATCGGGCACGACGCCGGTCACCGACACGACGTCTTCCGGACTTGTGCCCCATGACACGATCGGCGGTAGCTTGCCGGCATCGAGACGGATTTCGCGGTCGAAATGCGCGCCGTCGTCGGAATGCAGCGTCTCCCAATAGCGCATCGCCTTGTCCCAGGCCTCGCCCTTCGGTGCCTTCGGCCTGTCCTTGAGATAGGCGAAGGCCTTTTCGTCGGGCGCGATGAAGCCGGCCTTGGCGCCGGCCTCCACCGACATGTTGCAGACGGTCATGCGCCCTTCCATCGACAGCGCGCGGATCGCTTCGCCGGCATATTCGAGCGCATAGCCGGTGCCGCCGGCGGTGCCGATCTCGCCGATAATCGCGAGGATGATGTCCTTGGCGGTGACGCCGGCCGGCAATCTGCCGTCCACCACCGCGCGCATGTTTTTCGATTTCTTTTGGATCAGCGTTTGCGTGGCGAGGACGTGCTCCACTTCCGACGTGCCGATGCCGTAGGCGAGCGCGCCGAAAGCGCCGTGCGTGGCGGTGTGGCTGTCGCCGCAGACGATCGTCGTGCCGGGCAGCGTGAAGCCCTGTTCGGGACCGATGATGTGGACGATGCCCTGGCGCTTGTCGAATTCGTCGTAATATTCGACGCCGAAATCCTTGGCGTTCTGCGCGAGCGTCTTGATCTGCTCGGCGCTTTCCGGATCGGGATTGGGCAATTTGCGGTCGGTGGTCGGCACGTTGTGGTCCACGACCGCGAGCGTTTTCTCCGGCGCATGCACCTTGCGGCCCGACGCGCGCAGGCCTTCGAAAGCCTGCGGCGAGGTCACCTCGTGCACGAGATGGCGGTCGATATAGATGAGGCATGTGCCGTCCGGCTGCTCGTCAACCAGATGGTCGTCCCAAATCTTGTCGTAGAGGGTGCGTGGGTTCATGGCGGTGTCCTGATTGCGGTTGCGTTGGGCTCAAGCGGGCGGCGCGTTCCGGCGCGCCTCGGCAAGCCTCAAAGTCCGGCCTGAACCGTCGCCGTCAGCCTGCCGAAAAACCGGCCGGGCAGGCGCTCGTGATCCTTCAGGACGATGCGGCCGGGAATGCGGATGCAATAGGCCGTGCCGCTGTTGCGGCGTGCATTCTCTGCGGGCATGGATCGGACCGGCATGATGCGGCGGATATAACAAGTCCGGGAAAGAGCCGCAACGAAAGCCATTCCTGCGTGCGGCGCATGAAAAAGGCCGGGCGGAACCCGGCCTTGTATTCCCTGCCGCGTGCCGCTCACTCGGCCTTGGCCGCGGCGGCCTTCTTCGCGGCCGGCTTGGTCGCGGGCTTGGCCGCCGGCTCCGCGGCCTCGGTTGCCGCCGCCGCTGCGTCTTCTCCGTGGCGGCCCTGCGCCTCGGTGATGCGGGCCGATTTGCCGCGCAGGTTGCGCAGATAGTAGAGCTTGGCGCGGCGGACCTTGCCGCGGCGCACGACCTTGATGGAATCGATCATCGGCGAGTAGAGCGGAAAGACGCGCTCGACGCCTTCGCCGTAGGAAATCTTGCGCACCGTAAAGTTCTCGTTCAGACCGGAACCGGAACGGCCGATACAGACCCCTTCATAAGCCTGCACGCGCGTGCGCTCGCCCTCGATCACCTTCACATTGACGAGCAGCGTGTCGCCCGGCTCGAAATCCGGGATTTCCCTGCCGGCGGAAAGCTTCGCCACCTGTTCTTTTTCGAGTTCTTGGATGATGTTCATGGCTAAAGCTCCATCCTCTCGCGCGCCCAGCCGCTATGGCGGCGCTGCGGTCCCTGCCGGGTCTCTGTCTGGTTTCGGGGCTGGGTTCTAATGCAAAGCGGCGGGCTTGTCACCCTGTCAGCGGCGGGTCCTTCCGGGGCGGTTTAAATCCGCGGCGCACGCCTCCCCCCGTGGCAGGCGGGCTGGGGAGGCAGGCGCGAGCGGGCCTTAACCCGGGCCGTCCTTCCGCCCCCGGTAGGCCGCCCACAGGTCCGGCCGGCGCTCTTTCGTGAGATTTTCGGCCTGCTCCCGCCGCCACGCGGCGATCCGCCGGTGGTCGCCGGACAGCAGCACGTCCGGGATGGGTCGCCCTTCGAACACCTGCGGGCGGGTGAATTGCGGATATTCGAGCAGCCCCGCGGCAAAGCTCTCCTCGGTGCCGGACGCTTCCTTGCCCATCACCCCCGGCAGAAGCCGCACGCAGGCATCGATCAGCACCGCGGCGGCGAGTTCTCCGCCCGACAGCACGTAATCGCCGATCGACACCTCCTCGAGATCGCGCGCCGCGATCACGCGCTCGTCCACGCCTTCGAAGCGCCCGCACACGATCAGCACGCCTTCGCCGCGCGCCAGCGCCGATACGCGCGCCTGCGTCAGCGGGGTGCCGCGCGGGCTCATCAGCAGGCGCGGCCTGTGGCCGGACACCGAATCGATGGCGCGGGCAAGCACGTCGGCTTTCATCACCATGCCCGGGCCGCCTCCCGCCGGCGTGTCGTCGACGCTGCGATGCTTGTCGGCCGCGTGATCGCGGATATCGACCGTGTCGAGCGACCACAGCCCGCCCGCGAGCGCCTTGCCGGCAAGACTCTTGCCGAGCGGGCCGGGAAACATCTCCGGGAAGATCGTCAGGATCGTCGCGCGCCACGACATCAGCGTTCTTCGCCCTCGCGGATCTCGATCTCCGCAGGCGGCACGATCACGATCTGCTTGGCTGCGAGATCAATCTTCGGCACGGTGACTTCGTTGAAGGCGAACATCACCGGCTGCCCGGTGCCGACCGGCATGACTTCAATGATATCGCCGGCGCCGAAATTATACAGGGCGTGAACGGTGCCGATCTGCGCGCCGCTCGGATCGACCACGTCGAGCCCGATCAGGTCGGCGTGGTAGAATTCATCGCGTCCGGCCGGCGGCAGCCGGTCGCGCGGGACAAAGAGCTCGGCGTTGTTCAACGCCTCGGCGGCGTCGCGGTCACCGACGCCCGAAAGCCTGGCGATGAAATGATCCTTCGCCGCGCGCATGCTCTCGATAGTGAAGCGGCGCGCGCCGTCCTTGGTTTCGAGCGGGCCGTAATTGCGGATCGCCAGCGGATCCTGGGTGAACGGCCAGAGACGCACCTCGCCCCTGAGCCCGTGCGCGGCGCCGATACGCGCCACGCAGACCCTTGTGTCGCGCCCGGCCTTCGGACGCGGGGCCATGCGGCGTCAACTCGCCGCCGCGCCGGCCGCGGGTTTGTCGCCGCCGGCCGCCGGAGCGCCGGATCCCGCCTTGGCCGCTTCGGCGCGCGCCTTCCGCTCCTTGCGCGGGATCGCCTTTTCCGGATTGTTGCGCGGCGCGCGCTTGCGGATGCCTTCGGCATCGAGGAAACGCATGATGCGGTCGGACGGCTGCGCGCCCTTGGCAAGCCAGGCCTTCACCTTCTCGAAATCGAGCACCAGGCGTTCCTTCTTGTCCTTCGGCAGCAGCGGATTGAAAAAGCCGAGGCGCTCGATGAAACGGCCGTCGCGCGGCGCGCGTGAGTCGGCGACGACGATATGATAAAATGGACGTTTCTTCGTCCCGGCGCGGGACATGCGGATCACAACAGGCATAAGATTTTCCTTTCTTGCCTCATGTTCGTTATCGCGAAACGCGCGCGAGGCAGGCGAAGCCGGACATCCGGGCGCGCATGCGATGCCTTGCGCCGGATTCCGGATCGTGCGTTGCGCGCGTCCGCAATGACGGGGTTGGTGGAATTCATTTCTTCTTTCCCGGAAAGCCGCCGAGGCCAGGCAGCGGCATCTTCCCGCCGAGCCCGGGCAGGCCGCCCGGCGAGCCGGGGAAATTCGGCGGCAGGGCTGGCGTCACCCCCGGCAGGCCGGGCGCGCCCTGCATTTTCTCGGCCATCTTTTTCATGTCCTCCGGCGAGGGCATGCCGCCGCCGAAGCCGAGCGCGCTCGCCAGCCCGGCCATCGGCCCGCGCTTGGCGCCGCCCATCGCCTTCATCATGTCGGCCATGCCCCGATGCATTTTCAGAAGCCGGTTGATCTGCTCGGGCGTCGTTCCCGAGCCGGCGGCAATGCGCCTCTTGCGGCTCGCTTTCAGGATGTCGGGATTCCTGCGCTCCTGCGGCGTCATCGAATCGATGATCGCGATCTGGCGCTTGAGCATGCTGTCGTCGAGACCGGCATTGGCGATCTGGTTCTTCATTTTCGCGACGCCCGGCAGCATGCCGAGAAGGCCCGACATGCCGCCCATCGCCGACATCTGCCTGAGCTGATCGCGCAAATCGCCGAGATCGAATGCGCCCTTGCGCATTTTCTCGGCGGCGATGCGGGCCTTTTCCGCGTCGATATTGGCGGCGGCCTTCTCGACCAGAGCGACAATGTCGCCCATGCCGAGAATGCGGCCGGCGACGCGCGCGGGATCGAACGTCTCGAGCGCATCCATCTTCTCGCCGGTGCCGAGGAGCTTGATCGGCTTGCCGGTGACCGCGCGCATCGACAACGCCGCGCCGCCGCGGCCGTCGCCGTCCACGCGGGTGAGCACGATGCCGGTCAGGCCGACGCGCTCGTTGAACGAGCGGGCGAGGTTGACCGCGTCCTGGCCGGTCAGCGCGTCGGCGACGAGCAGCACTTCGTGCGGCTGGGCCGCGCGCTTCACCTCGGCCGCCTCGCTCATCATCTCCTCGTCGAGCGTGGTGCGGCCGGCGGTGTCGAGCAGCACCACGTCGTAGCCGCCGAGCCGTCCGGCCTCGAGCGCGCGTCGCGCGATCTGCGGCGGCGTTTGTCCGGCAACGACAGGCAGGGTGGCGATGCCGGTCTGCTGGCCGAGCACGGCCAGCTGTTCCATCGCCGCCGGGCGGCGCGTATCGAGCGACGCCATCAGCACCTTTTTCTTTGCGAGATCGGCGAGACGCTTCGCGATCTTCGCGGTGGTCGTGGTTTTGCCCGAGCCCTGCAGGCCCACCATCATGACCGCGACCGGCGCGGGCGCGTTCAGGTCGATCGGCTCGGCGCTGTCGCCGAGCGTGGTCACAAGCTCGTCGTGGACGATCTTGACCACCATCTGGCCGGGGCTGACCGACTTGATGACCTCGACGCCCACCGCTCGCTCGCGCACGCGCTCGATGAAGGCGCGCGCGACATCGAGCGCGACATCGGCCTCGAGCAGCGCGCGCCGCACTTCCCGCAGCGCCGCATCGACGTCGGACGCCGACAGCGCGCCGCGCCGCGTCAGCTTGTCGAGAATCCCACCGAGCCTTTCCGACAGCGAGTCGAACATTCCTGCTCCTTCACCTCTCCGCATCGCGGAAGGGCCGGCCGCGCGGCGGCCGAGTGAGGGGGGTGCGGCGCTTCATGCGAGGGGAACCCCCTACCCCGAGCCCTCTCCCCGCAGGGGGAGGGAGCAGAAGCAAACGCGTTTGGCGCCCGAGGGCGCACAGCGCTGTCGGGCGGTGACCTCCGGCCTCAGCGGACCGGTCGGCATGTTCCAAGTCACTTCTCTTGCGAGAACGGCCGGAACCTATGGGCCGGACAGAGCCAAGTCAAGGCAAGCGGATCGGGCCGTTGGCCCGCCGTGCGGATCACCGCATCAGCTCGTAGCTGACTGTGACGCCGATGCCGATCTGCTCCTCGCCGGGGGCGACCGCCATGGGCGGTGCGGAGGGGGCAGCCATTTTCACCATCGGCCGCGGCGGGCCTGCCTGCTCGGAGATCAGGAAGGGGCGGCCGAGTCCGACGCCGGCCGCCTGCGCGTAGATCTCGGCCTTGCGCCGGGCGTCGGCGATCGCGTCGGCCCGTATCCTGTCGAGGAGCTTCGAGGCCTCGGAGACGACGAACTCGATCCCGCCGACGGTGTTGGCGCCCGCGCCGACCAGCCGGTCGAGCACCTCGCCGGTCCGCGTGACGTCGCGAAGCGTCACGGTCACCTGGTTGGAGGCCTGGAAGCCGGTGATCTGCGGATTGTCGCGGTTGCCGCGCAGCGCATCGAGGCTCAGGCGCGAGGTCTGCACGTCGGCGTCGGCGATACCGCTGTCCCTCAGCGCGGCGAAAACGGAGGCCATGGCCTTGTTGTTGGCGGCGACGGCCTCGCGCGCGGTCTTTCCCTGGCTGGTGACGCCCGCCCGCACGATCGCCCGATCCGGCGCGACGCTGATCGAGGCTTCTCCGGCCACAGTGATGGAAGGCGGAAGATCGCCGATCTGAGCGAGGGCCGGCGCGGTTAGCAGGCTGAATGTCAGCAGCAACGCAGTAACACATATTTTCATGAACATCGGCACAAGCTTTCACAAGGGACCGTCTGTCAGGGGATCGGTACGTAGATGTTGATGACGAGCTTGTCGTCGGGTGTGTTGCGGGGATCGGTCTCGTATTCCTCGATGAAGGCGTCTTTCGAATCGAGATTCTTCTGATCGAGGAAATTGGTGATCGCTTCGTAGGTATTGTCCATGCTGTCGTAGGAGCCGCGATGGGTGAACTTGTAGGCCTTGCCTTCCGGCGAGGCACCCATGCTGAGATCGCCTTTCGGCGGATTGGGCAAGGGCTTCGCGATCGGCACCGCCGCCTCGAACTGGAAACCCGTATCGTCGGCGGAGGTATAGATCACCATGGCCGGGCCGGCCGGCGCGATGCCTTCGCGCTCGAGATAGGCGTGCACGTTCTTCAGAGCCTCAACCACCGTTTCGAACGCCGTGTCCCATCTGCCCTGGCCGCTCAACGAAACGACCGTTTTCGGCGCGAGCGTGACCTCGACGCCGAAGGCATCGCCCGGCAAAGGCTGTTGCGCGCCGGCCATTGCGGCGAAAAGAAGAATGCCGGCGAGGCTGATCATTCGGAGGAGGGCACGGGTCATGGGTCGCATCCGCGGGGTCTTTCCCGGACGCGGCAGGCTAGCATAGGACCGGGCCGTCCCGCCGCCGAAGTTGCAGGCGGCGGACACAATCGCGCGCTGGCCAATCGGCCGGCCCGCGCCCTATATATCGTCATCATGAGCGCGCTTGCGAACCACGCCTTCACCAAGATGAACGGGATCGGCAACGAGATCCTGGTGGTCGATATGCGCGACCGCCCGCTCGCTATCAGCGCCGCCGAGGCCCGCGCCGCGGCGAGCCCCAAGGGCGCCCCCTACGATCAGATGATGGTGCTGTACCCGCCGCGCACGCCGGGCACGGTGTCGTTCGTTCGCATCTACAATAATGACGGCAGCGAAGCGGGCGCCTGCGGAAACGGGATGCGCTGCGTCGCCTCGCTGGTGTTCGGCGAGAGTGGGAAGAAGGCCATTACGTTCGAGACGCGCGCCGGCCTGATCAATTGTTGGAAGGCCGGGGACGGCCTTCTGTCGGTCGATATGGGCAAGCCGAGATTCGGCTGGGATGAGATTCCGCTGGCCGAGGAGTTTCACGACACGCGCCGCATCGAGTTGCAGATCGGACCACTCGACAGACCGGTGCTGCATACGCCGTCGGCAGTGAACATGGGCAATCCGCACGCGATTTTCTGGGTCGAGGACCCTTACGCCTACGATCTCGAAAGGTTTGGACCGCTGCTGGAGAACCATCCGATCTTCCCGGAGCGCGCCAATATCACGCTGGCGGCGGTCAAGTCGCGCGGGCATATCGTGATGCGGACCTGGGAACGCGGCGCCGGGCTGACCAAGGCCTGCGGATCGGCCGCCTGCGCGGCGGCGGTCGCCGCCGTCCGGCTGGACCGCACCGATCGCAAGGTCCGCATGTCGCTGCCCGGCGGCGATCTTACGATCGAATGGCGCCCGAGCGACGATCACGTCGTCATGACGGGATCCTACACGCTCGAATATCAGGGCCGCTTCGATCCGGCCTTGTTCGAGAATCTGACGGCGGCCTGATGAGCGTCGCAGTCGTCACCTTCGGCTGCCGGCTCAATCTGTACGAGTCGGAAGTGATCCGACGCGAGGCGGAGGCCGCCGGCCTGCGCGACGCGCTCGTGTTCAACACCTGCGCGGTGACCGCCGAAGCCGTGCGGCAGGCGAAACAGGCGATCCGGCGCGCGCGCCGCGAGAGGCCGGGCGTGCAGATCGTCGTGACCGGCTGCGCCGCCCAGACCGAAGCCGGCGGCTTCGCGGCGATGCCGGAGGTCGATCGCGTCGTCGGCAATGCGGAAAAGCTCAGTCGCGAGCCGTGGAGCGGCGGCGGCAGGATCGCGGTCGGCGACATCATGGCGGCGCGCGGGGCGGCCATGCACCCGGTCGCCGGCGTGGAGGGGCACACGCGCGCCTTCATTCAGGTGCAGAACGGCTGCGATCATCGCTGCACGTTCTGCGTCATTCCGTTCGGGCGGGGAAATTCGCGCTCCGTGCCGGTTGACGACGTGATCGCGCAGGTGCGTCTCTCGGTCGAGAACGGGCGCCGCGAGGTGGTGCTTACCGGCGTCGATATCACGAGCTATGGCGCCGCGTTGCCCGGCGCGCCGACGCTCGGCCTGCTGGTGAAGCGCATTCTGGCTCAGGTGCCGGAGCTTGCGCGGCTTCGCCTGTCGTCGATCGATCCGGCGGAAGCCGACGGCGACCTGCTCGACGCGATTGCCGAGGAGCCGCGCCTGATGCCGCATCTGCATCTGTCGCTGCAGGCCGGCGACGACATCATTCTCAAGCGGATGAAGCGGCGGCATTCGCGCGCCGCCGCGATCGCCTTCTGCGCGCGGGTACGGCGGTTGCGGCCCGATATCGTGTTCGGGGCCGACATCATTGCGGGTTTTCCGACCGAGGACGAGGCGATGTTTTCCCGCTCGCTCGATCTGGTCGATGAATGCGGGCTGACGCACCTGCATGTCTTTCCTTTCTCTCCGCGTCCCGGCACGCCGGCGGCGAGGATGCCGCAGCTCGATCGCGCGCTGGTCAAGGAGCGTGCGGCGCGCCTGCGCGAGAAGGGAGAGGCCGCCTTGCGCGGCTATCTCGATCGCGAGGTGGGAACGCGTCGCCGCGTGCTGACCGAGGCGGACGGTTTCGGCCACACCGAGCATTTCGCGCATGTGCGGCTGAAACGGGCGATGCGCGCCGGGCAGCTCGTGGAGCTGACGATCGGCGCGCATGACGGCCGCCGGCTGATCGCGGCATGAATGGGGGCGCTAGACGGCGGCCTCCGCCGCGATCCCGTTTCCGGGCTTCCATCCGCATGCCATCAGCCGCTCGCGCATATGCGCCGGCACCGGCGCGGCGACGCGCACCGCCTCCCTGTTCTTGGAGATGGGTACGACGATCTCGCGCGACAGCAATTGCAGCCCAGGTCCGCCGCCGCGGGGGCCGTTTCCGTAGATGCTGTCGCCGACGATCGGCCATCCTCTCGCCTGGCAATGCACGCGGAGCTGGTGGGTGCGGCCGGTGACGGGTTCGAGCGCGAGCCAGGTGATGCCGTCGCCACGCCCCATGACCGTCCACTTGGTGACCGCGGGCTGGCCCTGCGGATCCGCCTTCATCCACCAGCCGCGGCTTTCGTCCCGCCGCCCGAGCGGCAGATCGATCGTTCCCTGCTCCTCGGTCGGGCCGCCCTCAACGATCGCCCAGTAGGTCTTGCCGATCCTGCCGCTCTTGAACAGCCGGCCGAGAAGCTCGAGCGCCTTGCGGTGCCGCCCGAGCACGAGACAGCCGGAGGTCTCGCGGTCGAGCCGGTGCGCAAGCGCCGGCGCGCGCGGCAAGCCGAAACGAAGTGCGTCGAAGGAATCCTCCAGGCTCGCGCCGCCCTTGGGCCCGCGATGCACGGCGATCCCGGCCGGCTTGTCGATGACGAGCATCAGTCCGTCGCGGTAAAGAAGCCGCGCCAGCATCTCCTCGGGTGTCAATTGCACGGCAGTCCTTGCCGGACTTGGCGTCGGAGGTCGCCGTCGCGACTTCCGAGGCGGTTGAAATTGAAACTTGGGTAAATCCAAGTTTCATGCAATCCATCCCTGACGACAAGACGTTTGTCACGAACGAAGCGCGCCCGGGGAAGCCCGGCGACGACATTGCGGAACCAATGAGCGGCGAGAGCAAAAGCTGGTGGCAGCGTCTGCGCGGCGGCTTGAGACGCACCTCCGCGTCGCTCGGCGGGGCGATCTCCGATCTCGTCAGCAAGCGCAGGCTCGACAGCGCCATGCTGGAGGAGATCGAGGACGCGATGATCCGCGCCGATCTCGGCGTCGGCGTGGCGGCGCGGATCGCTTCGACGCTCGGCGAGGGCCGCTTCGACAAGCAGATCGGCGCCGACGAGGTGAAGGCGGTGCTGGCCGGCGAGATCGAGAAAATCCTCGCGCCGGTAGCGCGTCCTCTGGAGATCGACGCGAGCAAAAAGCCGTTCGTCATTCTGGTCGCCGGGGTGAACGGATCGGGCAAGACGACCACCATCGGCAAGCTCGCCGCGAAATTTCGTCGCGACGGCAAGACCGTGATGCTGGCGGCGGGCGATACCTTCCGCGCCGCGGCGATCGATCAGCTCAAGATCTGGGGCGGGCGCGTCGGCGCCAGGGTGATCGCGCGCGAGCCGGGGGCCGATGCCGCCGGGCTGGCCTTCGACGCGCTGACGGCGGCGCGGGCGGAGGGCGCCGAGGTGCTGCTGATCGATACGGCCGGGCGCCTGCAGAACCGCACCGAGCTGATGCAGGAGCTGGAAAAGGTCATCCGCGTGATCCGGAAGGTCGATGCCGAGGCCCCGCATGCCGCGCTGCTCGTGCTCGACGCCACGGTCGGGCAAAACGCCTTGTCGCAGGTCGAAGCGTTCCAGAAGGTCGCCGGCATTACCGGGCTGGTGATGACCAAGCTCGACGGAACCGCGCGCGGCGGCGTGCTGATCGCGGTCGCGGAGAAATTCGGATTGCCGATCCATTTCATCGGGGTCGGCGAAGGCGTTGACGACCTGGAACCGTTCACCGCGCGCGATTTCGCCCGCGCGGTGGCGGGGCTTGATGATTGAGGCTTTTGTCGGCTAAGGCGTGGCCCGCGCCCGTCGCGGGCATTCATGTCTTGGCAGCAGGATGTCGGCCTGACCGATCATGACGGATGAAAGAGCCGTGCAGGAAAAATCCCAGCTCAATCCTCTGGTGAAGCTCGCGCTCGATGTCGGGCCGCTGATCCTGTTCTTCTTCGCCAATTCGCGCTACGGCATTTTTGCGGCCACCGCCGCATTCATGGCCGCCATCGTCGTCGCGCTGATCGCGTCCTATGCGCTCATTCGCCGCTGGCCGGTCATGCCGCTGGTATCGGCTTTAATCGTCGTCGTGTTCGGCGGACTGACGCTTCTTCTTCACGACGAATTCTTCATCAAGGTGAAGCCGACGATCATCTACCTGCTGTTCGGCGGCACGCTGATCGGCGGGCTGATCATGCGTAAGAATCTGCTCGCCATCGTTTTCGATTCGATGTTCCATCTCACCGATGAAGGCTGGCGCAAGCTCACGATCCGCTGGGCGGCGTTTTTCCTGGTTCTCGCGCTGCTCAACGAGATTGTCTGGCGCACTCAGACCACCGACATGTGGGTCAACTTCAAGGTGTTCGGGGTCGTGCCGCTGACCTTCGTGTTCGCGATGCTGCAATATCCGACGCTGATGAAATACCGCGCCGAGCCGGAGCAATAGCCGCGGCTGCGCCCGGCCAGGCTAGCGTCCGGTCAGCGCCTTTTTGATTGCCGGCATCAGCTGCGTGGAAAAATTGGCGTCCGTGATCGGGCCGATCAGCTTGTAGGCGATGCGCGCGTCGCGCCCGACGACGAATGTCTCGGGCACGCCATAGACGCCCCAGTCGATCGACGCGCGGCCCTGCGGGTCCGCTCCGACCGCGGCGAAGGGATTGCCATAACGGCCGAGGAAGCGCCGGGCATTGTCGGGCTGATCCTTGTAATTGATGCCGACCAGCCGGATTCGCCCGTCCTGCGAAAGCCGGTGCAGGAACGGCACTTCGTCGTGGCACGGCACGCACCACGAGGCCCAGACATTCACGACGCTCACCGCGCCCCTGAAATCGGCCGGGTGCAGGCCGGGCACGGCGCCGTCGCCGGCGATGAGCCCCTCGACCGGCGGCAGGTCGGCGGCGGGGGCGGGCTTTCCGACCAGCGCCGAGGGAATGGCGGACGGGTCGCCGACTCCGAGCCGCAGGTAGAACAGCGCGGCGAGCGCGAGAAAAAGCGCGAGCGGCAGGACGACGAGGATCGGTCGCTTCATTGCGTGTTCCTGCCAGAGCCGCGCGTGAGGCCGCGCCGCTCATAATCGGCGAGCGTCCGCGTGAGCGAGCGATGGTCGCGGGCGATCCAGCCGGTCAGCGCCGCGATCACGAACGCGGCGAAGGCATAGGCCGAAAAGATGAACGCGGCGTGATCCATGTCAGCCCCGCGCGGTCTCTGCCTGCATCATCTGCAGGGTGCGGATGCGGCGGCGGAAAATCTCGTTTCGCATCGACGCGAGCAGCAGCGCCGCGCACAGCAAGAAGAAACCCGCCGCCATGACCAGGAGCGGAACGAGCAGCGAGGGATGAATCGTCGAGCCGCCGAGGCGCAGGACCGAAGCCGGTTGATGCAGCGTGTTCCACCATTCGACCGAGAACTTGATGATCGGCAGATTGAGCGCGCCGACGAGGGTCAGGACTGCGACGGCGCGCGCGGCGCGCGAGGGATCCTCGATCGTGCGCCACAGCGCGATGACGCCGAGATACATCAGTAAAAGCACGAGCACCGAGGTCAGCCGCGCGTCCCACACCCAATAGGTGCCCCACATCGGGCGGCCCCACAACGAGCCGGTGATCAGGCAGATCAGGGTGAAGGCGGCGCCGATCGGTGCAGCGGCCTTGGCGGCGACGTCGGCGAGCGGGTGGCGCCAGACCAGCGTGCCGAGAGCGGCGAGGCTCATCGCGCCCCATAGCGCCATCGCCAGCCAGGCGCTCGGCACGTGGATGAACATGATCTTGGCGGTCGCCCCCTGCTGGTAGTCGTCGGGCGCGCCGTACACACGATAGAGACCATAGGCCAGCACGAGCGCCGCGGCGGCCGACAGCCACGGCAGAACCCGGCCTGCGAGCGACAGGAATCGCGACGGGTTGGCAAGGTCCATGATCGGCATGAAGGTCAGTCTTAGTGTCGGCTCGCCATCGGCGCAACGCGCCCTCAATCCTGCCCGTGACGCAACGCTATCGCCGCCGCGAACGGGCCGACAATCAGGCTGATCAGAGTCAGGCCGCACAGAATCGTGAACGGCGTTGCAAATGAAGGCTGTTCCGGCGATCCAGCATTTGCCGCGGAAACGCCGAAAATCAGAACGGGCACGGCGAGCGGCAGAATCAGCACGCTGAGCAGCAGCCCGCCGCGCCTGAGCGCCACCGTCAGCGCCGCGCCGATCAGCCCAGTGAAGGTGAGCGCGGGCGTTCCCACGAGCAGCGTCAGCGTCACCGTTCCGATCGCAGCCGCGTCGATGTTGAGCAGGAGCGAAAAGAGCGGCGTCGCCACCACCAGCGGCAATCCCGTGGCGATCCAGTGCGCGCACGCCTTGGCGGCGAGGGCGAGTTCCAGCGGCGTCTCCGACATCAGGATCAGGTCGAGCGATCCGTCCTCGTGGTCGGCCGCGATCAGCCGATCGAGCGTGAGCAGGCTCGCCAGCAGCGCGCCGAGCCAGAGCAGCGCGGGGCCCACGCGCTTGAGCAGCGCCAGGTCGGGACCGAGCGCGAAGGGCACGAGCGAGACAACGATCAGGAAAAAGAGAACCCCGATCATCGCCCCGCCGCCGATGCGCGTGGCGACGCGCAGGTCGCGCGCGAACAGGGAGGCGAGCGCCGTCATCGCCGCGCTCCGAGGCGCAATTCGCGCGCGTCGATGCCGAGCGGGACATGCGTCGCCGCGACGATCATCCCGCCCGCCGCGAGATGCTTTCGCATCAGCTTCACCAGCATGTGCTGCGCCGCCTCGTCGAGCGCGGAGGACGGCTCGTCGAGCAGCCAGAGCGGCCGCTCGACCGCGGCAAGCCGCGCGAGCGACAGCCGCCGCCGCTGGCCGGAGGAGAGATAGGCGGCGGGTAGATCCGCGAGCGCGCCGAGGCCCACCACCTCGAGCGCGGCCTGCGCGCGACCGCAGCCGCCGAGATAGGAAATCCAGAATCCGAGATTCTCCGCGACCGTCAGCGAGGGCTTCAGCGCGTCCTGGTGGCCGAGATAGTGGGCGGTCTCGCCGATGCTGCGATCGTCGCCCGCCGGTTCCCGCCGCAAGCGGCCCGCGGCTGCGGGAACGAGCCCCGCGATCAGGCGCAGCAGCGACGATTTGCCCGATCCGTTCGGCCCGGTGATCGCCAGCGCCTCGCCAGCCGACAGCGAGAAATCGAGCCCGGAAAAGACGACCCGGCCGCCGCGGCGGCATTCGAGCCCGGTTGCGGTCAGGCTGCTCACGCGGTTCCGTCCGGGCAGGTCTGGCGGCGCCAAGGCCTTCTCATCACCGACATTTCCAACCGACTTTGTGATGGTTCTTGTTTGTATGGCAGAGCGCCGAAAAAGACTCTATAAGCCGCAGCATTGCAGCGCGGCTCCCATCGCGCGCAAGGGTAAAAAGTATAGCTTTTTCAACTGATTATCGGCCGCTCCAGCGGAGCGGAGCAGGACGGGTTCCATGACATCGCTCGACAGCTTCCGGTGCGCCCGCACGCTCAAGGTCGGCAACCGCACATACGCCTATTACAGCCTGCCGGCCGCCGAAAAAAACGGCCTTAAGGGGATTTCCCGGCTGCCCTTCTCGATGAAGGTGCTGCTGGAAAACCTGCTGCGCAACGAGGACGGACGCTCGGTCACCAAGGAAGATATTCAGGCGGTGTCGGCCTGGTTGAAGACCAAGACCTCCGACCGCGAGATCGCTTTCCGCCCGGCGCGCGTGCTGATGCAGGATTTCACCGGCGTTCCGGCGGTGGTCGATCTCGCTGCGATGCGCGACGCCATGAGCGTGCTCGGCGGCGATCCGAAGAAGATCAATCCGCTCGTGCCGGTCGATCTCGTGATCGATCATTCGGTGATCGTGAACTTCTTCGGCTCCAATGCCGCGTTCAAGAAGAACGTCGAGGAAGAATATAAGCAGAACCAGGAGCGGTATCGCTTCCTGAAATGGGCGCAGAAGGCCTTCGACAATTTCCGCGTGGTGCCGCCGGGCACCGGCATCTGCCATCAGGTCAATCTTGAATATCTGTCGCAGACGGTGTGGACCGCCAAGGACAAGGTCAAGATCGACGGCAAGGCGGCGACGATGGAGGTCGCCTATCCCGATACGCTGGTCGGCACCGATTCCCACACCACCATGGTCAACGGGCTTTCCGTTCTTGGCTGGGGCGTCGGCGGCATCGAGGCGGAAGCAGCGATGCTCGGCCAGCCCTACTCGATGGTTTTGCCGGAGGTGATCGGCTTCAAGCTGACCGGCAAATTGAAGGAAGGCGTCACCGCCACCGACCTCGTGCTGACGGTGACGCAGATGCTACGCAAGCGCGGCGTGGTCGGAAAATTCGTGGAGTTTTTCGGCCCTGGTCTTGCTGCGCTGTCGATCGCCGACCGGGCGACCATCGGCAACATGGCACCGGAATATGGTGCAACCTGCGGCTTCTTCCCGGTCGATGACGACACGCTGCGATATTTGAGGGATACCGGCCGCAGGGAGGACCGCATCGCGCTCGTCGCCGCCTATGCCAAGGCGCAGGGCATGTTCCGCACCAAATCGACGCCGGAGCCGGTCTTTACTGATGTGCTCAAGCTTGATCTCGCGGCGGTCGAGCCGTCCCTCGCCGGGCCGAAGCGGCCGCAGGACCGCGTCGCGCTGAAGGATGTCAAGGCCGGCTTCACCGCCTCGCTGACCGACGAATTCAACAAGGGCGCCGAGCTGAACAAGCGCGTGCCGGTTCAGGGCCGCAAGCACGATCTCGGCCACGGCGACGTGGTGATCGCGGCGATCACGTCGTGCACCAATACCTCGAACCCGAGCGTGATGATCGGCGCCGGCCTGCTCGCGCGCAAGGCGCATGCGGCGGGCCTGACCGTCAAGCCCTGGGTGAAGACCTCGCTTGCGCCCGGCTCGCAGGTGGTGGCCGAATATCTCGAGAAGTCAGGGCTGCAGAAGGATCTCGACGCGCTCGGCTTCAATCTCGTCGGCTTCGGCTGCACGACCTGTATCGGCAATTCCGGCCCGCTGCCGGAGGAGATTTCGAAGACCATCGGCCAGCATGATCTCGTGGCTGCCGCCGTGCTGTCGGGCAACCGCAATTTCGAGGGACGCGTCAATGCCGACGTGCGCGCGAATTATCTGGCTTCGCCGCCGCTCGTCGTCGCCTATGCGCTGGCCGGCTCGATGCAGGTCGATCTGCTCAAGACCCCGCTCGGAACCGACAAGAAGGGCAAAAAGATATTCCTCAAGGATATCTGGCCCTCGACCCGCGAGATTGACGCGTTCATCCGCAAGAACGTGACCAAGCAGATTTTCGCGAAGAAATATGCGGACGTTTTCAAGGGCGAGGCCAACTGGCGCAAGATCACCGTGACCGGTGGGCTCACCTATGCCTGGGACAAGAAATCGACCTACGTGCAGAATCCGCCCTATTTCACCGGCATGAAGAAGATGCCGTCGCCGCTCAACGACATCGTCGATGCGCGGATCCTCGGCCTGTTCCTCGATTCGATCACCACCGACCACATCTCTCCCGCCGGCTCGATCAAGATCGATTCGCCGGCCGGGAAATATCTGATCGACCACAAGGTCAAGCCGATCGACTTCAACCAGTACGGCACACGCCGCGGCAATCACGAGGTGATGATGCGTGGCACCTTCGCCAATATCCGCATCAAGAATCAGATGGTGCCGGGCGTCGAAGGCGGCGTGACGATTCACTATCCCTCCAAACAGCGGATGCCGATCTACGAGGCGGCGATGCGCTACAAGCAGGAGGGCGTGCCACTCATCGTCATGGCCGGTAAGGAATACGGCACCGGTTCCTCCCGCGACTGGGCGGCCAAGGGCACCATCCTGCTCGGCGTGCGTGCGGTCATCGCCCAGTCGTTCGAGCGCATTCACCGCTCGAATCTGATCGGCATGGGCGTGATGCCGCTGGTGTTTGAGGAAGGAACGTCCTGGCAGACACTCGGCATCAAGGGCGACGAACAGATCACGATCCGCGGATTGCACGGCGAACTGAAGCCGAGGCAGAAATTGATCGCCGAGGTGGTGTCGTCGAACGGCACGCTGAAGCGCGTTCCGCTGATCTGCCGGATCGATACGCTGGATGAGCTGGAATACTTCAAGAACGGGGGTATTCTGCAATACGTGCTGCGCCAGCTCGCGGCATAACGGCCACTCCCGCGCGCGATGCCCGGACGGACCGGGCATTGGACGCTTTTTTCTTCCTGCCTGCCAGGCGCGCTCACCGTGACGTGAGTGGCGGACGAGGGCTGCTCCGTCTAAGTGTGGGGGGCTGGGGCGTAGCGAAATGAATGTGGAGAGTGCCATGACACGCCGCGTCGCGCTCCTGTCCGCCTTCGCCGCCGCACTCGCGACATCCGGGGTTCCGGCGATGGCGGTGGAGCCGCAGGCCGTGGTCGAGCTTTTCACTAGCCAGGGCTGTTCCTCGTGTCCGCCCGCCGACAAGCTCGCCGGTGAGCTGTCGCGCGATCCTTCGCTCGTCGTCCTCAGCCTGCCGGTCGATTACTGGGATTACCTCGGCTGGAAGGACACCCTGGCGAGTCCGCGCAACAGCGCCAAGCAGCGCGCCTATTCGGCGATGCGCGGGGATCGCGACGTTTACACCCCGCAGGTGGTCGTCAACGGCGAGGAGCACGTGCTCGGTAGCGACAAGGCGGCCATCGAACGCGCCATCCTGCGCACGCGGGCCAGCGCCATGAATGTTCCGGTCACGCTGACGAAATTAGGCGACCGGCTGACCGTGAGCGTTCCGGATGGAAACGGCCGCGGCGAGGTCTGGCTTTGCAGCGTCGCCACGACGATCCCGGTCGCGATCGGGCGCGGCGAAAACAAGGGTCGCACCATCACCTACAACAATGTCAGCCGCGGGCTGGTGAAGCTCGGCGAGTGGACCGGCAAGGCCTCGACCTGGACGGTTCCGTTGAACGAGATCAGGCGCGACGGAGCCGACGCGGCCGCGGCGCTCGTGCAAAGCGGAAGCGTGCAGAAGCCCGGACCGATCCTCGGCGCAGCGATGACCTCCCTCGATTGAGAGGCATCGAGCGAACGAAATCGCCAAACAAAAAAGGGCCGGCAAATCGCCGGCCCTAAGCATTGGGGGATTGAACCGTAATCGGAACTGGCCCGATCCTTTGGAACCCCGGGGGGCTGGGGGGCTGAGGAATCCGGTGCTCTAAGGACCGGGCCTTGAAGCTATTGTCTGGCAGCGCATAGGGGCGCGGCCTCGACCGAATTGAGGCATCTTTATGGTGCCTTTAACGAATGCGTGATTTTCGGCTTTTGGCGCAGGCGCTTTCGACGCATCCGCCGGTCCGCGCAAAAGGCCGCGCGGCCTGTCGCCCTTGCCCCCGGCGCCTTACGGGGCAATCATGTCATTTCAATAACGGAGGCGCCGCATGAGCGTGGTCGAAACCGACCCAAGCCAGTTGCGCGGGAGCGAGATGTCGTCCGTACATTCCGCTCCCGGCCAAGTCACCTTCGATCGACACGAGCTCGACCGCATTCTCAATCTCTATGGCCGCAAGGTCGCCGCCGGCGAATGGCGCGACTATGCGATCGACTTTCTCAAGGATCGCGCGGTGTTTTCGGTATTCCGGCGCGCGTCGGAAATGCCGCTTTACCGCATCGAGAAAAATCCGAAGCTCGCGCGCAAGCAGGGCGCCTACAGCGTGATCGCTCCCGGCGGGATGATCGTGCGGCGCGGCCACGAGCTCGATCGGGTGCTGCGGGTGCTGGACAAGGCGCTGCGCGTCGTCGCTTAGGGCGCGGTCGTCGCGCCGGGGCCGAGCGGGCGCTGCATCAGCACGGTATCGAGCCACTTGCCGTGCTTGAAGCCGACATTTTCGATCGCGCCGATCAGCCTGAAGCCGAGACGGCGATGCAGCTCGATCGACGGGGTTTGCGCGGAATCGCCGATGACCGCGATCATCTGCCGATAGCCGCGCGCCTGCGATTCGTCGATCAGTCGGGCCAGCAGCGATTGGCCGACGCCGCGCCGCTGCATCGCCGGGTCGACATACACCGAATCCTCGACGCTGAAGCGATAGGCCGGGCGCGTGCGATAGGGGCCGGCATAGGCGTAGCCCGCGATCGCGGTGTCGGCTTCGGCGACGAGATACGGATAGCCGCTATCGAGCAGCGCCTTCTGCCGGCGCGCCATCTCGGCTTCGTCGGGCGGCTCGATTTCAAACGAGGCGGTGCCGTGCCGGACCGCGTGTGCGTAAATCCGGGTGATGGCGGGGATGTCGGCGGCCGCCGCGGGACGGATGATAAGGTCGGTCATCTGGCGGGATCGGGATATTGCATAAGAAAACGCCCCGGCTGGCGGCCGGGGCGCGTTCACTGGCAGATCATTTCCTCGTTCTAGCGGCGGTCGCCGAACAGGCGCAGCAGCATCAGGAACAGGTTGATGAAGTCGAGATAGAGCGACAGCGCGCCCATCACGGCCTTGCGGCCGGATACCGAGCCGTCGTCATTGACGTCGTACATCTCCTTGATCTTCTGCGTGTCCCAGGCGGTCAGGCCGGCAAAGACCAGAACGCCGATCACCGAGACGGTGAAGGCGAGCGCCGAGCTGGCAAGGAAGATGTTGACCAGCGATGCGATGATGATGCCGAACAGTCCCATGATCAGGAATGAGCCGAACGGCGTCAGATCGCGCTGGGTGGTGTAGCCGTACAGGCTGAGCGCGCCGAACGCCGCCGCCGAGATGAAGAACACGCGCGTGATCGACGCGCCGGTATAGGCCAGGAATACCGACGACAGCATCACGCCGAGCAGCGCGGCATAGAGCATGAACAGCCCGAGCGCGGTGCCGAACTGCAAATGCTGGATGCGGAAGCTGATGAAGAACACCAGCCCGAGCGTCGCCAGCAGCAGCACGATGACTGCCGGGCCGCCGAAAATAGCCTGTCCGAAGGCGGTCAGGCCCGTGATCGCGCCCGCGGCATTGGTGGTCACCGCCGCGTTGAACGTCATCCATGCGACGACGCCGGTCAGCGCCACCGCTGCGGCCATGTAGTTGTAGACGCGGATCATGTAGGCGCGCAGGCCCGCGTCAACCTGGACGGCCTGGCCGGCGTAACCGCTGCGCGCGGCCGCATAGTTCCGGTCGAAATCCGACATGGTATTTCCCTCTCTCCACCCGGGTTGCCGCCGGGCCGGTACGGCACCGGCCGAAGCCGGCACCGAAGATGTAACAAATTTAGTGTGCGCGGCCGGTCTTTGCCAGAGAGCCCGCCGCTGCCGGAAGGTTAATGATTGGAAAGGCTTAGTGGATCCCTCTATTCCTCCCGCTGCCCAAGCAGGTTGAGCAGCAGCGTGAACAGGTTGATGAAATTCAGATAGAGCGACAGCGCCCCGAGAATGGCCGAGCGCTCGGCCACCTCGCCCTCGAGCGCGCCATAGATATATTCATTCTTCAGGCGCTGCGTGTCCCAGGCGGTCAGCCCGGCAAAGACCAGCACGCCGACCACCGAAATCACGAATTGCAGCGCCGAGCTCGCCAGAAAGAGATTCACGAGCGCGGCGATGATCACGCCGAACAGCCCCATGACCAGGAAGGCGCGCATCCCGGAGAGGTCGCGGGTCGTGGTGTAGCCCCACAGGCTGAGCGCGCCGAAGGCGGCGGCGGTGATGAAAAAGACCCGCACGATCGAGGTCTGCGTGAACACCATGAAGATCGCGCCGAGCGAAAGGCCGACCAGCGCGGCATAGATCCAGAACAGGATTTGTGCCGTCGCCGGCCGCAGGCGCTCGATCCCGAAACTCAGCACGAATACCAGCGCGAGCGGGGCGAGAATGACCGCCCATTTCAGCGGGCTCACGAAAATGTAATAGCCGATCGGCGTGAGAAACTGGCCGCCGCGCAGCGCAAGCGGGGCCTGCACGCCGTTGCGCATGACCTGCATGGCGTCGGCGGCGTTGCCGGTAATCGAGGCCAGATAGATTCCGAGCGCGGCGAAGCCGGTAATGACCAGCCCCAGCGCCATGTAATTGTAGATCTGCAGCATATAGGCCCGCAGACCCGCGTCCACCGCCACGCCGACGCGTCCGGTGGCCGAATCGAAGGACGTGATCGTGTTGCGCTCAAAGTTCGACATTTCGAACCCCATCAGTTTGCGGAAAGAGCAAGCGGCGTGTCGCTCCGCTGGCTGTCATAATCAAAGAAATTATACCACTTCGCATCGAAACAAGCGGGTCGCAACGTCGCGGGTTCGCTCCGGTCTAGCGGCGGATTGTCGCAAATCTCACTTAAAGATTTCTCAGGACCGGCCCCGGTTTGCGATTGAGCGCGCCGAAGGTTCCGACGAGGCCGAAGGCGATCGTCACCGCAACGGCCGCGAGCGTGGTGATCAGCGCGGGCTCGATCAGCCAGACATAGCGAAGGTTCATCACCTGCGCGACGACGAGCCAGCCCGCCGCCGAGCCTGCCGCGACGCCGAATGTCGCCGTTGCGGCCCCGAGCAGCGCATATTCCACGACATAGGCGGTCAACAATTGACGCTGGGTGGCCCCGAGCGTCTTGAGGATGACCGCGTCATAGACCCGGTGGTGGTGGCTCGCCGCCAGCGCGCCGGCGAGGACGGCCATGGCGGCGAGCAGGGTGATGAGGCTGGCGCCGCGCACCGCCTGGATGAGATTGGCGACGATGCCAGCGACCGAATCGAGAGCGTCTTTCACCCGCACCGAGGTGACGGCCGGAAACGCATCCGCCACCGATTTCAGCAGCGAGGCCTCCTGGCTAGCGGTCGCGGACCCTGGATAGGCGAGCGTGGCAATATAGGTGTGCGGGGCGCCGCGGAAGGTATCGGGGGAAAAGACCAGCACAAAGTTGATGCCGAGGCTTTGCCAGTCCACGGAGCGCAAATTGGCGATGGTGGCGGTGACGTTGCGGCCGAGCACGTTGACCGTCATCTCGTCTCCGAGCCCGAGGCCGAGGCCTTCGGCGATCTTCTTCTCGATCGAGAGGAGCGGCGGACCGCTGTAATCGGCCTTCCACCACTCGCCCGCCACGACACGCGAACCGTCGGGAATTTCTGACGCGTAGGTGATGCCGCGGTCCCCCTGCAGCGCCCAGGCGGCGTCCGGCGACGATTTCAGCTCGTCGGCCCTGACGCCGCGCGCCGAGACGATCCGCCCGCGCAGCATTGGCACGCGCTCGATCCTCGCGCCCGGCACCTGCGCACGCAGATAATGCTCGAGGCGATCGACCTCGCCAGACTGGATATCGACGAAAAAGAACGAGGGGGCCTTTTCCGGCAGCGCCTCGGCGAACTGGCGGCGCAGGTTGCCATCGATCTCGATGATCGTGACCAGAAGGGCAATGCCCAGTCCGAGTGACAGGACGATGGTCGGCGTCAGCGCGCCGGGACGATGAATGTTGGCGACGGCAAGACGCACTGGCGCGAGGCGCGAATGCGGCAGGCGCCGCGCCGCCCCCATGATGAGCAGCGCGATCAGCCGGAGCGAGACGAAGGTGGCCGCGGCCGCGGCGACGAAAATCGCGGCGATCTTGCGGTCATAGGCAAGCACGATCGTCGCCGTTAGCAGGGCGGCGGTGGCGAGCGCGGCGGCGAGAAGATAGGGCAGGCGGGGCCGCCGCTGCGCCCCGTCCACGTCGTCGCGGAACAGCACGGAGGCGGGAATGTCGTGCGTGCGTCCGAGCGGCCAGAGCGCGAAGGCAAGCGCGGTGAGCATTCCGTAAAGCAGGGCGAAGCCGAGCTGGCCGGGCTTGAGCGCGGGATCGATCGGCAGCGGCAGCACGCGGCCGAACAGATGATTGACCGCGAATGGCAACGCTGCGCCGAGCGCGAGGCCGATGGCCGCGCCGATGCCGGCGAGCAGCAGCACTTGCGTCAGATAGATCGCAAAGACGCGATAGCCGGTGGCGCCGAAGGACTTCATCGTCGCGATGGTGCCGCGCTTGCGGCCGATATGGCTCGTGACCGCGTTGGCGATGCCGGCGCCTCCGACCAGCAGCGCGGTCAGCCCGACGAGCGTCAGATATTGCGTGAAGCGCTCGACATTCCGCTCGAGCTGGGGCGTGGCATTGCCGCGCGAGCGAATTTCCCATCCCGCTTCGGGCCATCGTCGTTCCGCCTCCGAAACGAAGGCGGCCACCGCGCCGTCGCCGGCCCCGCCGCCGGCCAGGCGCACGCGGTAATGCCAGCGCACCAGGCTGCCCGGCTGCACCAGCCCTGTCGCGTGCAGCGCCGCGACGCTGATGAGCAGGCGCGGGCCGAATCCGATGCCGCCGGCGAGGCGGTCCGGCTCGCTGACGATGCCCGCGCGGATTTCGATCCTTGCGGCGCCGATATCGATCCGCGATCCCGGCCGGAGATCGAGGCGGCTGAGCAGGGCCGGATCGGCCACCGCGCCGAACGCCCCGTCGCGCTCGGCCAAGGCTTGGTCGAGCGCGATCGACGGTTCGGTGGACAGCGTTCCGTAGAGCGGATAGGCGCCGTCAACCGCTTTCAGCTCGACGAGGGTGGACCCTCCGCCCGCTGCGCGCGCCATCGCCCGCAGCGTCGCGGCGCGCGACACCGTTCCGTAAGCGGCCAGAAACGCGCCTTCCCGTTCGCCGATCTCGCGCTGGCTGAGCGAGAATGCGACATCGCCGCCGAGAATGGTGCGGCCTTCGCGCGCCAGTCCGCCGGTGAGGCTCTCGGCGATCGAGCCGATGCCGGCGATTGCCATCACCCCGAGGGCGATGCAGCCGATGAACACGTAGAAGCCGCGGATCCCGCCGCGCAATTCGCGCAGCGCGAAACGCAGCGGCAAGGTCCACGATGGCGGCGACGCGGCCATCGGCGCGGAGCCGGAATGGGCGTTCATGCGCGCACCGCCTCGCGGCCTTCCTCGATCCGGCCGGAGCGCAACCGCACGACCCGCCCGCAGCGCGCGGCCAAAGCGGGATCGTGCGTGACGAGGATCAGCGTCTTCCCACGCTTGGAATGCCCGGCGAACAACAGGTCGATGATCTGCCTGCCGGTCGCCTCGTCGAGATTGCCGGTCGGCTCGTCGGCCAGCAGGATCGACGGATCGGCGGCGAGCGCGCGGGCAAGCGCCACGCGCTGCTGTTCGCCGCCGGACAATTGCGCAGGGTAATGATGCAGCCGCTCCGCGAGCCCGACCGCGGCAAGCTCCTTCTGCGCGAGGGCAAAGGCGCGCGGCTCGCCCGCCAGCTCCAGCGGCACCGCGACATTCTCGATGGCGGTCATGGTCGGGATGAGGTGGAAAGACTGAAAGACGATACCGATATTGCGCCCGCGAAAGCGCGCCAGCGCATCCTCGCGCATGGCGGAAAGATCGACGCCGGCAACGCGGACCGAGCCGGAATCGGCCCGTTCCAGCCCGGCCATGACCATGAGGAGGGTCGATTTTCCCGATCCGGAGGGACCAATGAGGCCGACCGCCTCGCCCTGTCCTATATGGAGGTCGATATCCTTGAGGATGTGCACCCGCGCCGCCCCGCGGCCGAGCGAAAGATTGAGCCGCTGCAGAGCGACGGCGGCCGATGGCGCAAGAGGTTGATTCATGAACTGGCTTTTCCCGATGCGTGCGCTTGGCCGTGCGTTCTCATATGGGGGGTGGCGTATCCCGGTCCAGATGCTTGCGGCGGTCGCGGTCGTTGCATCGCTGCAGGCCGAAGGCCTTGCGACGGACCGGCCGCTGAAGATCGTGGCGTTCGGGGATTCGCTGACGGCGGGCCTCGGGCTCCCGGCGCAGGATACCTTTCCCGCGCGGCTGGAGCAGACCCTGAAAAGCAGGGGTCTGAACGTCGAGATCGTCAATGCCGGGGTTTCCGGCGACACCGCCTCGGGCGGCCTGTCGCGTCTCGACTGGTCGGTGCCGCCGGATGCCGATGCGGCGATCGTCGAACTCGGGGCGAACGATGCTTTGCGCGGCATCGATCCGAAGATCACGCGCGAGGCGCTGGAGGGGATCGTGGCGCGCCTGCGCGCCCGCAGGATCGAGGTCCTGCTCTGCGGGATGAAGGCCCCGCGCAATCTCGGCGCCGACTATGCCGCCGCCTTCGATCCGATCTATGCCGAGATCGCCGCGAAATCGAATGTCCTGCTCTATCCGTTTTTTCTCGACGGCGTCGCGGCCGATCCGAAATTCGCCCAGGCCGACGGCATGCATCCGAACACAATGGGTGTCACACGAATCGTCGAAGCCATTCTGCCGAAGGTGGAGGAGCTGATCGCGCGGGTGCGCGCGAAAGGCTGATGGGGGTTGCTCCGCCCGCCCGAATCTTCTCAAAGTGAGTTCGCGATGCCGCGTCTTTTCACCGCGCTCGAAATTCCAGCCGATGTCGGACAGACGCTGTCTTATCTGCGCGGCGGATTGCCGGGCGCCCGCTGGATCGACCCGGAAAACTATCATCTCACCCTGCGCTTCATCGGCGATGTCGATGCCCGCGTGGCGCACGAGGCGGCTTCGATCCTGGCGCGGATCAGGCGCAAGGAATTCGATCTGCGGCTGGACGGCCTGTCGTCCTTCGGCGGCCGGAAACCCCGTGCCATCGTCGCCACCGCGTGCACCATCGCGCCGCTGATGGAGCTACAGGCCGAGCACGACCGGCTGCTGCAACGCCTCGGCCTGGAGCCGGAGGGCCGCAAATATATTCCGCACGTGACGATTGCGCGTCTGCGCGAAACCTCGAGCCGGCAGGTCGCCGACTATCTCGCCGACCGCGCCTCGTTCCGCTCGATGAGCTTTCCGGTCTCCCGCTTCGTACTGTTTTCATCGCGCGACTCGGTCGGCGGCGGACCCTACGTCGTGGAGGAGGCCTACCCGCTCGAAACGCCGGCATAGGCGGCGCGCCGCCGGGCGCGCCTCAGCGCGGTTTCATCAGCCGCGTTTGCGCGTCGAGCAGGGCGACGGCGAAACCGCAGGCATCGGACCACGCCTCGCGCACGAACGAGAGCGGTGTCGGGCGCGAGGCCTTGACCTCGCCGACGACGCTGTCGAAGTCGAATCGCAGCTTGGCGTCGAATTTGCGCGCAAGCTGCTGCATCCGCTGATTGCGAGCAAGGCAGGCCATGTGCAGGAATTTCACGCCGCGATTGCGCGCGGCGAGCAATATCTGCTCGAGCAGGGCCGAGCCGACGCCGTGGCTCTGCCATTCCTTCTCGACGCTGAACGCGGCTTCCGCCTCGCCGGATCTCCATCCGCCGATCGGGCGAAGCTCCGCCACCCCGCGCAGCATACCGTCGACAAAGAAGCCATACAGCACCGCGTCGAGATGGTTGGTGTCTCGTGCATAGGAGCGGATATAGTCGTCGGAGACCGCACCGCCGAAGCGGTTCTGCCGGCTCACCCTGTCGAGGCGCAAAAGATGGTCCCGATAGGCGCCGTTCTCGAACATCCACAATTTGCGGATCTGCGTGCCGTCGGCCGCGAATTCCTTCATCCTGGGTCTCCTGACTTTGACGTCTGAAACCCTCTCGGCCGTCTCCTCCCAGAGACCGCGGGCGAGGCCCGCGAATCGGATATATTGTTGCAATGCAACAAAATTGCGACCCGATCGAGGCAGAATTTCCGATAAATATGTAAGATACTGATTTATAATGTCTTTCAGGCGCGGTCGAGCGGCATTTTTCTCCGGCCGGAGGCTTGCCGGGCCGCGCCTCCGACCGTATGGCATGCGCGGTCCTTCCGCGCGGTTCCCTCCTCATGGCGTCCTCCATCGACGATCGCTACGCCGCCCTCCTGGCCGACGGCCGCCTGGCGCGCGACCCGGCGCAGGACCTGGCCGTGCGCAGGCTCTCCGCGCTTGCCGCGCGCCTCGAGACGCGTCGCCTCGCGCGCAAGTCCTCGGCGCTCGGCTGGATGTTCGGCCGCCGGGCGAACGACCAGCCGGTCAGGGGTCTCTACATTTTCGGCGAAGTCGGCCGCGGCAAGACGATGCTGCTCGACCTGTTCTTCGATTGCGTCGCGGTCGAACGCAAGCGGCGAGTGCACTTTCACGAATTCATGGCGGAGGTGCATGAGCGCATCTTCGAGCTGCGCCGGCAGCCGAGAAACGGCGGCGACGACGCGGTGCTGCTCGCGGGCGAGGCGATCGCGCAGGAAACGCAGGTCCTGTGCTTCGACGAGTTCCACGTCACCGACATCGCCGACGCGATGATTCTTGCACGGCTGTTCGGGCGCATGTTCGAGGCCGGCGTGATCGTGGTCGCAACCTCAAACGCGGATCCCGACGACCTCTACCGCGACGGGCTCAACCGCTCGCTGTTCCTGCCGTTCATCGCGCTGCTGAAGCAGCACATGGACGTGCTGCATCTCGACGCGCGCACCGATTATCGCCTGGAGAAACTTGTTCGCGGCAAGGTCTGGTACGTGCCGGCGGACGCCGCGGCCGATATCGCTCTCGACAAGGCGTGGTCGCACATCGTCATGGGCGCGGACGCCGCCCCCCTCGATCTGATGGTCAAGGGCCATGCGGTGCATGTGCCGCGCGCCGCGCACGGCGCCGCCCGGTTCGATTTCCGTCAGTTGTGCGGGCAGCCGCTGGGTGCCGCCGACTATCTGCGCATCGCGCGCGATTTTCACACCCTGGTCCTCGATCACGTGCCGGTCATGGATTTCGACCGCCGCAACGAGGCCAAGCGATTCATCAATCTGATCGACACGCTCTACGACCACGCGGTGAAGCTCGTGGCGTCAGCCGACGCGCCACCGCACCAGCTCTATCGCGCGACCGACGGTTTCGAAGCGGCGGAATTCCAGCGCACCGCCTCGCGCCTGGTCGAGATGGGGTCGCAGACCTACCTGGCACTCCCGCACGGCCCGCGCGTTTCGTCCGACAAGAACAGCCGTGGAAAAATCGTCGAAACGTGAGCGCGGCCGCGCTGTTTCGTCCAGCCGCGGTGGGTCCCCACTTGGCAGGCGGCGGGAACGTGGCATAATGTATTCCAGTGATTGAGGCCTTGGTCGAACGGCTCCTTGTGAGGCGGCGCCGGACAAGCTAACCACCGCGCGGCCGTGCTTCCGCGGCAAATCCAATCCAGAAGGCTCCTGTTATGGCGCGTCCAAAAATTGCGTTGATCGGCTCGGGTCAGATCGGCGGCACGCTCGCTCATCTCGTCGGCATGAAAGAGCTTGGCGATGTTGTGATGTTCGACATTGCCGAAGGCGTGCCGCAGGGCAAATCGCTCGACATCGCCCAGTCCTCTCCGGTTGAAGGTTTCGACGGCCGCTTCGCCGGCACGAATTCCTACGAGGCGATCGAGGGTGCCGCCGTCTGCATCGTCACCGCGGGCGTGCCGCGCAAGCCCGGCATGAGCCGCGACGATCTGCTCGGCATCAATCTGAAGGTGATGGAGCAGGTCGGCGCCGGCATCCGCAAATACGCGCCGAACGCCTTCGTGATCTGCATCACCAATCCGCTCGACGCGATGGTATGGGCGCTGCAAAAATATTGCGGCCTGCCGAAAAACATGGTGGTCGGCATGGCGGGCGTGCTGGACAGCGCGCGCTTCCGCTATTTCCTCGCCGACGAGTTCAACGTTTCGGTCGAGGACGTGACCGCTTTCGTGCTCGGCGGCCACGGCGACACGATGGTGCCGCTGCCGCGCTATTCGACGGTCGCCGGCATTCCGCTGCCGGACCTCGTGAAGATGAAATGGACGACGCAGGCGCGCGTCGACGAGATCGTCAAGCGCACCGCCAATGGCGGCGCCGAGATCGTCAATCTTCTGAAGACGGGATCGGCGTTCTACGCGCCGGCTTCGTCAGCGATCGCGATGGCGGAAAGCTATCTCAAGGACAAGAAGCGCGTTCTGCCATGCGCGGCGTGGCTCAACGGCGAATACGGAGTGAAGGATCTTTACGTCGGCGTGCCGGTGGTGATCGGAGGCAAGGGTGTCGAGCGCGTCGTTGAGATCGAATTGAGCGGCGCCGAGCGCGACGCCTTCGACAAGTCCGCGAACGCGGTCAAGACGCTGGTCGATGCCTGCCTGAAGATCGCCCCGGACATCGGCAAATAGCTTTCACGCCGGAAGGACATGACGCCGCAGATCTAATCGGGATTTTTCATGAATATTCACGAGTATCAGGCGAAGGCGGTGCTGCGCGATTTCGGCGTTCCGGTGCCGCGCGGCATTCCCGCTTTTTCGGTGGACGAGGCGGTCAAGGCCGCCAAGGATCTCGGCGGCCCGGTATGGGTGGTGAAGGCGCAGATCCATGCCGGCGGCCGCGGCAAGGCCGGCGGCGTCAAGGTGGTCAAGTCGATTGACGAGGTGAAGGCGGAATCGGCGCGCATTCTCGGCTCGGTGCTGGTGACGCATCAGACCGGCCCGAAAGGCAAGCGCGTCAACCGGCTTTACATCGAGGAGGGCTCGGCCATCGAGAAGGAATTCTACCTTTCGATGCTGGTCGATCGCGAAAGCTCGCGCATCGCGATCGTGGTGTCGACCGAAGGCGGGATGAATATCGAGGAAGTTGCCGCCGCGACGCCGGAGAAGATCGTCACCGTCTCGGTCGATCCGGTGACTAATATCTGCCCGCATCATATCCGCCGCATCGCCCGCGCGCTCGATCTGGCGGGCGATCAGCACAAGCAGCTCGGCCCGCTCATCACCAATCTGCACAAGGCCTTCGTCGAAACCGACATGAGCCTGCTCGAGATCAACCCGCTGGTCGTGACCAAGGAGGGCAAGCTCGTCTGCCTCGACGCCAAGGTCGGCTTCGACGGCAACGCGCTGTTCCGCCATCCGGACATCGCCGGGCTTCGCGACGAGACGGAAGAGGACGAAAAGGAGATCGAGGCTTCGAAATTCGATCTCAGCTATATCGCGCTCGACGGCTCGATCGGCTGCATGGTCAACGGCGCGGGGCTAGCCATGGCGACCATGGACATCATCAAGCTCTACGGAGCGGAGCCGGCCAACTTCCTCGATGTCGGCGGCGGCGCGAGCAAGGAAAAGGTGAGCGCCGCGTTCAAGATCATCACCTCCGACCCGAAGGTGAAGGGTATCCTGGTCAACATTTTCGGCGGCATCATGAAATGCGACGTCATCGCCGAAGGCGTGGTCGCCGCGGTGAAGGAAGTGGGCCTCAAGGTGCCGCTGGTGGTGCGGCTCGAAGGCACGAATGTCGATCTCGGAAAGAAGATCCTCGCCGAATCGAAACTGAATGTGACTCCGGCTGACGATCTCGACGACGCCGCTCAGAAAATCGTCGCCGCTGTGAAGAAGGCCGCCTGATGTCAATTCTCATCGACAGGAATACCAAGGTTATCTGCCAGGGCTTCACCGGCAAGAACGGCACGTTTCATTCCGAGCAGGCGATCGCCTACGGCACGAAAATGGTCGGCGGCACCTCGCCCGGAAAGGGCGGCACCACCCACCTCAATCTTCCGGTCTTCGACACCGTGCGCGAGGCCCGCGAAAAGACCGGCGCCGACGCGAGCGTGATCTACGTGCCGCCGGCCGGCGCGGCCGATGCGATCGCCGAAGCGATCGAGGCGGAGATCCCGCTGATCGTGTGCATCACCGAAGGCATTCCCGTTCTCGACATGGTGAAGGTGAAGCGTTCGCTATGCGGATCGAAATCGCGGCTAATCGGCCCGAATTGCCCGGGCGTGATGACCGCGGGGGAATGCAAGATCGGCATCATGCCCGGCAACATCTTCAAGCCGGGCAAGGTTGGAATCGTGTCGCGCTCCGGGACGTTGACCTACGAGGCGGTGTTCCAGACGACCCGCGAGGGCCTCGGCCAGACGACCGCCGTGGGCATCGGCGGCGATCCGGTCAAGGGCACCGAGTTCATTGAGGTGCTGGAGATGTTCCTCGCCGATCCGAAGACCGAAGCGATCATCATGATCGGTGAGATCGGCGGCTCGGCGGAGGAAGATGCCGCGCAATTCCTGAAGGACGAGGCCAGGCGCGGCCGGAAAAAGCCGGTCGCAGGCTTCATCGCCGGACGCACCGCTCCTCCGGGACGTCGGATGGGCCATGCGGGCGCGATCATTTCCGGCGGCAAGGGCGACGCGGCATCTAAGATCGAGGCGATGGAATCGGCCGGGATCAAGGTCTCGCCGTCGCCCGCGCGGGTGGGGGCGACGCTGGTCGAATTGCTGAAGCGTTGAGCGGGGCCCGCCCCGGCTCGCCGCGATTCGACAAGAAATGAACTCAAATTCATTTTTTCGTCATCTTATCGTGGCCCGATCCGCTGCCTAGATATAAGAATATCCGCGCCGGGGGCTTTTGATTCCGATTCGAAACCGCATGGGGTCGACCTGCCCATCGGCCCCGGAACCTATCCAGGACCCGCCATGTCTCGCCAGGACGCGAACGCCGCCTTCGCTCTTTCTTCGTTCCTCTATGGCGCCAACGCCGCCTATATCGAAGAACTTTACGGCCGATACGAGAGGGACCCCGCCTCGGTCGACGCCGAATGGCAGGCTTTCTTCAAGAGCCTGAAGGACGATCCTGAGAGCGTGGCGCGGAGCGCGCGCGGCGCCTCCTGGAAAAGGCCGAACTGGCCGCAGGTCGGCAACGGCGAACTCGTCGCCGCCCTCGACGGCAACTGGGCGGCGCTTGAGAAGCCGCTCGGCGACAAGATCAAGGCGAAGGCGCAGGCCGCGGGCGTCGAGCTCGGCGCGCCCGACGTCCTGCAGGCGACGCGCGATTCCGTCCACGCGCTGATGCTAATCCGCGCCTATCGCATCCGCGGGCATTTCCACGCCAAGCTCGACCCGCTCGATCTCGAGCCGGAAAAGAACGAGGAGGAGCTCGATCCGCGCACCTACGGCTTCGAAGAAGCCGACATGGATCGCAAAATCTACCTGGACAAGGTGCTCGGCCTCGAATTCGCGACCATGCGCGAGATCGTCGCCATCCTGCGCCGCACCTATTGCCAGACGCTCGGCGTCGAATTCATGCACATTTCGAACGCGGCGCAGAAGGCTTGGATTCAGGAACGCATCGAGGGTAAGGACAAGGAAATCGCATTCACGCGCGAGGGCAAGCGCGCGATCCTGAACAAGCTCGTCGAGGCGGAAGGCTTCGAGAAATTTCTCGACGTCAAGTTCACCGGCACGAAGCGATTTGGCCTCGACGGCGGCGAATCGCTCATCCCGGCGCTTGAGCAGATCATCAAGCGCGGCGGCAATCTCGGGGTCAAGGAGATCGTGATCGGCATGCCGCATCGCGGGCGCCTCAACGTGCTGACCCAGGTGATGGGCAAGCCGCACCGCGTGCTGTTCCACGAATTCAAGGGCGGCTCGGCGACGCCCGACGACATTGAGGGTTCGGGTGACGTGAAATATCACCTCGGCGCCTCGTCGGACCGCGAGTTCGACGGCAACAAGGTTCACCTGTCGCTGACGCCCAACCCCTCGCATCTCGAAATTGTCGATCCGGTCACTCTCGGCAAGGTTCGCGCCAAGCAGGATCAGCTCGGAGCCACCCCGGACGACCGCACGATGGCGCTGCCGCTGCTGATCCACGGCGACGCGGCTTTCGCCGGTCAGGGCGTGGTGGCCGAATGCTTCGGGCTATCGGAGTTGAAAGGTTACAAGACCGGCGGTTCTTTGCACTTCATCGTCAACAACCAGATCGGCTTCACCACCTATCCGCGCTACTCGCGGTCCTCGCCCTACCCCTCCGACGTCGCCAAGATGATCGACGCGCTGATCTTCCATGTGAACGGCGACGACCCCGAGGCGGTGGTGTTCGCAGCAAAGGTCGCGACCGAGTATCGGCAGAAATTCGCAAAGCCTGTCGTCATCGACATGTTCTGCTATCGCCGCTTCGGCCACAACGAGGGCGACGAGCCGTCCTTCACTCAGCCGTTGATGTACAAGAAGATCCGCTCGCATCCCTCGACGCTCGATCTTTATTCCAGGAAGCTGATCGGCGAAGGCGTCGTGACCGACGGCGAAGTCGCCAAGATGAAGTCCGACTGGCGCGCGCGGCTCGACGCGGAATTCGAGGCAAGCCAGAGCTACAAGCCCAACAAGGCAGATTGGCTTGACGGCCGCTGGACTGGCTTGAAAGCCGCCGCCGACTCCGACGATCCGCGCCGCGGCGATACCGGCGTCGAGGCGAAAGTGCTGAAGGAAATCGGTGCCAGGATCACCGAGGTACCGCCGAACTTCAACGTGCACAGGACGATCCAGCGTTTCCTCGACAATCGCCGCAAGGCGATCGAGACCGGCGAGGGCATCGACTGGGCGACGGCGGAGGCGCTTGCCTTCTGCTCGCTGCTGCTCGAAGGCCATCGCGTGCGCCTGTCCGGCCAGGATTCCGAACGCGGTACCTTCTCCCAGCGCCACTCGGTACTGTTCGATCAGGAATCGGAGACGCGCTACACGCCGTTCAACCACGTGCGCGATGGACAGGCGCGTTACGAGGTCCTGAATTCCAGCCTCTCCGAGGAGGCGGTGCTGGGCTACGAATACGGCTATTCCACCGCCGAGCCGAATGCGCTGACATTGTGGGAGGCGCAATTCGGCGATTTTGCCAACGGCGCGCAGGTCGTGTTCGACCAGTTCATTTCGTCGGCGGAGCGCAAGTGGCTGCGCATGTCCGGCCTCGTCTGCCTTTTGCCGCACGGCTACGAGGGGCAGGGGCCGGAGCATTCGTCGGCACGACTCGAGCGTTTTTTGCAGATGTGCGCTGAAGACAACATGCAGGTCGCCAATTGCACGACGCCGGCGAACTATTTCCACATCCTGCGCCGCCAGCTGAAACGCGAGATCAGGAAGCCCCTGATCCTGATGACGCCGAAATCGCTGCTGCGCCACAAGCGCGCGGTGTCGCGGCTCGACGAGCTTGTGCCGGGCACTTCGTTCCACCGTCTGCTGTGGGACGACGCGCAAATGCTGAAGGGCGAGAAGATCAGGCTTGTCGCCGACGACAAGATCCGGCGGGTCGTTCTGTGCACCGGCAAGGTCTATTACGATCTCTACGAGGAGCGCGAGAAGCGCGGCATCGACGACATCTACCTTCTTCGCGTCGAGCAGCTCTATCCGTTTCCCACCAAGGCGCTGGTCGCGGAGCTGTCGCGCTTCAAGCAGGCGGAGATCGTCTGGTGCCAGGAGGAGCCGCGCAACATGGGCGCGTGGTTCTTCGTCGACGTGTTCCTGCAGTGGGTGCTGAACAACATCAACGCCAAGTTCAAGCAGGCGCGCTACGCCGGCCGTCCGGCCTCGGCCTCGACCGCGGTCGGGCAGATGTCGAAGCACCTGGCGCAGCTGAAGCAGTTCCTCGACGAGGCGCTGGGGTAGTTCACAGGTTGTCGTCCCCCGCGCAGGCGGGGGGCCCAGCAATTTCAGTCCGGGCACCGCGCTTCGGAAGGAATCGCTGGATCGCCCGTCTTCGCGGGCGATGACGGCAAACGAATTTGCATGTGATGGAAACACACAATGGCTGACATCCGCGTCCCCACCCTCGGCGAATCGGTCACCGAAGCGACCGTCGGCAAATGGTTCAAGCAGCCCGGCGATCCCGTCGCGGTCGATGAGCCGCTGGTGGAATTGGAAACCGACAAGGTGACGCTGGAGGTCCCGGCGCCGGCCGCCGGCGTGCTGAGCGACGTCGCCGTCAAGGACGGCGAAACCGTCGCGGTCGGCGCCCTGCTTGGCCAGATCAAGGAAGGCGCGACCGCTGCCGCGCCGACCGGACAGCCGCAGCAGAAAACCTCGACGACGACGCCGATCAATGCCGGGCCCGAGACGCCGCAGCCGCGGCCCGCAGCGTCCGCCGATGCGCCCCTCGCGCCTTCGGTTCGCCGGATCGCCACCGAGACGGGCCTCGATCCATCCAAGGTGGAAGGCAGCGGCAAGGATGGCCGCGTCACCAAGGGCGACATGCTGGCCGCGATTGAGCGGGCGGCCGCTCAGCCCACTCCGGTGCCGCAGACTGCCGCGCAGGTCCGCGCACCATCACCGGCCGACGATGCCGCCCGCGAAGAACGCGTGAAGATGACGCGGCTGCGCCAGACCATCGCGCGGCGTCTCAAGGAGGCGCAGAACACCGCCGCCATGCTGACGACCTTCAACGAGGTCGACATGAGCGCGGTGATGCACCTGCGCAATCAGTACAAGGACCTGTTCGAGAAGCGCCACGGCGCAAAGCTCGGCTTCATGGGCTTCTTCGTGAAGGCCTGCGTGGCCGCGTTGAAGGATATTCCGGCCGTCAATGCCGAGATCGACGGCACCGATCTGATCTACAAGAACTACTATCACCTGGGCATCGCGGTCGGCACCGAGAAGGGCCTTGTGGTGCCGGTGGTGCGCGACTGCGATCACAAGTCGCTCGCCGAGATCGAGAAAAC
>DASZTD010000036.1:0-2097 GCA_035548355.1 Pseudorhodoplanes sp.
CGGCGCGGGACCGCCCTCGGTCCAGTCGATGAGCGAGATGTAATGCAGGACGGGCGGCGCATCGGGACCGGAAAGATGGTGCAGGCAGCCGATGTTGGCGGTGGCGATCGCGTCGGCTTTCACGGCCGCAATGTTGGATAGCTTGCGCGCCCGGAGTTCGCCGGCGATCCCGGGCTGCAGGATGGAATAGGTCCCCGCCGAGCCGCAGCAGAGATGGCTTTCGGCGATGTCGAGGACTGCGAATCCCGCGCGTTCCAGCAGGGCCTTCCCCGCATCCGCCGGCTTCGGCCCGTTCTGCAGCGAGCACGGCGCCTGCCAGGCGATGCGCAGGCCGCGCGGCGCGCGGCCGGGTCCGGGCGCCGCCAGTTCGAGAAGATCCCGGGACTTCGCGGCAAACGCCGCGGCGCGGCGCGCCCAGGCCGGATCGCCCGCGAAGAGATGCGCAAGGTCCTTCAGATGGGCGGAACATCCCGTCGCGGTGATGAGGACGCCGTCGAAAGGGCCTTCGCGCTCGAACGCCTCGATGGCGCGCCTGGCCCAGGACTTCGCCTGCTCCTCCTTGCCGAGGTGATGGACCAGCGAGCCGCAGCAGCCGGCGCCGGACAGCGGCACGAGCGCATATCCCCGCCGCGCCAGAACGCGCGATGCCGCGGCGTCGATCTCCGGCGCCAGCGCCTTCTGGACGCAGCCCGGCATCAGCGCGATGCGCGGGGCATCGGGATCGAGCGGCGGCGTGAATCCCGCGCGCGGCGGAACTCCCTTCTTGACGCCCATCCGCGCCATCGCACCGAGCGGTCCCGGCAGCCAGCGTCCGAGCGGCGCGAAGAAAAGTCCGAGCCGCACCAGCGCCGGCCGCGGCATCACCGTTGCGATCAGCCAGCGCAGGGCCCGATCCGCGAGCGGCCGGCGATAGCACGTCTCGATATTCGCGCGCGCGGTATCGACCAGCCGCGCGTAATCGACGCCCGACGGACAGGCCGTGCGGCAGGCGAGACACGAGAGACAGCGGTCGACATGCAACACCGTCTCCGGCGAAGGCGTCGCGTTGTCCTCCAGCATCTGCTGCATCATCACGATGCGCCCGCGCGGCCCGTCGCGCTCGTCGCCGAGCAGCACATAGGTTGGGCACGTCGCCGTGCAGATGCCGCAATGCACGCAGTTGCGAAGATTCTCCTCCACCGCCGCGAGATGCGGATCGGCGAGCTGCGCGGAAGTAAAATTGGTCCGCATCAGACGCCCTCGTACATCCGGCCGGGGTTGAAGATCCCGAGCGGATCGAACGCGGCTTTCACCGCGCGCGTGAGCGCGGCACGGGCCGGCGGCTCGGGCGGCCATTCGCGCGGCGGAAGCGGGAGCGGGGGCAGCCGGTCGGTCTCGGCAAAATCGCCGAAGCCGCGCAGCATCGCGGTCTTTTCCTCGAGCGCGCCATCAAGGCGCACATAGGCCTTGCCGTCGGAATGGATAAGCGCCGTCGCTTCCAGCGGACTCGCCGCCACCTTGCGCAACACGGCTCCATCTCCGCTCGCGGTAACGAAAATCTTCTCCGCATGTTTTGGAAAGACGCGGAACGTGAGCTCGGTCAGCGGCCCGAGCGTTCCCATCGCGCCGCACATCAGTTTCGGAAGATCGAAGCCGGTGACGTTCTTCACCACCTTGCCACCGGCCTTATAGGCCTCCCCGAATCCGTTCGCCGCGCGGAAGCCGAGCAGGTGATCGCGCGCGCGGCCGAAACGGATCGCGGCCGGGCCGTTGGCATTCGCCGAGATCGCGCCGCCGATGGTGGGCGTGCCCTGCGAGCCCGGCAGCGCGCACCAGTCCTGCGGCTCGAAGCCGAGACGCTGGTTCTTCGCAGCAAGCGCGGCATCGATTTCGTCGAGCGGCGTGCCGGGCTTCACGGTGACGATCAGTTCCTCGGGCTCATGGCTGACAATGCCGTTCAAGCCGGAGAGACGGAGAACGTCGTCGCACGGCGCCGGACGGCCGAAGCTGCGCCGTGTGCCGCCGCCCACAATCTCCAGCGTGCGGCGATGTTCGCGCGCGGCGCGCACGGCGTCCACGATCTCGGCTTCGCTGCGCGCGAATATCTCCGCCATCAGA
>DASZTD010000037.1:0-284552 GCA_035548355.1 Pseudorhodoplanes sp.
GGCGGCGATGTCGGCCGTGCGGATGCCCTTGTCGAGCGCCGCGGCGATCGCCCGTTCGATCAGGTCGGCTTCGCCGCCCATGTTAAAGGAATAGCGGAGCGCCATCCCGAACGAGGCGATCATCGCGATCGGATTGGCGAGGCCCTTGCCGGCGATATCGGGCGCGGAGCCGTGCACCGGCTCGTAGAGGGACTTGCGCTTGCGCGTCTTCGGATCGACCTCGCCGAGCGAGGCAGAAGCCAGCATGCCGAGCGAGCCGGTCAGCATCGCCGCCACGTCCGACAACATGTCGCCGAACAGGTTGTCGGTGACGATCACGTCGAACTGCTTGGGATTGCGCACGAGCTGCATGCCGCCGGCATCCGCCAGCATGTGTTCGAGCTGCACATCCTTGAACTCGCGCTGATGGACCTGGGTGACGACCTCGTGCCAAAGCACGCCGGTCTTCATCACGTTGCGCTTTTCCATCGAGGTGACCTTGTTGCGCCGCTTGCGCGCCAGCTCGAAGGCGACGCGCGAGATACGCTCGATCTCGTACGTATCGTAAACCTGCGTATCGACCGCGCGCTTCTGGCCGTTGCCGAGATCGGTGATCGTCTTCGGCTCGCCGAAATAGACGCCGCCGGTCAGCTCGCGCAAAATCATGATGTCGAGGCCTTCGACCAGCTCGCGCTTGAGCGAGGAGGCGTCGGCGAGCGCGGGATAAGTCACCGCCGGCCGGAGATTGGCGTAGAGCTGGAGATCCTTGCGCAGGCGGAGAAGCCCCGCCTCCGGCCGCACGTCGTAGGGCACGCCGTCCCATTTCGGTCCGCCGACCGAGCCGAAAATGACCGCGTCGGCGGCCTTGGCCCGGTCCATCGTCTCGTCGGTGATCGACACCTTGTGCGCGTCGTAGCAGGCGCCCCCGACCAGGCCTTCCTCGATCTCGAATGACCCCATCTTGCGCGCATTCATCCAGGCGATGAGCTTTTTCACCTCGGCCATCACTTCGGGGCCGATCCCGTCGCCGGGAAGAAGAAGGAGCTTGTGGGGCGCCATAACTTTCACCTTGTTCCGGACAAAAATGCCGGGATTTGCTATCGGGCGGGACCCAACTTGGCAAGCCGCGGCGCGGCGCGATTGCATGCCGGACATGCCCGGTTATGGTGCCGCGCGATCAACGGAGACATCGCATGAAACGCATCGCCCTCGCCGCCGCCGGCCTCTTTCTCGCCGCCCCCGCTTTTGCCGGCGATCCAACCGGCGCCTGGCTGACACGCAACGGCGAGTCGAAAGTGGCGATGAACAAATGCGGCCAGGCGCTGTGCGGCACGATCGTCGCGCTGCGGCAGCCTAACGATCCGGCCACCGGCCAGCCGAAGACCGACAGCCACAATCCCGACGCGACCAAGCGCGCGCGCCCGATCATCGGAACGATGATCGTGTTCAACATGCTGCCGAGCGGCACGCCCGACAGGTGGAACGGGCAGGTCTATAACCCCGAGGACGGCAAGACCTATTCCGGCTCGATCACGCTCAGGAGCGCCAACGAGCTTGACCTGCAGGGCTGCGTGGCGGGCGGCCTGTTCTGCAAGACGCAAACCTGGACCCGGACGCGCTAGCCCGCCGGACCGCCGCGGCGGCCGAGGGGCGGCACGGCGATTGCAAGCTCCGACAGCCGGACCTTTCGCATGCGAGCACGATAAAGCAGAGCCGTCATGAACAAGACCAATCCCGGCAATTTCTTCGAGGATTTTGCGCTCGGACAGACCATCCGCCACGCCACGCCGCGCACCGTTACCGCCGGCGATGTCGCGCTCTACAACGGATTGTTCGGCGCGCGCTTTGCCGTGCAGTCGTCGGACGCCTTCGCCAGGGCGATCGGCTATCCGCGCAGCCCGATCGACGACCTGCTCGTGTTTCACATGGTGTTCGGCAAGACCGTTCCCGACATCTCGCTGAACGCGGTCGCCAATCTCGGCTATGCCAATTGCCGCTTCCTCGCGCCGGTCTATCCCGGCGACACGCTGACCGCGACATCGGAGGTCATCGGGCTGAAGGAGAATTCCAGCCGCAAGACTGGCATCGTGTTCGTGCGCTCGACCGGGCACAAGCAGGACGGCACGCGCGTGCTCGAATATGTCCGCTGGGTGATGGTGCGCAAGCGCGACGAGAAGGCGGCGGCGCCGGCCGATCACGTTCCACGCCTGCCGACGGTGCTCGAGACCAACGTGCTCGGCGACGCCTGCCCACGGATCGACACCGCGGCCTACGATTTCACGCTCGCCGGCAGCGCGCATCGCTTCGACGATTACAGGACGGGAGAGAAAATCGATCATGTCGACGGCATCACCGTCGAAGAAGCCGAGCACATGATCGCCACGCGGCTGTATCAGAACACGGCGCGTATCCACTTCAACCAGTTCGCCGAGGGCAAGGGACGCTTCGGCAGAAGATTGATCTATGGCGGCCATGTCATCTCGCTCGCCCGGGCGCTGTCCTTCAACGGTTTCGCCAACGCCTTCCACGTCGCCGCGATCAACGGCGGGCGTCACGTGGCGCCACTGTTCGCGGGCAACACGGTGTTTGCCTGGTCGGAAGTGCTGGCGAAGGCCGCGCTGCCGGGACGTGGCGATGTCGGCGCGCTGCGGCTGCGCACGGTGGCGACCAAGGACCACCCCTGCGCCGATTTCCCCTACAAGGCCGGCGACGCCGACGACCCGGCGGTGATCCTCGATCTCGACTATTGGGTGCTGATGCCGCGGTGACGCCGCGGGCGCGAAAAGGACCGCGATGACGATCGGCGAGCTTTGTGCCATCATCCATCCATGCCGCGCCTTCCTTCCGATACCGTGCTGATGATCGTCGACGTGCAGCTCGCCGCCGACCATCCGAAATGGGGGCCGCGCAACAATCCTGGCGCGGAGCAGAAGATCGCCGGGCTGCTCGCCGCCTGGCGCGCGGCACGGATGCCGATCATTCATATCCGCCACGACTCGGTGACGCCGGGCTCGCCCTATACGCCGAACACGCCCGGCCACCCCTTCAAGCCGCAAGTGCAGCCGGCCGCCGGCGAAACGGTGATCGGCAAGAACGCCAATTCGGCCTTCGTCAACACCCCGCTCGAGGAAAGGCTGACGGCGATGGGAACGACGACGCTCGTGATCTGCGGCGTGCACACCCAGCATTGCGTGGAATCGACCGCGCGTCATGCCGGCAATCTTGGCTACCGCGTGTTCGTTCCGGCGGATGCGTGCTGGGCCGTCGATGTGCGCGATCTGACCGGCAGGACATGGCCGGCCGAGGACGTGCATCAGCTCTCGCTCGCCGTCCTGCACGGGGAGTTCGCGACGGTCACGACGAGCGACGCGCTGATCGCGGCGACGACATTGTCACATCCCTCGAGTTGGAAAGGCGCCTCCGCCTAGCCCGGGCTGCGGCGGCGCGCGGCGCAGCCTTGGGCCCTACACGTTCCGCCTGAGATGATCGACGAGCTGCCGGGCGATCGGAGGCAGGTCGTCGCTATTGCGTACGCAGATGGTCAGATCGCGCGGCGCCCAGGCGTCGGTCAGCTCGACCACGGTGATCGCCGACGATCGCGCGATCCGCCGTGCGGTCGTCTGCGGCACGACGCCGACGCCGACGTTGCATTCGACCAGGCGGCAGACCGCGTCGAAGCTGCGAAGCTGCACGCGTAGACGCAGCGGCTTGCCGGCGCGCGCGGCCTTGCCTTCGAGAAAGCGCTGCAGCGCGCTTGACCGGTCGAGACCGACGATGTCGTAATCGAGCGCCTCGGAGAAGGCGACCTTCGGCCGTTTGGCGAGCGGATGGTCGTGCGACACGACGAGGACGAAACGGTCGCTGCGAAAGGGATAGGTCTGCAGCCCGCCCGAATCGACGGTGCCGGCGACGATGCCTATGTCGGCCACGCCCTCGGCGATCAGGCCGACGATCTCATCGCTCAGCCGCTCCTCAAGATCGACGCTGACGTCGGGATATTGCGCCAGGAACAGGGTGAGCGCCTCCGGCAGAAACTCGGTGAGCGCATTGGTGTTGGACAGGATGCGGACCTGGCCGGCGAGACCGCGGCCATAGGGCCCGAGATCCTCCCGCAACTTCTCGGCCTGGGTGAGAATTGTCCGGGCATGCTGCAGCAGGATGCGGCCGGCCTGCGTCGCCACCACCCCGCCGCGGGTGCGGATCAGCAGCGGGGTGCCGAGCGCATCCTCCATCTTGCGGATGCGGGTGGAGGCGGCGGCGAGCGCGAGATTGGCGCGTTCCGCCCCGTGCGTGATCGAGCCGGCCTCAACCACGTGGCGGAACAGGGCAAGGTCGGCGAAATCAAAATACATAATACCAGCCTTCCTGTTTGGCGAAGGCAGACTATACCAAAAACGCACGAAACGGGCACATTTTCCCGTTTTAGCTTCGCATCCGGCGAAGTAAGATGAATTCTAGACTGCGTTGCTCCGGCCCCTGTCAAGCGGCTCCTTCCCGGGCATCGCATGCCTGGAGAACATCTGGATGGTAAAGGGACCAGCGGATCTCGCGGCGGCCCGCCCGCTGTCGCCGCATCTGACGATCTATCGGCCGATGCTGACGATGTTGATGTCGATCGCGCATCGCATCACCGGCGCCGCGCTCTATTTCGGGCTGCTGCTGCTCGCCTGGTGGCTGATCGCCACCGCTTCCGGCCCCGGCGGCTACGGCAAGTTCCAGAGCTTCATCGACAGCATCGTCGGCCGCCTGATCCTGTTCGGATATACGTGGGCGCTGATCCACCATCTGCTCGGCGGCCTGCGCCACCTGATCTGGGACATCGGCCGCGGCTTCGGCCCGCACGAGCGCGAATGGCTAACCGTCGCCACGCTGGCGGGCTCGATTGCGATCACGCTCCTTCTCTGGATCGGCGTTTTCATGTTCGGAGGCGTGCGGTGAAAAGCTCGATGCGAACGCCCCTGTCGCGCGTGCGCTATCGCGGCGCGGCGCATTCGGGCACCGGCCATTTCTGGCGCCAGCGCCTGACCTCGGTGGCGCTGATCCCCTTGACGGCGGCGCTGATCGTTATCCTGTTCTCGCTGCTCGGCCGCAACCAGGCCGCCGCCGCGCAGATGCTCGGCTCGCCGGTCGTGTCGGTGATCATCGTCCTGTTCGTCGTGACCAGTGCCTATCACGCCTGGCTCGGCATGCAGGTGATCGTCGAGGACTATGTGCATCACGAACTCGGCAAGATCGCCTTGCTGATGGCCAACACCTTTTTCTGCGCGGTCGTGGCGCTCGCGTCGGCCTACGCGGTCCTGCAGATGTCTTTCGGAGTCTGAGATGGCGAGAACGCCCAAGAAGAAGACCGAGAAGCCGGCGGCGAACGGCAAGGCCGGGGCGAACGGCAACGGCGCCGCGCCCGCGATCAAGGGCCGCGCCTACCCGGTCGAGGATCACACCTACGACGTGATCGTGGTCGGCGCGGGCGGCGCGGGCCTGCGCGCGGTCGTTGGCTGCAGCGAGGCGGGGCTGCGCACCGGCTGCATCACCAAGGTGTTTCCAACGCGCTCGCATACCGTGGCGGCGCAAGGCGGCATCGCCGCCTCGCTCGGCAACATGGGCGAGGACGACTGGCGCTGGCACATGTACGACACGGTCAAGGGCTCGGACTGGCTCGGCGACCAGGACGCCATCGAATATCTTGTGCGCAACGCGCCGGCGGCGGTTTACGAGCTGGAACACTGGGGGCTGCCGTTTTCCCGCCGCGCCGACAACGGCAAGATCTATCAGCGCCCGTTCGGCGGCATGACCACGCATTTCGGCAAGGGCACGGCGCAGCGCACCTGCGCCGCCGCCGACCGCACCGGCCACGCCATGCTGCACACGATGTACAGCCAGGCGCTGAGGCATCAGGCCGAATTCTTCATCGAGTATTTCGCGATCGACCTGCTGATGGACGAGGAGGGCCGCTGCCGCGGCGTGCTCGCGCTGAAGCTCGACGACGGCACCGTGCACCGGTTCCGCGCCCAGACCACCATTCTCGCCACCGGCGGCTATGGCCGTGCCTATTTCTCCTGCACCTCGGCGCATACCTGCACCGGCGACGGCAATGGCATGGTGCTGCGGGCGGGCCTGCCGCTGCAGGACATGGAATTCGTGCAATTCCATCCGACCGGCATCTACGGCGCCGGCTGCCTGATCACCGAGGGCGCGCGCGGCGAGGGCGGCTATCTGGTCAATTCCGAAGGCGAACGCTTCATGGAGCGTTACGCGCCGTCGGCCAAGGACCTCGCCTCGCGCGACGTGGTCTCGCGGGCGATGACGATCGAAATCCGCGAGGGCCGCGGCGTCGGCAAGAACAAGGATCACATCTACCTGCATCTCGACCATCTCGATCCCGCCGTGCTGCAGGAGCGCCTGCCCGGCATTTCCGAATCCGCGCGCATTTTCGCCGGCGTCGACCTGACCAAGGAGCCGATTCCGGTCCTGCCGACCGTCCACTACAACATGGGCGGCATTCCCACGAACCATCACGGCGAGGTCGTCACCAAGAAGGACGGCAATCCCGATTCGGTGGTGCCGGGCCTGATGGCGGTGGGGGAAGCGGCCTGCGTGTCGGTGCACGGCGCCAACCGTCTCGGATCGAATTCGCTGATCGATCTCGTCGTGTTCGGCCGCGCGGCAGCCTTGCGCTGCGCCGAGACGCTGGAGAAGAACGCCAAGCATCCCGATCTTCCGGCCGACGCCTCCGAGCGCGCGCTCGACCGGCTCGACCATTTCCGCAACGCCAGCGGCAGCACGCCGACCGCGCAGCTTCGCCTCAGGATGCAGAAGGTGATGCAGACCAATTGCGCCGTCTTCCGCACCGGCGAGGTGCTGGAGGAAGGGCACAAGCTCATCCACGAGGCCTACGAAGGCATGAGCGACATCAAGGTCACCGACCGCTCGCTGATCTGGAATTCGGATTTGGTCGAGACGATGGAGCTTGACAATCTGATCGCGCAGGCGGTCGTCACCATGGACTCCGCGCGCAATCGCACGGAAAGCCGCGGCGCGCACGCGCGCGAGGATTTTCCCGAGCGCGACGACAAGAACTGGATGAAGCACACGCTCGCCTGGATCGACTCCGCCACCGGCACGGTCAGGATCGATTACCGACCGGTGCACAGCTTCACGATGACCAACGACATCGCCTATATCGAGCCGAAGGCACGGGTTTACTGATTTTTCGTCGTCGCCGCGCCTGCGGCCGATCCGGACGAGACGGACGGATAAGGCCGGCCGGGACCAGGAGAGAAAGAACGCAGTCATGGTCGAGCTTACGCTGCCGAAGAATTCCAAGATCGCGGAAGGCAAGACTTGGCCGCGCGTGCCGGGCACGAAGCGCGAACGCGAATTCCGCATCTACCGCTGGAACCCGGACGACGGGCAGAATCCGAGGATCGACACGTTTTATGTCGATCTCGATCATTGCGGGTCGATGGTGCTGGACGCGCTTATCTGGATCAAGTCGAACATCGATCCGTCGCTGACCTTCCGCCGGTCGTGCCGCGAGGGCGTGTGCGGCTCCTGCTCGATGAACATCGACGGCGTCAACACGCTCGCCTGCACGCGCACCATGGCGGAGATCAGGCACGAGACCGTGCGCATCTATCCGCTGCCGCACATGCCGGTGGTCAAGGACCTGGTTCCGGACTTGACCAACTTCTATGCGCAATACGCCTCGATCAAACCCTATCTGCAGACCGAAACGCCGGCGCCGGAAAAGGAATGGCGGCAGAGCCACGAGGATCGCGCCAAGCTCGACGGGCTGTACGAATGCATCTTGTGCGCATGCTGCACGACATCCTGCCCGAGCTATTGGTGGAACGGCGACCGCTATCTCGGACCCGCCGCGCTTTTGCAGGCCGCGCGCTGGATCAAGGATTCGCGCGACGAGGCGACCGGCGAGCGGCTCGATTTTCTCGAGGATCCGTTCCGTCTCTATCGCTGCCACACGATCCTGAATTGTTCGAAGGCCTGCCCGAAGGGGCTGAACCCAGCCAAGGAGATCGCCGAGATCAAGAAGATGCTGGTCGAGCGGCAGGTCTAGCCGCCGCGCGGGCGGACCTTCCGCCCGGCGAGGCTTCGCGGACCGCTTCGCGATCGCATTGGACGCAGGAACGCGCGCGGCCAGATCGCCGCGCGCGTTTTGCATCGCGCGCCGCTTCGCGATCCTGAAGAAACATTCATCGCGAATGTCGCAGGGCGCGCCGCAGATTTGCCATCACGCAAACATGAACCCGCCCTGCGCTTTCGGCAGGTTCAAATCGTTTTTGTGGCATAGACTCCGCATTCGCTGATTCTGCTGCCCATTACCGGGGACAACGACTTCGATGACCAAAACCAGATTGCTGCTCGCGAGCACGATCATTCCGGCCTTCGCTCTGGCGCAGCCGCCTGCCGCCAGGGCCGAGGGGCAACATCCGATCATGCTGGCGCAGTCCGAGGATGCGACCAAGAAACCTCCCGCCGGCGGCCCGCAAAAGCCGCAGCCGCCCGCCGCGCGCCCCGCGCCTCCGCCGCAGCGCCCCGCCGCGCCTCCGCCGCCGAAGCCCGCCGCGCCTCCGCCGCAGCGTCCGGCCGGACCGCCCCCATCGACGGCGCCGCGTCAGGGTCCGCCGCCCGCGATGCAGCGCGCGCCGCAGCCGGTCCAGCAACATCAACAGCAGCAACAGCAGCAGCAGCAACAGCAGCAGCCCGGCATGCGCCCGCGCGACCTGCGCCAGGGCGTGCCGCCGCGCCCGAGCACGACGCCGCCGCAACAACAACAGCAGCAACAGCAAGGGCCCGCGACGCCTCCGGCCGCCCGCACCCTGCCGCCGACCACCGCGCCTGCGCCGCAGGGACAGACGACACCGCCCGCGGCGACAACCACGCAGCCCTCGCCGCAGACCGCTCCCGTCATGCGGCCCGGTGCGCCGGGCGGACCGGCCGGACCGGGCGCCGCCGGCCCTCAGCGCATCGACCAACTGCGCGGCGAGCGGCGCGAAGAACGCCAGGGCAACCGCACGCTCATCCGCGAGAACGACCGCACCATCGTGCGCGAGGGCAACCGCGCCTTCATCCAGCGCAACGAGCTTGAGCGCCTGCGAAACGGCGGACGCTTCAACACCGGCCGTTTCGGCGGCGAGGTGCGCATGGAGCGGCGCGGCAACGATTTCCAGAACGTGATCGTCCGCCCCGGCGGTGTGCAGATCATCAACATCATCGACGCCAACGGCCACCTGGTGCGCCGCGTGCGCCGCGGACCCGACGGGCGGGAGATCATCCTCATCGACAACCGTCCGCGCGGGCCGGGCTTCTTCGTGCAGCTTCCGCCGCCGGTCATCCGCATTCCGCGCGAGCGCTACATCTACGACTGGCGCCCCGACGCCCCGTTCGAGGATGTGTACGGCGTGCTGATGGCGCCGCCGGTGGAGCCGCTCGAACGGGCCTACAGCCTCGATGAGGTGCTCTACAGCCCGGCGGTGCGCGATCGCATGCCGCGCGTCGATCTCGACACGATCACCTTCGATACCGGATCGTGGGACATCACGCCCGACCAGATGGACCAGCTCGCCGTGATCGCCGATGCGATCAACCGGGCGATCCAGCAAAATCCGCAGGAGATGTTCCTGATCGAGGGACATACCGACGCGGTCGGCGCCGATGTCGACAACCTGTCGCTGTCCGATCGCCGCGCCGAGGCGGTGGCGCGCGCGCTTACCGAGCAGTTCGGCGTGCCGCCGGAAAACCTGACCTCGCAGGGATACGGCGAGCAGCAGCTCAAAATTCCGACCGAAGGGCCGGAACGGCGGAACCGGCGCGTGACCGTGCGCCGCATCACGCCGCTGCTCGAAGGCAGCAACCAGTAATCAGGAATGACGAATGGCCGGGACGATGTCCCGGCCATTCCTTTTCCGGCTCTCCCGAACAGCGCGGCGCGTCGCCGGCCTCCCGCACGCCCGGCGCAAGCGTCAGCGTGCCGAGGCCGCCTTCTGGTTGGCGCCGAGCCCAAGCGCCTCGGCCATCACGCGGAACACTTCGGTGTTGTCCATCTGGCCGCGCACCAGCTCGCTGCCCGGACCGGTAGCGGTGAGAATGACATCCTCTCCAGAATGCACGCTGGTATCGCGATAGCGATTGAGCGTGCCGAGCCGAAACATGGCGCCGGGCATGTCCTTGTATTTCTCGTTGGGCACGAAGGTGCCGCGTTCCGATCCCGGCACCGTCGGCGCGTTCGGATTGTCGAGCTTGGGCCGGAACGTCTCGTAATAGTCGGGCGCGCTCGCCGACATGATCACCAGGCGGCGGCTCACGTCCACGCGCTCGGGATAGCCCTCCGCGTCAGCTTCCGGATAATTCGGGAAGCCGGCCTTCTCATAAACGCCGATCCGCTCGCGCAGCGGAACGTTCGGGACCGAGCTCATGTCGTCGTCGATCGTGCCGATCAGGCTGTTCGGATGGTTGTGGTCCGAAACCACCATGATCAGCGTATCGTCGCCGCGCGCCGCCGCCCATTCCTTGGTCTGGCGCACGACATTGTCGAGCATGATCGTGTCGTAGGCGGCGCGCTCCATGTCGAGCACATGGGCATATTTGTCGATCAGCCCTGATTCGACCATGAGGAAGAACCCGTTCTCGTTCTTCGACAAAACGTCGAGCGCGACTTTGACCTCCTCGGTCAGATCCGGCTGGTCGGGGAATTTCCTGACGGTGCCCCCCTTGAGAAACTTGCGATCGAGCACGCCGTCCATGTTTCCGGAATGGAAAAGCCCAAGCAGCTTGCCGGGCTTGTCCTGAACGGCCCTGAGCGCGGTGGCGGTGGCGGCGAAGGAATAGCCAGCCTCCTTGAACTTCGCGATGTAATCGACATCGTCGGCACGGCGGCCGGACGCGCCTTTCGGAAGGAAGAAGGCAGAGCCGCCGCCCATCAGCACGTCCGGCTTGAACTCGAAATATTGCTCGACGATCCCGTCATAGGCGGCGCGGCGGCGCGTATGCGCGATCATCGCGGCGGGTGTCGCATCCTCGATCTCGGTATTGGTGACGACGCCGACCGCCATGTTGTGCCGGCGCCGCACCAGGCTCGCGATCGTCTCGACCCTCGGATCGTCGAAGGGATTTTCCGTGCGGTCGGGATAGACGCCCATTGCGTTGACGGCGGACTTGTGGCCGGTGGCGAAGGCGCTCGCGCCGTTGGCGGAATCGGTGATGACCGAATCCATGCCGGCGGTCGCGACCAGCGCCATATGCGGCATGTCGTCGATAGCGAGCTGCCCTCCGGTCTTTCCCTCGTGGATGCCCTTGGACAGGATACGCGCGGCAATGCGATGCGCGGGCGACAGGCCGTCGCCGATGAACAGGATCACGTTTTTCGCGCGCCGCGACCCGGTATCGAAGACGTTCCAGGTGACGTCGCGGCTGCGGGTGCCGTCGGAAACCGTAACCTTGTAGGCTCCGGGCCTTTCGAGCGACACATCGCGCAGCAGGAGCGCCGATTGGTCCTTGCCGTCCTCGCGCTCGATGAACTGCGCGGCCTTGCCGAAGACCTGCGCATAGTCCTGGCCGTTGACGGCGATCCTGATCCGCGAGGCATCAACCTTACCGTCGAACTCGATTTTGAAGTCGAACCGGGAACCGGACAGGATGTCGGCGCGGTCGATCGGATAGATGGTCTGCGCCTTGGCCGGCGCGCAAAGCGCGGCCAGCACAAGCGCGGCGAAAGCGGCATGGTTCCGGCGCATCGGGGCTCTCCTTGAAAATGAGGCCTCGACGCTATCGCCGCTATGTGACGCTACTGTTTCAGGATGCACCGCCGCGCGAGGCGCGGCCGCGCCTACAGATTGAGCTTTTTCTTCCGCTGGCCTAGCGTGCGAAGGCGAAGCGCGTTCAGCCGGATGAAGCCGGCCGCGTCGCGGTGATCGTAGGCGACAGCGCCCTCCTCGAAGGTCACGAGGTCCTGGTCGTAGAGCGAATATTTGCTTTCGCGGCCGATCACCGCGACCGAGCCCTTGTAGAGTTTGAGCCGCACCCGGCCGGTGACGAATTCCTGGCTCCTGTCGATCGCCGCCTGCAGCATTTCCCGCTCGGGCGAGAACCAGAAGCCGTTATAGATCAGCTCGGCATATTTCGGCATCAGCTCGTCCTTCAGATGCATGGCGCCTCGATCGAGCGTGATCGATTCGATGCCGCGATGCGCCGCGAGCAGGATCGTGCCGCCCGGCGTTTCGTACATGCCGCGCGACTTCATACCGACGAAACGGTTCTCGACGAGATCGAGCCGGCCGATGCCGTTGACCTTGCCGAGATCGTTCAGCGTCTTGAGCAGGGTCGCCGGCGACATCGTCCTGCCGTCAATCGCGACCGGGTCGCCCCTTTCGAAATCGACCGTGATCACGGTCGGCTTGTCGGGCGCGGTTTGCGGATCGTCGGTGCGCGAATACACGTAGTCCGGCACGTCCTGCGCCGGGTCTTCCAGCACCTTGCCTTCGGAGGAGGAATGCAGAAGGTTGGCGTCGACCGAGAACGGCGCCTCGCCGCGCTTGTCCTTGGCGATCGGAATCTGGTGCGCCTGCGCGAATTCGATCAGCTTGGTGCGCGAGGTCAGATCCCATTCGCGCCACGGCGCGATGATGGTGATGTCGGGCTTGAGCGCGTAATAGGTCAGCTCGAAGCGCACCTGGTCATTGCCCTTGCCGGTCGCGCCGTGGCAGACGGCGTCGGCGCCGACCTTCTCGGCGATCTCGATCTGCTTCTTGCCGATCAGCGGCCGAGCGATCGAGGTGCCGAGCAGGTATTGCCCCTCATAGACGGTGTTGGCGCGAAACATCGGGAAGACGTAATCGCGCACGAATTCCTCGCGCAGATCCTCGATAAAGATGTTTTCCGGCTTGATGCCGAGCAGGAGCGCCTTTTGCCGCGCCGGTTCAAGTTCCTCGCCCTGGCCGAGATCGGCGGTAAAGGTGACGACCTCGCAGGCATAGGTCGTCTGCAGCCACTTCAGAATGATCGAGGTGTCGAGCCCGCCGGAATAGGCGAGCACGACTTTTTTCACGTCGGTTTTCGGCATTGAGGTCCGTTTGCGCCAGAGGTCGAAAAACGGCGCGGACTATAGGCTGAACGGCGGGGCAGGCAAAGGCGGGCGTCAGTCGTGATCGCCGACATTGCATTCACGATAGCGGCCGTAACCTTCGTCAGTATAGCAACTATAGCTCGAGACCCAGCGGCCGTTGGGAAGCCTGACCATCCTGGCCGGCTCGCCGGCGCGGGGCGCGGCAGCGCCGAGCGGCCCGGGAGCGGCGGGCGCCTCGGACTTGCGCTTGCCGCGGCGCGGCGCCGGGGATGGTGGCGGATTCTGATTGGGACGGCATTCCCCGCCCTGCCCGCTGATGGTCGCGAGGCACTGGCGGTAGCTGGTAAAGCCGCAATTGTAGGTCGACCAGTCGTACCAAGCGCACCAAGGATAATAGACCTCGGCGCGGACCGGCAGCCCCGAGAGGCAGACAGCCGAGAAGGCGATGCCGGCGAGCAAGATTTTGCGCATGACGCGGCTCCTGTCGTCGCTGACGGTTGAAACCCCGCCCTGCGTTCCAGCCTATCCGAAATCGAGCGCGCGTTGCGCCCCCTCGCGCGTGGCGCCCGGGCGCGGGCGCAGGCGGCGCCGAAGCCCCGGCAGGCGTGCCCTGACTCGCGCCGCGAGCCGCACGACCAGGCGCTCGATCGCCTCGTCCGTGGTGCACGTGGCCGGCCAGCGATAAAGCAGGGCGTAAACGATCCAGACGATCAGGAAGGTGAACAATCCCGAGAAAAAGACGTCGGAGGCGAAATGCGCCCCGGCCATGATCCGCAGGAGACTCATCGCCGCCCCGAAGGTCAGGGCGGCGGCGAAGGCGAGTGGCCGCCAGGGCCCGGGCACAACCGCGGCCGCCGCTAGGGTCCAATAGGCGCCGGCCGCGTCGCCGGAGACGAAGGAGCAATTCCGCGCGCAATCGCCGCCCGGCTTCCACCACGGCATGAATCGCTCCGAGCCGCCGAACTCGATGACGTCCACCGGCCGCGGCCGCGCCCAGTGATCCTTGAGAACGACATTGGTGAGCAGGCCCGGCCCGAGCGCGAGCGTCGACAGAAGAAGGATCACCGCGCGCCCGGGAATGGCCATTCGCGTCGCCGGGCGCAGCGCCTTCCACGCCGGCGCCGCAGCCGCCGCCAGCACCATCACCGCAGTGACCGAGATGATCGCGTCGCGCAGCGCCCAGACCTGCGGATGGAATCGCAGCCCGAATGTGTGATCGGAACGGAAATCCGTGCGGACGAAATAGGCGGAGATCTTCAGATCAAGCTCGGGATGGGCAGCGAACAGCCCGCCGACGAGGACGGCGAGGGCGAGCGCGATCAGGAGTCCGTTGCGGCTCATTGGCCGCGACGGTGTAGCGCGAAAGTCCTGCACCTCAAAGCGCGCGCGCTTTGGCAGCGGCAATGCGCCGCGCTACACTCAGTCATGCCTCGTCTCGATTTCTGGTTCGATTTCGCTTCGACCTATTCCTATCCGGCGGCGATGCGTATCCTGCCGCTGGCGCGTGACGCCGGCGTGACGATTCGCTTTCGTCCCTTCCTGCTCGGGCCGATCTTCAAGGCGCAGGGCTGGGAGACCTCGCCGTTCAACATGTATGCGTCCAAGGGACGCTACATGTGGCGGGATCTCGAGCGGCTTTGCGCCGATCTCGGGCTGCCTTTCCGCAGGCCCGAGCCGTTTCCCCAGCACAGCCTGCTGGCCGCGCGGGCGGCGCTCGTCGCCTGCGAGGAGGGTTTCGGGGAGGATTTCTGTCTCGGTGTCTTCGGCGCCCAATTCGCGCGGGGGCGGCGGATCGACGATCCGGCCGTGATCGCCGAGGCGGTCGCCGGCGCGAGAGGGGACGCGCAGGCCGTGCTCGAGCGCGCGCGGACGGACGAGATCAAAAGCCGCCTGCGCGCCCAGACCGAGGAGGCGGCCGGTCTCGGCATTTTCGGCGCGCCGACCTTCATCGCCGCAGATGGGGAATTGTTCTGGGGCAACGACCGGCTGGAGCAGGCGCTCGCCTGGGCGAAGCGCGCCGGCCGACCGCGCTAGGGATCGAGCCGCATCGGCAGCCCGGCCGCCGCCATGTATTGCTTGGCGTCGCGGACGCTGAATTCGCCGAAATGGAAGATCGAGGCCGCGAGCACGGCGGTGGCGTGCCCCTCGCGGATGCCGGCGACCAGATGATCGAGATTGCCGACGCCGCCGGAGGCGATGACCGGGATGGAGACGGCATCGGCGACCGCGCGCGTTAGCGCAATATCGAATCCCTGCTTCGTCCCGTCGCGATCCATCGAGGTAAGCAGGATTTCGCCAGCGCCGAGCGAGGCCACCTCGCGCGCGTAATCGACCGCGTCGAGCCCGGTCGGATTGCGACCGCCATGCGTGAAGATTTCCCAGCGGCCGGCCTCGCCCGGCCGCGACACCTTCTTTGCGTCGATGGCGACAACGATGCACTGGTCGCCGAACTTCTCCGCCGCCTCGCGCACGAAGGCGCGGCGATTGACCGCCGCGGTGTTGATCGAGACCTTGTCGGCGCCCGAATGCAGGAGATTGCGGATGTCCTCGACCGTGCGCACGCCGCCGCCGACGGTCAGCGGCATAAAGCAGGCTTCCGCCGTGCGGCGCACAACATCGAGGATGATGCCGCGATTCTCATGGCTCGCGGTGATGTCGAGGAAGCACAATTCGTCGGCGCCGGCCGCGTCGTATGCGATCGCCGCCTCCACCGGATCGCCGGCGTCGCGCAGATCGACGAAACGCACGCCCTTGACCACTCGCCCGTCCTTCACGTCGAGACAGGGGATCACGCGAACCTTGAACATCAGGCGGTCTCCGCCCGCGCCGCGCGAATGAGCGCCAGCGCCTCCGCCGCGTCCAGCCGCCCGTCATAGAGCGCGCGCCCGGCGATGGCGCCTTCGAGTTTGCTCGCGCGCGGCTCGAGCATCGCGCGCACGTCGTCGATCGAGGCGAGACCGCCCGAGGCGATCACCGGGATCGACACCGCCCCGGCGAGCGCGATGGTGGCGTCGAGATTCAGGCCCTTCAGCATGCCGTCGCGGGAAATGTCGGTGTAGATGATGGCGGCGACGCCGACATCCTCGAACCGCCGCGCGATCTCCACCGCGGACAATTCCGACTGCTCGGCCCAGCCCTGCACCGCGACTTTGCCGTCGCGCGCGTCGAGCCCGACAGCCACGCGCGCCGGATCAAGCCGGGCGGCCTGCCGCACGAAAGCCGGATCGCGCACCGCCGCCGTACCGATGATCACGCGGCTCACACCCTTGTCGAGCCAGCCCTCGACCGTCGCCATGTCGCGGATGCCGCCGCCGAGCTGCACGGGAATGTCGGTCGCCTCCAGGATGCGATCGACAGCGGCGGCGTTCACCGGCTTGCCGGCGAACGCGCCGTCGAGATCGACGATATGCAGATATTCGAAGCCGGCTTGCTGGAAGGCATGCGCCTGCTCGGCCGGGTCGCGATTGAAGATGGTCGCGCGCGACATGTCGCCCTGTTCGAGGCGCACGCACAGCCCGTCTTTCAGGTCGATGGCCGGAAAGAGAATCACGGCCGCGACATCCCCCACCCGGCGCGGGCGCGGACCGGCCGTCCCCGCGACGGGAAAGACGAAGGAAGGAGCAACGGATCGAACATCACGGCTTCCATTTCAAGAAATTGGCGATCAGCGCAAGCCCGAGCTTCTGGCTCTTTTCCGGATGAAATTGCGTGCCGACCATGTTGTCGCGCCCGACGATCGCCGTCACCGGTCCACCGTAATCGGCTTGCGCGACGAGATCGTCCGGCCGCGAGGGCCTGAGTTCGTAGGAATGGACGAAATAGGCGTGCAGCCCCTTCGGCCCCAAGGCGATGCCGTCGAGCAGCGGGTGCGCCCTTTTCACGTCGAGCGTGTTCCAGCCCATATGCGGGATTTTCAGGCCGGGATCGTTCGGCTCGATGCGATCGACCTCGCCCGCAATCCAGCCGAGACCGTCGATCACCTCATATTCGCGCCCGCGCTCGGCCATGAGCTGCATGCCCACGCAGATGCCGAAGAACGGCCGGCCCCGACCGCGCACGGTGTCGTTGAGCGCCTCGATCATGCCGCCGATCGCGGCGAGGCCGCGCTTGCAATCGGCGAAGGCGCCGACGCCGGGCAGGACGACGCGATCGGCCCGCGCCACGAGGTCGGGGTCGTTGCTGACGACGATGTCCTCGCCGGCGCCACTTTCGCGCGAGGCGCGCTCAAACGCCTTGGCCGCCGAATGCAGGTTGCCGGAGCCGTAATCGACGATGACGGCGGTCACCGCGAACCTCCCGGCTCGGGAAAAAATCCGACCACGTCCTGCGCCGCACCGCGCGGCATGCGCATGGGCGAGGCGGCCACCGCGGCGGGCCTTGCGCCCGATCCGTTCCATCCGGCGAAGAAGCGCCGCTCAGCCGACTCGACGTCGTCGCCGACCACCGCCGCCACCTCGGCGAAGCCGCGGCGCCGCAGCGTCCATCGACATAGAGTCGAGGCCTCGAAGCCGGTCAACAGCGCCATCAGGAAACCGATCGCGGCGGCGGCGCCGTTCGGCACCTTCGCCGCCTGCAGACCCGCGGCGAGCGCGAGCAGCGCGAGCGCATAGCACAGGAGCACGAGCCACAGCCCGCGCCAGATCATCCAGGCCGGACCGAGCAGGAACGCCCAGAAATGGAAACCGTCGCGGACGAACACGTAGCGATCCGGATCGGCGGGCCTGTTCGCCGCGGGTGGCTCATGCACGGTGTAGATGGTCATTGTCGCATCCGTAACCCAAACGACTCTTGCGTCATGGCCGCCGCTCCGCCGGGCATCTCGCTCGCGTGAGCCCGGCGCCGGCCGAATCGGGACCGCCGGGGATCGGGCCCGGCGATGACGGGGCCGCCGCTCTCAGCCGCCGAGGCTTCCCTTGGTCGAGGGAATCTCGTTCGCGGCGCGGGGATCGATCGCGAGCGCGCTGCGCAGCGCGCGCGCCAATCCCTTGAAGCAGGATTCGGCGATATGGTGATCGTTACTTCCGTACAGCGTCTCCACGTGCAGCGTCACGCCCGCGTTGGTGGCGAAGGCCTGGAACCATTCCTTCACCAGCTCGGTATCGAACGCCCCGATCTTGTCGCGCATGAAGGTCGCCTTGAACACCAGAAACGGACGTCCCGACACGTCGATGGCCACGCGCGTCAGCGCCTCGTCCATCGGCACGTGTACGTCGGCATAGCGGGTGATGCCGCGCATGTCGCCGAGCGCCTGCTTCACCGCCTGCCCGAGCGCGATGCCGACATCCTCGGTGGTATGGTGATGGTCGATATGCAGGTCGCCCTTCGCCTTCACCTCGATGTCGATGCGCGAATGGCGCGCCAGCAGGTCGAGCATGTGATCAAGGAAGCCGATGCCGGTCGCAATCTGCGACTGGCCCTTGCCGTCGAGATCGACCGCAACCGACACGTCGGTTTCCTTGGTGGTCCGTTTCACGCCGCCTTTGCGCATGAGAAGGCTTCCGGTTGAATTCGCGCGCCTTTTATCAGGGGCGCGCCGCGTCCGCCACTGCCCCGCTTTCGTCCGCCGGCGGCTGCGGATCGCGCACCCGCAGCACGGTTAACGGGCACCATTCGCGCTTTTCGTTCGCCCCCGATCGGGCCGGAGAGCGGCACATTTGCCCCGGCCGCGGCACTTTGTAATTTGCGCCTTCGCCCCTAAATGTTGCCCGCACGAGGACGTTATGTCACAGACCGAAAATCCCTCCTGGCACGGCACCACGATCCTGACCGTCCGCAAGGGCGGGCTCGTCGCCATCGGCGGCGACGGCCAAGTCTCGATCGGCCAGACGATCGTCAAGGCCAATGCCAAAAAGGTCCGCAGGCTCGGCAAGGGCGACGTGATCGGCGGCTTCGCCGGGGCGACCGCCGACGCCTTTACCCTGTTCGAGCGGCTCGAGGGCAAGCTCGAGCAATATCCCGGCCAGCTCCTGCGCGCCTCGGTCGAGCTGGCGAAGGACTGGCGCACCGACCGCTATCTGCGCCGGCTGGAAGCGATGATGATCGTCGCCGACAAGGACGTGTCGCTGGTGCTGACCGGCACCGGCGACGTGCTCGAGCCGGAGGCCGGCGTCGCCGGCATCGGCTCGGGCGGCAATTACGCGCTCGCCGCCGCCCGCGCGCTGCTCGACGGGCCCCTTCCCGCCGAGGACATCGTGCGCAGGTCGCTCGACATCGCCGCCGACATATGCGTTTACACCAACCGCAACGTCACCATCGAAACGTTGCAGGCCGGCAAGTAGCGTTTGCACGAAATGACCGATTTTTCTCCGCGCGAGATCGTTTCCGAGCTTGACCGGTTCATTATCGGCCAGCACGACGCCAAGCGGGCGGTGGCGATCGCCCTGCGCAACCGGTGGCGGCGGCTGCAGCTCGACGAGAAGCTGCGCGAGGAAGTTTTGCCGAAGAACATCCTGATGATCGGGCCGACCGGCGTCGGCAAGACCGAAATCTCGCGCCGCCTCGCCCGGCTCGCCGGCGCGCCCTTCATCAAGGTCGAGGCGACGAAATTCACCGAAGTCGGCTATGTCGGGCGCGACGTCGAGCAGATCGTGCGCGACCTGCTCGAAGTCGGCATTGCGCTGACGCGCGAGCGCCGGCGCAAGGACGTTGCCGCGCGCGCCCAGCTCGCGGCGGAGGAGCGCGTGATCGATGCGCTGGTCGGCGCCGGGGCGAGCGCGGCGACCAAGGACGCCTTCCGCCGCAAGCTGCGCAACGGCGAACTCGACGACAAGGAAATCGAGATCGAGGTGCAGGCCGGCGGCGGCGGGCTGCCGATGTTCGAGATTCCCGGCATGCCCGGCGCGCAGGTCGGCGCCATCTCGATCGGCGACATTTTCGGCAAGCTCGGCGGCCAGAAGAAGACGCGCCGCGTGCTGGTCAGGGACTCGCACGAGATTCTCGTCAACGAGGAATCCGACAAGCTCCTCGATCAGGACCAGCTCATCCAGGAATCGATCCGCGCGGTCGAGAATAACGGCATCGTGTTTCTCGACGAGCTTGACAAGATCTGCGCGCGCGAGGGGCGTCACGGCGCCGACGTCTCGCGCGAGGGCGTGCAGCGCGATCTCCTGCCGCTGATCGAGGGCACGACGGTGTCCACCAAGCACGGCCCGGTGCGTACCGACCACATCCTGTTCATCGCCTCCGGCGCATTCCATATCGCCAAGCCCTCCGACCTGCTGCCCGAGCTGCAGGGTCGCCTGCCGATCCGCGTGGAGCTGCGCGCGCTCACGCGCGACGATTTCCGCCGCATCCTCACCGACACGGAAGCCTCGCTGATCAAGCAATACGTGGCGCTGATGGGGACGGAAGGCGTCACGCTTCAGTTCACCGACGACGCGATCGACGCCATCGCCGACATGGCGGTGGCGGTCAATGCCAGCGTGGAGAATATCGGCGCGCGCCGCCTGCAGACGGTGATGGAGCGTGTGCTCGACGAGATTTCCTTCACCGCCGCCGACCGCTCCGGCGAGACGGTCAGGATCGACGGCGCCTACGTGCAGCAGCACATCGGCGACCTGGCGAGGAACGCGGACCTGAGCCGCTTCATTCTCTGAGCGCGCCGGCCGCGCCGGCTATTCCTTCGCCAGATCCGCCAGCAGGCTCGCCGCCACCGAGAGCTTGGACAGCGTCAGCCCGCCATCGGCGATCTGGCCGATCGCGTCGCGGATGCGCACGGCCTCCTCGCCGCGCCGCGCCGCCCAGCCCTGCACGGCCTGCTCGCCGCTTTCCCCGCCCGCCACCATGGCCGCTGTGAGCCGCCGCACCGCCTCGCCGAGCCCGTCGCGCGCGCGATCAAGCGCGAGCCGGTCGAAATAGTCGGTGACGGCGATCTCCCGCGCCGCGGCGGCGATCGGGTCGATGCGGAAGAAGGCGCGCGCGGCGAAATAGGTGCGGGTGACGTCCTTCACCGGCTTGCCGGTGCGGTCGGCGACCAGCACGATATCGGGAGCGACCGACAGCAGCGGAATGCCCGCGAGCGTGCGGGCGAGACCTTGCGGAACGCCGGCCTCGGCCAGCCGGGCGACGCGCGCGGCGTCGATCCTGTCCTCGACCGCCTCGCCCACCGCGGCGATCCCCGAGCGGTAATGCTCGACTACGCGCGCGAGGCCGCCTGAGAAATCGGCATTGCGCAGAAACCAGACCAGGCGGTCGAGCAGCAGGTCCTGCACCGAGGCGTAAAGCTCGAGCTGCAGCTTTCCGGGAATCATGTTGTCGAGCGAATCGATATGCTCGTTCAGCGACGGCATGTCGTAGCTGTCGCGCACCGCCGCGAAGGCGAGCGCGATTTCGGCGACCGACGCCCCGGTCTCGTCGGTCATGCGCGCGATCAGCGACGGCCCGCCGCGATTGATCATCGAATTGGCGAGCTGGGTCGCGATGATCTCCCGGTGCAGCCGGTGCCCGGCGATGGCGTCGGGAAATCTCTCGCTCAGCACCTTCGGAAAATAGCGGCCAAGCTCGCGCCGCAGATAGGGGTCGTCCGGCACTTTCGATTCGAGCAGGTCGCCATAGAGCGACAGCTTCGCATAGGCCAACAGCACCGCGAGTTCGGGCCGCGTCAGCCCCTGATTGCGGCGGCGCCGCTCGCCGATCTCCCTGTCGTCGGGGAGGAATTCCACCTGCCGGTCGAGCAGGCCGCGCGCCTCCTGCCCTTGAATGAATCGCTGCAGGAAGCCGATGTCGTCGAGACCGCGCCGCTCGGCGAGCGACAGCGCGAGCGTCTGCAGATAATTGTTGCGAAGCACGAGACCGGCCACCTCGTCGGTCATCTCTTGCAGAAGCCTGTTGCGCGCCTGAAGCGTCAGCAGCCCGCTCTCCACCGGCCGGCTAAGCGCGATCTTGATATTGACCTCGACGTCGGAGGTGTTCACGCCGGCGGAATTGTCGATCGCGTCGGTGTTGAGGCGGATGCCGCGCATCGCCGCCTCGATGCGGCCGCGCTGTGTCACTCCGAGATTGGCACCCTCGCCGACGACCTTGCAGCGCAGATCGGCGGCGGCGATGCGGATCGCGTCGTTGGCACGGTCGCCGACCATCTCGTTCGTTTCCTGCGAGGCGCGGATATAGGTGCCGATGCCGCCGAACCAAAGCAGGTCGGACGGCATCTTGAGGATGGCCGTCATCACCTCCTGCGGCGTGGCATGCGCGCCCTGCAGGCCGAGCAGCGCCCTCATCTCCGCCGATAGCGGGATCTGCTTGAGCGCGCGCGAGAACACGCCGCCCCCTTTCGAGATCAGCGTCTTGTCGTAATCCTGCCAGCTCGAGCGCGGCAGATTGAACAGACGTTCCCGCTCGGCGAAGCTTCTTTCCGGGTCCGGCGAAGGGTCGATGAAGATGTCGCGATGATCGAAGGCGGCGACGAGCCGGATCGTCCGTTCGCGCAGCATGCCGTTGCCGAACACGTCGCCCGACATGTCGCCGATTCCCGCCACCGTGAACGGCGTCGTGCCGATGTCAATATCCATTTCGCGGAAATGGCGCTTCACCGCCTCCCAGGCGCCGCGCGCGGTGATCCCCATCGCCTTGTGGTCGTAGCCCACCGAGCCGCCGGAGGCGAAGGCGTCGCCGAGCCAGAAGCCGCGTTCGAGCGAGATGGCGTTGGCGATGTCGGAGAAGGTGGCCGTGCCCTTGTCGGCGGCGACGACGAGATAGGGATCGTCGCCGTCGTGCCGCGCCACCTGGCCGGGCGGCGTCACGCCTCCGGCCGAGAGGTTGTCGGTGATGTCGAGCAGGCTGCCGATGAACAGTTTATAGGCGGCAACGCCCTCGGCCTGGATCGCGTCGCGCGAGCCGCCGGCGGGAAGCCATTTCGGCAGGAAGCCGCCCTTGGCGCCGACCGGCACGATCACCGCGTTCTTGACCTGCTGCGCCTTGGCGAGCCCGAGCACCTCGGTGCGGAAATCCTGCGCGCGGTCTGACCAGCGGATGCCGCCGCGCGCCACCTTGCCGAAGCGCATGTGGATCGCCTCGACGCGCGGCGAATAGACGAAGATCTCGTAGAGCGGCCTGGGCAAGGGCAGGTCTTCGACCTTGCGGCTGTCGAACTTGATCGCGATCTCCGCCTTCGGCATGCCGTCCTTGCCGAGCTGGTAGAAATTCGTGCGGACGGCGGCACGGATCGCATTCATGAAGCGGCGGAGGATGCGGTCCTCGTCGAGACTGTCGACCGCGTTCAGCGCCTCTTCGATCTCGCCGAGGATCGCCGCCTCGCGCGCCGCGCGGCCCTCCTCCGGCTCGCGCGGATCGAACCGCGCCTGGAACAGCGCCACGAGCCTGGCGGCGACGGCGCCGTGCTTGCGCAGCGTCGCCCACATGTAATCCTGCGAGAAGGCGATGCGGATCTGGCGCAGATAGCGCGCCAGCGCGCGGATCAGCGCAACGTCGCGCCACCACAGCCCCGCGGTCAGCACGAGCGCGTTGAACCCGTCATTCTCCGCGATGCCGCGCATGATGAACAGCAGCGCGGCCTCGAGCGGCTTTTGCAAGTTTTCCAGATCGACCGCGGCCCGGTCGGCGCGCTCGAGCATCATGTCGTGCAGCCAGACCGCGGGGCGGCGGCCGGACACCGCCTCGATCTCGTAGGTGCGCTCGTCGACCACGCTGAAGCCCATGTTTTCCAGAATGGGCACGCGCTCCGACAGCGGGATCGGCCGCCCGTAGCTCCACACCTTCAGCCCGACGCTGCTCGCCTGTCCGTCCTCGGCGGCGTGAAAGTCAACGCTCAGCGGGCGCTCGTCCGACAGGCCCTCGATCGTGCGGATGTCGTCGATCGCGGTGGCGGGCAGATAGGCCTCGCGGTAGGCGGCCGAAAAGGCGCCGCCATACAGCTCAAACAGCGCGCGCGCCCGCGCCGGCTCGAAGGCCAGCGAAAGCTGCTCGGCCAGCGCGTCGGCCCAGGTGCGCACGATGGTGCCGACCGCGTATTCCAGCTCGGTCCGCTCGGGAAACTCGATCTCCTCCGCCGAACGCTGGATGATGAAGTGGATGCGCACCAGCGGCCGTTCCGGAAAGAACAGCTCGAAGGTGCCGACCTCTCCCTTGAAGATGTCGGCAAGAAACTCCCCGATCTGGCCGACGACGCTTTCGCCGGCGCGCTCGCGCGGCACATAGACGATGACCGACACGAAGCGGTCGAAACGGTCGCGGCGGGCAAGCACCCGCACGCGCGGCCGCTCGTCGAGCTGCAGGATCATCAGCGCGAACTGGAAAAGCGTAGCGTCGTCCACCTGGAACAATTCGTCGCGCGGATAATGTTCCAGAATATTGATCAGCGCCTTACCGGAATGCCCGGCGGGATTGAAACCGGCGCGCTTCATCACGCTGTCGGCTTTGCGGCGCAGATACGGGATCGAGCCGGTCGAGCGCGTATAGGCGCTAGAGGTCAGAAGCCCGACGATCCGGAATTCTCCGGCCGGCTTGCCGTCGGCGTCGAACCGCTTGACGCCGACATAATCCATGAACACGCGCCGGTGTACGCGCGAGCGCCGGTCCGCCTTGGTGATCAGCAGCGCGCTCGGCTCGTCGAAGGCGGCCTGCATCTCGCGCGCCGTCGCCGCATCGTCGCGCCGGCAGAATTCCTTCACCGCCGGATCGCGCAGGATTCCAAGCCCGCTCTCCGCGCGCGGCTCGAGCGTGCCGGCGGCGGTAAAGACATAGTCGCGCACGCCGAGAAAGGTGAAATTGTTGGCGGCGAGCCATTCCAGGAACTGGATCGCCTCGGCGACCTCGTCCACCGGCAGGGGCGGCGGCGAGGCCTTCATGTCGGCGATCACCTCGCCGACGCGCGCCAGCATCGGACGCCAGTCGGCGACGCAAGCGCGCACCGCGGCGAGCACCGCCTGCAGCGCCTGCACGGCGCGCGCGCGCTCGGCCTCGTCGGCTACCTGATCGACATGGATGTGGATGAAGCTTTCGCGCGAGACGGAAGCGGCATTGCCGGCCGCCGCCCATGTTCCGAGCCGCCCGTCCGGCTGCCGTGTCACGGCGAAGATCGGATGCACGACGAGCCGGACCGGGAATTTCCGCTCGGCCAGCTCCGCCATCACCGAATCGACGAGGAACGGCATGTCGTCGTTGACGATCTCAATCACCGACACGGTTTTCAGCCGCTCGCCGTCCTGCGGCACGCGCGCGGGCGCGAAGCGGATCGACGGCGTCCCCGGCTCGCGCTGCTGGAAATGCGCCCAGGCGTCCTGCGCGAGCGAGGCCAGTTCCTCCGGCGCATAGCCGACGAGATCCTCGGGCGCGGCATGCTCGAAAAGCCGCCCGACGAAGCTGTCGGGCACGACGCCGTCGTCGAGCAAAGCGGCGGCTTCCTCGATCAGGCGGAGCGCGGCCTGCTCCTCCTGCGTGCCAAGAAAAACGGATGGTGACCTGTCATTCGGTCGGGCGGCGTCGGCCATGCGATGAGTGTCGACGATTGAGGTTGGGTCGTCGATAGACCCGTAACAGAAATCAATTTCACCGCAACTTTGCGACAGGCTAGTCTTGCCGCAGCGACGCGGGAGGGGACAGTCATGGCGAAATCCGGCAAAAAGATGAGTAAATCCAAGGGCAGGGCCGCGCCCGCCGCCAGGCCGATTCCCGCCAAAACCATCCCGGGCAAAACCGCCGCCGGCCGGCCTCAGCCGCTTCCGGCGAATGCCGCGAGCGGCGACGACGTCACGCTGATCGCGCTGTCGCTCCCGGAGGTGAAACTGTCGGATTCGATGGCGGCCTATTTCCGCAAATGCAAGGAGAAGCTCGGCTTCGTCCCGAACGTGCTAAGGGCCTACGCTTTCGACATGGCCAAGCTCGAGGCCTTCGTGGCGATGTACAACGAGCTGATGCTCGGCCCCTCCGGCCTGTCGAAGCTCGAACGCGAGATGATCGCGGTCGCGGTGTCCTCGCAGAACCGCTGCTATTACTGCCTGGTCGCGCACGGCGCGGCGGTTCGCCAGATTTCCGGCGATCCGGTGCTCGGCGAATTGATGGCGATGAATTACCGCGCCGCGCGGCTCGACAGGCGCCAGCGCGCGATGCTCGATTTCGCGGTGAAGCTGACGGCGCAGCCGTGGCAGATTGAGGAGAATGATCGCGAGCGGCTGCGGCGCGCCGGGTTCGGCGACCGCGACATCTTCGACATCGCCGCGGTCGCGGGCTTTTTCAACATGTCGAACCGCGTCGCCTCGGCCACCGACATGCGGCCCAACCCGGTCTATCACGCGATGGCGCGCTAGATTTCGACGACCCTGTTCGGGATCTCGTCCGGATTGGCGCGGCCCGGCGGGAAGTGTCGCGCGAGAATCGCGCCGCAACGCCCGATCGCCGCGATCAGCCCGTCGGCGAGCCGCCTGTCCCGGATCGCGGCGACGAGATCGGCCATCGCCGTGTCCCATTCGCTTTGATCGACCTTCGCGTTGATGCCCTGGTCGGCGATGATCGCGGCGTAACGCTCGGCCAGCGACACGAAAATCAAGACGCCGGTGCGCGCTTGCGTGTTCTGCAGGCCCTGCGCCAGGAATTGCCGCATCGCCGCGCGGTGCGCGCGCTCGTAGCGGGCAAGGCGCGGCACCGCGCGCATTCTCACGGCGGGCAGCGAGAGCACGAGCGAGGTGACGATGAAGACGCAAAGCTGGATCAGGTAGATGCCCTCGACCGAGGCGTCGGTGAATTCGATCAGCGGCAGCGGCGCGAGCAGCGCCAGCGCCGCCGCCCAGGCCACCGGCACGAGCCGATAGCTGCCGGATCGCCGCGCGATGACGCAGAAGATCTCGCCGGAGGTCTTCGTCTCCGCCTCGCGGATCGCGGCCGAGATTCGCGCCCTGTCGGCGTCGGATATCATCTCACCAGCTCCCCGACGAGCCGCCGCCGCCGAACGAACCGCCGCCGCCGGAAAATCCGCCGCCAGAGGATCCGGAGCCCCACGACGAGCCGCCCGACGACCACGACGAGCCCGAGGAACCCGACGGGATCGGGACGATCCACGGCGAGCGCCCGCGCCGCCCCGCCCTGCGCGCGAGGCCGAGCCGGATCAGCAGCGATTGCAGCCCGTTCAGGGCGAAGATGATGATGAGAAAGACGACGAACAGCCCAAGCTCCGACGTCAGCATCCAGTGCAGCAACGACACCATCGGCCCCGGCGTGCGCGCCGCCGGCCGCGCGCGCTGCTTGAATTCCTCCGCGCCTCCGCTCAGCACCTGCACGAGATCGTCCACGCCACGCGTAATGCCGCCGGCGAGATCGCCGGCGCGGAAGCGCGGCAGGATTGCGTTCTCGATGATCAGCCGCGACACCGCGTCGGTGAGCGTGGCTTCGAGCCCGTAGCCCACCTCGATGCGCACCTTACGCTCCTTCGGCGCGACGATCAGAAGGGCGCCGTTATTGGCGCCCTGCTGCCCGATCTTCCAGGTGCGGCCGAGCTGATAGCCGTAATCCTCGATGGTCGTGCCCTGCAGCGAATCGAGCGTGACGACGACGAGCTGGGTGGTCGTCCGGCTTTCGAGGTCCTCGAGCTTGCGCGTGAGCGCCTGCCGGGTCGGGCCGTCGAGCAGATTGGCTTCATCGACGACGCGCCCGCTCAGCGCCGGAAAGGTGAGCGCGAAGGCGCAGGTCGCAAGGCAAATCGCGGCCAGCGCAATCGCCGGCGCGCACCATCGCGCGATCGTCGTGCCGGCGCGCATGTCCGCCTCAGAATTTCACCTGCGGTGGGCGCGCCGCATCGGCGGCGGCGGCGAAGGTCTCCATCGGCTTGTGCGCGCGGTACAGGGTGGAGGCCCAGATCACGCCGGGAAAGGTGCGCAGCTCGGTATTGAAGACGCGCACCGCCTCGATGTAGTCGCGCCGCGCCACCGCGATCCGGTTTTCGGTACCCTCGAGCTGCGACTGCAGGGCGAGGAAATTCTGGTTCGATTTGAGGTCGGGATAGGCTTCCGACACGGCGATAAGACGCCCGAGCGCGCCGGAAAGCTGCGCCTGCGCGTCCTGGAATTTCTTAAAGGTCTCCGGATCGGTCACGGTCGATGCATCGACCTTGATCGAGGTGGCCTTGGCGCGCGCCTCGGTGACGGCTTCCAGCACGCTCTTTTCCTGCGCGGCATAGCCCTTCACCGTTTCGACCAGATTGGGGATCAGATCGGCGCGGCGCTGATACTGGTTCTGCACGTCCGACCATTTGGCCTTGGCCTGTTCCTCGTAGGTCGGAATATTGTTGATGCCGCACCCGGCGAGAAAGAGGCTGGCGCAAACCGCGAAAGCACTGATCCGGATGACTTTGAACACACTGGCCATCTAAGCCTCCTCGATTGCAGCGTCGACCGCCAAGCCGCCGGTCCGCGGCCCGCCGCCCGACCCTAGAGCCCTGCCCGGCAGAAAGACAGTCCCCATATGTGCCGCACGACCGACCCGCAGTTCAAAGCCGGCAGCCCGATGCGCCATCGATACGCGGCATTTGCTTTATTGTTACTGTTGCTGACCGGCGCGATGGTCCCGCCGCGCGCGTTGGCCGCCGAACCGGCGCAGGTCGCCCACGGCCGCGACGGCATGGTGGTGGCGCAGGAGGCGCGCGCAGCCGAAATCGGTGCCGGGATACTGAAGCGCGGCGGCAACGCGATCGATGCGGCGGTGGCGACGGGCTTTGCGCTTGCCGTCACCTATCCGCGCGCCGGCAATGTCGGCGGGGGCGGATTCATGGTGATCCATCTCGCCGATGGTAGGCGCGACATCGCCATCGACTACCGCGAGACCGCGCCCGCGCTGACCACGCGCGACGTCTTTCTCGACGAGAACGGCGAGGCCGATCCCGCGAAATCGCGCGAAGGCGGCCTTGCCATCGGCGTGCCGGGCACGGTCGCAGGGCTCGCTCTCGCCCATGCCCGCTACGGCTCCGGCCGGCTGTCGCTCGCCGATCTGATCGAGCCGGCGATCCGGCTTGCGCGCGACGGCATCGAGATCGACGGCGATATCGCCGACACGCTGTCGGGCGCGCGCAACCTGTTCGCGCGCTGGCCGTCCTCGGCGAAAATCTTCCTGAAAGCCGACAACACCCCGCTCGCCCCCGGCGACAAGTTGATCCAGAACGATCTCGCCGCCACGCTCGAAGCGATCGCGAAGGATGGCCCGCGCGCCTTCTACGACGGGCCGATCGCCGAGCGGATCGCGGCCGCCGTGCGCGAGGCGGGCGGGCGGATGACGGCGGCGGACCTGCGCGAATATCAGGCGCTCGAACGCGAGGTCGTGCGCGGCAGCTATCGCGGCTACGACATCGTTTCCATGCCGCCGCCCTCGTCCGGCGGGGTGCATCTGATCGAGATGCTGAACATCCTCGAAGGCTACGACCTGAAAAGATCGGGGCCGGAAAGCGTCGAGACGCTGCACCTGATGATCGAGGCGATGAAGCGCGCCTATGCGGACCGCGCGGCGTTTCTCGGCGATCCGGATTTCGTCAGCGTGCCGGTAAAAGGCCTCACCTCGAAGCGATATGCGGTGGCCTTGCGAGATACGGTTTCCCGCGTGCGCGCGACGCCCTCGTCGGAGGTGCGCCCCGGCACGCCGGCGGCCTACGAGGGCGACAACACTACGCATTTCTCGGTGATCGACCGTTTCGGCAACGCGGTGGCCAACACCTATACGCTGAACCTGAGCTACGGCACCGGACTCGTGGCCGAGGGCACCGGCGTTTTGCTCAACAACGAGCTGGACGATTTCGCCGCCAAGCCGGGAGCGCCGAACGCCTTCGGCCTCATCGGTGGCGACGCCAACGCGCCGGGGCCGCGCAAGCGGCCGCTGTCGTCGATGTCCCCGGCCATCGTGCTGAAGGACGGCGCGCCCGTGCTGGTCACCGGATCGCCGGGCGGCAGCCGCATCATCACCGCGGTCCTGCAGGTGGTGCTGAACGTGCTCGACCACGGCATGAGCGTCGGCGAAGCGGTCGGCGCGCCGCGCATCCATCATCAATGGATGCCGGACGAGGTTTTGGTCGAGCCGGGATTTTCCGAGGCGACGCTCGCGGGCCTGCGCGCGCTCGGCCACAACATCACGCAGCGCCAGCCGGTGACGGCGGCGAACTCGATCGCGGTCACGCCGGACGGCTTCGTGGGCGCGGCAGACCGGCGCACGCGCGGCTCGCTCGCCGCGGGCTATTGATCAGCCACCCCGCGGATGGGCGAACGCGCTGCGCAGCGGCTGGCCCGATACCATGATCGAGCCGCCGAACGGCGCATCCATGTCGAGGATCTGGTGCGTCATGCGTTCGAGCAGCGCGCCGGCCTCTTTGTCCTCGAGCGGCTGCATCGGCTTCGAATCGCCCCAGGTGCGCTCCACCGTGGCGGCCGTGTATTGCAGCGGGGCGGCGCGGATGGCGTCGGCCTCCGCGTCGAGCCGGCTCAGCGTCTGGTCGAGCAGCACGATGTCGGTGGCGTAGGAGCCGATATTCTGTTCGGCGTTGTCGAAGGTGCGCTTCGCCGACGCGGTCAGAAGGCCGGGCGCCGGCGCCGCCAGCACCGAAATCACCCGATGCCGAGCCACACCACCTCGCGCGTCTCGGCGGTGCGGTGATGCACGGGGATCAGCAGGTGCGCCTGCAGACCGGTCAGTGCGCCGAGGAACACGCACAGCGACGCCATCATGCCGACGGCGATATTAGACGCCATCATGCCGACGGCGATATTATCCGTCGCTCGGGCTCAATCCTGCTCGGGCGCCGCCGCGAGGCGGCGGCGCATGGCTTCTGTCGTCACCGGATAAACAGCGATGGTCGCGCTGATAAACTCCGCAAGGAGCGGAGTTGGAGCGGGCGAAGGGATTCGAACCCTCGACCCCGACCTTGGCAAGGTCGTGCTCTACCCCTGAGCTACACCCGCGTCCTTGGGATCGGCGGCCAGAAGCCGCCGGGGCCTTCCTATGCCAAAAGCCCATCCCCTTTGCAACCGCGCTTGACCCTCGGGCAAAGCTGGGCTTTTTCCGGGCCGGAACCGCCCCGCCATCGCCTGCCCGCCATTCGTCATGCCCGCAACCCCGGACGAGCTTTTCGCCTTTCTCGACAGGCTCGGCATCAAGCACCGCACCGTCGAGCACCCGCCGCTGTTCACGGTGGAACAGTCGCGCGCCCTGCGCGGCCAAATCCCGGGCGGGCACACCAAGAACCTGTTCCTGAAGGACAAGAAGGATGCGCTCTTTCTCGTCGTAGCGCTGGAAAACGCGGTCATCGACCTGAAGGGGCTGCACCGGCTGCTCGGGGCCTCCGGCCGCCTGTCCTTCGGATCAGCCGATCTCATGCGCGAGGTGATCGGGGTCGAACCCGGCTCGGTGACGCCCTTCGGGGCGATCAACGACCGGCAGGGCCGCGTTGCCGTCGTCCTCGACGAGGCGATGCTGGGCCACGAAACTCTGAATTATCATCCTCTGGTCAATACGCGCACGACCGCGATCGGCCGTGAGGATTTGCTGAAATTCCTCCGCGCCACCGGGCACGAACCGCGGATCGTCGCGGTCTCGGCCGCCCCGGCCTGAGCCGATTGCATTCGGGGCGGTTATCGCCATTTAATAAGCGCCGCATCGCGTTTTCGATGCCAAAGGGGTTTTATGACTTTACTGGATAACGGCGCGGCCGCGCCTGCCGGCGATCCGATCGTCGAGACGACGACCCAAGGGTTCATGAAGGACGTCATCGAGGAGTCGCGCAAGCGCCCGGTGCTCGTCGATTTCTGGGCGCCGTGGTGCGGCCCCTGCAAGCAGCTCACCCCGATTCTTGAAAAGGCGGTCAGGAATGCCAAGGGCAAGGTCAAGCTTGCCAAGATGAATATCGACGAGCACCCGGCCATCCCGGGGCAGATGGGGATCCAATCGATCCCGGCAGTGATCGCCTTCGTCAACGGCCAGCCGATCGACGGCTTCATGGGCGCGCTGCCGGAAAGCCAGGTCGTCGCCTTTCTCGAGCGGCTGACCAAGGACAGGATCAGCGGCGAGGAGAAGGATCAGCTCGCCGCCGCCGAGCAGGCGCTCGCGGCAGGCGACGCCGCCGGTGCCGCCGACATCTACGCGCGCATCCTTTCCGGCGATTCCACCAACATCGCCGCGCTCGCCGGACTCGCCAAATGCTTCGTCGAGACCGGCGCGCTGGATCAGGCGAAACAGACGCTCGCCATGGTGCCGGAAGGAAAGCGCAACGACCCCGCGGTCGCGGCCACACGCGCGGCGCTCGACCTCGCGGAGCAGGCCAAGTCGGTCGGACCGCTTGGCGAGCTTGAAGCGAAAGTCGCCGCCGATCCGGCCGATCATCAGGCGCGTTTCGATCTCGCGGTCGCCCTCAACGCCGCCGGCAAGCGCGAAGCGGCGGCCGAGCATCTGCTGCAGATCGTCAAGCGCGACCGCAAGTGGAACGACGACGGTGCGCGCAAGCAGCTTATCCAGTTTTTCGAAGCGTGGGGTGTCAACGACGCGGCGACCGTCGAAGGGCGGCGCAAATTGTCATCGATCCTGTTTTCGTAAGTGCATTGCCGTTGCGGTCGGGCCAGGCCGGAGCGAATACGATGCCGATGAATGCGGTCTATCGGGGACCGGACGATCTTCCCGGCGCGATCGCGGTGTTCCCGCTGCCGGGAGCGCTGCTTCTTCCGCGCGGCCAGATGCCGCTCAACATTTTCGAGCCGCGCTATCTGGCGATGGTCGATGACGCGCTTGCCTCGCGTCATCGCGTGATCGGGATGATCCAGCCCGACGCCTCGCATCCCGGCCCGCAGGACAGGCCCAATCTCTACAAGATCGGCTGCGCTGGCCGCATCACCCAGTTCGCCGAAAGTGGCGACGGGCGCTACCTGATCCAGCTCACCGGCATCTCGCGCTTCCGCATCGAGGAGGAGATGTCGGCGCCGACGCTCTACCGCCAGTGCCGCGTCAGCTATGCGCCCTTTGCCGACGATTTCATCGCGCGCAAGGGCGAGGAGCTTGTCGATCGCAAGGCGGTGCTGCACGCGCTGACCGAATTTCTCAAAGCGAACAATCTGAAGACCGACTGGGAGGGAATCGAGAAGGCGCCGAACGAGGCCTTGGTTAACGCGCTGGCGATGATGTCGCCCTACGGCCCGGCGGAGAAGCAGGCGATGCTGGAAGCGCCCGACCTGAAAACGCGCGCGGAGATTCTCGTCGCGGTGACCGAGATCGAGCTTGCCAAAGGCAAAACCCCGAGCGAAACGCCATTGCAATAATGGCAGAGCGGCCCTGCCGCCGCTGCTTGCCGCCGCGGTGACAAGGACGGCGGGAGGGTATAAAGAGGCGCCCCATGAATGACAGCGCCGGGCGCAGCATCGACTCCAAGCTCCTGGAAATTCTGGTCTGCCCGCTCACCAAGGGGCCGCTGGAATACGACGGCGCGCGACAGGAACTGATCTCGCGCGCCGCCAAGCTCGCCTATCCGATCCGCGACGGCATCCCGATCATGTTGCCGGAAGAAGCGCGCCGGCTCGACTAAGTTTTCCCAAATCGTAAATGCGTCAAGAGGACCAGCCATGTTGAAGGTGTGGGGACGGAATACGTCATCCAACGTGCAGAAGGTGATGTGGGCGATCGGCGAGCTTGGGCTGGAGCACGAGCGCTTCGACATCGGCGGCCCCTTCGGCAAGAACAAGGAGCCGGCCTATCTCGCGATCAACCCGAACGGCCTCGTACCGACGCTGCAGGACGGCGATTTCACGCTCTGGGAATCGAACGCGATCGTGCGCTATCTCGCGCGTAATTACGGCAAGCCCGACCAGCTGGAGCCGGCCGATCCGAAGATCCGCGCCAAGGCGAACCAATGGATGGACTGGCAGCTCACCGTGCTCGGCCCGGCGATCGGCCCGGCCTTCATGGGGCTGATCCGCACGCCGCCGGAAAAGCGCGATCCCGCCGCGATCGCCGCCTCGCAGGCCAAGACCACCGAGGCGATGAAAATTCTCGACGCGCAGCTCGGCCGCACCAAATTCGTCGCCGGCGCGAATTTCTCCTACGGCGACATCCCGGTCGGGATCATGACCTATCGCTACTGGCAGCTTGTGCCGGAGCGGCCGGAGCTTGCCAATCTCAGGCGCTGGTACGAGGCGCTGCAGACGCGCAAGGCGTTCAAGCAGCATATCGAGGCGATCGGTCTCGCCTGACGCGGGGCCGGATAAACGCGGCGTCGGGACGTGGCGGGACAGCGTTTCTACGCGGGCCTTCATCCTTCGAGACGGCGCTGACGCGCCTCCTCAGGATGAGGAGGACAGGACGGCATGCCGCGCCGCTCCCTATCATCCTCCTCGCTGCGCTCCTCTCGTGCGCCCTCACGGTGAGGAGCGCCGAAGGCGCGTCTCGAACCAAGAGGGCCGCGAACGAGCCGGCGCCACGACGGCCTTCATCCTTCGAGACGGCGCTGACGCGCCTCCTCAGGATGAGGAGGATGAGTTTGCTGCTTCCGCAGAGTGAGAGCCCGGTTTCCGCAGAATGAGAGGCCGGTCACGGACGCCCCGCATTTCCTCATCCTTGGGGATTGACAATCAATACGTACGTACGTATTGATTTCGACATGCCAAGACACTCGTTACGCGACCGAATTCTCGATGCCGGGCTCAAGGTCATGTTTCACAAGGGTTATGTCGGTGCGAGCGTGCGCGATATCGTGGCCGCGGCGGCGGCGCCGCAGGGCTCGTTCTCCAACCATTTCCGCTCCAAGGAAGCGTTCAGCCGCGAGGTGCTCGATCGCTATTTCCAGCACGTGCGGACGCTGGTCAGCCAGGCGCTGGACGACCGGACCAGGCCGCCCCGGGAGCGCCTGCAGCACTACCTCGACCTCATCACCGAGCGCCTTGCCGCGGACCGTTTCACCCGCGGCTGCCTGATCGGCGATTTCAGCCTCGAAGCGGCGCCGCAAAGCGAGATGCTGCGCGCGCGCCTGGCGGACATTTTCGTGCAGTGGCGCTCGCCGTTCGCCGCCTGCATCGCCGAGGCGCAGGCCGCCGGCGAAATCGCCAGCGACTTCTCCGCCGACGATCTCGCCGAATTCCTGCTCGCGTCCTGGGAGGGCGCGATCCTGCGCATGAAAGTCGAGCGCGGGCCGGAACCGTTGAACAGGTTCAAGCGCATCGCGTTCGCGACCATATTCAAGGAGCCCCGATCGTGCACGACGTGACCCTGCCGCAACTTCCCGTGCTCGGCTCGACCATCGCCTATCGCGAGGCGCGCCGCCCCGACATCCCGACGGCGGTGTTCCTGCACGGAAACCCGACATCGTCGTATATCTGGCGCCACGTGATGCCGCATGTCGCGCCGGTGGCGCATTGCATCGCGCCGGACCTGATCGGCTTCGGCCAGTCGGGCAAGCCCGACATCGCCTACCGCTTCGCCGATCACGTCCGCTATCTCGATGCGTTCCTCGACGCGGCCGGAATCGGCTCGGCCTATCTCGTCGCCCAGGACTGGGGAAGCGCGCTCGCCTTCGAGCTCGCCGCGCGCCGGCCCGGCTTCGTGCGCGGACTCGCCTTCATGGAATTCATCCGGCCGATGCCAAGCTGGAACGATTTTCACCAATCGCCCGCCGCGCGTGAAACGTTCCGCAAATTCCGCACGCCCGGCGAAGGCGAAGCGATGATTCTCGAAGGCAATGTTTTCGTCGAGCGCGTGCTGCCGGGCTCGGTGATCCGCAAGATGAGCGAGGAGGAGATGGCGGTGTACCGCGCGCCGTTCCCGACGCCGCGCTCGCGCGTTCCGGCATGGCGGCTGCCGAACGAATTGCCGATCGCCGGTGAGCCGGCGGACGTTTATGCCGTGCTCGAAGAGGCGCATGAGGCGCTGCGCGCGTCGCGCTATCCGAAGCTCCTGTTTGCTGGCGATCCCGGCGCGCTCGTCTCGCCCACCTTCGCCGAGCATTTCGCCGAAAGCCTCCACAATTGCCGGCTCGTGCAGCTCGGCGCCGGCGCGCATTATCTGCAGGAAGATCATCCCGAGACGATCGGGCGCTCGATCGCCGAATGGATCAGCGGCATCGAGGCCGGACGCGAGGCTGGCGCGGCTAGCCGGCGAGCGCCAGGATCAGCCCGGCGAGCAGCAGCGCCGACAGCATCGTGAACGCGGTGACGTTGACGTCCCACCGCCAATGCGGCGCGCCGAACGGCGGCTTGAACGGCAGATAGCCGTTCTCGTCGTACAGGCTTCCGCCAAAGAGCGGCCGGGCGACCACCGCCACGAAGAAGGCGCCATAGACGGCGATGCCGAGAAGGGCGGCGAGAACCAGCCGTTCGCGCACGGCCGGCCCCTCGATCCAGATCAGATAGAAAGCGACGAACGCGATCCCGACATAGGACAGGATCTGCCACACGACATGAAAACGCGCATGCGCCGTCCATGTCGGATTGGTCGCGTGCGTCCTGTTGAAATCCGCCTGGATCGTGGCCAAGCCGTAGCCGAGCGTGGCGAGCGTGAGCAGAATGCGCGCGGCGGTCTGCATGGTCCCGCCGGCGCTACAGCGCCTCCCCCTTCAGCAGCTTCGGCACCTCGCCGGTGACCCCCGCCGCCTCGCGGATGAACATGTCCTTCAGGAACGGCAGACGATCGACGACGCCGAGCCCGACATCGCGGACGGCGCGCAAAATCTCCGACTTGTTCGAAAACAATCGGTTCAGCCCGTCGGTGACGAGGCCCATCGTCATCGTATCGAAGCGCCGCCAGCGTTGATAGCGTTCGAGCACGGGCGCGGAGCCAATGTCGAGCCCGAGCCGCGCCGCATCGACGAGCGCCTCGGCGAGCGCGGCGACGTCGCGCAGGCCCATATTCAGCCCCTGCCCGGCGATCGGATGAATGACATGAGCGGCATCGCCGGTGAGCGCGACGCGCCCGGCGAAGAAGCTGCGCGCCACCATCAGTCCGAGCGGATAGGCGCGCCGCGGACCCGAGACACTGATCTCCCCGAGATGCAGGCCGAAACGCTTTTCCAGCTCCGCGTGGAAATCAGCATCGGGCAGCGCCACGATGCGCTCGGCCTCCGCCGTCTCCTCCGTCCAAACAATCGAGGATCGCCTGCCCCTGAGCGGCAGGATCGCGAAAGGCCCGGCGGGCAGGAAATGCTCCTCCGCCCGGCCGTGATGCTCGCGCTCATGCGCGACGGTCGTGACGATGCCGGACTGGCGATAATCCCATCGGAAGGCCTGGATGCCGGCAAGCTCACGGATGCGCGAGCGCGCCCCGTCGGCGGCGACCAGAAGGCTCGCCGCAAGCTCCGTCCCGTCCGACAGCCGCGCCGCGACGTGATCGTCCGTCGCGCTGAATTGCGTCACCGCGGCTGCGCGCAGCTCGACCCCGCACGCGCGCGCGCGCCGCAGCAGCGCGGCGACCAGCGGACCGTTCTCGATCATGTGCGCGAAGGCTTCGCCCGGCGCGACCTCGCCCTCGAAGGTCAGGAAGACCGGGCGGATGACGTCGTCGAGCCTGGAATCGGTCACCACCATGTCGAGGATCGGCTGCGCGCCGTCGGCGATCTCTTCCCAGGCGCCGATCGTCTCGAACAGCCGCCGCGCCGCCGCCGCGATGGCGGAAGCTCGCGCATCGCCAGAGGCGCGCTCGAGCGCGGGATCGGCCACGGTGACGGCGAAGTCCTCGCCGAGCCCCTGCTTGAGCGCGATCGCGAGCGAAAGGCCGGTCAGGTTTCCGCCGCCGATCAGAATGCCTTTCTCGTTCATCGTCACAGTCCTAGCATTTCGGCATGCGGCCGCGCCATCGGGCCGCCGCCGCTTGACTTGAGCGCCGGTCTGCGCGTCTTTCGGCGCGGCGTCCCGATCCCGAGCCGGCCCATGTCATCCGCCATCGCAGACCTCCTTGCCATTCTCGATCTCGAACCGCTGGAAACGAACCTGTTCCGCGGCCGTTCCCCGCAATCGGGCTGGCAGCGCGTTTTCGGCGGGCAGGTGATCGGCCAGGCCCTGGTAGCCGCCTGCCGCACGGTCGAGGGCCGCCGCCCGCATTCGCTGCACGCCTATTTCCTGCTCGCCGGCGATCCGAAGGTGCCGATCATCTACGAGGTCGAGCGCATCCGCGACGGCAAGAGCTTCACCACGCGGCAGGTGAAGGCGATCCAGCACGGCCAGCCGATCTTTTCCATGTCGGTTTCCTTTCACAACGGCGAGGACGACTGCCCCTACGATCACCAGGCGGCGATGCCGGACGTGCCGCCGCCGGAAAAGCTGCCCGGGGAAACAGAGACGCGCGACCGCATTCTGCCGGCGATGCCCGATCCGGTGCGCCGCTATTACGAGCGCGAGCGCCCGATCGAATTGCGGCCGGTCGAATACGGCCGCTATCTCGGCCAGATGATCGAGGGCGGCCATTTCAACATCTGGATCCGCGCCACCGGTCGCTTGCCCGACGATCCGGCGATCCATCAATGCGTGCTCGCCTATGCCTCCGACATGGCGCTGCTCGATACCTCGCTCGCCGCGCATGGGCGCACCGTGTTCGAGAAAGAGTTTTTGGCCGCGAGCCTCGACCACGCGCTATGGCTGCACCGGCCGTTCCGCGCCGACGAGTGGCTTCTCTATTCGCAGGACTCGCCGAACCTGCACGGCGCGCGCGGCTTTTCGCGCGGGCTGATCTTCACGCGCGAGGGAACGCTGGTCGCTTCGGTCGCGCAGGAAGGGCTCGTACGGCTGCGTCGCGGCGGGGCCTGAGCGGTGACGCCGCTGACGGAAAAAATCGCCATCGCCGTCGCCGCGGCGGCGATCGCGCTGGCGGCGGCGGGCGACACCCGCGCCGCATCCGCCCGCAGGCCCGCGCCCGCGGGCGCGCCGGGCAACGCGCCCGCCGAATACACGAAATTCACCGCCCAGGAATTGCGCCGCGGATTCCTCGCGCTCGCCTTCGGGTCCGATCTGAGACTCGGGTCGAAGCTCAAGCGCATTCACCGCTTCGACAAGCCGATCGCCGTGCACGTGATCGCCGGAGGCAGCATCGACCGCCGCGACGCCTACGAGCGCATCCTTTCGGAATTCGCCCGCGCGTTTCCGGACCTGCGTCTTTCCCTCACCGGCGATTCCTACGCCGCCGATCTCGTCGTGCGCCTGATCGACGAGAAGGATTTCGCCCACGCCATCCGCGCCGCCTTCGGCGCGCAGACCGCGCGCGACTTCGTGGCGCGCACCGACGCGCAATGTATGACCGCGGTGAAATCGGAGGCCGAGGGCGGAATCATCCGCGCCGATTCCTTCATCATCGTGGACCAGGGCGACCGCGTCTTTTTCAATTGCGCCTATCACGAGATGCTGCACGCACTCGGCCTGCCCAATCACGACCAGTCCAATCCCTTCACCACGCTCAACCAGAACCGGATGGTCGGCTATCTCTCGGTCTATGACCGCGCGCTGGTGCGCATGCTGTACGATCCGCGTATCCGTTCCGGCATGACCCGCCACGAGGCCCGCCGGGCCGCCGAAGCGATCGCCACCGACATTGCCGCAGGCTTGTGAGGCATTTCCGGGCCGCGCCCGGCCCGAATTTTGTCGATAGCCCGGAAAATCGGCATTTCCGCTGCTTAAAATTTGGCTCCGCTGGCGATAACCTAGCCATCCGGCCGGTTGCCGGCGGACAAGCCTGATCTGCCGCGAACCGAAGGACGGCGACCGACAGGGGCAGCCATGAAGCTCATCATTGCGATCATCAAGCCTTTCAAGCTCGACGAGGTGCGCGAGGCGCTCACCGCGGTCGGCGTTCACGGCATGACGGTGACGGAGGTCAAGGGCTATGGCCGCCAGAAGGGCCACACCGAAATCTATCGCGGCGCCGAATACGCGGTGAATTTCCTTCCCAAGGTGCGGATCGAGATCGCCGTCGATTCCGCGCAGGCCGACAAGGTGGTCGAGGCGATCCAGACCGCGGCGAAGACCGGCCAGATCGGCGACGGCAAGATTTTCGTGACCAGTCTCGACCACGCGGTGCGCATCCGCACCGGCGAATCGGATTCCGACGCGCTCTAGCGGCGCGGCGCAGACAGGGGGGAGGAATGACGATCACCGCAAGCCGCCGCGCCGCGGCGTGCGCCGCCACGCCGATCCTGCTCGCCGCGACGCCCGCCGCCGCACAGGGCTCGACGATCGACGCCGCCGACACCGCCTGGATGATCTGCGCCACCGCGCTCGTGCTGATGATGACGCTGCCCGGGCTCGCGCTCTTTTATTCCGGCATGGTGCGCAAGAAGAACGTGCTCGGCACCATGGCGCAATCGCTGGCGGCGACCTTCATCGTTTCGATCCTGTGGGTGCTGGTCGGCTATTCGCTCGCCTTCACCGGCGACGCGGCCGCCCTCGGAACGGCGGAGCGGTTTCTGCTCAACGGCCTGTCGATGGCCGGCACCTCGCCCTTCGCGAAGACGATTCCGGAGCTGCTTTTCGTTCTCTACCAGATGACATTCGCGATCATCACCGTGGCGCTGGTCGCCGGCTCTGTGGCCGACCGCATGCGCTTCTCCGCCTTCCTGTGGTTCTGCGTCGCCTGGCTGCTCGTCGTCTATGTGCCGGTCGCGCATTGGGTCTGGGGCGGCGGATTCTTCGCGGCGATGGGCCTGCTCGATTTCGCCGGCGGGACGGTGGTTCATCTGAATGCCGGCGTGGCCGGACTCGTCGCCGCCTATGTGCTCGGCAACCGCCGCGGCTATGGCAGCGAAAACCTCGCACCCTTCGACCTGTCGCTTGCGGTGATCGGCACCGGTCTTCTGTGGGTCGGCTGGTTCGGCTTCAACGGCGGCTCTGCACTCGGCGCGGGCGCGCGCGCGGTTTACGCGATCGCGGCGACACATCTTGCCGCCTGCGCCGGCGCGCTGGCATGGACGATCCTGGAATGGTGGGGGCGCGGCAAGCCGTCGGTGCTCGGCATGATCTCCGGCGCGGTCGCCGGCCTGGGCACGATCACTCCGGCTTCCGGCTATGTGCTGCCCTGGCACGGCATCGTCATCGGATTGATCGCGGGCGCGATCTGCTTCTGGGCCTGCACGGCGCTCAAGCAAAAGCTCGGCTATGACGATTCGCTCGACGTGTTCGGCGTGCACGGCGTCGGCGGCATTACCGGCACCCTGCTCGCCGGCGTTTTCGCCACCGCCGCGGTGTCGATGAACGCGGATACGCCGGCGGGCCTGCCCGGCCTGATCGACGGCAATCCCGGCCAGCTTCTCGTCCAGCTCTATGGCGTGGTCGGAATCGGCATCTATTGCGCGGCGGCGACCTTCGTCCTGCTCAAGCTGATCGGCTTCCTGCTGCCGCTGCGCGTGTCGCCGCAGAACGAGCTGGAAGGCCTCGATATCAGCCAGCACGGCGAGGCGCTGCAATAGCCGCGCCGGCCGTTCCCGCGCCCCGCCTGCGGCCGCGAATCGCGCCCGCGGCGCCGCCACGCGCCGCTGGCTAAAATATGGGCATTACTGGCACCTCTTTGTGCGGCACCATCGCCGCCGGTTCCACCCCGACCCGACCCGCACCGAATTATACAAGGCCGCCAGCCGGTTAGCCGGCCGGCCCAGTCTTGGCACGCTGTTTGATTCGTCTCCTGCGGCCGGGTGCGCGAAGCGGAAGTTTTGCGCGTCAGGCCGTGATCAGAACGCCCGATCTGCATTTCGCGTGAGAGGGCCAACGGGGATCGAACAATGAAAATCGTCATGGCCGTCATCAAGCCGTTCAAGCTCGACGAGGTCCGGGACGCGCTGACAGCGATCGGGGTGCACGGCATGACCGTGACCGAGGTCAAAGGCTACGGGCGTCAAAAGGGGCACACGGAGATCTATCGCGGTACCGAATATGCAGTGAGCTTCCTGCCGAAGCTCAAGGTCGAAGTCGCGGTGCCATCCAACCAGGTCGACAAAGTCATCGACGCCATCACCGGCGCGGCCAAGACCGGCCAGATCGGCGACGGCAAGATCTTTGTCCTCGGTCTCGAAAGCGCGGTGCGAATCCGCACCGGCGAGACCGACGCATCCGCACTCTAAACCCGACCTCAGTCTGTTTCGGACAGGAGCAAAAAATGTCTTTCAGGATTCCTCACAAGGCCGGGTTCGCCGCCGTTCTCTTGGCGGCGACGCTCGTGGCCACGTCCGCCTTCGCGGACGAGCCGGTCGTCAACAAGGGAGACAACGCGTGGATGCTGACGTCCACCGTTCTCGTTCTTCTGATGACCATCCCCGGGCTCGCACTGTTCTATGGCGGCCTCGTGCGCACCAAGAACATGCTCTCGGTGCTGACGCACGTATTCTACACGGTCTGCATCGTCACGGTGATCTGGGCGATCTACGGCTACAGCCTCGCCTTCACTGGCGGATCGACGCCCTTCATCGGCGGCCTGTCGAAAGCCTTCCTCGCCGGTGTCACGACCGACTCGAAGGCGGCGACCTTCTCGGTCGGCGCCAATATCTCCGAGCTTGTCTATATCTGCTTCCAGATGACGTTCGCGGCGATCACTCCGGCGCTGATCGTGGGCGCCTTCGCCGAACGCATGAAATTCGCGGCGGTCGCGCTGTTCATTCCGCTGTGGGTGACGTTCATCTATTTCCCGATCGCCCACATGGTCTGGTACTGGGCGGGCCCGGACGCGATCGACGCGGCGGCGAAAGCCGTTGCCGCCGCCACCGATGAGGCGGCGAAGAAAACCGCGCAGGAGGCGCTCGACGCCGCCCTCGCCGACGGCGGGCAGATCTTCCTGTGGGGCGCGATCGACTTCGCCGGCGGCACCGTCGTGCATATCAATGCCGGCATCGCCGGCCTGGTGGGCGCGATCATGGTCGGCAAGCGCACCGGTTACGGCAAGGACATCATCGCCCCGCATTCGCTGACGCTGACCATGGTCGGCGCCTCGCTGCTGTGGGTCGGCTGGTTCGGCTTCAACGCCGGCTCCAACCTCGAAGCGACCGGGGGCGCAGCGCTCGCGATGACGAATTCCTTCGTCGCGACCGCGGCGGCGGCGCTGTCCTGGATGTTCGCCGAATGGATCGTGAAGGGTAAGCCCTCGCTGCTCGGGCTGTGCTCGGGCGCGGTGGCCGGACTCGTCGCGGTCACGCCGGCGGCCGGCTTCTCCGGCCCGATGGGCGCGATCGTGCTCGGCCTCGTGGTCGGCGTGGTCTGCCTGTTCTTCTGCTCGGTGGTGAAGCATGCCTTCGGCTACGACGACACGCTCGACGTGTTCGGCGTGCACTGCATCGGCGGCATTGTCGGGGCCATCGGCACCGGCATTCTCGTCAATCCGGCGCTCGGCGGCGCGGGCATCATGGACTACACCACCGGCAAGATCGCCGATTACGACTTCGTCACGCAGGTGGTGGCGCAGTGCAAGGCGGTCGCGACCACGCTGGTCTGGTCCGGCGTCGGCTCGGCGATCCTCTACTTCATCGTGAACATGCTGGTGGGTCTGCGCGCCTCCCCTGACAAGGAACGGGAAGGCCTCGACATCACCGATCACGGCGAACGCGCCTACAACATGTAAGAGACTCGTGCGCGGGGCGAATACCCGGCACCGTCCCGCGCCGATGGAGGCCCCGGTTTCGACCGGGGCCTTCGCTTTTTCGCTCCCCGCCCGTCCGCGGCCCCCCGGGCCCAGCCCCGGCCTCCGACCGATGGTTAATCGGGTCTTAACCTCGCCGCCTTTAAGGTGCTCCGTCCGCCCCTTTGAAGCGCAGTGCCGCCGGTATCGATGATCCCCGTAGCTGAACGCGAGCCGTCCGTGACGAGCGCTCGGGCGCCCGAGGCGCGCTCGCCGTTCATGCGCCTGGCCGACCTCCTCGCCCCTTTCGGCCCCGGCAAGCCGGTCATCAATCTGTCAGTCGGGGAGCCCCAGCACGCGGTGCCGGACTTCGTCGGGCCGGTGCTGGCAAGGCATGTCGGCGACTTCAACAAGTATCCGCCCAACAAGGGCATCGAGGGATTCCGCAAGGCCGCCGCCGCCTGGCTGTCACGCCGCTACCAGCTGCCGCGCCCGCTCGATACCGAAGGCGAGATCATGGTCCTGTGCGGCACGCGCGAGGGGCTGTTCCTCGCCGCCATCGCCGCCAAGCGATTCGTCCCCCCGCGCGCGGGGCGGCCGGCCATTCTCATCCCCAATCCGTTCTACGCGGTCTATTCGGCGGCAGCGCAGGGCGCCGAATGCGAACCGGTCTATCTGCCGGCGACCGCCGCCACCGGCTTCCTGCCCGATCTCGACGCGCTCGACGATGCGCTGCTGTCGCGCGCGGTCGCCTTCTATATCGCCTCGCCCGCCAATCCGCAGGGCGCGGTGGCGAGCCCCGATTACCTGAAGCGGCTCGTTTCGCTCGCGCGCCGGCACGGCTTCCTGATCTTCGCCGACGAATGCTATTCGGAAATCTACACCAAGGCGCCGCCGCCCGGCATGCTCGAATATGCCGGGCCCGACTACGCCAATGTGCTGGTCTTCCATTCGCTGTCGAAGCGTTCGAACCTCGCCGGCCTCAGGATCGGCTTCGTCGCGGGGGATGCGAATTTTCTGTCGCGCTATCTCGACCTGCGCAGTGTGTCGTCGCCGCAGGCGCCGATACCGCTGCAGCAGGTGGCGATCGCGGCCTATTCGGACGAGTCGCATGTCGAGGAAAATCGCCGCCTCTACGCGCAGAAATTCGATCTCGCCGATCAGATCGTCGGCGACCGCTACGGCTACAGGCGCCCGGCCGGGGGCTTCTTTCTCTGGCTCGATGTCGGCGCGCAGGGCGGCGGCGAACAGGCGGCGCTGAAGCTGTGGCGCGAGGCGGGTCTGCGCGTTCTGCCCGGCGGCTATGTCGGGCGCCCGGATTCATCGGGCCGTAACCCGGGCGACAACTATATTCGCGTTGCCATGGTTCAGAACAACGAGATCACCGCCGAGGCGCTGCATCGTCTCGTCGCGGTGCTGGGTTAGCGGGTTGGCGATGGCCTCGATCGATCGCAGCTACGAACGCGGACTTTTCTTCGGCGATGACTGGCGCGCGATGCTGCGCCGCCGCTTCGGCGAGTTGGCCGGGCTCGGGCTGATCGCCGTCGCGGTCGCCGGCGGGCTCGCGCTCGCCACCTGGTCGGTGCAGGACCCGAGCATGAGTCACGCCACCGGCGCGCCGGTGCGCAACCTGCTCGGCAAGCCCGGCGCGATCGCCGCCGACCTGATGATGCAGCTTTTGGGCCTCGGCGCGATCATGCTGATCGTGCCCTTCGCGGTTTGCGGCTGGCGGCTGATGACCCATCGCCGCGTGGACCGCGAAATCCTGCGGCTCGTGCTGTGGCTGCTTGCCGTGATCCTCGCCGCTGCCTTCGCCTCCTGCCTGCCGGCAACGGCGAATTGGCCGCTGCCGACTGGGCTCGGCGGCGTCGCCGGCGACGCGGTGCTGCGCCTGCCGGCCTTCATTCTCGGGCCGCTGTCCGGCTGGAACCGGATCGGGCTCGCCGGCGTGACCGGCATCGCCGCGCTCGCCGCCGTGGCGGCCGCGGGCGGCATCGGCTGGCGCCGGCGCGGTTCGCTCGCCGAGGACATTCACCGCGAGGCGGAGGAATTCGAGGAGGACGACGACCGCGCCTCGATCCTGCTCGGCTGGCTGACGCATGCGCTGCTCGGCCTGCGCGCGCGCATCGGCCGCTTCATCGCCGCGCGCCGCGAGCGGTCGCTGGCCGCGACCCCCGCCAGGCGCGAGCGGCTCGATCCGGATTTCGGCAAAGCGCCGCGGCGCACGCGGGCGGCGCGCGCGGAGGAGGACGAGGAGGCCGACGAGGACGCCGGCGGCGACGAGGAGGACTACGAGGACGAGGAGGAGGAGCCGGCGCCGCGCAAGACGCGCGTCGTCAAGCCGGTCCGCCGCACGAATGGCGGCTATGTTCTGCCCTCGCTCAATCTGCTGGCGGCGCCGCGGGCAAGCGACCGCTCGGTGCCGACCACCGAGGAGATCGAGGAGAATGCCGAGCAGCTCGAAAGCGTGCTCGAGGATTTCGGCGTCAAGGGCGAGATCATCAACGCGCGGCCCGGCCCGGTGGTGACGCTGTACGAGCTTGAGCCCGCGCCCGGCATCAAGTCCTCGCGCGTGATCGGGCTCGCCGACGACATCGCGCGCTCGATGAGCGCGGTCTCCGCGCGCGTGGCGGTGGTGCCGGGGCGCAACGCGATCGGCATCGAATTGCCGAACGAGGTGCGCGAGAAGGTGTATCTGCGCGAGCAGCTCGCCTCGGAAGAATTCAACAATTCGCCGACCAAGCTGCCGCTCTGCCTCGGCAAGACGATCGGCGGCGAGCCGGTGATCGTCGATCTCGCGCGCATGCCGCATCTTTTGATCGCCGGCACCACCGGCTCCGGCAAGTCGGTCGCGATCAACACCATGATCCTGTCGCTCGTGTACCGGCTGCGGCCCGACCAGTGCCGCCTGATCATGATCGATCCGAAGATGCTGGAATTGTCCGTGTATGACGGCATTCCGCACCTGCTGACGCCGGTCGTCACCGATCCGAAAAAGGCGGTGGTTGCGCTCAAATGGGCGGTGAAGGAGATGGAGGAGCGCTACAAGCGCATGTCCAAGCTCGGCGTGCGCAACATCGACGGCTACAACGCGCGCCTCACCGAAGCCAGGCAGAAGGGCGAGCGCCTGACCCGCACGGTGCATACCGGCTACGACAAGGAGACCGGCGAGGCGATCTACGAGAAGGAGGAACTCGATCTCGAGCCCCTGCCCTATATCGTCGTGATCGTGGACGAGATGGCCGACCTGATGATGGTCGCCGGCAAGGACATCGAGGGCGCGATCCAGCGCCTCGCACAAATGGCGCGCGCCGCCGGCATTCACGTCATCCTCGCCACGCAGCGCCCGTCGGTGGATGTCATCACCGGTACGATCAAGGCGAATTTTCCGACCCGCATCTCCTTCCAGGTCACCTCCAAGATCGACAGCCGCACCATTCTTGGCGAACAGGGCGCCGAGCAGCTTCTCGGCCAGGGCGACATGCTCTACATGGCCGGCGGTGGGCGCATCAGCCGCGTGCACGGGCCGTTCGTCTCCGACGACGAGGTCGAGAAGGTCGTGCGCCATCTCAAGTCGCAGGGCGCGCCGGAATATCTCGAGGCGGTCACGAGGAGTGACGAGGAGGAGGATGGCGCGGTCTTCGATTCGACCGGGATGGCCGGCCAGGGCGGCGAGCAGGACCTCTACGCCCAGGCGGTGGCGATCGTGAAGCGCGACCGCAAGGCCTCGACGAGCTACATCCAGCGCCGCCTGCAAATCGGCTACAATCGCGCCGCCACGATCATGGAGCGGATGGAGGCCGAGGGAATCGTCGGCCAGCCCAATCACGCCGGAAAGCGCGAAATCCTGGTCGGCGAGGACGAAGCCGAGCGGTACTGAGAATCACCTATGGTGGCGGGGTAGGCTTGCGGGCCAGTCGTGAAATAGCCACAGGCGGCCCATAGCGACTGAATCGGGGCCGGACGGAGCATGGCATGGCGAAGAGCCTGATTTTCCTTGGCGTTTTGGCGTGCGCCGTCGTTCTCGGGGGCATCGCGCAGGGCCAGAACGTGCCCCTGCCCGTGCCCGCGCCCAAACCCAAGATCGGCGCGGCGAGCGACGCCCCGGCCACCACCCAGTCGATGCCGGGCGACAACAACCCACTGGCGGCGATCGGCAAGCTGTTCGGCGTCAACAAGGACGAGAACAGTTCCAAGCTCGATCCCAGGCAGCGCGAGATCGCCGACAAGGTGTCCGCCTATCTCTCCGGCATCCGCACGCTGGTCGGCAATTTCGTGCAGGTCGCCTCCGACGGCAGCAAGACGCAGGGCCAGATCTATCTGGCCAAGCCCGGCCGCGTGCGCTTCGAATATGACGATCCGAGCCCGATCGAGCTGATCGCCGACGGCTCCTCGGTCGTCGTGCGCGACCGCAAGCTCGCCACCCAGGATCTCTATCCGCTGTCGCAGACGCCGCTGCGCTTCCTTCTCGCCGACCGCGTCGATCTCGTGCGTGACACCAACGTGGTCGGCGTTTACACCGACGACGTATTTACCACGGTCGTCATCGAGGAGGATGCGATCGGCGGCAAGCACCGGCTGATGCTGATGTTCGACGCCAAGACGATGGTGCTGAAGCAATGGACCATCACCGATCCGCAGGGCTTCGATACCACTGTCGCCGTTTACAATCTCGACACCACCAAGAAGCCCGATCCGGGCCTGTTCAAGATCAATTACGAACGGATGCAGCAGTGACGGCGGGCGCCGCGCGGCGCGTCCACGCAATTCACACCGTCACCCGATTCCCGCCTTGCCCGACGGCGCGATTGCTCTATTGATCTTGCGGACAGGCGGCCGCCCGGTTCCGCCCGCGCCGAATCCTCCGATGCAGCTCAAGATCACGACCTGGAACGTCAACTCGGTGCGCTTTCGCATCGATCTCGTCGCCAAATTCGTCAAGGCGGCACGGCCGGACATACTCTGCCTGCAGGAAACGAAATGCCCGGACGACAAGTTTCCGCTCAAACGATTCCGCCGGCTCGGCTACGAGCATGTCGCGCTGAACGGGCAGAAGGGCTATCACGGCGTCGCCGTTCTGTCGCGCGTGCCCTTTGAAAGCAATTCGATCCGCGTGTTCTGCGACAAGAAGGATTGTCGGCACATGGCCGTCGTTCTCGGCGAGCGCGCCGGGCTGAAGGAACCGATCACGCTGCACAATCTCTACGTTCCCGCCGGCGGCGACATTCCCGATCCGTCGGTCAACGACAAGTTCGCGCACAAGCTGTCCTTCCTCGACGAGATGCGCGACTCCTCCGACATCCATCCCGGCAACAATGCGCGCGCGATCCTGCTCGGCGACCTCAACGTCGCGCCGCTGGAGCATGACGTGTGGAGTCACAAGCAGCTTCTCGACGTGGTATCGCATACCCCGATCGAGTGCGAGAAGCTCACCGCCGCGCAGAAGGCCGGCCGCTGGATCGACACGCTGCGCGTATTCGTGCCGGAGCCGACCAAGCTCTATACTTGGTGGAGCTATCGTTCGCCCGACTGGAAGACGGCGGACAAGGGCCGCCGTCTCGATCATTTCTGGGTCTCGCCGGCGCTCGCCGATCGCGTCTCCGCGATCAAGGTGTCGAAGGAAGCGCGCGGCTGGGCGCAGCCTTCCGACCATGTGCCGGTGACCGCGACGATCGAGGTCTAACAGGCCCCGCCGCGCCCCTCCCGATCCTCATGGTGAGGAGCGCCGAAAGCGCGTTTCGAACCATGCAGGCCCGGCGCGGCGCGCGGCCTATTTCGTCCCGGCCCTGGCGAAGACCTGGCGCAGGGCGGCAAGATCCTGCGCCGATTGGCCGACGCGGTTCATGAAGTAATCGCGCAGCCGCCGCGCGGCGTCGGGATGGCCTTCCAGCATCTTCATGAAAAGAGACCGCGGGATGCGAATCACCGTCGAAGGCTCGATCGCGCTGGCGGTGACCGGATGGATCGTGCGCGTGATCATGCCAAGTTCGCTCAGCATCGTGCCTGGCCTGACCACCGGCGCGGTATCGCGCGCCTCGGGCGCATTTCCCGCCACCAGGCGGAAGGCGCCTTCCTGCACGAGATAGCCGGCATCGGCGGCATCGCCCCTGCGGAACAGAATCTCGCCGCCATGCACGTATCTGCTTTCGGCGCCGATCGCGAGCACGCGCAAGGCGGGCCGCCCGAGCACGCGCAGCGAGGCCACGCCTTCGAAGAAATTGATGTCGTCCTCGATAGCCATGATCAGGCTTCAAGGAACGAGCTTGTAGCCGCCCGAATCGGTGACCAGGATTGAGGGATTGGCAGCGTCTTTTTCGATCTTCTGGCGCAGGCGATAGACATGGGTTTCCAGCGTATGGGTGGTCACGCCGGAATTATAGCCCCATACCTCCTGCAGAAGCGTTTCGCGCGATACCGGCTTCTGCCCGGTCCGGTAGAGATAGCGCAGGATCGCCGTTTCCTTTTCGGTCAACCTGATCTTGCCGCCGCGCTGATTGACCAGAACTTTGGCGCTCGGGCGGAAGCTGTAGGGTCCGATCGTGAACACGGCGTCCTCGCTGGCCTCGTGCTGGCGAAGCTGGGCACGGATGCGCGCCAGCAGCACGGCGAAGCGAAAGGGCTTGGCGACGTAATCGTTGGCCCCCGATTCGAGGCCGAGAATCGTGTCCGAATCGGTATTGTGGCCGGTCAGCATGATCACCGGTGCCTTGAAGCCGTTCTTGCGCAGGATGCGCACCGCCTCGCGGCCGTCCATGTCCGGCAGCCCGACATCCATGATGATGAGATCGATATGCCCGGCCTTGGCGGCGGCGAGCCCCTTGGCCCCGGTATCGGCGGCGACGGCTTCGAATTCTTCATGCAAGGCGAGCTGCTCGACAAGGGTGTCGCGCAGCTCGGCGTCGTCATCCACGATCAGGATGCGGCGGACGTTGGACATTCAGGCCCCTAAAATACGTAAGCAGTCTGGCAATTTGCCGCGCAATAGAGCATTCACGCACAAAAGAGCAAGCGGGAGCTATTCCTTTAGGTTTCCAGTTGTTTCGTCATAACCCTAGAAAATGCCCGTTCCCATCGCAATTCTCCGCGTTCGCCGCCGCCCCGGCTGCAAGACCAGGGGGCTCCTCGGCGCTGCCTGCCTCCACCTCCCGGTGGCGCTCGGGCGCGGCGGCATCCGCTCCGGCAAGCGGGAAGGCGACGGCGGCACGCCGCGCGGCACCTTCCGGCTGGTCCGGCTATGGTGGCGGGCCGACCGGCACCCGCGGCCGCGGACGCGATTGCCGGTCAGGCCGATTCGCCCGCACGACGCCTGGATCGAAGATCCCGCCGACCGCCGCTACAACCGCCACGCCGTCCGCAAGCCGGACGAGCCGGGCGACCGCCTGATGCGCGACGACCATCTCTACGATTTCATTATCGAGATCGACCACAATACCCGCCCGCGCGTCGCCGGACGCGGCAGCGCCGTTTTCATCCATGCCGCGCGCGCGGGCTTCTCGCCGACCGCCGGGTGCGTCGCGCTCGATCTGAAAACGCTGAAGCGGCTCCTGCCCCGGCTCGGGCCCCGGACGCGGATCGAGATCGCATAGGCGCGCGGCGACGCGGCGACGCCTCGCGTCTTTTTGAACGAAAGCGATCCGCGGCGGGTGTACGGCGAAGCCTTTGTGGCGTAGCAACGGGCGTTCCCCCACGTTCCGCCCATGCCTACCTCGCCCACATCCGGCACCCCAAGCCGGCGGCTGTTTCCCGCCTTCGAAGTCCCGCAGGTCCTGCGCGCGCTCGTGCGCGCCCGCGAATCGGCGCTGATCGCGCTCGGGGCGCTGATCGGCATTATCGCCGGTCTCGTCGTCGTATCCATGAGCTTCGCGGTCGGCTGGTTTCATGCCGTACTGTTCGACCTCGAACGCGGCAGCCGCCTGTCGGCGCAGACGCATATCGATCCCTGGCTGGCGCTCTCGGTGCCGACTGCGGGCGGAATGCTTTTCGGATTCGGGCTGTGGCTTTTGCTGCGCCGGCGCCCGGCGCGCGAGATCGACCCGATCGAGGCCAACGCGCTGCATGGCGGGCGCATGTCGCTGCGCGGCAGCCTGATCGTCGCGCTGCAGACGGTGTGGTCGAGCGGCGTCGGCGCCTCGGTCGGGCTCGAGGCCGGCTATACCCAGCTCGCCAGCGGCATCGCCTCCTCGATCGGCCGCGCCTTCCATCTTCGCCGCCGCGACCTGCGCGTGCTGGTCGGATGCGGCGCGGCGGGAGCGATCGCCGGCGCTTTCGGCGCGCCGCTCGCCGGCGCGTTCTATGCGTTCGAGCTGGTGATCGCGAGCTATTCGGCGGCGAGCCTCGCCCCGGTCGGCATGGCGGCGCTGATGGGTTATCTCGTCACCGGCCTGTTCGAGCCGCCCGCCTTCGGCATCGGCACCCTGTATGTCTCGCATATTCGCGGCGCGGATCTCGCCGTCGCCGCCGTGGTCGGCATCGCCGCCGCGGGCGTCGGCATCGCGCTGATGCGCGGGGTGGCGATGTGCGAGGAGCTTTTGAACCGGCTGCGCATCCGTCCGGTGCTGCGGCCCACGCTCGGCGGCCTTCTCGTCGGCGCGATGGCGATCGTCAGCCCGGAAATCCTGTCGTCGGGGCACGGCGCGCTGCACAGCATCTCGACGATGCTGAGCAATCCGCTGTCGTCGATCCTGCTGCTGTTCCTGCTGAAATCGGCGGCGTCGGTGATCTCGCTCGGCACCGGCTTTCGCGGCGGACTGTTTTTCGCATCCCTCTTGATCGGCGCGCTCGGCGGGCAGATCTTCGCCGGAGCAGCGGCGTTCGTCTTTCCGGCGAGCGATCTCGATCCACGCGTGTACAGCATCATCGGGCTCGGCGCGGTCTCGGTGTCGGTGATCGGCGGGCCGCTGACCATGACCTTCATCGCGCTGGAGATCACCGGCGATTTCTGGCTGACCGCCGCCGTGCTCGTCGCCATCATCGTCGCCGCGCAGGTGACGCGCGAGGCCTTCGGCTATTCCTTCGCCACCTGGCGTTTCCATCTGCGCGGCGAGAGCATCCGCAGCGCCGCCGATATCGGCTGGATCCGCGAGCTGACGGTCAGGCGCATGATGCGCCAGGACGTGCGCACGGTGTCCGCGCATACGACGGTCGCCCGGTTCCGGCTGGTCTTCCCGCCCGGCTCGACCGGACAGGTGGTCGCGCTCGACGAGAAAAAGAATTACGCCGGCATGATTTCGGTGGCGGAGGCGCACGCGCCGGAACTCGACGAGACGCGGCCGGTGCGCGACATCGTGCATCTCGTCGATACCGTGCTTCTGCCGACCATGACGGTGAAGGAAGCCGCCGCGCTGTTCGACAAGGCGGAGGCCGAGGCGCTCGCCGTGGTCGAAGCGCCGGACAACCGGCAGGTGATCGGGCTGCTGACCGAGGCTTATACGCTGCGTCGCTACACCGGCGAGCTCGAGCAGCGGCGGCAGGATCTGCTCGGCGAGTGAGCGCGCGCTAGCCCCGCTCCCCGAAAATCGCGCTGCCGACGCGCACATGCGTGGCGCCGAACTCGATCGCCACGGGGTAATCCGCACTCATGCCCATCGACAGCAAGTGCAGGCCGTTGCGCCTTGCGATCTTGGCGGTCAGCGCAAAATGCGGCGCGGGCGCCTCGTGCTGCGGGGGAATGCACATCAGGCCGTCGATCCGCAATCCGTATTGCTCGCGGCAGCGCGCGAGAAAGGCATCGGCGTCCTGCGGCGGCACGCCCGCCTTCTGCGGCTCCGACCCGGTATTGATCTCGACGAAAAGCTGAGGCGCACGCCCCGCGCGCGCGATCTCCTTCGACAGCGCCTCGCACAGGCTCGGCCGGTCCACCGCGTGAATGGCGTCGAACAGCGCCACCGCCTCCCGCGCCTTGTTGGATTGCAGCGGCCCGATCAGGTGCACCGCGATGCCGGGATGGCGCTCTTTCAGCGCGGGCCACTTGGCCCGGCTCTCCTGCACGCGATTCTCGCCGAACACCCTTTGCCCGGCGGCGATGGCCTCGGCGATGGCCTCCGCGGGGAAGGTTTTCGACACCGCGATCAGCGTCACCGAGGACGGGTCGCGCCCGGCCTGGCGGCAGGCGGCGGCGATCTCGTCTTTCACGCGCGCGAGAGCCCGCGCGATGCTGTGGGATGGGGCGGTCACGGCGCGGGTCATAACAAAAATGTCCGGCGGAAACGACCGTCATCGACGCCTGCGGGCCGCGCGCGGCGGGCGGACGGCAAGCCCTGCCTCGCACCCTTCCCCTCCCGCCCGGCCGCCGGCGGAACCGGCGCAAGCCGAGAATTGACCCGAGGGGGAATTTCGTGTCCCTTCCCGCCTTCGCGCCGCAACCCACATCCAGTTCGATGACCGCTTCCCGCTACAACGCCCGCGACGCCGAGAGCCGCTGGCAGAAAGTCTGGAACGAGCAGGGCGTCTTCGCCACGAAGAACGACGACCCGCGCCCGAAATACTACGTGCTCGAGATGTTCCCCTATCCGTCCGGGCGCATCCATATGGGGCACGTGCGCAACTACACGATGGGGGACGTGGTCGCCCGCTACAAGCGCGCGATGGGCTTCAACGTGCTGCATCCGATGGGCTGGGACGCCTTCGGCATGCCGGCGGAAAACGCCGCGATGGCGAACAAGATCCACCCTAAGACCTGGACTTACGACAACATCGCGACGATGAAAAAGCAGCTCCAGTCGATGGGACTGTCACTCGACTGGGCGCGCGAAATCGCGACCTGCGACCCGGCTTATTACAAGCACCAGCAGAAGATGTTTCTCGATTTTCTTCGCGCGGGCCTCGTCGAGCGCAAGAAGTCGAAAGTGAACTGGGACCCGGTGGACCAGACCGTGCTCGCCAACGAGCAGGTGATCGACGGCCGCGGCTGGCGCTCGGGCGCGGTGGTCGAGCAGCGCGAGCTAACGCAGTGGTTCTTCAAAATCTCCGACTATTCCGAGGACCTCCTGAACGCAATCGACACCCTCGACCGCTGGCCGGACAAGGTGCGCACCATGCAGCGCAACTGGATCGGCAGGTCGGAGGGCCTGCTCGTGCGCTTCGCGCTCGATCCGGAAACGACGCCGAACCGCGAGGACGAGCTGGAGATTTTTACCACGCGGCCGGACACGCTGTTCGGCGCGAAATTCATGGCGCTGTCGCCCGATCATCCGCTCGCCGCCGCCGCCGCCGCGAAGAATCCGAAGCTCGCCGAATTCATCGCCGAGACGCGGCGGCTCGGCACTGCGCAGGCGGAAATCGACACCGCCGAGAAGAAAGGCTTCGATACCGGGATGCGGGCGGTGCATCCGTTCGATCCGAACTGGACGCTGCCGGTCTATGTGGCGAACTTCATCCTGATGGATTACGGCACCGGCGCGATCTTCGGTTGCCCCGCGCACGACCAGCGCGATCTCGACTTCGTCAACAAATACGGGCTCGGCAACTTGCCCGTCGTCTGTCCGGAAGGACAGGACCCCAAGACCTTCGTCATCACCGACACCGCCTATGACGGCCCCGGCCGCATGATCAATTCGCGCTTTCTCGACGGGCTGACCATCGAGCAGGCCAAGGAGGAAGTGGCCAAGCGCCTCGAACGGCAGACACGCGGCAACCGGCCGGTGGCGCAGCGCCAGGTCAATTACCGCCTGCGAGACTGGGGCATTTCGCGCCAGCGCTATTGGGGCTGCCCGATCCCTGTGATCCATTGCGAAGCCTGCGGAGTCGTGCCGGTGCCGGACAAGGACCTGCCGGTGACGTTGCCGGAGGACATCGACTTCGACAAGCCGGGCAATCCGCTCGACCGCCATCCGACCTGGAAGCATGTGACGTGTCCGCAATGCGGCGGAGCCGCGCGGCGCGAAACCGACACGATGGATACCTTCGTCGATTCGTCCTGGTATTTCGCGCGCTTCACCGATCCGTGGATCGCCGACCGTCCGACCGACCGCAAGATGGTCGATGCCTGGCTGCCGGTGGACCAGTATATCGGCGGCATCGAGCACGCGATCCTGCACCTGCTTTATTCGCGCTTCTTCGCGCGCGCGATGAAGAAGACCGGCCATGCCGGCCTCGAGGAGCCGTTCGCCGGCCTGTTCACGCAGGGCATGGTGATCCACGAGACCTATCACAAGCAGGACGGCACCTTCGTCACGCCCGCCGAGGTGAAAATCGAGACCGTCGGCAACACGCGCAAGGCGACGCTGATCGGGACCGGCGAGCCGGTGGTGATCGGCGGCGTCGAGAAGATGTCGAAGTCCAAGCGCAACACCGTCGATCCCGACGACATCATCGGCACCTACGGTGCCGATGTCGCGCGCTGGTTCATGCTCTCCGATTCTCCGCCGGAGCGCGACATCGAATGGACCGAGGAAGGCGTGCAGGCGCGCTGGACCTTCATGCAGAAGCTGTGGCGCATCGTCGGCGAAATGGCGGAGATCGCGCGCAACGCGCCCGTGGAGCGGCCCGCGCAATTCTCCGAACGCGCGCAGGCGGTCCGCAAGGCGACGCACGGGGCGCTGTCGAAAGTGTCGGAGGATATCGAGAAGCTGCGCTTCAATCGCTGCGTCGCGCACATCTACGAATATTCCAACACGCTGTCGGCGGCGATCGGAGAAACCGACGACGCCAATGCCGGGGCGCCGGACTTCGCCTGGGCGATGAAGGAGGCCGCTGACATCCTGGTGCAGCTTTTTGCGCCGATGATGCCGCACCTCGCCGAGGAATGCTGGGCGGCGCTCGGGCACACCACGCTGGTGGCGGTGCAGCCCTGGCCGAAGGTGGAGGCCGGGCTCTTGGTGGAGGATTCGATCACCCTGCCGGTTCAGGTGAACGGCAGGAAACGGGCCGATTTGACGGTCCGGCGCGACGCCAGCCAAGCCGATATCGAGGCTGCCGTTTTAACGCTTGATGGGGTAAAAAGGGCGCTGGAGGGCAAAGCCCCTAAAAAAGTCATCGTTGTCCCGCAGAGAATTGTGAATGTCGTGGCTTGAAAAAGCGAGGGGTTTCAAGCGTTTGGCGGCGCGCTGGCCGGTGCTTTTGCTGGCGCTTCTGGCCGGCGGCTGTTTCCAGCCCCTTTACGGCGACCGTTCCGTCACCGGCGGGCCCGGCATCTCCAATTACCTGTCGGCGGTGGAGGTGGCCCAGATCGACGCGCCGAACGGCACCCCGGCGGCGCGCCTTGCGGTCGAAGTCCGCAATCAGCTCCTGTTCGACCTGACCGGCGGCGCGGCTCCGTCCACGCCCACGCACCAGCTCAAGATCGCGCTCAACTCGACGCAGACGCAGGTGATCGTCGACGTCAACACGGCGCGGCCGGAGGTGCAGAATTACGGCATCAACGCGGTCTATTCGCTGACCGATCTCGCGACCAAGAAAGTCGTGATCAGCGGTCAGACCTTCGCGCGCGTGTCCTACGACATTCCCGGCCAGCAGCAGCGCTTCGCCGCCGCGCGCGGGCTGCGCGACGCGGAGAACCGCGCGGCGAAGGTGATCGCCGACCAGATCCAGTCCCGCCTCGCCTCGTTCTTCGTGACGGGCAGCTAGCGCGCTCGCCGTCGCCGGCTCGACCGGCCGATCCGTCTTCCCCGCAAAAAAGTTTTGCCCGGTGGATTGCCGGGTCAAGCCCGCCGATGACACATTGCAAGACGTTGACCCGGCCTCACGCCGAGGAGCCGCGAAGCGCAGCCTTCAGGCGCGAGGCCGCTACGTCTTTCGGGACGCATTGCCGTCGCAATGCCGCTCCGGATGAGGCGGAGCAGATATGACCGCGCTCAAGGCCCACGAAGCCGATGCGTTCGTGAAGCGTCCGGATCCGGCCAAGCCGGTCCTGCTCGTTTACGGGCCCGATGCGGGGCTTGTCGGCGAGCGCGTGCGCGCGCTTGTCGGCTCGGCGGTGGACGATCCGAACGATCCGTTCCAACTTGTGCGCATCGACGGCGACGAGCTTGGCAGCAATCCGCTGCGTCTCGTCGAGGAGGCCAACACCATTCCCCTGTTCGGCGGAAGGCGCGCGGTCTGGGTGACGAAGGCGGGGCCGCGCACCAATCTCCTGCCCGCGGTCGAGGCGCTGCTCGCGGCCGCGTCGCCCGATTGCCGGGTGGTGATCGAGGCGGGCGACCTGCGCAAGACCGCGCCGCTTCGCACCGCCTGCGAAAAGGCGAAAAACGCCGTGGCGATTCCCTGCTACGCCGACAAGGAAACCGATCTCGCGCGGCTGATCGACGCGGAGATGAAGGACGCCGGCCTGACCATTTCGCCGGAAGCGCGCGCGGCGCTTCTTCCCTTCCTCGGCGGCGACCGTCTCGCCTCGCGCAACGAGGTCCGCAAGCTTGCCATGTACGCGCACGGCAAGGGTGAGGTCGGCATCGACGACGTGATGGCGGTGGTGGCGGATGCCTCCGCGATCGTGCTCGACGCGGCGATCGACGCGGCGCTCATGGGCAAGCCGGCCGAGGTCGAGACGCAATTCGCCAAGGCGATCAACGAAGGCACCTCCCCCGGCGCGATCGTGTCGGCGGCTTTGCGCCAGGTCATCGGGCTGCATCGCGCCTCGCTCGCGCTCGCCGAAGGGACGCAGCTTGAATCCGCGCTCTACCAGATGCGCCCGCCCCCGCATTTCTCGCGCAAGGCGGCTATCGAGACGGCGCTCAAACTGTGGCCGCCCGAGCGCCTCGTCGCGCTGATGGGCCAGCTGGCGAACGCGGTGCTGGAAACGCGCAAGCAGAGCGCGCTCGCCCAGGCCATCGCCCATCGCGCGCTGATGAGCGTGGCGACGGCGGCGAGGCGGAAGGGCTGAGAGCCTTCATCCTTCGAGACGGGCGCTTCGCGCCCTCCTCAGGATGAGGGTCGGAAGGATGGCTTGCCGCGCTTCTTTCTCGATCCTCATGGCGAGGAGCCCGCCTTCTCGATCCTCTCGAACCATGAGGCCCAAAACGTTCGACACGCAGCCCCGCCGGCCTGAACGGATGCCCGCGACAAGCGCGGGCGTGACGCGCGAGCCCTTCACCTCCCGCGCATCAATCTCCGCGTGACTTCGTCGAGCTGATCGAGCGTCTTGTATCTGATCCTGACGCTGCCGCCGCCCTTGCCCCTGTGATCAATCTCCACCGACAGCCCGAGCGCGTCGGCGAGCTGCTTTTCGAGCGCGACGGTGTCGGCGTCGGCCTTCATCCTCGCACGCGCTGCCCTGCCCTTGCGGCCCTTCTGCTGCGCCTGGCGAAGCTGCTCGGCCTGACGCACGTTCAGGCCGCGCTCGACGATCGCGCGCGCCATCGCTTCCGGATCGTCCTGGCCGACGAGCGCGCGCGCATGGCCCGCCGACAGCCTGCCTTCGTTGATATAGGCCTTCACCGAATCCGGCAGCTTGAGCAGGCGCAGCGTATTGGTGACATGGCTGCGGCTCTTGCCGACGATCTGCGCGATGTCTTCCTGCGAATGCTTGTATTCGCTGGCGAGCGCCTGGTAGCCCGCCGCTTCCTCCAGCGGATTGAGATCGGTGCGCTGCACGTTCTCGATGATCGCAAGCTCGAGCGCCTCCGCGTCGCTGACGTCGAGCACCACGATCGGCACCTGGTGCAGGCCCGCCTTCTGCGATGCGCGCCAGCGCCGCTCCCCGGCGATGATCTCGTAGCGGTCCTTCTGTCCCGGCGCGTGGCGCACGACGATCGGCTGGATGACGCCGCGCTCCCTGATCGATTGCGCAAGCTCGCCAAGCTCCTCGTCGGAAAAGATGCGGCGCGGATTGCGCGGATTGGGCGAAACAAACTCGATCGGCACCTTGCGCGCCACGTCGCGCGGCGCGCCGCCGTCCGAAGAAGGCGCGCGCGGCGCGATCTCGGCCACGTCGCCCATCAGCGCCGCGAGGCCGCGTCCCAGTCGTGAGCGGGTGTCGTCCGCCATTTCAGTTCACTCCAAAGCGCAGTCGATCAAATCGCACGGACCACTCCCGCGCCCCGCGCGCGCAGCATCCATTCATCCCGCCGCGGCCAGTTCCTTCTCGCGCTGGATGATCTCGGTGGCGAGACGAAGATAGGCTTCGCTGCCGACGCATTTGAGATCGTAAACCAGCACCGGCTTGCCGTAGGACGGCGCCTCGGAGATGCGCACGTTGCGCGGGATCACCGTCTCGTAAACCTTCTTGCCCATGAACTCGCGCACATCCGCGACCACCTGGCTCGAAAGGCGATTGCGCGAGTCGTACATCGTCAGCACGATGCCGTGAATCGACAGGCCGGGATTGAGCGTCTCCTTCACCTGCTCGACGGTCTTGATGAGTTGCGACAGGCCCTCGAGCGCGAAGAACTCGCATTGCAGCGGCACGAGGATCGCGTTCGACGCCGCCATCGCGTTGACGGTGAGCAGGTTGAGCGAAGGCGGGCAATCGACCAGCACGTAAGAATAATGCGCCGCCTCGGCCTCGACATCGTTGAGCGGGCGCAGAGCCTCGCGCAGGCGGAAGGCGCGGTCGCGCGCGTTGGCGATCTCGAGCTCGAGCCCGGCGAGGTCCATGGTCGAGGGCGCGATGTGCAGGCGAGGGATGGCGGTTTCGAGAATCGCCTCGCGAAGCGGCGTGCCGGCGGCGAGCACGTCATACATCGAGGTCGAGCGGCGCTTGCGGTCGATGCCGAGCCCGGTCGAGGCGTTGCCCTGCGGATCGAGATCGACGATCAGCACGTGCTCGCCGATCGCCGCAAGCGCCGTGCCGAGATTGATCGCCGTCGTGGTCTTGCCGACGCCGCCTTTCTGGTTGGCGAGCGCGAGCACGCGCGGCGGCTTGACCTTGCCCGCGGCCGGGACGAGGGGGACGACATCGGCGGTGGGGGTGAGGGTGTCGCTCATGACGCGGAATCCGCTCGTAGGTATAAATTCCTGGCGACCTCAGGCCGCCCGCTGCAGTTCACGCACGATCACGATCCGTCCGTCCGGGTCCGTCCTGCTGGGCGCAAGATCATACCGGAAACTCCAATATCTAGACGCTGCGGTCAATTCAACACCAACATCTTGGCCTTTCGGAAACAAGCCTACCACGCCTTGTTTCAACAGCGGAGCGGCCAGTTCGAGAAGCTGTGGAAGGGGCGCGAGCGCGCGCGCGGTGACGACATCGACCGGCCCGGCATAGGCGCGCGCGAAATCCTCGATCCGCTCGGCATGGACGGTCGCGGGCACGCCGGCGGCGCGGATCGCCTCGCGCAGGAAGGCGGACTTTTTCAGGTTCGACTCGACGAGATGCACATGTGCGCCGGGCCGGCCGGCGAGCGCGCAGGCGAGGGGCAGGGCGGGGAAGCCCGACCCCGATCCGAGATCGACAAAGACCGTGGCGCGCGGCGGCGCCAGCGCCAGAAGCTGGAGCGAGTCGGCGATATGGCGCGACCAAACGCGAGCAAGCGTGGTGGTAGAGACGAGGTTGGTCTTGCTCTGCCAGAGGAACAGCACTTCTACGAGCCTGTCGAGCCGCTCCTCTGTTTCACGTGAAACCGGAACAAGGGCGAGCGCGCGCGCCTTGTCCGCGGCCAGCGCCCCGGAATCGGCCTTCCGCCCGGGCCGGCCGGCCTTCATCCGGAGGCCGCGCGGGCCCTGCGCCGCAGATGTGCGGCGATGAGCGTCAGCGCCGCCGGCGTTATTCCGTCGATCCGCGCGGCCTGGCCGATGGTCCGCGGCCGGTGCTGCATCAGTTTCTGCCGCGCCTCGTTGGACAGGCCGGGCAGGGCCGCATAGTCGAATTCCTCCGGCAGCACGAACGACTCGTCGCGCCGATAGGCTTCGACATCGGCGGCTTGGCGCGAGAGATAGACGTCGTAGACCGCGTCGATCTTCACCTGCTCGGCGATCGCCTGCGGCCATTGGCCGAGCTGCGGCCAGACCGCGCGAAGCTGACCGATCTCGATATTGGCGTAGGACAGAAGCTCGAAGGCGGTGCGGCGCTGGCCGTCCTTCTTCAGCACGAGGCCGTGCCTTTCCGCCTCGCTCGGCGACAGCGATACCGACTTCGCGAAACGGCGGGCCTCCTCGAGCGCGGCCATCTTCGCGCGATGGCGTGCCCGCCTTTCCGCGCCGACGCAGCCGATGGCGATGCCGCGGCCGGTGAGTCGCTGATCGGCATTGTCGGCGCGCAGGGCGAGCCGGTATTCGGCACGCGAGGTGAACATGCGATAGGGCTCGGTGACGCCGCGCGTCACGAGATCGTCGATCATCACGCCGAGATAGCCTTCGGCGCGGTCGAAAATGACCGGGTCCGATCCGCCCGCCCTGGCCGCCGCGTTCAGCCCGGCGACAAGGCCCTGCGCGGCGGCTTCTTCGTAGCCGGTCGTTCCGTTGATCTGGCCTGCGAGGTAGAGCCCTTCGACCTTGCGCGTCTGCAGTGTCGGATGCAGTTCGCGCGGATCGACGTGGTCGTATTCGATCGCATAGCCCGGCCGGGTCACGCGCGCCTTTTCGAGGCCGGGAATCGAGGCCACGACGGCGAGCTGAACGTCCTCGGGCAGGGAGGTCGAGATGCCGTTCGGATAGACCGTCGGATCGTCGAGCCCTTCCGGCTCGAGGAAAATCTGGTGCCCGTCGCGCTCGCCGAAACGCACGATCTTGTCCTCGATCGAGGGGCAATAGCGCGGCCCGCGGCTCTCGATCTGGCCGGAATACATCGGCGAGCGGTGGACATTGGCGCGGATGATCGCGTGCGTGGATTCGGTCGTGCGGGTGATGCCGCATTCGACCTGGGGGGTCTCGATCCTCTCCGTCAGCATCGAGAAGGGCTCGGGCGGCCGATCGCCGGGCTGCATTTCCAGCGCGGCCCAGTCGATGGTGCGGCCGTCGAGGCGGGGAGGGGTGCCGGTCTTGAGACGGCCGAGCCTGAGGCCGAGACGTTCGAGTGTCAGCGCGAGGCCGATGGCCGGCGCTTCCCCGACCCGGCCGGCCGGCGTCTTGGTCTCGCCGATATGGATCAGCCCGCGCAGGAAGGTGCCGGTGGTCAGCACCACCGCGCCGCAGGTGAGCGTTGGCCCGCCGGCCAGCCGCAGCGCCTGAACGCGCCCGGCAAGGATCTCGATATCGTCGGCCTCGCCCTCGATCACCGTGAGATTGGGCGTTTCCCGGATCGCCTCCTGGATCGCGGCCGCATAAAGCCTGCGGTCGGCCTGCGCCCGCGGTCCCCGCACGGCGGGACCCTTGCGCCGGTTCAGCACCCGGAATTGGATTCCTCCCCGGTCGGCGGCGCGTCCCATCAGCCCGTCGAGGGCGTCGATCTCCCGGACGAGATGCCCCTTGCCGAGGCCGCCAATGGCGGGATTGCAGGACATGGCGCCGATCGTGGCGAAGCGATGCGTGACGAGAGCCGTGCTCGCGCCCATGCGGGCGGCGGCCGCGGCGGCCTCGCAGCCTGCATGCCCGCCCCCCACGACGATCACATCGAAATCGGCCATCGGTCCTCTCTCCCGGCCGGGTTCTAGTGCAGAAGCGGACGGATTCAAAACCGGCCGAGCGCCGTCGCGGCCCGGACGCGCAGGCCGTTTCCGGCGCCCGCGTTTCACGTGAAACCACGCGGACTCAAGCGGTTAATGCCGCCGCCCTTAACCGGCCGTTAACCGCATCCGCAATTATTTGCCGATGCAGAAATCGCGGAAGATCACGTCGAGCACCTCCTCGACATCGACACGCCCGGTCAGCCGCCCGAGCGCCCGCGCCGCCAGCCGCAGCTCCTCGGCGAAGATGTCCTCTCCCGGCGCGTCCGCCGCCCGCCGCAGCGCCGCAGCGCAATCCTCGAGCAGATGGCGCTGCCTTTCACGCGTGACCAAAGCCGGCTCGCGCATGCCGAAAATCTTCGTGGCCTGGCCGGTCAGCGCCGCCACGAGCCGGTCGACGCCCGCACCGGTCGCGGCGGAAATCGCGAATGAGGAATCGTCCTCCCCCGGGGCGGCAGCGCCGAGATCGATCTTGTTGCGCACGCTCCAGATCGACGGTCCGTCCGGGGAGCGTGGCGGCAGCGGGCCTCCTTCGTGAACCCACAATACGAGATCGGCCGTGCTCGCACGCGCTTGTGCGCGCGCGACGCCTTCGCGCTCCACCGGATCGTTGGTCTCGCGGATGCCCGCGGTGTCGAGCAGCGTCACCGGATAGCCGCCGAGATCAAAATGCACTTCGATCACGTCGCGCGTCGTTCCGGCATGCGGCGAGACGATCGCCGCCTCGCGCCGCGCGAGCCGATTGAGCAACGTCGATTTGCCGGCATTGGGCGGACCGGCAATCGCCACCACCATTCCTTCGCGCAGGCGCTCGCCGCGCCCGGCATCTGCCAGCGCCGCCTCGATCTGCGGCGACAATTCCGCGACGATCGCGCGCGCCCGCGCGGCGACGTCGCTGGCCACATCCGCCTCGTCGGAAAAATCGATGCCGGCCTCCACCAGCGCCAGCGCCTCGATCAGCCGCGTCCGCCATGTTTCGGCGCGATCGCCGAGCAACCCCGCAAGCTGCCGGAACGCCTGGCGGCGCTGCGCTTCCGTCTCGGCAAAGATCAGGTCGGCAAGCCCCTCGACCCGGGTGAGGTCGAGCTTGCCATTCTCGAATGCGCGGCGCGTGAATTCTCCCGCCTCCGCCGGGCGCAGGCCTTCGAGGCGCGACAGCGCCGCGAAGGTGGCCGCGATCACCGCCCGGCCGCCATGCAGCTGCAATTCTGCGACATCCTCACCCGTCTCGCTCGCGGGGCCCGCGAAGAACAGGGCGAGCGCCTCGTCGATCACCTCGCGCGTCTGCGGATCGCGCAGGCGCGCGAACGCGGCGCGGCGCGGCTCGGGAATTTTTCCGGCAAGCGCCTTCAGTGCGGCGCCGGCGCGCGGTCCGGAAATGCGGACCACCGCGATGGCGGCGGGCGGGTGTCCAGAGGACAGGGCAAAAATCGTCTCGCGCTCGGGCGGCATCGCCTGCACCGAAACGGCGTCGCGGCGGATGGTCAAGGCGCAATTGCTGCTAGGATTTTTCTCCTAGCGCCTTCGTCCTCCCGCAAAAGGAAAACCCGGCCTTTCAGCCGGGTTTCCCATCTCACCTTCGCTGCGGTCTCGAGTGCCGCAGCGATTGCAAAGATCCGCGTTACTTCACCTTGAGGTTTTCGGCGGATTCCTTGCCGCGGTTCGCGACGACTTCGTACTCGATCTGCTGACCTTCGCTCAGATTGCTCAATCCGGCGCGCTCAACAGCCGAGATGTGCACGAACACATCCTTGCCGCCACCTTGCGGCTGGATGAACCCGTAGCCCTTGGTCGCGTTGAACCACTTAACAGTGCCTGTAGCCACATTAGTCTCCAAGTCAGAGTGTAGATGCTTCGCCGACAAAACGAGCGTCGGACTGACATCTCGCAGAGGGGCAAACACCTGATAACGAATATAATGCGTTCGCGCCATCCTCGGGTGCGATTTATTGTTACAGGCCGGTTTAGACCGATTTAGCGGTTGGCGGATTGTGACGATCTGCGGGCGACCCCTAAAGGCCTGATTTCATGACGAATACCCCTCGAATTCGGCGCGATAACCGGCTTGCTGGCGAGAGCAGCCCGTATTTGTTGCAGCACAAAAATAACCCGGTCGAGTGGTGGCCCTGGGGCCCGGACGCGCTCGCCGAAGCCCGGCGAACCGGCAAGCCGATCCTCCTGTCGGTCGGCTATGCCGCCTGCCACTGGTGTCATGTGATGGCGCACGAGAGCTTCGAGAACGAGGCGACGGCGCGCCTGATGAACGAGCTGTTCGTCAACATCAAGGTCGATCGCGAGGAGCGTCCCGACATTGATCAAATCTACATGTCCGCGCTTCACATGCTCGGCGAGCAGGGCGGCTGGCCCTTGACCATGTTTCTGACGCCGGACGGCGAGCCGTTTTGGGGCGGCACCTATTTTCCTCCGACGGCGCGCTATGGCCGCGCCGCCTTTGCCGACGTGCTGCGCGAGGTGGCGCGGCTGTTCCGGGAAGAACCCTCGCGCATCGAGCAGAATCGCGGCGCGCTGATGCAGCGCCTGAGCGCGAAGGCGCAGCCCGAAGGACGCGTCGTCGTCGGCCGCGCCCAGCTCGATCAGTTCGCCCTGCAGCTCGCCGGCGCGATCGATCCACGTCACGGCGGCCTGCGCGGCGCGCCAAAATTTCCGCAATGCGCGATGTTCGAGTTTCTCTGGCGCGCGGCCTTACGCGGGGCCGACGACCGCTATTTCGACATGATCGAATTCACGCTCGAACGAATCTGCGAGGGCGGCATCTACGACCATCTCGGCGGCGGATTTTCGCGCTATTCGGTCGACGAACGCTGGCTCGTGCCGCATTTCGAGAAAATGCTTTACGACAACGCGCAACTGCTCGAGCTGCTCGCGCTCGCCTGGCAGCGGACCGGGCGCGCCCTGTTCAAGGAGCGCGCGCGAGAGACGGTCGGCTGGCTCACGCGCGAAATGACGACTGCGGACGGTGCGTTCTGCGCTTCGCTCGACGCCGATTCGGAAGGCCAAGAGGGCAAATTCTATGTCTGGTCGCTCGCCGAGATTCTGTCGGCGCTCGGCCCGCAGGACGGAGCGTACTTCGCCGGGCATTACGGCGTGACGGTCGAAGGAAATTTCGAGGGCCGCAACATCCTGAACCGGTTGGAAGACCGCCCGCGCGACGCCGCGGACGAAGCAAGGCTGAGCGCTCTGCGTGACAAACTACTCGCCGTGCGCAGCACCCGCATACGCCCCGACCTCGACGACAAGGTGCTCGCCGACTGGAACGGACTGATGATCGCCGCTCTCGTCAATGCCGGCCTCGCCCTCGACGAACCCGGCTGGATCGCGCTAGCCGCGCGCGCCTTCGGTTTCGTCGAGAAGATCATGACGCGCGGCGACCGCCTCGGTCATTCGTGGCGAGCGGACAAACTACTCTTTCCCGGGCTGGCTTCCGATTTCGCCGCCATGATCCGCGCGGCGCTGGCCTTGCACGAGGCCACGGGCCGGTCGAATTACCTCGACCGCGCGATCGCGTGGCAGAGCGCCCTCGATCGCCACTATCCCAATGCCGACAATGGCGGCTATTACCTGACGGCCGACGACGCCGAAGGATTGGTTGTGCGTCCTGGCTCCACGCACGATGACGCCATTCCCAATTTCAATGCGATCGCGGCCCAAAATCTCATTCGCCTCGCCGTTTTCGCCGGCGACGGCCGCTATCGGCAGAAAGCCGATACCCTGATCGAGGGCGTGCTGTCGGCCGGCGCTACAAGCCTGTTTGCCCATGTCGCGCTTTTGAACGCGATCGACCTGCGCATCGGCGGCGCCGAGATCGTGTGCGTGGGCCCCGACGCCGATTCGCTGGCGCGGGCGGCGCTGCGGCTACCCTTCCTCAACCGGACCGTGGTGCGCGTTTCCGCGCCGGACCGGCTGCCGCCGCAGCATCCGGCCCGCGACAAGCTCGAGGCCGTGTCCGGCAGCGCTGCCTTCGTCTGTGTCGGGGAACGCTGCTCGCTGCCGGTGACAAGACCGGACGATATCGCCGCGGCCGCACGCGCCTTCTAGGCCGCCGTTTCGGCCTGCCGTTCGAGCCAGGGGCTCCACGGCTCCGGGGCGATGAGGCGCCCGCTCTCCCACACCGGGACAATGCGGCCGTCTGCGCCTATCCGCCCGATCACCGCCGGCTTGTGCAGGTGATGATTCTCATCGTCCATCCGCACGACATAGCCGCTCGGCGAATCGGCTTCGAGGCCCGCGAGCGCCGCGCGAACCTTCGCCGCATCCGCGCTGTCGGCCCTGACCACCGCCTTGCACCACAGCCGGAAGGCGATCAGTGTCGCCTCCATCGGGTCGTTCGTCAGCGCCTGCGGTTCGGCGGTGAAATCGCGCCACTGCGCAATGAACGCATGGTTCGCCGGATGATCGATCGCATGCAGATAGCTCCAGGCGGCGTAGTGCCCCTCCATCAACGCTCCCGAAAGCGCGGGCAATTCCGTTTCCCCGATCGACAGCGTCATCACCGGCAATTCCGAGGCGCCGACCGCCTGCCGCGACATTTCGCGAAAGAAATGCACGTTCGAATCCCCGCTGAGCGTCGAAACCACCGCCGTGTCGCCGCCGGCGCCGAACCTTCGAATGCCTTCGACCGTGTCGCGAAAGATCCGCTCGCCCAAAGAAACGTAGATCTCGCGCACCGCCTGCCCGCCGGCACCGCGCGAGGCGAGATAGGATTTCAGGATCGCATTGGTCGTGCGCGGATAGATATAATCCGTGCCCAGCAGTACGAATTTTCTCCGGCCTGCATTGAGCAAAAAATCAACCGCGGGCACGGCCTGCTGCTGCGGAGTCGAGCCGCAATAGAAAACATGCGGCGACTGCTCCTCCCCCTCATACTGGCTGGGATAGAACAACACGGCGTCCTGCTGTTCGAGAACCGGAAGCACCTCCCGGCGCGATGCCGAGGTCCAGCATCCGAAAATGGCGGCGACCTTGTGCTGCTCAAGCATGATCCGCGCAAGCTCGGCATAGCGCGCCGGGTTCGATCCCGGATCGAGAATGACCGCCTCGACCGGACGGCGCAAAAGTCCACCGCTTTCGTTAAGCTGCTCGATCAGCATGACCAGCAATTGTTGCAGCCGCCGCTCGCTCGCCATCAGCGTGCCGGTGAGAGAATGCAGGATGCCGACCTTGATCGCACCCGATTCGAGGTCCGAAAAGTACCGCCGCACCGAGCCGACAAGCGAGCGAGAGCGCGTCGCCAGATCGTCCGCCGTGCCGAGCACCTGGTCGCCGGCCTCGGCCACTTCGGCGATCGCCGCCCGCATCTGCGGTAAGGCCTTGGTCACTTCCTCGGCGACGCCGCGCACCTCGTCGCCGATATGGTCGAGCTGGTCGAGCTGCTTTTCCAGCATCGCCGTCAGCTCGCGATTGACCGCGCTCGTGGCATCGACACTCGCCGCCACCCCCGAAATCGCCGCCGCCGTTTTTCGGACGGCTGCCTGAATGCCTGCAATCTGCTCACGCACCTCTCTCGTCGCCTGGCCAGTCTGCGTGGCGAGCGCCTTGACCTCGCCCGCAACCACGGCAAAGCCCCGGCCTGCGCTTCCCGCCCGCGCCGCCTCGATGGTGGCGTTTAGCGCCAGAAGGGAAGTTTGCCCGGCGACATTCTGAATCAGTCCGATCACCGCCTCGATGCGCTGCGCAGCATCCGACAGCGACCGCACGGTCTCACCCGCATGCTGCAATTCCAGGGTCGTGCGCTCCGCCGTCTCGCGCGCGGCGGCCACCTGTCGTCCCGATTGCACCACGATTTCGCGCACCTCGCGCGCCGCCGCGGCCACCTCCGCGGCATCGCCGGCCGCCGTTTCCGCCGTCCGTGCCGCCTCCGACGCCTTGCGCGTCATCTCCGCATTGCGTTCCGCAAGCGCCGCGGCAGTTATCCGGATTTTCTCGCCAGTTGCCGTGAAGGCGGCGACCACTTCGTCGATCGCCGATTGAAACTGCCTGGTAATGAAAACCCGTCCGGCTTGACGCAATCTGGACTCGGTGGCGCGCCGGTCCCGGTCGACCGCCACGGTCTCGGCATCGATAAGCGCAGCACGCAGCGCCTCCGCCGCCTCGCCGAATTTCTGCATCGTCCCGTCGCCGATCGCCTCGGGCAGGCTGGCATAGCGATCGCCGCGCGCAAGCCGTACCAGCGTCCCCACGATTCCGGCGAGACGATATTCAACAAACAGCCCAATGCCGAGCGCGCCCGCGAGCGCGACCGCAAGACCTGCCCTGGCGCTGTCGAACTCGGCCGCAATGACCGATCCCAGTCCGCTCACCGCGAACACGGGAATGGCAATCCAGAGTGCCGGCCTTCTGAAAGAAAATTTCATGACAACGAATGCAAGAATGCGCACGGATTTGCCCGATTCGCATTGCCAAAGAGTTTCCGTCGCGCTTTTGCAATCGCACGAATTTTCAGCACGACGACGCATATTTGTGCGTCGGCGCTTCTGCTCCGCCGGCTGAAAGCAAAAGAGCCAGAGATATCTCTCCGGCTCCCGCAATTTTCACGAAAATGCGAAGTCCTAGGTGTTCATCGATTCGAAGAACTCCGCGTTGTTTTTCGTGTTGCGGAGCTTGTCGAGCAGGAAGTCGATCGCGTCCATCGTGCCCATCGGATTTAGGATGCGGCGCAGGACGTACATCTTCTTGAGCTGCTGAGGATCGGTGAGCAGCTCCTCCTTGCGCGTACCCGAGCGGGTAATGTCGATCGCCGGGAAGGTACGCTTGTCGGCCACCTTGCGGTCCAGAATGATCTCGGAATTGCCGGTGCCCTTGAATTCCTCGAAGATCACCTCGTCCATACGGCTGCCGGTATCGATCAGCGCAGTCGCGATGATGGTCAGCGAGCCGCCCTCCTCGATGTTGCGCGCGGCGCCGAAAAAGCGCTTGGGCCGCTGCAGCGCGTTGGCGTCAACGCCGCCCGTCAGCACCTTGCCTGAGGACGGCACCACCGTGTTGTACGCGCGGCCAAGGCGCGTGATCGAGTCGAGCAGGATTACGACGTCTCGTCCATGCTCGACCAGCCGCTTCGCCTTCTCGATCACCATTTCAGCGACCTGCACATGACGCGAGGCGGGCTCGTCGAAGGTCGAGGAAATGACCTCGCCCTTCACCGAACGCTGCATGTCCGTCACTTCCTCCGGCCGCTCGTCGATGAGAAGCACGATCAGATAGCATTCCGGGTGATTAGCGGTGATGGCGTGCGCGATATTCTGCAGCAGCACCGTCTTGCCGGTGCGCGGCGGCGCCACGACCAGCGCGCGCTGGCCCTTGCCAATCGGCGCCACGATGTCGATCACGCGCGCCGACAGATCCTTCTTGGTCGGATCGTCGTGCTCCATCTTCAATCGATGGGTCGGATAGAGCGGCGTCAGGTTGTCGAAATTGATCTTGTGCCGCGCCTTGTCGGGGTCCTCGAAATTGATCGTGTTGACCTTGAGCAACGCGAAATAGCGTTCGCCTTCCTTCGGCGAACGAATATGGCCTTCGACAGTATCACCGGTGCGTAGGCCGAAACGGCGTATCTGCGAGGGCGACACATAAATATCGTCCGGGCCAGGCAGGTAATTCGCTTCGGGCGACCGAAGGAAGCCGAAGCCGTCGGAGAGAACCTCGACGACGCCTTCACCTATAATGTCGATTTCCTTGTTCGCCAGTTGCTTGAGAATGGCGAACATCAGTTCCTGCTTGCGCAGTGTGGAGGCGTTCTCGATCTCGTGCTCTTCCGCGAACGACAGAAGTTCGACCGGAGTCTTGGATTTCAGATCTTGAAGTTTTACTTCCCGCATGGGGATTCCTTGAGAGAGTACCGGCGGCGTCAGGGGATAATCACGGCCACAACGGTTGAAGAGAATCGCAGGTCTTGGTGGAGGGTGGAGCTCCGACCCGGATACCGGGCGGTCCGGATACGCGGAAACCGCGTTTGCCTGCATCCGCCTGCGTTCGGAGGGATGGCAATTACATACGAAAAAAAGACTATTTTAGCAAGAGCCTTGCTGCGCCGGCGGTTGGAAAACCGGCGGTGTCAGAATGGCTTAACCACCGCAAGGATAACGATCCCGATTAGCAGCAGCGTCGGTATCTCGTTGGCCAGCCGATAGAATTTTGCCGTCCGGCGGTTCCGGTCGGCGGCGAAGTCCTTCATCCAGCGGACATAAAATCCGTGCAGCGCGGACATGGCGAGCGCAAGCACGAGCTTCGCGTGCAGCCAGCCTGCCGTGTACCAGCCGCCGAGCCAGATCAGCAGCAATCCCAGGAGCCAGGCTGCGATCATCGCCGGATTGATGATGATCCTGAGGAGCCGGCGTTCCATCACCTTGAACGTCTCCGACTGCTTCGATCCCGGCTCGGCCTCGCAGTGATAGACGAACAGGCGCGGCAGATAGAACATGCCCGCCATCCAGGTGATGACCGCGATGATGTGGAAGGCCTTGATCCAGAGATACATGGGCTGATCTTACATCCGAATGCCCGCCCTTTGTCGAGCACCGCATGGCCAGCCGACCAATCGTTTTCACAAGGACCAGGCTCGGCCCATCGCTTCACCCATCCCCTTTAAGATTCCTGATTGTAGTGATTCCTATGCTGTCGATTGGACTCACGAATCGCGATCCACATCCGCTTCATCGTTTGCCCACATGTCCACATTCTTCGCTGGCGTCCATTCAGGAAGGGCTACACCTGCTTTGTGCCTGATGCCGGCTGCCAAATCGTGTCGAACCCACAACCGGTCCCGCCGTTGTCAACAATTCCGCGTCCCCGGAATCTGATGCGCGATGCTTTGTTCAACCGGGCAGCCATGTGGACGGCGGTCGCGGCATAAAGCCTGCCGGGCTTGCGCTCGGCACGGGGCCGTGGCCTTCTCCCCAGGCGTCCCCAGTTTGTCCCTGCGGAAAGCGACGCGATGCCGCAACGAAGCGCGAGTTACTTCCACCTACATCTAGTATCCGACTCCACCGGTGAGACCTTGACCATGGTCGCCCGGGCAGCGGCGGTGCAGTATGCGACGATCTCGCCGATCGAACATCTTTACCCCCTGATTCGCACCGCGCGGCAGCTAGAGCGGGTCCTGACCGATATCGAGGAATCGCCCGGCATCGTGCTCTACACGTTGCTGGAGGCCGATCTCGCCGCCGCGCTCGAGAAGAAGTGCAAGGAACTCGGGCTGCCCTGCATGTCGGTGCTCGGGCCGGTCCTCGGCCTGTTCCAGTCCTATCTCGGCACGAGCGCGTCGGCGCGCCCGCGCGTCGGCGCCCAGCACATGTTGAACGCGGAATATTTCAAACGCATCGATGCGCTGAACTACACGATGCTCCACGACGACGGGCAGCATCCCGACAATCTCGAGGAGGCCGAGGTTGTCCTGGTCGGCGTGTCGCGCACCTCGAAAACGCCGACCTCGATCTATCTCGCCAATCGCGGCGTGAAGACTGGCAACATTCCGCTTGTTCCCGGCGTGCCGCCTCCGCCCCAGCTCGAGACGCTGCGCCATCCTCTTATCGTCGGACTTTATGCAAGCCCGGAACGGATCGTGGCGATTCGCCAGAACCGATTGCTCGGTCTCAACGCCCATCGCGACGACGATCAGTATATCGATCGCCAGGCGGTGGCGGAGGAGGTGATGTTCTCGCGCAAGCTTTACGCCAAGCATAATTGGCCGTCGATCGACGTGACGCGCCGTTCGATCGAGGAAACCGCGGCTGCGGTCATGACGCTTCTTGCCGAGCGCCGCCGGACCGGAACGACATGAACGCGCTCTGGCTCGCCGACCAGCCGCTGGTGCTGGCTTCCAAATCGACCGCGCGCCGCGCCCTCCTGGAGGCGGCGGGCATTCCGCTCGAGGTCGTCGTCGCCAATATCGATGAGCGCGCCGTGGAAGCGGAGGCGGGCATGACGGATCCGGCGCAGGCGGCCGTGCTGCTCGCGCGGCGCAAGGCCGAGAGCGTGGCGCGAACGCTGCCGGGGCGCCTGGTGGTCGGCGCCGACCAGACGCTGGCGCTCGGCACGAAGCGATTCACAAAGCCGGCCGATCGGCATTCGGCGCGCGCACAGCTCGCCGAATTGCGCGGGCGGACGCACGCGCTTCATTCGGGCATCGCGCTCTGCCGGGACGGAACGGTGCTCTATTCGGCCAGCGAAAGCGCCAAGCTGACGATGCGCGATTTCTCCGATTCGTTTCTCGAGGCTTATCTCGATGCGGTCGGCGTTTCGGTGACGCAGAGCGTGGGCGGCTATCAGCTCGAGCGCATCGGCATCCAGTGCTTCGAGCGCGTCGAAGGCACGCACGACACCATCCTCGGCTTGCCCCTTTTCGGATTGCTGGCGGCGCTGCGCGTTGCCGGGGCGCTCGCGGGATGACGATGTTCGTGCTCGGTCTCACCGGTTCTATCGGCATGGGGAAGACGACGACCGCGAGGCTGTTTGCCGAGGAGGGCGTGCCGGTTCACGACGCCGATGCGGCGGTCCACGCCCTTTATCGCGGGGAAGCCGCCGCACCGATCGAGGCCGCGTTTCCCGGCACGACAGTCAATGGTGTCGTGGACAGGGAGAAGTTATCACGGCGGGTCGTCGGCGATCCGGCCGCGCTGAAGGAGCTCGAAGCAATCGTCCATCCTCTCGTACGCGAGGCGGAGCGAAAATTCCTTGCGGATGCGGAAAAAAGGGGCGCGGCGGTCGCGGTTCTCGATGTTCCGCTTCTTTTCGAGACGGGTGCCGAGGCGCGTGTGGATGCGGTGGTCGTGGTGTCCGCGCCGGCGGAGGTGCAGCGCGCGCGCGTGATGGAACGGCCGGGCATGACACGGGAAAAGTTCGAGACGCTTCTGGCAAAGCAGATGCCGGACGCTGAAAAGCGCCGCCGAGCGGACTTCGTCGTGGATAGCGGTCGTGGAATCGAGCCGGCGCGGCAGCAGGTGCGGGACATCCTGAAAAAGGTGGCTATGATGCCGTCACGGCGCCGCTGATTCGCGCCGCACCCGCCGAATAACCGTCGCCATGCGCGAAATCGTCTTCGACACGGAAACCACCGGACTCGACCCGCTGCAGGGCGATCGGCTGGTTGAGATCGGTTGCGTCGAATTGCTGAACCGTTTTCCGACCGGGCGGACCTTCCATCGCTACATCAACCCGGAGCGCGACATGCCGCGCGCGGCCTTCGAGGTCCACGGCCTGTCGGAAGAATTCCTTCGCAATCACCCGGTCTTCGCGGCGATCGTCGACGAGTTTCTCGATTTCGTCGGCGATGCGCCGCTCGTCGCCCATAACGCGATCTTCGACCTTGGCTTTGTGAATTTCGAGCTGGAGCGGGTGCGGCGGCCGATCATCGGTCGCGAGCGGCTGATCGATACGCTGATGCTCGCGCGCCGCAAGCATCCGGGCACGTCCAACAGGCTCGACGACCTCTGCGCGCGCTATCGCATCGACAATTCACGCCGCACGAAACACGGAGCCCTGCTCGATGCCGAGCTGTTGGCCGAGGTCTATGTCGAGCTGATCGGCGCGCGGCAGGCCATGCTGGGCTTGACCTCCGGAGCCGGCGGTGGGATCGCGCGGCAGGAAGGAAGCGCGGCGGTTCGCGAACGCCGCGTCGCGCTGGCACCGCGGCTGACCGAGACGGACCTCGCCGCGCATCGCGATTTCGTCGCGACGCTCGGTGAGAAGACGATCTGGAGCGATTATCTCTAGCTGCTCAGGCGAGACCGGACTGCATCTGCTGTTGCTGGGCGATCTGCTGCCGGAACAAAGCCACGAAATCGACCGGGTCGAGCAAGAGCGGTGGGAAACCGCCGTTGCGCACGGCATTAGCCACGATCTCGCGCGCAAACGGAAACAGGATTCGCGGGCATTCGATCATCAGGAGCGGTGCCATGTTCTCGCGTGGCACATTCTGCACGCGGAATACCCCTGCATAGAGAAGATCGAACGCGAACAGCACGCTACCCGAAACGTCGGCTCTGCCGTCGATCTTGAGCGCGACTTCAACATCTGTTTCGCTTAGCGGCTGGGCGCTGACGTTGATTTGAATGTTGATCTGCGGCTGCTGCGCGCTCTGGAACGAATGCGGCGCGTTCGGGTTTTCGAACGAGAGATCCTTGATGTATTGCGTCAGCACGTTGAGTTGCGGCTGGGCGTCGGTCGCCGGCGCGGCGCCAGGCTCGAATCCCTGGCCGCCATTTGTCGATGTCGTCATGGTGGTCCCTTGCGGCCCGTTCGAGCCTTCGCGGCGGGTTGGCTAACACGGCCCTTTCGGCCGGACAAGGATGACCCCGTGTTTGGGTTTCGGCCGATTGCGGCGGGATCGTGGTCGCCACCGTTGCGGCCGACGGGAGAAAGCCTTGATTTCTGGGGGCCTTGCCGGAATCGGCGCGACAAGGCGGATCGGGTATGGCGGCGCTCGGCGGTTGGCGTGACCGGCCGGATCGTTTAAAATCAAAAAGATCGGCGGAGCGAAAAACGGCCGCCTATGGATCGATGGCGCCGGGTACCTATGTAATCGCGGACAGCGGTCCGATCCTGCGGCACGACTCCCGAAAGCATGCGCGACGTGTTCGACATCTACACCATTATCTTTCTGGCGCTGGCGGTCTTCATTTTCCTCCGGCTTCGGAGCGTTCTTGGCCAGAGGACCGGCAGGGAGCGTCCTCCCTATGACCCGTTCGCGGCACGGGATGCCCGTCCGGCGGCGAGCGAGAAGGTCGTGGCTTTGCCCGGACGCGGTCCGGAAACGGTGTCGCGGCCGGTGGAACCGGTCGATGCCGCCGACCGCTGGAAAGGGATCGCTGAGAGTGGCTCGGCGGTCGCCTCCGGCCTCGATGCCATCGCGGCGGCTGACCGCGCGTTCGACGTTCAGCAATTTCTGGGTGGCGCGCGCAGCGCGTACGAGATGATTGTCGGAGCTTTCGCTAGCGCCGACCGTCGCACGCTCAAGAGCCTGCTGTCGCGTGAAGTGTATGAAGGTTTCGAGGCGGCGATCCGCGAACGCGAGGCGCGAGGTGAGACGATGGAAACGCGTTTCGTTTCGCTCGACGCCGCGGACATCAAAGGCGCCGAGCTGCGCGGCAATACCGCGCAGGTCACGATTCGTTTCGTGTCCCAGTTGATCACCGCGACGCGGGATCGCGCCGGCAATGTGATCGACGGGAATCCGGAAAAAGTGAGCGAAGTGACGGACATCTGGACCTTCGCACGCGACGTGACCTCGCGCGATCCGAATTGGAAGCTGGTGGCGACCGAAGCCGGACAATGATTGCAAGCCGTAGGCGGCGGCAGCGCCAATTCTGGCGCAAAATTGTTTTGATCTCCTCTGCTCTCGCACTCGTGGCGACCGGTGCCGGCGCGCGCAATCTCAAACGATGGCCGGACGTCTTCAAGATACCGAATACCCAGCTCGAGCCAATCGCCTTTGCCGACATCGAAGGCTGGGCTTCCGACGATCACGCCGAGGCTTTTGCGGCGTTTCTCGCAAGCTGCAGCGCGATTCGCAAAAGCTCCGAGAAAGACCGCAAAGGGCGGCCGCGGCTTTACAACGCCCTGCATGAAACATGCGGGCGCGCCGTGTCCGCCCTGCCGCTCGACGAGGCAAGGGCGCGTACGTTCTTCGAAGACAATTTCCGGGCTTATCGCATCGCCCGGCTCGGCGAGCGAGAAGGCTTCATCACCGGCTATTACGAGCCGGTGGTCGACGGGGCTCGACTGCCGAGCGATGTTTTCAACGTGCCGCTCTACCGCCGGCCGCCGGACATGATCATGACGCGGCTGCGCAAGCATCGCGGTCCGAAAGGAAAGTGGACGTGGAGCAGGATTCGCGCGAAGGCCGCGTCCTACTACGACCGCGCGCAGATCGAGGACGGCGCGCTCGCCGGCCGCGGACTTGAAATTTGCTACCTCAAAAGCGAGATCGACGCCTTCTTCGCGCAGGTGCAGGGTTCCGTGCGTGTGCGGCTCGAGGATGGATCGGTGATCCGGCTCAACTACGATTCGTCCAACGGCCACCCCTATACGTCGATCGGCCGTTTTCTCGTTGATCGCGGCATTATCTCGCGCGAGGACATCTCCATGCAGACCTTGCGTCAGTGGATGGAGGATCATCCGGACGAGGGCAGGAAGCTGCGGCGCGAGAACAAGTCCTATGTCTTTTTCCGCGAAACCGCCTTGCAGGACCATGACGAGGCGGTCGGCGCGCAGGGGCTGTCGCTGACCGCGGGTCGGTCGATCGCGGTCGATCGCAATATCCATGTCTATGGCACGCCGTTTTTTCTCGACGCGGTTCTGCCGATTGCGTCCGATCGGCCAGACACGAATTTCCGCAGGCTGATGATCGCACAGGATACCGGCGGCGCAATCGTCGGTCCGGCGCGTGCGGATATCTATCTCGGCACCGGCGAGGATGCCGCGCGGCCCGCCGGACGGTTCAAGCAGTTCGGCCAATTCGTGATGCTCATTCCGAAGGAGCTCAGTCCCGCCGCCGCGACCGCGTTCGTGCCGCTGCCACTGCCCCGGCCGGCTGAAAATCCGAAATCGAAAACAGCGGAACTGAAGATGGAAACGCAATCGGGCGGTCCCGATGCGGCGGCCGGATCGCCACCCTTGCCGCGGGCGCGGCCGAAGAAATGACGCGCAAGGGGCGGACGCTCAGCGGCGAGGAGCGTGCGCTGTGGGACGGCGTGACGCGATCGATCATGCCGCTTCGCAGGCCGCGCGTGAAGGCGGCCGAGGCGGATGAGGACGCACCGCGACAGCCGTGGTCCGCCGTGCCGGCAAAGCCGGCTGCGGATCCCGCGCCCTCCAGGACAAAGCAGCCTCCGCTCGCTCCGCTCGACCGGCGGCTCAAGAAGCGGCTCAGACGCGGCCGCCAGGAAATCGATGCCAGGATCGATTTGCACGGCGACACGCAGGCCCAGGCGCATGCGCGCCTGCGCCGCTTTCTGCGCGCGTCGCAGGATGAAGGCGCGGCAATGGTGCTTGTGATCACCGGCAAGGGTGGCCGCGGCGGCCGGGAGGGCGTGCTCCGGCGGCAGGTGCCGCTGTGGCTCGGCTTGCCGGAATTGCGCGAATACGTGATCGGCTTCGATGTCGCTTCCGGCGAGCATGGAGGCGAAGGCGCGCTTTATGTACGCCTTCGCAGGAAGCGCCGCTCCGGCTAATGGCGGAAATGGCGCGTGCCGGTGAACACCATCGCGATGCCGTGATCGTCGGCCGCCTTGATCACCTCGTCGTCACGCATCGAGCCGCCGGGCTGAATGACCGCGGTTGCGCCCGCTTCGATTGCGACGAGCAGTCCGTCGGCAAAGGGGAAGAAGGCGTCGGACGCGACAACAGAGCCCTTGGTCAGGGGTTCCTTGGCGCCTGATTCTCTTGCGGCGTCTTCCGCCTTGCGCGCGGCGATGCGCGCCGAATCGACGCGGCTCATCTGGCCCGCGCCGATCCCGACGGTGGCGAGACCCTTTGCATAGACGATGGTGTTGGATTTCACGTGCTTGGCCACGCGAAAAGCGAATTTCAGGTCGCGTAGCTCCGCATCGGTCGGCGCCCGCCTGGTCACTGTCTTGATCGTCATGTCGTCAACGACCGCATTGTCGCGCGATTGAACCAGAAGACCGCCCGCGACCGATTTCACCGTCAGCCCGCCGGCGCGCGGATCCGGCATGCCGCCGGCGAGCAGAAGCCGCAGATTCTTTTTAGCGGCGACAATGGCGATGGCCTCCTCGCTCGCATCCGGCGCGATAATAACCTCGGTGAATATCTCGGTGATCGCACGTGCGGCGTCGGCTTCCAGCCGACGGTTGAGCGCGACGATGCCGCCGAAAGCCGATATCGGATCGCAGCGCAGCGCCTTGCGGTAGGCATCGAGCAGCGTGTCGCCCTCAGCGACGCCGCACGGATTCGCGTGCTTGACGATCACGCAGGCGGCGGTGCGCTTTGCGTCGAATTCAGCGAGGCATTCGTAAGCGGCATCGGTGTCGTTGATGTTGTTGTACGATAGTTGTTTGCCTTGAACCTGCCGGGCGGTGGCCACCCCGAAGCGTCTTTCCCCGGTGACGTAGAACGCCGCGCTTTGGTGCGGATTTTCGCCGTAGCGCAACGCCTCGGCGAGCCTGCCTCCGAAACTGCGAAATGCCGGCGCGGTATCGCCGACCTGGTCGGCGAACCAGTTGGCGATCGCGGCATCATAGGCGCCGGTTCTCGCATAGGCCTTGGCCGCGAGCCGTCGGCGAAGCGCAAGCGTCGTCGCTCCGTTATTGGCGGCCAATTCGGCGAGCAATGATTCGTAATCGGCGCTTTCGACGATCACCGCCACGTCTTCATGATTTTTCGCCGCCGCTCGGATCATGGCCGGGCCGCCGATATCGATGTTCTCGATGCATTCGTCGAAGTCCGCGCTCTTGGCGACCGTCGCCTCGAACGGATAAAGATTCACGACCAGCAGGTCGATCGGTTTGATGCCGTGCGATTGCATCGCGCGCTGGTGCTCGACATTGTCACGAATGCCGAGCAGGCCGCCGTGAACCTTGGGATGCAGGGTTTTAACGCGGCCGTCCATCATTTCCGGAAAGCCGGTCAGGTCGGACACGTCGAGCACCTCGATGCCGGCGCCGGCGATGGCCTTGGCGGTGCCGCCGGTAGAGACGATGTCCACCCCGTGCCCGGCGAGCGCGCGGGCGAATTCGATCAGGCCGGTCTTGTCGGAAACGGAAATGAGCGCGCGCTCAATACGGCGAAGGCGATTTGTCATGAAAATCCATTATTCCAGCGGCAATTCAGGTTCCTTGCCGCGATCGCGGCGCGGGGAGGCCGGCGCCGTCTGCTTCGTTTGCGAAATGGTCCAGTGCACGCGCGGCACGTGGCTGGCGCGGCCGAAAATGACGATTTGCACCGTGCGGCGCGGGCCGTCCTTTCCGGCTAGAAACACGCTCTCCTCGAGCTCTACATGATCGACATGCGCGTCGAAGCTCCACACGTCGCGCGAGGGCAGCATGAGCATTACGCTGTGACCGTCGGCGAGCCGGTTGGCCTTGATCGACGGATGAAGATGGAAGCGGATCGCGAACTCATCCTGCGATCCTTGCGGCACCGTGCCGCCGTTCGCAAGCGTGAATGTGTCCTCGCCCTCCAGGCGCCGCCCGTTCTCCAGCAGCGTCAGCGTGCGATGATGAACGATGCCGAAACGTTCTTCGTAGCCGTCATGCGAGGCGCGCAGAATGACCGCGTCGTTGTGATCCTGCCGCTCGACGACGACATGCTTCGGTCCGCTGACGATCGGAACGCCGATCAGCTTGCGGAAAGCACGAACCTCCCGGAATCGGCACGACGACGATTCGTTGAAAGTCACCGTCGAATGCGCGGCGGTCGCGCGCGCGAGCTGGCGCCAGCTGTCCCGGCTGATCGCCGTCATTCCACAATTGACGATGATTCGCTGAAGACCGTGCGACAATTCGAAGGCCAAGGTTCCTGCATGGGCTTCCTGGCTCAGCTCCATCGGAGGGGGCGTGCCGGTGTCCATGATAGCGAGAAGCTCGCCGAGCTGCAGGCGCTGATAGCCGGAATGGGGCGCGTTTGCGACAGGTGCGCCGCGTGCGTCGTCATAGGCGGAAACGATCGCAAGCTCGCTCGCGATCGTCGGACCCATGCCGTTGAACAACGCGAAATTGCCGTCCCCGTGGCGGAAGAAGCGCAGCATTGGCATCATGCGCTCGATCGCGTTGAGAAGCGGGGAAGGCGGAGCGATGTTGCGGGAAAAGAATGCCTGCCGCAGCGGCAGCAAATCGAGCAGCAATTCCACGAGCGCGCCCGGGTTGCGGTTGACATGCCCGCCATCCGGCAGAATTTGCCGCTCGATTTCATCGGTCAGCTGGCGCGTTGCGGCCCGCAGGTGGCGACCCTGGCCCGCCATGCAAAGTGAGGCGTAGCAGAGCGCCATCACGATCTGCAGCCGCGCCACCCCGTCGCGCGCGTCGCCTGCCGCGTTGCGCAGATATTTGACCTGGCGGCTCAGGCTGCGCAGGAAACGCCGGTAAAACTGGATATCGGCGTCGTGCAACACCAGAGGTGAATGGCTGAGCCACGAAATGATTCGGCGCGCCAAAATCTCCGGACGCCAGCCGGCGGCGTGCCAGGAGCCCTGCGTCGAAATCCATTCGTCCACCAGTGCCCTGGCATTGGCGCGCGTGATCCCGGATTCGGCGGCGCGCAGGTGCCGCAGCCAGCCAAAACCCAGAAGTTCCGCGGCCCATTCATCGGAGGGCGGAGTCATTTCGAACGGTGTGCGGCGGTCGCACACCACGATCTTGCCGGCGAATGCGAATCGGCCGGCATAGATCTCGCCCGCGCGAGTCGGATCGGCGGTCCGCAGGTCTTGCGGCGCGATGACGAGGCGGTCGGTTTTCGGCGAAAGAAAGCGCCAGCGCAGAAACGGGTTGGCGCTGAGCCGGCCCGCCGCGCTGCGCAGCGCGCGGCGAATCAACAGCCAGGAAAGCCTGGTCCGCTCCGCGGCGGAAACGCCGGACATCGACGATCAAGCCTCTGCAAAATTGAAAGCGCCACACTGCGCCTCGGCAGATATAGCCAAGCCGGAGGGGCGGGCCAACCCGCGCCAAGCCCGCGTTTTTCCAGCACGGATCGACGAGCGGGCTAGCCCCAGGGCCCGCGCCGTCCCCAGGGGCCGTCCGGGCTTGGGGCCGCCGAACCGGAATCGGGTACCGAAACGCCCGATTGGGGCCGCGCCGCGCCAGCGGATATGCGTGAGGTCTGCCGTGCCATTTCCTCGAGCGCCGCGATCCGGTTTTCGACGGCTGGATGGGTGGAAAAGAGGTTGTCCATGCGCGCGCCGGAAAGCGGATTGACGATGAACATGTGTGCTGTCGCCGGATTGTGCTCGGCATTCTCGTTCGGAATGACGTGCGTGGCACTCGCGATCTTGCCGAGCGCGGAGGCAAGCCAGAGCGGCTCGCCGGAAATCTGCGCGCCCATGTGATCGGCGGCGTATTCGCGCGTCCGGCTGATCGCCATTTGAACCAGCATTGCCGCGAGCGGGGCGAGTATCACCATCGCCAGCGTGCCAATGATTCCGGCGCCGTTGTTGTTGTCGCGATTGCCGCCGAAGAACATGCCGAACTGCGCCAGCATCGAGATGGCGCCGGCGATCGTCGCCGTGATCGTCATGGTCAGCGTGTCGTGATTTCTGATATGCGCAAGCTCGTGCGCGATCACGCCGGCGACTTCTTCCCGGCTCAGACGCTGTAGCAACCCGGTGGTCACCGCCACCGCGGCATGGTTAGGATTGCGGCCAGTGGCGAACGCATTGGGCTGCGGATTGTCCATCAGATAGACGCGCGGCATCGGCAAGCCGGCGCGTGCGGAAAGCTGCCGCACGAGCCGGATAAGATCGGGTGCGTCGGACTCGTCGATCTCCCGCGCGCCGTACATGGACAGGACCATCCGGTCCGAATTCCAGTAGGCGAACAGGTTCGTCGCCGCCGCGACGACGAGCGCGATCGCGGCGCCGCCGGTACCGCCGATCAGATAGCCGACGCCCATGAACAGGGCCGTGAGCCCCGCCAGCAGCATCCCCGTCCGGAAATAGTTCATTGCCTCCTCCGTGCCGGACCGTAATCCGGGCGCCCCCCATTTGGGATCACGGCGTTCGCGTTCAAGACGGCGCGGCAAGGCAGCCCGCCGCATGGTCCGATCTGCGGGAAATTGCTTACTCGCCTGCACCTTGCGAATCGCCGGGGTTGCGCGATAGGTTAGGACTATGTTCCTTCGACCGCGCATCCTGCCGGGAGCCGATCTGACGCTCCCCGTCGCTGGGCTGATCTTCATCCTCGGCCTGACGGCGGGCGGCGCGCTGATGAATTTCGCTCGTCCGGGCGCAGCAATCGGGCGGCTTGCCAGCGAGCAGGCGGTCGCGCGCCCGGCCGCCACGGAAAGCGGTTTCCCGGCCGAGGTGTTGCGTGTCGTCGACGGCGATACTTTCGAGGCGCGCGTGCATGTCTGGCCCGGCCTCGACATCACCACCAAGGTGCGGCTGCGCGGTATCGACGCGCCGGAGATGAAGGCCGGTTGCCGCAGCGAAGCGGTCAAGGCCGAGGCGGCCCGGGTGGCGCTGCAATTGCTCTTGTCGCGCGGCGACGTCACTATCGCGCGCGTCACGCCCGACAAATATGGCGGGCGGGTCGTCGCCGATGCGATGACGCGCTCGACGCCGGACGTGTCGGCGGCGATGCTCGAAGCCGGACACGCCCGCCGCTATACCGGCGGCCGCCGAGACGGCTGGTGCGGCTGAGTTCAGCGGGTGACGACCACCCGCGTGCCGACAGTCACACGCTCATACAGATCGGCGATGTCGCGATTGAACATCCGGATGCAGCCATACGAGACGAAGCGGCCGATCGATGACGGATCGTTGGTGCCGTGGATCGCATATTCGTCGCCGTTCAGAGTCAGAGCCGCGATGCCCATCGGATTTCGCGGCGAGCCGCCCGGGATCACATCCGGCAGCCAGGGCCGGTCGCGTCGGACTTCCTGCGGCGGCGCCCAGGCAGGGTTGACGTATTTGCCGTCGATGAAGGTTTCGCCGGCCCAGGCCTTGCCGGCCCTGCCGACGCCGACCGGATAGCGCAATGCCGTGCCGTCTCCGAGAACGAAATAGAGGCGGCGCTCAGCGGTCTTCACGACGATCGTGCCCTGCCGGTAACCGGTGAACGGCACGATGTCGCGCGCCGCCGATACGCCGGCCCCGGCGAGATAAAGCGCGAAGGCTGCCGCCGCCAATCCCGCCCAACGCATGACCGATCTCTCCGCGCTCGCAAGAACCGCCGGGCAGAGTAATGCGGCGGGATGCCGCGCGAAATAATGAGAAGCCGGTAACGTAAATTACCGGTCACCGCTCCGCGCGATGAGCAGGCGGATGGCTGTCCGCCATCCGCCGGCGCTCACGCGTTCTTTTGCCTGTTCTGTCGATTGTTAACGAGGTCGTCGACCACCGCCGGATCGGCAAGCGTCGAGGTATCGCCGAGATTGGAGAAATCGTCCTCGGCGATTTTGCGCAGGATGCGGCGCATGATCTTGCCGGAACGCGTCTTCGGAAGGCTCGGGGCGAATTGGATCAGGTCCGGCGCTGCGATCGGCCCGATCTCCTTGCGGACCCAGCTGACCAGCTCCTTGCGCAGTTCCTCGCTCGATTTCTCTCCCGCCATCAGCGTGACATAGGCGTAGATGCCCTGCCCCTTGATGTGGTGCGGATAGCCGACGACCGCAGCTTCGGACACCTTCGGATGGGCGACGAGGGCGCTTTCCACCTCGGCTGTTCCCATGCGGTGGCCCGAGACGTTGATCACATCGTCGACGCGGCCGGTGATCCAGTAATAGCCGTCCGCATCGCGGCGGCAGCCGTCGCCGGTGAAATACTTGCCGGGATAAGTCTTGAAATAGGTATCCACGAAGCGCTGATGGTCGCCATAGACGGTGCGCATCTGGCCGGGCCATGAATCGGAAATGCAAAGATTTCCCGAGGCGGCGCCTTCGAGCACCTTTCCTTCCGCGTCGACGAGTTCAGGCAGCACACCGAAGAAGGGCCGCGTCGCCGACCCCGGCTTCAGTTTCGTGGCGCCGGGCAGCGGCGTGATCATGATGCCGCCGGTCTCGGTCTGCCACCAGGTATCGACGATGGGGCAGCGGCTGTCGCCGACGACGCGGTAGTACCACTCCCATGCCTCCGGGTTAATCGGTTCGCCGACCGAGCCCAGAAGTCTCAGCGATCGGCGCGAGGTTTTCTTGACCGGTTCGTCGCCGGCCTGCATCAGCGCGCGGATTGCGGTCGGCGCGGTGTAGAAGATGCTGACCTTGTGCTTGTCGACCACTTCCCAGAAGCGCGAGGTCGAGGGGTAGTTCGGTACGCCCTCGAACATCAGCGTCGTGGCGCCGTTCTGCAGCGGGCCATAGACGATGTAGGAATGCCCGGTCACCCAGCCGACGTCGGCCGTGCACCAGTAAACGTCGCCGTCGTGATAGTCGAATACGTATTGGTGCGTCATCGCCGTGAACACGGCATAGCCGCCGGTGGTGTGCAGCACGCCCTTCGGCTTTCCGGTCGAGCCCGACGTATAGAGGATGAACAGCGGATCTTCCGCGTTCATCTCCTCTGCCTTGCAGTCGGCGGCCACCGTCTTTGCCACGTCGTCATAATAAACGTCGCGTCCGGCTTTCATCGCAACCGGAGCGTTGGTGCGCTTCACCACGATCACCGATTGCACGCCGCCCACCTTGTCACAGGCCGCATCGGTGTTGGCTTTCAGCGGAATCTTGCGACCGCCGCGCACGCCTTCGTCGGCGGTTACGACGATCGTCGATTTGCAGTCCTCGATGCGGCCGGCGAGCGAATCCGGCGAAAAGCCGCCGAACACGACCGAGTGGATCGCGCCGATGCGGGCGCAGGCCAGCATGGCGTAAGCCGCCTCCGGAATCATCGGCATGTAGATCGTGACCCGATCGCCTTTCTTGGCGCCTCGGGCCTTCAACACATTGGCCCAGCGGCATACCTCGGCGTACAATTCCTTGTAGGTGATCCGCTTGTCGTCCTTGGGATCATCCCCCTCCCAGATGATCGCGACCTGGTTTCCTCGTTTGTCGAGGTGACGGTCGATACAGTTGTAGGAAACGTTGGTGGTTCCATCCTCGAACCACTTGATCGACACGTTGTGCGGGTCGAACGACGTGTTCTTGACCTTGGTGAAGGGTTTGAACCAGTGGATGCGTTTGGCCTGCTCCGCCCAAAAGGCGGTTGGGTCCTTGATCGAGGCCGCGTACATCTGCTTGTACTTGGCGTCGTCCAAATAAGCCCTTGACGCCCAATCGCTGGGCACTTCGTACACTTTCTCGTCGGACATCGTCGCTCCTCCCGGCGCGGCCTGGATCGCCGGCGCGACCCAAGTCCCCTTATGTTTGAGGCAATTATGCGAAGGCCGCGGACAGCCGGCAAGGCGTCAGGGCTGCCACTTTCGTGGCATGGTGCCGCGCCCTACGTGCCAAGCGCGCCGATAATCGCGCCCATCACCAGTAGAACTACAAGCCAGTGGCCGCCGTCGATCACGGTCAGCGCCCATTTCCGGCCGCCGAAAGCATTATTCACCGTCATCGTCGTCAGCACGAAACCGAACCACAGGAATGCGGCCGAGATCAGCCCGTTGCGCAGCGTGACCTGCCCGGGGCCGAGATGACCGATCACGCCGGCAAGCATCCAAGCCATGACGCCGCAGGCCGCCAGAGCGAGGACGAAAGGCAGGTAGAAGGCGGGTGTGCCGCGCCTGGCGTTCAGGTCTTCCCTGCTTCGCCCCAGGGCGGTCAGCCAAATGTTACCGAAAATATTGTACCAGGCCGCCCCCGTGATCCAGCCGGCCACCGCGGCGATGAAGATCGCGACATAATTCATGCCCGCAAAGGCCATCCGCTGCTCCCCTTTGCTGTCCCGTGGAGGTGTGGCAAGCCGCGTGCTTGAGTCCAAAACGAAGGAGACGACGGTGCCTTCTATAAACCCGCAACGGCTTCTTGGCGATCTCTACGCGCTGCGCAAGATTGGCACCTACAAGACCGGCGTGCACCGGCCGACCCTGTCGTCCGACGACGTGAAGGCGCGGCAATGGCTCGCCCAACGCATAGCGGATGCGGGCCTGCAGCCCGTGATCGACGGTATCGCCAATGTCTTCGGCAGGAGCCCGGCGAAGGGACGCAAGGTTTTGTCTGGTTCGCATATCGAGAGCCAGAATTATGCCGGCTGGCTCGACGGCGCGCTCGGCGTGATCTTCGCGCTCGAGGCGGCGCGCGCCATCGGCGAGGACAGGAGCATGCCGGATGCAGGCGTGGACGTGATCGCGTTCTGCGACGAGGAGGGTCATTTCGGCAGCTTTCTCGGCAGCCGCTCGTTCATCGGCGACGTCGGCGAGGCCGAGATCGACGGTGCGCGCGACCGCGTGCATGACAGAACGATGCGCGAGGCGCTGGCCGAAGCCGGCTATGCCGGCCGCCCGCGCCTGCAATTCGAGCGCGGCCGCTATCTCGGTTTTTTTGAAGCGCATATCGAGCAGGGGCGGACGCTCGAGGCGGCAAGGCGCAAGATCGGCGTGGTTACCGCGATCGTCGGCCTGTGGGATTACCGGATCAAGGTCGTCGGCCAGCAGAATCATGCCGGCACGACCACGATGCAGGAGCGGCGCGACGCCGGCCTCACCATGGTCCGGCTGATCGCGGCGCTCGATCAGCAAATGAAGCGCAATGCCGGCCCGCGCACCGTCTGGACCTGCGGGATAATGGAGTTCGAACCGGGCGCGCGAAGCATTATCCCGGGCGAGGCGCGCGCCAATTTCCAGTTTCGCGATACCGATCTCGCGCTGATGGAAAAGCTCGAGCAGGACCTGAAAGAACTGTGCGCGCAATTCGATCGCGAAGGCCCCTGCCGCGTCAGCGTGGAGACGGTGCGGCAAAGCTCGCCCGCCCTGATGGACGAGGCGCTGCAAAAGGCGCTCGATGAAGCGGCGGAACGATATGCGCCCGGCCAGTGGACGCGGATGCCTTCCGGTGCCGGTCACGACGCGCAGCATCTGGCTCGCGTGATGCCCGCGGCGATGATGTTCGTGCCGAGTATCGGCGGCGTCAGTCACCATTGGACCGAAAATACATCCGACGAGGATATCGTCCTCGGCGGCCAGGTGTTTACCGACGCGATTGCCCGCGTGCTGAGAAGCTGAGGGGGCGATCCCGGACGGGCAGCCCGGTGCCGCGCGTCAGAATTTCAGGCTCCGACGCCGCCAAGCTTGCAGATCGCTTTCCATTCTTCCGCGCTGACCGGCTGCACGGACAGGCGCGCATATTTCACCAGCGCCATGTCCTTGAATCGCTTGTCTGCCTTGATCGCCGCAAGCGTCACCGGCGTCTTGAAAGGCTTATCGGCCTTGACGTCGATAGTAACAAAGATGCCGCTGGGGTCAGTCGGATCCGGGTAGCTCTCCCGGATTACCTCGACGATGCCGACGATCTGCTTCTCCTTGCCGGTATGATAGAAGAAGGCCCGTTCGCCTTTCTTCATCTCTTCGAGATGACCGCGCGCGGTGAAATTGCGGACACCTGTCCAGCTTTCGCCCTTGGCGCCCCGTTTCACCTGATCGTTCCAGGAGAATTCCTCGGGCTCGGTCTTGAGAAGCCAATACGCCATGTCACGCCTCCGCCTTGAACGGCCGTGTCAGCAAGGCCTCGATGGCGCCGTCGACCGAAACGCTTCCGCCCAGGACGGCGGCCACCGCGGAGGCAATCGGCATGTCGACGCTGCGTTCCTTCGCCATCTCCACCAGCACCGAGGCGGTATGGAAGCCTTCCACGAGCCCGGTGCGGTTGGTCCGGTCGGGAGATTGCCCGCGGCCGATATTCACGCCGAACGTGAAATTGCGAGACTGCGGGCTGGAACAGGTCAGGATGACGTCGCCGAGCCCCGACAATCCCATCAGCGTTTCCGGCAAGGCGCCGCAGGCACGGCCAAACCGGACAAGCTCGGCGAAACCGCGCGTGGTCAGCGCTGCCGCGGCGCTCGCGCCGAGTTCCCGACCCGACACGATGCCCGTGGCGATCGCAAGCACGTTCTTGGCCGCGCCGCCGATTTCAACGCCCCGCATGTCGGTCGAATGGTAGGGGCGGAATGTGGCCGAGCCGAGCGCGCGGGCAAGATGCGAGGCGAGCGTGTCTTCCGGCGCGGCGAGCGTGACAGCCGTCGGCAATCCGCGCGCGACGTCGGCGGCGAATCCGGGGCCGGAGAGAACGGCGGGGATGGCGTGCGGTATCGTTTCGGCGATCACCTCGGTCATGAACTTGCGCGTGCCGCGTTCGATCCCCTTGGCGCAGGATATGACCGGCGTGCCGGGCGCGAGCACCGGCGCGGCGGCTTGCGCCACGTGGCGAAGCAATTGTGCGGGCACGGCAACGAGGATCGCGTCGGCGCGCACCGCCTCGGCGAGGGAAGCGGTCACGACGATCGCCGGATCGACACGGATTCCGGGCAGTTTCGGGTTGTCGCGGGTTTGGGCAATCCTGGCGGCCGCCGCTGGGTCACGCGCATACAAGATCACCGATCGGCCCGCGCGGATCGCCGCCTGCGCGAGCGCCGTGCCCCAGCTTCCCGCGCCCAGCACCGCGATACACTCCAGCGCCATGACGAAATCCTAGGCTGCCTTTTTCGACCCGGCGACGTCTTCCAGCGGCCAGCGCGGCCGCGCGGCGACGTCAAGGGAATCGGTGAGGCCGAGCGCGAGCCGTTCCGCTCCCGCCCAGGCGATCATCGCGCCATTGTCCGTGCACAATGCTGCCGGTGGAACGATGAGCACGGTGCCGCCTTCCAGCGCGCGCCGATGCAGCGTTTTCCGAATTTCCTGGTTGGCCGCAACCCCGCCGGCGGCGACCAGCGCGGTCGGCGCGCCGAACCGAGCACGGAACAGGTGCAGGCCGGCGCGGATTCGATCCTTGACCACATCGACCACCGCCTCCTGGAACGACGCGCAAAGATCGGCGACATCCTGCTCGCTCAGCGGAGCGATTCTCGCGGCTTCGAGGCGAAGAGCCGTTTTCAGTCCCGACAGAGAGAAGTCCGGCTCCGGGCGCCCATACATCGGTCGCGGCAGCTCGAAGCGCCCGGCATTGCCGCGCGCGGCCTCGCCTTCGACGGCAGGTCCGCCCGGGTAGCCGAGACCCAGCAGCTTGGCGGTCTTGTCGAAGGCCTCGCCGATCGCGTCGTCGAGCGTGTTGCCGAGAAGGACATAATCGCCGACCCCGCGCACCGCGAGGATCTGCGTGTGTCCACCAGACGCCAGAAACAGGCAATAGGGAAACGGCGTGTTGTCGGTCAGGCGGGCGGTCAGGGCGTGCGCCTCGAGATGATTCACCGCGATCAGCGGTTTGCCGGTCACGAGCGCAATCGCCTTGGCCGTGGTCAGCCCGACGATCACCCCGCCGATCAGCCCGGGCCCGGCCGCCGCCGCGATCGCGTCGATTTCGTCGAGTCGCTTTCCGGCATCGGCCAATGCACGCGCGATAATGCCATCAAGGACCTCGACATGCGCGCGCGCGGCGATTTCCGGCACCACCCCGCCGAAATCGAGATGTTCCTCGGTCTGCGACCGGACCACGTTGGAAAGGATTTTGCCGCGGCCGTCGGCGCGCCGCTCGACGACGGCCGCCGCCGTCTCGTCGCATGTCGTTTCGATGCCAAGGACGATCATCGGGCGCTCACTCGCTCTCCCCTTTTGGGAAAGGGTGGACTACAAGCCTCGCGTAGCATTGCAGGGTCTTATGACGCAATCCTCGGCACGGAAACTACGGATCGGCACGCGCGGCTCGCGCCTTGCGCTCGTGCAGGCGGAGACGGTGCGAGCGCACCTGGCGGGTGAGGGAGTGCCGGCCGAGCTTGTCGTCATCCGTACCAGCGGCGACCGCATCCAGGACCGGCCCCTGGCAGAGGCCGGGGGCAAGGGACTGTTCACGAAGGAAATAGAAGAGGCGCTGCTGTCGGGCGTGATCGATCTCGCCGTGCATTCGGCCAAGGACCTGCCGACATTCCTGCCGGCCGGTCTTATGCTTGCGGCATGCCTGCAGCGGGAGGATCCGCGAGACGTTTTCGTCAGCCGCAAGGCACGCTCCATCGCCGATCTGCCTCCCGGCGCATCGGTGGGGACAAGCTCGCCGCGACGGCAGGCGCTCGTCAAGCGCATTCGTCCGGACATCGCAACGACGCTGCTGCGCGGCAACGTGGAGACGCGGCTGCGCAAGCTTGAAGCCGGCGAGGCCGATGCGACCATTCTCGCTCTAGCCGGGCTGAAGCGGCTCGGTCTGATCGAGGCCGCGACACGCATCATGAGCATCGAGGAATTCCTGCCGGCGGTGGGGCAGGGCGCGATCGCCATCGAGGCGCGGTCGGATGACCGGCGCGCGCGCGACGTTGTGGCGCGCATCGATCATGCCGAAACGTCTCGCGCGATCGAGGCCGAGCGGGCATTTCTCTCCGTGCTCGACGGTTCGTGCCGCACTCCGATTGCCGGTCACGCGGTGATCGAGCAATCGACGTTGACGTTCCGCGGACTTGTCGCTCGTCCCGACGGAAACGGCTCTCATGACGTCGCGCGCCAGGGTCCGGTCGAAAATGCCGCGGTCATCGGCAGGGATGCGGGCGAGGAATTGAAGCGGCGGGCGGGCCCCGGCTTCATCGTACGGGATTAGAGCGCGTGCTTGTTCTTGTGACACGTCCCTTGCCCGAAGCGGAACGCACGGCCGCGTCGCTGGTGCGTCGTGGGCATTCCGCGCTGATTGCGCCCATGCTTTTGATCAACGCCGTCGATGCCGATCTCGATCCGGCCCGCTATCACGGCGTCATCATGACGAGCGGAAACGCCGCGCGCGCGTTATCGGCTCACCGCAATCGCGACGCGCTGTTGGCGCTGCCTGTCTTCGCGGTGGGGCGGCAAACGGCGCGCGCGGCGCAGGACGCAGGATTTGCGTCCGTCAGATCGGCTGACGGCGATGCCGGCGATCTCGTTCGTCTTGTCAATTCGCAAGACCTTTCTGGCCCGCTCCTCTATCTTGCCGGCAGCGACAGGGCGCGCGACCTGCCGGGAGAACTGGCCGCTGGCGGCATCGAGGCCGATCCGGTGGTCATTTATCGCGCCGAGGCGGCAGAAGGTCTTCCGGAGCCCGCGCGCGACGCCCTGAAAGAGGGTCGTATCGGGGCTGTTCTGCATTTCTCACGCCGCACCGCGGCCACCTTCCTGGATTGCGCCGAGACCGCGGGTCTGATCTGTGCCGCCGGGCGGGTCGCCCATTATTGCCTGTCGCCGCGCGTGGCCGAGCCGCTCCTGGCAGCCGGCATAAAGGCGGTGCAAATAGCCCCGAGGCCGGACGAAGACGCACTTCTTAACCTTCTTCCCTCCATCTAATGCCAAGTTGCCGCCGTTCCGGCCACGCTATATTCGATGCGAATACCCGCGCGGCCTGGGCGCATTCTGCGCGGACGGATTCTCGAGCTCCAGGGTTAAAGTCATGCCGAGCGACCATCAGAATCCGGGAGCGAAGCCGCCGGGCTCAGGCCGCCGGCCTCCTACGATTGACCTTGTTGCGACCGAGGTCGAGGGCGAGGCGCAGCAGCAAGCCAATGCCAGGCAGGGCGATCCCGCAGCCGATCCCTCCTCGCAGGCCGGCCGGAAGCCGCATGTGCTGTTCCGCCTTGTCGCGCCGGCCCTTTGGGCTGCGTTCGGGGCCTGTCTCGTCCTCGCATTCGGCGCGGCGCTGTGGTGGTCCGGTCTGGTGAAGCCCGCCGGGTCCGACGACGATCTTTCCGCCCGCCTCGCGCAAATCGAGCGGCAGCTTCGTGCCGCGCCGCAGACCGGCCCGTCGCCCGATGCGAAGATGCTCGGCGATATCCTCGCGCGGCTCGCCAAGATCGAAACGACGCTGTCCGCTCCTGCGCCGGGCGATCCGGCGCTGGCCGGCGGTGTCGCGAGAGCCGAGGCCGCCGCCAAGGCGGCGGCGGACGAAGTCGCATCTTTGCGCGGTCGGCTCGACGAAATGACCGCGCTCGTGCGTGACGCGCAGCGGCGCGCCGATGCGGCGGCCAGCGCCGCGGAATCGGCGCAACGTTCGTCTCAATCCACGACGGCGGAGCTTGCGCGCGCGGCCCAGCCGGACGATCGCGGGAGCCGGCTGGCCATTGCGGCGAACGCCTTGCGCGCGGCAGTCGAACGCGGCGAGCCTTTCGTTGCCGAACTCACCGCGGCCAGATCGCTCGCGCCGGATGCCGATCGTCTCGCTGCGCTTGAGCCTTTCGCAGCCGGTGGCATCGTGTCCGCGTCCGCCCTGGCGCGTGATCTCACCGCGCTCATTCCGGCGCTGCTCAGGGCCGGTTTGTCGCTGGCGCCGGACGCCGGGTTCTTGGAAAAGCTGCAGGCCAATGCCGAGCGCATCGTGCGGGTCCGCCCGGTCGGCGAAGCTAGCGGCCACGATCCTGCGAGTGCCGTCGCGCGTATCGAAAGCAGAGCCGCGCGCGCGGACATCGAGGGGGCGCTGGCGGAGCTGAAAGCCCTGCCGGAAGCGATACGCGCGCCCGCCGACGGCTGGATCAGGACCGCCGAACAGCGTGCGGCCGCGATCGCGGCAAGCCGCCAGTTTGCGCGCGAGGCGCTTTTGGCGCTCGGCAAACCATCGCTTTAGGGGCGCCGATGATCCGTGTCGTCATCTTCCTTCTCGTCGTCGGGGCGCTGGCCCTCGGCGTGAACTGGTTTGCCGACCGGCCGGGCGAGGTCGCGGTCACCTGGCAAAACTGGCGCGTCGAAACTTCCTTCATGGTGGCGCTGATCGCTGTGGCGGCCGTTTGCGTCGCCTTCACGGTTTTGTGGACATTCCTGCGCGCCATCATTCGGTCTCCGCACAGCATGCGGCAGTTCTGGCTGCGCCGCCGCGGGCGGCAAGGCTATGCCGCAATCTCGCAGGGCCTGATCGCAATCGGCGCGGGAGACGCGCGCGCGGCGCGCAAGCATGCCGAGACCGCGAAGCGCCTCGCGCCCGGCGAGCCGCTCACCCTTCTTCTCGGCGCGCAGACCGCGCAGATGTCAGGCGATCGCGTGGAGGCCGAGCGGGGTTTCCGCGCCATGGCGGAGCGGCCCGAGACCAAGCTGATCGGATTGCGCGGATTGTTCATCGAAGCGCAGCGGCACGGCGACGCGATGGCAGCGCGGCTCTATGCCGAGGAAGCGGCGAGAAGCGCGCCGGCGCTCACCTGGGCGGCCGACGCGGTGCTTCAATTCCGTTGCATGGCGGGCGACTGGGACGGCGCGCTGGAAGCACTGTCCGCCAACAGAAGGGCCCGCATGCTCGACCGCGCCGTGTATTTGCGCCAGCGCGCGGTGCTGATGACGGCGCAGGCGCTTTCGCTGCAGGACAGCGACCGCGATCGCTCGCGCGCTCTGGCGTTGGAGGCGGCGAAGGATGCTCCCGATCTCGTGCCCGCGGTGGCCATCGCGGCGCGCTTTCTCGCCGAGAGCGGGGAATTCCGCAAAGGCGCGCGGATGATCGAGAAGGCATGGCGCGCCAATCCGCATCCCGATCTCGCCGACGCTTATGCGAATTTGCGGCTCGGCGATTCTGCCCGCGATCGGCTCGCGCGCGTGCGCAGCCTTGCGCAGAGAACGCCGGAGCACATCGAGGGCGCGCTCGCGGTGGCGCGGGCTGCCATTGCCGCACGCGAGTTTCCCTTGGCCCGCGAATCCCTCGCCCCTCACCTGGCGCAACCGTCCCGCCGTGTCGCCTTGCTGATGGCGGAAATCGAATCCGCCGATCGCGGCGATGAAGGCCGCGCGCGCGAGTGGATGACGCGTGCATTGACGGCGCGGCCGGATCCGGCCTGGACTGCCGACGGTTTTGTCTCCGGTCACTGGCTGCCAATGTCGCCGGTTAGCGGGCGGCTCGATGCTTTTGAATGGAAAGTGCCGCTCGCGGAGATCGCGGGCAACGAAGCGGTGCCCGCCGAAGATGTGGCCGCCCCGTCCGACACTCCGGCGGTGATCGAGGTGGCCGGCGCGCAACCGGCGGCGCCCGTCGAAAACGCAGAACCACCCCCGCCGGCGCCGGAAGCACCGCGCACCAAGTCTACGCCGCGAATCGTCGAACCGGTCGTGCCGCTCGCCCATATCCCGGACGATCCCGGCCCGGAACCCGACAGCGAGCGGGAACCCGTTCCGGAATCGGCCGACAACGGCTGGAAACGGCGACTCCTCGGCGGTTGAGCGGTTCGCTTGCCAAGCTCCGTGGCGCCCGTTAGACAAGCCGGAAATCCCGCCGCAATAGCTCAGTTGGTAGAGCACATCATTCGTAATGATGGGGTCGGGGGTTCGAATCCCTCTTGCGGCACCATTCCACCCCGACATTCCTCAGGCAGCCTTCGCGCGGCGAATTTTCTTGCGGTGCGGCAAGATTCTGGCGGCGGCTGAATTCTGTCACGGCTCGGTCATCAAGGCCTCTTAACCGGTGACGGGAGCAGGAGGGCATGTCTAATATGACAGTCCGTCCCATGCCGTGGGAGGCGTTAGAACGATGGCCGCAACCGCCGCGCCAGCCGTCGAGGTTGAGCAGCTTCGGGCGGGCTATGGAAAGGCCGTCATTCTCGATGGCGTCGACCTCAAGGTCGCGCCGGGAGAGTTCGTGGCCATTCTCGGTTCTTCGGGTTGCGGGAAAACGACGCTCCTTCGCACCATTGCGGGCTTTCAGCGAGCGATGAGCGGCGCGGTCCGCAGCTTCGGGCGCGACATGGCGGATTTGCCGCCGGAACGGCGTGACGTCGCGATGGTGTTCCAGAGCTATGCGCTGTGGCCGCACATGACCGTGCTCGGAAACATGGGCTACGGCCTGCGCCTGCGCCGCGTGCCCCGCGACGAAATCCGCGCGCGGGTCGCCAAGGTTCTGTCGATGCTCAACATGAGCGGGCTCGAGGATCGCAAGGTCACCAATCTGTCAGGCGGGCAGCGTCAGCGCGTCGCGCTCGGCCGGGCGCTCGCGGTCGAGCCGAAATTGCTGCTGCTCGACGAGCCGATGTCGAACCTCGATGCGAAAGTGCGCATTCAGGTCCGCGCGGAAATCAAAACCTTGCAGAAACGTCTCGGCTTTGCCGCCCTGCACGTCACGCACGACCGCGAGGAGGCGATGACGATGGCCGACCGCATCGTGGTGATGGATCAGGGCCGCATCGCCCAGGTGGGGACTCCGGAGGACGTGTATCACCGTCCCACCACACCGTTCGTTGCCGCCTTCATGGGCGCCGACAATGCCATCGACCTCGAAATCGCCGAGAGCGCGCAGGGCTTGCAGGTGAAGGCGGGGCCGCATCACGCCGCCACAAGAGTAACGGACGCGGTGCCGACCGGCCTGCTCACCGGTTATTTCCGCGACGACCTTACGAAGCTCGTCGCCCCGGATCATCGGGCGGACAACGAACTCGTCCTGAATGGCACGATTGTCCTGCGTTCCTATCCGGGCGGCCATTATCGCTATGCGATCGCTGTCGGCGACGACGAATTCACTGTCAAGGATTCGCGGTCGCTGGAAGTCGGCACGAAGGCCGGCCTTTCGATCCCGATTCGCGCGCTGCATCTGTTCCCGAGAAGCGCCGTGCCGGGCAAACCAAGTTAAGACTGGAGGAGAACGACATGCGTACACGCCTGATCCTGGCCGCTGCCGCGGCGGGCTTACTGTCCGTTCCGCTGCCGGCGAGCGCACAGACGCTGACGGTGATCACCGCCGGCGATCAGAACATGGTCGATTACGTTCGCGATTATCTCGGCCCGCAATTCGAGAAGACGCATCCGGGCGTGAAGGTCGTGTCGGTCGGCACCGGCCCGGGCGATGCCGGCTCGCAGAAGATCTACGAGAAGCTTGCCGCGCAGAAGGCGGCCAACGCGAATGCCTGGGATGTCGACGTGATGGTCATCCATCAGAAAATGGCGGGCCAGATGGTCAACGAGCAGATGCTGCTCGCCTACAAGGACAAGGTTCCGACCGGCAAGATGGTCACGAGCCAGACCGCCTCGAACTCGCTGGGGGCCAACGTTGACGGCTACGTGATCCCGATGTTCCAGAGCCAGACCGCGATCGCCTACAATCCGGACCTCGTCAAGGATGTGCCGAACAGCTATTCGGAGCTTGTCGAATGGGTGAAAAAGAATCCGAAGAAGTTCGGCTATAACGGCATCAAGGGCGGCATGTCGGGCGTCGCTTTTGTCACCGGCTGGGTCTATGCGTTCGGCGGCAATTCGGACAAGCTGATGAAGGGTCCCTACGATGCCGCGACCAAGGCGGCATGGGACAAGCTGCTCGCCGATCTCAAGTCGTTCAATCAGAACGTCGTCATCACGCCGGGCAATGCCGGCACGCTCGATATGCTCAATCGCGGTGAAATCGCGATGGGACCGGTGTGGGTCGACATGTTCTACACCTGGATGGCGGACGGCAAGCTGCCTCCGAACATGAAACTGAAGCTCGTCGCGCCCGGCATGCCTGGCCAGCCTATGTATTATGCGATCCCGGCCAAGGCCGCGAACGCCAAGCTCGCCGAGGAGTTCATTGCGCTGGCGACGAGCCCGGAGGTCCAGGCGGACGGCATCGTCAAGAAGTTCAACTGGTATCCGGGCATCGATGCCAAGTATCTCGAGGGCAAGCTTGACAAGGCGTCGTGGGACAAGCTGTTCGCCGACATCAAGCCGGATGACCTTTCGTCGAAGGGCAAGCCGTTCCCGATCGCGCCCTATTTCAACGACATTCTCGAATCCTACGAGAAGAAGGTCGCGAACTAGAGCCAGAGCGGCAGCGCCGGCCGGGCTGACCGGCCGGCGTCTTCGCGCATGACGGAATCCCGCGGGCTGGCGATATTGCTTGTGGCACCGGCGCTTGCGCTGGTGATCGCGCTTTTTCTTTACCCGCTGCTCTTTTCCGTCGCGTCGGCGTTCAGCGATCCGGCTACCGGCGAGCTGAGCCTGATCAATTTCCAGAAGGCCTATGAGCTCTACTCGATCGATATCGCCTACACGCTGTTCATCGTAGTCGCGGCGACCGCGCTGACAGCCCTCGCAGCTATCGCCATAGCGGGCTATCTGACGATGGGCGAGACGCCGTGGCTGCTGACCGGGCTCGCTTGGCTTTACCGGTGGCCGCTGTTCATCCCGTTCATCGTCGCAGCGCAATGCATGCGCACGTTTCTCGCCAAGAACGGGCTGATGAACAATTCGTTCGTCGCCATGGGCGTGCTCGACCCGGCGCAGACGGTAAGCTTTCTCGATTGGCGTGGCGTGCTGATCACCTTCGTCTGGAAGCAGACGCCTTTCGTCGCGCTTCTTCTCGCCGGAGCCATGGCTTCGCTCGACCGCGCCACCATCGAAGCGGCACGCAATCTGGGCGCGTCTCGGTTGCGGGCGCTGATCGAAGTGGTCCTGCCGCAGGTCGGTCCGACCCTGATGGTCGGCTCAATCCTCTCCTTCGTCACAATGCTGAGCGTGCTATCGGTACCTGTCATGGTCGCCGGTTCACAGCCGACGATGCTGACGGTCGACATGGCGTTTCGCATCAATGCCTATGGCGACTACAACGTCGCCAACGCGCTCGGGGTGATTTCATATCTGATGACGGCGGTGACCGCGTGGATCTATTTGCGCCGGTCCGTGCGCGAGCAAAGGGATGGGTCATGATCCGCGTGCTGACCGGACACGTCACGCGCGCGCTACTGCTCGCCGCGCTTGCCTTCGTCATCATCGGTCCAATCGCCAACCTCATGCTGTGGTCGTTCGCCGAGCGGTGGTATTTTCCCTACAAGCTGCCGGTGTCCTGGGGCGTTCGTTTCTGGGAAATCGTTTTCCGTCCGACCGGCGTGGCGATGCAGTCGCTCGGGACTAGCGTATTGATCGCGCTGCTGACCGTTGCGCTGGCGCTGATCGTATCCATTCCGGCCGGTTACGCGCTCGCGCGGCTGAAGCTGCCGCTGCGCAGTCTCGTCATGATCGTGTTTCTTCTGCCGCAGGCGTTTCCCGGCGTCGCCATCTACATCAACGTCGCGCGCTTCTTCTACCAAATTGGCATCGCCGGCACGGTTACCGGCGTCGTCATCGTCCACGCATCCCACGCGCTCGTCTATTCGGTCTGGATCACTTCGGCAGCTTTTGCAGCCGTTGATCGCGATCTGGAAAATGCCGCGCGCAATATGGGGGCCTCGCCGCTCTACACCTTCTTTACCGTCACGTTGCCGTTGGCCGCGCCCGGCATCATCGCGAGCGCGATTTTCGTGTTCCTTGAATCGCTCGACGAATTCACCGGCACATATTTTGTCGGCGTGCCGACGGTCAACACGCTGCCACTGCTGCTTTACAGCGCCAGCATGGGCGGCAATTATCAGATTGCCTCGATCACGGCGATGATCCTGCTTATTCCCTCGATCCTGTTCATGCTGTTCGTCGAGCGATTCCTGAAGGCCGACGTGCTGAGCAAGGTGGGCCGCTGACGCCGCTTCGTCCGCGCCTGGGCCGGAAGCGAGAGTCAGGACTGGAGAAGCCCGGCCTGCGTCAGATATCCGCGCAGGTTGCGGTAGCCGAGCCGCGCATAGGTCAGCGGATGCGCCTTTTCCGGATCTTGTTCGGCTTCGACCACGACCCAACCTGAATATCGCGGCAATTCGCGGAACACGGCGGGAAAGTCGACCATTCCGTCACCCGGTACGGTGAACACGCCGGCGATCACCGCGTCGAGAAAGCTCATCCGGTCGTCGCGGGCCTTCTGCATCACCTCGCGCCGGACGTCCTTGGTATGCACGTGGCTGATGCGTTGGCGGTAGCGCCGCGCGATCGCCGCCGGATCGGCGCCGCCGAACGTGGCATGGCCGGAATCGAGCAGCAGATGCACCGAAGGTCCGGTATTTGCCATCAGCGCGTCAATCTCCGTCTCGCTCTCGACGACGGTTCCCATGTGATGGTGATAGACGAGCCGTACGCCCTCGCGCAGGGTCGCGTCGGCGACGGCGGTCATGCGCGCCCCGAATTCCGCCCAGCGTTCGGCGGCAAGAACCGGCCGTTCGGCGAGCGGCTTCGACCGGTCGCCGTGAATGGCGTTCGATGTCTCCGCGAAGACGAGCACGTTGCTGCCGAGAGCCTTCAGAAGATCGAGATGCGGCCGCAGATGCCTGAGCTCTTCGTCCGCGTCTCGCCTGAGCAGCTCGGCGGAATACCAGCCCGACACCAGCGCCAGCCCGAACCGGCCGAGCACTTCGGCCAAGGCCCTCGGCTCGCGGGGGAATTTGTGTCCAAGCTCCATGCCCTCGAAGCCCGCCTGTTTGGCCTCCGCGAGACAGGTTTCGAGCGGGATATTTCCGCCAAGCTCGCGCATGTCGTCGTTCGACCAGCCGATCGGGTTGGCGCCAATTCGAACCGCCATTTCAATCCCCCAGGTGCTGCGCGCCGCGCGCGGCTTCATAGGCTTTGCGCGCGGCGCGCACTTCCGCGCGTTCCGACACTTCCGGCACCGCGACATCCCACCAATGGCCGCCCGCGTCGGTCGAGGCGATCGGATCGGTGTCGATGACGATGACGCTGGTGCGCGGCGTCTTGCGCGCCTCGGCGACCGCGCCTTCGAGCTCGGCGATGCTGCCGACTTTCACCGCATGCGCGCCGAGGCTTTCCGCATGCGCGCGAAAATCGATGTCGGGCATGGTCTCATGCCGGGCGTGCTGCAGCAGGTTGTTGAAGCTTTCGCCGCCGGTCGCGCGTTGCAGGCGATTGATGCAGGCGAAGCCGCGATTGTCGAGCACGACGATGATGAGCTTGATGCCGAGCATCACCGACGTGGCAATCTCCGAGTTCATCATGAGGTAGGAGCCGTCGCCGACGAGCACGATGACTTCGCGCTGCGGCTCAGCCATCTTCACGCCGATGCCGCCGGCGATCTCGTAGCCCATGCAGGAATAGCCGTATTCGAGATGATAGCCGCCGGGCTGCGATGCGTTCCACAGCTTGTGCAATTCGCCCGGAAGTCCGCCGGCGGCGCAGACGACGATGTCGGTCGGCAGCCCGGCGCGCTGTATCGCGCCGATGACCTGCGCGTCCGTGGGGCGTTCGGCATTCGATGCGGCGGTGACCTTGGCGGCCGCGTCCGTCCATTCGGACTTGGCTCTCGTGCCGGTATTTTGCCAGGCTTCCGGCGCCTTGTAGGCGCCGAGCGCCTGCGACAGGGCCTCGAGCCCTGCCTGTGCATCGGCGATAAAGGGCTGGGCGAGATGCTTGATCGCGTCGTAGCCCTGCACGTTCAACATCACGATGCGGCGCGAGGGTGCGCGAAACAGGGCCCAGGAACCGGTTGTAAAATCCTGCAGCCTCGTTCCGACGGCCAGGATCACGTCGGCGTCGGCAGCGAGCGCGTTCGCCGCGCTCGTGCCGGTTACCCCGATTGCGCCCATGTTGAGCCGGTGGTCGTGCGGCAGCGCGCTCTTTCCCGCCTGCGTTTCCGCGACCGGGATGCCGTGGCGCTCGCAAAACGATGCGAGCGTATCCGCGGCACCGGAATAGTGCACTCCGCCGCCCGCGATCACGAGCGGCTTTGCGGCAGACGACAGAAGCCGCGCGGCTTGCGCCAGCTCGCGCTCGTCCGGCCGCGGCCGGCGCGTGTGCCATATGCGTTCGGCGAAAAAGCTTTCCGGATAGTCGTAGGCTTCCGCTTGCGTGTCCTGGCACAGCGCCAGCGTCACCGGCCCGCAGGCAGCCGGATCGGTCAGCGTATTCATCGCCCGCGGCAGCGCCGTCAAAATCTGTTCCGGCCGGATGATGCGGTCGAAATAGCGCGACACCGGGCGGAAACAATCGTTGGCGGAGATCGTTCCGTCCGCGAAATCCTCCACTTGCTGCAGCACCGGGTCGGGACGGCGATTGGCAAACACGTCTCCCGGCAGCAGCAGGACCGGCAGCCGATTGACGTGAGCGACCGCGGCGGCGGTCACCATGTTGGTCGCGCCGGGCCCGATCGAAGTCGTGCACGCCATTATGCGCCGCCGCCGCGATGCCTTGGCGAATGCGATCGCCGCGTGCGCCATCGCCTGCTCGTTGTGGGCGCGGAATGTCGGCAGCGATGCGCGCGCGTGCCACAGCGCCTCGCCCATTCCCGCGACATTGCCGTGACCGAAGATGGCCCACACCCCGGCGAAAAGCGGCTCGGTACGCGCACCGGATCCTGCGCGCTGCATCGTCAGGTAGCGTACCAGGGCCTGGCTCATGGTGAGGCGGATCGTCTTCATGGCGTCTCCCCTGCCGGCCGTCGTCATCCGACGGCGCGGCGGCTAGGCGAGCTTATTCGGTTGCGGCGTCGATTCCCACGCGCCGAGCACCGACTGGTCGAAATCGATATTCACGCCCGTCATCATTCCGGATTCGTCGCTCGCCAGGAAAGCGACCGCGCGCGCCGCCTCCAGCGGCTCGACCAGCCGTCCGAACGGCTGCTCCGCCATTGCCTTCTCCAGCCACCCGTCCTGCGCCCCGTGCGCCTTGCGCATGATCGCATCCTCGCCGGGCGTATTCATCCAGCCGAGATTGAGGCCGTTCACGCGGATGCGCGAGCGCATCAGCGAGAAGGCGACGTTGCGCGTGAGGGTGGCGAGGGCGCCCTTGGAGATCGAATAGGGCGTCAGGAACGGCTGGCCGCCATGCGCCGACATCGACTGGATGTTGACGATCGCGCCGGCGATCTTTTCGCGCAGCATGATTTTCGCGGCGTCCTGGATGAGAAAAAACGGCGCGCGCAGATTGACCGCCATGATCCGCTCGTACAGGTCCGGCGACGAATTGAGGATCGTGCCACGGTCGGTCACGCCGGCGGCGTTGACCAGAACATCTACTTTCCCGAAAAGCCTGTCCGCGGCGGCGATCACCGCGCGGGCCTGCGCGAGATCGGCGAGGTCGGCTTCGACATATTCGGCCTTGGCGCCCGCCTTGTTCAGGTCGCCGGCGACGCGCCGGCCTTTATCGGCATTGCGCCCGCAGATCACGATGCCCTTGGCGCCGCGCGCCACGAATAGCCGCGCGACGGCCTCGCCCAGGCCCTGTGTGCCGCCGGTAACGACCGCAATCTTGCCGTCGAGGCGGGCCGCTCTTCCATCGAGATCGTTCATCTGCCAGTTCCGCTAATCGCGCCGCGTGAGAATTGTCCGGATTCGCCCGAAGGCGCTGAAACGGCCCGGATGGAATGGCAATTTGGTTGTCGGGTCAATGCGCGACGACTAATGTCCGCAGCCGGTCGCACGAATGCCGGTCCGGCCGGACGGGAACGAAACGGGGATTTGCATGCAGATCGGATTATTGGGGGCAGGCCGGATCGGCGCGATCCACGGGGCGAATATCGCAGCGCACTCTCGCGTCACGCTGGCCGCCGTGGCGGACGCCGATCCCAATGCCGCGCAGCGCCTGGCCAAGACGACTGGCGCCAGGGTCGCGTCCATCGAATCGATCATTGCCGACAAGAATATCGGCGCGGTTTTCATCTGCACCCCGACCGACATGCATGCCGACCTGATCGAGAAGGCAGCGCAGGCGGGCAAGGCGGTGTTCTGCGAAAAGCCGGTCGATCTGAATTCCGATCGCATCCGCAAGTGCCTGGACGTGGTGCGCGCAACCAATGCCAAGCTGATGATCGGTTTCAATCGGCGCTTTGACCCGAGCTTCGCCTCGATCCGCAAGCGGATCGGGGCCGGGGAGATCGGCAAGGTGGAGCTGGTGACGATCCTGTCGCGCGATCCGTCTCCGCCGCCGCCGAGCTATGTCGCGCGTTCGGGGGGCCTTTACCGCGACATGATGATTCACGATTTCGACATGGCGCGGTTTCTCTTGGGCGAGGAGCCGGTCGAGGTTCACGCGGTCGGTTCCTGCCTCGTCGATCCGGGCATCGGCCAGGCCGGCGACGTCGATACCGCCGCGGTGCTGCTGAAGACCGCGTCCGGCAAGATCGCACAGATTTCATGCTCGCGGCGGGCTACCTATGGTTATGACCAGCGCATCGAGGTGCATGGCAGCGGCGGCTTGCTGGCAGCCGGCAATCGTCACGCGACGACCGTCACGCGCGCCGATTCCAAGGGCTATGTCAGCGATCCGGCGCTCCCGTTCTTTCTCGAACGTTATGCCGAGGCTTACCGCGCCGAACTCGACGCTTTCGTCGCCGGTGTGCTCGATAGCGCCTCGATCGCGCCGAATGGCGAAGACGGGTTGCGTGCGCAACTTCTCGCCGATGCGGCGACCAGAGCCTCGCAAACCGGTCAGCCGCAGAAGGTCTGATGAGCAAATCCGACCTCGATGAGCGTCTGTCGCTCGCCCGGGATGTCGCCCGCGAAGGCGGGGCGATGATGCTGTCCGCGTTCCGCGGTCGCGGCGGCGAACCCGTCCACACATTCAAGGGCTCGCACGATTATCTCACCGAGACCGACGGGGCGATCGAGCGGATGGTGCGCGGCCGGATCGCGGCCGCCTTTCCCGCCGATTCGTTTCTCGGCGAGGAGACGGTCGGCGACAAGACCGGCGCGAAACTCGGACGCGATGTGTGGGTGGTGGATCCCATCGACGGCACGGCCAATTTCGCTCGGGGCGTTCCTCATTTCTGCATTTCGATCGCATTCGTGCGCGACAATCGCTGCGAGATCGGAGTGGTCTACGACCCGATCCATGACGAGCTCTACGCGGCGCGGCGCGGGTCTGGCGCGACGCGCAACGGCATGCCGATCCGGGTGAGCGGTATCGAGGATATCGGCCAAAGCATCGTCGAGGCGGGATGGTCGCTTCGCGTCCCGAACGATCGCTACCTTGCGCTGGTCGAAGAACTCTACCGTGCGGGGGCGCAGGTGAAGCGCGCGGGTTCCGGCACGCTCGGGCTCGCTTACGTGGCCGACGGACGATCGGACGCCTATTGTGAATTGCATATCAATTCCTGGGACGCCCTGGCGGCGCTGCTGCTCGTCGAGGAGGCGGGCGGCTATGTGAACGATTTTCTCGCCCATGACGGATTGCGCCGCGGCAATGCGGTACTTGGCTGCACGCCGGCAATCAGCAGGATCGTCCTTCGGGCGATGAAACTGCAGCCCTAAGGCTCCCGCGGCGGGTTTTCCGGTTCGTCCGCTCTGGGGCTTTCTTTTGCGTCGCAGCATCAGATCGCCGTTGACGCGGATTGTGACAAGGGATGGACTGTAAGGACAAGGACTTAGAAGCCTTGTTCTCGGAGGATGCCCATGCCGGTCCGTTTTCCTGAAGGCGCGAAGCGTTTCGCGCTCGCTGCTGCGCTGCTGCTCGCCAGTATCGCGCTCGTCGCCCCGCCCGCGCGCGCGGACGGCAACCTTGTCGTCTATTGCACCGTTCAGGAAGAATGGTGCCGCCTGATGCAGACCGCTTTCGAGCGGGAAACCGGCATCAAGGTCTCGATGACGCGCAAGAGCTCGGGCGAATTCTACGCCCAGGTGAAAGCGGAGGCCGCCAATCCGCGCGGCGACATCTGGTGGGGCGGCACTGGCGATCCGCATTTGCAGGCGGCGGAGGAGGGCCTCACGCTCGAATACGAATCGCCGATGAACAAGGAACTGAACGATTGGGCGCTCAATCAGTGGAAGGCGTCGGGCAAACGCACGATTGGCGTATATGCCGGCGCGCTCGGCTATAGTTTCAACACCGAGCAGATGAAGAAGAAGGGCGGCGCCGAACCGAAATGCTGGGCCGACCTGCTCGATCCGCGCTTCAAGGATGACGTGCAGGTTGCCGATCCGAATGCGTCAGGCACGTCCTACACCATGCTCGCGACGATCGTGCAGATCATGGGCGAGGACAAGGGATTCGACTTCCTCAAGAAGATGCACAAGAACGTCAATCAATACACGAAGTCGGGTGCCGCGCCGGCAAAGGCGGTGAGTCTCGGCGAGACGCTGATCGGCATCACCTTCCAGCACGATGCGTTGATCTACGCGCTGCAGAACGCGCCGGTGAAGATTGTGTCGCCGTGCGAAGGCACGGGCTACGAGATCGGCTCGATGTCGCTGATCAAAGGTGCAAAGAATCTCGAAAATGCCAAGAAGTGGTACGATTGGGCCCTGACTGCGGCGGCGCAAAGCATTGGTCCGAAGGGCGGGGTTTCCTATCAGGTACCTTCGAACAAGGGCGCCTTTCTCCCCGAGCAGGCGCCGAAACTGGCCGATATCAAGCTGATCAACTACGATTTCGCCAAGTATGGCTCGTCAGCGGAACGCAAGCGGCTTCTGACCAAGTGGGACAACGAGGTCAAGAATCTGCCGAAATGATCAGGCGGCCGGTGTATCCTTCGTGACGGCCGGCCATGAAAACGGGAATAGCGGCATGAGCCGGACGTCGCTGATCTGGCTTGCTATCGGCTGGATCGGCATCGGCCTCGTGCCGTGGCATATTTTCGACAGCACGAGCTGGCTCGACTGGATCAACGCCTATCCCTCGTCCGGGCCGCGTTCGGCGCTGGCCCTCGGCGTGCGGGGCGAGTGGTGGCTGCTGCCGATCGCCTTGCCGCTGATCGCAGCGGCCGTGCCTTGCGTTCTGCCGTTGTCGCGGGCGCAAGTCGGTCGCCTTCTTGTGGCAGCCGGCATCGCGGGGCTCGCGGTTCTTTTTGTTCAGGGCTTTGCGATCGGCATCGGCGGATGGAGTTGGCCGTTCCTTTCCGCCCTGTTCGGCGGGCCGGGCCCCAGACAGGCGGGCATGGGCATCGGAGCGGCGCTCACCGCATCCTCGTTCCTGATGATAATGTGTTTCGGCCTGGCGGGCCGCGGCTGGTGTCGCGGCGATGCGTTCGTCGTCGGCTCGGTGGCGAGTGTGATCGCGCTGACGATCCTGTTCGTGTTCTATCCGATCTCGATGGTGCTCGCCGGCGCGGTGCAGGACGACCAGGGGCGGCTGGCCCTCGAAGAATTCCTTGCCAAGTTCTCCGATCGCTCGGTCTGGGGGCTCGATTGCCTTTTCTCGGGTTTGCGCTGCGGTGTTGCCTGGAACACCTTCTTTCTCGCCGTTCTCACGGGCGTCGGCAGCACGGTGCTAGGTCTCGCCTTCGCGCTGATCGCGGTGCGCACTCGCTTTCGCTTCAAGGGCGCGCTGCGCATCCTCACGGTCCTGCCGATCATCACGCCGCCTTTCGTGATCGGGCTTGCCCTCATCCTGATGTTCGGCCGGTCCGGTAGTGTGACCGTATTTCTGGACAACTGGTTCGGCATTCCCGCGTCGCGCTGGATCTATGGCCTGCCGGGCATCCTGATCGCGCAACTGCTCGCGTTCACGCCGATCGCCTTTCTGGTGTTGATCGGAGTGGTCCAGGGGATAGCTCCGTCGCTGGAGGAGGCGGCGCAGACCCTGCGGGCGAGCCGTTGGACTGTGTTCCACACGATCTCATTTCCGCTGATGCGGCCGGGGCTCGCCAATGCGTTCCTGCTCGGCTTCGTGGAAAGCATGGCCGATTTCGGCAACCCGCTGGTGCTCGGCGGCAATTTCGACGTTCTTTCGACCAAGATTTTCTTCGCGGTGGTGGGAGCCGCCCACGATCAGTCGCGCGCCGCCGTGCTGTCGATCGTGCTGCTCGGGCTTACGTTCGCTGCCTTCTATGCGCAATATGCCTGGCTCGGCCAGCGCGTTTACACGACCGTCACCGGCAAGGGTGACGCCGGACTGCCGATGGAATTGCCGCGTCCCGTCGCCTGGCTGGCCTATGCCGCGGCCCTGCCGTGGGCGGCCTTCACCATCGTTGTTTACGGCATGATCCTCGTCGGCGGCTTCATGCGGACGATGGGGCGCGACTACACGCCGACATTGCAGCATTACATCACGGCGTTCCGAATCGAGAATACACCGCGCGGCCTTTTCTTTTCCGGCTCGGCTTGGGATTCGTTCTTCGCGACCGTAAAGGTTTCGGCACTGGCCGCTCCGCTGACTGCGCTGATCGGTTTGCTCACGGCCTATCTTCTGGCGCGGCAGACTTTCGCCGGCCGGCGCGCGTTCGAATTCGCGACCATGCTCAGCTTTGCCATTCCCGGCACCGTGGTCGGGGTGAGCTATATCCTCAGCTTCAACGTGCCGCCGGTCGAAATCACCGGCGGCGCTTTCATCCTGGTCATGTGCTTTGTGTTCCGCAACATGCCGGTCGGCGTGCGCGCCGGGATCGCGACTCTCAGCCAGATCGACCGGAGCCTCGATGAAGCGTCGCTGACGCTTGGCGCGCGGTCGGCGACGACCGTGCGCCGCATCGTGGTGCCGCTGTTGCGTCCCGCCATCGTTGCGGCGCTGATTTACAGCTTCGTTCGCGCGATGACCGCGGTGAGCGCTGTGATCTTTCTCGTTACCGCCGAATGGAATATGGCGACGACCTATATCGTCGGCCGGGTCGAGGCCGGCGAGTTCGGACTCGCCATCGCCTATTCCTCGGCACTGATCGTCTTCATGTTGGCCGTCCTTATGCTGATCGAAATCGCGGTGGGCGAGCGCAAGCTTGGTCGCCGCGCAGCCGCCAGTCCCGCGGTGCAGGCAGCTGGCTGAAAGGCGGAACACGTGTCCCGGGGATAACATGAGCAAGTCGGCGTCGGTTGAATTTCGCAGCGTCAGCAAGCGCTATGGCGCGGTCTGCGCGGTCGATGCGATCTCCTTCGTGATCGAGCCGGGCAATCTCGTGACGCTGCTGGGGCCGTCCGGTTGCGGCAAGACCACGACGCTGCGGCTGATCGCGGGTTTGGAAATCGCGAGCGAAGGGAAGATTTTGATCGGCGGCAAGGACGTTACGCTTCTGTCGGCGGCGGAGCGCGACGTCAGCATGGTCTTTCAATCCTACGCCCTGTTTCCGCACATGTCGGTATTCGACAATGTCGCCTATGGGCTGACCGTTCAGGGGCTTCCGAAAGCGCGTATTCGGGACCTCGTTCACGCCAAGCTCTCGCTGGTCGGGCTGGGGGGCCTGGAAAATCGGGGGCCCTCGGAACTGTCCGGCGGCCAGCAGCAGCGCGTGGCGGTGGCGCGCGCGCTCGTGCTTGAACCGCAAGTGCTGCTGTTTGACGAGCCGCTGTCGAACCTGGACGCCAAGCTGCGCCGCCGCGTGCGCGAGGAAATCCGCGAATTGCAGCAGCAACTCAATCTGACCGTGGCCTATGTCACGCATGATCAGGAGGAAGCGCTTGCCGTCTCAGACCGGATCATCGTCATGAATACGGGCCGCATCGCCCAGATCGGCGCGCCGACCGATCTTTACGAGCAACCGGCGGACCTGTTTGTCGCCGATTTCATCGGGGATGCGAATATCGTCGCAGCGGATGTCGTCGCGGAAAAAGGCGAGCGCGCGGTGGTGCGGCTTGGCGATCTCGATCTCGATCTGCCGCGGCGCGGGGCCGGGCGTGGGCCGGTCAAGCTTGCCATTCGGCCGGAGGCGATCTCCATTCATCTGCGCAGGCCCGCAGCGCCCAGCCTCGCGGGCAGGGTCCGCAAGGCCGCCTATCTCGGCAAGCATCTCGAATATTCCATCGAAACGGCGATCGGAACGCTGTTCGCGGTCGATCATTCCGGGGTCCGGCCGCAATCGGCCGGCTCCGAAATCTGGCTTTCATTTTCGGAGCGCGGCCTGATCGTGATCGCGGTCTGAACTATTTCAGGATCACCGACGGCAACCAGAGCGTCAGCGCCGGAATGTAAGTCACGAGCAACAGCACGATGATCATCGGCACGTAGAAGATCAGGATCGACCGCGACACCGCCTCCATCGAAACCTTGCCGATCGCGCAGCCGACCACCATGGTGGGGCCGACCGGCGGCGTCAGCAAGCCGATGCCGAGATTGAGGATCATGATGATGCCGAAATGCACTGGATCGATCCCGAATGTCGGCAGGATCGGCAGGAAGATCGGCGTGCAGATCAGCAGCATGGGCGCGAGGTCCATGAACGTGCCGAGCAGCAGCAACAGGATGTTGATCCACAACAGGAAGGTGTACTTGTCGGACGAAATTTGAATGAAGAACTCGGTCGCGATCGCCGGCACCCGCAGCAGCGCCATCATGTAGCCGAAAGCGATCGAGAATCCGATCATGATCATGACCATGCCGAGCGTGCGAACCACGCGGCCGATCAGCCCGGGCAGGTCGCTCCACTTGATGTCGCGATAGACGAAGATCGACACCAGCAGCGCATACACCACGGCGATGGCGCCGGACTCGGTCGGTGTGAAAACGCCCGACAGGATGCCGCCGAGAATGATCACGATCGTGATCATCCCCCAGATCGCGTCGACGAAGGCGTGAATGGCCTGACGGAACGGCACGAACTCGCTCTTGGGGAAGTTTTTCCGATGCGCGATGAAAAGGACGAGGATGACCAGCGACAGGCCGAGCAGCAGGGCCGGGATGATGCCGCCCATGAAAAGATGCGCAATCGACACAGCGCCGCCGGTGGCGATCGAGTAGATCACCATGTTGTGCGACGGCGGCACCAGCAGCGGCTGTAGGGAGCCGGAGATAGTAACGTTGACCGCGAAAAGGCGAGGATAGCCGAGCTTGATCATCTGCGGGATCATCACCCCGCCGACGGCTGCGGTATCCGCGACCGAGGAGCCGGAGATGCAACCGAACATCGTCGAGGTGACGATGTTGACCAGCGCCATGCCGCCCCGGATCGGGCCGACGAACACCTTGGCGAGATTGATCAGCCGGGTCGCCATCCCGCCGACCGCCATGATGGCGCCGGTCAGGATGAAAAACGGAATTGCGAGCAACGAGAAACCGCTCATGCCGCTTGCGACCTTGAGCATGATGGCTTCCAGCGGAATGTCGGATGCGATCGCCCCCGCGATCGCCGCGATGCCGAGCGCGTAGGCGACCGGCACGCCGAGCATGCAGACGACGCAGAAACCCGCAATCAGAATGAATGTTGGCATGACCGCTGCGTCCTCACTCCGTCGTCAGCTGGCTGACGGTTTCAGCTTCGGGTTCGGAGAAGAACTCCTGCGTCAGAAACCGCTCGAAGACGAAAAGAATGGTCAACCCGCCGCTGACCGGGATCGGCAGATAGGTGAGGCCGACGCTGACGGCCGGGAACTCGGCGATGGTTTGGTCCCAGGTCGCCTCGCACAGGCGGATACCCCAGACCAGCATGAAGACGTTGGTCGCAAGCATGCATATTTCAATAATCCACCCGAGGATCTGCTTGGGGGCGCCGCCGAGAAAGGCCGGTAGAATGCCGACGCCGATATGCAGATATTCGCGATAGCAAACGACCGCGGACAGGAACGAAAGCACGATCATCAGCAGGACCGCGAGCGGCTCCGGCCAGGAGGCCGCACTGTTTAGCACGTAGCGGCAGAACACGCCGTACGGCACGATCAACACGATGATGGCGAGGCACGCCCCGGAGATGAACACGCAGGCCTGATGGACCAGGTCCATCAGCCGGATATATTGCGCCTTCATCGAATCCCCCCAATTCGAATTGCCAGAATAGCTGTGCTGAAACGATGCAAGCCGGCCAAATCATCGCGATTTGGCCGGCTTGGTTGCGACTCTTACTACTTCACAGCCTGAATACGTTTGACCATATCGGCGTATTTCGGGCCGTATTTGTCCCACACCGGCTTCACGGCGTTCTGCATTTCCTTCTTGTCGGCGTCGGAGAGGTGGATGATCTGAATGCCGGCGGCTTTGGCCTTGTCCATCGCCTCCTTCTCATAGACCTCCCACAGCTTGCGCTCCTCGAACTGCGCTTCGCGGGCGAATTTGAGCAGCGCGGTCTGCTCCTCCTTCGACATCTGGTCGAACACTTTCTTCGACATGACGAGCATTTCCGGAACGATCAGGTGCTCGTCGATGGTGTAGTATTTCGCCACCTGATAATGATTGTCGAACACGAAGCTCGGCGGGTTGTTCTCGGCGCCGTCGATCACGCCCGTCTGCAGGGCGTTGAAGACCTGATCGTAGCCCATCGCCACGCCGTTGCCGCCCATCGAATTCGCCATGTCGACGAACATCGGGTTGCCCATGACGCGGAATTTCATGCCCTTGAGGTCGGCCATGTTCTTGATGGGCTTCTTGGTATTGTAGAAGCTGCGCGCACCGGCATCCATCCAGCACAGGCCGATCAGGCCGCGGCCGCTATTCGTCACCTTGTCGAGCAACTCCTTGCCGATGTCACCGTCCATCACTTTCTGCGCGTGGGCGGTGTCGCGGAAAACGTAGGGTAAATTGAACACGTTGAGGTCGTCGACGACCGGGCCGAGCGCCCCGACCGAGACGCGGGCGAAGGCGATAGCGCCGACTTGCGCCTGCTCGATCGCTTCTTTCTCGCCGCCGAGCTGCATCGACGGATACATCTGAACGCTGACGCGGCCGTTGGTGGCCTTTTCCATCTTCTTGCCGAGACTTTCGACCGCCGCGACGGTCGGATAGCCAAGCGGATGGACGTCTGATGCTTTCAGCACGAGCTTGGATTGCGCGAGCGCCGGAGCGCTGAAGCCGCTCGCGGCGGCCAACGCGGCGCAGGCGGCCAGCGCCGCCAGATCACGTCGATTCATGGATTCCTCCCAAGAGCTTTCACTAATTTGCGACGGGTCAGCCCGTGGCTGGAATTGATTTCCCGCCGGGACGCGTGCTAGGCGTCATGTCATATGATGACCCTACCACATCAGGGGATGTCAAGCGCATTGCCGAAAGGTTCGTCCACTAGCGTCCCGAAGGGGCTCTCCCTATTCAAGCCGTTGGCCGCGCCGCGCGGGCTGACGGCCGAGCTGGTCGCGCGCCTGACGGCCGATATCACGAGCGGAAAGCTGCCGCCCGGCTCGCGGCTTCCCACCGAGCAGGAAATGATCGCGGCCACCGGCGTCAGCCGCACCGTGGTGCGCGAGGCGGTCGCCGCTCTGCGGGCGGAGCGCCTGGTGGTCACGCGGCAGGGCGTCGGCGCCTTCGTGGCCAATAACGTACGCCGCCCCTTCCGCATCGACCTCGATCAGCTCTCGCTTGGCGAAGTTCTTGACGTGATGGAGCTGAGGACTGCGCTCGAGATCGAAGCCGCAGGACTTGCGGCCGGTCGGGCGAGGCCGGAAGACGTGCGCAAGATCGCAGATTGCTTCGACGCCATCGACGAGGCGATCAAGCGCGGCGATCCGGCGGTGGACGAGGATTTCGCCTTTCACTGCGCCATCGCCGAAGCCACGGCCAATCCGCAATTCAAGCGGTTTCTCGAATATCTCGGCCGTTTTGTCATTCCGCGGCAAACGGTCTGGGGCAAGACCGCGCCGGTATTGAGCCGCACGCATCTCAACACCTTCCAGAAGGAGCATCGCATCATTCTGCAGGCGATCCGCGCCGGCGCGGTATCGCGGGCGCGCGCGGCGATGCGGGCACATCTAATGAACAGCCGGAAGCGCCATGAGAAGCTTGCAAGAATGGTGGGTCTCCGGGATGATCCGGCCCGCTCCTGAATCAACGATATGAGAGATCTATGAAGACTGTCCTGGTTACCGGCGCGTCCGGCGGCATCGGCACGCGTCTGCGAACCCTGCTCAAGGGCGTCTATCCGGAGCTGCGCCTGAGCGATGTCAGGAAGCCCGCGGATCTCGGACCGGACGAGAAGTTTGTCCAGGCGGATCTATCGAACATGGCCGAAGTCGAGGCGGCGGTGGCCGGCGTCGACGGCATCGTGCATCTCGGCGGCTTCTCGGTGGAGGGTCCGTGGGAGACCATTCTCAATGCGAATATCATCGGCTGCTACAATCTGTTCGAGGCGGCTTATCGAAAAGGCGTCAAGCGGGTCGTGTTCGCGTCCTCCAATCACGCGGTCGGCTTTTATCCCCGCCAGCGCAAGATCGGAACCGACGAGCCGGTTCGTCCGGATTCGCGCTACGGCGTGAGCAAGGCTTTTGGCGAGGCGCTCGGCGCTTTTTACGCCTACAAGCACAATCTGCGCGTGACCTGTCTGCGAATCGGAAATTTCGGCGACGTGCCGCTCGACAAGCGCCGTCTTTCCATCTGGCTGAAGCCGGAAGATCTTGTCCAGCTCATTCGGATCGGTCTCGAACATCCCGACCTCAAGTATGAAATCTTCTACGGCTGCTCGGACAACGAGCGTTCGTGGTGGGACAACGAGGCGGCGTTCAGATATGGCTACAAGCCGATCGGCCGGGCCGAGGAATTCCGCGAACAGGCTTTCGCCGAACAGGCAAAGCTGAAGCCGGACCCGATTGGCGACTGGTTCCAGGGCGGGACCTATTGTTCTGCGGAATATGACGGCGATCCCGAGCCGTCGCGTTACTGAGGCGCCAATTCATGTCCATGACCCGTCCGCGGCTCAAGGCGCCTCCGGGTACGACCGACACGCATATCCACATCTATGATAGCCGCTTTCCGACGGCGGCGACGGCGACCTTCACGCCGCCGGACGCCTCGATTGCCGATTACGAGGCGGTATGCGAATTGCTCGGTATCGAGCGCGCGGTCCTCGTGCAGGCCACGACCTACGGCACGGACAATCGCTGCATGCTCGACGCTATGGCGAAAATGGGCCGCGATCGCGTGCGCGGCGTCGCCATCGTCGATTTGTCTGTCACCGACCAGGAATTGAAACGGCTCGCCGATGCCGGCATTTGCGGCATCCGTTTCCAGATGTTTCCCGGAGGGGTCGTCACCTGGGACATGGTGGAGCCGCTCGCCTGGCGCGTGAAGCCGCTTGGTTGGCATGTCATTCTGCAGTTCGACGGCCGCGAATTTCCCAAGCGTGAAGCAATAATCCGGCGGCTCGCCGACGCGGTAACGGTCGTGCTCGATCACACCGGCAAGTTCGTCGAGCCTGTGCCGGTCGAGCATCCGGCATTTCAGACCATGCTTGGCCTGATGCAAGCGGAACGATTCTACGCCAAGGTGTCCGGTCCCTATGAAACATCAAAGGTCGGTCCGCCGGGTTATGAGGATGTCGGTGCGCTCGCGGCCGAGCTGATCCGCGTGGCTCCCGACAGGATCCTGTGGGCATCGAACTGGCCGCAGGTCAATCCACCCGGCGGTATCCGGCCGGACAATGTCCGAATGCTCGATCTTCTCCTCGATTGGGCGCCGGACGAGGAAACGCGCAGAAAAATTCTCGTTGATAATCCGGCGCGGCTTTACGGTTTCTGAGCACGGGCGAAAGGTCATGGACAATCCCAAAAACATGTTGAAGCGCGCATTGCGTGAAGGCCGCCAGCAAATTGGGCTATGGGCGACGTTGTCGTCGAACTATACCGCCGAGATCGTCGCCGGCGCCGGGTTCGACTGGATTCTTATCGATACCGAGCATTCGCCGGCCGACCTCGAAAACGTGCTGCGCCAGCTTCAGGCGATGGCGCCCTATCCGACCTCGCCGGTGGTACGTCTGCCGTGGAATGACATGGTGATGGTCAAGCGATTTCTCGATATCGGCGCTCAGTCCCTGCTGATTCCGCAGGTCAATACCGCGAAGGAGGCCGCCGACGCGGTCGCGGCGACGCGCTACCCGACGGCGGGCGTGCGCGGCGTCGCCGGCTCGATGCGCGCGACACGCTTCGGGCGGGTGAAGAATTACGCCAAGGTGGCGCACGAGGACCTGTGCGTGATCGTTCAGGTCGAAAGCAGGCAGGCACTCGATAATCTCGATGCGATCGCGGCGGTCGAGGGGGTCGATTGCGTCTTCATCGGGCCGGCCGATCTGCACGCCTCGCTCGGCTATATCGGCGAGCGTCTGCACAAGGACGTGGTGCCGCTGATGGAGGATGCCATCCGCCGCATCCGGAAGGCGGGCAAGGCGCCCGGCATCCTGGCTGATAACGAGGAAACGGCGAAGCATTGGTTGCGCCAGGGCGCGCTGTTCGTCGGTGCCGGCTCGGATGCGAGCATCCTGGCGCGCGGCGCGGACGCGCTGGCGGCTAAATTCAAAGCCTGATCAATGAAAATTCCGGCCCTTGGGCAGGACGCGTTCTGTCTGGCGCAGTGCAGTGGCGTCCGGCGATCGTTCCCGCAGCAGCCGGACGAGCGAGTCGCCGCGGCGCGGGTGCGCGCGGGGATCGGGTGGGGCGGAGCTTTTGGCGCGGTCGGCGGGCAGCAACGTGTCGATGCGGTCGGCGCGCTCGGACAGACGTGAAAGAAGCGGCGACAGGTCGGCGAATTCGTCCGCGACGACATGAATAACGCCCTTTTCGTTCTGCAGCGCGCCGGTCACGCCGATCAGGCGCGAGCCGAGAATGATCGGCCGATATTCTTCGAATTTGCGCGGCCAGACGATGACGTTGGCGATTGCCGTTTCGTCCTCCAGCGTGATGAAAATCGCATTGCCCTGGCCCGGGCGCTGTCGCACCAGCACCAGGCCGGCAATGGTGACGCGCCGTCCCGGCGCAAGGTCGGCAAGCCGGTCATGGCGGATGACGCCGCGCGCATCGAGGTCTCGACGAAGAAACGAAACCGGATGCGCTTTCAGCGAAAGATGCAGATGCCGGTAATCCTCGATCACCTGCTGGCCGGGTGGCATCGGCGGGAGCGCGATGTCGGGTTCACGCTGCGGCATCGCCGCCCGCGCGAAAAGCGGCAGGTCGTCCTTGTCGCCGGCCCGCCGCAAGGCTTTCACCGCCCAAAGCGCCTCACGCCGGCTCAAGCCAAGCGATCGGAACGCGTCGGCCTGCGCGAGTTTTTCCAGTGCCGCGGGCTTCAGCCCGGTGCGCAGCCACAGATCGCGAACGGAATCGAAGCCCTTTCCGCGCGCGCGTTCGATCGCGCGGGCCCAGTCCTCGGAAAAACCGCTGATCTGGCGTAATCCAAGACGCAGCGCGTGCGTCGAGCGAATATCGTCACGCTGGGCGATATGCCGCTTGTTGATCCTTGCCCGCGGATCGGAAGCGTCAGGCTCCAGGGTGCAATCCCAATCGGAATGATTGATGTCAACCGGCCGGATGTCGACGCCATGCTCACGCGCGTCGCGCGCGATCTGCGCCGGAGCGTAGAAGCCCATCGGCTGGCTGTTCAGCAGTGCCGTCGCGAACACGTCGGGATAATGGCACTTGATCCACGCTGAAGCATAAACGAGGTTGGCGAAACTCGCTGCGTGACTTTCCGGAAAGCCGTAACTGCCGAAGCCCTCGATCTGCCTCCAGCAGCTCTCCGCGAATTCAAGGCTGTAGTTGCGCGACGTCATTCCGCCGATGAACTTGTCGCGAAACGTGTTGATCGTTCCGACGCGTTTGAACGTCGCCATGGCGCGGCGCAGGCGGTCGGCCTCGCCGGGCTGGAAGCCAGCCCCGACAATAGCGATGCGCATGGCCTGCTCCTGAAAAAGCGGCACGCCCAGCGTTTTGCCGAGAATGTCCCTAAGCGCCGGCGACGGATAGACGACAGGCTCGCGCCCTTCGCGGCGCTTGAGATAGGGATGTACCATGTTGCCCTGGATCGGGCCAGGTCGGACGATCGCGACCTCGATCACGAGATCATAGAATTCCTTCGGCGCGAGCCGCGGCAGCATCGACATCTGCGCGCGGCTTTCGATCTGGAATACGCCAATGGTATCGGCGCGCCGGATCATCTTGTAGGTGGCCGCGTCTTCATCCTGAATGAAAAGCGCGCGCGAAATGCCGTAACGGGACTGCAAAAGCTCAAATGAGCGGCGCAGCACAGACAACATTCCGAGCGCCAGAATATCGACCTTCAGCAGTCCGAGCGTCTCGAGATCGTCCTTTTCCCATTCGATGACGGTGCGATCTTCCATTGCGGCATTTTCGATCGGAACGACTTCATCGAGACGGTTGCGGGTGATGACAAATCCGCCGACATGCTGGGAAAGATGGCGGGGCGCCCCGATCAAGGCCTGCGACAATTCGATGACCTGCATCAGCCGTGGATCGGAGGGGTCGAGCCCGGCAGCGCGGAGATTCTTTTGCGCGACGGTGCTGTTCGACCATCCCCACAACGTCCCGGCAAGCGAGGCAATCGTGTCTTCGGACAACCCGAAAACCTTCCCCACCTCCCGCACGGCGCTACGGCCGCGATAGCAGATCACGGTGGCCGCGAGCCCGGCTCGCTCGCGTCCGTATCTTTCGTAGATATGCTGGATTACCTCTTCGCGCCGCTCGTGTTCGAAATCGACGTCGATGTCGGGGGGCTCGCGGCGCTCCTCCGACACGAAACGTTCAAAGAGAAGGCTGCCTTCCTTTTCGGGAGAGACTTCGGTGATGCCGAGGCAATAGCAGACGACCGAATTGGCCGCGGATCCGCGGCCTTGGCACAGGATCGGCTTCTCCAGCCCGCGCGCATATTTGACGATCTCGTCGACCGTCAGGAAAAATGGCGCGTATCCAAGCTTTCCGATCAAGTGCAGTTCCTCCTCGAGGGCGCGTCGCACATGCGCGGGCGCCCCTTTGGGAAACCGCTTTTGGTAACCCGCTTCGGCAAAGGCAATGAGCGCCTCCTGCGGCGTCGCATAGCCCTGGCGCGTTTCGTCCGGGTATTCGGTCCCGCGCAACTCGTCGAGAGAGAACCTGCAGCGCGCGAGAAAGCGGGTCGTTTCCGCAACGGCGTTGTCAAAGCCGCGGAACAGACGGGCCATCTCCTCGGCCGACTTGATATGTCGTTCGGCATTGGCCTCGAGCAGCCGTCCGGCGGCGTCGAGCGTGACGTGTTCGCGGATGCAGGTAACGACATCCTGCAACGCGCGCTGCTGCGGAGAGTGATAGAGTACGTCGTTGACGGCGATCAACGGAACGCCGGCGCGGCTGGAGATATCGGCGAGCCGCGCCATGCGGCGGTGATCGTCTCCGCGATAGAGCATCGTTCCGGCAAGCCAGACGCGATGGGGCGCGGTCTCGGTCAATCGCGTGAGCAGGGTTTCCAGACGGTCGGCCTGGATGCGCGCCGGCGGCATGACGATCAGATTGAGACCGTCGATGAATTCGAGAAGGTCCGGCAAATGGAGAACACATAGCCCCTTTTTCGCCCGGCGCTTGCCGGTCGAAAGAAGTCGGGTGAGGCGGCCCCAGGCGGCGCGGTCCTGCGGATAGGCGAGGATGTCCGGCGTTTCGTCGCAGAAGACAAGGCGCGCTCCCACCGCAAGCTTGAAATCGGATCGCTGTTCGGCCGGCCGATGTCTTTCTTCCTCCTGAAATGCCAGCATTTTCGCATGCGCGCGCACGACGCCGGCCACGCTGTTGCGGTCGGCAATTCCTATACCGGCAAGGCCAAGCTCTTTCGCGCGGATGACCAGGTCTTCCGGATCGGAAGCTCCGTGTAGGAAGGAAAAATTGGTGGTGACGGCGAGTTCGGCATAGGCCGGCCGCCTGATCGGCGTTTTGTCCCTGGGCGATCTGCCGGCAGTCCCGAGATCGGCAACCGCTTCGTTCATGCGAACATCCCATGCACGTACCAGCGCGGTTCGCCGCGGTCGCAATAGAGCCCCTGACGATAGAGCCACAGTCTTGCGCCCGCGCGGCTCTCGACCCGGAAATAATCCCGCAAGAGCGCCGTGCCCTGCCGGTCGCGCCACCATTCCATTGCAATGCGCTCCGGTCCTTCCGCGCGAACGATCTCATGCAAGGACTGCCGCCAGCGGAAACGGACCGGCGGTCCGTCCGGTACTTCGGCGATGGCATCGGAGACCGGCTCGGGATGCGCAAACAGGCGAATGGGACGAGGGGGGATGAGCGAATCGTGATCCTTTCCCTTCGCCGCGCGCGAAAGCGGAAAGGGAAGCGACTGCACCGGTATCGCCTGCATGGCGTATTCGGGAATATGGGTTTCGTTCGGTACGAGCCGTTGCACGCGCGATGCGCCAAAGCGGGCGCTGAGGCGATCGATGAGATGCGCGAGTTCCGCCGCTTCATCACTGCCGCCCAATCCTGTCTGGACCGCATCGAGTCGTGCAACGGCAAGTGCGTTTAGCCGAATGACATCGAAACCGAATCCGGGATCGTATTCGTCGGTCAGCGCGGCAAGCCGCTCGTCGAACAATGCGCGCAGGCGTTCGGGATCGCGCAGGGGTTCGCCGGTACCGATGTCAATGCGTTGCACTTGCCCGTCGGCGCGGAACAGGGCGAGTTGCAGCCGCTGCGCCCCTTCGCCGTGGCGCTCCAAGGCACGCGCCAATTCCACGGCGAGATGCGCGATGGTGCCGAGCACGTCTTCTTCGCGCGCGACGGGGTCGGCGAAGCGTCGCTCCACGACATAGGAAGGAGGCGGCAGGCGCGGAACAATCGCCTCGTCCTCCCGGTTCAGGGCGCGATCGAGGTTGCGGATGAGGGTCGTGCCGAAACGCGCGGCAAGCGGCGCACGCGGTAGATCGGCGATGTCGCCGATCGCTCTCAGCCCGCTTTCCGCAAGGCTGGCGACAGTTTCCGGCGCAAGACGCAAGGCCGCAAGCGGCAATGGCAACAGCAGGTCGCGCAGATTTTCGTGCGATGCCGTCGAGCGGTCGCCGTAACGCGCGAGCGCCCATGCCCCGCCGGGAGTGGGTGCGGCGCCGACGCAGACATGAAATCCCTGCCGCATCAGACGCTGCCGCAAGTCGCGGATCAACGAGTCTTCTCCGCCAAAGAGATGCGCGCAGCCGCTGATATCGAGGAACAGGCCGTCGGGGGCATCAAGACCGACAAGAGGCGTGTAGCGGTCGCACCAGTCGGCAATAGTTTCGAGCAGGCGCAGTTCCGCTTCAGGCTCCGCAGCGGCTGTCGCAAGCGATGGAAACCGCGCGCGGGCATCGGCCAACGCCATTCCTTCGCGCAATCCCAATCGCGCTGCCGCGTCATTGACGGCGGCGATCCGCAGTGCCGATTTCACCGTCGCGACGGTGACGAGCGGCGCGCTAGTATGCGACCGCGAGCGCCGCTCGATCCGATCGGTCGGAAGCCGGCGCAGCCAAACCGACAGGATCCGCCGCGCGAACGAATGTGCCATCGTGATGATTCCAGATGAGGAGATACTCGCCGCAGGAGCCGCGGCGATTTTTGGCCAGCGCCACCCGAAAGGCGGTTTTGCCGATGCCGCCGAAACGATCGAGCGGTCCGGATGCGGCGGCGACGGTCCAGCGGGTCGCGGCCGCGCTTGCGACGGCGGATCGCCGGTGCCGCACCAGGATGCCGAAGCCGCCATTGTCGCGTGCCGCCAGCGACAGGCGCCGCGTTGCGGTCAGGTCGGCTTCATCCGCGCCTATCTCCGCAATCACGCATGACAGCGCTCGGCATTTGAGCGCCTCCTCCATTGCCAGCATTGCATCGCGCATGCGCGGGGCGCGCAGGATTACGAGCCGCGCCGCCGGCAATCCGAAAAGATCGAGGCCTGGGCCGTAAAAACATCCACCCTCGTAGCCGACAAGATCCGGCAGAATGAGGAGGGTGGCTTTCGGCCGCTCCCGCGCGCGCACGGCGAGCGCCAGCGCGAAGCCCGACGCGGCGGCGATATGCACAGGTCCAGCCGCCGCAATTTCGTGCAGGGCGCCCCGGGCGAGCCCGCCGCCGAGTCTCTGATCGAGTGAGGGCACGCCGAGCGAAATCGAGACCTGCTCACCAAATCCCTGACCGGTGCGAATCGTCTGACGAAGCCTCTCCAGCGCCTCCGGTGATGGTCCGGCTGCCATGGCATCCTCATGTTCATGATTTGTTCTTATTGATTCCGAGGAAAGTGTCCCAAGTCAAGCATCAGAAAATGCATGTTTATCAATGACTTGATGGCTATACTCGATCTCGCTGAGCGTCGCCTCGAGTTCATACGAGAATCCGGCCGCGCCGTAATCGATCCTCGCATGCCCGGCCACGTCGCGCGGGGCGATCCGGCGAATCAGCAATTCCCCAAAACCGCGCCGGGCCGGGGCCTGCACCGGCGGACCGCCCGACTCTTTCCAATGCAGGTGGAAGATCGCCGGCTCCGCCGCGCGGTCCACTTTCCACTCCAGCGATACTTTGCCCGCCGGCACCGACAGCGCGCCGTGTTTTGCCGCATTGGTCGTCAGCTCGTAGAGCAGCAACGCGAAAGTCTGCGCCGCGCGCGGCCGGAGCGCGAAATCGGGACCGCTCGTTTCGATTCGGTCCGCGAAGGGTATGATGTCGTCGCTGATCAGATTGCGGAAGCTGACGCTGCGCCAGTCGCTCGCCGTCAGCAGCGACATCGCGTTGGCGAGGGCCTGCAGACGCCCCTCGCACGTCTTTTGCACATCCGTCAGGGAATATCCCGGCGTAAAGCTCAAGCGTACCACCGCCTGCACCACGGAAAGCACGTTGCGCACGCGATGATTCAGTTCGTGAATGAGCATCTTGAGCCGATCCTCGGCGGAGCGGCGCGAGCGCACCTCCCGCGCGAGCAGGCTTGCGCGATTGGCCATGAAGGCAAAAAGAGTGATGGTCGCCGCCGTGATCGCGAGGCTCACCGCCGCAAAAGAAAGGCCGCGCCATCGCGCCTCGCGCGCGATGTTGCGCGCCGTGCTGTAAACAAAGGTCAGCGGCCGTCCACCGAATTCGGTCTGCCGCTCGATCACCGTCGTGCCGTCGTTCTGGAGAAGCGCCGTCGGGTTCGCCGCGGTTCCATCGGCCGCCAACTGATAGACCGGAACATCGGAAACGTCCGATTTGACGCGGATATCGAAACCGGACGCCGATTTGGGGACCGTGAGTGCGCCATGAAATAGCCGGTCGATCTTGTATCCGAAACCGAGTACGCCCCTGAATACCTCGTTCCGGAAGACCGGTGCATAGATCAGAAGCGCCGGCTCGTCCGGCGCCTGGACGAGCCGCAGCGGCTCTGTCCGCGCGCTCCGGTGCGTGTCGCGGGCGCGGCGGATCGCTTCGAGGCGCTCGGGAAACGCACCGGCATCGACGCCGAGCACGCGGCGATTTTTTTCCGGGGCCACGTCGATAATCGGATAGATCGGACGGTCGAGACCGGCGAGCTTCAGCGGCTGGCCGGAAGAGTCGTAGAATTGCGGATGCTCGACATCGGAATTCTGCAGCGACGTCAGCGCGTCGCCGGCGGCAGAGACCGGAACTTCCGGGAGCCATCCGATCGTCTGGATGTCGGGCACGATCTCCATGACCTGCTTGCCGAAATCGCGCAGCGGCCGCGATCCGGTCAGGGGCGGGGGATTGAAGAGCGCGGCGACGACATTGGCGAGGTTTTCCCGCAGGGACAGATGGTCCTGCACCGCCCCAAAATGCGCATCGACCACTTCGGCGATCTTCAAACGCTCGATCGCGGCATATTGGCTCGCTTCCTGCCTGCCGACATAAATCGAGAGCAGAATGCCTGCGATCGCGAGCAGGACGAGAATCGCCATCGGCCGTCGGCCGGCGATGGCGGGATCCCATTTGTCTCGCGGATTCACGGCTGGCGAGTCTCTGCGATAGGGGGTGAAATCTGGCCGCGCAATATGGTCGATTGGTGATCCCGCCGTTCCGGGACGGCGACGAACGGGCGGCAGCTTAAGCGATTTGCCCTGGTTGCGGGCAAATTTGTACCCGGGTGGAGGCAGCGAGGCGCAGGAGGCCGGACATCGGTGCGGCGCCCCACGGGAGCAGACCGTGACCGGTATCGTCGAATCCGACATTCCCGCGCGCCTCGACCGACTTCCCTTCGGGCGTTTCCATGTGCTGGTCATCGCCGCGCTCGGAATCACCTGGATCCTCGATGGCCTCGAGGTGACGCTTGCGGGCTCGATTGCCGGCGCGCTGAAGGCGAGCCCGGTGCTGCGCTTCACCAATGTCGATGTCGGGCTCGCGGCGAGTGCCTATATCGGCGGGGCGGTCGCCGGCGCCCTTTTCTTCGGCTGGCTCACCGACCGCCTCGGCCGCAAGAAGCTCTTTTTCATGACTCTCGCCGTCTATCTGGCGGCGACCGCCGCCACCGGCCTGTCCTGGAATGTCTGGAGCTTCGCTCTGTTCCGTTTCTTCACCGGCGCCGGCATCGGCGGCGAATATGCGGCGATCAACTCGACCATCCAGGAACTCGTTCCGGCGCGGCTGCGCGGGTGGACCGATCTTGCCATCAACGGCAGCTTCTGGGCGGGGGCTGCCCTCGGCGCCGCGGGATCGATCGTGCTGCTCGACCCGGCGCTGGTCGATCCGGAGATCGGCTGGAGGCTTGCCTTTTTTATCGGCGCGGGTCTCGCTGTCATCGTTTTCTTCATGCGACTCTGGTTGCCGGAAAGCCCGCGCTGGCTGATGACGCATGGCCGGCCGCTTCAGGCCGAAGACGTCGTCGCCGGAATCGAAGCGCGGATCGGATCACGGCCCGCCGGCAGTCTTCCACGGGTCAGGCTGCGCATGCGTTCGCATACGCCGCTGCGAGAGGTCGCGGTCACGCTGTTTCGCGTGCATCGACGGCGCGCGCTCGTGGGGTTTTCGCTGATGGCGGCGCAGGCATTTTTCTACAACGCGATCTTTTTCACCTACGCCCTGGTGCTGACGGATTTCTACGGCATTCGTCCCGATCAAGTCGGCTGGTACATCCTGCCATTCGCACTCGGAAATTTTCTCGGGCCGGTGACGCTTGGCCGCCTGTTCGACACGATCGGGCGCCGCACGATGATTGCATTCACCTATGCGGCATCCGGCCTTCTGCTCGCATTTACCGGCTATCTATTCATGCTCGGCGCGCTCGGCGCTTTCACCCAGACCTTGTGCTGGATGGTGATTTTTTTCTTTGCATCGGCGGCGGCAAGTTCGGCCTATCTGACGGTCGCGGAAACCTTTCCTCTGGAAGTGCGGGCATTCGCGATCGCGATTTTTTATGCCGTCGGCACCGGCATCGGCGGCATGCTCGGCCCCTGGCTTTTCGGCGTGCTGATCGAAAGCGGGTCACGCGCGAGCGTGTTCGGCGGATACGCGCTGGCGGCGCTGTTGATGATCGCGGCGGCGCTTGTGGCGTGGCGCTACGGCGTCGCGGCCGAGCGCAGGCCGCTCGAGGAAGTGGCCCGGCCGCTCGCCTTCACCGATTGATCTCAGAACACCAGGGTCGCGCCGGAGGCGATCAGGAGCGCGGCGATCAATTGCTTGAAGCGCCTTTCGTCAAGCCGCCCGTAGATGCGCCAGCCGACGAAAGCTCCGGCAAGCAGCGGCGGGAGCGCGATCATGAGCAGGACCGCATCGGCCGCGCTGAACGCGACGAAGCCGATCAGGACCAGCGTCGTCATCTGCGATGCAAGGATGAATGGCTGGTAGATCGCGCGCGCGACGTTTTTCGGCCAGTGGCGGAGCTGTGTCCAGATCGTCGGTGCGATGCCGGAATAGCCGCCCACTCCGCCCATCACGCCGCCGATAAAGCCGATTACGAGGTCCCAGAACCGGCCGCCGCCGACGCGCGGCAGGCGCGGGGCGAGCAGCGCATAAAGGCCGAACAGAATCAGGAAACACCCGAGCGCGATCTTGAGACTCTGCGGATCGGTATGGACGACGAGCCGCACGCCGATCGGAATGCCAAGCAATCCTCCGGCCAGGAATGGCCATAGCCGGCGGAAGTCGATGTCGTGCCGCATCGGCCACAGCATCGAGGTCTGCAGCACGACGCTGCACGACACGATCAGGAACGTCGTGCGGATGGGCTCGAACACATGCAACCAGAGGGAGGCAGCCACAACCGCGAAGGCAAAGCCGGCGCCGCCGCTCGCGATGGCGCCGAAAAAGGCGCCGGCGACAAGCAGCGACAGGTTGAGCGCATCGGTCAGTACGGGATCGAGTGGCATGATCGGCAGAGCGGCAGGGCAGCGCGGCATCATGATCGCGCTGCTTCGGCGCGGCAAGGCCGCGGCAATGGACATCGGTGGCGGACCGCCGTAGGACAGCAACGCGACTACGCGCCCGCGTGTCTCTCTGCCGGTTTCCCGATGCTCGGCTCGCCCACCATCACCGATCGCATTCGCGAGATCGGCCCTGTTTTTTTGTCCGCGACTGCCACCGTCGCTCTGTCACGTGCTCGGCTTCGATATCATGGCGACAGGCGTGATTGAACAGGACATGGGGGCGGGCGACATCTGATATGGAGAACGGCATGCAATACGATGACAATCTGGCTGCCGACCGGCCGAGCTTCGTGACGCATTTGGAATGTTCATATACCGGGGAGCGATATCCGGCCGACACGATCCACAACCTGTCGCGGGCGAACAAGCCGCTATTGGTGCGCTACGACCTCGCCGGCGTGAAACGAACCTTGACCAGGGACGCATTGGCATCGCGCGCGCCCGATCTCTGGCGCTACCGGGAATTGTTGCCGGTGCGCGACAAGGCGCACATCGTCAGCCTCGGCGAAGCAATCACCCCGCTGATCGAATTGCCAAGGCTTTCGGGCAAGGGCGGGGCGCTGATCGTGAAGGATGAGGGGCGGCTGCCCACCGGATCGTTCAAGGCGCGCGGTCTCGTCATGGCGGTCTCGATGGCCAAGGCGCTCGGCATCGGGCACATGGCGATGCCGACCAACGGCAATGCCGGAGCCGCCCTTGCGGCCTATGCAAGCCGCGCCGGCATCAAGAGTACGATCTTCTGCCCCGAGGACACGCCGGAGGTGAATGTCAGCGAGATCGCGCTGCAAGGCGCCACCGTCTATCGCGTGAACGGCCTTATCGACGATTGCGGAAAGATCGTCGGCGAAGGCACGGAAAAAGCGGGCTGGTTCGATACCTCGACGCTGAAGGAGCCCTACCGGATCGAGGGCAAGAAAACGATGGGGCTCGAGCTTGCCGAGCAGCTCGGCTGGGAATTGCCCGACGCGATCTTCTACCCGACTGGCGGCGGAACCGGCCTGATCGGCATGTGGAAAGCCTTCACCGAACTGCAGGAGATCGGCCTGATCGGGGCGAAGCGGCCGCGCATGGTGGCCGTGCAGGCCGCGGGCTGTGCGCCGATCGTGAGGGCTTTCGAGGCCGGGGAGGAGCACGCTCCGCGTTTTGAGAATGCCCACACCATTGCCGCCGGCATTCGCGTGCCGCAGGCGATTGGGGATTTTCTGATTCTTCGGGCGGTGCGCGAGAGCGGGGGATTTGCGATTGCGGTGACCGACGACGCCATCGATGCCGCGCGCGAGGAGGTTGCCCGAAAAGAGGGGCTCCTGCTCTGCCCGGAAGGGGCGGCGACCTATGCCGCCTACAAGCAAAGCTTGGCCGAAGGGCGCATAGGCGGCCAAGACCGCGCGGTGCTTTTCAATTGCGCGAGCGGCCTGAAATATCCCATGCCGAAGGCCGGCCTGCCGCTCGACCGCCACCGGCCGATCGACTATGCCCGACTGTGATATCGGCGTGGTCGGGACCCGGCGCAGGGCCGCCTCGCAGGCGGCGAGCCGTGCGGATCATTGCGGCTGTGCAAGAGGCGGCCGCTCGCTTATGATTCCTCAAACCGATCGGGAACGTCACATGAAGGTCAAAAGCTGGGGTCTCGTTCTCGCACTGCTGGCGCCGGCCATCTTGTCGCCGCGCGCCTCGGCGCAGCCGCTCGATAAGGTTTCATTCGGCACCAATTGGGTCGCGCAGGCCGAGCATGGCGGCTTCTACCAGGCGCTGGCCGACGGCACCTACCGGAAATTCGGGCTCGACGTGACCATCGTGCCGGGCGGGCCGAACGTGAACAATCGCATTCTCCTGCCGGTCGGCAAGATCGACTTCTTCATGAGTGCGAACACGCTTCAGTCATTCGACGCGGTCCAGAACAAGATTCCGACGATTCCTGTCGCCGCGATCTTCCAGAAGGAGCCGCAGGTGCTGATCGCCCATCCGGATCAGGGAATCGAAAAATTCGCCGACCTGAAGAATCTTACGCTTTTCATTTCCAAGGAGGGCATCGTCACCTACTTTCAATGGATGAAGCGCGATTTCGGCTTCGACGAGAACAAGGTAAAGCCCTACACATTCAACCCGCAGCCGTTTCTTGCCGACAAGCGCAGCGCCATGCAGGGCTACGTGACGTCCGAGCCTTTCGCCATCGAGAAGCAGGGCGGCTTCAAGCCCAAACTGTTCCTGATCGCCGATCAGGGCTTCAGCGCCTATTCGACGCTGATCGAGACCCGCCGCGATCTGGTTGAGAAAAAGCCCGATCTCGTGCAGCGTTTCGTCGATGCCTCGATCATCGGCTGGTACAATTATCTCTACGGCGACAACAAGGCGGCAAACGCGCTGATCAAGAATCACAATCCGGAAATGACCGACGATGCACTCGCCTATTCTGTCGCGAAGATGAAGGAATTCGGTATTGTTGATTCCGGTGATGCGCGCACGCTCGGCATTGGCGCGATGACCGATGCCCGCATGAAGGATTTCTTCGACAAGATGGTTCGCGCAGGGGTCACGCCCGCCGACCTCGATTACCGCAAGAGCTACACCTTGCAATTCGTGAACAAGAAGGTCGGCATTAATCTGCGCCGGTAGGATCGAGGGGGAAGGAGCCGTGAAGCGAGCGGGAATATCGGCGGCACTCCTTGCCGGCGCGTTTGCGTTGCAGATTGCGCCGCCCGCGGCCGCCAAGGCCAACGGGGGCAAGAGCTGCATCAAGCGCCGGATGGCGAAGAGCCTGAGCGAATGCAGCGTCAAGGCGAAATGCAACGGCGTTATCTCGCGCACGGATCAGGCGCGCCTGTGCCCCTGACGCCGGCGCCACGCGACCGTTCCGCCCGGTGATGCCGTCCGCGGACGCAAATCCGCCGGCGACCGCGGGCCCGATCGTGAGCCTGCGCGGCGTGGGAAAATCTTTCCAGCACGGCGTCGCCGCGCTCGATCGCTTCAATCTTGATATTCGTGACGGCGAATTCGTTACGCTTCTCGGGCCGTCCGGCTGCGGCAAATCGACGGCGCTGCGGATCGTTGCCGGCCTGACCGAGCCGACTTGCGGCGCGCTCGTCTGGTCCGACGGCCGGGCTCCGCAGCGCGGCGATATAGGCTTCGTTTTTCAGGAACCGACGCTGATGCCTTGGCAGACCGTGGCCGGCAACGTCGCCCTGCCGCTCGCGCTGGCGCATCTATCGGATTCGGAGGCGGCCTTGCGCGTCGATACTGTCCTGCGCCAGGTCGGGCTCAGTGACTTCGCCGCGCGCTATCCGCGGGAATTGTCGGGCGGAATGAAAATGCGCGTGTCGATCGCCCGCGCGCTCGCCACCTCGCCGAGATTGCTGCTGATGGACGAGCCGTTTGCGGCGCTCGACGAGATCACGCGCTTTCGGCTCAACAACGATCTGCTGACGCTTTGGCATGACATGCGCAAGACTTGCGTGTTCGTCACGCATTCGGTGTTCGAATCGGTCTATCTGTCCAGCCGCGTCATTGTCATGACCGCGCGGCCGGGCCGCGTTTTTTCCGAAATCGCAATCGAGGCGCCATATCCACGAGGCAATTTTCGCACCTCCACCGAATATGCCGCCTATTGCCGCGAGGTGTCCGACGCGCTCGAACAGGCAATGCGCGCAAGAAAGGCGCCGTGACGATGGTTCCGCCGCCCGCAAACGATCGCAGCCGTCAGGAGCGCCTGTTGCGTGCCGTGCTACCGATACTGGCGCTCGCCGCAGGCGTCGCGGTCTGGGACGTGATCGTGCGCTTGAAGAACATTCCGCCCTTCATTCTGCCGTCCCCCGGTCTTGTGCTTTCGACCCTTATCGCCGACTGGCCGATTCTTTGGTCGTCGCTGCTTGCGACCTTGGCCACGGCGCTGCAGGGCCTTGCGCTCGCGCTCGCCGGAGGTATCGGCCTTGCCATTCTGTTCAACCGGTCGCGGCTCGTCGAATATTCGCTCTATCCATACGCGGTGATCTTGCAGGTCACGCCGGTCGTGGCGATCGCGCCGTTGCTTCTGATCTATCTGCCGCAGCACGCGGCTGTTCTGGCCTGCGCGTGGATCGTGGCGTTCTTTCCGGTTCTCGCCAACACTACGCTTGGGCTGAATTCGGTGGACCGCAACCTGCTGGAGTTGTTCCGGCTCTACGGCGCGAGCGGATCGCAGCTCCTGTGGCGTCTGAAACTGCCAGCGGCGCTTCCCTATATCCTCGGCGGAGTGCGCATTGGCGGCGGGCTGTCGCTGATCGGAGCGGTGGTCGCCGAGATCGCGGCAGGCTCGGCCGGCGCCGGATCGGGCCTAGCCTACCGCATCGCCGAATCCGGCTATCGGCTCAACGTTCCGCGCATGTTCGCCGCGCTTCTGCTGTTGTCGGGGACCGGCATCGTGATTTTCGCCGTGTTGTCGCTCGTCTCGCATTTGGCGCTGCGCCACTGGCATGAAAGCGCGGTGGCCGACGATTAGTCGGCGAGGGAGGCTGCCATCCCGAGCCCCGCCATGATCGCAACCACCTCGGTCAGACCGCGTCGCAGGCCGAAGGCGAGGATCGTCGCGATCGCCGCCAACGCGGCCGCCCTGATGTCGATTTGCAGCGGATCGAAGGCGAACCAACGCAGCCAGCCCGCATGCCGCTCCTCGACATGTCCGAACAGGACATGCAGGGCAAACCAGACACTCAGGTTGAGGATAACCCCGACCACGGCGGCGGTAATCGCGGCAAGCGCCCCGGACAGGCGCTTACTGGCGCGCAGCGGTTCGACGAAGGGCGCGCCCGCGAAGATCCAGAGCATGGACGGAGTGAAGGTGACCCAGGTCGTCATTGCCGCCCCCAGCAACCCGCCGGCCACCGGCGAGAAGGGGACCGGGGCGCGAAACGCGGCGAGGAAACCGACGAACTGCGTGACGAGGATCAGCGGTCCGGGCGTCGTCTCGGCGAGACCGAGGCCGTCGATCATCTCCGGCGCGGTCATCCATCCATAAGTCTGCACCGCTTCCTGTGCCATGTAGGCGAGCAGCGCATAGGCGCCGCCGAAACTGACAATCGCCAGCTTGGAAAAGAACGTGCCGATTCCGACGAGCACGTGATCGGGCGAGAGCAGCGCCGCCGCCAGTACCACGGGCGCCCACCACGCCGACAGCCCGATAACCGCCGACAGGGTGAATTGCCGCCAGCGCCCCTCCGCTGGCGCCGCGGCCGTTTCGTCCAAGGGAGAAAGGCCGAGACGGGCCGGGTCGTATTGCGCGACGATGTAGCCGATCGCCGCGGCCCCGGCGACGATCAGTGGAAAGGGTGCCGAAAAAAAGAAAATCCCGGTGAACGCCGCCGCCGCCAGCGCCAGCATAACGGCGGTTTTCAGCGCGCGCCTGCCGATGCGGATCAATGCCTCGATCACGATCACCAGCACGGCGGCCTTGACCCCGAATAGCGCGCCGTCGATCAACGGGATGCCTCGTCCGAGCGCATAGACGAGACTCAATCCGAGCATCACAAACGCGCCCGGCAGCACGAACAGAATGCCCGCGATCAATCCGCCGCGCGCGCCATATTTGAGCCAGCCGATATAGGTCGCGAGCTTTTGCGCTTCCGGACCGGGGAGCAGCATGCAGAAATTCAGTGCATGCAGGAAGCGCGGCTCGTCGATCCATTTTTTCTCGTCGACGACGATACGGTGCATCATCGCGATCTGCCCCGCCGGGCCGCCGAAATTGATGCAGCCTATCTTTAACCAGGTTCTGACAAATTCGCCGAATGGCGGCGAGGCGCCGATGTCCTTCATGTCAGGCAGTCCTCGCCGGCCAGTTATGCTTTTCCTGCGAGGCGAAGCGGAGCCACGCCAGCAATCCATCGTAAACCGAAAAACCGCGTCGCAGCAGGCCATGATCGTCGTCGCCGGCAAGCGCCGAAAACCCGAGCGAGACAGCGTGCAGCCCGGCGGCCTCCGCGACGAGGTCGTGGCGGGCGGTATCGGCGCCGCGCACGATTGTCGCGAGCGCAGCCAGAGACGGTTCCCTCTCCAGGCCGAAAATGGAAAGCAGCGTATCGAAGGAGCAACGTTCGCCGGTATGGCCGATCTCTGCCCCCTCGATGTCGAAGGGTATCGCTCCGGCAGCGCGCGCGACGTCCGCGACCTGTGGCGGCTCCACGAAAAGAAAGCGCGCCTGCGGATCGATGAAGCGTCGGATCAGCCAGGGGCAGGCGACGCGGTCGATCTTCGGCCGCCGCCTCGTCACCCACAGGCTCGGCTGGCGGGGCAGGAATCGCTCGATTGCTGCCTTGGATACCAGCGGCAGGCCCGCTTCTTCCCAAGCGGCATATCCGCCGGCGAGAATCTGGGCGGCGACGCCGCGCTCGCGAAGCTGCGCGGCAACGAACTGGCTGATTTCATGGCCCGCCTTGCAGGCGATGACGGTGCGGCGATCGAATTCCGGGGCGACCGACCATTCAGCGGCCCTTTCCGGGTCGCGCCAGGCGGCGCCCGGGATCAAACCCGCGGCACTGTCATAAACTTCGCGTCGGCGGACATCGACGATGTTTGGAGCGCCGTCCGCACCGATCTCGTTCCAGAGGTCGTTGGCAGATATCGAGAAGCTTGCAGCATGCATAAGCCCCCTCCATAAAACGAAGGAGGCGGTGCTTGGGCTGTCAAGCCTTGGGAAGCGGGGCGACCGCCGAAGGCCCCACGACGCCAACGTAGCGGATCATTCCGGCCCGATCAACCGCTGCGGCGGCATTTCTGACACGAATGAATACCCTCTCGTCTGCCGAGCGGGCGCCCGGTAGTTTGCTGCCGGCTCGGGAGGAATTTGTCATGGCCAACAAGATCGATCTGAAGGGAAGATTCGCCGTTGTGACCGGCGGCGCGCAGGGCTTCGGCCGCGCGATCACCGAGCGCTTTCTCGATTCCGACGCGGCGGGCGTGGCGATCTGGGATCGCGACATCGCGCTCGCGGAAAAGACGGCCGCCGAACTGAACGGGCGGGGGCGCGTGCTGGCGCTCGCGGTTGACGTAGCGGACCTCAAGAGCGTCGAGCGCGGCCGGGACGAGACGATCAAGGCCTTCGGCCGTATCGACATCCTCGTCAACAATGCCGGCCTCGGCGGCGCGACTCACAAGGTGCAGGATTATCCGCTGGACAACTGGAAACAGGTGATGGCGGTGAACGTGGACGGCGTCTTTCATTGCTGCCGCGCCGTGGTTCCCGGCATGATCGCGCAGAATTACGGACGCATCGTCAACATCGCATCCATCGCCGGCAAGGAAGGCAACCCGAACGCTTCCGCCTATTCGGCTTCCAAGGCGGCAGTGATCGGATTCACCAAGTCGCTCGGCAAGGAGCTTGCGACCAACGATATTTCGGTCAACTGCATCACGCCCGCCGCCGCCAAAACGGCGATCTTCAATCAAATCAGCCAAGAATTCATCGATTACATGCTGTCGAAGATTCCGCGCGGGCGTTTCCTGCAGGTCGAGGAGCTTGCCGCGCTTGCCGCGTTCTGCGCATCGGAGGATTGCTCGTTCACGACTGGCGGCGTGTTCGATATATCCGGCGGCAGGGCAACGTATTGACGTGGTGATGGGAAGTCCGGCAACGGCAAGCGACACGGCGGCAAGGGAGCAGGGCCAGGCGCGGCTGCGCGGCATTGCGCTGATGAGCGCCGCCAATTTCTTTTTTGCCAGCATCGATGCGACGGCAAAGTTTCTTATTCACGACATGAACTCGCTGCAGGTTACCTGGGCGCGCTTTGCCGGTGCCTTTGCTGCTGCGCTGTTCCTGACCAATATCGTGTTCAAGCCGGAGCGGATGCGAACCGAGCGGCCGTGGCTGCAGCTCATCCGCTCGGCGATGATAGCGGCCGCGAACACGATGATGGTGTTTGCTTTTCATTTCCTGCAACTGGATCAGACCGTTTCCATCATGTTCACGGTGCCGTTCATCGTCGCAGGGCTCGCCGTGCCGCTGCTTGGGGAGCGCATCGGTCCGCGGCGATGGATGGCGATTGCGACCGGTTTCTGCGGCGTGCTGCTGGTGATGCGGCCGGGGATGGGCGGCATCCATCCGGCGGCGGTGCTTTGTCTGTTGTCGGCGGTGACTTATTCATTCTATTCGATTCTGACGCGCATTCTCTCGCGCACGGACTCGAGCGCGACGACGCTGTTCTATACCAACGTCGTCGGTGTGCTGGCCTTAAGTGCGGTCGTGCCGTTCGTATGGACGACTCCGACGCCGAGGGATGCCGCACTGATGGCGATCATGGGCACGCTTGCCACGTTCGGGCATTTCCTGCTGATCATGGCGCACCGGCTGGCGCCGGCCTCCATCCTGTCACCGTTCATGTACACACAGCTCATCTGGATGATCTTCTACGGCTATGTCGTTTTCGCCGATCTGCCGAGCCGCTGGACCCTGGCCGGCGCCGGCGTCGTGATCGGTTCTGGGCTCTACCTTCTGTACCGGGAACGCAAAGTGAAGGGTCCGGACGCACCGGTGTCCGGCGATCCAGTGGCCTGACGATATGAGTTCACCCAAGGCCGCCCATCCGCACGCCGACCGCAGGCTCGCCGGCATCGGGCTCATGTGCATCGCGGTGATCTGCTTCACCTGCATCGACACCATCGGCAAATACCTGAATCATTTCATGCCCCTGTCGCAGGTGATCTGGGGGCGCTTCACCTTCGCGTTCCTCGCAGTCTGTTTTCTTCCGATCCCGGGAGTATCGAATCTTCCACCGCGCGAAATCGTGGGCAGCAAGCGACTCTGGCTGCAAATCGCGAGAGCTTTTCTGCTGATCGGCTCGACAGGCCTGAACTTGCTGGCGCTGCAATTTCTGCAGCTCGATCAGGCCATGGCGATCATGTTTTCCGGGCCGTTCATGGTCGCGGCGCTGTCGGTCCCGCTACTCGGCGAGAGCGTCGGCCCGCGACGCTGGATCGCGATCGTGATCGGGTTTCTCGGCGTGCTGGTCGTCGCCCGGCCTGGATTCGGCGGCATTCACCCGGCCGCAATTTTGAGCCTGCTCTGCGCGCTGTGCTATGCGTTCTACAGCATCACGACGCGGCTTTTGGCGCGCGTCGATTCGAGCGAAACGACGATCTTCTATTCCAATCTGCCGGGCGCCGTGATCATGACGGCGATCCTGCCCTTCGTCTGGCAATGGCCGGACCGGGCTTATCTTTACGGCCTGATGGTAATGCAGGGCGTCGTCGCCGCGCTCGGGCACTACATCATGATCCGCGCGCACCGCATCGCGCCGGCATCGGTGCTTTCGCCCTTTATGTACACGCAAACGGTGTGGGTCATCATCGCCGGCTACCTGGTGTTCGGCGATCTGCCGAATCACTGGACGCTCGTGGGCTGCGCCATCGTGGTCGCCTCGGGTCTTTACCTGCTTTATCGGGAGCACAAGGTTCGCGGTGAAGCCGTGCCGCCCTCGGTGGACCCGGTTGCGTAACAGGGCGGGCGCGCCGATATTCGTGAAGCGATCCTCACTTGCAGATGCGCCGGGTCCCGGGCGCGGGAGACGCCTCCATGTACGACAACCTTCTCGCCAATGTTCCGACCGATCTTTATATCGGCGGGAAATGGCGCAAATCGTCCGACAACCAGCGTTTCGATGTGATTGACCCCGCGACCGAGCGCAGCATCGCCTCGGTTGCCAGCGCGAGCGTCGATGACGCGATCGCGGCGGTCGACGCGGCGAGTTCCGCCTTCGAGGGCTGGGCGGCGCGCAAGCCGCGCGAGCGCGGCGAAATCCTGCGCCGCGCCTACGAGTTGATGATGCGCGATGCTGAGCGCCTCGCCAAGCTGATCACGATCGAGAACGGCAAGGCGCTGCCGGATTCGCGCAGCGAAGTGGACTATGCGGCAGAATTCTTCCGCTGGTACGCGGAGGAGGCGGTACGCAATATCGGCGAGGTTTCGCGTGCGCCGTCCTCCGGCGCGCGTATCCTCGTGCATCACAAGCCCGCAGGGGTGGCTGTTCTGGTGACGCCGTGGAATTTCCCCGCGGCGATGGCCACGCGCAAGATCGGCCCGGCGCTGGCGGCGGGCTGCCCGGTCGTGCTGAAGCCCGCCTCCGATACGCCGCTGACGATGCTCGCACTGATGCCGATCATGGAAGAAGCGGGCGTGCCCGCGGGTGTCATCAACGTGATTCCCTCGCGCCAATCAGGCCGCGTGGTCAATACGATGCTGGAAGATCCGCGCGTGCGCGTGGTGTCGTTCACCGGATCGACGGAGGTGGGACGAAAGCTGCTGGAAGCGGCGGCGAAATGCATCGTCAAGCCGGCGATGGAACTCGGCGGCAACGCGCCGTTCATCGTGTTCGACGACGCCGATCTCGACGCGGCGATCGAGGGAGCGATGATCGCCAAGATGCGCAACATGGGAGAAGCCTGCACTTCGGCCAACCGATTCTATGTTCATGCCAGCGTGCATGATGCCTTCGCGCAAAAGCTTGCCGCGAGGATGAAGGCGCTCAAGATGGGTAATGGCCTTGACGATGGAGTCGCGCTAGGCCCGCTGGTCAATGCCGACGCGCGCAGGAAGGTGAGCGAGCTTGTCGAGGACGCCGTCGGCAAGGGCGCCAGGGTGCTGGCCGGCGGAAAGATCCCCGACGGGCCGGGTTATTTCTATCCGGCTACCGTTCTGTCGAACGTGCCGGACGGCGCCAAGCTGCTGCGCGAGGAGATTTTCGGCCCGGTCGCCTCGCTGCAGACCTTTCAGACCGAGGAAGAGGTGATTCGTCGCGCCAACGACACTGAATATGGGCTGGTGGCCTATCTTTACACCGGCGACCTCGCGCGCGGACTGCGTATCGCAGAAAAGCTCGATTTCGGAATGGTCGGCCTCAATCGCGGTCTTGTGTCCGATCCCGCCGCGCCGTTCGGCGGCATGAAGCAATCTGGAATCGGGCGCGAGGGCGCACACGAAGGGCTGCGCGAATATCTCGAAACACAGTACGTTTCGGTTAACTGGTAGTTCGCCCCTTCGGCATAAGTTACAACGATTCGGCTTCGCCGGACCCCCATCATGCCGAAAACAATCGTCGTCTTCGATCATCTAACGCCGATGCCCGATCACGACAGCGGGTCCAACAGCATTTTCGAGGTGCTGCGTTCGCTGCGCGCGATTGGGCACGAGGTCTGCTTCGTGCCGGCCAACCTGGAATATGCCGGGCGCTACACGGACGGTCTTCGAGCGATCGGCATCGAGGTGCTGCACGCGCCCCAATGGACAACGTTACAGCAGGTGATCAGCGAGCGCATTCCGCGCGCCGATCTTGTGATGGCGTATCGGGGGCCGATCGCCGGGCATATCGTGCCGTTTGCGCGCAAGATTCGACCCGATCTGCCGGTGATATTCATGCCGGTCGATCTTCATTTCCTGCGGATGCAGCGGCAGGCGGAGATCGAGCACAACAAGAATCTCGCCGGTCGGGCGCTGGAAATGGCGCGAGTCGAGCTGACGCTCGTGCGCAACGCGGATATGACGATCGTCGTCAGCCCGCACGAGATGGAGCTGCTTGCGAAATTCGTGCCCGCGGCGCAGGTGCGCGTCGTGCCGATCATGCGCCCGCCGCCGGCGGTGCCGCGCGTGCCGTTCGATGAGCGGCGCGACGTGGTTTTCATCGGCGGATTCAGGCACCCCCCGAATATCGACGCCGTCCTCTGGTTCGTGAACCGCATCTGGCCGCGGCTTGCCGCCAACGGATTTCCGGGAAAATTCGTGATCGCGGGCTCGGACATGCCGCCGGAAATCGCGAGCATTGCCAGACCCGGCATCGAGGCGCGCGGCTTTGTCCCGGACATCGCGCCGCTCTTCCAGGAATCGAGAATTTCGGTGGCGCCGCTACGTTATGGCGCCGGGATCAAGGGAAAGATCGTCAGCAGCCTGAGCTATGGCGTTCCGGTTGTCGCCACCTCGATCGCGGCGGAGGGCATGGGTCTGCGCCACGACTTCGATGCGCTTATCTCCGACGATCCATCCGAGTTCGCCCGCCTGGTCGCGGCCGCCTATATCGATCCGGCATTGTGGAACCGGCTGTCGGAGCAATCGATCAATACCTTCGCGACGCGCTTTTCGAGCGATATCGGGCGCGGCAGGATTCAGATCGCCGTCGACGAGGTGTTTTTTCGCCGCGGAATAAAATAAATCGCGCGCCGCTGCCTAATAGAGCTTCATCAGCACCGGCAATACGCCGCTATCGCGCAGATATTCGCAAGCCTCGGCGAACGGCACTGCCAGCAGAAAGCACAGGGCATCGATAAATGTCGCGAGCACCTTCGGCGGATGGATCGACAGCGTTTTCTCGTCGCGCCAGAGTCTGCGGGGAATAAGTCGCGGAACCGACTTCACATACGCCCGGTAGGCTTTGCCGTAGAGCTCCGAGAGCTGCTTTTCTTCTTCAAGGACGACGGGATAAAAGACGATCCATGTCAGGGCGGCGCAGATCAGGGCGACAGCGATGCTGCCCGCCTGCGCTCCCATCCCAGCGGCGCCGATGATGGAAAAAAGATAAAGCGGATTGCGCGTTACCGAATAGGGTCCATCGATGACGAGATGGCTGGTTTTGCGCCCGCTGATATAGAGCGATGTCCATGTACGCCCGAGAATGCAAATCACGATCAGCAGCATGCCGACCCATTCGATCATCTCGTGGGCGGTCTGTCCGTTCGGGTAGATCGAGTCGGTGAGAGCGAAAACCGTCCCCCCGATCAGGATTACCACCAGCAAAGCGAGTTTTCGTACTCTCTGGATCAATGCGGCATTGATTGGCATCTTGACGTGCGCCCGTATTCAAGCGGGCCTTTCTGGGCCTGCCGGCATTGAACGCCTGTGGAGCGAGGCCAGTGTCACTCGGCCGCCTGTTTGCCGGTCTGTGGCGCAAGGGAAACGCCGTTCATCTCGGCGACGAAATCCGACAGCATCGGCACGAAGTCCTGACCGCGGCCGGCCGCTTCGGCCATCGCGAAATAATCCTTCACCGCGTTGCCAACCGGGTTAGGCACGCCGGCGGTCGCCGCCATGATCGCGAGATAGCGCACGTCCTTATGTGCATTCGAGATGGTGAACTTGTGCGCCTCGCGATTGCGGTTGAGCACGTAGTCGAAAAAGGTCTGATAGAAGCCGCAATCCATGCGGCTGCCGCGCAGGCCCGAATCGATCATTTGCGGGGTCAGCCCGACCTTCTTTCCGACCGACAGTGCCTCCGAATAGATCGCGGCATAGCCCATCGACAGGAAGTTCATGATGAGCTTCATCTTGTGACCGTCGCCGGGATTGCCGATACGAACGGCTTTCGCCGCCCATTTGCCGACGATCGGCTCGAGGCGCGGCCAGATCGAAGCGTCGCAACCGACAAGCGCCGAAAGCTTGCCTTCCTCCGCTTGCGCCGGCGTGCCGCCGAGAGGGGCGTCGCAGAAGAAGATGCCTTTGGCCTGTAACTCGGCTGCGAGCGCGACTGTCGAGGTCGGATTGGATGTGGAGCAATCGACGATGATCATTCCTTTTTGCGCGCCCGCGGCGAGGCCATTGGCGCCGCGCACCAACGCCTCAACCTGCGGCGAGCCGGTGACGCAAAGGAACACGATGTCGGAATTTTTCGCCACGTCTTCAGCCGACTTCGCCTCTTTCGCTCCGCGCTTGATGAGGTCATCGACCGGCGCGCGGTTGCGATGACCCATGATGGTGAGGGGGTGGCCCTTTTCGACCAGGTTCTTGGCCATGCCATGGCCCATAAACCCCACTCCGACGAATCCGATGCGCTCGGCCATGGTCTTCTCCTTGTTATTGCACTTGATTATTGCCCTTGCGGAACTCTAGGCCGCCGGGGCGGCGATGTCATGAGGGCGACAGCGCGCGATAGGCCGCGATCACCTGGCTGTCGTCGGCGCGCCCAAGGCCCAGGCTCGAGGCCGCGATGAAAAGCTGGTGGGCCACCGCGCTGAGAAAGAGGGGCGCTTTAGCCGCGCGGCCCGCGTCTAGCACGATTCCGAGATCCTTGACGAAAATGTCGATGGCGCTGGCAACTTCTGGATTGTCGCCGATCATGCGTGGCCCACGATTGTTCAGCATCCAGCTCGCGGCGGCACTCTCTCCGTAAATGCCGAGCAGCATTTTCGTGTCGAGGCCTGCGCGCTCGGCGAGCGACATGGCTTCCGCCGCCGCGGCGATATGGATGCCGCAGAGAAGCTGATTGATGGTCTTTACCATCGCGCCCTGGCCGGCGCGGTCGCCGACGCGCACGAGCTTGCTGCCCATGATCTTCAGATGCGGCTCGGCCCGCTCGTAAATGCGGTCAGGCGCGCTCGCCATGATGGTCAGTGTTCCCGTCCGCGCCCCGACGACACCTCCCGAGACGGGCGCATCGACCATGCCGCGCTGTAGAGCCTCGAGCCGTGCCGCCAGTTCTTCCGCCCGTCGTGGCGGGCAGGTTGCGCTGAGAACGACAATGCCCTCGGGCGCGAGGGCCTCGGCCGCGCCGCCATCGAACAGAACCTGTTCGGCCTGATCGGCATTGACCACCATCAGCACCAGGAATTCGGCGCCCCGAGCGGCCTCGGCCGCGCTCTGCGCTACGCGCCCGCCGCCGGCCTGGAAAGCGGCTCGTGCGGCCTCATGAACATCGTAGCCGATCACGTCGTGACCGGCCTTGCGCAGATTCTCGGCCATGGGCAAGCCCATGGCGCCGAGGCCGATGAATGCAATCTTGCTCATGCGGGAACGCTATTCCAGCCCGCGCCGGATGGCTACGGATCAAAACGCGCAGGCGCTATTCCTTCACCGCGCCGGTCATGGCCGAGACATAGTGCTCGACGAAGAAGGCATAGAGAATCACGAGCGGTAGTGATCCGATCATCGCGCCAGCCATGAGCGAGCCCCAGCGATAGATGTCGCCATCCACCAGCGCGGTCACGATCGCCACCGGCACGGTCTTGTAATGGGTCGACGATATGAAGGTCAGCGCGTAGATGAACTCGTTCCAGCACAGCGTGAAGCAGAAGATGAACGCCGAGATCAGGCCCGGCACGGCCAGTGGCAGGATGATTTTCATCAGGATCTGCCAGCGGCTCGCCCCATCGATCAGCGCACATTCCTCGAGCTCGTAAGGGATGGTCTTGAAATAGCCCATCAGCAGCCAGGTCGAGAACGGAATGAGGATCGTCGGATAGGTGAGGATCAGCGCAAACGGCGTGTCGAACAGACCGTACTGATAGACCACGGTCGATAGCGGGATGAACAGGATCGACGGCGGGACAAGATAGGCGAGGAAAATGATGCCGCCGACGGTCGCCGCGCCCTTGAAGCGCAGCCGCACGATCGCATAGGCGGCGAGAATGCTGGAGGCGATCGACAGCACCGTGGCGCAGACGGCGACCATCATCGTGTTCCACAGCCAAGTCGGATATTGCGTCTCGAACAGAAGCTTGGTGATGTGCTTGAGCGTCGGGTTCCACGTCCAGAACGGGCTGTAGGTATCGAGATCAAGCAGCTGCTCGTCCGGCTTAATCGAGGTCAGCGCCATCCAGTAGAACGGGAACAGAAGGACGATCAGGATGATCGACAGCGGCAGGTAGAGCGTGACGAGACGGCGAGGCAGGCTCTGCAGATAGCTCATGCCTTCGCTGTGATCGGCCGTGGGCGACGATGCGTTGAGCACCGTCTTGGGATCGGCCACTTTGCCGGCGAGTATGTCGGTCATCGTTCGCGCCCCCTTTGCCGCCAAAGGCCCGCGCGCGGCGCGCGCCGGCCGCGGCAGACAGAAAAGATCGCCCCGCGATCAGTCATTGTCGGAGCCCTGCTGCCACTTGCGGCGCTGCAATCCGAACCACGACACCATGATGGTCGCGAGCAGGAACGGAATCATCGCGGTGGAGATCGCCGCGCCTTCGCCGAGATAGCCGCTCATGATCGCGCGCTGGTAGGAGAAGGTCGCCATCAGATGGGTGGCGTTGACCGGTCCGCCCCGCGTCATCACCCAGATGAGCTGGAAGTCGGTAAAGGTGAACAGCACCGAAAAGGTCATGACCACGGCGATAATCGGGGTCAGCAGCGGGTAGGTGATGTAGCGGAAGCGCTGCCACGGCGAGGCGCCGTCGATTGTCGCGGCTTCGTAGAGCGAGGGCGACACGGTTTGCAGCCCGGCGAGCAGCGTGATTGCGACGAAAGGCACCCCGCGCCAGATATTGGCGAAGATCACCGACCAGCGCGCGTTCCACACGTTACCGAGAAAGTCGATGTTATTGGAGATCAGGCCGATCTTCTTCAGCGACCAGGAGATAATCGAGAATTGCGGATCAAATAGCCACCAGAAGGCGATCGCTGACAGCACGGTCGGCACGATAAACGGGATCAGCACGACCGCGCGGATGATCGCCTTGAACGGCAGGTGCTCGTTGAGCAGGAGCGCGAGATAGAGCCCGATCGCGAATTTGAGAGCGCTGGCGACCGAGGTGTAGAGCAGCGTATTGAAAACCGATAGCCAGAAAACCGGATCGTCGCGAAGAAAATCGTAATTCTCGAGGCCGACGAAGATGCCCTCGCGGCCGAGCCGTGCGTCGGTGAATGACAGCCAGATTCCTAGTCCGAGCGGGTAGGCGAGAAACAGGACCAGAAAGACCGCGGCCGGCAGCATGAACCAGGCGCCGAGCCAGTGTCGGTTGGTCTTGAGGCGATCCCAGGCGGTGACGTCACGAGGCGTCACGCGGGCGGCAGCTTGATCGAATGCAAGGGCCATCGGGTTCCCACGAAATAAATCCGGCGGGCGCTGACGGCGCCCGCCGGATTCGACGATTATCGATAGATGCGGCGAAGCTGCCGTTCGGCGACCGAGATCGCTCCCTTGGCATCTTCGCGGCCGGTGCAATAATTCGCGAACATGTCGAGCACCACGAAGTCGGCGATCGCCGTCGCCGCCTTCTCGCCGACCGAGCCGAGGCCACCTGCCGTCAGCGAACGCTTGGCGACGTCGCGGTAGGGAGTGTTCTTCGGATCGACGGTCCAGATCGGGTTCGCGTCATAGGCGTTGAGGCAGTGAGTCAGATAGCCCTTCGCCGACTGGATCCACGGGTTGAAATTTTCCGCTTCCAGCATGAACGCCATCAGCGCCTTACAGGCCTGCGGATATTTCGTGTAGGTCATCGCCAGCACCGGATACATCAGGTGCAGCTCGGTCGGCTTGCCGACGGGTCCGATCGGGAAGTAGGCGTGATCCATGTCTTCCGCGATGTCCTTGGCGCTGTTCTGGGCCGCGACGTAGATCGAGATGCCGTTATTGGTCCAGAAGATTTCCTTGGCGAGGAACGCCTTGTTGTTCGAGGCGTCGTTCCAGGAGGCCGTGCCGGGGATCATGTAGCCGTAGAGAGTCTTGGCGTATTCCAGCGCCTTTACCGTCTCCGGCGAATTGATGACGACCTTGTCATCCTTATCGACGGCGTTGCCGCCATGCGCCCACAGGCACCAGTGGATCCAGGTGTTGCCGTCGCCTGAGGCGTGACCGAGGGCGAAGCCGCCCGGCGTTCCCTGAGCCTTCATCGCCTTGGCGTATTCGAGGAACTCGTCGGTCTTGGCCGGGAATTTCGAGAAGCCGGCCTTTTTCGACGCCTCGAGACGATAGTTGATGAGAGCGCCGGAATAGCAGATCGGGATGTCGATCCACTTCGTGCCGCTGCCTTTACCGTACTTCACGGCGCTGTCGACCCAGCCGCCATACTTTTTGCCGAGATATTCCGCGACGTCGGTGACATCGAGGCACTTCTGCGGGAAGAGATGCGGCAGAGAATACAGACCCCAGAACAGGTCGGGCCCGGTGCCGGTATTGGCGGCGACCGACGCCTTCGGCTGCACGTCCTCATAGGATTCACGCGACACCTCGACCGGCACGCCGGTCGCCTTGGTGAAGGCATCGAGCATTTTCACAAAGGCGTCGTCTTCGGCCTGGACGAAATATTTCCAGCGCAGCATCGCCAGCTTGGCGCCTTTTTCCGGCTTCCACGGCGCGGTCTGGGCCCATGCCTTTGCCCATTCGACGAGCGCCTCGCTGGACACCATGCCAGCGGCGGCGAGAGCCGTGCCGCCCTTCAGCAGCGAACGGCGGGTAAAATCCGTCATTAGCGTTCCTCCGTTTTGAAATTTACGCGGACAGTCTCTTCCCGGTCGCCTCGTCGAACAGGTGGACGAGTTTCGGGTTTGGTTTCAGCCGGATCTTTTCGCCCGGCTTGAATTGATGACGTTCCCTGAACACCGCGATGATGTCCTCACCGCCGAGCTTGGCGACTACCTGGACTTCCGAACCGGTCGGCTCGACCACCTGGATTTCCGCGTCGGCTCCGTCATCGGCGATGACGAAATGTTCCGGCCGCACGCCATAGACCACCGGACGGCCGTCCGATGAGCTTGGCGCGGCGGCGAGCGGCAGGCGGACATTCGACGGCCCCTCGAACTCGACCTTGCCGTTGGCGCGCAGCTTGCCCTTGATGAAATTCATCGCCGGCGAGCCGATGAAACCGGCGACGAACAGGTTGTCCGGCTTGTCGTAGAGATCGAGCGGAGCACCCATCTGCTCGACGATGCCGTCATGCATCACCACGATCTTGTCGGCCATCGTCATGGCCTCGATCTGATCGTGGGTGACGTACACCGTCGTGGTCTTGAGCCGCTGATGCAATTCCTTGATTTCGGTGCGCATCGCCACACGCAGCTTGGCGTCGAGATTGGACAGGGGCTCGTCGAACAGGAAGACCTGCGGATCGCGCACGATTGCGCGGCCCATTGCCACGCGCTGGCGCTGGCCGCCGGACAATTGCCGCGGATAGCGTTCGAGAAGCGGCTCGAGGCCGAGGATGGCGGCCGCCCGCTTCACCCGCATTTCGATCTCGTCCTTGGGCGCCCCGCGCAGCTTCAGCGAAAAACCCATATTGGCCGCGACCGTCATATGCGGGTAGAGCGCGTAATTCTGGAACACCATGGCGATGTCGCGCTCTTTCGGCGGCACGTTGTTGACCACCCGTTCGCCGATCCGGATCTCGCCGGCGCTGATGTTTTCGAGCCCTGCGATCATCCTGAGCAAGGTCGATTTGCCGCAGCCTGAGGGGCCGACTAGGACCACGAATTCCCCATCGTTGATCCCGATGGAAACCCCGTGGATGACCTGCGTGGAACCGAAAGCCTTGCGCACGTCGCGGATTGCGACCGATGCCATTTACATTCCTCCCTGGCACATATGTCTTTAAGCCCGCTGGGCGGTGTGGCAATTATATTTGTCCTACCAGCCCCTCAGATGATCTTGTTGCAGTTAGGTTCAGAAAATCAAGCTTAATCAAAGCCCGGTCGCCCGGTCCCGGCATTGACTTGCCCCGGATCCGACCCCCCGGTTTCCGGCCCGGATTAAGCCCCCGCCGCTTGGCCGGAAAGCGCGACAAAGAAAAGGAGTATTGCCCATGGCCGACGACAAGGCCGACGTTTTGCTAATTGGACCGGCGATGCCGTTGATCGTTGAAGGCATTTCGCGCGCGTTCACGCTGCACAAATACTGGGAAGCGCCCGACAAGGACAAGCTCGTCGCCGAGCTCGCCCCGCGGCTGAGGGCCATGGCGGGGGGCGGCGGGGGTCACGCGCCGGTCACGGCCGCGTTCCTCGAGAAGTTTCCCAAGCTTGAAATCTTTTCCAGCTTCGGCGTCGGCTACGACCATATCGACGCCAAATGGTGCGGCGAGCATGGCGTCATCGTCACCAACACCCCGGACGTGCTGACTGAGGAGGTAGCGGATACCGCGCTTGGGCTGTTGCTTTGCACGGTGCGGGAATTTCCGCAGGCCGACCGCTACCTGCGTGCCGGAAAATGGTTGCAGGGCAATTATCCGCTCACGGCGAGCTTGCGCGAGCGCAAGGCGGGCATCGTCGGGCTCGGACGGATCGGCAAGGCGATCGCAAGGCGCCTCGAAGCCTTCGGCGTTCCGGTCGCCTATCACAACCGCAATCCCCAGCCGGACGTATCCTACAGGTATTATCCAAGCTTGATCGAGCTGGCGCGCGACGTCGATATCCTGATCGTCGTGACGCCGGGCGGCGCCGCCACGAAAAATCTCATCAATGCCGAAGTGCTCGAGGCGCTCGGCCCGGACGGTATCCTGATCAATATCGGTCGCGGCTCGGCGGTCGACGAGCAGGCTTTGATCAGGGCGCTGAAGGACAAGAAAATCTATTCGGCGGGTCTCGACGTCTTCGCCGACGAGCCGCGCGTGCCCAAGGAACTGATCGAGATGGAGCGGATCGTGCTGTTCCCCCATCTCGGATCGGCATCGGTCCATACGCGCAGGGCAATGGGCCAATTGGTCGTTGATAATCTCCTCGCCTGGAAGGATGGCAAGCCGCCGCTGACGCCGGTTCCCGAGACGCCCTGGCCGCCGAGGAAAAAATAAGTGACGCGCGCGCGGCGGCGGAGATGATAATTTCTCCGCGTCAGATCGAAATGGGCCTGCCATGACGACGATCGTTTCCAGGCTTTGGGGTGCAATCCTGCTCGCCACCATTCCGGCGGCGGCATCCGCGCAGAGCGATGCGGTCAAGGAAATGGCCGGCTCCTGGCAGATATCCAATGTCGATCGCGACCGGATCTGCGCGATCGAGTTCAAGACCGACGCGGTGAAGGGCGGTTACCGCGCCGAGCTCGACAAGTCCTGCGTCGATGCCTTCCCGACCTTCCGCGATGTGCAGGCATGGACGTTAAACGACGAAACGGTGCGCCTGATCGACTCGAAAGGTCAGCAGGTGCTGCGTTTCGAGGAAGTCGAGGCTGGAATGTATGAAAGCGACCGCGCCGCGGGCGAGGGCTTGCTGTTCCTGCAAAGCGCCGCATCGATCGCGCCGGCGGGCAGCACGGTGGAGCAGGTGGCCGGAGACTGGGCAATGCGTGACGCCGGCAATGTCGTCTGCTCGCTGACGCTCGCCGCCAACGAGGCAGGCGAGGACGCCTACGCGCTCGGCCTCAGGCCGGGATGCGATCCGGCGGTGACCGGATTCAATCCGGTGTCATGGCGGCTCGATCGCGGCGAACTCGTGATTACGGGAAAGAGCGGCGATACTTGGCGTTTCGAGCAGGGTGACACACCGGGAACCTGGCAAAAAATTCCATTCCGTCCCGATGGTGTGACGCTGACCAGAAAGTAGACGGTCAGATCAGCTTCAATCCCTTGAGGCTCGCGTGGCCCTCCTTGCCGACGATGATGTGGTCGTGCACGGAGATGCCGAGGGGCTTGGCGATCTCCACGATCGACTGCGTCATCTGGATGTCCGCGCGCGAAGGTGTCGGATCGCCCGATGGGTGATTATGTACGAGAATGATCGCGGTCGCGGACAATTCCAGCGCGCGCTTGACCACCTCGCGCGGATAGACCGGTGTGTGATCGACCGTGCCGCTCTGCTGCAATTCGTCGGCGATAAGCTGGTTGCGTTTGTCGAGGAACAGAATGCGAAGCTGCTCCTTGTCGGCGAAGGCCATCACCGTGCGACAATATTCGAGCACGGCTATCCACGATGACAACACCGGCCGCTTGTGAACCTGGCCGCGTGCCATCCGCCCCGCCGCCGCGTGCACGATCTTCAGATCGGTGATCGCCGAGGGGCCGAGCCCCTTGACCTCGGCGAGCCTCGCCGCCGGCGCAGCGATCACCTCGGCGAACGAGCCGAATTTCGCGATCAGGTTTTTGGCAAGCGGCTTGACGTCGCGCCGGGGCAGTGCGCGGAACAGGACGAGCTCGAGAAGCTCGTAATCGGACAACGCGCCGTCGCCCGCTTCACGGAATCGCGTCCTGAGCCGCTCGCGATGACCAAGATAGTGCGGACCCGCCTCTTTCAGCCCGGACGGCCCCTTTCTGTCGCCCGACATCCCTTTCGCCCCGATGACGTAGTGCGCAGGATGACGGAAGACGGGTTCGGTTTGCAATCGGAAAACCGGCAATTCCCTGCAGCAAAGATGCAAGGTCAGGACAGGCAGGTGGCGTTTCGGGAATTGTGCCGCGGAGCCGGCCGGCGGCCGTCGTCAGCGGGCATAGGGCGGCTTGTCGAGGCCGCGCGGCGAGGAAGTGAAAATCTCCACGCCGCTTTCCGTGACGCCGACCGTGTGTTCGAACTGCGCCGATAGCGAACGGTCGCGCGTCACCGCCGTCCAGCCGTCGGACAGCACTTTGACATGCGGCCGGCCTAGATTGATCATCGGCTCGACGGTGAAGAACATGCCGGGTCGCAAGGTTGTGCCTTCGCCCTTACGCCCCACGTGAACGATATTCGGCTCGTCGTGGAACAGCCTTCCGAGGCCGTGGCCGCAGAAGTCGCGCACCACGCTCATGTGCTGGGCCTCGACATAGGACTGGATCGCCGCGCCGATATCGCCGGTGGTTCCACCCGGCTGGATTGCGGCGATGCCGCGCATCATCGCCTCGTAGGTCACGTCGATCAGCCGCTCGGCGCGGCGCGGGATTTCGCCCACCGCGTACATGCGGCTCGAATCGCCGTGCCATCCGTCGACGATCAGCGTCACGTCGATGTTGACGATGTCGCCTTCCTTCAACGGCTTTTCGCTGGGAATGCCGTGGCAGACGACGTGATTGATCGAGGTGCAGGTAGACTTGCGGTAGCCGCGATACATCAGCGTGGCCGGCAGCGCCCCGTGATCCATCGCGAATTCATAGACGAAGCGGTCGATCTTCTCGGTCGGAACGCCCGGTCGCACCTCGTCGGCCAGCAGATCGAGGCATTCGGCGACGAGCCGCCCGGCCTTGCGCATGCCTTCGAAGGCTTGCGGGCCGTGCAGCTTGATCTGGCCGGTCTTGCGAAGGGGCGCCTGTGCGGCGTCGACGTAGCTCATTGAAATCCTGGGCGGGGCCGCGTGTGAATGTAGGCTGCCGCGCGCGGCGCGCAAGGGCGGTTACGCGGCGATCTTGCCGCCCAGTTCGTCCTCGATATGCGTGCGCACGATTTCGTCGAAGGAGCTTTCGGCGACAAACCCGAGTTCTCGCGCGCGCCTCGCGTCGATTCTTTGCGCCCAGCCTTCGACGATCCGCATGATCAGCTCATCGGGCTGACGCCGGATGCGGTTCGCCACCTTGTCGCCGGCGACCCGGCGCAAGGCCTCGATCTGCTCGCCGACGGTACAGCTCACGCCGGGCATCGCGAGATTAATGCGGGGGCCGAGCTGCTCGCGGCTGAGGCTCGCCGCATGGATGAGGAAGCCTATGGCCGAACGCGGGGACGCATGCGTATGCCGCACGTTTTCCGAAACGGGCAGGATCGCTTCCTGCCCGGCCAGCGGCTCGCGGATGATGCCGGAGAAGAAGCCGGATGCCGCCTTGTTCGGTTTGCCGGGGCGCACGCAGATGGTCGGCAGCCTGATGCCGACGCCATCGAGGAAGCCGCGGCGATTGTAATCGGCGAGAAGAAGCTCGCTTATCGCCTTTTGCGTTCCGTAGGAAGTGAGCGGCGTCAGATGAAAGTCGTCGGGGATTCCGGCCGGCGGGAACGGCGCGCCGTACACGGCGATCGACGATGTGAAAATGAATTTCGGATGATAGCCATCGCCCGTCTTGCGGATCGTTTCCAGCAGGTGCTGCATCCCTTCGAGGTTGACGCGGTAGCCCTTCTCGAAATCAAGCTCGGCTTCCCCGGAGACCACGCCGGCGAGATGGTAGATCACGTCCGGCCGCTGGCCGATCAGCGCCGCGGCGACGCCGGGCGCGGGCAGATCGTCGGTGCGCGTCTCGACCTTGCCGGCAAATCCCGCCGGCGCCTGCGGCGTCACGACGTCGGTGAGCGTGAGCTTGCCGATCGCCCTGCCGTTCAGCCCGCCGGCCTTGACCAGGCGGTCAGTCAGCTTGCGGCCGATCATTCCGGCGGCGCCGGTGATGAGGATGTGCATCGTTTCGTCTCCTGTTCCGCCCTCATCCGGCGAAGCCGCCGATGGCGCGGTGCGCCGGATGGGCCGCCTCGCAGCGCGGATACATCGCCGGGCGATGCGCCTCGCTGCGAGACCGGTTGAAAATTTGATTACAGCGCGAACCCGCCGTCCGCGAGATGAATTTGGCCGGTGGTATAGCTCGACTCGTCGGACGCCAGATAGACCGCGAGCCAGGCAATCTCCTGCGGTGTGCCGAGACGGCCGATCGGCTGGCGGTCGATGAAGGCCTTGCGCACCGCCTCGATCGGCTGCCCGGTCTGCTTGGCAAGCGTTTCGATGCGCACGTCGAGCGAGGGCGACTGGATCGTACCGGGGCAGATGGCGTTGCAGCGGATGCCCTTGCGGATGAAGTCGATCGCCACCGATTTGGTGAGCCCGATCACCGCCGCCTTGCTCGCGCCATAGACGTAGCGGTTGAGCACGCCGCGCACAGAGCCTGCGCCGGAGGCGATGTTGATGATCGATCCGCCGCCGTTCTCCAGCATTTTCGGAAGGAATGCGTGGATCGTCCGATGCATGGACTTCACGTTGATGTCCATCGAGAAGTCCCAGTCCTCGTCGGTGGTGTCGAGCGCGGTGCCGTGATGCACGAAACCCGCGCAGTTGATCAGCACGTTCAGCGGCCCGAATTCCTTTTCGATTTCTCTCGCGAAGGCATTCACCTCCGGCGTCGAGAGCACGTCCAGCTTTGCCCGTTTCGTCGCCTTGACGTCCTTGAGCTTGTCGATGGCGATATCGGTCGCGATCACTGTCGCGCCCTCCGCCGCGCAGGTCTCCGCGATCGCCCGGCCGATTCCGGCCGCCGCGGCCGTCACGAGCGTCACCTTGCCTTTCAATCTATCCGTCATCTCGGATGTTTCCCCTCGTCGATCCTTGTTCCGAATAGGCCGTGGACGGCAGCCTTCCGGGTCCGCCCGGCTTGAGGCGGGTCTTCGTCCCCCGCCGCGCGAGGGCGCTAGATCTGCCGCGCAGCCAGCCTGGTTTTCTGCCGCCCTTCGCTATCGAAATTTTCCGGGGCGAGCCAGTCCTGAAACGCACGCCTGATCCTCGGCCATTCGCGGTCGAGGATGGAATACCAGGCGGTGTCACGGTTGCGGCCCTTGTAAACCATGTGCTGGCGGAAAATACCCTCGAAGGTGAAGCCGAAACGTATCGCCGCCTGTTTTGACGGCACGTTCGCGTCGTCGCATTTCCATTCGAACCGGCGGTAGCCGAGACGCTCGAAAGCGTGTTCGGCGAACAGATAGAAGGCTTCGCTGGCGACGCGCGTGCGCCCGATTGCCGGCCCCCACAGGATATGCCCGATTTCCATGACGCCGTGCTCGGGCGCGATACGCAGATAGCTCTGCCGGCCCTCGACCCGGCCGCTCCTGCGGTCGATCACGGCGAACATCAGGGGATCGTCGCTCGCGGCCATTTTCCGCAGCCATGGCTCGAAGCTTTCGCGCGTCGGATAGGGGCCGTCGGTCGAATAGCGCCAAAGCCGCTCGGCCTCGGAGTTATTGGACGCCTCGAAAAGCTGATCGCCGTGTCTTGCCGGATCGAGCGGCTCGAGCCGCGCGTAGCGGCCCTGCATCGGTTCGCGCCGCGGGCGCGGGCGGGGTGTCCAGAACGCAAGGTCCATGATTTCGTTCACAGCCGTATCGCAGCGTTGATAGCCTGCCGCGCAAAAGAGCGCGAGGGCGGAAAGAACTTCCCGCCCCCGTTCGGCAATTGAAACAATTGATGGCAGCGATCAACGGTCAGTGATTGTTGCGCGGAATCCCGCGCGTCTGCACCACTTTTTGATATTTCACTGCCGGCTTCAGCACCATGCCCTCGCCGAGTTGGTCGACCATTGATCGCTGGATTTCCTGCCACGGCGTCTGGCTCGCCGGATATTTGAAGCCACCCTGCTTTTCCAGCCGGGCGCGGCGCGCGGCGAGTTCGGCCTTGGAAATCAGGATATCGGCGGTGCCTTTTCTCAGATCGATACGCACGCGGTCCCCGGTCTTCAGGATGGCAAGTCCGCCGCCAGCCGCCGCTTCCGGGGATGCGTTCAGAATCGAGGGAGAGGCGGAGGTGCCGGATTGACGGCCATCGCCGATGCAGGGCAGCGAGGTCACCCCCTTTTTGATGAGATAGGCGGGCGGCTGCATGTTCACGACTTCTGCCGCGCCGGGATAACCGATCGGCCCGGCGCCGCGGATGAACAGCATCGTGTTCTCGTCGATCTTGAGTTTCGGGTCCTCGATGCGGTGGTGATAATCCTCCGGCCCGTCGAACACGACGGCGCGGCCCTCGAAGGCATCCGGGTCCTTCGGATTGGAGAGATAGCGCTTGCGGAATTCCTCCGAGATGACGCTCGTCTTCATCACCGCCGAATCGAACAGATTGCCGTGCAGGACCTTGAAGCCCGCTTTTTCCTTCAGCGGCTTCCTGTAAGGCCGAATTACGTCCTCGTTCTTGATCCTGGCGCGGCGGACATTCTCGCCCATGGTCTTGCCGTTCACCGTGATCGCATCGGCATGGATGCGCCCGGCCTTGAGCAATTCGTTCATCACCGCCGGCAAGCCGCCGGCACGGTAATATTCCTCGGCGAGATAATGGCCGGCCGGCTGGATGTTCACGAGCAGCGGCACGTCGTAACCCACCTTCTCCCAGTCGGTGATTTTCAGGTCGACGCCGATATGCTTGGCAATGGCATTGATGTGGATCGGCGCGTTGGTCGAGCCGCCGATTGCCGAATTGGCAATGATGGTGTTCTCGAAGGCCTTGCGCGTCAGGATGTCGGAGGGCTTGAGATCCTCGTGCACGATCTCGACGGCGCGGACGCCTGTTTCATAGGCGATCTGGCCGCGCTCGCGGTAAGGGGCGGGAATCGCCGCGCAACCCGGCAGCGACATGCCGAGCGCCTCGGCCAGCGCGTTCATGGTCGAGGCGGTGCCCATCGTGTTGCAGTGGCCGATCGAGGGCGCCGAGTCGGCGACAAGATCGATGAATTGCTGGTAGCTGATTCTCCCCGCCGCCAGGTCCTCGCGCGCCTGCCACACCACCATGCCCGAGCCGATGCGCTTGTCGCCGTCCCAGCCGTTGAGCATCGGTCCGCCGGAGAGAACAATTGCCGGAATGTTCACGGTCGCGGCCGCCATCAGGCAGGCCGGCGTGGTCTTGTCGCAGCCGGTCATCAGCACGACACCGTCGATCGGATAGCCGTAGAGAATCTCGACGAGACCGAGATAGGCGAGGTTGCGGTCGAGCGCGGCGCCCGGGCGCTTGCCGGTTTCCTGGATCGGATGCACCGGAAATTCGAAGGCGATACCGCCGGCATCGCGGATACCTTCGCGCACGCGCTTGGCGAGTTCGAGATGATGGCGGTTGCAGGGCGACAGATCGCTACCGGTCTGGGCGATGCCGATGATCGGCTTGCCGGAGGTCAATTCTTTGCGCGTCAGGCCCCAGTTCAGATAGCGCTCGAGATAGAGTGCCGTCATGCCCGGGTCTTCCGGATTGTCGAACCAGAGCTGGGAGCGGTAGGCGCGCCCCCTCGGATGCGGCGTTTGCAGCTTTCTGTTCGGCTTCTTGGCCATTGGCGTTTCCTCGGCGGGATCTGAAATTTGCAGCCATGCAAATGACGGCATGGCGGGTGAAAAATCAATGCGCCCGCGCCGCCGCGCACGCACGGCACCTATTCCTCTGTCTCCTCCGGTTTTTCGGCGAGCGGGCGGAACAACAGCTTGTCGATCCGCTTGCCGTCCATGTCGATGATCTCGACACGCCAGCCACCGATCTCGAAGCTGTCGCCTTCGTCGGGAATGCGGGCGAGGCGGTCGAGCGCGAGCCCTGCAGCGGTATGAAAATCACCTTCGACCGCGATGCCGAGCCTCGTGGCGACCTCGCCAACGGGCGTGCGGCCATCGACCAGCCACGTGCCGTCCGGCCGCAGCCGCATCACTTCGCCATCGGCCTGAAATTCCTCTGGCAGCTGGCCGGCGACCGCGGTGAAAATGTCGTTCAGCGTGACCAGGCCGAGAAAGTCGCCGTATTCGTCCACGACGAAGGCCAGGTGCACCGGCACGTGACGGAACATTTCGAGCAGGCGCAGCACCGGAATCGTTTCCGGCACATAGCTCGGCTGCAGCAGATGGCGCTCGATATCGAGCCCGTGTCCGGCGATCAGGTCGTCAAGCAGGTCCTTTTTCTGGACCACGCCGAGCGGACGGCCGAGATCGCCGCCCCGCGCGGCCACGATCCGCGAATAGGGACAGTCGGCGATGTCGCGCGCGATCGAGGAGGCGTCGTCGTCGAGGTCGATCCATCGCACGTCCGGCCGCGGCGTCATCACCGCGCTGACCGGTGTGTCGGCGAGGGCGAGCACGCCGTGAATCATCCTCTGCTCCACCTCGGCGATGGCGCCCGATTCGGTGCCTTCGGCGATGGCGATCTTCACCTCCTCCTCGGTGACCGCGCCGCGGCGCGTCTCGGGGATTCGGAGCGCGGCGAGAATGATCCGCGTCGTGCGTTCGAGAATCCAAACGATCGGCCGCGCCAGCAGCACGAGAATTTGCAGCGGCCGGGCGACGCGCGCGGCGATGGCTTCCGGGCTGGTGAGTGCGATCCGCTTCGGGATAAGCTCGCCCACGATCAGCGACAGCACCGTGATCGCGACGACCACGAGCGCGACCGCGATCTCGCGGCCGCGCGGCTCGAAAAGAGGCAGCGTGTTGAGATAGTCGCCGAGCCTGTTGCCGAGCGTGGCGCCGCCATAGGCGCCGGACAGAATGCCGATGCCGGTGATGCCGACCTGCACGCCAGACAGAAAGCGGCTCGGATTGTCGGCAAGATCGAGGGCGCTGCGCGCACCGCGGCGGCCCTCCTCGGCCATGGCCTGCAGGCGCGTGCGGCGCGACGATACGACTGCCATTTCCGCCATGGCAAAAAAGCCGTTCAGCGCCGTCAGTCCGGCGATGACCAGAAGTTCAAGCCAGACGGTCATGGTCGTGTTTTTGGCATACGAGCCCTCCCAGCGGCAAATGGTGGGGCGTTTGATTTCACGGGGAAATCCGTCCAAGTATCCTCGGCCTCGCGCGAAAATGGGGCTAGCGAGGCGTTGACGGCGGCGTCGCCGATTCCGCTAATACGAGCGAACAACGCTAATGCGGGCGAATAGTAGAGACAGACGAGGAAATGCCATGCTCAGAACCGTCGCGGCCTTCGATCGGATCGGCGAGGAGAACGCCTTCGCCGTGCTCGCTCGCGCCAATGCGCTCGCGGCGCAGGGCCGCGACATCATCAATCTCGGCATCGGCCAACCGGATTTCCGCACGCCCGACCACATCGTCGAGGCGGCGATCAAGGCGCTGCGCGACGGCCATCATGGCTACACCGCTGCCACCGGCATTCCGCCCCTGCGCGAAGCGGTGGCCGCCGACCTGCACAAACGATTCGGTGTCGATGTTTCGCCCGACAGCGTGATGATCATGCCCGGCGGCAAGCCGACCATGTTCATGTCGATCCTGATGTTCGGCGAGCCGGGCGCCGAGATCATGTATCCCGATCCCGGCTTTCCGATCTATCGTTCGATGATCGAGTTCACTGGCGCGACACCGGTACCGATCCCGATCCGCGAGGAAAACGGCTTCGCCTTTTCCGCCGACGAGACGCTGAAGCTGATCACGCCGAAGACGCGGTTGATCATCGTCAATTCGCCCGCCAATCCCACCGGCGGCGTCACTCCCAAGGCCGAGGTCGATAAGCTCGTCGCGGGACTTCAGAAGTGGCCCGACGTCGCGATCATGTCAGACGAAATCTACGATCAGATGACCTATGACGGCGAGAAGCATGTCTGCCTTCTCGCCTATCCTTCGATTCGCGATCGGCTCATCCTGCTGAACGGCTGGTCGAAGACCTATGCGATGACCGGCTGGCGGCTCGGATACGCGGTCTGGCCGGGCAAGCTCTACGATTACGCGCGCAAGCTCGCGGTGAACCTGCATTCCTGCGTCAACGCCTCCGCGCAATATGCCGGGATTGCCGCGCTCACCGGCCCGCAGGACGCGGTGCGGCATATGGTTGCCGAATTCGACCGCCGTCGCAAAGTCGTGGTCGAGGGCTTGAACAAGCTGCCGGGCGTGTCCTGCGCGACGCCGAAGGGAGCGTTCTACGCATTCCCGAACATCAAGAAAACCGGGTGGAAGGCCAAGGCGCTCGCCTCGGCGCTGCTCGAGGAATCGGGCGTCGCGATCATCGGCGGCCCGGATTTCGGCATTCTCGGCGAGGGTTATGTCCGCGTGTCCTACGCCAATTCGACCGAGAACATCCTGAAAGCTCTCGATCGCATGGGTGCTTTCCTCGCCAGCCGCAAGGCGGCTTGACCATGCGCCTTGTGATGATCGCGGTGGCTGTGGCGGTGTCGGCGGGCGGCGCCGCGCTCGCGCAGGATTTCGTTAGCTATCGGTGTGCCGACGGCACGGTGATGCCGGTCGTGTTCTATCGCGACGTCGCCAATGTGCAGCTCGACGGAAAGGCGCTGCGGTTGCCGCGCAGGCCGCTATCGGTGTCGGGCGCGCGTTATGCGGGGCAGGGCGTGACGCTGCGGATCAGCGGCAAGAGCATTTCGCTCAAGCGCAAGGGAGAGCCACGCGTCGCCTGCGTGGCGGAATAGCTCACGCCTTGATCGCCAGGCGGAAACCGCTGATGACGACTGCGAGACCGGCAAGCTGCAACGCGGTCGGGATTTCGCCGATCGTCGCTGCGCCGATCACCAGCGCGAAACAGGGAACAAGCGCGGTGAATACCGCGCCGCGCGAAGCGCCGAGCAGAATGAGCGCGCGCGTGAACAGGTAGATCGGCAGCGCCGCCGCGAACAATCCTTGCACGAGAAGCTGCACCATGTTGTCGAACAGCGATACCGCGAGGATATGGTCGTAGCCGTAAAGGAACGCGTGGACCGGCGTGTACAGGAATAGCGCGACCACGCTGACCGCGGACGCCGCGCGGGGCCCGCTGACCGACCACGCCTTCAGTGCCGTCCCGAAAAAGGCCCATAGCAGGCCTCCGGCGACGAACATCAGATCACCGGCGAGACCATGCCTGCCGATCGTCGTGATCGCCTCGCCGGCGAAAAGAACGAGACCGGTGATCATCACCACCGCGCCGACGAGGCGCTGCCGCGACAGCCTGTCGTTCAGGAGCCAGGCGGCGAGGGCAAGGCCGCCGAGCACCGCACAGGCCGGCTGAATGACCGCGCCATGCCCGAGCGGCACCAGCGTGTAGCCGCTATAGGCACAGAGCGCCTGCACCGGGCCGCCCAGCACCGCGAGCAGGATGCCGCGCGGCCAGGTGATTCCGCCAAGATCGGCCAGTCCGTCGCGAACCATCAGCGGCAGCAGCACGAGCCCCGGGGGGACGAAGCGGTAAAGCACGAGATCGGCCGGCGCAAAGCCGTGCTGCACGCCGTAGCGGGCGGCGACGAAGCTCGCGGCCCAGCAGGCGGCGGCGCCCACCCCGCAGAGTGTTCCGATCAGGCTGTTCCTTGAGACATTGGGCGGGGCGGGCGGCATGATGCGCCTATCTAAAGTGTCTTGCCCGCCGATACGAATGATTTGATTGAATGCGAGCGATCATCGATGATGAGCTATCTGCAATACTACCAGCCGGCCTCCGCATGAAGTTCGACAGCAACGCCCCGCGTTCCGCCTATTTCAGCGAGGAGCACGACATGCTGCGCGCGCAACTGCGACGGTTTGTCGAAGAAGAGGTGAAGCCGCGGGCTTTGGCCTGGGAAGAGCAAGGCTTCGTCCCGCGCGAAGTCCTGCGGCGGATGGGCGAGCTTGGCTTCCTCGGGGTGCGCTATCCGGCGGAATATGGCGGCGCGGAGATGGATGTCCTCGGCACCGTCGTCCTTGCCGAGGAGCTTGGCCGCTCGACCTTTTCCGGTTTCGCCATCACCGTGCTCGTGCATACCGACATGGCGTCGGTGCACATCTACAATGCCGGGTCGCGCGAGCTGAAGGACCGATTCATGCCCGACATCGTCGCCGGCCGCAGGATCGTGGCCGTGGCGGTGACGGAGCCGGGGGCCGGGTCGGATGTTAAGGCGATCCGCACCGCTGCCCGGCGCGAAGGCGACCATTACGTGCTGAACGGCGCCAAGACTTTCATCACCAACGGCGTGCATGCCGATCTGTATTGCGTGGCTGCGAAAACCGACCCGTCGGCGCGGCCCTCGCAGGGCGTGTCGATGTTCCTGGTTGAGAAAGGGACGCCCGGATTCAAGGTGGCGCGCGCCCTCGACAAGCATGGCTGGCGCTCCTCCGACACGGCGGAGCTCCTGTTCGAGGATTGCCGCATTCCCGCGGCCAACCTGCTCGGCGAGGAGGGGCGGGGCTTCTACGCGATCATGGGCAATTTCCAGAACGAGCGGATCGCCATCGCCGCCATGGCCATGGGCGAGGCGGAGGCGGCGATCCGGCTGACCCTCGACTGGGTCACCCAGCGCAAGACCTTCGGCACCACCCTGTTCGAAAAACAGGCGATCCGGCAGCGCCTGGCGATGCTGTCGGCCAAGGTCGAGGCGGGGCGGCAGCTCGTGCATCATGCCGCATTTCTCGCCAGGAACGGCGTCGACGCGACCAGGGAAGTCTCGATGGCCAAGGCCTATTGCGGTGAACTCGTCAACGAAGTCATGTATGACTGCGTCCAGTTCCATGGCGGCATGGGGTTCATGCGCGAAAGCACGATCGAGCGCATGTCGAGGGATGCGAGGGTCCAGGCGATCGGCGGCGGGGCGACTGAGGTGATGCTGGAAGAAGTGGCGAAGCGGCTGCGATAGCGCGCTTTCTCCGCATCAAAGCGGGTTGGGGTCACGATGAAATCTATTTTCGGTATCGGCGTCGCGGTGGCGATCGCATTGGGTGTCGTTGTGGCGGCCGGGACGGCTCTGCAATTGGCGTGCGGCGGCGGGATGCCGGGGCTGCGCGCGGGCCCCGTGCCGATCCGTTTCGAGCGCAGCTTGCGCGAGGAGATCGAGCCGGCCTTGCATCGCACTCAACTTCAGCCGGCGCAGGCGGCGCCCTCGCAGCAACCCTTCGCGCGCAATTTCTTCTGCGGCATCCGCGGCACCGATCTGGCGCTCGTCGGACTGGCGCTGTTCCTCGTCATCATATCGATGATGCAGACAACGTGGCTGCGCCGCGCCGTCGCCGCTGCCGAGCGGTCCTCGCAGGCCGTCGCCTCGACCATGGCCGCCACCCAGCGCGCCTATGTGGTTTTTCGCGAGTTCCAGGTGCACACCACCCGCCTCTCCGCGATCGAGGACATCCAGAACTGTACCGTGCAGCCGATCTGGGAAAATGCCGGTACCACGCCGATCCGCAACGGGCGTTTCCACGTCAACTGGCGCTATTTCGAGCGGGCGATCCCGAATGATGTCGATCTCTCCGATTTCGACGAGATGGGCAATCGCATTGTCTCGCAGACGGACTATCTGCCCCTGATCATGGGGCCGCGCGGGGTTGCCTATGCGCCCGTCATCGTGATCGACGGGGCCACCGTTCGCCAGGTGCGGGAAATGCAGGGGCGCGTCCTGATCTGGGGCTGGGCGGAATATGACGATGTCTTCGGCGGGCCGCGCCACCGTACCGAATTCTGCTATCAGATGACCGTCACCGGCAGCATGTCATCGAGCCATATAGGTTTCAGCCAGTACCGCCGCTTCAACGGCGTTGACGACGAGTGCGAGCGGAAGCCGGCCGACGCGCTGCTTCGGGTATAATATCGCGGCGGGCTTGCCGCCGCCGCCCCGTATCAGGGGCGACAGACCGCAGAACGAGAGACCGACAGACATGGCGCAGCAGGACATGGCGCAGGGCAAATCCCACTTGATGCTGTCATGGCGCTTTGCGCCGCTGTTCTGGACGCAGTTCTTTTCCGCGTTCAACGACAACTATCTCAAGAACGCCCTCGTGTTTTTGATCCTGTTCCACATGAGCGGATCGAATGGCGAGGCGCTGATCACGCTCGCCGGCGCCGTGTTCATCGCGCCCTACTTCTTTCTCTCCGCCCTTGGCGGAGAAATCGCCGACCGCTACGACAAGGCGGTGATCGCGCAACGGCTGAAACTCGCCGAGATCGGCGTCGCGGCGGTGGCGGTGATCGGCTTCGTCCTGCATTCCATCGCCGTGCTGTTCGTTGCGCTGTTCGGATTCGGCGTGATCGGTGCGTTGTTCGGTCCGATCAAGTACGGCATCTTGCCCGATCATCTCGAGCGCCGCGAATTGCCGGCCGGCAATGCGCTGGTCGAAGGCGCAACGTTCATCGCCATCCTGCTTGGCACGATCGTCGGCGGTATCGCCGCGAAAGGCGGCGGGGATCCGTCCACCTTTTCCGGCCTGATCATGGTGTTCGCGTTGCTGTGCTGGGGTTCGAGCCTGTTCATTCCGAAAACCGGCGAGGCCGCGCCCGACCTCGTCATCTCCGCCAATATCGCCAGATCGACCGCGGCGCTGATCCGGCATCTGCGTTCGGACAGGCGGCTGTGGTGGGGCGCGCTGGTGACGAGCTGGTTCTGGGCCGTCGGCGTGATCGTGTTGTCACTGCTGCCGCCGCTGGTTAAGACGCTGCTCGGCGGCAACGAGGAGGTGGTCACCTCCTATCTCGCGATCTTTTCGATCGCGGTCGGCGTCGGCTCGGGCCTCGCGGCGTGGCTTGCGAGCGGGCGCATCATCCTCCTGCCGACCCTGATCGGCGCGATCTTCATCGGCATTTTCGCAGCACTGATCGGCTTCGCCGTGTACGGGGCGGCGCCCGCCGCCTCGTTTGCCGGACCCGCCGACGTCATGCTGACGGCACGCGGCATCAAGATCGCTGTCGGGCTGATCGGGCTCGCCGTCGGCGGCGGCCTGTTCATCGTTCCGGCCTTCGCCGCCGTGCAGGCCTGGGCGGGCGCCGATCATCGCGCGCGCGTGATCGCCGCCGTCAACGTTCTCAACGCGCTGTTCATGACGGCCGCCACGATCTTCGTCGCGATCCTGCAGAAAGTGGGCCTCACCGTTCCGGTGTTGATGCTTCTCGTCGGCGCCGCCAATTTCGTCGTCGCCGTGGTGATAGGCTTCACTATGCCGTCGCGGCCGTTCAACGATTTCCTGTCGATTATCTACCGCGCCTTCTTCCGCGTGGAGGTGAAGGGCCTCGAAAATCTCGCCGACGTTCCGCCCAATACCATCATCGCGCTCAACCACGTGAGCTTTCTCGACGCCGGCATCGCCATGTCGCTGCTCGGCAAGGATCCGGTTTTCGCGGTGGATACCGCCATCGCGCAGAAATGGTGGTGCAAGCCCTTCTTGCATTTCACGCGGGCGCTGCCGCTCGATCCGCTCAAGCCGATGGCGACGCGCACCCTCATCCACGCGGTGCAGAGCGGGGAGACGCTGATTATCTTCCCCGAGGGGCGCATCACCATCACCGGTTCGCTGATGAAGGTCTATGACGGCGCGGGCCTGATCGCCGACAAGTCGGATGCGACTATCGTGCCGGTCCGCATCGACGGGCTCGAGCAGACCCCCTTTACGCGCGTGACCGGCAAGCAGGTGCCGCGGCACTGGTTCCCCAAGGTACGCGTGACCGTGCTGCCGCCCGTGAAGCTCAATCTCGATCCGGCTCTGAAAGGGCGCAAGCGCCGCCAGGCGGCGGGCGCCGCACTTTACAATATCATGTCGGACATGATCTTCCGCACCACCTCGACCGACCGCACGGTGGTCGAGGCGATCATTGGGGCGGCGAAAATCCAGGGCATGCGCCGCGTCGCCTGCGAGGATCCGGTCACCGGCGAAATGACCTACCGGCGCCTGTTGCGCGCGATGCATGTCGTCGGCCGCAAGCTGATGCCGCTGGCCGCCGAAGGCCAGGCGCTCGGGGTGATGCTGCCGAATGCCAACGGGGTGGCCGTCACTGTGCTCGGGCTGATGTCGGCGGGCCGCGTGCCGGCGATGATCAATTTCACCTCCGGCGCCGCCAATATCCTGTCCGGCTGCAGGGCCGCCGAGGTGAAAACCATCGTCACCTCGCGAGCCTTCATCGAGCGCGGTCGCCTCGAATCGCTGATCGACAAGCTCAAGAACGAGATCGCAATCGTCTATCTCGAGGACATCCGCGCGGGCGTCACCCTGCTCGACAAGGTCAAGGCGCTGTTCGGGGCCAGACGTCCGCTGGTGAAGCGCCTGCCGGACGACCGCGCGGCGATCCTTTTCACGTCGGGCTCGGAAGGCGTGCCGAAGGGCGTCGTGCTCTCGCACCGGAACATCCTCGCCAATGCCGCGCAGGCGGTCGCCATCATCGATTTCAACCGCAGCGACAAGGTGTTCAACGTCCTGCCGGCCTTTCATTCGTTCGGGCTGACGGTCGGCATCATTCTGCCGATGGTGTTCGGGGTGCGCATCTATCTCTATCCGTCGCCGCTGCATTATCGCAACGTGCCGGAGCTGATCTACGGCGTCAGCGCCACCATTCTTTTCGGCACCGACACGTTCCTGAACGGCTACGCGCGCGGCGGCCATCCTTACGATTTCCGATCGCTGCGCTACATCCTGTCCGGCGCGGAACCGGTAAGGGAATCGACGCGCCGCATCTATCTGGAGAAATTCGGGCTACGCATTCTCGAAGGCTACGGCGTGACCGAGACTGCGCCGGCGCTGGCGCTGAACACGCCGATGTTCAACAAGTTCGGCACCGTCGGCCGGCTTCTGCCTGGCATGACGGCGCGGCTTGAACCGGTGGAGGGTGTCACGGAGGGCGGCCGCCTCTACGTCAGCGGGCCCAACGTCATGCTTGGCTATTTGCGGGCGGAGAACCCGGGCGTGCTGGAAGTGCCTCCGGGCGGCTGGCACGATACCGGCGACATCGTGTCGATCGACGAGCAAGGCTTCATCACCATCAAGGGTCGGGCGAAACGCTTCGCCAAGGTGGGCGGCGAGATGATTTCACTGTCGGCGGTGGAGATGCTGGCCTCCGACCTTTGGCCCGAGGCGTTGTCGGCGGCGGTCAGCGTGCCGGATCTGCGCAAGGGCGAGCGCATTCTTCTCTACACGCAGCAAAAGGACGGCAACCGCGCCGATTTGATGGCTTTCGCGCGCGCGCGTCATGCTTCCGAGTTGATGGTGCCGGCCGAGGTGATCGTGATGGAAAAGCTGCCGCTTCTCGGCAACGGCAAGGTCGATTACGTGACGCTCACGCAGGCGGCAAGGGAGCACGCGCAAAAGACCACGCGCGCGCCCGCGCCGGTGGGGTGATTGCCACGAAAAGCGGCGTGTTTCGCGGCGCTTCCGTTTTGCTTAACGCGCGTTAGCCATGCGGCGGAGGGCGCGGTTTGCCGCGCCGTCCTGGTTAGCGAGACGTTCACCGCGTCGTTCCACTTTTCATAAAGCCTGCCGATTCAGCCTCTCTTCAGCATAGGCCGAGAAGCTGAAGTAATTTCACCAATTCAATACTACCCGACTTCGATAATCGTCCCGACAAGAACGTTAAAGATCGTTCGGAAATTTCGGGAAGGGCGTTGTGCGTCGGTCTACCATCGTGATGATCGCGTTTGCCGTCGTCTTCGGCTTGCTCGCGGTTTTTATGGCGCAGTCCTGGATCAACAGCCAGGCGGAAATGCGCATGCGCAGCCTCGAGGCCAACAAGAAGCCGGCCGCGGTCAATACCATCGTCGTCGCCGGCCAGCCGCTGCCCTACGGCACGGAATTGAACGCGGCGATGCTGCGCGAGATCGCCTGGCCGCAGGAGGCCGTGCCCTCCGGCGCATTTTCCAAGATCGCCGACGTGCTCAATCCCGGCAAGCGCATCGTGCTGTCGCCGATGGAGCCGAACGAACCGCTGCTGGCGGTGAAAATCACCGGGCCGGGGCAGCGCGCGACGCTGTCCTCGCTCGTCGGCGAGGGCATGAAGGCGGTGACCATTCGCGTCAACGATGCTGAAGGCGTCGGCGGATTCGTGCTGCCCGGCGACCGCGTCGACGTGGCGCTGACGCGCCAAGTCGACAAGGGGGAAGCGAGCACCGAGGTCTTTCTGCAGAACGTGCGCGTGCTCGCGGTCGATCAGAACGCCGACGACCGACTGAGCAAGGCGACGGTCGCCAAGACCGTCACCATCGAGGTCGATACCGTCGGCGCGCAGAAAGTCGGGCTCGCCGCATCGGTCGGCTCGCTGTCGCTCCTGCTGCGCAAGGCCGGCGAAACCTCGACCGGCCGCGCGCGCAAGGTGACGCTGCAGGACCTGTCCACGCCGGATGCCCCGAAGGGGCGCGACGACAGCTACGCGACCGTCTCGGTGACGCGCGCGGCGGTGACACAGCAATACACGGTACCGGCCGAAGGCCGGAAGGATCAGGAAAGCCGGCCTGCAACCACGGGGGTCAAGGCCGGGCGTCATTAACGGGACTGCTTGTCAAAGGGTGGGGAGTGCGTCGTGAACATGAGCGAACAGAATGCCGCGCCGGCGCGGCATGAGAGTGTCGAAAAGCCGAGATATGGTCGGCTCGCCGCTGCAATCCTTTCGATCGCGGTCGCCGCGTTCCTGGTGATGGCGAGCGCCGGGTTGCCGGCGAGCGAGGCCAAGGCGCAGAAGATGGTGTCGTTGGGCGGCAAGCGCACCGCTCAGATCACCGTCGCCATCGGCAAGACGGAGGACGTGCGGACGGATACGAGCTTCGTCGAGCTTGCAGTGGGCGATCCGGAAATCGCCGACGTCAATCCGCTGACCGACCGCTCGCTGTCGATTCTCGGTAAGAAAAGCGGCGCGACCCGCATCTCCGCCTATGCCGAGGGCAAGAAGCTGATCGGGGTGTTCGACATCGAAGTCACCTACGACGTATCGCATCTGCAGGCGCTGCTCGGCCGGCGCTTTCCTTACGCCAAGATCACCGCCAGCTCGGTCAACGGCCGCATCATGCTGGCGGGAACCTCGCCCGACGCCGCTACCCTCGACCGGGCGATGACCATCGCCAAGCAATTCGGGCCGGAGGTCATCAACTCGGTGCAAGTGCTGCAGCCGCAGCAGGTCATGCTCGAGGTTCGCTTCATCGAGGCCAACCGCCAGGCCGGCCGCGATCTCGGGGTGCAGTGGAACAGCTTTTCGCAGAACGGCCGCTTCCTCGCCAATATCGGCAATCGCAAGGAGGCGTCGGATCTTCCGGTGACCGCGGCGCAGACCGTTGCCGCGGGCGTTCTGTCGGGCGGGGCGCCGTTCGGCTTCATGGTCGGCAAGTTCATCGCCAACGGCCTTTCGATCGACGCGGCGATCAACGCGCTCGAAGAAAAAGGCATGGCGCGCACGCTGGCCGAGCCCAATCTCGTCGCGCTGTCGGGCGACACCGCGAGCTTCCTCGCCGGCGGGGAATTTCCCGTGCCGGTGCCCGGATCGCTCGGCACCGTATCGATCGAATACAAGCGCTACGGCGTCGGTCTTGCCTTCACGCCGACCGTTCTTGCCGGCGGCCTCGTCAACATCAAGATCGAGCCGGAAGTGAGCCAGCTCGACACCAGCCATCCGGTGACGGTCGCGGGAATTTCCGTTCCGCCGCTGATCGTGCGCCGCGCCTCGACGACGGTGGAGCTGCGCGACGGCCAGAGCTTCGTCATTGGCGGCCTGCTGCAAAGCATGGGGCAAAGCTCGGCGCAGCAATTGCCCTGGCTCGGCGACGTGCCTGTGCTCGGCGCGCTGTTCGCGAGCCGCTCCTACCAGAAGAACGAAACCGATCTTGCCATCATCGTGACGCCGCGCATCGTGCGCCCGGCGCGTCCGGGCGACGCGATAGCGTCTCCGTTGGACGGCTCGCTGCCGCCGAACGACGCCGACCTGTTCCTGATGGGCAAGCACGAAATCACCCCGGCCATGGCCAAGCTCGCCGCCGGCGGAAACCGACCGCTGACCGGCCACATGCTCGATCTGCCGGTTGCGGTTGCAGGAGGCGACGATGCGGTTGTTTCAGCGAAGAACTGAGCGGTCCTTTCTCGGCGCTGTTCTGATTGCCCTCGTCGGCGGGGCCCTCGGGGGTTGCTCGGACATCTATTACGACCGCCGCGACTCGATCTCGCTCGCCTCCGGCGATGCGGTGAATGCCAACAAGGTCGTGCAGATGGTCGATCCGTGGCCGGCCCACAGCGTCAATCGTAACATCGCTTTCAACGGCGAGAAGATGCAGACGGCGGTCGAACGCTATCGCACGGGCCGCATCATTCCGCCGGTCAACGCTACCACCAGCTCGGTCGCCTATCAGCAGGCGCAGCAGGCGGCGAATTCCTCCGCCGCGGGCACCCCCAGTTCCGGCGGCGGCTCGTGGTCGCCGCCGCCAACTCCGTCGGTGAAATAACGCCATGCGCCTGACGCGGCAGACCGCCAGTCCGAACCAGACCAGTGTCGTGGTCATCACCGCCGATGCCGAATTCGAGCAATCGGTGCGTGCGACCTTTGCCGCGGCTGCCGCCATCGATCTGCGCGTGATTTCGGGAACCGTCGCCGCCGGCGGCGACAAATTCAGCGTCGAGGGTGTTACCGTCCTCGTCGTCGATCTCGATGCCGCGCGTGACGACGAGATGCTGGCATTGGAACGGCTGATGGCGCGGGTCGGGAACTGGCCGCCGGTCGTGGTAGTGACGCAGACCTTCGACGCACGGGTCGCGCGCACGCTGCTGCAGATGCGCGTTGCCGATTTCCTGGTCAAGCCGGTCGCTCCGGTGGAGCTGGTGCGCACCTGCGCGCGGGTAGTGAAGCCGAGTGCGACGGAAATGACCGAGGCGCAGATCTACACCTTCCTCGGCGCGGTCGGCGGCGCCGGCGTCACCACGCTCGCGATCCAGACGGCGCTGCTGCTGCTCTCCAGCGGGCAGCGCGGGCGCTCCTCCACCTGCCTCGTCGATCTGAATTTCCAGCACGGCGCCTGCGCCGATTATCTCGACCTAGAGCCGCGTCTCGACCTGAACGAGATCGAGCCGCGTCCAGACCGGCTCGACAAGCAATTGCTCGAGGTGATGACGTCCTACCACGCCTCGGGTTTGGCGGTTCTCGCCGCGCCTCCGCAGCCGGCGGAAATGCGTTCCTTCGACCCTGACGTGGTGACGCGGCTGCTCGATCTGGCGTCGGCCAATTTCGAGAACGTGGTGATCGACATGCCGCGCACCTGGTTCTCGTGGACCGACAGCGTGCTGCTCGGCTCCAACAAGCTGTTCATCGTCAGCGAAATGACCGTGCCCGGTCTCAAGCACGCCAAGCAGCTCGTAGCGGCGATCCGCAACCAGCTCGAAGGCGGGCCGGCCCCGCAGGTGATCGTCAACCGCTTCGAGCAACGGATGTTTTCTCCCGGGCTGAAGAAGGCCGACATCGAAAGGACGCTGGGCGAGGATTTCGCGGCGGTGGTGCCGAATTTCTATCGCCTGGTGCGCGAGGCGATCGACCGGGGCGTGCCGCTCGAGGAGGTCAAGAAAGGCAACAAGATCACGACCGAGCTGAAGAAGCTGATCGTGCCCGCCGCGGCCAAGGGGCCGGCGGCGAAGGCCCCCGCCGAACCAAAGCTCAACCTGCAACTGGCGCGTTGATCGAGAGCCATGAACAGGCCCGTAGGCATCGCTGGTCGTTTCAGTGCCCGGCGCGCGGCCGCGCCCGAACCCGCGCAGACCGAAGAAGCCGCGCCCGCGCTGGAGAATTTTTCCTGGACGGTATTTCCGGACGAGCCCGAGCGCCCGGCGGCTGCGACGCCCGAGCGCGCCAATCCGCTTCTGTCCGACAAGCTGCTTGACGCCAAGGTCCGCCTGCACCGGCGGCTGATCGAGGAGATCAACCTCTCGGCGCTGGAAAAGCTGCCCGAGGCGGAGATGCGTCAGCATGTGCAGCAGCTTGTCTCGCAATATGTCGTGGTCGAGCGGCTCGCGCTGAACACAAACGAGTTGAACGCCTTCGTCTCCGAAATCCTCGACGAGATGACCGGCCTCGGCCCGCTCGAGCCGCTGCTCAAGGACCCGACCGTCTCCGACATCCTGATCAACGGGCACGAGAACACCTATGTCGAGCGCCACGGCGTGCTCGAGCCGGTGGCCTGCCGGTTCAAGGACGAGGCCCACCTTTTGCGCATCATCAACAAGATCGTTTCGGCGGTCGGCCGTCGCGTGGACGAATCGCATCCGCTGTGCGATGCGCGCCTGCTTGACGGCTCGCGCGTCAACGTCGCCGTGCGCCCGATCGCCGTGGATGGGCCGCTGGTCTCGATCCGCAAATTCTCCAAGAAGCCTTTCAATCTCGCCAAGCTGGTCGAGATCGATGCGTTGCGCCCGCAAATGGCGGAATTGCTCGCCGCGGCGGTGAAGGCGCGGGTCACCACGATCATCTCCGGCGGCACCGGCTCGGGCAAGACCACAATGCTGAACGCGCTGTCGGCGTTCATCTCGGAAAAAGAGCGCCTGATCACCATCGAAGACGCAGCCGAGCTGCAATTGCAGCAGCCGCATGTCGCGCGCATGGAAACGCGCCCGCCGAATATCGAGGGGAACGGAGAAATCCGCCAGCGCGAGCTTGTCAAGAACGCCCTGCGTATGCGCCCGGAACGCATCATTCTCGGCGAGTGCCGCGGCGAGGAAGCCTTCGACATGCTGCAGGCGATGAATACCGGCCATGAAGGTTCGATGGCGACCATTCACGCCAACAACCCGCGCGAGGCGATCTCGCGTCTCGAGCAGCTCATCGGTATGGCCGGCCTGCCGATGACCGTTGGCTCGATCCGCGGCCAGATCGCCGCCGCGATCCGCCTGATCGTGCAGTTGCAGCGCCTTTCTGACGGCAAGCGCCGCGTGACCTCGATCGCCGAGATCACCGGGCTCGAGGGCGATATCGTGCAGATGCAGGAAATCTACAAATTCGTGCGCACCTCGACGAGCGAGGACGGCACGGTGCACGGCCATTTCCAAGCGACCGGCGTGCGGCCGCGCTTTCTGGCCGACCTGCAGGCCAAGGGCATCAAGATTTCCGGCAGCTATTTCGACCCCAGCCAGCCGTTGTGAGGTTCGCGATGCCGGGATTTGCGCTCGAACAGATTCACGTCGTCTACTTCTTCGTCGCGGCCTCCGCCGTCCTGTTCGCCGAGGGCGTTTATCTTCTGTTCTATTCCGGCGCCTCCTACCGCAGCCGGATCAACCGACGCTTGTCCATTCTGCAGGACCAGCGGGACCGGGAAGGAATCCTGGTGCAGTTGCGGCGAGAGCGCGGCTTGTCCGGCGGCGGTGACTATCGTCTGCCTTTCGTGGCGCTCAACAGGCTGATCGTGCAGTCGGGGATCACCATCGGCCTCGGCAAGCTCGCCGTGCTGGTACTGATCGTGGCCGCGTTCGCAAGCGGGGCGATGACGATTTTCTACGGCGACGTCTTTTATGCCGCCTGCACAGGATTGTTCTTCGCTTTCGTCATGCCGCTGCTCGTTCTCTATCTCAAGCGCAGCCGGCGGCAGAAGGCTTTCGGCGCTCAATTCCCCGATGCGCTCGACATCATCGTGCGCTCGCTGCGCGCCGGCCATCCGGTGCCGGTGGCGGTGGCGATGGTCGGGCGCGAATTGCCGGACCCGATCGGCACCGAGTTCGGCATCGTGTCCGACGAAGTCACCTATGGCGCAGAGCTTGAAGGGGCTCTGCGCAATCTTTATTTCCGCGTCGGACAGGAGGACCTGCCGCTGTTCGTGACGGCGGTTGCCATCCAGGGTTCGACCGGCGGCAACCTGAGCGAAATCCTGGAGAACCTCTCCAAGGTGATCCGCGACCGTTTCAAGATGCGTCGCAAGATCCGCGCGCTGGCCTCGGAAGGCCGCGCGTCGGCGATGATCTTGTCGTCGCTGCCGGTCGCGATCTTCATCATGATCCAGATTGTCGCGCCCGACTTCTATCGTAGCGTCTGGCATTACGATCTCACCAAGATCGCGCTGGCCGGTGCCGCGGTGTGGATGGGCATCGGCAATCTCATCATGTTCCGGATGGTCAATTTCAGGATCTAACCGTGAACGACTGGCAACCCTTTTCGCTGTTCGGCGACACCGCCTCGACGATGCTGACGCTGCTCGTCTTTCTGGCGACGGCGACGCTCGCGTTCACGATCATGGCGTGGGTTAACGTCAACAGCGCGGTGAAACGCCGCGCGGCAGGGATTAGGTCGCAACCTGGCGACGACAGGCTGCACCACTCCGGTATCAAGGCCGCCCAGCGCCTGATCGAATATACGACGCGCCACTATTCCAGCGCCGACACCAAGGATATGAAGGTGTTGCGGCGGCGGCTCGTGCTCGCCGGCATTTTCGATCCGCGCGGCGTCGCATATTTCTTCATCTGCCGCACCGGCCTTGCGATCGGCCTCGGGCTGATGATGTTCCTGTTTGCGCCCGCGCCGCAGGGCAGCTCGTCCTTCTGGTTGCTGGTCTGCGTCGGTGGCATTGCCGGGTACCTGGTGCCGAGCCTTTATCTCGATCGCCGCATCAAGCAGCGCAAGCTCGAATACCGTTCCGGCTTCCCCGATTTCATGGACCTGATGGTGGTTTGCGCCGATGCGGGGCTGGCGATGGAAGCCGCTCTCGATCGGGTCGGGCGCGAATTGAGCGACACCTATCCCGCGCTCGCCGCCAACATCCACATGGCCAATCTTGAAATCCGCGCCGGCCGCACCCTCACCGACGCGCTCGACCATCTTGCCGACCGGCTCGGCCTGGAAGAAGTGCGTTCCTTCGCCACCCTGATCCAGCAGTCGAACGAGCTTGGCTCGAGCATCACCGAGGCGCTGCGGGTCTATTCCGACGACATGCGCCACAAGCGCCTCTCCCGCGCCGAGGAAAAGGCCTATGCGCTGCCGGCTAAGCTGTCGGTGCCGATGATGCTCTGCATATTCCCAGTCCTGTTCATCGTCATCCTGTTGCCGGTCATCGTCCGCCTGACGGTCGGCTCGTTCAGCTGATGCCGGGCTGGCCCCGGCCGGCGCCTCCCGGAACGCCAGACTTTCTTAACCAACCTCGCCTAGCGTGGCGTCCGCCGGCTGTTACAGGCGGCTGCCGCGCGTTTGGCCGAAAGCCGGCCATCCCGCGTCACTGCCGGAGCGTACGATGCGGGTGGGGTTGGCAAGGACGTGGGTCGTGCTGGCGTGCGTATGGCTCGCAGGATGCGAGACGACGGGCGTCAAGCTGCCTTGGGCGCGCGGCGATGCCGCGGAGACCGCCGGGACTGCCGAGACCACCGACACGACCGGAACGGTGAACGGGTCCGCCGAGGTGACCACCATCACCGGCGGCACGCCGGCCTCGACCGGCCTATCCGGCGAGCAGCCGCAGAGCGATCTTCAGCTCGGCAAGCGCTATTATCGAGAGAATCAGTTCGGCAATGCCGAACGGCATTTCCGCCGCGCGGTCGAACAGTCGCCGCGCGATCTCGAGGCCTGGGTCGGGCTCGCCGCCTCCTACGACAAACTCAAGCGTTTCGATCTCGCCGACCGCGCCTATGCCCAGGCGATCAGGCTCGGCGGCCCGACGCCGGAAATTCTCAACAACCAGGGCTATTCCTACATGCTGCGCGGCGACCGTCGTCGCGCGCGCCAGACCCTGCTCGCCGCGCAGGCCAAGGACCCGAACAATCCCTACATCAAAAACAATCTCGATCTGCTCGACGAGAGCTTTGCCGGGCGCAAGGACGCGAATTGACCGCGGGGCCGCGTTCCATGCGGCGTCCGCATTACAAATCGGTAAGGCGGTTGCGCCGGACCGCGCGACGACCTTTATGTTGATGATCGCGATTTGACACGAGACCGTTGCATGCTCGATCTGCTCAAGAGCTTCATCTCCGATTTCAGCGAAGGCGCCAAGGCGCCACATCATTTCGACGAAAACGATTACCGCCTCGCGGCAGCGGCGCTGCTGGTGCACATCATGACGATCGATGGCAACGCGACGGAGGCCGAACAGAAGAAGCTGCGAAGCCTATTGCGGGATCGTTTCTCGCTTGATGACGAGCAGACCGGCGAACTGATCGCGGCGGCGACCGAAGCCGACCACGAAGCGGTCGACCTCTATCGTTTCACCCGTCTTCTCAATCGCGCGCTCGACGTGGACGGCCGCAAGCGCATGATCGAGATGATGTGGGAAGTCGTCTATGCCGACGGCGCGCGCACCGAATTCGAGGACAATATCGTCTGGCGCGTCGCGGACTTGCTCGGCATTTCCGCGCGCGAGCGCATCGGGTTGCGCCAGCGTGTCGCTGCGGCGCAAGCAGGCAGTGGCTGTTGAGCCCAAACCGCCGGCGGGGCCGCGCCCGGTCGCGATCGTCACCGGCGCGTCGGCCGGCATCGGCGCCGCGCTGGCGCGGGTGTTTTCGCGGCACGGGCACGCACTCGTGCTGGTTGCCCGCCGCGCGGACAGGTTAAGGGCCCTCGCCGCGGAAATCGGCGACTCGGGCCACGGCGCGCCGCTGGTGCTGCCGCTCGACCTGACGAGGCCGGACGCGGTCGCGCGCGTCGGCGAGGCGCTCGCCGCGAACGGACTGGCCGCGCAGTTTATCGTCAATAACGCCGGCTTCGGTCTCGTCGGTCGCGCCGCACAATTGCCGCTGGATGCGCAACTAGCGATGATCGACCTCAATGTGCGTGCGCTCGCGGAGCTGTCGCTCGCCTTCGTCGATAGCCTCGAACGGCATCGCGGCGGCATTCTCAACGTCGCCTCGGTGGTCGGCTTTCTGCCGGGACCCGGCATGGCGATGTATTACGCGACCAAGCATTTCGTCGTTTCGCTGAGCGAGTCACTGCACCAGGAGCTTCGCCCGCGCGGGGTGCGCGTCACCGTGCTGTGTCCCGGCCCGGTGCCTACGGAGTTTCAGGAGCGCGCCGGTCTCTCGGCCGGGTCGCTGCCCTCGTTGCTGACCATGTCGGCGGAGGAGACGGCGGAACGGGCCTATCGCGGGCTGATGGCCGGCAAGGCGCGGGTCGTGCCGGGACTTTTCAACCGGCTGCTGGTCGAGGTGCCACGCGTCATGCCGCGGGACCTGTTGGCGCGCCTGTGCGATATCGGCCAGAGCCGGCGGATCGGGAGCGGGTCTGCCTGAGTCACATGGCGGATAAGCCCGGGCAAGTCTTGTCATTGCCGTGGCGATGAGTACGAATTGCGCGCCGGCCCTTATCGATCCGATGACCGCCCCCGTTCTGATCGTTCTTCATCAGGAGCATTCCACGCCGGGCCGCGTCGGCCAGTACCTGATGCGGCGCGGCTTCGCGCTCGATATCCGCCGCCCGCGTTTCGGCGATCCGCTGCCGGCGACGATGCAGCATCATTCCGGCGCGGTGATCTTCGGCGGGCCGCAGAGCGCCAACGACGAAGACGATTTCATCAAGCGCGAGATCGACTGGATCGCCGTGCCGCTGAAGGAGAACAAGCCCTTTCTCGGCATCTGCCTCGGCGCGCAGATGCTGGCGCGCCATCTCGGTGCGCGCGTCTCCTCCCATGCCGAGGGGCATGTCGAGGTCGGCTATTACCCGATCCGCCCGACCGCCGAGGGCCGCGCCGTCTGCGCGCTGTGGCCCGACCATGTCTATCAGTGGCACCGTGAGGGATTCGATCGGCCCGCCGGCACGACGCTGCTCGCGGAAGGCGATACCTTCCCGGTGCAGGCCTTTCGCCAGGGGGAGCGCGCCTTCGGTATCCAGTTCCATCCGGAGGTGACGCACGCGATGATGTGCCGTTGGACGATCCGCGGGGCGCATCGCATGGAATTGCCGAACGCCAAGCAGCGGGCGGCGCATTTCGAGGATCGCTGGGTGCACGATTACGGCATGCAGGCGTGGCTCTCGCATTTCCTCGATCACTGGCTGCGGCCGCAGCCGGCGCGGGCCGCCGAAGTGGCGCGTTCAGCCTGACTGCCGGTCGAGCCGGTCCACGGCGCGCAGGCGCGGAAAGAGCGCCATCCACATGCCGACGATCGCGAGCGTGCCGAGGCCGCCGATGACGACCGACGCCTTGGCGCCGACGAAATTGGCGAGCAGCCCGGATTCGAACTCGCCGAGCTGGTTCGAGGTGCCGATGAACAGCGAATTGACCGCGGCGACGCGGCCGCGCATGGCGTCAGGCGTGTTGATCTGCACGAGTGTCTGACGCACGACCACGCTCACCATGTCGGAGGCTCCGAGCACGAACAGGGCGGCGAGGGAGAGCGTGAAGGATTCCGACAGCCCGAACACGACGGTGGCGAGCCCGAACGAGGCGACGCCCGCGAACATCTTCACGCCCGCGCGCCGGCCCAACGGCCAGCGGGCAAGAGCGAGCGCCATCAATAGCGCGCCGAAGGCGGGCGCCGCGCGCAGGATGCCGAGGCCCCATGATCCGGTCTGGAAGATGTCGCGTGCATAGATTGGCAGCAGCGCCGTCGCTCCGCCGAGCAATACCGCAAACAGGTCGAGCGAAATCGCTCCGAGAATGACCGGATTTCGCCTGATGAAGTCGATGCCGGCGAACAGCATCGCCGCCGACACCGGCTCTCGCGCGGGCGGCACGCGCTCGATGCGAATCAGCGACACGCAGATGCTCGCCGATATGAACAGCACGAAACAGATAAAGTACACGAAGGTCGGACTGACCGCGTAAAGCAGCCCGCCAAGCGCGGGGCCGCCGATGCTCGCGGTTTGCATGGCCGAAGCGGAGGCGGCGACCGCGCGCGGAAGCAACGCCGGCGGGATGAGGCCCGGCAGCAGCGCCTGCGTGGTCGGCATCTCGAAGGCGCGGGCGCTGCCGAGCACGAATACGATCAGGAAGATCATCTCGCGGCTCAGCCATTCCTGATACGTGCCGAGCATCAGCGCGGCGGCGCATAATCCTTCGGCGACTTGGCATAGCCGCACGATCAGGCGCCGGTCGTGGCGATCGGCGGCGTGGCCAGCAAGCAGAAGCAGCGCCGCCGAGGGAACGAACTGGGCGAGGCCGACCAGACCGAGATCGAGCGCGCTGCCGGTCAGCGCGTACATCTGCCAGCCGACAGCGACGACCTGCATCTGCAGAGCGACGGACCCGAAAATTCGGGCGAACCAGAACAGGACGAAAGGGCGATGTTTGCGGATCGCCGACTCGGTAAGGATTGGCGGGGCCATGATAACGCCGTGCGGCCTTTGTTGGTGCGGCGGGCTTGCGGCGCGCCGGTCGAAGCGGCAGCCTCGCGTGACATTCTTATGACGCCGCGCGACTGTTTTCAAAGATCGTGACGGCAGACCGCACGCTCGCCATTCACGGTCGTTGCCCGAAATTTCGGCGTTGGCAGGAGGAGGGCGGGCGCGGTCGGCATTGACGCGATCGGCGCGGCAGTCTTAAAGGCCGGGATCATGCCGTTCGCTGCGACCAATGGAACCGTCTGGAATTCGGTCGCCGATTATCGGCGCGCGGCCGCGGCTGCGCTTGGCCAGCTCACGCCGATCCGCGATGCCGGCCCGCTTAACGAGCAGGCGATCCCGCTCGTTGCGGTGGTGAGAAACGAGATCGCGCTGGTCGGGGCCTTTCTCGACCACTACCGCAAGCTCGGCGTCGGTCGCTTTTTCATCATCGATTCGGGCTCGACCGACGGCACCTTCGAATTTCTCAAGGAAGCGCCGGGCGTCGATTTGTGGTGGACGACGGAATCCTATGCGAAAGCCAATCACGGCGCGCTCTGGCATGACGGACTCCTGCATTCGCGCGCGCGTGGTCGCTGGTGCCTGCGCACCGACGTGGACGAATTTCTCGCCTTTCGCCACATGGATCGCGGACTCGTGCCGCTGGTGCGGTCGCTGCAGGAGGCGAAGGAGCTGCGGCTGCACGCGCCGATGCTCGACATGTATTCGGACCGGCCGATCATGGAGACGGCAATCCAGCCGGGAGACGATCCGCTGCATGTCTGTTGCTGGTTCGACGGGACACCCGACCGCATGGAAAGCAGGGCTGACGGATTATGGGTCTATGGCGGCGTGCGCGGCCGGCTTTTTTTCCGGGACTATCCAGGCGGACCGGGACTGACGAAATTTCCGCTCGTCCTCTACGACGACGAGACCGCCTTCGTGACCTCGCATTCGCCGCTGCCGCATTCACGCAATTTCATCGCGCCGAAAGGCCGCCTCTTGCATATCAAGCTGCATGCCGGGCTGCTGCCGCGCGCGCGCTGGGCGATATCCTCGCGGCAATACTGGCAGGATTCGTTCGAATACAAATGCTACTTCCTCGAGCTTGGCAGAAATCCGAAGCTCAGCGCCCATTGTGCCATCAGCAGGAAATACGAGGGGCCGCAATCGCTGGCGGATATGGTGCTGATCTAGCCGGCAGCGGGCGGGGATTCCCCGGCCGGGCAAGGACCCGCGAAGGGCGAAGGATGGTGGAGCCGAGGGGAATCGAACCCCTGACCTCCTCATTGCGAACGAGGCGCTCTCCCAGCTGAGCTACGGCCCCCGACGACGCGCGCGTCGGGCTTGCACGGCGCGGGATCGTACGAGTGCGGCCATTTAGGCGCGGGGGTCAGGGCTGTCAAGCAAGCCTTTTGCACGCTTCCGCTGGCCGCTTGTTCGGCTTCCGGCGAACAGTTAAACCTTGCGCCCGCGGCGCGCAGCCGCCCGTTTCGCGCCATCGCCGGGTTTGCCCGGCGATCGCTTTGAGGCGAGGTCTGCGCCGGCCGTATCGGGTAGCCGGGACCTGGCCCGGCGGCGGCAGCGCATAGGCGGCGCTCCGGGCAGCGGGGAAGGCTATGGATCGTCTGATCGTCGATATCCTGTCATTCATTTCCTACTTGCTGACGCTTTACGTCTGGGTGCTGATCGCCGCCGCGGTGATGAGCTGGCTCGTCGCTTTCAACGTCATCAATCCCTACAATCAGGTGGTGCGCACATTCGGTGAATTCCTCTACCGCATCACCGAGCCGGTGCTGCGCCCGATCCGCAACGTCCTTCCCAATCTCGGCGGCATCGACATTTCGCCGGTGATCGTGATTCTGATCATCTTCTTCATCCAGAGCGTGATCATCCCGAATATCATCCGCGCGATCGTTCTGTGACCGCGCGATGCCGGCTCCGTGGAAGACGGACGCTTCCGGCATCGTCGTCGCCGTCAGGCTGACGCCGAAGGGCGGACGTGACGCCATCGACGGGATCGCGACGCTCGCCGACGGTCAGACGGTGTTGAAAGTGCGCGTGCGCGCAGCGCCGAGCGAAGGCGAGGCGAATGCTGCGCTGACGGGCCTCCTCGCCAAGGCGCTGCGCGTTCCGTCGCGGGGGGTCGGCATCGTCGCCGGCGCCTCGGCGCGGATCAAGCGCGTGCGCATCGAGGGTAACGGGCCCGCGCTGATCGCGGCGCTGGAAAAAATCGCCGGCGCCCGCTAGGAGCGCCTGATCACGGGACGATTCGATGACCGCGACCATTATCGACGGAAAGGCTGTCGCCGCCGAGCTGGGGCAGGCCATCGCCGCGGAGACGGAGAAATTGCGCGCGCGGGGCATCGAGCCAGGGCTCGCCGTCGTGCTTGTCGGCGACAATCCGGCGAGCGAGATCTACGTGCGCAGCAAGACCGCCAAGACCGCGGCGCTTGGCATGCATTCGGTGCTGCACAAGCTGCCGGCGGAAGCGACCGAGGCGACGCTGCTCGCGCTGGTCGACCGGCTCAACGACGATCCGGCGATTCACGGTATCCTGGTGCAATTGCCGCTGCCGCCGCAGATCGACGCCGATAAGGTGATCGCGGCGATTTCGCCGGACAAGGACGTTGACGGTTTTCATCCGATGACGGTGGGCCGTCTCGCCACCGGCCTGCCCGGGCTCAAGCCCTGTACGCCGCTCGCCTGTATCATTCTGGCAAAGCGGGTGCATGCGAAACTAGACGGCCTCGACGCGGTGGTGATCGGCCGCTCCAACATCGTCGGCAAGCCGGTGGCGCAATTGCTACTCGCGGAAAACGCCACGGTCACGATCACGCATTCCAGAACGCGCGACCTGCCGGCTCTGTGCCGCCGCGCCGATATCCTGATCGCCGCGATCGGCAAGCCGGAAATGGTGCGCGGCGATTGGATCAAGCCGGGCGCGACGGTGATCGATGTCGGCATCAACCGCGTGCCGGCGGAGGGTGGCAAGACCAAAGTGGTCGGCGACGTGGCCTTTGCCGAAGCGGCGCGGGTGGCCGGAGCGATCACGCCGGTGCCGGGCGGCGTCGGGCCGATGACCATCGCATGCCTGATGCTCAATACGCTGCGTGCGGCTTGCGCGATCGAGGGGCTGCCCGAGCCTTCGGTCTGAACCTCGCGCCGTCCCGGTGCGACCAAGGGGCATGATATTCCGCGCGATCACGGTGGCGCTTTGTGCCGCGATGCTGGTCTTCGCCTGCGCCCTGTCGGAGGACAACGCTTCGACCGGGGAGGTGGGGCGGCCCGCGACCGCAGGCGAGTAAACGCTGCCGTTTCGGAAGCCGCGGCCTTCGCGCGGCGATGGCTGCGCGCCTACGCCTGCCAGGCGTAGGCGACCTTGTCGAGCACGCGCGTGCCGAAACGCTCGGAGGAGCGCGCGACCGCCCGCCCGCCCATCGCCTTGTAGAATTCGATCGCCGGCTCGTTATCGGATAGCGCCCACACCACGAGCGACTTCAAGCCGCTCTGCATCAGGTCGCGCCGCGCGGCGGAAAAGAGGCGGCGGCCGAACCCCAGCCCCTGGAATTCAGGCCGCAGATAGATTTCATAAATCTCGCCGTCATAGAACAGGCTGCGCGCGCGATTGCGACCGTAATTCGCATAACCCGCGACATGGTCGCCGAACTGCACGAGCGCGATCCGGCTGCCTTTGCGGATCGCCGAATCCCACCAGTCCGGTCCGCGGCGGCTGATCAGCTTTTCCAGCTCGGTCCCGGGAATGATTCCCTGATACGCTGCGCGCCAAGCCGCGTCGTGCGTCTCGGCGACGGCTTCGGCGTCGGAGATTTTCGCCCGGCGAATCTCTATGAGGACCGTGCTCATGGCGGGCATATGAGCAAGGGGCGAGTCGGCCATCAAGCCCCACGATTCACGATCGAGTGGAAGTGTGGATTTCTTGCACAGAAAACGCGAAACCGGCTTTCGGCGCCGCTGGCCGCGGCGGGCGGTTCGGGTTTCGCCTCTGGCGGCGCTGTTTCTGGCAGCGCTGACCTTGCCGCTGGCGGCACAGATTGCGCCCGCGCCTTCGGGCAATCAGCCAGGGGAGCCGCTCCGCCTGACCTTGACGATCCCCCTGCCGCAACCGCAGGTATCCATGCCGACGATTCTGGTCCGCCCGCAGGGGCCGGGACCGTTTCCGCTCGCCGTCATCAATCACGGATCGGCGGAGAGCGCCGAGCTGCGCGCAGCATTTGTCCAGCCGTCATATGACAGCGCGGTCCAGTGGTTTGTCGCGCGCGGCTACGCCGTCGCCCTGCCGCTGCGCCCGGGCCACGGGCGGGCCGGAGGACCGTACCTGGAATCGAACGGGCCCTGCGCGAATCCCGATTTCCGCAAGGCCGGGCTTGCCACCGCCGACAGCATCGAGGCGGCGATCCGATTTCTCCTCACGCGGCCTTTCCTGAGGAAGACCGGCGTCGTCGTGGTCGGGCATTCGGCCGGCGGATTCGGCGCGCTGGCGCTCGCCGGCCGCAACCCGCGCGAGGTGAGCGCGATCATCGCTTTCGCGCCCGGCCGCGGCGGGCGCATCAACGGCCGGCCGAACAGCAATTGTGCGCCCGAGCGGCTGGTGGAAGCCGCGCGTGGCTTCGGCGCCACCGCGCGTGTGCCGGTCTTGTCGATCGTAGCGATCAACGACACCGTGATCGGTCCCGATCTCGCGCGGCGGCTCACGGCCGCCTATCGCGACGCCGGCGGCAGAATCGATTTCCGCCTGTTGCCCGCTTTCGGCAACGAAGGCCATGCCCTGTTCGAACAGGGCATGGATCTGTGGGCGCCGCTGGTCGAGGAATTTCTGAAACCGCGGAAATGAGCCTGCGCCGGCTCACGCCGCCGCGCGTTCGACGCGCTCGCGCATCGAGTAGAATGAGGCGTTTTGCTCTCCGCGCAGCGCCTCGCGGGTGAACTGGATCAGGTGGTGGGAAACGAAGCCCATGCCGAAAGCCGCGTCGATCTGCCCGCGCCGGACGGCATAGCCCACGGCCCGCCAGAATTCGCGGCGATAGTCCGATTTGATTCCGACCCGCATCAGCAGCCGCCAGGCGAGCACCAGGCCTTGCCGGATCGCCGGCCATTTCAGCTTGCCGCGCGCAGGCGTAGCCAGACGGTTGCCGTAGGTGACGTCGCATTGGTGGCGGAAGCGCGCGTAAAGATTTTTCGGTGCATAGGCATGCGCGATGCAGCGTTTCCACGCCGCCAGCACGTCGTCATAAGGGCGGACGAACCGGACATTCGATTCGAGCGCCGGATCGTCGGCGATGCGCCCCTCGCGCGCCAGGCGCTCGTAGAGCGGGGTTTTCGGCAGTGCCTGCAGCAGGTTGATGGTAAGAACCGGGATGCCGGACAGGTCGATGAAGTCGATCAGCCGGTCCGCCGAATGCTCGGTATCGGTATCGAGACCGATGATGATGCCCGACGTGATTTCCATGCCGTAGCTGTTGAAGGTCGAGATTGCCTCCATCATCGGCAGCGCCGCGTTCTGATCCTTGCGCATGCCCTTGAGGGCGGCGAGATCGGGCGATTCGATGCCGACGAACACGTTGACGAAAGCGGCCTCGCGCATCAGCCGCAGGATTTCCGGCTGCTTGGCGAGATTGAGCGTCGCCTCGCAGGCGAAGGTCACAGGATAGCCGTGCTGCTTCTGCCAGGCGATGAGATGCGGCAGCATCTCGCGCGCGGCCTTCTTGTTGCCGATGAAATTGTCGTCAACGAAGTAGATCGTGTGCGGATGCGACGGCTGAGCGAGCATGGCGTCGAGTTCGGCAACGAGCTGCTCCGGCGATTTGAGCCGCGGCTGGCGGCCGTAGAGCGCGGGGATGTCGCAGAACTCGCATTGATACGGACAGCCGGAGGAAAATTGCAGACTACCGATGAGATATTGCCCAAGCGGCACGAGACGGTAGGCGGGAACGGGAAAGTCGCACAAGGGCAGGCGCTCGCGGGTAACGAAGCGCATCTGCGCGCCCGGCCGCTCGATGGTCTTGTCGAGGTGGGCGATCAGCATGTCGGTGGCGTCCCCCGCCTCGCCGATATGCAGGTAGTCCATGTCCGGATACATATCGGGCGCGCCCGACACCGAGGGTCCGCCGAGCACGACCGGCTTGCCGGCGGCGCGTGCGCGGGCAGCGATGTCGCGGATTTGCGGCGCCTGCACGTGCATGCCCGACACCATCACCACGTCCGCCCAGGCGAAATCGGCGTCGCTCGCGCGGCGGATATTTTCATCGACGAATCGCACCGGCCAGCTCTCCGGCAGATAGGCAGCAATCATCAGGAGCCCCTGCGGCGGCATGAATGCCCGCACCCGGTAGAGCAGCGGAAAAGCATGGGCGAAGGTGCCGAAGGCGGGCGAATAGGCCGGAAAAACGCAGAGAATGTTGCGGCGGTGGCGGACCTCGACCTGGCTGCGCATGACCCCTCCCTGTCTCGTTGCCGCTTCAGTGTCCGGAACCGCGATGGCGCGATTATGTTCCCTTAACGATATCCCGGTCCCGGCCGCGCCGCTGCCCGAATTGCGGGCCACGATTGCCACCGATCAAATCATCGCTATATTCCGCGGCGAATGCGTCGCGGGCCTTCGGCCCGCGCAGCTTTTTGACTTCACGCACCGTTCCATCTTCTCCGCCCGCGCGGGGGAAACGGCGCGCAGCGCGCGCCGAGAGGGGTGTTTCAGAAGGCCCCCTCCATCCTCCCCGCGAACGGGGGGAGGGCACGAAAGAGACGAGAGATGAAGCTTCGCAACGTCGCCATCATCGCGCATGTCGACCACGGCAAGACGACGCTGGTGGACCGGCTGCTGCAGCAGTCCGGCATCTACCGCGAGAACCAGCGCGTCACCGAGCGGGCGATGGATTCCAACGATCTCGAGCGCGAGCGCGGGATCACTATCCTCGCCAAGGCGACGTCAGTGCAGTGGGGCGATACCCGCATCAATATCGTCGATACGCCGGGCCACGCCGATTTCGGCGGCGAGGTCGAGCGCATTCTCGGCATGGTGGACGGCGCGCTCGTTCTGGTGGACGCCGCCGAGGGGCCGCTGCCGCAGACGAAATTCGTGGTCACCAAGGCGCTGCGCATCGGCCTGAAGCCGATCGTCGTGATCAACAAGGTGGATCGCCCCGACGCGCGACCGACCGAGGTCGTCAACGAGGTGTTCGATCTTTTCGCCGCGCTCGACGCCACCGACGAGCAGCTCGATTTCCCGATCCTTTACGGTTCGGCCAAGGAAGGCTGGATGAATACCAGCGAAGACGGCCCCAAGGACGAAGGCATGAAGCCGCTCTTCGACCTCATCCTGCGTCATGTGCCGGAGCCTTTGATCGAGGACGGCCCGTTCCGGATGCTCGGCACCATTCTCGAATCCAATCCCTATCTCGGCCGCGTCGTCACCGGCCGGATTGCTTCCGGTGCGGTGAAGCCCAACCAGATGGCGAAGGTGCTCGACCGCGAGGGGCGGGTGATCGAGGAAGGGCGCATCTCCAAGGTGCTTGCCTTCCGCGGCCTCGACCGCGTGCCGATCGAGGAAGGGGTCGCCGGCGACATCGTCGCGATCGCGGGATTGCCGCAGGCGACCGTCGCGCACACGATCTGCGCACCGGAGGTGGAAACGCCGCTGCCGGCGCAGCCGATCGATCCGCCGACGCTCGCCATGACCTTCCGCGTCAACGATTCCCCGCTTGCCGGGACGGAAGGCACCAAGGTCACCGGCCGCATGATCCGCGACCGCCTGCTGCGCGAGGCCGAAGGCAATATCGCCCTGCGCGTGACCGAAAGCGAGGAGAAGGACGCGATGGAGGTGGCCGGCCGCGGCGAATTGCAGCTCGGCATCCTGATCGAGACGATGCGCCGCGAGGGCTTCGAATTGTCGGTGTCGCGGCCAAAGGTGCTGCTGCGCCAGAACGACAAGGGCGAGACCGAGGAGCCGATCGAGGAAGTGGTGATCGACGTCGACGAGGAACATTCCGGCGTCGTGGTGCAAAAGATGTCCGAGCGCAAGGCGGAGATGACCGAGCTGAAGCCGTCCGGCGGTGGTCGCGTGCGCATGGTGTTTCTCGCTCCGACGCGGGGCTTGATCGGCTATCAGGGCGAGCTGCTCACCGACACGCGCGGCACCGCGATCATGAACCGGCTGTTCCACGGTTACGCGCCCTTCAAGGGCGCGATTCAGGGGCGGCGCAACGGCGTGCTGATTTCCAACGACAAGGGCGAGGCGGTCGCCTATGCGCTGTGGAATCTCGAGGATCGCGGCCCGATGATGATCGAGCCGGGCTGGAAAGTTTATGCCGGGATGATCGTCGGCGAGCACACGCGCGACAACGATCTCGTCGTCAACGTCCTCAAGGGCAAGCAGCTCACCAATATCCGCACGACCTCGAAGGACGAAGCGGTGCGGTTGACGCCGCCGATCCGGATGACGCTGGAAAAGGCGCTTGCCTATATTCAGGACGATGAGCTTGTCGAGGTGACGCCTAAGTCGATCCGCCTTCGCAAGAAGCTGCTCGACGAGAACGACCGCAAGCGCGAGGAACGCCGCCGCGAGGCGGAAGTGGCCTAGCCCGGCTGTTCACCGTCCTGTGCTATCGTCGCCGCCAGCAGAGGAACCCGGCCGATGCAGAAGCCGATGCAGAAATTGAGCGGAGAGGCGCGCAAGGCCGCGCTGGCGCGGATCCGAGGATGGTCGCAAAGTCCGGGCCGCGACGCGATCTCAAAGACCTTCGAATTCGAGGATTTCAGCGCCGCCTTCGGCTTCATGACGCGCGTGGCGCTGGTGGCGGAAAAGCTTGGCCACCATCCGGAATGGTTCAACGTCTACCGCACCGTTGACGTGACGCTCTCCACCCACGATGCCGGCGGGCTCACCGAGCGCGACATCGCGCTTGCCGAGGCGATCGACCGGCTCGCGGAGGCGTGAGGGGCGCCAAGCGCGGCGGACGCGGGCGAATCAGCCCGCCACGGGCGCCGCCGGGCCGCTGCGCCGACCCCAGGGCCCGATGCCGATCCCCTGCGGAAAGGCCTCGCGCACCATCAGCAATTCACCGAGCGTCTCGGAGGTAATCAGGCCGACGAAGCGTCCCTCGCGATCGACCACCGCGACGGCGGCGGCATTCTTTTCCTGCAGAAGCTTCACCGCGTCGTCGAGGCAGCGATTGGCGCCGACGGTGGCGAGCTCTCCGCTCATGGCGTCCTGCACGCGCGCATCCGGTCCCTTTTCCTTCAGCGCGCGGATGATGCCGGCGCGATCGAGCAGCCCGATCGGACGGCGCAGCGGATCGAGCACCGGAAATTCGCTCTGGCTCGTGTCGAGCAGGGTCTGCACGGCCTGGTCGATATGGCTGTCGGGCGCAAGCGTCGCGATCCGCGTCATCGCCGCCGCGTCCGAGGGCATGCCGCGGGATACGGCGCGCAGCGAGACCATGTGCGCTTCCGAGGCGGCGGCGAGATACACGAAGATAGCGATGAAGATCAGGATCGGGTTGAACAGCAGCCCGATGAAGCCAAGCGCGAACGCCACCCATTGGCCGATCGTCGCGGCCATCTCGGTGGCGCGCACATAGCCGATCCTCGCCGCGAGCGCGGCGCGCAGCACGCGCCCGCCGTCCATCGGAAAGGCCGGGATCATGTTGAACACAGCAAGGAAGATGTTGACCGCCGCCAGCCGGTCGAGCTGGGAAATCTGCGCGTTGTCGATGCTCGCCGCGGCGCCGGTCGAGAGATTGGCGCCGAACAGCACGAGCACGAGCGCGATGGCGACGTTCACCAGCGGCCCGGCGATCGCGACCAGGAATTCCTCGCCGGGCTTTTCCGGGATCCGTTCGAGCTGGGCGACGCCGCCAATCGGCAGGAGCGTCACGTAGGGCGTCGTCACGCCGAAGGCGCGCGCCACGAAGATGTGGCCGAATTCATGCAGCAGCACGCAGCCGAACAGCGCGAGCATGAAAACAAGGCCGCTCCAGGCCGCGCTCGAGCCGCCGCTGGCATAGCTGGAAAGGAAAATCCAGCCGAGAAAAATAATAAAGGTGACGTGGATACGTACGACCGTGCCGGCGATCGATCCGATATTCAGGGACCAGGACATGGAATTCTCCCGATGCTGGAACCAAAGATAGGGATGAATTCGCCCCGGCGCGATAGCCGGGAACCGCGACCGCTCCGGCGGGCCCTTGCCGCCCGTCCGGCATTCCCCATCTTTTCACCAGGCCGGGAGAGAAACCGGGAGAGGACCATGAGGTTCGGGCAGGCGGAATTCGGCGGCGCGCGGATGGACGCGGAGGAAGCGCGCCATACCGTCCAGCGTGGCTTCTGGCGCAAGCTCGGGCGCGTCGCCGCCCAGATCCCCTTCGCCGAGGATTTGCTCGCGGCCTATTATTGCGCCTTCGATCGCGATACGCCGGTACAGGTGCGCACCGTGCTGCTCGGCGCGCTCGCCTATTTCATCCTGCCGTTCGATGCTGTGCCCGACGTCCTGCCGATGCTCGGCTTCACCGACGACGCAGCGGTGCTCGCCACGGCGATCAAGACGGTCGTGGACAATATCCGGCCCGAGCATCGCGAGGCGGCGAGGCGCGCGCTCGAGCGCGTGTGAGGCGGGCGCGCCTGCCGCGCCGGATCGGCCAACCCGGCCGGCTTAGGGATGCAGGATGGCCTTGCCCATCACCCGGCGCGCGGCGATGTCCTTCAGCGCCTGCGCGGTATGATCGAGCGGATAGGCGGCGTGCACATGCGCGGATAGGCTTCCCTGCACGCACCAGTTCACGATCTGCGCCATGTTGGCGGCCTGCGCGGCCGGTTCGCGCGCGGTGAAGGCGCCCCAATAGACGCCGACCGCCGAACAGTTCTTCAGCAGCAGCAGGTTAAGCGGCATCCGCGGAATTTCCCCGGCTGCGAACCCGATCACGAGATAGCGGCCTTGCCAGCCCATGCTGCGCAGCGCCGGCTCGGCGAGCGCCCCGCCGACCGGATCGTAGATGACGTCGATGCCGTCCGGTGCCTCGCGCCGCAGCGCCTCGCGCAAGTTCTCGCGCGCATAATTCACTCCCGCATCGGCGCCGTGCCTCCTGGCGAAATCGAGCTTGTCGTCGGAGGAAGCGCAGGCGATTACGCGCGCACCCATCAGCTTGCCGATCTCCACCGCGGCGAGGCCGGTGCCGCCGGCGGCGCCGAGCACGGCGAGCGTTTCCCCCGCCTGCAAACGTCCTCGGTCCTTCAGCGCGTAATAGGTCGTGCCATAGGTGACCGACAGTCCGGCGGCGCGGTCGAAATCGAGACTCGCGGGAATCTTCACCAGGCGCTGGGCGGCGACGGCGACCTTCTCGCGCGCAGCCCCGTAGGCGAGGTAGCCCATGACCCGGTCGCCTTCGGCCAGCCCGGTCACGCCCTCCCCGAGCTGCTCGACCGTTCCGGCGAATTCGGCCGCCGGCGAGAACGGCAGATCGGGCCTCGTCTGGTATTTGCCGGCGATGATCAGCGTGTCGAAGAAGTTCAGCGCCGCTGCGACAACTTTCACCACCGCCTCGCCCGGTCCGGCCACGGGCTCGGGAATGTCGCGGATTTCCAGGTCTTCGGGCGTGCCCAGCCGGGTACACAGAACAGCTTTCATTCACACTCCCCACAGGCGATTGCGCCGGCGGTGCCTTGTTAGTGCCGACTTTGGCCCATTATTGCGGTATCGTCGTTTTGTTTGGTAGTCCGGCGGTGATTGAACGCGTGGTGAGGCCTAAATGATTCCTTCGTCGCGGCGGAGTGCGGCCCTGGCCGCGGCGTTGCTCCTTTCATGGGCCGTGTCCGCGCAGGCGCAGACCCCCGCAAAGCCCGCCTCGGCCAACAAGCCGGCCGCGCATAAGCCGGCGGCGAAGCCTCCCGCCAAGCCTGCCGCGGCCGCCAAGCCCGCGGCCCAGCCCGCCGGCGCGCAGCCGACGCTGCTCGGCCAATTCGGCGACTGGGACGCCTATACCGCCTCGCCCGGCGGCAAGAAGATCTGCTTCGCCATCGCCCGGCCGGTCTCCTCCACCACCAATCCGGCCAACCGGCGCAGCGAGAACATGACCACCTACATGTTCGTGTCGTCGCGTCCGGCCGAAAAAGTCAAGGACGAGGTGTCGCTGTTGATCGGCGGCTACGTCTTCAAGGCGGCGAGCGACGCCACCGCCCAGATCGGCCAAGCCTCCTTCCCGATGTACACGCAGAAGGACGGCGCCTGGATCAAGAATGCCGCCGAGGAAGTCCGCATGGTCGAGGCGATGCGCAAGGCCGCCGAAATGACCGTGAAGGCGGTCACCGACAAGGGCACCGAGACCATCGACCGTTTCTCGCTTAAGGGGCTCGACCAGGCGCTCAACCGCGTCGCCCAGGAATGCAGGTAGATGCGGGCCGCGCCGCTTCGCTGGCGCGCCGAAAGGAAGGCGCCGACGGGCGCGTTTCTCCCGATTCGCCCGGGTCGGGCTTGACCGGGCAAGCTCGATAAGGTTGGGCAATCTGCCTATATGATGGGATCGTCGGGCCGCCCGCGCGGAATCCGGCGACGACGGAACACGCAATGACTACGGCCCTCGCCGAAACCCTCGAAAAAACGCCGCTCGAGCGATACGTCGCCCCGGCCAAGCCCTCGCTCGCCGGTGCGACGCGGGCCGAGCTTGCGGCGATGCTGGCCGCGATCGGCGTGCCCGAGCGCGAGCGCAGGATGCGCGTGCAGCAGCTCTGGCATTGGCTCTATCTGCGCGGCGTCACCGAGTTCGAGGCGATGACCAGCATCTCCAGGGAGCTGCGCGCGCGGCTCGCCGAGCGCTACACGCTCGAACGCCCGAAGGTCGTCGCCGAGCAGGTGTCGGTCGATGGCACGCGCAAATGGCTGATCGAGCTGCCCGGAGAGCATCCTGGCGAGCGGCCGCATCTTGTCGAGACCGTCTATATCCCGGAGACCGACCGCGGCACGCTGTGCGTGTCGAGCCAGGTCGGCTGCACGCTCACTTGCGCCTTCTGCCATACCGGTACGCAGCGGCTGGTGCGCAACCTCACCGCGGCGGAGATCGTCGGCCAGGTGATGATTGCGCGCGACCGCCTCGGCGACTATCCGGGCATGACGCGCGCGCAGGGCCCCGGCCTTCCGACCGAGGGCGAGCGTTTCGTCTCCAACATCGTAATGATGGGAATGGGCGAGCCGCTCTACAATTTCGAGGCGGTGCGCGACGCGCTGCTCACAGTGCAGGACGGCGAGGGGTTGTCGCTGTCCAAGCGCCGGATCACGCTGTCCACCTCCGGCGTCGTGCCCAACATCCCGCGCGCCGGCGCCGAGATCGGCTCGATGCTCGCCATCTCGCTGCATGCCGTGCGCGACGACCTGCGCGACGTGCTCGTGCCGCTGAATCGCAAATATCCGATCCGCGACCTGCTCGAGGCCTGCCGCAACTATCCCGGCGTCTCCAACGCCAAGCGCATCACTTTCGAATATGTCATGCTGAAGGGCGTCAACGATTCGCTGGCCGACGCGAGAGAGCTGGTGCGCTTGCTCAAGGGTATCCCCGCCAAGATCAATCTGATCCCGTTCAATCCGTGGCCGGGCACGAAATACGAGTGCTCCGACTGGGAGCAGATCGAGAAGTTTTCGGAAGTCGTGTTTAACGCTGGCTATGCCTCGCCGGTTCGCACGCCGCGCGGCCGCGATATTCTCGCCGCCTGCGGCCAGCTCAAGAGCGCGACGGAAAAACTGTCCGCGCGCGAACGCATGACGCTGCGTGCGATGGCGATGACGGATTGATGGAGATTTGAATGTCCCTCGTCGGACGCATATTCATGGTCTTTTTCGCGCTGATCCTTGCGATCGTGGCGGCGGGATTTGCGCTGTCCGTCGGCATCATCGGGCCGGACTGGTTCACCGGCGGTGGCGAATCGGACCCGGTGGAGCGTTTCCAGTTTTTCGTGATTACTTTCTTCACGACGAGCTTCGTCGGAGCCTATTCCTTCGTGCCCGCGCTGCTGCTGATTGTTCTTTCCGAAGCGGCGAAGTTTCGCTCGTTTCTGTATTACGGCTTCGCCGGCGCGGCGGTCGGGCTCGTGGCCTATTTCGGCTCCAATATCGGCGTCGAGCTTGAAAATACGACCGACATCACCCCGGTCCGTTTCCCGCTGCAGCTTGCCGCCGCGGCGGGCATCATCGGCGGGCTCGTCTATTGGCTGATTGCCGGACGCAGCGCGGGGCGGTGGCGGGAAACCTTTTCCTCGCCGGCCGCGTAGAAGCCCCGCGCCCGCGGCTGATTAGTTGCTTCGCGCCAGTAGAAGCCTGACCGCGAACGCGCCCATGATTCCGGCGAACGACCAGTCCACGATCCGCATCGCGAGCGGAGAGCGGCGCAGCGCGCCGGTGAATTGCTCGGCCATGACGATCAGAAGCGCGCAGGTCGGGATGCCGAGCGCGATGAAATAGAGACCGAGAAAGAGAAGCTTCGCCGGCGCCTGCGGATCGTGCGCCGAGACGAATTGCGGCAGGAAGGTGAGGAAGAACATCACGATCTTCGGATTGAGCAGGTTCACGCCCAGTCCCATCAGATAAACCTGCAGCAGCGGGCGCGGTTTCGACCGGCTGCGTTGCAGGGTCAGGGCCGAGCCGTGCCGCACCGCCTGGTAGCCGAGCCAGACGAGATAGATCGCGCCGACGATCTTGATCGCGGTGAAGGCTGTGGCCGAGGCGACGAGCAGCGCCGACAATCCGAACGCCACCAGCATCGAATGCACGAGCAGGCCGGTGCAGGCGCCGAGCATCGCCGCGATCCCGCGCGCGCGTCCGGCGGTCAGCGTCTGGCCGAGAAACAGCGTCATGTCCGGCCCCGGCGTCAGCGCGAGGATCAGCGAGGCGACGGTGAAGGCGGCGAGCGCCTCGGGGGAGGGCAGAAAGGTCATGGCGCGAGCGTTTACGGAATTGTCGCCGGCGGACGCAACCCGGATTTTGGGTTGCGGCGGCTTGACATTTGAAGCGGGCAAGAATATATTCCTATGACCTGTCCGCCGGGGGTGCTCTCGCGAGGCGTCGCTGGGGTGGGACAGGGGCGGCGCCTGCGGACGTGCCTCGCAAGCATGTCTCCGGGAGGCCGCGGGCAGCCGTCCGCCCCTACTATGAGGGGCCGCCCTTCAATGGGCTGGACGGGGCCGGATGAACGCGGGCGAAAGCCTGCGGGATCGGGCGGGGCCGCTGCTCCGCTGTCCGGCGCCGGAAGAACGGCCCCGCGGACAGAAATCGCCGCAAGTGGAGCGCCGGAAGGCGTGCGCCCTCGCCGGGGCGCGCCCGCCGCAAGGCGGGATCCAGGATTTGCGCCATCCGGCGCTCCGCTCCCCCACCGGGGAGCCAGGTCCACAGGGCGGCCCGGCGCCTTTCAAAGAATACGGGCGGCGGAGCGTTGGCTTTTTCATTCACGCGCGTGTGCTAGAAGCGCAGCAAAGGAGCGCGCCATTGGCCGACAACAGAACCTTCACCCTTCACGACCTCGCCGCTCGCGTGAAAGAGCGCGCCAAGGCGAGCGCGGCGGAGTCCTACACGCGCAAGCTGCTCGACAAGGGCGTCGCCCACATCGCCAAGAAATTCGGCGAGGAGGCGGCCGAGACGGTGATCGCCGCCGTCAGCGAGGACAAAAAGCGCGTGGTCTCTGAAACCGCCGACCTTCTCTATCATCTTATCGTGCTGCTGGAAGCGCGTGACGTCGATCTCGCCGACGTCGAGCAGGCGCTGCGCGAGCGCACCGCCCAATCCGGCCTTTCGGAAAAGGCCTCGCGGCCAAGGTGACGTGATGGACGAGCGCGTTCCCGCCGAGGTATCACCCTATCGCATCTTCACGCGCGCGCAATGGGCCGCGCTGCGCAACGATACGCCGATGACGCTCACCTCCGGCGAGGTGGCGGCGCTGCGTTCGCTGCACGACCGACTCGATCTGAAGGAAGTGGAAGACATCTATCTGCCGCTGTCGCGGCTGCTGTCGCTTTACGTCGGCGCCACGCAGCGGCTGTTCCGGGCACAGAAAAGCTTTCTCGGCACCGAGGATTCGAAAGTGCCCTACATCATCGGCATTGCCGGTTCGGTCGCGGTCGGCAAATCGACCACCGCGCGTGTGCTGCAGGCCCTGCTCGCGCGCTGGCCGAATACACCCAAGGTCGATCTCGTGACCACCGACGGATTTCTCTATCCGAACGCGGTACTGCAGCGCGAAGGGCTGATGGAAAAAAAGGGCTTTCCGGAAAGCTACAATCTCTCCGAGCTGCTGCAATTTCTTTCCGGCATCAAGGCCGGCTTGCGGCCGATGCGTGCGCCGGTTTATTCGCACATCGTCTATGACGTGATGCCGAACGAATATGTGGAGATCGATCGACCAGACATCCTGATCGTCGAAGGTCTCAACGTGCTGCAGACCGGACGGATGCCGAAAGACGGCAAGGCGATTCCGTTCGTGTCCGATTTTTTCGATTTTTCCGTTTATCTCGATGCCGACGAGGAAATCCTGCGACAATGGTATGTCGAGCGGTTTTTGGCGCTGAGGCTCACGGCCTTCCGCGATCCGCTCTCCTATTTCCATCGCTATTCACGTCTGTCCGACGCCGAGGCGGTGGAGACGGCGACCGGCATCTGGGAGAGGATCAATCTCGTCAATCTGCGCGAGAATATCCTGCCGACACGGCCGCGCGCCGATCTCATTTTGAAAAAGGCGGAGTCGCACCTCGTGGACGAGGTGGCGCTGAGGCGGCTGTGACGCGTGGCGGCGGCTACGGTGCGGGCACGAGGGAGCGGATCAGGCGGCGATCTTCTTCGCCGCGATCGTCTCCAGCACGGCGAAAAGCTTTTCGCGATCGAGCGGCTTGACCAGGAACTTATCCATGCCGGCGGCGAGGCATTGCTCGCGATGGTCCGGCAAGGCATTGGCGGTGAGCGCGACGATGGTCGCACGCGGGCCGGTTTCGGCCGCGCGCATGCGGCGCGCCGCCTCCAGCCCGTCGATGCCCGGCATACGCACATCCATGAGGACGAGGTCGAATGGCGTGCCTGAGGTCTGCGCAGCGATGAAGGTATCGACCGCGGCCTGTCCGTCGGTTGTCAGAACAGGGCGATGCCCGAGCTTGGTCAGCAGCGCGCGCGCCAATAGCGCATTGATTTCGTTATCCTCGGCGACCAGCACGGACAAGCCCTCGGGCGCGCTCGCCTGCGCGCTGCGCGCGTCGCTATGCGGATCGGCGGCGTCGAAGCCGCTGTCATGCGCGCGTAGTCGGAGCGCGAGCGAGGTCGCGCGGATCGGCTTGATCAGATAGGCGTTGAAGCCGGCCTGGCGCAACGCCGGCAATTCGTGCCGCGCCGATGGCGTCGTCAGGATGATCCGGCGCGCGATGGCGCGCGCCCCCTGTGTCATGACAAATGCATGCGCCTCCGGGCCGAGTGCGTGATCGACAAGGATCGCGTCCCATTTCCGTTCCGGCAGCAAGGCGGCGGCGATCTCGGCGCTTTGCGCAACTACCGCCTTCGCGCCCCAGCGCGCGAGTCTGCGCGCGACCAGCGTCGCCTCGATCGCCGCTTCGGCGACGATCATCACCGCCGTGCCGGAGAAATCCGGCAGCTCGTCGAGCTCAGGTGCGGGGTCGGCGGGCGGCAAGGTCACGGTGAACTCAAACAACGCGCCGGCGCCGGGAGCGCTTTCGACCGTCAGCCGGCCGCCCATGTGTTCGACGATCCGCCGGGAAATGGCGAGCCCGAGGCCGGTGCCGCTTTGCGCGCCGTCGGCTTGCTCGAATTCGCCGAAAATGCGCTCGTGGTCGCACGGCGCGATGCCGATGCCGGTGTCGCGCACCTTGAACGTAACCTCGCCGGGCCAGATGCCGGGTTCGGCGACGATGGCGACGCCGCCCTTCTCGGTGAACTTGATGGCGTTGCCGGCGAGATTGAGCAGCACCTGACGCAGTCGCGCCACGTCGCCGATGACGCGCGCAGGCAGGGCGTCATCGGCATAACAGGCGATCTCCAGCCCCTTCGTCTGGGCGCGCGGCGCGAGCAACTCGGCGACGTCCTCGACCAGTGCGGTCAGCGACAACGGCCGCGCTTCGAGATCGATGCGGCCTGCTTCGACCTTGGAGAAGTCGAGGATTTCCTCGATCAGCGACAACAGCGTGTCGCCGGAGGCGCGCACCGCCTTGACATAGGTGAGCTGTTCGGGCGTCAGCGCGGTATCGAGCAGAAGGTCGGACATGCCGAGGATGCCGTTGAGCGGCGTGCGGATTTCATGGCTCACCATCGCGAGAAAGCGCGACTTGGCGCGGCTCGCGTCCTCGGCCTGGTCGCGCGCTCTGGCCAGCGCGCGCTCGGTCTCGACGCGATCGGTCACGTCGCGGCCCGCGCTCTGCGTTTGCAAGCTTCCATCCGGTCCGCGCAGGGGCACTTCGCGCCAGGCAATCCAGCGCGCTCCGTTCGCGGTTGCGATCTTCTGATCGTACAGCCGCGTTCCGTCGGCGAGAATGGCGGTGTCGCCCTGCTCGATCACGGTGAAGGCATCGGTTGCGCCGACGATGTTCTCGCGCGGCCGCGCGGCGAGGGCGCAGGCGGCCTCGTTGGCGTAGATGATCAGACCATTGGCATTGCGCCGCAGGATCAGGTCGCCCTGCGCGTCGAGGAGCGCGCGCGCCCGTTCCGCCGCTTCCGTCAGCTCGGCGTTGCGGCGCGCGAGCTTCTCCGCCTCCGCCACGCGCGCGCGCAGGCGGCGCTGGCCGGGCACCATTCTCGCGAGCGCTGCGCCGGCGGCGGCGAGCAGAAGGGAAAGCCCGATCGCCACAGGCAAAAGGATGTCGCGAAATGCCATGTTCGACGCCCGTATCGTCGCCGGTGCGGGCCGCTTGCCGCGGTCTGCCGGCCGATCTCGGCGCGACTATGCGGGGAGGACCTTGCCATTCCACTTCATTGGCCGCTTGGCCGCGCGTCCGGCGTCGGTCAGGGTTAACGAAGGGCTAACGGCGGAGCAGGTTTTCAGGCTGCGCGGCGGATTTCGTCGGCGGCGGCGCGATAGGAAAGCGCCTCGGCGAGGTGCGCGCGGCCGACATTTTCCTCGCCGTCGAGGTCGGCGAGCGTGCGCGCCACGCGCAACACGCGGTGATATCCGCGCGCGGACAGGCGCATCGCATCGGCCGCATCGCGCAGCAGCGCGAGCCCGGTCTTGTCGGGCCTTGCGATTTCCTCGAGCAGGGCACCGGAGGCCTGCGCGTTGGTGCGGACATTCGCGAGATCGAGCGCGGCGTAACGCTCCGCCTGCACCGCGCGCGCCGCGGCGACGCGGGCTGCCACCTCGCGACTTCCTTCCGAAGGAGCCGGCAGGATGAGATCGGCCGCGGTCACCGCCGGTACGTCGATATGCAGGTCGATGCGGTCGAGCAGGGGACCGGAAAGCCTGCCCTGATAATCGGCGGCACAACGTTGGCTGGGGCCGCGCTTGCAGACATAGCCCGGATCGCTCGCGTGTCCGCAGCGGCAGGGATTCATCGCCGCCACCAGCATGAAGCGCGCCGGATAGGTGACGCGATGGTTAGCCCGCGCGATTGCGACCTCGCCGGTTTCAAGCGGTTGGCGCAGGGAGTCCAGCACCTGCGGCTGGAATTCGGGAAGCTCGTCGAGAAAGAGAACGCCGTGATGGGCGAGCGAGATTTCGCCGGGCCTGGCGCGCAATCCACCACCGACCAGAGCCGGCATGCTGGCGGAATGATGCGGGCTGCGGAACGGCCGCCGGTTGGTGAGCGCGCCTTCCGCGATCTGTCCCGCGACCGAGGCGATCATGGACACTTCCAGCAATTCCGCTGGCGTCAGCGGCGGCAGGATCGAGGGCAGGCGCGCCGCCAGCATCGACTTGCCGGCGCCCGGAGGTCCGCACATCAGCAGATTGTGTCCGCCGGCGGCGGCAATTTCGAGCGCGCGTTTGGCGCTTTCCTGCCCCTTGATGTCGGCGAGATCGAGCGCCGCGCCGGTGCATTCCTGCATCTTCGGCTGCGGGCGCGCGAGTACTTGCGTGCCCCGGAAATGATTGGCGAGCTGGATCAGCGAGGAGGCGGCGACGATTTCCATGTCGGGCGAGGCCCACGCGGCTTCCGGGCCGCAGCGCGCCGGGCAGATCAGCCCTTCGCCGCGCGCGTTGGCTCCGATCGCCGCCGGCAGCACGCCTGCGACCGGCGCGATCGACCCATCCAGGCCGAGTTCGCCGAGCACGGTGAAGCCGGCGAGCGCATCGTGCGGAATGGCCCCGATCGCGGCCATCAGGCCCAGCGCGATCGGCAAATCGTAATGGCTGCCCTCCTTCGGCAGATCGGCGGGCGCCAGATTGACGGTGATCCTGCGCGCCGGCAGCGCGAGCCCCGAGGCGATCAGCGCCGAGCGCACGCGCTCGCGCGCCTCCGAAACCGCCTTGTCGGCGAGCCCCACGACATTGAAGGCGGGCAGGCCGGGCGCGACCTGAACCTGCACATCGACAGCACGCGCCTCGATGCCTTCGAAAGCTACCGTCGTCACACGCTGGACCATGTCCGCCCCGCAACCTTGGCGGGAAGACTAGCCCAATGCAGAGAGCTCGGCAAGAACATTTGCAGAACAGAATATGTCGGCTACCGTACGAGCCTGATTCGATTCCGGAGCCCGTCCCATGATCGACGTTCAGACCTTTCGCCGCGAATTGTACGAAGCCCGCAAGATCAGGCTGCGCGCCCAGGCCGCGGGGCGCTATCTGGAGGCGCTGGTGCGGCACATGAATCGCACCCGCCGCCCCTGGCAGGTCCTGGCCTGCGCCGATCCCGCCTTGCCGGCGCCCTAGCGAATCTGGCCGGCGTCCTCGGCCGCGAAACGGCGCGCGCTTCGGCGCAGCGCCTCGACGCTGTCGGCGAAGGCGGCGAGATCGAAATTCTGCGGATCGTCGTGCTTGTCGCGGATGCCGTCGTCGATCACCGCGTGGAAGGCGGGAATGAGCCAGAAGCCTGCGCGGCGGCTTGCGATCGCATAGACGAGCGCGAGCGAGTCGTATTGCGCGGCGGTAAATCCCGGCGCCGGCGCGAGAAAATCGTTGGCACGGCCGCGGCCAGGAAATCTGCGGCGCGGCTGCACCAGCTCGACATGCAGGAACAGACCCTTCAGCGCCCCGCCGAAATCCTGCGCCATCTCGAATTTCGTGGCGCGCCAGGGCACCCTGAAATCGTGTGCGAGCATGATGTCGCCCGGCCGATTGATGAAGACATGTGCGCGCTCGATCTTGTTGGCGCAGGCATATCGGCCGAGGTTGTTGATTGACTTGTCGCTGTCGATGTTGGGGGGCCAGGCGCGTCCCTTGTAATTCGGGCTCGAAGTATCGTGAATCACGAAATAGGTCGCCGAACGCGACAGCGGATCGTTGTCGTGCGCATGGGCGACCGGCTGATCGAGTGAGAAATTCTGATTGATGCCGCGCTCACGCATGAGGGAAAGGAGGGACGTCGGCGCGGGAAGGTCGCGCGCCTTGCCGACATAGTCGGCGAGCGCCGACGGAAGAGTCGCGAGCGGCGCTTCGATCTTGCCGAAGGTCATGATCGGCGATAGCAGGCACCGCGCCTGCTGTGTCGCATCGCCTTCGAACGTCATGGTCCCCCGATCGAATCGGCATGGCCCCATGTCCTTCAGCACGACCGGCGGGGACGGCGGGAAACGGCAATCGCCGGCGGCAAGAGTTGTGCGCGCCGCGGCGGGCAAAAACAGGAAAAAAAGGGCGACGGAAACCGCGTGCGCGCGGCTTCGCAGGTACGACATGTTATCCACGGCGTCTGTTCCGTGCTTGATCGCGAGCCGAGTCGGAGGATCGATTGTTTCCCGTTCTTGTTCGGAAATTGTTGCCCTCAATATGGTCCTTGCAGGGTACTATTTTCTTTTCGCCTCGATTCTGTCCCAGATTATCGCCGCGATATCCGGGCCGCCAAGATTCTTCACCGCGCGGATTCCGGTCGGCGAGGTAACGTTGATTTCGGTGAGATAGCCGCCGATCACGTCGATGCCGACGAACAGAAGCCCGCGTTCGCGCAAGGCGGGTCCGATCCTTGCGCAGATTTCGCGCTCGCGCGCAGTCAATTCCGTCGCCTGGGCGGCGCCGCCGCGCACCATGTTGGAGCGAAGATCGTCCGGCGCGGGCACACGATTGACCGCGCCGGCGAATTCGCCATCCACCAGGATGATGCGCTTGTCGCCGTCCTTCACCGCCGGCAGGAATGTCTGGACCATCCATTGCTCGCGCAGGCTCGCGGCGAAAAGGTCGTACAGCGATCCGAAATTGAGGTCGTCGCGGGTCAGGCGGAACACCGCGCCGCCGCCGTGGCCGTAAAGCGGCTTCATGACGATGTCGCCATATTCGGCACGGAACGCCTTGATCTCGCTGAGATCGCGCGTGATCAGCGTCGGCGGCATCAACTCGGGAAATTCCATCACGAAAATCTTCTCCGGCGCGTTACGCACATGCGCCGGGTCATTGACCACGAGCGTCTTGTGCTGGACGCGTTCGAGCAGATGCGTCGTCGTGATGTAGGCGAGGTCGAATGGCGGGTCCTGCCGCAGCAGGATCACGTCGAACGAGGTCAGCTCGACGCGGCGGCTATCGCCGAGCCGATAATGGTCGCCGGACACGTCGCGCACCGTCAGCGGCTGCACCGATGCGAAAACCTGCTTGCCGCGCTGCGCGAGCCGGTCGGGGGTGTAATAGGACACGGCGTGCCCGCGCCGCTGTGCTTCCAGGAGGAGAGCGAAGGTCGAATCGCCGCGGATATTGATCCGCTCGATCGGGTCCATCTGCACGGCGATATTCAGGGGCATGGCGATCTCGGCAAGAAGGCGGGCGTGAGTCCGAAGGTTTTGCGCCGGGCGGCCCGGCGCAACGTGTGGTTAACATATTACCCGCAATCTCCCACTTTAGCGCGCCGCGCCGGGCGGGAGATTGGCAGTGCGATTTCCGAACCTTTCCATAGCGGGCAAGCTCTATTCAATTTTTGCCCTGCTTGCGATGACCGTCGTCTTGCTCGCCGCCGTGTCGGCCGTCAATGCCAGGCGCCACGCCGGCCTCGCCGACGAGTTCGAGACGTCCTTTTCCGGCGCCCAGAATGTGGAACGGGCCAATGCCCTCATTTACGCCGTCAACATGGAATGGCGCGGTATCGGCCTTGCAGAGGACAAAGAAGCGGCCAAGCCCCATACCGAGAAGCTTTTGACCTATGTCGACCGCATCGGCACGGTTCTGTCGGAATGGCAACAAAACGTCCGCGGCGACGAGGCCGAACAATTCAACGAGTTCGCGGTGCGAATCGGCCGCTTCCAGAATATCGCCGAAGAGCTTGTGCGGCGTACCTCCTATGACGGGCCCAAATCCGCCTATCAATGGGGCGAGAATGATCTCAACCGTTCGATCCAGTTTCAGCTCAACCAGGACCTAGAAAATCTCGGAGAATTCTACCGCCGCAAGGCCGGACATGTCTTCGCGCAGATTCATCATGACATCGATGCGACGGCGGTCTGGGCAAGCATTCTCGCGGTGGTCGCGGTGGCGCTTGCCGCGCTCGGGATGGTGATCATCTGGCGCGCGATCGCTCGCCCGCTGGAGGCGATCACCAAGGTCACCGAAGCGGTCGCCGACGGACGATTCGAGATCGAGGTTCCGCACCGGCTGCGCCGCGACGAGATCGGCGCGCTCGCTCGTTCGATTGCCGTATTCCAGGCCGCCATGCGTCACAATGGCGAACTGAACAAGGCGATTGGGCAGGAGGCGGAAGCGCGTGCCCGCCGCGAGGAAAAGGTGTCCTCGGAAATCGCGCGATTCTCCGCAGCGATCGAATCGACGCTCGCCCATCTCGGCGGGCTTTCCGACAAGATGCTGATGTCATCCGCCGAATTGTCCGGCGCGGCCGACCAGGCGGCATCGAAAAGCGCAAGCGCCGATGCCGCCTCGCGCGATGCATCCGCCAATGTGCGCGACATAGCGGCCGCGGCCGACGAACTGAGCGCCTCGGTTATGGAGATCGAGCGGCAGGTCACGCAATCGAGCGCGATCGCCGCCAAGGCGGTTTCCGACGCGGAGCGGACGGCGCTCGCGGTGAAAGAGCTCGACGAGGCGGCGCGACGGATCGGTGATGTCGTCGGTCTGATCACCGACATCGCCGAACAGACCAATCTTCTCGCGCTTAACGCCACGATCGAGGCTGCGCGCGCAGGCGAGGCCGGGCGCGGCTTCGCGGTGGTGGCGGGCGAGGTGAAGGCGCTTGCCGGCCAAACCGCGCGCGCCACCGAGGATATCGCCGCGCAGATCGCGGGCATGCAGCAGGCGACCGGCCGTTCGATCGAGGCGATTCGGGGGATCGAGCGTACTATCCGCGAAATCGGCGACGTATCGGGGGCGATCGCGGCGGCAGTGACCGAGCAGGGCGCGGCGACGCAGGAAATCGCGCGCAGCGCCGAAACGGCGGCAAGCCGGACGACGGAGACGGCCGAGGAAGTCAGTCGGCTCGGCGCCGCGGCGCTCGACACGCGCGCCAATGCGAGCGCCGTCAAGGCCATTTCCGACGAGCTTGGCGGGGTGGCGCAAACGGTGCGCACGCAGGTCGAGGAATTCTTTCGGCACCTGCGCGTGGCGTCGGGCTAGAGCGGCGGCTCCTCGAATGCCGCGGCGATATGCTGCGGCCAGCGGCGCGGCGCGATCAATAGCACGTCAAAACGGATATCGCGATTGGCATCGTCCGGATGCGCGGCGAGCCAGGCCGCGGCAGCGCCGGCGATGCGGCGTTTCTGCCGTTCGCTGACCGAATAGGCCGCGTCGTCGATCCGTTCGCGCGCCTTCACTTCGACAAAGATGAGCAGCGAGCCACGCCGCGCGACGATATCGACCTCGCCGACCGGACTGCGCCACCGCTTCGCGACGATCCTGAATCCTTTCGCCACCAGATAGGCGGCGGCGCGCGCCTCCGCCGAAAGGCCGAGCCGGAACGCCGCCTGTCGCGCGGGATCGGATCTATCGCCGGCCGCCATCGTCCTGCTCCCTGGCGAGGATCAGCGCGCGCTGATAGATGCCGCGTTTCGGCAGGCCGGTGGCGGCGGCTACCTCGGCCGCGGCATCCTTGACCGATCCGCGCGCCAGCGCCGCGCGAATGAGATCGTCGGTTTCCTCCTCGCTCAATCTGCTCACATTCGCCGTCGGCGGCGCGATCACGATCACGAATTCGCCGCGACGCTCGGCGCCGGCCGATGCGTAATGCCGCGCGAGCGAGGGCAGGGTATCCTTGCGGATTTCCTCATGCAGCTTGGTCAATTCGCGGCAGATCGCCGCCTCGCGGTCGCCAAGCTGTGCGGCGAGATCGGCGAGCGTGTCCTCGAGCCTCGGACCGCTCTCGTAGAGCACGATCGTCGCCGCCACCCCGGCAAGCTCGGCGATGCGCGTGCGCCGCTGCGCCGCTTTCGCCGGAAGAAAGCCTTCAAAGAAAAATCGGTCGGTCGGCAGGCCCGCGCTCGTGAGCGCGGCAAGGAGCGCGGAAGGTCCGGGAACGGCGATCACCGCATGGCCCGTTTCGCGCGCGGCCACGACAAGCTTGTAGCCCGGGTCGGAGATGAGCGGAGTACCTGCGTCCGACACGAGCGCGACGGATTGTCCCACCGAGAGGCGTCCGAGGATTTTCGGGCGCGCGCTTTCGGCATTGTGCTCGTGATAGGCAATCATCGCCGCCGCGATGCCGAAATGATCGAGCAGCTTTCGCGTCACGCGCGTGTCCTCGCAGGCGATCGCGTCGGCTGCGGCGAGCGTGGCAAGCGCGCGCAGGGTGATGTCGCCGAGATTGCCGATCGGCGTCGATACGAGATATAGCCCGCCCGGCAATGGCGGAACCTCGACCGGGTGGCCGGCGAGGAAATATCGTTTTGGAGCGTCGCGTTTCGTCACGGCAAAGCCGGAATCCCCGGGCTTTTTGCCCGGTTAACCAATCGACGACAATATGCCAGATTGCAATCGTCGAGTGGGGCGGCGCTGCCTTTGCGTGGGTGTAACCGGGGTTTTGCATGTTCCGCGTGCGTTTGCGGACGCTTTTGACTGTGTGGCGCGCGCGCGCGCGGCTGGTGACGCTGACGGGCGGGCTTCTGCTGCTCGCGGCTTGCGCCAGCGGCGGCGACATTTTCGGGACTTCGCCTGCGCCCGCTGTTCAGCCGCAACAGGCGCAGGCGCCTGCCGCGGGCCAGATCAAGGTCGCGCTGATTCTTCCGCTGAGCGCGAGCGGCAACGCGGGCGTCGCCGCCACCTCGATGCGGAATGCGGCGGAGATGGCGCTGCAGGAATTCAATGCCCAGAACATCCAGTTGCTGGTGAAGGACGATTTCGGGACGCCTTCGGGCGCGCAGCAGGCGGCGCAGCAGGCGCTCGACGAGGGCGCCGAGATCGTGCTCGGCCCGCTCTTTGCTCAATCGGTGCAGGCCGCAGCCCAGGTGACGCGCGCCCGCAACGTGCCGATGATCGCGTTTTCGACCGATGCCAGCGTCGCTTCGCGCGGTGTCTATCTCCTGAGCTTCCTGCCGGAATCCGACGTCAATCGCGTGATCAGCTACGCCTTCGCCAACGGTAAGCGTTCGCTCGTCGCGATGCTGCCGGATAACGCCTATGGCTCGGTGGTGGAAGCAGCCATGCAGCAGGCCGTGTCGCGGCGGGGCGGCCGGGTGGTCGGGCTCGAGCGTTACCCGGTGCCGCCCGACAAGCTGAAGATGCAGGATCCGGCGAAGTCGATCGCCCAATCCTCAGCGCATGCCGATGCGCTGTTCATTCCCGACGGTGCGGATGCCGTGCCACTCGTGGTACAGACGCTCGGCGCGCAGGGCATGACCAAGCGCCTGCAGCTTCTCGGCACGGGCCTGTGGGACAATTCACGCATCTTCGCCGATCAGGCCCTGCAGGGCGCCTGGTATGCCGGGCCGGACATCGCCGGCTACAATGCCTTCGCCGGGCGCTACAAGGCAAAATACGGGCAGGAGCCGGTGCGCACGGCGACACTCGCCTATGACGCGGCGGCGCTGGTCGCCGCGCTCGTCAAGACGCAGGGCACGGCGCGGTTCACCGACGAGGTGCTGACGAATGCATCCGGATTTGCCGGCATCGACGGGATTTTCCGCTTCCGCCCCGACGGCACCAACGAGCGCGGCCTTGCGATCCTGAAGGTGACGTCCGATGGTCCGCAGGTGGTGAGCCCGGCGCCGAAGACCTTCGGCGGATCGGGGACATGATCGCGACGCGGCGCGGCCCGGACGGCTAGGCGGCGAGGTCGGCGACCACCGCATCGAGCACGGGGAAGCAGGCCTGCGTAACGCGCAGGTGACCGCGCGGCGTCATTTCGACTGCGCCCTCGTCCTTGAGGATGCCGACGCGCTTGGGGTCGAGTGCGCGTCCCGCCAGCGCTTCGTAGCGCAGGGGGTCTATGCCTTCGGCGAGGCGCAGGCCCATCAGCAGGAATTCGTCGGCGCGTTCCTCGCCAGTCAGCCGCTCGTCAACGATGAGACCGTGGCCTTTCGTCTCCACCCGCAGCAGCCATGCCTCGGGCCGTTTTTCCGTCGCCGTCGCATAGCGCGCTCCGCCGATATCAAGCCGGCCGTGCGCGCCGGGGCCGATGCCGGCATATTCGTGGCCGCGCCAATAAACGAGATTGTGCCGACATTCGGCGCCGGGCCGCGCGTGATTGGAAATTTCATAGGCCGGCAGGCCGTGCCTTGCGCAAATCTCCTGCGTCGCGTCGTAGAGATCGCGGGCGAGATCGGCGTCCGGCATAGCGAGCCTGCCCGCCGCGTGCAGGCCGAAGAACGGGGTCTCCGGTTCGATCGTGAGCTGGTAGAGCGACAGATGCTCCGCCGCTTCCGCGATCGCGCGTTCGAGTTCCACCGTCCATCCGGCAATGCTCTGGCCGGGACGCGCATAAATGAGATCAAAGGAATAGCGCTCGAAGCATTGCCGCGCGATCGCGACGGCATCGAGCGCCTCGCGCGCGCTGTGCAGCCGTCCAAGCTCCTTCAACGATCCGTCGTCGAGCGCCTGCACGCCGAGCGAAACGCGATTGACTCCAGCCGCGCGAAAGCCGCGGAAGCGATCCGCCTCGACGCTGGTCGGATTGGCCTCGAGCGTCACCTCGACGTCCGGAGCGATACTCCAATGTCTGGCGGCGGCATCGAGAATGGCCGCGACGCTCGACGGCTGCATCAGCGACGGCGTTCCTCCGCCGAAAAAGATCGTGGAAACGGTGCGGTTCGGAACGCGAGACGCGGTCGCAGCGATCTCGCGCTCGAAGGCGCGCACGAAGCGTCCTTCATCGACCGCTGCGTGGCGCACATGGCTGTTGAAATCGCAATAGGGGCATTTCGACAGGCAGAACGGCCAATGGATATAGAGACCGAAGGCTTCAGCGCTCAAGGCAGGCCTCCGCGAGCTTGATGAAGGCGCGGGCGCGATGCGAGAGGCCCCGGCCGCGCGGCGGCAATCCATGCTTCTCCTCCGCCGGCATCTCGCCGAAAGTGCGAGAATGGCCGTCAGGCAGGAACATCGGATCGTAGCCGAAGCCCGCGCTCCCGCGCGGCGGCCATACCAGTGTGCCGTCGACGCGCGCCTCGAATTCCTCGACATGTCCGTCGGGCCAGGCGACGCAAAGCGCGGAAACGAAATGCGCGCGCCGCTGCTCGGGCGCGCACGCTCCCCTCTCGCGCAGCAGATTCTCTATCTTTTCCATCGCACCGGCGAAATCCTTGTCCGGCCCCGCCCATCGCGCCGAATGGATGCCCGGCTCCCCGCCGAGCGCCTCGACGGCAAGGCCGGAATCGTCGGCAAAGGCTGCAAGTCCACTTGCCGCCGCCGCGGCCTGCGCCTTGATGCGCGCATTGGCGCGAAAGCTGCCGCCGGTCTCCTCCGGTTCGGACAGGCCGAGTGCTCCGGCGGATATGGCGTCGATGCCGTAGGGTGCAAGCAGCTCGCGCATCTCGCGCAGCTTGCCGGGATTGTGCGTGGCAATGACGAGTCGTCCGGCGATGGCGCGATGGCCTTTGCTGGTCGCCACGTCGCTGCTCACGCCAGCGCCGCCTTCTGCTTGGCGACGAGTTCGTTCACGCCCTTGCGGGCGAGCGCCAGCAGCGCGAGCAGCTGCTCCTCGCTGAAGGGCGTCTTTTCCGCCGTGCCCTGTACCTCCACGATATGTCCCGAGCCGGTGAGCACGAAATTGGCGTCGGTTTCCGCATCGGAATCCTCGGCATAGTCGAGGTCGAGCACGGCGACGTTGTTGCAGATGCCGCAAGATATCGCGGCGACATGATCGCGCACCACGTCGCCCTTCACCATGCTGCGCGCCTTCATCCAGTTGACGCATTCCGACAGCGCCACCCAGGCGCCGGTGATTGCGGCGGTGCGCGTACCGCCGTCGGCCTGCAGCACATCGCAGTCGATTGTGATTTGCCGTTCGCCGAGAGCGACGAGATCGACGACCGAGCGCAGCGAACGTCCGATCAGGCGCTGGATTTCGATCGTGCGGCCCGATTGCTTGCCGGCCGACGCCTCGCGCCGCGTGCGTTCATGTGTGGCGCGCGGCAGCATGCCGTATTCGGCCGTGACCCATCCGCGCCCGCGTCCTTTCAGCCATGGAGGGAGCTTGTCCTCCAGCGTCGCCGTGACCAGCACATGCGTATCGCCGAATTTGGCGAGGCAGGAACCTTCGGCGTATTTCACCTGGCCGCGCGTCAGCGAAACCGCGCGCATCTCGTCCGGCTGTCGGCGGCTCGGCCGCATGGTCGTCCTCGGTCCGTGTGCAGGTCCCGCTTTTAGGTGGCGCGGGCGGCGGCGACAAGGGTCGCGGCGGGGGCAAAGGTTAATGGTCGCTGCCGGGGGCCGGCCAAGGCTTGAACTTGGGCGTCAAAATCGACACTTTGGGTCCGCTTTGCGGAGTTGCAGCCTTGTCGCACGACGTCCCGATTGGAGCAAACCGGGTTGGCCTCGCCCAGCTCAGCGAGCGCTCGCGAGAGATCTTCCGCCAGGTCGTGGAAAGCTACCTGGCTACGGGGGAGCCCGTGGGCTCGCGCAACATTTCGCGCCTGATCGGCATGAGCCTGTCGCCGGCCTCGGTCCGCAACGTCATGTCCGATCTCGAGCAGCTCGGCCTCGTCTATGCGCCGCATACCTCCGCCGGCCGCCTGCCGACGGAGATGGGACTGCGCTTTTTCGTCGATGCCCTGATGGAGGTCGGCGATCTGAACGACCGCGACCGTCGCGCCATGGAGGCGCAGCTCGCCGCCGCCGGAACTTCGGTCGAGAGTGTCCTGATGGAGGCCACCGGGCTTCTATCCGGGCTGACCCGGGCCGCCGCCCTGGTCGTCACCGGCAAGGCCAATCATCGTCTGAAACATATTGAGTTCGTCCGGCTCGAGCCGGAACGCGCGCTGGTCGTCATGGTCGCCGAGGACGGACAGGTGGAGAATCGCATCCTCGCGGTGCCGGCCGGCTTGCCGGCTTCGGCACTGACCGAGGCCACGAATTTTCTCAACGCGCGCATCCGCGGCAAGACGCTGGCCGATGCGCGGGCAGAGCTTGAGCAGGCGCTCGAGGCGGGGCGCGCGGAACTTGATCAGCTCACGCAGAAGCTCGTCGCGGCGGGGCTTGCGAGCTGGTCGGGCGGAGGCAAGGACGAACGCAAGCTGATCGTGCGCGGCCAGGCGAACCTGCTCGAGGACCTGCACGCGCTGGAAGACCTCGAACGGGTCAGGCTGCTTTTCGACGATCTGGAGACGCGCGAGGAAGTGGTCGATCTTCTCGGCCGGGCCGAGCGCGCCGAAGGCGTACGCATCTATATCGGATCGGAAAACAAGCTGTTTTCCATGTCCGGATCATCGACCATCGTTGCGCCCTATGCCGACCGCGCCGGACAGATCGTCGGTGTGATCGGCGTGATCGGGCCGACCCGGCTGAATTATGCGCGTGTCATCCCGATGGTCGACTACACCGCCAAGCTCGTGGGGCGCCTGCTCGACGGCGCTGCTTGATTTTTTCGCGCGGGGACCTGATATGCGCTGCGATCCATACGCATGCGGGAATAGGACATGACGGATAATCAGGGCCCTGACAGTCCGGGTCCGGTGACGCCGGACCACGAGAATGCCGCGGCTTCACCCGAGGCGGCGCCTGAGATGGTGCCAGCCGAACAGGTGAAGGCTGCGCTCGAGGCCGCCGCCGACTTCAAGGACAAGATGCTGCGTGCTCTTGCCGAAATGGAAAATCTGCGCCGCCGCACCGAGCGCGAGGTCGCCGATGCGCGCGCTTACGGCATTTCGTCCTTTGCCCGCGACATTCTCGGGGTCGCCGACAATATGCGGCGCGCGCTCGAGGCCGGGGGCACGGAATTGCGCGCGTCGGGCGATCCGCATGTCGTGGCGCTACTTGACGGCGTCGAGCTGACCGAGCGCGAATTGCTCAAGGCGCTCGAAAAGAACGGGGTCAAGCGCATCGAGCCGCTCGGCGAGAAATTCGACCCGAACATCCACCAAGCGATGTACGAAGTGCCGGACCCTTCGGTCCCTTCGGGGACGGTGGCGCAGGTGGTGCAGGCCGGCTATCTCATCGGCGACCGCGTGCTGCGGCCGGCCCTCGTCGCTGTGACCAAGGGCGGCGCGCCGAAGGCAGCCGACGCGTCTCAGCCCGGCGACAAGGCTCCAAGCGAACCCTGAAGCCGCCCCGCGCGACCCGGCTCAGCGCGGCGCGATCGAATCGCGGACGGCGCGGAAGCGCGGAAAATCCTCGGCCCATTTGCTCTTCGGCGCGACGCCGATGATCCGCAGCACCGCGCCGGTCCCGAACCGCATCCACTGAACGATAGTGACGTCGGTGCCCGTCTTGGCATGCTTTGCGTCGACCCGGACCTCGTAGCCTTGCTGGCCGCCAAGCCTGATCGGCTCGGCGAAAGTTACCTTCATCTCCTTGTAAGCGGTGAGGCCGCCGAGCGCCTGGCGGGAGAAAGTATCGCGCTCCTCCGGCGGGATCGCCGGCGCCTGCGCCGCGCTCACGATCATGTAGGAGCCGTTGACCGCGGCGCCGCGATCCGCCGGATCGTCGGCGATGACGAGCGTGCGGTTTTCGGCGACCTCGGCGACCTTGAAATTGGCAAGGTCATCGACCCTGAAGGGCAGCATCTCGAGCCGTTCGGCGTCGGGGACGATGCGCGTCGCCAAACTGGTCAAGGCCGCGCGCACGGCGCTTTCGGGATATTTATCCTTCGCCGCCTCGGGGACTTGCACGTTGATCGCAACCGTGAAGTCCGCGGCGGGGGCGAACAGCAGCCACTTGCGAACCTTCATCCCGTCCGCCGTCTCGCTTCCGCTGAACAGGACGGCCTTGCCAGTGGAGATCGCGATCTCCTCTCGCTTGTCGATGGCGAGTCCCTGCTTCTTCGCCGCCTCGACGGTTGAGGATTTCTCCAATTCCGCGAAAGCCTCGGCCGGCAGTTCGAAAAAGACGATCAACGCCTTGTTGTCGCGATCCTCGAAACCCCTGAATATCTTGCCCACGGCGAAGCCCGGCGGCGGCACGAGCCCGATCCTGGAACCCGGCGGGAAGGTCGCGTCCGCGGCTCGCGCAAGCCCCTGTGCCGCAAGGCCCAGCGCCGCGATCAGGCAGAGCAGGAAGCGGCTTGTCGTGGATCGGCCCATGCGCATCGACGCTCTTTCCCTGGCTTTACCCGCTCTTTACGCCAAATGCGGCATGACAAAGGATGCCTTTTGCGCGCCTTCGGCCCGGTTCGCCGGCAGATGAACTCTACGGCAAAATGACCGTGGCGGCGGTCGTTTTCGCCGCCGTATTCGAAATCGGCTATTTCGCCAACACGCATCCGCCGTTCGATGCGCTGGGCTATCTGATCGGGCGTGATTTCGTCAATTCCTGGATGGGAGGCCGCGCCGCTTGGAATGGCGATGCCGCCGGCTGGTTCGACTTCCAGGCCTACAACGGCGCGCTGCGCGCATTGTTCGGCGGGAATTTTCCGGAGCACAACTGGTCCTATCCTCCGCATATTCTTCTTTTCGTCTGGCCGCTCGGCCTCATGCCCTATCTTGCCGGTTACGCGGTCTGGTGCGCGATCGGCTTTGCGCTCTATTTCGCCGCCGCCGGATGGAAAGAGAGGCGACCCGGGCGTCTCGTCATGCTCGCCGCGGCGCCGGCGGTGCTTGTGAATATCTTCGCCGGGCAGAATGGATTTTTCACCGCCGCTCTCCTGATCGGAGCGCTGCGTCTCCTCGATCGCCGCCCGGCCGTATCCGGAATTCTGTTCGCGTTGCTGACAGTCAAGCCGCAGCTCGGGCTGCTCGTGCCGCTGATGCTCGTGCTCACCGCGCGCTGGCGATGTCTTGCGGCCGCCGCGCTGGCGACCGCCGCGCTCGTCGCGGCCACGGCGGCGTTGTTCGGCGCGGATATATGGATCGGCTATTTCAGGCAGGCCGTGCCGATGCAGCAGGCCGTGCTGACACATGGCAGCGGAATCTTTCCCGCGATGATGCCGACCGCGTTCATGAACGGACGCATCGCCGGATTGCCGCTCGAATGGTGCTGGGCCGCGCAGCTCTGCGCATCGGCCGCTGCCGTCGGAGCGGTGGTGTGGACCTTTCGGCGGCCGCGCGATCCGGTGCTGTCGCTTGCGCTTTTCGTCACGGCTTCGTTCGTCGTCACGCCCTACGTGTTCAACTACGACATGGTCGTGTTCGGTTGGATCGTGATGCTGTTGCGTGACCATCCCGGGTCGGTGCTGAAGGATCATAGGCTGGCGCTCGCGGTCTGGACGCTGCCGGTCTCCACCATCCTGCTCGGGCTCGCCCATATTCCGGTTTCGTCGCTGGTGATGATCGCCTTCGCCGGCCGGCTGATCTGGCGGCTTGCGCGGGATGAGGCGCGGGAAAGGACGGCCGCCGCCGCGCCCTTGTCGGCCGCCGCGTGACCGCGTTCAGAAATCGTTAAGCGAAACTCAACCACCCGCCGTCATTGATAGCGGTCCGTAACCAGGCGCACCGGTCCATGCCTGCCGTATTCCGCAAGCCTCACTTTACCTTGCTCCTCGCGATAGCGTGGGTGGCGGCCGCCGCCGGCCTGCTGCTCGAAAACTGGAGCGAAACTGCACGCACCCTGTTCGACACCGACGACGCGATGCGTCTCGTTCAGATGAAGGCGTGGCTCGCCGGGCAAGGATGGTTCGATCTGCATCAGCCACGGCTGCAGCCGCCACTCGGCTATGACGCGCATTGGTCGCGCCTGATCGATGCCGGGCTCGCCGGGCTTATGTTCTTCTTCCGGCTTTTCACCGGCGCCGACAACGCCGAGCGCCTGATGCGCGCCATCTGGCCGCTTCTGTGGCTCCTGCCGACCATGGCCGCGATGGCGGCGATCGCATGGCGCATCGCAGGCCGCGAGGCGGCGCTCGTCGCGCTGCTTCTCGCCGCCGTCGGTGTGCCGGGCTACCAGCAATTCACGCCGGGGCGGATCGACCATCACAACGTGCAGATCGCGCTCACGCTTCTGTCGGTCGCCGCGACCGTCTGGTCGGACCGCCTGCGCTTCGCGGGCGCCGCGGCCGGACTTTGCGCCGCGCTCGCGCTCGCCATTGGTTACGAGGCGTTGCTCTATCTCGCGGTGTGCGGCGTTGCCCTCGCGATCCGTTTCGCGCTGCGGAGAGAGGGCGCGCCTGCGCTTCGCGATTACGCGATGGCGCTCGGCTGCGGCCTTTCGGTCGTTTTTCCCGCCGTTGTTCCGCCGGCGCGATGGTTGCAGCCCGCCTGCGACGCGATCGCAATCAATGTGGCCGCCGCTCTGGTTGCGGCAAGCGCTATACTGGCGGTGGCGGGCTGGCTCGCGCCCGCGCGCCCCGCTCACCGCTTGGCCCTTGTCGCCGCAGCCGCCACGGCGGCGGTGGCGGCCGCCGCCGCATTCGAGCCGCGCTGCCTCAAGGGGCCCTATGCGATGGTCGATCCGGCGGTGTGGCCGATCTGGTTGTCGGAGGTTCGCGAGATGCAGCCGCTCTGGCGCGTCTTCGCGATCAATCCGCTGACCGCGTCGGCGATAGCCGCGTTTCCGGCAGCCGGAATCCTTTCGGCGCTCGCGCTCTTGCGCGATCCCCGGCTGCGGGGCGATTTCGGCGTTCTGGCCGCGTGCGCGGCGTTTCTCGTCGCCGCCCTCATGACGGTCTTGGCGATCCGCGCCTTTTCCTATGCGATTTGGCTCGGTATGCCGCTCGTCGCCGCCGCGGGGCTGAAACTTTTTGCATTGATGCGCCTGCGCAGCATCGGCGGACGCGTGTTCGGATCGCTGTTGCTGACGCCGCTGGCATTGTCGTCAGGCGCGATCGGCGTCGCGAGCGCCGCGGGCTTCAACGATCACGACAGTTTTTCCCGTCCCGGGATGCGCGCCTGTTTCGAGACGCAAAGTTATACCGGGCTCGCGCATCTTGCGCCCGGCCTGATGGTCGCCGATGTCAGCTTCGGCCCCTTCATCCTCGCGCTCACGCCCCACAGCGTTCTGGCGGCGCCCTATCACCGGCTGACGGTCGGCATTACCGGGACGCACCGGATCTTCGCCGCGACGCCCGCCGAAGCCGAGGGGTTCGCCCGCCGCGCCGGCGCGGGCTATATCGCCGTCTGCGGGTTGCGTCCGCCGGACGGGATCGCCGGCCAGAACCTGGCGCGGAGCTTGTGGGGGGAATTGCGGGCTGGACATGTCCCGCCCTGGCTCGCCCCGGTCGAGGTGTCCGGCCCCTTTCTCGTCTTTCGCGTGCGCGCTTGAAATAGCAGGCATTTACGGGGCTTCGACGGGGTCCAAGTCCTTGCGGCTCAAGGGCCCTGTCCTATATGAGCCATGACGCCGCAGGGGGATGCGGCAGAGGGTAATTCAAAGAGGGGATCGGAAGAGGGAAGCGGTCGATCCGCGAACCTTACCGGGCGCCGGCAAGGGCCTGGCCGATCTGCCTGAGAGAAAGGATTGAGGACCATGGCGAAGGTCATCGGTATCGACCTCGGCACGACGAATTCATGCGTGGCCGTGATGGAAGGCAAATCACCGCGGGTCATCGAGAACGCGGAAGGAGCACGAACCACACCATCGATTGTTGCATTCACCGACGAAGGCGAGCGCCTCGTCGGCCAGCCGGCCAAGCGTCAGGCCGTGACCAATCCCGAGCGCACGATTTTCGCGGTGAAGCGCTTGATCGGCCGCCGCTACGACGACCCGATGGTCGAGAAGGACAAGAAGCTCGTCCCCTACAAGATCGTCAAGGCCGGCAACGGCGACGCATGGGTCGAGGCCGACGGCAAGACCTATTCGCCCTCGCAGATATCCGCCTTCATCCTGCAGAAGATGAAGGAGACGGCGGAAGCCAATCTCGGGCACAAGGTCGAGCAGGCCGTCATCACCGTTCCCGCCTATTTCAATGACGCACAGCGCCAGGCAACCAAGGACGCTGGGCGGATCGCCGGCCTCGAAGTGCTGCGGATCATCAACGAGCCGACGGCGGCTGCGCTCGCCTACGGCCTCGACAAGCAGAAGAACGGCACGATCGCCGTGTATGATCTCGGCGGCGGTACGTTCGATATTTCGATTCTGGAAATTGGCGACGGCGTGTTCGAGGTGAAGTCCACGAACGGCGACACGTTCCTGGGCGGCGAAGACTTCGACATGCGTCTGGTCAATTATCTGGCCGACGAATTCCAGAAGGAGCAGGGCATCGACCTGCGCAAGGACAAGCTCGCGCTGCAGAGGCTCAAGGAAGCCGCCGAGAAAGCGAAGATCGAGCTGTCCTCGACTACGCAGACCGAAATTAACCTGCCGTTCATCACGGCCGACGCCTCTGGGCCCAAGCATCTGACGATCAAGCTCACCCGCGCGAAGTTCGAGGCGCTGGTTGACGATCTCATCCAGAAGACGATCGAGCCATGCCGTGCGGCCTTGAAGGATGCCGGGCTGTCGGCCGCCGAGATCAACGAGGTGGTTCTCGTCGGCGGCATGACCCGCATGCCGAAGGTGCAGGAAGTGGTCAAGCAGCTCTTCGGCAAGGAGCCGCACAAGGGCGTCAATCCGGACGAGGTCGTGGCCGTCGGCGCGGCGATCCAGGCCGGCGTGCTGCAGGGCGACGTCAAGGACGTGCTGTTGCTCGACGTGACGCCGCTGTCGCTCGGTATCGAGACGCTGGGAGGCGTCTTCACCCGCCTGATCGACCGCAACACCACCATTCCGACCAAGAAGTCGCAGGTGTTCTCGACCGCCGACGACAATCAGAACGCGGTGACGATTCGGGTCTTCCAGGGCGAGCGCGAGATGGCGGCGGACAACAAGCTGCTCGGCCAGTTCGATCTCGTCGGCATTCCGCCGGCGCCGCGTGGCGTGCCGCAGATCGAGGTCACTTTCGACATTGACGCCAACGGCATCGTCAACGTGTCGGCGAAGGACAAGGGCACCGGCAAGGAGCAGCAAATCCGCATCCAGGCGTCGGGCGGCCTGTCTGAGGCCGACATCGACAAGATGATCAAGGATGCCGAGGCGCATGCCGAGGAGGACAAGAAGCGCAAGGCGGCCGTCGAGGCCAAGAACCACGGCGAGGCGCTCGTGCATTCGACCGAGAAAGCCCTGTCCGAGCACGGGTCGAAGGTCTCCGACGCCGACCGCACCGCCATCGAGAACGCCCTCGCCGATCTGAAGGAGGCGCTGAAGGGTGACGACCCCACTGCGATCGCGGCGAAGACGAACGCGCTGGCGCAGGCCTCGATGAAGCTCGGCGAAGCCATGTACAAGCAGGCGCAGGAAGGCGCCGCGGCCGCGGGCGGTGACGCCGGCGCCTCCGGCGGGACCGCGAAGGAGGATGTCGTCGACGCCGAGTTCACCGAGGTGGACGACGATAAGAAAAACAAGAAGTCGGCGTAGTGAAAAGCGAATGGCCCTCGTCGGCGACGGTGAGGGCCGTTTCCCTGGAGGGTGGAAAACAAAGCCTCATCTGCGAGATGCGACCCGGATGGATCGCCCCTCAGGATGAGGTTTCGTTTTTCGGGCGGTAAGAACAATGCACAAGCGCTGCTATTACGAGACGCTCGGGGTGTCGCGTTCCGCCAGCGAGAGTGAGCTGAAATCGGCTTATCGCAAGCTGGCGATGAAGTTCCACCCCGATCGCAATCCTGGCGACAAGGAATGCGAACAGAAGTTCAAGGAAATAAACGAGGCCTATGACGTCCTCAAGGACGGCGACAAGCGCGCGGCCTATGACCGCTTCGGCCACGCGGCGTTCGAGCACGGCAACGGCAGTGCCGCCGCCCACGGCTTCGGCGCCGATTTCGCCTCGACCTTCGCCGATATCTTCGAGGGCGTGTTTGGCATGGGCGGCGCGCGGCGCGCCTCCGGCCGTGAACGCGGTGCCGATCTTCGGTTCAACATGGAAATCACGCTGGAGGATGCCTTCAGCGGCAAGACCGCGGAAGTGCGAATCCCGACTTCTGTGGCATGCGAGGTCTGCTCGGGCATCGGCGCGAGAGCGGGGACCAAGCCGGCGACCTGCCAGCATTGCGGCGGCCAGGGCAAGGTCCGTCACGCGCAGGGCTTCTTCACGCTCGAGCGCACCTGTCCGATCTGCCAGGGTCGTGGCCAGGTGATCGAGGATCCGTGTCCATCCTGCTCCGGTTCGGGCCGCGTGACACGCGAGCGCACATTGTCGGTCAACATTCCACCGGGCGTCGAGGACGGCACGCGCATCCGTCTCGCCGGCGAGGGCGAAGCCGGCCTCCGGGGCGGGCCGTCCGGCGATCTCTACATTTTCCTGTCGATCGCTCCGCATCCGCTGTTTCAGCGCGACGGCGCCGACCTGCATTGCCGCGTGCCGATCTCGATGGTGACGGCGGCGGTCGGCGGGGAGTTCGAAGTGCCGACCATCGAAGCGGGCAAGAGCCGTGTGAAGGTGCCGCCAGGCACGCAATCCGGTCGGAGATTCCGCCTTCAGGGCAAGGGTATGCCGGTACTACGTTCGCGGCAGACCGGCGACATGTACGTTCAGGTGATCGTGGAAACGCCGCAAAATCTCACCAAAAAGCAGCGCGACCTGCTGATCGAATTCGAAAAGCTCTCCTCCAGGGAAACCCAGCCGGAATCGGCAAGTTTCTTCTCGCGGGTCAAAGATTTGTTTGACGGGCTGGGAAGCCGGGCCAATTCCTCGTAAACTTGACCAGACTTCAGCGTCCCTATACGGGTGAAGCCGGAAGCCCGAGGCTTCCGCTTTTTGTGAAAAGCCATGCGATTGCAAATACCTGCGCGGACTGAGAAGAAAAGCATCCGTCTTGACGACGAAGTGCGTTTCATCCGCTCCTGGCTGGAAAAGCCGCTGTCGATCGGGGCGGTCAGTCCCTCGGGTCGCGTGCTGGCCCGCACCATGGCCCGTTACGTCAACCCCGACTTGCCGGGTCCGGTGATCGAGCTTGGACCGGGCACCGGACCGGTGACCGAGGCGCTGGTTGAGCGCGGCATCCATCCCACGCGCCTTTTGCTGGTCGAGTTCAATCCGGTCTTCTGCCGGCTGCTGCGGACCCGTTATCCGGAGGCGACCGTGGTGCAGGGCGATGCCTACCGTCTCAAGCCGCTCCTGGAAAATCTCGTTCGCCAACCGGCCGCCGCGGTGGTCTCCGGTTTGCCGTTGCTCACCAAGCCGGTGAAGACGCGGCTGCGTCTCGTGCACGACGCCTTCGCGCTGATGCATCCGGACGCCGCCTTCGTCCAGTTCACCTATTCGATGACGGCACCGCCAATTCCGCGAGGGCTTGCGCGCGTGGATGTCGAGGCGTCCGAGCGGATCTGGATGAACCTGCCGCCGGCGCGGGTGTGGGCCTATCACCGGACATGACCGCCGCCGCAACGCCATGGTGTCGGCCGGGAGAGCCCCGGCCTTTTTTTATTCCGGAGAGGCGCGGAAGGGACGGCAATGTTTCGCGTGGCCGCCGGCGCGAGAGGCTATAACCGCTGCATGTTTTCGCGGAGTGCCTGATGCCCACAGCCAGGATCATGGTTTTTGCCGGATCGATCCGCAGCGGCTCCTACAACGCCAGGCTCGCCGCGCTCGCCGCCAAGGAATTGGCGCTCGCCGGCGCCGACGTGACCCACATTTCTCTCGTCGATTATCCGATGCCTATCTATGACGGCGACCTCGAGGTGCGTTCGGGCCCGCCGCCGCACGCGGTTCAGCTCAAGGAAATGATGATGCGGCATCAGGGCGTGTTTGTCGTCAGCCCTGAATACAATGCTTCGATCACGCCGCTTCTGAAAAACGCGATCGACTGGATATCGCGCGTGCGCGAGGGGCGTGAGCCGCCGCTGCCGGCCTACCGCAATCGCGTCTTCGCCATCGGCGGCGCCTCCGACGGCCAGCATGGGGCGATGCGTTCGCTGCTCGCGCTGCGCCAGGTACTCGAGATCGGCTGCGGCGCGCTGGTCCTGCCGGAGCAGATCGCCGTCAACAAGGCCAGCGAGGCATTCGACGACATGGATAACCTGAAGGACGAACAGATGACCGGACGCCTGAAAATGCTTGTCCGCCGCCTGATCGAGGTCGCGCAGCGGCTGGGAGACGCCCGATGAGGCTTGCGGCCCGCGACCGGCTGATCGTCGCGCTCGATCTGCCGTCGGCGAAGGACGCGGCGGCGCTAGTCGATCGGATCGGCGACGCCGTTGGCTTCTACAAGATCGGCTATCAGCTCGCCTATGCGGACGGCCTGCCTTTCGCGCGCGAGCTGACCTCCGCCGGCAAGAAGGTCTTCATCGACTTGAAACTGCACGACATCGGCAACACCGTCGCAAGAGGCGTGGAAAGCGTCGCCCGGATGGGAGCAGCCTTCCTCACGGTTCATGCCTATCCGCAGACGATGCGAGCCGCCGTGGAAGCAAGGCGCGGCACATCCCTGAAGATTCTCGCCGTCACCGTTCTGACCTCCTACGACGACGCCGATCTCGCCGAGGCCGGCTATGCGGGTCCGGTGGCCGAGCTCGTCAAAAGGCGGGCGGCGCAGGCGCGCGAGATCGGCATCGACGGGCTCGTCTGTTCGCCGGAGGAGGCCGCGAGCGTGCGCGCCATTGCCGGGCATGGCATGATATTGGTGACGCCGGGCATCCGCCCGGCCGGTGCATCTGCCGGCGATCAGAAGCGCATCATGACGCCGGCCAAGGCGATCGCGGCCGGAGCTGATTATCTTGTGGTCGGCCGGCCGATCACCGAGAGCGCCGACCCGAAACGGGCGGCGGAGGCGATTTCGGCGGAGATCGCGCAGGTTCCTTGAATTCGATGGGAGAGGAATGAAAATGGCGAAGGGTTACTGGATCGCTCGCGTCGATGTCAGCAACGAGGATGGCTACAAGGCTTATGCCGCCGCCAATCCCGCGATCTTCAGAAAATTCGGCGGGCGCTTCGTCGTGCGCGGCGGGAAATTCCAGTCGATGGAGGGAACGAGCCGCGCGCGCAATGTCGTGATCGAGTTTCCCGACTTCCAGGCGGCCATGGACTGCTACAATTCGAAGGAATACCAGGACAACATCAAGGTCCGCGCCCCGCATGCGACCGCCGACCTCATCATTATCGAAGGCTATGACGGGCCGCAGCCGTAACCTCGCCGGGCCGCGCGCCCGGACTTGACCCGGCAACCCGTTTTTACCAACAAGGGCCTGCGGACCATGTCCGCGGATAACGAAGGGGCGCAGGAGCAAATCATGGCGGACATGCGGCTGATCGTGGCCGGCGCGGGCGGCCGCATGGGGCGCACGGTGATCCGCGCGATTGCCGAACTCGACAACGTGTCGCTCGCCGGTGCCTTCGAGGCGGAAGGATCGGCAGTGATCGGCCGCGACAGCGGCGAACTCGCCGGCATCGGCAAGAACGGCATTCCCGTGACAACCGATCCCGAGCCGCTGCTCGCCAATGCCGATGGGCTGATCGACTTCACCATTCCGGCGGCGACGCTTTCCCTCGCAGAACTTACCGCGAGGCTCGGCCGCGTGCACGTGATCGGCACCACCGGCTTGTCGCAGGGCGACGAGGCGATGCTCGCCACCGCCGCGAAACGGGCGGTGATCGTCAAGTCCGGCAATATGAGCCTCGGCGTCAATCTTCTCGGCGCGCTGACCAGGCGCGTGGCCGCCACGCTCGGCGAAGACTACGACATCGAGATTCTCGAAATGCACCATAACAAAAAGATTGACGCGCCTTCGGGCACGGCGCTGCTGCTCGGCGCCGCGGCGGCACAAGGCCGCGGCGTCGATCTGCGCGAACGATCGGTGCGCGTACGCGACGGCCATACCGGCGCCCGCAGGGCCGGAGATATCGGTTTTGCGACGCTGCGCGGTGGCACGGTGGTCGGCGAGCATTCGGTGATTTTCGCCGGGCCCGCCGAGCAGATCGTGCTGACGCACAAGGCGGAAGATCGCATGATTTTCGCGCGCGGCGCGCTGCACGCCGCGCTCTGGGCGCGCTCGCGCAAGGCGGGGCTCTACTCGATGATGGATGTGCTTGGATTGAAGGACTTCTGAATGACCGACCGTCTTCTCGTGCTCGTGCGCCACGGCCAGAGCGAATGGAATCTGAAAAACCTGTTCACCGGCTGGAAGGACGTCGATCTCACGGAACAGGGCATCAACGAGGCGCGCGAGGCCGGGCGAAAGCTGAAGGCGCAGGGCTTGGCCTTCGACGTGGCCTTTACCTCCGCCCTCAAGCGCGCGCAGCGCACGCTCGATCTCGTGCTCGCGGAAATGGGATTGAGCCATCTGCCGATCCATCGCGACCAGGCGCTCAACGAGCGCGATTACGGCGATCTCGTGGGCATGAACAAGGACGACGCGCGAAAGAAATGGGGCGACGAGCAGGTCCTGCAATGGCGCAGGTCCTACGACGTGCCTCCGCCGGGCGGGGAGAGCCTGAAGGACACCGTGGCGCGCACGCTGCCCTATTTCATCCAGGAGATCCTGCCTTGCGTGCTGCGCGGGCAGCGCACGATCGTCGCCGCGCACGGCAATTCGCTGCGCGCACTGGTCATGGTGCTGGAGAGGCTGTCGCCGGAGGGTATCCTGAAACGCGAGCTCGCGACCGGGGTGCCGATCGTTTACCGTCTCAACGCGGACTCCACGGTGGCGTCCAAGCTCGATCTTGCCGCCTGAACTGATGCTCGTGCGCGACACTCACCGAACATTAAGCCTGCCCGGTAACTTAGAACGCATCGCGTTGTTGAATTGATAACGCCTCATGCCCTCTAATGGAGGTGTATGAGTAAGCGTATTGTTGCGTCAGCGTTTTTTGTTCTGGCGTCTTTTCAGGCTCAGGCCGCCGAGCGGCCGCCGCAATTCGTTGCGATGGCGTTCGACAATTGCACCGAGCTGGAACGCTGGAAGGAATTGAGCGATTTCGCCGCCGCGATGAATGAAGGCGGCGATCGCCTACATTTCACTTTTTTCGTCAGCGGTTCCAACTTCATCGCCGATGATGACCGGAATTCCTATGCAAGCCCGCTCGGGCGCGGGCTTTCACGCATCGGATTCGGCGGCAGCGCCGAAGACGTGGCCCGACGTATCGAATTTGCCTCCGATCTCGTGCGGCGCGGCCACGAGATCGCCTCGCACGCCGTCGGGCATTTCAACGGCGCGGGCTGGCCGGCCGAGACCTGGCGCCAGGAATTCCGGGCTTTCGAGCGCGTTCTGGGCGCGGCGAAAAGGCTCGACGGGGCCGGACATTTTCCGCTCCGCGCCGCCGGTTTCCGCGCGCCTTATCTGGCCGCGAGCGCGGACCTCTACCCGGTGCTGAGGGAGTTCGGCTTTCGTTACGACACCAGCGGGAGCGGAGAGCCCAATGCCTGGCCGCAGAAGATCGGAGGCATCTGGCGCTTCAATCTGGCGCGGCTGCGATTGCATCGGAGCACGCGCGCCACGTTGTCGATGGATTACAATTTTTTCGTGCTGCAGTCGCGCGCGGTCGACGATCCGCGCCATTACGAGCTGTTCCGCGACCAGATCCTGCAGACCTATCTCGATTATTTCCGCGCCAACTATCACGGCAATCGCGCCCCGCTCCATATCGGGCATCACTTTTTCGACTATCAGGGCGGTGCCTACAAGGAGGCGCTGAAAAGCTTCGCTCGCGAGGTTTGCGGACTTGCCGAGGTGCGTTGCGTGACTTATTCGGCGCTCGCCGATTTTCTCGACGCGCAGAGTGAGGAGACCCTCGCCGCCTTCCAGAAGGGTGATTTTCCGCACTACGCCGAGGCAAGGGCCGAAGCGGCCCTCGCGCACGATGCCTCACGCCGAGACGCGGCCCGCCTCCCACCCGAGGATGGCGCGTTTGCGCGTTAATCCCCAATGATAGCCGGTCAGGTCGCCGCTCTTGCCGATGACGCGGTGGCACGGCACGACGAAGCATAGCGGGTTTTTCCCGACCGCCGCGCCCACCGCGCGCGCCGCTTTCGGACTGCCGATGGAGCGTGCGATGTCCGAATAGGTGGTGGCGCGGTCCATGGGGATTTTCAGAAGCGTTTCCCAGACCCGCACCTCGAAATCCGTACCGATGAACACGATGCGCAGCGGACGGTCCGGCCGCCATTGCAACGGATCGAAGATACGTCGCGCCAGCGGCGCGGTGAGCCCGGCGTCCTCGATATAGCGCGCCATGGGCCAGCGCGCCTTCATGTCCCGCAGGACGGATCGCTCCTTTCCGGGATCGGCGATCGCAACTCCCGCGAGGCCTCGCGGCGTCGCCATCACCAGCGCCGTGCCGAACGGGCAGGGATGAAAGCCGTAGGTCATCACGAGGCCTTCTCCGCCGGATTTCCATTCGCCCGGAGAGACCGCCTCATAGGTCACGAAAAGATCGTGCAGCCGGCCGGGGCCGGACAACCCGACTTCGTAGGACGCATCGAGCACGCTTGCCGAATCACGCAGCAGGGCGCGGGCATGGTCGAGCGTCAGCGCCGCCAGGAATTCCTTGGGCGTGAGCCCGGCCCAGCGTCGGAACAGATGATGTAGTTCGGTCGGCGTGACTCCGGCGGCGTCCGCGATCGCGTCGATATCGGGCTGATCGCGGCGGCGCTTGGAGATGAATTCAATGGCGCGGCACACGACGGCATAGTCGGCGGCCGCTCGGGCGAGCGCCTTCGGATCGCCGGGACGATCGGGAGAAAGCATGGTTACCTCCATCGTTTCCCCCAAAGCTAGGATTGCCGGGCCTTTGCGCCCACCCGATTTCTGGGAGCCCTACCGGGTCACCGTCCGGGTCGGGCCCCGGCGAGCCTCCCAAAGGGCGCGAGACAACGCCTCGGCGAAGCCTTCCCTTTCGACCGGGGCGAGAAACGAGGCGATGCCGAGCCGTCTTCCGCGCGACACCAGAAAGAGCTTCTGCAGGCCGAATTCCTCGTGTGTCTCGCGATCGAGCCGCACCCAAAGAGGGTTGGCGGTCCATTCGGCGACCAACTCGCCGGAAGCGCCGATCTTCTCGACCCGCAATTCCTCCGCCGTGACCGAGATTTTCTCGTAGGCACCGGCTGCGCGGTCGTTCGCCCGGAACGCCCAATAGACGAGCACGACGTCGAGGCCGAGAAATCCCACGACCGGCCAGGCGCCCATCGCCAGAAACATGACGCCATTGATGAAACTCAAGCCTCCGATCGCGATCATCACCGCGAGAAATCCCGCGCGCGTCAGCGAACGATGCGGAGTGAGAATTGCGGAAAAGAGGGCAGTTTCGCCCCCGGTATCGTTGTTCGCAGCCATCGGCCCGAATATAGAAAATCATGGCGCGAAAGACGACTCTGGCCCCCCCGAAGGCGGCGAAAAAAACGCAGGTCGAAAAGTCGGGCGCGCCCGGCAAGCGGGAGAAGGCCGGCGCCGTGCATGCAGACGCTCCGCCAATGGCGCCCGCGGATATCGCGGAGGCATTTAGGCGCTTTCGCCAGGCCTCCCGCGAACCGAAGACCGAGCTGCAATACACCAACGCGTTCACGCTGCTCGTCGCGGTCGTGCTGTCGGCCCAGGCGACCGACGCGGGCGTGAACAAGGCGACCCGCGCGCTGTTCAAGGCCGCCGACACGCCGGAGAAAATGATCAGGCTCGGGCTGCCGAAAATCCGCGACATGATCAAGACCATTGGCCTTTATCGCAACAAGGCCAAAAATGTCATTGCGCTGTCGCGGAAGCTCATCGCCGAGCATGGCGGCCAGGTGCCCCGCTCGCGCGAGGCGCTCGAGGCTCTGCCCGGCGTCGGCCGAAAGACGGCCAATGTCGTGCTCAACGTCATCTTCGGCGAGCCGACGATCGCCGTCGATACGCACATTTTCCGCGTCGCCAACCGAACCGGCATGGCGCCGGGCAAGGACGCGTACGCGGTCGAGATGAAGCTCGCCGAGGTGGTGCCGGAGGAGTTCCGCCTGCACGCGCATCACTGGCTGATCCTGCACGGCAGATACACCTGTCTCGCCCGTCGGCCGCTCTGCGGAACCTGCATCATCGCGGATTTGTGCCGCTGGCCGGGAAAGACGACGCCGGATCGGCGCGCGGCGTCCTGACCGGCACCGCCGATGCACGTTACCCCCCGCGCTGGTGCGCCTCGATCAACTCGATCCGCCCGCCGGAAAGCTTCTTGTGAACGTGAACCATCAGCGCCATCCCGAACAGCGGCGTTGCCAGATTGACGACGGGAATGGAGACGAAGGCCGCGATCAACAGCCCGGCGGTGAAAACGGTGGTCTGGTGTCGCTTGCGGAAGGCCCTGGCTTCGGCCACCGGCCGAAAGCGCATCGCCGCAAGCTCGAAATATTCACGCCCGAGCAGATAGGCGCTGGCGAAAAACAAAATGAAAAGGCCCGCGCCGGCGAAGAAGATGAAGGGCAGTGCGACAAGATAAACGAGCACCGCCACCAGCGCGGTCCTTGTGCCTTCGGCCACCGCCCGCATGAAGGGCAGCGCCTTGCCGGCGGGCTCGGCGGGGTAATGCACCCGCTCAACCTCCTCGGCGATTTCGTCGACGAAAAAGCTCGCCACGAAAGCGGTCACCGCCGGCATCAGGAAGACGGCGCCGACGACGATGCCAAGGCCGGCGGCAATCGACACGAACCAGACCAGCGCGCCGAGCGGGCTGTGGGAGGTGGGCCCGAGCGTTCCTTCGGCCCAGATTTCGCCGTTGGTCGCGAGCCAGCTCAACAGCCGATGCAGGCCGATACCGAACAGCACGATCATGATGAGCGCGAGCAGCACGGATTTGATCAACACCGAGCGGAACGCCGGCGTGGCCATCTGCTGCAAGGCCTTGAAGGCGGCGTCGATCATCGGGGCGGTCTCCTCATGCCGAAGCCATCATAGATGAAAACGGGAATGGCCGGGGCAAGCCCGGCCACGAAAAAAATGTGGCGGCGAGGATCTAGGCCGAAACCTCCTCCGGTACCTGCTCCGGCACGAGAGGCGCCTCGCAGAGCTGATCCGCCCACTGCATTTTCTTGTAGTCGAAGCCGTGCAGGAGCGTCGGTTTCACCACCTCGAAATAGGGCGAGATGTCGAAATCGCGGGGGGCGTAGAGCGAGGAGTGGCGGATTTCGAGGATTTCAGCCCGCGCCGCCTCGCTTTCCACGCGCGTGATCTTCGGCAGGATCGGATAGCGCACCGCCTCGAAAGCCTGCGCGATCAGCGCCGAGCAGATGATGCGGGTGGGGTCTCCTGAGCCGAGGGCGATCATGCGCCTTCGCCAGCGCTGCGGCACCGGCAGCGGAAACAGATAGCGCATCAGGTCGATGATGTTCTTCAGGTCGTAGTCGAAGCCGATCCGCTCGGCCGCATAGGCGCAAACCCGCATGCGGTCTTCCGCCGACAATCCGCTCGGCCGGCAAATGCGGGTATGGTAGCGGGCGTATTTCGACAGGGGAGAGGCGACCACTCCCTTGCCGAGTTCGGCCTCCACGAGAACGAGCGGCTCCCCGTCGTCGGTCTCGCGGTCGCCGACGCGGCCGACATAAAGCGCAGCATGCGACCAGGTCGATTGCGTCAGATACTTGATAACGCCGGAAATGTTGTTGCTGCCCTCGACGAGCAGAACGTCGCCCGGCTGCAACGTCGCGCGCAAGGCATCGACGTCGCTCGGCGTGAAGGGCTCGTAGCCCGCCGCGGGCTTTTCCAAATAACGGGCGATCAAATGCCCGAGGCCATCCAGCACCGAACTCATGGCCGTTCCGTTCCACCGCGCAGCGTCCTGATGCGCGTCGCCGACCATTTATCGCAAGACCGGTTGCAATTCTGTTCATCGGCAGGCCGCGGGGCGCGGCGCCCAGCCATAGCGTTTGCGGTGCCGCCCCGTTTTCGGCAATGTAAGCGCCCGCATAAACCTTTCGGAAACCATGAAACGATTGAGCCGCCGCTCATTCCTCGCCGGATCGGCCGCCTTGGCCGTGGAGCCCTGCATTCGCGCCGCTGCCGCGTCCGCGGAGGTGGACGTCGTGATTGTCGGCGCGGGAGCGGCCGGTATCGCCGCCGGCCGCCGCTTGGCATCGGCCGGGCGCAGGATCGCGATCTTCGAGGCGGCCGACCGCGTCGGCGGCCGCTGCGTCACCGACAGCAGGATTTTCGGCGTGCCCTACGACATGGGCGCGCACTGGATTCACCGCGCGGACGTCAACCCGCTGGCGAGGCTCGCGCCGCGTTCGGGTTTCGACGTTTATCCCGCGCCGCCCGGGCAGAAGCTGCGGATCGGACGCCGCAACGCGCGCGAAGGCGAGATGGAGGAATTCCTCGCCGCGACGGTAAGGGTGAAGCGCGCCATCGCCGATGCGGCGCGCGGCAAGACCGACATTTCCTGCGCGCAGGCCATCCCGAAGGATCTCGGCGACTGGCAGGCCTCGGTCGAATTTTTCCTCGGCGCGTTCGGCTGCGGCAAGGACATGGCGGACGTCTCGGCCGCGGATTTCTCGAAATCGGCGGAGCACGATGCCGACGCTTTCTGCCGGCAGGGTTTCGGCGCGCTGCTCGCGGGGCTTGCGGGCGGATTGCCGATCGAGCGTTCAACCCCGGTGCGCGAGATTGAAATGACACGCAGCGGTCCCGAAGTCGTGACCGCCTCGGGTCGCACGGCTGCGCGCGCGGTGATCGTCACGGCTTCGACGAATCTTTTGGCGAGCGGCGCGATCAAGTTCACTCCGGATCTGCCGAAACGGCAGACCGATGCGCTTGCGGCACTGAAGCTCGGCACCTATGAACGTATCGCGCTGGAACTGCCCGACAATCCGCTCAAATTACAGTCGGACGACCTCGTGTTCGAGAAGGCGAGGGGGCGTGAGACCGCGGCGCTGCTTGCCAACGTGTCGGACACCAATGTGTGCTTCGTCGATGTTGGGGGGCGTTTCGCCGAGGAGCTGTCGGCGCGCGGTCGCGAGGCGATGGCAAGTTTTGCGCTCGACTGGTTGGGAGGACTGTACGGCACAGATTTGAAAAAGGCCGTGCGGCGCAGCCATGTCACGCGATGGCGCGAGGAGCCCTGGGTGCTCGGCTCGTTCAGCGCCGCCGCGCCCGGCGGCACGCCTTCACGCCGCGTGCTGATGGAGCCGTTGCGCGAACGCATTTTCTTCGCGGGCGAGGCCGTGCACGAGACGCTGTGGGGGACGGTTGGCGGCGCGTGGGAATCGGGCGAACGCGCCGCCGACGCGGTTCTGAAAATGCTATTGCCACCGCCGGCGCCGGCCCGCGTCACGAAAAAACGGCGAGGCTGACCGGGCGGCGAGAGATCAGCCGCGCAGTATGCCGCCGGTGCGCTTTGCGACCTCGGCGACGATCTTTCGGCCGATCGCGTCGATTTCCTCGTCGGTCAGCGTTTTTTCGCGCGGCTGCATCGTCACCGCGATCGCGATCGACTTCTTGTCCGGGTCGATGCCCTTGCCTTCATAGACGTCGAAGACCGAGACGTCGGTCACGAGCTTCTTGTCGGCATTCTGTGCGGCGCGGAGGATGTCGGCCGCCTTCACCGCGCGGTCGACGACGAAGGCGAAATCGCGTTCGACCGGCTGGAACGGCGATAATTCGAGTGGCGGCTTCACGCGCGTCGCCTTGGCTTTCGGCTCGGGAATGCGCTCGAGAATCACTTCGAAGGCCGCGAGCGGCCCCTGCGCGTCGAGAGCCTCGAGCGCGCGCGGATGCAGCTCGCCGAAAACCCCGAGAACATTCTGCGGACCCATCTGGATCGTGCCGCTGCGGCCTGGATGGAACCAGGCCGGTCCGCCGGGCACGACCTGCAATGCCTGCATCGGCGCGCCGGCGGCGGCGAGCGCGGCGAGCGCGTCGGCCTTCACATCGAACGCGTCAGTCTCTCCGCCATTCATCCAGTGACGTCCGCTGCCGTTCGTCTTGGCGCGGCCGCGCCGCACCCCGGTCGCGGCCGTAAGCTGATCCTGCGGCTGCGTGCCGGTGAAGACCTGCCCGACTTCGAACAGTGCCGTGTCGGCATATCCGCGGTCGGCATTCTTCTGCGCGGCGGCGACGAGACCGGGAATGAGGCTCGGACGCATGTCCGAAAGGTCGGAGGCGATCGGGTTGGCGAGGGCAAGTTCCGGCCTCCCGCCGCCGAACAGCTCCGCCTGCTTCTTTGAAATGAACGACCAGGTCACGGCTTCGACCATGCCGCGCGCGGCAAGCGCGCGGCGCGTCTTGCGCACCCGTACTTGGGCGGGCGTCAGCACCGGCTTGCGCGGCGCCTCGCCACGCTCGAACGCTGCCGAGGGCACGCGATCGACGCCGGCGATGCGCACGATTTCCTCGACAAGATCGGCCTTTCCCTCGATATCGGGGCGCCACGAGGGCTTGGCGACCTTGAGCTGGGGCGGATTGCCCGCGACATGGAAGCCGAGCGCGGTCAGGATCCGCCTCGTCTCCGGGAGCGGGATGTCGAGGCCGGCGAGCCTCCTGATCTCGTCCAGCGGGAAGTCGATCGGCCGGTCGTCCATCTCCGGATTGCCCGCGACGACGGTCTGCGACGGCGTTCCGCCGCACAGGTCGAGCACCATCCGCGTGGCGAGTTCGAGCCCTGGCAGCATGAAAGCCGGATCGACGCCGCGTTCGAAACGGTAACGAGCGTCGGAATTGATGCCGAGCTTGCGGCCCGTCTGGGCGATATTGTGTGGCACCCACAGCGCCGACTCGATCAGCACGTCGGTCGTGCTTGCATCGCAGCCGGTGGCCTCGCCTCCCATGATGCCGGCAAGCGACTCCACCCCGCGATCGTCGGCGATGACGCACATCGTATCGTCGAGTTGGTAGGTCTTGCCGTCGAGCGCGAGCAGGCTTTCGCCCTTCCTCGCGCGCCGTACGACAAGATTGCCGTGCACCTTCTTTGCGTCGAAGACATGCAGCGGGCGGCCACGATCGAAAGTCAGGAAATTCGTGATGTCGACGAGCGCGTTGATCGGCCGCAGGCCGATCGCTTTCAGCCTGCGCTGCAGCCATTCCGGCGAGGGGCCGTTGCCGACGCCGGTGACAAGACGAAGGGCAAAGGCCGGACAGAGGGATTGTCCATCCGCAAAGTCGAACTCGACCGCGACCGGGCAGGGAAATTTGCCCTCGACCGGCTTCGGAGCGGGCGTCTTCAGCTTGCCGATGTCGGCGGCGCTCAGATCGCGGGCGATGCCGGATACGCCGGCGCAGTCGGACCGGTTCGGCGTCAGGTTGATTTCGATCACCGGATCGTTGATGCCGAGCACCTCGGCGAACGGTCTGCCGACCGGGGCGTCGGCGGGCATCTCGATGATGCCGTCGGCGTCGTCGGAGAACTCGATCTCGGCGCCGGAAATCAGCATGCCGTTACTCTCGACACCGCGGATTTTACCGACGCCGAGCGTGATGTTCTTGCCGGGGATGTAGGTGCCGGGCAGTCCGAGAACGGCCTTCATGCCCGCGCGTGCATTCGGGGCTCCGCAGACGATCTGCAGCGGCGCGCCTTCGCCGGTATTGACCATGCACACGCGCAGACGATCGGCGTTCGGATGCTGCACGGCGGAGAGCACTTCGACCACCTTGAAGGGCGCGAATTTCTTCGCAGGGTCTTCGACGTTCTCGACCTCGAGCCCGATCATCGTCAGCTTGTCGACGATCGCCTCGAGCGAGGCGTTCGTGTCGAGATGCTCTTTCAGCCAGGAGAGGGTGAATTTCATGAGATGTCGTCCCCGGGCGCGACGTCCGTTTTCTTCTCCCTCGAGGGGGAAGGCGTGCGATCGCCGCACCGATTGAATCCGGCGGGGATCACGCGCTCAGCCCCCCGGCCAGCGTCGGGAAGTCGAGCGGGCGGAAGCCGTAATGCGAGAGCCAGCGCACGTCCGCCTCGAAGAAGGGGCGGAGGTCCGGCATGCCGTATTTCAGCATGGCGATCCGGTCGATTCCCATGCCCCAAGCGAAGCCTTGATACTCGTCCGGATCGAGGCCGCAATTTTTCAGCACGTTCGGATGCACCATGCCGCAGCCGAGAATCTCCAGCCAATCCTCGCCTTCGCCGAAACGGATCTCGCCCTTCTCGCGGCGGCACTGGATGTCCACCTCGAGCGAGGGCTCGGTGAACGGGAAGAAGGACGGTCGGAACCGCATCTTCACCTGATCGACCTCGAAAAAGGCTTTGCAGAATTCCTCGAGAATCCATTTCAGGTGGCCGAGATGGCTGCCCTTGTCGATGACCAGTCCCTCGACCTGGTGGAACATCGGCGTGTGCGTCTGATCGCTGTCGCTGCGATAGGTGCGGCCCGGAATGATCACGCGGATCGGCGGCTTCTGCTTCAGCATGGTGCGCACCTGAACCGGCGAGGTATGGGTGCGCAGGAGCATCCGCGAGCCGTCGGGCTGGGGATGGAAATAGAAGGTGTCATGCATTTCCCGCGCCGGATGATCGGCGGGAAAATTCAGCTTGGTGAAATTGTAATCGTCCGTCTCGATGTCCGGGCCTTCGGCCACGGCAAAACCCATGTCGGCGAAGATCGCCGTCAGTTCGTCGATCACCTGGCTCACCGGATGAATGCGCCCGGCCTCGGCGGTGCTTTCGCGTACTGGCAGCGTTACGTCGACGCCCTCCGTGTTCAACCGCGCATCGAGCGCCTTGTCGGCGAGTTCGGTCTTGCGCGCCTGGATCGCCGCCGCGACCTTGTCCTTCAGGCCGTTGATCAGCGGCCCCTGCACCTTGCGTTGCTCCGGCGGCATTTTGCCGAGCGTGGCGAGCAATTCCGACACCGAGCCCTTTTTCCCGAGCGAGGAGACGCGCACCGCTTCGAGCGCGGCCTCATCGCTCGCCGCGGCGACGGCGTTCAGAATGTCGGTTTCCAGTTTCGCAATGTCGGACATGAACGGCCCAAGATCCCTTGCCGGTCATGGCCGGGCCCGTCCCGGCCATCCCGATCAGGATGGCAATCATGCGTCCCTAAGCGGGATGCGCGGATCAGGTCCGCGCATGACGGAGTATAGTATGTTGTGCGCCGCCGCTTACGCCGGCAGCGCCGACTTCGCCTTTTCCACGATCGCCTGAAATGCCGCCGGCTCGTGGATCGCCAGATCGGACAGGATCTTGCGGTCGACCGTGACGCCGGCCTTGGACAGCCCGTCGATGAACTTCGAATAGTTCAAGCCGAAAGGCCGCACCGCCGCGTTGAGGCGCTGGATCCAGAGCGCACGGAACGTGCGCTTACGCCGCTTGCGATCGCGGAAGGCATATTGGTTGGCCTTCTCGACCGCCTGCTTGGCGATGCGGATGGTATTCTTGCGGCGCCCGTAAAAACCCTTGGCGGCCTTGTAAACCTTCTTGTGCTTGGCGTGAGCGGCGACGCCGCGCTTGACGCGAGCCATGACTGATCTCCTGCAACGAAAGCGGGGTGGGGCGGACGGTTAGCCGTTCGGCAGCCAGTATTTCTTGAGGTTGTCGCCGTCGGTCTTGAACAGCACGTGCGTGCCGCGCAGCTGACGTATCTGCTTGTTGGTCCGCTTGATCATGCCGTGGCGTTTGCCCGCATGGGCCGCCAGCACCTTGCCGGAGCCGGTCACCTTGAAGCGTTTCTTGGCGCCGGATTTGGTCTTCAACTTGGGCATTTCGCTCTCCTGAAATCGGCCAGACGGGGGCGATCCCCGGGGCCGGGATGCTCGAATCCGAGCTTGCTGATGAGGCATTGGCACCGCCACGGCAGCCCTGACTGGCCGGGCGGTGAAGGCGCGGTTTATGGCAGAGGAAGGCCCAAATTACAACCGCCGCCCGCGGGGCGGAACCTGGTCCGGCCGGCCCGGTTGTGATGGGCGGGCCGATAGGCCGATACGTGTTTTTCGTCCGGCCCACGGCCTATGATCCGGTTTCCAGCCGCCGGATTGAGAGAGGTTCCCATGGTGAAATCGAGCATTGCCGCCCCGCTATGCGCGGCCGTCCTGCTGGGCCTGGCGGCCGGGCCCGGCCGTGCCGCCTCGCCCTATGACGGGGTCTGGAGCGTCCTCGTCGTGACCGACCAGGGCAGTTGCGACCGCGGCTACCGCTATTCGCTGCGTATCAAGAACGGCCGCGTGTTCTACAACGGGCAGGCCGATTTCGACATTTCCGGGCAAGTCAGTGCCGGCGGGGCCGTGCAAGTGCGCATCACGCGCGGGCGGCAGGGGGCGAGCGGCAGCGGCAGGCTAACCCCGTCCTCCGGCTCGGGGCGATGGAGCGGGGCGTCGCCTGAGACGAAATGCAGCGGCCACTGGGAGGCCGAGCGGCGCGCCGCGAACTGATCGCACAAAAATAAAACGCCCGCGTTGCCGCGGGCGCTTTTGTTTCGATGGTCGCGCGCTCAGCGCGGCGCCAGGATCATCACCATCTGACGCCCCTCGAATTTGGGCTCCGATTCGACCTTGGCGAAGGACGCGGTGTCCTGTTTGACCCGTTCGAGCAACTGGGTGCCGAGTTCCTGGTGCGCCATTTCGCGGCCGCGGAAGCGCAAGGTGATCTTGACCTTGTCGCCTTCTTCGAAGAAGCGCTTCATCGCGCGCATTTTCACATCGTAATCGTGATCGTCGATCATGGGGCGATATTTCAGCTCCTTGACCTCGACGACCTTCTGCTTCTTGCGGGCTTCGGCTGCTTTCTTCTGCGCCTGGAACTTGTACTTGCCATAGTCCAGCAGCTTGGCGACCGGCGGGACAGAGTTAGGGGCGATCTCCACGAGATCGAGACCTGCCTCCGCCGCCTTCTGCAGGGCGACTTGAATATCGGTGGGGCCGTGATTGTGGCCCGTCTGGTCGATCAGCTGAACCTCTCGGGCGCGGATCTCCTCGTTGATGCGCGGGCCGTCCTTCTGGACGGTGGGCGCGGTTCTCATTGGACGACGAATGGAAAAAACTCCTCTGCTGTTAATCCAAACCGGCGCTCCCGGCCAGGCCGCTCCTGCCGCGCCCTGCCGGGGTCACCGGATCACAGGACAATTGGTAGAATTGATGAATAAGTCAACGGCGGCCGGCTTCACAGTTTACCGATTTTGCGGCGGGACCGGCGAACGCCTCGCCTTTGCCGTCTCAGCGTAAAGTTTCAGTGTCAGTTCCGCGACCGCCGGCGGGTTGAAATGGCTCTTCACCCATTCCCGCCCCCGTGCGCCGATCGCTTGGCGAACCGGTACCGGCAGTGAGAAAAGCCGGACCAGCGCCGTGGCGAGACCGGCTGCATCGCCCGACGAGAAGCGCAGTCCGGTCATACGGTCTTCCGACACGGCGGGCGGCGCCAGCAACACTTCCGGTCCGGCGCCGAGATCGGATGCGATCACCGGGCGGCCCATGGCCTGCGCCTCGAGAATCGAACGCTGCAATCCCTCCGGCTGCGTGGCGGCGGACACCACCACGGAAGCGGCGGCATACAATGCCGGCAGATCGTCGCACGGACCGGTGATGCGGACCACGTCGGCGGTATTGGTGGCCACCACGAGATCCCACAATTCGCCGCTATAGCGGCTGCGGCCCTGATCCTCGCCGGCGAACACGCAGACGAAATCCTTCACACCCATGTCCTTCAGCCGCTGCGCGGCCTGCACCACGATGTGATGGCCCTTGCGGCGGACGAGGCGGCCCACGACAAGAATCACCTTGGCGTTCGCGCCGACTCCCCAGCGCTTGCGCACCGCCTCGATGCGTTCGGCCGTGACCGTGTCGGGATCGAAGCGCCCGACATCGACCCCGACCGGGATAACCTCGATGTGGTCGTTGCCGACGCCGTAGCGTTCGACGATCAGGTCTGCGATCTGATCGCTCGGCGCGACGATGCGATCGCCGCGAATCATGACGCTGTTGTAGATGCGTTTTAGAAAGTTCTGCTCGCGGAATCCCTTGTACCAGGACGTGAGGAAGGGAAGCCGCGTGACACGCGCGGCAATATAGGCGCTCCAGGCAGGCGCGCGGCCATGCGCGTGAATGATGTCGCATCCGCGCTCGCGCGCCATGCGTGCGATCGCCGCGGCATTGCGCAGCATGACGAACGGGTTTTTGCTGTCGACCTCGGCGAAAACAAACTCCCCGCCCGCCGTCCAGACATCCTTTTCCATCCGCCCTCCGCGCGACATCACGATCGCGCGATGGCCGGCGTCGGCGAGGATGCGCACGATGTCGAGAGCGCCCGCATCGGCCGCGCCGGTATCCAGGGTCGGCACGACGAGCAGCACGGTGAGAGGCCGGACATTGGCCGGGCGGACGGGCTCGCTGGCGGCGGCAGGCGTCTCGGCGCGGCTGCTTGTGCTGCTCGGCGACACACGGACCGCAGAACCTGTTGGCACCCAAAACTCCGTGAAAGGACCGGCGGCCGCAAAGAGCAATTCGTCCGGAAGCCAGTGCGGTGATAGGCCGAATTGAGGCCCGAGGCAATCGGGGGCCGGCGGCGGCGCGAACGCCGCGCCGCCTCGCAAAAGCTGCATTCTTGATGCGCCGGCCGGAAGGTGACATTCCTCGTGGCCCGTTGTTCGGCAAATTGAAATGACAACCGAATCAAGCCTGACGAGATTATCGGTTGGCGGTGGCGCCGACCTGCGAACGCTCGCCGTCCGCGCACGGCCGGGCGCGACGCCGGGCATCTTCTGGCTCGGCGGATTCAATTCCGACATGAGGGGCACGAAAGCGGCGGCGCTCGATGCCTGGGCGGAGCAGACCGGACGCGCCTGCACGCGCTTCGACTATTCGGGCCACGGCGAATCCGGGGGCGATTTCGCCGACGGCACGATCGGACGCTGGCTCGAGGAAAGCCTCGCCGTCTTCGCAACCTGCACCGGTCCACAGATCGTCGTCGGCTCGTCGATGGGCGGATGGCTCGCGCTGCTGCTCGTGCGGGAATTGCAGCGTCGCGCGGCTGCAGGTCGGCCGGCCGCTGCTGCGGTCGCGGGCCTCGTGCTGATCGCGCCGGCGGTGGACTTCACTGAGGAGCTGATGTGGAAGCAATTCCCACCCAAGGTGCGATGCGAGATCGAGGAGAAGGGCTTCTGGCGCAGGCCGTCTGCCTATGCCGATCAAGGCTATCTCATCACCCGCAGGCTGATCGAGGAGGGGCGGGCGCATCTGCTGCTCGGCGGATTGATTGAGACCGGCTGCCCGGTCCGCATCCTGCAGGGCGTGCACGACGAGGACGTGCCGTGGCGGCACGCGGTCGAGCTCGTGTCGCGGATCGCGCGCGACGACGTGGTGCTGACGCTGGTGAAGGACGGTGATCATCGCCTGTCGCGACCCGAGGATATCGCGCGCCTGATCGACGCCGTGTCGGAATTTGTCTGACGCATTGCATCGGGCCGGACTTTGCGGTTACGTCGCGGGAATGCCGGAGAGGACATCATGGCCTACGAAACGATAATCGTTGAAACGCGCGGGCGCGTCGCCGTCATCCGCCTCAATCGCCCGCAGGCGTTGAACGCGCTCAATTCGAAGCTGATCGGCGAGCTTGCGGCCGCGATCGACGCCTTGGAGGCCGACGCCCAGGTCGGCTGCCTCGTTCTGACCGGGTCGGAAAAGGCCTTCGCCGCCGGCGCCGACATCAAGGAGATGGCCGACAAGACCTTCATGCAGGCCTTCATGGAGGATTTCTGCGGCGGCGCCTGGGATCGCGTCTCCCGTACCCGCAAGCCGATAATCGCCGCCGTGGCGGGCTTCGCGCTCGGCGGCGGTTGCGAGCTTGCCATGCAATGCGACATGATCATCGCCGCCGACAATGCAAGATTTGGCCAGCCGGAAATCAAGCTCGGCGTTATCCCGGGTGTCGGGGGCACGCAACGGCTCGTGCGCGCGGTCGGCAAGTCGAAGGCGATGGACCTATGCCTTACCGGGCGGATGATGGATGCGGCCGAGGCGGAGCGATCGGGTCTCGTCGCGCGCGTCGTGCCGCTTGCGAATCTGATGGACGAGACGCTGAAGGCGGCGGAGACGATCGCCTCAATGTCGATGCCGTCGGTGATGGCGTGCAAGGAAGCGATCAATCGCGCATTCGAGGTTTCGCTCGCCGAAGGTATCCGCTTCGAGCGGCGGGTGTTTCACCCGCTCTTCGCCACCCTCGACCAGAAGGAGGGCATGGCGGCCTTCATCGAGAAGCGGCCGGCGAAGTTCCAGAACAAGTGAAGGGCCGCGATTGCCGGCTGCAATGCCGGAAGATCATTTCCGGAAGCAGATGACCCGCGCCACCGCCGCCTTGGCGTCGTCAAGCGACATCCTGCCGACGGCCGGGGCGACGCGCTCCTTTTCCAGGAAAGCGCGGATCGTCGCGGTGGGAACGAGCGCGGCCTGTGCCGCGCTTCCGCTCTGCGGTTTCAGCTCTATCATGCCGACGAGCTGACCCTGTCCGTCGAGCGCGGCGCCGCCCGAAAAGCCGGTCGCTGGAACGGGTTCGACCGCGACCATCGGGCCGCTGATGCCGGCGAGGCGGCCCTTCATCGTCGTCACCGCGCCATCGCCGTTTTGCAGCTGCGGATCGGCCACGCCCACGAGCGTCAGGTCCTCGCCCTTCGGCGCCTCCGTCGAGAGCGGAGCGGGCCTTCCCGGGGCAACCCCGTAGATGCGCAGCAGGGCCATGTCGGAGGCGGCGTCCTCGGCGACGCGCTCGGCATGGCCGCGTCCGGACACGGTCACGACGTCGCAGCCTTCCGTGGCCTGGCGGTCGGCGATCAGGTGCCCCGCCGCGCTGACGAGGATGCCGGTCGAATATTCGACCTTGCGCTTGGCGAGTGGATTGACGGCGTTGTCGAAAGGAGAGAAGGCGCTGGACATGGCCACGACGACCGGCTCCATGATTCCTTCCATGGCCTGATCGTACAGGATCGTCACGCCGCGAATTTCCGGGCCCTTCTGTTGCGCGCGGACATAAAACTTCTTCAGACCCTGCAGCCCGGACACGACGAAGAAATCGGTTCGCAGCACGCTGTATTCAGTGCGCCGTCCCACGGGATTCTTCTTCTGCTTGTCGAATTGCGCCGCGAGGTCGGAATTCGGCGGCCCGATGCGGAATGTCTCGATCTGCACTTCGCCGCGCGCGGATGCCCAACGGCTGCCGGTGGCGCTTCTTCCCTCCTGCGGCGCGAGCTTGCCCGGAACGCCGAGCCGCACGCCCGGGATGTTGGCGTCATCGACGAGCCGCCAACCGACATGCTCCTGCAGCCCCTTCACCGTCGCGGCCAGCGCCGTCCGTTGTTCGGGCGTCAGGATGCCGGTCTCGGCAGCCTTGCTGCGCTTCTGGAACGCCTTCACCGCTGCGATCGAACGATCGTTGAAATCGCCGGTGATGCCGCCATTGTAATCCTTCGACCAGATGAGGTCGGACTGGATGGCGAGCCGCTCGGCAAACGGCATCGCCGCGTAGGCGGCGCGGATGGCCTCGTTCGCCTTGGAATTCGTCGGGGCGGCGCTGTCCTCGGGCCTGGTTTCACCGGCTTTCGGGGTTTTGGAGGTGGAAGGCGCCGCGGGCTTTGCCGCCCGTTTCGCCGCCGCGGCCGCGGGCTCGGCGCGATCAGTTGAATTCTGGGCGTTTGCGGGCCACGTAAGGGTCGCGATCACCCATGCGGCACAAACAACTGCGATGCGCATCATGCCCAGCCTCTCGGACGCCCCCACCCTAGATGACCGCGACACAGGTCCCGGCGCAAGAGCGCACTTGACGCGCTCGCGCCGGAGCGGGATGCAGGAACGATGCTGAGCGCCGAAGAGATCGAACGCTACGCGCGCCATATCGTGCTGCGCGAAATCGGGGGACCGGGCCAGGCTGCCCTTAAGAACGCGCGCGTACTGGTGATCGGGGCGGGAGGGCTCGGCGCGCCCGTCCTTCTTTATCTCGCCGCCGCCGGCGTCGGCACACTCGGGATCGTCGACGACGACGTCGTATCGCTGTCCAACCTGCAGCGGCAGGTGATCCACACGACGCCCGATATCGGCAAGCGCAAGGTGGACAGCGCCTCGCATGTGATCGCGCGGCTCAATCCGAATGTCGTGATCGAGACCTATGCAGAGCGTCTCGGCGCAACCAACGCGCTCGCGATTATCGGCGATTACGATATCGTCGCCGACGGCTCGGACAATTTCACGACGCGCTATCTCGTTTCGGACGCGTGCTTTCTGGCCGGCAAACCGCTCGTCACGGCGGCGGTCGGCACCTTCGACGGCACGTTGACGACGATCCGCGCGCATGAGCGCCAGAAGGACGGTACGCCCAACCCGACCTATCGCTGCCTTTTTCCGGAACCGCCGCCGCCCGGCACGGTGCCCGCCTGCGCGGAGGCCGGGATCATCGGCGCGCTGACCGGCATTCTCGGATCGATGATGGCGCTCGAGGTGATCCGAGAGATCGTGGGCTTCGGCGAAGGGCTGGTCGGACGCCTGCTGATGATCGATGCACGCGCGATGCGGTTCGAAACGCTGCGCTACGGGTGGGATCCGAAGAACCCGCTGACCGGCGCAAATCCGACGATCGGCGACCTCTCCATCCACGCCGCCGTCTGAGCGGATCAGAGCATCGCCGGCAAGACCCGGTCCGGTGGCTTGTGGCCGTCGAGGAAGGTCTTGATGTTGATGATCACCTTCTCGCCCATGTCGATACGGCCTTCGATCGTGGCCGAACCCATATGCGGCAGGAGGATGACCTTGCCCTCGCGCGCGAGCTTGACGAGGCGCGGATTGACCGCCGGTTCGTGCTCGAACACGTCGAGACCCGCGCCCGCAAGCTCGCCGGCCGCGATCATGCGGATCAGCGCGTTTTCGTCGATCACCTCGCCGCGCGCGGTGTTGACGATATAGGCCTCCGGCCGCAGCAATTTCAGCCGCCGCGCGGAAAGAAGATGGAAGGTTGCCGGCGTGTGCGGGCAGTTCACCGACACGATATCGACGCGGGCGAGCATCTGGTCGAGACTTTCCCAGTAGGTCGCGCCTATTTCGTCCTCGATGCGCGGGGCCACGCGGCGGCGGTTGTGATAGTGAATCTGCAATCCGAAGGCGCGCGCGCGGCGGGCCACGGCCTGGCCGATGCGTCCCATGCCGATGATCCCGAGCCGCTTGCCCCAGATGCGCTTGCCGAGCATCCAGGTCGGCGACCAGCCGGTCCATTCGCGGTCGCCGGTGAGAATCTGCGCGCCTTCCCACAGGCGGCGCGGCACAGCGAGGATCAGCGCCATCGTCATGTCGGCGGTATCCTCGGTGAGCACGCCGGGCGTGTTGGTGACGGTGATGCCGCGCGAAAGCGCGGTCGCAACGTCGATGTTATCGACGCCGTTGCCGAAATTGGCGACGAGCTTGAGATTGTCGCCGGACTGGCTCAGCACGGAGGCGTCGATGCGGTCGGTCACGGTCGGCACCAGCACGTCGGCGGTCTTGGCCGCCTCGGCAAGCTCGGCCTGGGTCATCGGCTTGTCTTCGAGATTAAGGCGGGCGTCGAACAATTCGCGCATTCGCGTTTCGACGATGTCCGGCAGTTTCCGGGTAACGACGACAAGGGGCTTTTTGCGGGCGGGCATTTGTGTTCGGCTCGCTGCCATCCAGAGAATTCTGCGTCGCTCCAGGGGCGTTCAGCCCTCCTTAACCGTACTCGCCCAAATTATCAGGGTTTGTCGGCATGCGGCTCGCGCCGGCGAACTCTTATCAGATGGCCCAAGGCAAGACAAAGCGGGGTGCGGGCCTTCGGCCTGGGGCCGGGGAGACGACATGACAGGACGTCACGGCGCGACGGCGCAGATCCGGCCACGGGCTTGGGCCCGGATTTTCTGCGCACTCGCGGCATTGCATCTTGGCCTTCAGGGCGCCGCTGATGCCGCGTCCGACAGCGGAAAGAATGCCGCGGCGCTTCCGGTGCCGCGCTTCGTCAGCCTGAAATCCGATCGGGTGAATGTGCGCGGCGGTCCCACCAAGGATCACGAGGTGACCTGGGTCTATACGCGCGCCGGTCTGCCGGTAGAGATCACGGCTGAATTCGAGAACTGGCGTCGCATCCGGGACTGGGAAGGCGCGGAAGGCTGGGTGTATCACTCGCTGCTCTCCGGCCGGCGTACCGCCGTGGTCGTGTCCAAGAACAAGAGCGAGCTCGTGCCGGTGATGGCCAAGCCCGATGCCGGCTCCGACGTGACGGCAAGCCTCGAGCCGGGCGTCGTCGGCAGCGTGAAAAGCTGCAGCGGAACCTGGTGCCATTTCATCGGTGAAAAGTTCGACGGCTGGATTCGGCAGGAGCGGCTCTGGGGCGTGTATCCGAACGAGACGATCGACTAGCGCGATCGTGTTTGCAGAAACGAAAATGCCCGGCATCGCCGGGCAGGCGCACCGATCGCGGAAGCGTCAGATCTTGCGGCGCAGGCGCACCACCACGTCGACGCGGGCGATTTCATAGCCTTCCGGGATATTCGGCACATTGCCGACCACCATTTCAGCTTCCGGGATGTCGACCAGCTCGTTGTCGTCTTCCACGAAGAAATGGTGATGGTCCGAGGCGTTGGTATCGAAGTAGGTCTTCGATCCGTCCACCGCGACCTGGCGCAGCAGGCCGACCTCGGTGAACTGGTGCAGCGTATTGTAAACGGTTGCGAGCGAGACCGGCACCTTCGCCTTGGTCGCCTCCTCGTAGAGCATTTCGGCGGTGATGTGCCGGTCGCCCTTGCCGAACAACAGCCAGCCCAGCGACATGCGCTGGCGCGTCGGGCGCAGCCCTACCTCGCGCAGCATCGACTTGACGTCATGCCAGGGGCAGCCGTTCAGGTCGCGCTTGCGGGGGTCCGGCTGCGGGCGAGCCGGCGCCTCAAGCGGGGCCGAAAGCACTACTGGGCGAGGCGAATTCATCTCTGCGCCTGATTGTCACGGGTTGGGAGTAATTCTTATTTGCATTTATATACGGCCAAGCCCCTGATTTGCAACAATTTGGCTCCCTTGGCGCAAAGCAGCGCCTTGTCCAAATATGCGCTTGTGTTAGGAAATATGGCCTTGCGACGCCCGTTTAGAACTATTCGCGACAAGGACGGCAATGCTGGATCGCCGGCGCAGTTATAGTTTCGAAGATCTTCTGGCCTGCGGCCGCGGAGACCTGTTCGGCGAGGGCAACGCCCAGCTGCCGCTTCCGCCCATGCTGATGTTCGACCGTATCTCGGAGATCGACGAACAGGGCGGCGAGCACGGCAAGGGGTTGGTCCGCGCCGAGCTCGACGTGAAGCCGGACCTGTGGTTCTTCGCCTGCCATTTCAAAGGGGATCCGGTGATGCCCGGCTGCCTCGGCCTCGATGCGCTCTGGCAGATGCTCGGCTTTTTTCTCGGCTGGCTCGGCGCGCCGGGAAAAGGCCGCGCGCTCGGCACCGGCGAGATCAAGTTCTTCGGACAGATCCAGCCGACGGTGAAGAAGGTGCTGTACGGCATCGACATCAAGCGGGTGATGCGTTCCAAGCTGGTACTCGGCGTCGCCGACGGCTGGCTGTCGGCCGACGGCGAGATCGTGTATCGCGCCAGTGACCTGAAGGTCGCCCTGTTCAAACAGGACGGCATGGCTCCGGCCTGAGGCCATTCTGCCGATGTCATCACCCAGCCATGCCCCTTGCATGATGGCGTTCGGCTGGCCAAGTTTGGGATCAAGGCCGAACGGCCGGAGGGCTTACAGGGGCCGCCTTTCAGCACAGTGCCCGGATTGCTCGTTGAGCGGGTGAGGCAGGTATGAGACGGGTCGTCGTCACCGGGATGGGCATTGTCTCGTCCATTGGCAACAACACGCAGGAAGTGACTGCGAGCCTGCGCGAAGGCAGGTCGGGAATCACGCGCTCGCAGTCCTTTGCCGATCACGGTTTTCGCTGCCAGGTTCACGGCGAGCCTACACTCGATCCGTCCCAATCGATCGACCGGCGCGCGATGCGGTTTCTCGGCCCGGGCTCGGCCTGGAACCACGTGGCGATGGAACAGGCAATCCGCGATGCCGGGCTCGAGGAAAAGGATATTTCCAACGAGCGGACCGGAATCGTGATGGGTTCGGGCGGGCCGTCCACCTCAACGGTCGTCGCCGCCGCCGACATCACGCGCGAGAAGGGCTCGCCCAAGCGCATCGGCCCGTTCGCCGTTCCGAAGGCGATGTCGTCCACTGCGTCGGCGACGCTCGGCACATGGTTCAAGATCAAGGGCGTGAGCTATTCGATCTCGTCCGCCTGCGCGACCTCCAATCATTGCATCGGCAATGCCGCCGAGTTGATCCAGTGGGGCAAGCAGGACCTGATCTTCGCCGGCGGCTCCGAGGAGCTTGACTGGACCCTCTCCAACATGTTCGACGCGATGGGCGCGATGTCGACGAAATTCAACGACACGCCGTCCACGGCGTCGCGCGCCTATGACGTGGACCGTGATGGCTTCGTGATCGCCGGCGGTGCCGGCGTGCTCGTGCTCGAGGAACTGGAGCATGCCAAGGCGCGCGGCGCGAAAATCTATGCTGAGGTCGTCGGCTACGGCGCCACATCCGACGGCGAGGACATGGTCGCGCCGAACGGCGAGGGCGCGCGGCGCTGCATGCAGATCGCGCTGTCCACCGTCAAGGCGCCGGTCGATTATATCAATCCGCACGCGACATCGACACCTATCGGCGACCTGAAGGAGATCGAGGCCATCCGCGCCGTGTTCGGCGACAAGTGTCCGCCGATCTCGGCAACCAAGTCGCTGACCGGCCACTCGCTCGGCGCGGCTGGCGCGCAGGAAGCAATCTACTCTCTGCTGATGATGCAGAACGGGTTCATCGCCGAAAGCGCGCATATCAAGACGCTCGATCCCGCCTTCGTCGACATGCCGATCGTGCGGGAGCGGCGGGACAATGTGAAGCTCGGCTGCGTGCTGTCCAACTCATTCGGGTTCGGCGGGACGAATGCTTCGGTCGTGTTCAAGCGGCTCGAGGCATGAGGGCTCGAACGTGGTCGTTGCCGGGCTGGACGCGGCAATCGATCGGGCAAACAACGATACGACACAGTAAACTCATGCGCGGGCGAGGCCCGCGCATGACGTTGAGGGGCAGGGGATGATGCCGGGGTTGATGAAAGGCAAACGCGGACTGATCATGGGGGTCGCCAACGATCATTCGATCGCCTGGGGAATTGCCAAGACCCTGGCCGCGCACGAGGCCACGCTTGCCTTCACCTATCAGGGAGATGCGCTGGCCAAGCGCGTGAAGCCGCTCGCCGAATCGCTGAATTCCGATTTCGTGCTGCCCTGTGACGTCGAGGATATCGCCTCGGTGGACGCGGTGTTCGACGAGATCGGCAGGAAATGGGGTTCGCTCGATTTCCTCGTTCACGCCATCGGATTTTCCGACAAGAATGAACTGAAGGGCCGCTATTGCGACACCACGCGCGAGAACTTCGTCCGCACGATGGTGATTTCGGCCTTTTCCTTCACCGAATGCGCCAAACGTGCGGCGGCGCTAATGCCGGACGGCGGGACGATGCTGACGCTGACCTATAACGGCGGCGACCGCGCTATGCCGAACTACAACGTCATGGGCCTGGCCAAGGCCGCGCTTGAAGCCTCGGTACGCTATCTCGCCGTCGATTTCGGCATGCGCGGCATCCGCGTGAACGCGATCTCCGCCGGGCCGATCCGCACCCTGGCCGGCGCGGGCATCAACGACGCACGCTACATGTTTGCATTCCAGCAGCGCCATTCGCCGCTCGGGCGCGGCGTCACGCTCGAGGAACTGGGCGGCGCCGGGCTCTACCTTCTGTCGAGCCTGTCAGGCGGGGTGACCGGCGAAATCCATTTCGTCGATTCCGGCTACAATATCATCGCCATGCCGCAGCCGGACGAGTTGCGCAAGGCGGGCCACGGCAGCGATTCCTCCCGCTACGAGGCGAGCCTGCAACCCGACAAGCACAACGACTGAGCCGCGGCGGGCGGCGCCATCGTCAAGGGCGCAGGAAATGAAAAGGGCGGCTGTGCGCCGCCCTTTTGCCTTGCATTCCACCCCGATTATTCGCCGGCAACCTGCTGGCGTTCGTCGCCTTCGGCCGCCTTCTGCTTGGCCTCGAGATCCTCGCCGGTCTGCTGATCGACGACCTTCATCGACAGGCGCACCTTGCCGCGATCGTCGAAGCCGAGCAGCTTGACCTTCACCTTGTCGCCTTCCTTGACGACGTCGGAGGTTTTCTGCACGCGCTGCGGTGCGAGTTGACTGATATGCACAAGCCCGTCCCGCGAGCCGAAGAAGTTCACGAAGGCGCCGAAATCCATCACCTTGACCACAGTGCCGTCATAGATCTGGCCGACCTCGGGATCGGAGGCGATCGACTTGATCCACTTCACCGCCGCCTCGATCGACTTGGCGTCGGAGGAGGCGACCTTCACCGTCCCGTCGTCTTCGACGTTGATCTTGGCTCCGGTCTTTTCGACGATTTCGCGGATGACCTTCCCGCCGGTGCCGATCACCTCGCGGATTTTGTCGGTCGCGATCTTGAAGGTTTCGATGCGCGGCGCGTATTCGCCAAGCTCGGCGCGGGCCGAGGTGAGCGCCTTCGCCATCTCGCCGAGAATGTGCATACGCCCTTCCTTCGCCTGGGCGAGCGCTGTTTTCATGATCGCTTCGGTGATGCCGGCGATCTTGATGTCCATCTGCAGCGATGTGACGCCCTTCTCGGTGCCAGCGACCTTGAAGTCCATGTCGCCAAGATGATCCTCGTCACCGAGGATATCGGACAGCACCGCGTGGCGGTCGCCCTCGAGAATCAGACCCATGGCGATGCCGGCAATCGGCCGCGCGATCGGCACGCCTGCATCCATCAGCGACAGTGAGGAACCGCAGACCGTCGCCATTGATGAGGAGCCGTTGGACTCGGTGATCTCCGACACCACGCGGATGGTGTAAGGAAAATCATCCCTCGACGGCAGCACCGGATGGATCGCGCGCCATGCCAGCTTGCCGTGCCCGACTTCGCGCCGCTTGGTGCCGCCGAGCCGGCCGGTTTCGCCCACCGAGAAAGGCGGGAAGTTGTAATGCAGCAGGAACGATTCCTTGTAGGTGCCCTGCAGCGCATCAATCCATTGCTCGTCCTCGCCGGTGCCGAGCGTCGTGACGACGAGCGCCTGCGTTTCGCCGCGTGTGAACAGCGCGGAGCCGTGCGTGCGCGGCAGAACACCGACCTGCACCTCGATCGGGCGCACGGTCTTCAGGTCGCGTCCGTCGATGCGCCGGCCTGTATCCAGGATGTTCCAGCGCACGATCTTGGCTTCGACCTCCTTGAGCACGTCGGCGACGCGGGTCTTCTCGTATTTCGGCTCGGCGCCCTCGGGAAAGAAATGCGCCATCACCTTGTCCTTGGCGGCGGCGACGGCGGCGTATCGCTCCTGCTTGACGGGAATCGCGTACGCCGCGCGCAAGTCCTGCTCGACGAGACCAAGAATTTCCTTTTCCAGATCGGCATTGTCGACCGGAACAAGCTCGCGCGGTTCCTTGGCCGCTTTTTCCGCAAGCTGGATGATCGCGTTGATCACCGGCTGGAAATGCCGGTGGCCGAACATCACCGCGCCGAGCATGATTTCTTCCGGCAATTCCTTGGCCTCGGATTCCACCATCAGCACGGCGTCGGAGGTGCCGGCGACGACGAGGTCGAGGGCGGATTCGCCCATCTCGTCAATGGCGGGATTGAGCACATATTCATTATTGATGAAGCCGACGCGCGCGGCGCCGATCGGGCCCATGAATGGCACGCCTGACAGCGTCAGCGCGGCGGAAGCTGCGACCATCGCCAGCACGTCGGGATCGTTCTCCAGGTCGTGCGACAGCGTGGTGACGATGACCTGCGTCTCGTTGCGCCAGCCGTCGGCGAAGAGCGGGCGCACCGGGCGGTCGATCAGGCGGGAGACGAGCGTCTCGCGCTCGGTCGGGCGGCCTTCGCGCTTGAAATAGCCTCCGGGAATACGCCCGGCGGCATAGAATTTTTCCTGGTAATCGACGGTGAGCGGCAGGAAATCGACGCCCTCGCGGGGCGCTTTGGCCGCGACGACCGTCGCAAGGACGGTGCTTTCGCCGTAGGTGGCGAGGACCGCGCCGTCGGCTTGGCGCGCTATTCTTCCGGTTTCAAGAACGAGCTTGCGCCCGCCCCAATCGAGCTCGACACGATTGATTGTAAACATTTGGTTTTTCTCTCACGGTTTTCGGACAAGGGCGAAAGCCATGAGCAAGACGGCAAGACGTTGCTGCGCGCGCGATAGGCACTTTCAACAGCGTCTGGCGATCCTGCCATGGCCCTCGATCCCTCCAGGGATACGAATGAGCGAGACCTGCTCTTCAACTCATTCCAGAACCGGCAGACTTCTGCTGCCGGACAAACAGCGGAAGCGGCGAGGCCGCATCCGCTCACATTGCGCGCAGATCGCGCGCGACAATCAGCGGCGGATATTCAACCGCTCGATCAGTTCCTTGTAGCGCGCCTCGTCGTTCCGCTTGATGTAGTCGAGGAGCTGTCGGCGCGTGGACACGAGTTTCAACAAGCCGCGGCGCGAATGGTTGTCCTTCACGTGCGTCTTGAAATGTTCAGTCAGATTGTTGATGCGTTCCGACAGAATCGCGATCTGGACCTCCGGCGAACCCGTATCGCCGGCCTTGCGCGCATAGGTTTTGATGACTTCCGCCTTGCGGCTGGAGGTAATCGACATCGTCAGTGACCTTTCTTCAGCACGGCTCGCCCTGCGAGACCGTTGAGGTTGAACACGCGCCTGGGGATGATTTCACCGCGGTCGACTTCGGCTAGGGCCACAAGCTGGCCCGCTGCCATGACGTAAGCCGTGCCACGGAGAATAGGTGCATCCCGTCCGCGCAGGAGAACGGCCTGGCCCCTCTGGAGCCTTGCCGCGTCTGCTCCGCTGACAGCCAGCGCCGGGATGTCGTCCAGCGCGGTTTCTACGGGCAGTAACGCGTCGGCGAGGTTTCCCTCGCCGGCGGCGGCTCTATGGCATAAAGCCGCAAGTTGTTCCAGCGAAATCGATGCAACCTCGCCAAAGGGGCCGACCGAGAGCCGCCGCAGCGCGGCGATATGTCCGAAGCAGCCCAGGGCCCGCCCCAAATCGCGAGCGATTGCACGGACATAGGTCCCCTTGCCGCATTCGGCCTCGAATGCCGCGTGCTCCGCGTCGGGCATCGCGATCAACTCGAGCCGGTCGATACGCACCGGCCGGCTCTTGAGTTCCACGGCCTCGCCGTCGCGCGCCAGGTCGTAGGCGCGTTCGCCGTCAACCTTAATCGCGGAAAAGGCCGGGGGCACCTGTTCGATCACACCGATGAAGCGCGCAAGGCAGGCGCGAATGTCGTCCGCGGCCGGGCGTTGCGCCGAGGTCCGTGTGACGCGCCCATCGGCGTCATCGGTGTCGCGCTCCTCGCCGAAGCGCACGGTGAAACGGTAGGTCTTGCGCCCGTCGACGATGAACGGCACCGTCTTCGTCGCCTCGCCGAGCGCGATCGGCAGGCAGCCTGACGCGAGCGGGTCGAGCGTGCCGGCATGCCCGACGCGCCTTGCCTTGAACAGCCGCTTGATCTGCGACACGGCATAGGTGGACGTCATGCCGATCGGCTTGTCGAGCACGATCCAGCCATGCACGTCACGCTTCTCGCGGCGGAATTGCTGCTTGAGCTTGCCGGGCCGAACCGCGTCCTGAGGGGGGCGTGAAGGGTCTGTCGCTCCGCACTCATCCCTGGCAGCATCCGGAGCGCGCGTTTCGAAGGACGGAGGCAGCCCCATGCGCGGGGACGGCGAGGCCGTCGTCTCCTCCGCATGAGGCCGGGACAGATTGCGCGATTGGTTGTCGTTCACTCGTCACCGTCCTCGCGCCTGAGGTCTCGATGGACCGCAGGCGTTCGCAATAGTTTCTCGATCCGTTCCGCCTCGTCGAATCGTTCGTCGAGCCGAAAGCGGATATCGGGAGCAAATTTCAGGTTAACGCGGCGCGCGATTTCCCCGCGCAGGAACTTCTTGTTGCGGTTGAGCGCCTCGATCACCTCGCTGGTATCGCGTCCGCCCAGCGGCATGACGTAGATCGTCGCCATGCGAAGGTCGGCGGTCATCCGCACTTCCGGGATGGTGATGAGGTGGCTTTCGATCACCGGATCGTGCACCTCGCCGCGGGTGAACAGCTCAGAGAGCGCATGACGGATCAGCTCGCCGACGCGCAACTGGCGTTGCGAGGTTCCGAGCGCGGTACTCTCGAGTTTCGGTTTTCTGTGCCGCATGACGATAAACCTTTTCGTCATGGTCGGGCTGTTCCGGCCATCCCGACGAGGGGCGCCTGCCGCCTCCAGCGGGATGCGCGGGCGAGGCCCGCGCATGACAGTCATGAAATAAGGAGTCGCTCCGGCGTCAGTCTGAGACTCGGACTCAGAGGCTGCGCTGGATCTGCTCCACGCGATAGCACTCGATCACGTCGCCGACGCGCATGTCCTGGTAGCTTTCAAAGGCCATGCCGCATTCCTGGCCGGCGCTGACTTCCTTGGCGTCGTCCTTGAAGCGCTTGAGCTGGGACAGCTTGCCTTCGTGCACCACGACATTGTCGCGGATGAGGCGCACATTGGCGCCGCGCTCGACTACGCCGTCGGTGACCTGGCAGCCGGCGACCTTGCCGACCTTCGACACGTTAAAAATCTCCAAAATCCGCGCGTTGCCGAGCATGGTCTCGCGACGTTCCGGCGTGAGCAGGCCCGACATCGCCGCTTTCACATCATCCACGAGATTGTAGATGATATTGTAGTAGCGGATTTCGATGCCCGCCTGTTCGGCGGCCTCGCGCGCTTCCTTGTGGGCGCGCACGTTGAAGCCGATGATCGCCGCGCCGGCCGACTCGGCGAGCGTGACGTCGGATTCGGTGATCCCGCCGACGCCGGACAGGATGATCCGCGCCCCGACCTCTTCGTTGCCGAGCTTCTCCAGCGCGCCGGTGATCGCTTCGATCGAGCCCTGGACGTCCGCCTTGACGACGAGCGGAAATTCCTTGCGGCGGCCGGCGGTCTTCGCCTGCGCCATCATCTGCTCAAGCGAGCCGCGCATGCCGGTCGCCCGCGCCGCCTGCTTCTCGCGCTTTTGGCGCGCGCGATAGTCGGTGATTTCGCGCGCCCGCGCCTCGTTTTCGACGACGGCGAGCCGGTCGCCGGCATCCGGCGTGCCGTTGAAGCCGAGCACCTCGACCGGCACCGAAGGGCCGGCCGACTGCACCATCACGCCGCTCTCGTTCACGAGCGCGCGCACGCGGCCCCATTCGGCCCCGGCGACAACAATGTCGCCGATATGCAGCGTACCGCGCTGCACCAGCACTGTCGCGACCGGCCCGCGGCCGCGATCGAGCTTGGCTTCGATCACGTGGCCTTCGGCCGGACGATCGGGATTGGCCTTCAGGTCGAGCAGTTCGGCCTGCAGGCCGATCGCCTCGAGCAGCTTGTCGAGGTTCATTTTCTTGGTCGCCGACACTTCGACGTCGAGCACGTCGCCGCCCATCGATTCGACCTGGATCTCGTGCTGCAGCAGCTCGGTGCGCACCCGGTCGGGCTTTGCGTCGGGTTTGTCGATCTTGTTGATGGCGACGATGATCGGCACTTTCGCCGACTTGGCGTGCTGGATCGCCTCCACCGTCTGCGGCATCACACCGTCATCGGCGGCGACGACGAGGACGACAATGTCCGTCACCTTGGCGCCGCGCGCGCGCATCGCGGTGAATGCGGCGTGGCCAGGCGTATCGATGAAAGTGATCTTGCCGTGCGAAGGCGAGGTCACCTGGTAGGCGCCGATATGCTGGGTGATGCCGCCGGCCTCGCCCGCGACGACTTCGGTTTGGCGGATGGCGTCGAGCAGCGAGGTCTTGCCGTGATCGACGTGGCCCATGATGGTGACGACCGGCGCGCGCGGCTGCAGCGTTTCCGGCGCATCGGTGTCGCCGTAGAGCCCTTCCTCAACGTCGGCCTCGGCCACGCGCTTGACGCTGTGGCCCATCTCCTCGGCGATGAGCTGGGCCGTGTCCGCGTCGATCACATCGTTGATCGTGGCCATGTGGCCCTGCTTCATCAGCAGCCGGATCACGTCCACGCTGCGCTCGGCCATGCGGTTGGCGAGATCGGCGATCGTGATGGTTTCCGGAATGGTGACTTCGCGGACGAGCTTTTCCTTGGGGCCGTCGGCATGGTGGCCCTTCAGGCGCTGGGTGCGGCGGCGGAACGAGGCGACCGAGCGTTCGCGCTCGTCGTCCTGTGAAAGCGCGTTGATCACGGTCAGGCGTCCGCGCTGCTTGGGCGCCCCGGCGCGTGGAGCCTTGGGGACTGCGGACGGCCTCGCCGCGCCGGAACCGCGCCGCGGTCCGCGCGGACTGTCGTCTTCTTCCGCCTCGAACGTGATGCGCGTATTGGCGCGGCTTGCCGCCTCCTCGCCAAAGCGCTTTTTCGCCTCCTGCTCGGCCTTGCGCTTGGCTTCTTCCTCGCGGCGGTGGCGCTGATCCTCCTCACGCTTGCGCGCCTCGGCGGCTTCGCGATCGGCCCGTTCCAGGTTCTCGCGGGCTGCGCGCCGGCGCGCCTCCTCCTCGGCCTGCCGGCGCTCCTCCGCCTCGCGCATACGCGAGTCGGCGAGCGCCATGCGGCGGGCGTCCTGCTCCTCCTGAGTCAACGTGCGGAGAACGACCCCCGATTTCGGCGCGGCGGCGGAAGAGGGCGCGGCGGGCTTGCTCTCAGCCGGTGCGGGAGCCGCCTTCTTCGGCGCCTCCGCGGCCGGCGCGGCTTTCGCTTCGGCCGGCGCGCCGAGCGTGCGGCGCTTGACCTTTTCGACGACCACTTGCTTCGAGCGGCCGTGGCTGAAGCTTTGGCGCACGGTGCCTTCGACGCCGCGCTTGAGCGTCAGCGTCTTGCCCGCCAGGCCGGGCTTCTTGGTGTCGCCAGGTGTCTTCGTGTCGCTCATTCCAATCCTTAGTCGTTCAGCATTCCGATGCCGCGTTCCGCCTGCCCCGGATTGCCCGCAATGCCGGTCCGAAAACGCTCATAGCGTCGATATCGGGCGAGGAAACCTTTGCTCGCATCGCCGGCAAGCAGGGCTGCATGTATCACATTTGGCCGCCCAAAAGCCAAATCCAATTGGGCCGACGAAAATGTGTCGATTATCGCAATTTCGCCGGCGTTTTGCTCGCCACGGCGCCGCAGGAGGCCGTTGAGCTTGCGGATCCCGTCCGCCGCGCCGTCGCTCGCATGTAGGAGCGCCACCGCCTCGCCGCCAGCCAGGGCCGCCTCGACCCGGGCGAAGCCGCACACTGCCTGCCGCGCCTTGCCTGCAATCGCGAGCGCATCGAGCGCGGCGCGTTCGAGCAGCCGCTCGGTCTGGGCAACGAGATCGTCCGGCGCCCGGACATCCTTTCTGAAACTTTTGGCGAAAACATTTGCCTTCACCGCCCGCCCGAGCGCGTCGCGGCTTGCCGTCAGCCAGACGCCGCGGCCCGGCAGCTTGTGCTTGACATCGGGCACAATCCCGCCGTCCGGGCCGATCACGAAGCGGATGAGCTCGCCGACCGGTTTCACCTCGCGCGACAGCGCGCAGCAACGTTCCGCCGCGGCCCCGGTAGGGCCGCGGTCGATCACGTTATCGTCCTGCCGCGCGAGCATCGTTGAAGTCCTCTTTCCCCCTGCTCAGGCGGGCGCTTCTTCCGCGGGCGCTTCTTCCGCCGGCTTGGCCAGATCGGATTCCTTGATCCAGCCGGCCTTCACCCGCGCCTGCATGATCATCGCTTCGGCGTCCTCGCGCGAGACGTCGAGGCCGTCGAGGATGCCGGGCTGACGCACCGACTCTCCGTCCTTGCGCTCCGTCCAGCCGACGAGATCGTCGGTGGCGGTGCCCGCCAGATCCTCCACCGTCTTGATGGCGTGCTCGCCAAACTTGACCAGCATCGGGCTCGTCACGCCCGGCACTTCCTTCAGTGCGTCCTCGACCCCAAGCTCCCTGCGCCTGGCGTCATATTCCGCCTCGATATTGGCGAGATATTCGTTCGCTCGTTCCTGCAATTCCTTCGCCGTATCCTCGTCGAAGCCCTCGATGCCGGCGATTTCCTTGGAATCGACCAGCGCCAGCTCTTCGACCGAGGAGAAGCCTTCAGAGGCTAGAAGCTGCGCGACGACCTCGTCGACATTGAGGGCATCCATGAACGTCTTGGTGCGGCTCTGGAATTCGGCCTGGCGGCGTTCCGATTCCTCCTGCTCGGTGAGGATGTCGATGTCCCAGCCGGTGAGCTGGGAGGCGAGCCGGACATTCTGTCCGCGGCGGCCGATCGCAAGCGACAATTGCGCGTCCGGCACCACGACCTCGATGCGCTCCTTGTCCTCGTCGAGCACGACCTTGGCGACCTCGGCGGGCGCGAGCGCGTTCACGACAAAAGTGGCGATGTCCTGCGACCAGGGAATGATGTCGATCTTCTCGCCCTGCAGCTCGTTCACCACCGCCTGCACGCGCGAGCCGCGCATGCCGACGCAGGCGCCGACCGGATCGACCGAGGAATCGCGCGAAATCACTGCGATCTTGGCGCGCGAGCCCGGATCGCGCGCGACCGCCTTAACCTCGACAATGCCGTCATAGATTTCCGGCACTTCTTGCGCAAACAGCTTCGCCATGAATTGCGGATGGGTGCGCGAAAGGAAAATTTGCGGGCCGCGCGGCTCACGCCGCACGTCGTAGATATAGGCGCGCACGCGGTCGCCGTTGCGCAACGTCTCGCGCGGCAGCATCTCGTCGCGGCGGATGATCGCCTCCCCGCGGCCCAGATCGACGACCACGTTGCCGTATTCCACGCGCTTGACGATGCCGTTGACGATATCGCCGATGCGATCCTTGTACTCGTTGTATTGGCGGTCACGCTCGGCCTCGCGCACTTTCTGCACGATAACCTGCTTGGCCGACTGCGCGGCGATGCGTCCGTATTCGAGAGGAGGCAGTGGATCGGAGATGGTATCGCCGACCTGCGCGGCCGGGTTATGGCGTCGCGCCTCATCGAGGCCGATTTGCGTGGCGGGATTTTCCACGCTCTCGACCACCAGCATGTGGCGCGAGAGTCTCAGCTCCCCGCTCTTGGGATTGATTTCGGCATGAACATCGGTTTCCGCGCCGTAGCGCGAGCGCGCCGCCTTCGCGATCGCGTCCTCCATCGCCCCGATCACGATCGAGCGGTCGATCGATTTCTCGCGTGCGACCGCGTCGGCGATCTGCAGAAGCTCGATTTTGTTGGCTGCGACAGCCATCGTCATTCTCCTTCGGAATGAGCGGCGCGGCGGTCCTTGCCGCGTGCCGGTTTAGAGGGGCTTGCGCCCTTGATCGCCGGGCGCTCGGCGCGCCCGTTGAATTCGTCGCGGGCTTGGCGCATTTGCGCCTTGCCGCGGCGAAGCGACTCGGCGATCAGCGCGTCGGTCAGGACGAGCTTGGCTTCGTCCATGTCCGCAATCGGCAAGGCGATCTCGCTTGCTTCGCCTTCCGTCGCGTCGTCGCGACGCAGGCGGGCATTGTCGCCGTCGGTGCCGAGCAGCGTGCCGCGGAATCGGCGCCGACCTTCGAACGGCACCGCCATCTCGATCTTCACGAGCTGGCCGGCATAACGCTCGAAATCCGAGCGCCGCACCAGCGGCCGGTCAAGGCCGGGCGAGGAAATTTCCAGCCGATAGGCCTTCTCGATTAGGTCGGCGACGTCGAGCACGGGCGACAGCGCGCGCGAGACGGTTTCACAATCGTCCACGCTCATCGAGCCGTCCGGCCGCTCCGCCATGATCTGCACGGTGCAGCCGTCGGCGGCGGAAATCCGTACGCGCACGATGCGGTAGCCGAGGTCCTTAAGTACCGGTTCGGCGACCGCGGCGACGCGCGCGGCAAGGCCCGGCTCGGTTACGAGCCGCGGCTCGGCGCTGGCATTGGCATTCCAGGTCATCGCTTGCGAAATCTTGGCCCGCGTCCTGCGGAGTTTCGCCCCGGCATCGGGTAATAAAAAAGAGCGGGTCCCGGGGCGGGCCCACTCTCAAAAACCCATCAGGTATCTGAGATGTCCGATAACGGACGCGCCCAATATAGCGCCTCCGGCGCATTTCGCAAGGCGGGTCAGGCTAACGCTTCCTTCAGAATCCCTATGTAATCTTTAACGAATTTTCCTCAACCCGCCTCGCGCCGCCGTCTGGATGTCGAACATTCTTTCCCTCATTCCGGAGCTGGAGGAGGTCCTTCAGCGCGGCGCCGCCGACCAGCGCGCCGCGATGCTGCGGCGGGTGACCGATCTCTTTCTCGTCGATTGTCCGCGCTACAGCGACGAGCATATCGGGCTGTTCGACGATCTTTTCGGACACCTCGTCGAGCAAATCGAGGTCCGGGCGCGCGCGGAATTGTCGCTTCGCCTCGCGCCGCTACGCAAGGCGCCGCCGCAGACCGTTCGGCGGCTCGCCGGCGACGACGACATCACGGTGGCGGGGCCCGTCCTTTCGCAATCGCCGGTGCTCGCCGAGCGGGATCTGCTGGCGATCGCGCGCGCGAAAAGCCAGGCGCACTTGTCGGCGATTTCCGGCCGGGGCCAGCTCGGCGAGGCGCTGACCGAGGTGCTGGTCGATCGCGGCGAGGAGGAGGTCCTGCGCAAGGTGGCCGCCAACAAGGCGGCGCGACTGTCGGCTGCGACCTTTGCGCGCGTGATCGGGCGGGCGGAGAACGACGGCGACCTTGCCGCGGCGCTGGCGGCGCGCGCCGATCTGCCGGATCCCCTCTTTCGCGCTCTCGTCATGCGCGCCACCGAAGTCGTGCAGCGCCGCCTGCTCGCCGTGGCGCGGCCGGAAACGCAGGCCGAGATCCGGCGCGTGCTCGAAAAAGTTTCCGCCGAGGTCAATCCCGCCGTCCGTCATTTCGGCCCGGCGCTGGAAAGAATGCGCGTGCTCAAGGACGCGGGTTCGCTCGGGGAAAGCGACCTGGCCGATTACGCTGAGACGAGAAACTACGAATACATGGCTGCGGCGCTGGCCGAACTCTGTTCCGTGCCGATCGAGGTGGTTGATCGCTTGTTGTCGGCGCCACGTCCCGACCCGGTGCTGATCTTGTGCAAGGCGGCCGGCTTTGCCTGGACCACGGCGCGGGCGATCATTCGCGCCCGGCCGGCGATGCAGGGTAAATCGGGCGAGTCGCTCGAATCCGCGTTTTTCAACTTCGAGCGGCTCTCAGCGCTGACCGCCCAGCGGGTCGTGCGCTTCTGGCAGACGTCTAATTCCTCGCTGCGGCAGGCGGGCTAGCGCCGCTTTCCCGGCGGCTCTAAACGCGCCGGAAGGTCAGATAGCAGGGTGTGCGTCCCTCCCGCCTGGCCTTCGCCTCGTAGCGCGTGCCGGAAAAATCCGGCCACGGCTTGCGCCAGTCGTCGGCGCATTCGGCGGTCCACTCGAACGCGGACGATCGCAGCACGCGCCGCAACGTCCAGGCCGCGTAATGGGGCCAGTCGCTGGCGAAACGGAAATCTCCGCCCTGGCGCAGGATGCGCGCGAGCGCGGCGATGCTGCGCTCGTTGATGAAACGGCGTTTCCAGTGCCGCCGCTTCGGCCAAGGATCGGGATAGAGCATGTCGATGCGCGACAGCGCGCGATCCGGAAGCCAGGCGATGAGATCGGCCGCGTCACCGTGATGCAGCCGGATATTCTGCAGATTGTGCGTCTCGATGGCGGCGAGCGCCTTGGCCATGCCGTTGACGAACATCTCGATGCCGATGAAGCCGGCGTTCGGATTGGCGAGCGCCTGCGCGATCAAATGCTCGCCGCCGCCGAATCCGATTTCGAGGCGTACCTCCTCGACCGGAACACGGAACAGCGCCGCGAGCTTGGCCGGCGGCGGTTCCGTCAGATCGATTGCCAGATACGGCAGGAGAACGGTCAAAAGGTCGGCCTGATGCGCGCGCAGAGGCTTGCCCTTGCGGCGGCCGAAGAAGGCGCCCTGACGGTGCGGTTGTTCCTCGTTCATCGGCGCCGGTGAAGCACACCGCGCGCGCGCGGGGAAGGCCGGCCCTGGTCACGTATCGGCAGGCGGGCGTAGGCAAAAAATGGCCGGGATTTCCCGGCCATTTGGTGGAACACCGTCGCGCGGGGGCGGAGCTAGAATTCTTTCCTCAACTGCGCGGCGAGATCGGTCTTTTCCCATGAGAAGCCGCCGTCCTTTTCAGGCGCGCGGCCAAAATGACCATAGGCCGCCGTGCGGCGATAGATCGGCCGGTTCAGTTTGAGCGTGCGACGGATATTGGTCGGCGTCAGGCGGAACATCTGCGGCAGGATTTTCTCGAGCTTGCGCTCATCCACCTTGCCGGTGCCGTGCGTGTCGACCAGCAGCGACATCGGATCGGCGACGCCGATCGCATAGGCGACCTGGATCGTGCAACGTTCGGCAAGGCCGGCCGCCACCACGTTCTTTGCGAGGTAGCGCGCCGCATAGGCCGCGGAACGGTCGACCTTGGTCGGGTCCTTGCCGGAGAAGGCGCCGCCACCATGAGGCGCGTAGCCGCCATAAGTATCAACGATGATCTTGCGCCCGGTGAGGCCGCAATCGCCGTCGGGGCCGCCGACCACGAAATTGCCCGTTGGGTTGACGAGAAAATCGGAATCCTTTTTCGGCATCCAGCCCTTCGGCAGCGAGGACGCAACCGCGTTCTCGATCAGGTCCCGCACCATGCCGGGGGAGTATTTCTTGCCGTTGCGGTTGGTGGCGTTGTGCTGGGTAGAGACCACGACCTTGGTGCAACCCACCGCCTTGCCGTCGACGTATTGCACGGTGACCTGGCTCTTGGCGTCCGGCTGCAGGTCGAACAGCTTGCCCGATCGGCGCTGCTCGGACAGCGTGCGCAGAATCTTGTGTGCGAAAAAGATCGGCGCGGGCATGAAGCTGCCCTTTTCGTAAACCTCGCTCTCGGTACAGGCATAGCCGAACATCATGCCCTGGTCGCCGGCGCCTTCTTCTTCCTTACCCTTCTTCTTCTTCGCGTTGACGCCCATCGCGATGTCCGGCGACTGGCCGTGCAGCAGCACTTCGACGTCCGCGCCATGCCACGAGAAACCGTCCTGATCGTAGCCGATGTCCTTGACCACCCCGCGCGCGATCTCGGTGATCAGTTCGCGGTTCATCACCGTGTGGCCGTTGTACTTCTTGATCAGCGGCTCCTGGCCGCGGCACTCGCCGGCGATCACGATCTTGTTGGTCGTGGTCAGCGTCTCGCAGCCGAGCCGCGTATTGGCAAGGCTGTCGTCCTCAATGCCGAGGCGGATATCATTGGCGAGGAAGGCGTCCAGGATGGCGTCGGAGATCTGGTCGCAGACCTTGTCGGGATGCCCCTCGGAAACGGATTCGCTCGTAAACAGGAAGTTTTTGCGCGACACAGTCGAAAATCCCCTCGTGATGACGAAGGCGCAAAACCTTGCGTCGGCCGGTTGAGGAGGTGCTTTTTGCAAGCTACCGGCGCGGGGTCAAGATGTGGGCAGGACTTCGCCCGGCGGTGGGCGCGGGGAGGGGAAAATGCCTCTATTTCTCGCTTCCGCCGGCGATTTCTTCCACCAGGTCGACGATGCGGCGGCGCAGCTTGGGATTGCCGATCCGCATGAAGGCCTTGGTCAGGGCGAGCCCGTCGGAACTCGACAGGAAGTCCGACACGTAAGCGGGCGAGGGGGCCTCGCCGAACTGCCCGGCCGTTTCCGACGATGGGCCGCCTTCGAAAAAGAACTCGACCGGAACCTGAAGAATGTGGGCAATCTGCTGCAGGCGGCTCGCGCCGATGCGGTTGGTACCCTTTTCGTATTTCTGCACCTGCTGAAATGTTAGGCCTAGAGCGTCCCCAAGTTTCTCCTGACTCATATTAAGCATCATCCGACGCATCCGCACTCGACTGCCAACATGCTTATCGGTCGGGTTGGGGGCCTTCTTCACCATTCCATTTCACTCCTCACCTTCAGCTCGACCAGAGCCGACGGCGGCATTCCGGTTCCATCTCCATTCTGCGTCGTGCCTTCGGCATACTCACAGCACAAGCACAAATGTCATGCAGTGTGAGCGTGAAAAATTTTTTTTCGGCATTCGCGCATGGCGTGTCTTGCCGGAGAAGAAAGCTCGCCGCAATGTTTTTTACCTGGAATAATTGTAACAGTTACAACGGCATGTCCGCCGGAATAACAAACATAAGTTTTATTTATGCTGGAACGCCAGTTCAGGTGGTGAGCGCCGATCGCCTGGTCATACGAATGGACGCGCGGTTCAGCGCGGGCGCCGGCGCACCATCAGCATCGCCAGGCCGATCACCAGCATCGCCGAGACAACGCGATCTCCCCAGCGCGCGATGAAGGGAGGATCGATCGGCTGCGGCAGCGGCGCGTCGATGACGCCCTCGCTGCCGAGCGGCAGCGATTTCACGATCCGTCCGAACGGGTCGGTCACCGCGGAGATGCCGCTATTGGCCGCGCGCACGAGCGGCAGGCCTTCCTCGATCGCGCGCACGCGCGCCTGCTGGAAATGCTGGTAGGGGCCGGGCGAGATGCCGAACCATGCGTCGTTGGTGACGTTGAGCAGCCAGCCCGGGCGGTCGCCCGTGGGCACGATGTCGCCGGGAAATATGATCTCGTAGCAGATCAGCGGCAGAAATCGCGGCGCGCGAGGCACATCGTAGGCACGCCTACGGTCGCCGGCGAGAAAGCCGCCGGGAAGCTTGGTGAGCTGCATCAGCCCGAGCTTTTCCAGCGTCGCCTGGAACGGAAGATATTCGCCGAACGGCACGAGATGCACCTTGTCGTAAACCGACAGGATCGTGCCGTCGTGGTCGATCACGTAAACCGAATTGTACGCACGCAGATTCCGTCCGCTCGTCGCGGTGTCGGCGGCACGCGCGGCGCCCGTGATCAGGACGCTGCCTTGCGGCAGCAATTCGGCAATCTGCGCCATCGCTTCGGGTTCGCGCGTCAAAAGGAACGGGAATGCCGATTCCGGCCAGATCAGATGGGTCACGTCCCGCATGCCGCTGGTCTGCGGGCCGGTCGCGCGGTCCGACAAGGCAAGATAGCGCGCCATCACCTCGCGCCGCGCGGCATAATTGAATTTCTGGTCCTGCTGCAGGTTGGGTTGCATGATGCGCAGATGCACGCCGCCGACGAAAGCGGCAGGAGCCCGTTGCAGCCGCATTGCTCCGTAGCCCGCAAGACCCGCGAGCATGAGCACGCTCGCGGCGAGCGGCAGCCATCCGCGCCTGGTATCCGCCGGCTCGTCGGCGAGCGTCGCCGGGCTCGCGAAAACGGCGACGGCGAGGAAGGTCAGTCCCCACAGCCCGAGCAAAGCCGCGCTCTGCGCCAGCACCAGCGGTCCGGTCAGCGCATAGCCGTAGGCGTTCCAGGGAAATCCGGTAAGCACGTGGCCGCGCAGCCATTCGGCGGCGGTGAGCGCGACCGCGAGGGCGAGAATGCGCATCGGTCCGCGTCGCCAGAGCAGCCGCGCGAGCGCGGTGCCGAGCGCGGTGAACAGCGCCAGTCCGGCGGGCATGGCGGTCACCGCGAAGGGCATCAGCCAGCCGAAAATCTTCGCGTCGACGAGGAAGGCGTAGCCGATCCAGTAGAGACCCGCGAAAAAATATCCGAAGCCGAAGCACCAGCCGGCGGCGGCCGCTGCCGGGACGCCGCTCAGCTTTCCCGCCCCCGATCCGTCGATCAGCCAGACGAGGATGGGGAAGGTGAGAAAGAGAACCGGCCAGGCGTCGAACGGGGCGAGCCCCAGCGCCGAGACCGCGCCCGCGCAAAACGCGATCGCGGCGCGCCGCCAGCCCCAGGCGAGAACGATCGAGTGGGAAAGCCGGCGGATGATCACGATTGCGGCGCGCCGTCTGGTGAATCGGCGCGTCGGGGCGCATCGGCATTGGCGGCGGCGGCCGGTCGCGCGGGCCGGCGTTCCTTGCCGCGATGGATCTTCACGCGCTTCACGCGCCTCGGGTCGGCATCGAGAATCTCGATCTCGAACGGCGCGGGGCCGGGGACAAGCTCGCCGCGCAGCGGCACGCGGCCGACGCGCGTGACGAGATAGCCGCCGAGGGTATCCACCTCCTTGGCGAGATCGCCGACGTCGAAACCCTGGCCGACGATGGCGGTCACGTCGTCGAGGCTCGCGCGCGCGTCGGCGACATAGGATCCGTCCGGCTGACGCACCACGCTCGGCGCCTCGTCCTCGTCGTGCTCGTCCTCGATCTCGCCGACGATCTGCTCGACAATGTCCTCAATCGAAACGATGCCATCGGTGCCGCCATATTCGTCCACCACCAGCGCAAGATGAATGCGCGTCGCCTGCATCTTGGCGAGCAGGTCGATCGCCGGCATTGACGGCGGCACGAACAGAATCGGCCGGATAATGCTGGTGGAAGAGAGCGGCACCGACAGGTCGATCGCCTTCAGATTGAGCCCCGCGGTCAGCGGCTTTTTCCGCTTGGCGTTGCTCCTCGGCGCGACCGCCGCCTGTGTCGCCATGAACGCGATCAGGTCGCGAATATGCACCATGCCGACCGGATCATCGAGTGTGTCGTTATAGGCGACGAGCCGCGAATGTCCGGCATTCTCGAATACCTTGATCAGCTCGCCGAGCGGAATGTCCTGCTGGACGGCGACGATGTCGGCGCGCGGCACCATCACGTCGGCGATGCGTCGTTCGCGCAGGCCGAGCAGGTTGCGCAGCATCCGTCCTTCCTGCGGCGTGAAGCCGGATTCGTCGGGCGTCCCGGTTTCCAGCGCATCCTTCAGGTCCGCGCGGATCGACCCCGACCGCCAGCCGCGCCAGGCGCGCAGCCAGCGCGCGAACAGGCCAAGGGAGTCTTCGGTCGCGGCCTGTGGCACCGGAACGGGGAGGTTGCGATTTTCGCTCGCGCCCGCCGCCTCGCCGCGTGCGGGCTCGCCGGAGCTAGACATGGTTTTCAGCATAGGGATCGCGGATGCCGAGGCGCGCCAGGATCGCCGCTTCCAACCGCTCCATCGTCTCGGCCTCACGGTCATTGCCGTGATCATAGCCGACGAGATGCAGATAGCCGTGCACCGCAAGATGGGCGAGATGATGCAGCACGGACTTGCCCTGTTCTCTCGCTTCGCGTGCCGCCGTCTCGTAGGCGATCACGATGTCACCGAGATGCGCGCCGGCCGCGCCGGAAGGCGTGGGAAAGGACAGCACGTTGGTTGGCTTGTCCTGCTTGCGCCAGGTGCGGTTGAGCGTGCGAACTTCCGAATCATCAGTCAGCACGATAGCAATCTCGGCATCTCCGCTCGATGCCTCGCGTTGCGCTTCGCCGATCGCCCGTCGCAACACTGCCTCCGCCTCCGGCTCGCTGTTCCACAAGTCGGATTTCTGCATGATCTCGATGAGCGGCGCATGGCGCGCGGCCGGCATCGCCGTCATTCCTTCTTCTCGCGCCGCGCCGGGGCCGATGCGGCGTAACGGTCATAGGCGGCGACGATGCGCGCGACGAGTTCGTGGCGGATCACGTCTTCCGGCTTGAATACCACGTGGCCGACGCCCTCGACGTCCTTGAGGATGTCGAGCGCCTGGTTCAGCCCGGAAGCCTGGCCCGGCGGCAGGTCGATCTGGCTTGGGTCGCCGGTCACGATCATGCGGCTGTTCTCGCCCAGGCGGGTGAGAAACATCTTCATCTGCATCGCCGTCGTGTTCTGCGCTTCGTCGAGGATGATCGCGGCATTGTGCAGCGTGCGTCCTCGCATGAAGGCGAGTGGGGCGATCTCGATTTCTCCGCCCTCCAGCGCGCGCTCGACCACCCGCATATCCATCAGGTCGAACAGCGCGTCATAGATCGGCCGCAGATAAGGATCGACCTTCTCGCGCATGTCGCCCGGCAGGAAGCCGAGCCGTTCGCCCGCCTCCACTGCCGGCCGAGACACGATGATGCGATCGACCTCGCGCCGCTCCAGCAGCGAGATCGCGTGCGCGACCGCAAGCCAGGTCTTGCCGGTGCCGGCGGGGCCGACCCCGAAGACCAGCGGGTGACGTTTGAGCATGCGGATATAGGCTTCCTGCGCCGCTGTGCGCGCGCGCACCTGCCGCTTGCGCAGCCCGATCGCCTCGAAGCCTGACGGTCGCGCCGCGCCGGGTTTGGCGTCCGGCTCCGTCTCGAACAGCGAGCCTTGCGCGAGCGTGTGGCGGATCGCCCCTTCGACGTCGCCGGTCACGAGCTCACCGCCGGCCTTCAATTGCTCGTAGAGCGATTCGAGCACGTGTCGCGCCTGATCGCAGGCGTCGCGCGATCCTTCTAGCGTGACATGATTGCCGCGCGAATCGGCAACCACGCCGAGCTTGCGCTCGAGCAGCGCCAGGTTCTGTCCGTATTGTCCGAACAACGCGGAGGCGAGGCGATTGTCGTCGAAGGCGAGCACCGTCTGGGTCATGGCGCCGTTATTGGCGGGAATGGCCGGACCGGATTCGGGCTTGTAGTTGCGCAACGCAGTCAGGCTCCTGCCACGGCGAATGCTTCCGTTTCATGACGCGCTGTTGACGGCGCGATCCTTCCGAACAGGCTGTGGGCCTGCGCATGCTCGATCGTCACCGGTAGGATCGCGCCGGGATCGATCGCGGCATCGACATGAACCGGTTGCAGATAGGGCGATCGGCCGACGCTCTGGCCCTGCTTGCGGCCGGCCTTCTCGAACAGGATGTCGTATGTCCGTCCGACGCAGGCGCGGTTGAACGCGGCGTGATCGCGGTCGATCAGCGCCTGCAATTCCAGAAGCCGCTCGGTCTTGATGTCCTCCGGTACCTGATCGGCCATGTCGGCCGCCGGCGTTCCCGGGCGCGGCGAATACTTGAAGGAAAAGGAGGAGACGTAGCCCACTTCTTCCGCGAGCGTCATGGTGGCGCGGAAATCGGCATCCGTTTCGCCTGGGAAACCGACGATGAAATCCGAGGTGAAGGTAATCGCGGGCTGCGCGCGGCGCAGGCGTTCTATCGTGCGCAGATAATCGGCGCGGCTGTGACGGCGGTTCATTGCCGCAAGAATGCGGTCGGAGCCAGACTGCACCGGCAGGTGCATCTGCGGCATCAGCGCCGGCAGATCGCGATGCGCTTCGATCAGGTCGTCACCGACATCGTTCGGGTGGCTCGTCGAATAGCGCAGGCGGGCCACTCCGGGAATCTGCGCCAGACGCGCGAGCAGTCGTCCCAGCCCCCAGACGCGGCCGTCCGGGCCTTCGCCGTGATAGGCATTCACGTTCTGACCGATCAGCGTCACCTCGCGCACGCCAGCGCCGGCGAGACGCTCGACCTCCTCCACGATCTTTATTACCGGGCGGGAGTTTTCGGTGCCGCGCGTATAGGGAACGACACAGAAGGTGCAGAACTTGTCGCAGCCTTCCTGTACCGTGACGAAAGCGGTGACGCCGCGCGCGCGAATTGCCGTTTTGTCCGGCTGCGGCAGCGCATCGAACTTGTCCTCGACCGGAAATTCGGTGTCGATGGCGCGACCGACGCGTCGCGCGCGATCGAGAAGCTGCGGCAGCCGATGATAGCTTTGCGGCCCGACCACGAGATCGACGGCCGGGGCGCGGCGCAGGATTTCCTCGCCCTCGGCCTGGGCGACGCAACCGGCGACCGCGATCGTGACGCTGCGGCCGCGCAGGGCGGCTTCTTCCTTCATCAGCCGGATGCGGCCCAGCTCGGAATAGATCTTGTCCGCGGCCTTCTCGCGGATGTGGCAGGTGTTGAGAATGATCAGATCGGCGTCTTCCGGCTGCGCGGTTTCGGCAAATCCTTCCGGCGCGAGCGCGTCCGCCATACGACGCGAGTCGTAGACGTTCATCTGGCAGCCGTAGGACTTGACGTAAAGTTTGCGGGGTCCGTTCATGCCGGTCGGTCGGGCCATTCGGGCTGCCGGCGCCTCAATCGTGCCGATTCATCGGTCAAAGGGTTGCAGACATCCTTCCGCACGGGCCTCGCCCATCGGCGCCGTCTTAGCGGTTTTCCCGCCAAAAAGGAATGGCCGTGCGAAACCCTTACAATCGTTGGCATTTAGGTAGTTTTGCGGCGCGTTCAAGCCGGCCGGTTCAGGGCATTTTCTTCTCGTCGAGCGGGACTGCGTAAAGTTCGAGCCGATGATCGACGAGCCTGAAGCCGAGCTTGCGCGCCACCTCGGCTTGCAGGCGCTCGATTTCCTCCGACTGGAACTCGATCACCTCGCCGGTGCGGAGATTGATGAGATGATCGTGATGGGTGTCGGAGGTCTGCTCGAAGCGCGCGCGCCCTTCGCGGAAGTCATGCCGCTCGATGATTCCGGAATCCTCGAAAAGTTTCACCGTGCGATATACGGTGGAAATCGAGATACGTGGATCGATCCTGTGACAGCGGCGATACAATTCCTCGACATCGGGATGATCGGCGGCGTCGTTCAGCACACGCGCGATGGTGCGGCGCTGCTCGGTCATGCGCATGCCCTTTTCCTGGCAGCGGATCTCGATTGTGCTCACGGGCCTGATGCTCACGCGCGTCTCCGAATGACGCGCCTATCATAAGGCGGTGCCGAAAGTCAGTCGATATCGCGCCGCAGGATTAGCGCCGCGCTCGGACCGCCCGGCCCCGGATAATAGCCGGCACGCCGGCCGACCTCGCGGAATCCGGCGCGGCGGTAAAGGCGCATTGCCGGGACGTTGCCTTCCTCGACCTCCAGGAATACGACCTTCACCCCGCCGGCGGCGAGGCGGCCGAGATGCTGCCGGAGAAGGCGTCCGGCCAGTCCCCCGCCGCGCCGTGCGCGCGCGACTGCGATGGAAAGGATTTCGGCCTCGTCGGCGGCGATGCGCGACATCACGAAGCCGACGAGTCTGCCGCCGGCGCTCGCGCGATGCGTGACCACCGAACGATCGGACAGAAGGCCCTCGACTTCATGTTCGCTCCAGCCGCGGCGGAACGACTCCCCGTGCAGCCGCGCGATGGCTGCCGCGTCGCGCGTGGTCGCATCCGCGATCGACGCTTCCGGCTTCAGCCATTTCCGCAGGAAACCGATCATCGCCGCGGGAGCTGCGCGGCGGTTTGCGGCTGCGCGTCCGGCGCGCGCAGATAAAGCGGCTTTGCCGGCATGTCGGCACTGGAGGCGGCGCCGAGCCTTGCGACCCACGCGATGTCGGGTGCCCGGCTGTCGTCGACGAGGAGCGGCGGCTCTGCGCATCCCGCCGCGACCGCGGCGGCGGCCGATCCGACGATGCGCACCGGCCCCTCCTGTGCCGCCGCGATCGCGTCCCGGATCGGAACGAGGCAGGGGGCGACGGCGGTGCGCCCGGCCGCGGCGAAGAGCTGCAGATAGACGCGATCATGGCGCGCATCGATCGCGACCAGCGTCGATGCGGCATCGTTCTCCGCGATATGCGGCGCGGCCAGCGCCGCGAGCGTGGAGAGGCCGACCAGCGGCCTTTGCGCGGCCAGCGCGAATCCGCGCGCAGCGGCGATGCCCACGCGAAGGCCGGTGAAGCTGCCCGGACCGACCGTGACCGCGAAACGGTCGATGCCGGAAAAGTCCGCGCCGCTTTCCTCCATCATCGCCGACACCATCGGCACCAGCGCTTCGGCGTGACCGCGAGTCATGCCTTCGCTTCTGCGCGCGACGAGCGCGGGCGAACGCTCCGTGTCGAGGATCGCGCAGGAGCAGGCTTCGAGTGCGGTATCGACGGCGAGGACGCGCATGTCTCAGATGTCATCGTCCGCGCGGGCGGACGATTCACGAACAACTCGGAGGCACTATACCGGATTTGCAAAGACGAATGCCCCGCTTTCGCGGGCATCGCCGTTCAAGCCATCATACCGGCCGGACCTCGGTGACGTCCGGGATGAAATGCCTGAGCAGGTTCTGGATGCCGTGACGCAGCGTCGCGGTCGAAGACGGGCAGCCCGAGCAGGCGCCCTTCATCGCCAGATAGACGACGCCGTCCTTGTATCCCCGGAAGGTGATGTCGCCGCCGTCGCCGGCCACCGCCGGACGCACGCGCGTCTCGATCAGCTCCTTGATCGTGTTGACCGTCTCGGCGTCCTTCGCCTCGAAGAATTCGTCCGCCTCGGCCCCCGCGCCGTCGGCGGTTTCGCCCTCGCGCAAAAGCGGCGCGCCGGACATGAAGTGCTCCATGATCGCGCCGAGCACGAGCGGCTTGATCTGCGGCCATTCGCCGGAAATCTTGGTGACGGAGATGAAATCCTGGCCAAAGAACACGCCGCCGATCTGGTCTATCGCGAACAGCTTTTCGGCGAGCGGCGACCTTGCCGCCTGCGCGCGATCGGGAATGTCGAGCGTGCCGTTGTCGAGAACGGTGCGGCCGGGAAGAAATTTCAGGGTCGCCGGATTGGGCGTCGCCTCGGTCTGGATGAACATGTCAGGCTCCTTGCCGGTGCGGGTTCAAGGCCCGCAATGCATGGCTATCCTGGATAAATGGGCCGTCGCGCTTGCCGGGTCAACACCTCGCGCGGCATCGCCGCCGCCCCGCTAGGACAGGGCGTCCAACTCCTCGTCGGTCAGATGGCCGGGCACGATGGTCACGGGAATGGGGAATTGCCCGGCGGTCTTGCCGATGCCGGAAACGAGCGGGCCCGGCCCCTCGGTCTCGGTGCCCGCAGCAAGAACGAGAACGGCGATGTCCTCGTCCTCGTCGATCAGCCTGAGGATTTCCTCCGCCGGCGCGCCTTCGCGAATGGCGCGTTCCGGCGTGATGCCGGCGACGCCGTTGGCGCGGCCCGCCGCCTGGTCGAGCGCGGCATTGGCCGCTTCGTGCGCCTCCGCGCGCATGATGTCGGCGACGCCGAGCCATTGCTGGTTGCGGTCCGAATTGTCGATCACCCGCAGCATGATCATGCCGCCATTGGTGCGCGCCGCGCGCCGCGCCGCGTAATAGACGGCGCGGTCGCATTCCGGCGAATCATCGACGACGACGAGATATTTCGCCTTGTGTCCGCTTTCATACGAGCGACGCTTACGGCTCATGGCTTCCTCATTTCAAGAATTCTCAAGGCGCAGCGCGTCGCGCGCGGCGATGCTGCCACGACTGAAGCCGCTTCAACAAGCCGCGGTGAATCCGCCTGGTATGACTAGCGGCGGACGAAGCCGACGATGTCCTTGACCGCGCTCATTGTTTTGGCGGCAAGAACTTGTGCACGCGCGGAGCCGTCCGCAAGCACCGAATCGATATAGGCGGTATCGGCGACCAGTCGCTTCATCTCCGCTCCGATCGGCCCGAGCTTGGCGACGGCAAGCTCGGCGAGCGCCGCCTTGAAGGCGGAGAATTGCGCCCCGCCGAATTCCGCCAATGCTTCGGCCTTGCTGACGTCCTTCAGCGCGGCGTAAATGCCGATGAGATTGTCCGCCTCGGGCCGCGTTTCCAGGCTCTTCTCGTCGTGGGGAAGCGGCTCGGGATCGGTCTTGGCCTTGCGGATCTTCTGCGCGATCGCATCGGCGTCATCGGTCAGGTTGATGCGCGAATAATCCGAAGGATCGGATTTCGACATTTTCTTCGACCCGTCGCGCAGCGACATCACGCGTGTCGCCGGTCCCTGGATCAGCGGCTCCGGCAGAGGGAAGAACTCGTCGCCGAATCCGTGCGAGCGAATCGACTCGCCGAAGTCGTTGTTGAATTTCTGCGCGATGTCGCGCGCCAGCTCGAGATGCTGCTTCTGATCCTCGCCGACCGGCACGTGGGTGGCGCGATAGACGAGGATGTCAGCGGCCATCAGGCTCGGATAGGCGTAGAGGCCGACCGAGGCGTTCTCGCGGTCCTTGCCTGCCTTCTCCTTGAACTGCGTCATACGGTTGAGCCAGCCGAGTCGGGCGACGCAATTGCAGATCCAGGCAAGCTCGGCATGCTCGGCCACCTGGCTCTGGTTGAAGATGATGTGCTTCTTCGGGTCGATGCCGCAGGCGAGAAAGGCCGCCGTCACCTCGCGGATGTTGCGGATCAGCTCCCTGGGCTCCTGCCATACCGTGATCGCGTGCAGGTCGACGACGCAATAGATGCAGTCGTGGCTGGTCTGTAGCTCGACGAATTTCTTGATCGCGCCGAGATAGTTGCCGAGATGAAGATTTCCGGTCGGCTGGACGCCGGAAAACACGAGCGGCTTGAACGCCATGGCAGCTCCTTAGAAGTCGGCGGCTGAATGCCATGCGCGCCGCCCGGGAGCAAGGCCCGAGGTCGTCCCGAGGTTGCCCGCGGGTCCGCGCCCGCTATAGTGCGCCGCGCCGGCCACGAGGGAAATCCAGCAATGTCCGAACCCCGCTACGACGTTCTCGGCATCGGGAACGCCATCGTCGATGTCATCGCCCGCGCCGAGGAGGATTTTCTCGTCGCGCACGGCATGAACAAGGGTGCGATGGCGCTGATCGACGAGCCCCGCGCGCTTGCCATCTACCAGGCGATGGGGGATTCGGTGGAGATTTCCGGCGGATCGGCGGCCAATACCATCGTCGGTGTCGCGAGCTTCGGAGCGCGAGCGGCTTTCATCGGCAAGGTGAAGGACGACACGCTCGGTCATGCCTTCGCGCGAGATATCCGCAAGGCCGGGGTCGCATTCGAGACGCCGCTCGCCAAGGACGGGCCGTCTACCGCGCGCTCCTATATCCTCGTCACGCCGGACGGCGAGCGGACGATGAACACTTTTCTCGGTGCCGCGCAGAATCTCAATCCCGGCGACATCGACACTGCGCTCGTGCAGGATTCGGCGATTACATATCTCGAAGGCTATCTCTGGGATCCCGCGCACGCCAAGGATGCCTTCCTGAAGGCGGCGGCCGCCGCGCACGCGGCCGGTCGCACGGTCGCGCTCACGCTGTCGGACGCGTTCTGTGTCGATCGCTGGCGCGAGGAATTCCTGCATCTTGTCCGCTCCGGCACGGTCGATCTGCTATTCGCCAACGAAACGGAATTGCATTCGCTTTACCAGACCGCCGATTTCGACGCCGCGCTCGCCGCCCTGCAGAAGGACGCAAGGCTCGCGGTGGTGACGCGCAGCGAGAAAGGCTGCGTCATCGTCGCGCCTGGCCTGATCGAGGCGGTTCCCTGTTTTCCGGTCGAGCGCGTCGTCGATACCACCGGCGCGGGCGACCTTTTCGCCGCCGGCTTTCTGTTCGGCCTTGCGCGCAACATGGATCATCGCGCGGCGGCGCGGCTGGCGGCGCTGGCGGCGGCGGAGGTGATCCAGCACCTCGGCGCGCGGCCGGAAACCTCGCTCGAATCGCTGGCCTCCCGCCATCGCCTGCTGTGAGGCCGGCGGAAAGGCGCGCAAGCCGCACGCTTAACGGAATCGTAAGCGTCTCATGGTTACCAATTGGTGAAGTTGACGTTGCTTCACCGTGAGGATTCGCCATGAGCGAGACGATCGAACCGGCCGCGGTCACGGCCGCGCCTGAAATCACCGTCGAGGCGCCGAAGGCGGACGCGCCCGCCACGCCGGCAACGCAGACCAGAGTTTCCCTCCGGCCGCATCTCAGCCGGGTCACCGTGCTCGCCTTCGCCATCGCGGTCGCGGCAGCGCTCGGCTCGATGGTCGGTGCGCTTGCCGGCGCGGCGATGGTTCGCTCCGGCGCTTCCGACGACCCGAGCATGGCGGCGACGCTGTCCAAGGGGACGCTGTCGCTGCTGAGCGCCGACATCGCCTCGCTGAAGGCGAGCGTCGAGGCCAGCAGCAAGGCGGCCAAAGCCCAGGCACAGCAGCTTGCCGAACGCATCGAGCGGATGGAGAAGGCTGCCGACATCAAATCCGCAAAGCTGTCCGAGCCGAAAGCGCAGGCGCCCGAAACCACCGGCTCGATCGGTGCGCCGAAGGACGCGCAGCGTCCGGTATTGCAGGGCTGGGTGCTGCGTGACGTGTTCGACGGTCGCGCCATGATCGAGAACCGCTACGGCCTCTACGAGGTCGGCCCGGGCTCGAACATCCCGGGCCTCGGCCGGATCGAGACGATCAGGCGGCAGGACGGCCGCTGGGTGGTGGTGACGCCGCGCGGCATCATCGTTTCGGCGCGCTAGCCGCCGCGAAGCCCGACATACGAATGGACGGCGGCGCCTGCGGGCGCCGTCCTGCGCGCGACGGCCTCCGCACCCGGCCAGAGCGGGCATGGCCGCGTTTTCGCAGGCATGCCATACTCAACGCCTACAATATAGGCGGCCGATGCAATCCCTTCGCATTCTCCTAGGCGGCCTTGTCTTGTTCGCCGCCTCCGGTTCCGTCGCCGCGCAGCCAGCGCCGAAGCCGGAAATGACCGAAAGCTGTCCCGGCCTGATCTCGCAGGGACGCGCGCGCATTGTCCCGGCCGCGCTCGCCGCTGACCAAATCCGCATCACCTATATCGGCCATTCGACATTCCTTCTCGAAAGTCCGCAGCTCGTACGGATCGCTACCGACTACAACGATTATGTGAAGCCGCCGGTCCTGCCGGACGTGGTGACGATGAATCATGCTCATTCGACGCATTTCACCGACCATCCCGCTCCCGGCATCCCGCACGTGCTCCGCGGCTGGGCGGAAGAATACGGGAAACCGGTGCGGCACGACGTGCAGATTCGCGACGTGCGCGTGCGCAACGTGCCGACCAATATCCGCACCTGGAGCGGGGAGGGAACCGAGCGGCACGGCAACTCGATCTTCATCTTCGAGATGGGGACGCTGTGCGTCGCCCATCTCGGGCATTTGCATCACACGCTGACGCAGCAGCAGCTCAACGAGATCGGACGGGTGGACGTGGTGATGTTTCCGGTCGATGGAACCTACACGCTCGACCTCGACGGCATGATCGAGGTGTTGCAGGAGCTGAAGGCGCCGTTGATGATCCCGATGCACTATTTCAGCGCCTTCACCCTCGACCGCTTTCTAGGCCGCGTGCGCGGAATCTTCGACATTGAGACGAACGACACTCCCTCGGTCATCGTCTCCAAGTCGAGCCTGCCCGCCAGGCCGCAGGTTCTGGTCCTTCCGGGCCACTGAGCGCGCCCCGATTGCGCCGCATTTAGCCAGGCATTTGACTCGAATGCCCGCCGCCGGGTCAGGCGCGCGTTGAACCTTCGGCGCGTCTCACGGAACCAACCGCTGGCGGGCGCGTTTGCGTGTCAGTATCCGGATGCCGATGCGTCCGCGTCAGTTGCGTATGAGTGTTTAAGGACGAACAATGGTTTCCACCTGGACGGCCTGGAAGGCCTTTCCCGATCCCCGCCAAGGCGGCCAGCTTGAGGCTCCGATCGGTCCCGGCATCTACGAAGTCAGGGATACCGCCAACAACGCTATGATCGCCTTCGGCGCCTCGCCGAGTGTGGCGCGCGATCTGGCCAAGCTCATGCCCGGGTCCCCGCGCGGCCTATTGGCCAATCTGTTCGGCGCCGCCCGGCCGGCGGTGATCGAGAAGCTGGAATACCGCACCTGGCCCGCCGCCACCTATGCGGAGGCGCGCCGCAATGCCGAGCGTCTGCGCGGCCGGCGCGACGTGTTCATGCGCCGGCGCGCCGCCTGGAACGCGGCGTAGCGCCCCCGCTCGTACAAAACGGTGTCATTGCCGGGCTGGTCCCGGCTATCCCGCTTAGGAGGGCAGGATCGTGCGTCCCTGAACGGGATGCCGGAACAGGGCCGGGCATGACGACGGTTGGAGACGGGGCCTTGCGATGAGCTACGCGTCCACGCTGGCGGCGAGCGCGTTTTCCTGGATGAAGTCGCGGCGCGGCTCGACCAGTTCGCCCATCAGCTTTGAGAAGATGTCGTCGGCGTCGTCGCCTTCCTTCACCTTCACCTGAAGCAGCGAGCGCGCGTTGCTGTCGAGTGTCGTCTCCCAAAGCTGCTCGGGATTCATCTCGCCAAGACCCTTGTAGCGCTGCAGCGTCACCCCCTTGCGACCGGCGCCGGTCACCGCCTCGAACAGCCCGACCGGGCCGTGGATCGTGACCGTCTCGTCCTTGCGCCGCAAGGTTCCGGGCTTGGCGTAGATTTCCTGCAGCGAGGCGGCGTATTCGTCGAGCTTGCGCGCGTCGGCCGAGCCGAGCAGAGCCTGGTCGATGACGGCGACCTCTCTGACCCCGCGCACCGTGCGCTCGAAATGGAAGCCCGCGTCGTCGAAGCGGCCGCTCCAGCCGCGCTCGGTTTCCTCCGCCAACGCGTCGAGGCGCCGGGCGATATATTCGGCTGCGGCATTCGCCGATTTCGGATCGCCGGTGACTTTCGGCGTGAGGACGCCGGCAATTGCCGCCTGCTCGATCACCTTGCGATTGTAGCGGCTGTGCAGTCCGTTCAGCAGATTGCGGATCACGCGCGCTTCCTCGACGATCTTCTTCAGGTCGCCGCCGGCGCGTTCGGCGCCGTTGGCCGGCTTCAGCACCGCCTCCTCAAGGCCCGCGCCGATCAGGTAATCCTCAAGCGCGCGTTCGTCCTTCAGATATTGCTCGGACTTGCCGCGATTGACCTTGTAGAGCGGCGGCTGGGCGATATAGAGGTGCCCGCGCTCGATCAGCTCCGGCATCTGGCGGAAGAAGAAGGTCAGCAGCAGCGTGCGGATGTGCGAGCCGTCCACGTCCGCGTCCGTCATGATGATGATCTTGTGATAGCGCAGCTTGTCGGGGTTGAATTCCTCGCGCCCGATGCCGGTGCCGAGCGCGGTGATCAGCGTGCCGATTTCCTGGCTCGACAGCATTTTGTCGAAACGCGCGCGCTCGACGTTCAAAATCTTGCCGCGAAGGGGAAGGACGGCCTGGAATTCGCGGTTGCGTCCCTGCTTGGCGGAACCGCCGGCGCTGTCGCCCTCGACGATGAACAATTCGGATTTCGCCGGATCGCGCTCCTGGCAATCGGCGAGTTTGCCGGGCAACGACGACACGTCGAGCGCACCCTTGCGGCGCGTCAATTCGCGCGCCTTGCGCGCGGCCTCGCGGGCGGCTGCGGCCTCGACCACCTTGCCGACAATGGACTTGGCCTCGTTCGGATGGATTTCGAACCAGTCCTGCAGCGCCTGGCTGATCACGTTCTCGACCACCGGGCGGACCTCGGAGGACACGAGCTTGTCCTTGGTCTGCGAGGAGAATTTCGGATCGGCGACCTTCACCGAAAGCACGGCGGTCAGGCCTTCGCGGCAATCGTCGCCGGTGAGATCGACCTTTTCCTTGCGCGCGGTGCCCATCGTCTCGGCATATTGCGTCACCTGACGTGTCAGCGCGCCGCGGAAGCCCGCAAGATGCGTGCCGCCGTCGCGCTGGGGGATGTTGTTGGTGAAGCAGAGCACATTCTCGTGGTAGCCGTCGTTCCACCACAGCGCGGCCTCCACGCCGATATTGTCGCGCTCGGTCTTGATGTAGATCGGCGCGGGAATGAGTGCCGTCTTGTTGCGGTCGAGATATTTAACGAAGGCTTCGACGCCGCCCTCGTAGCGCATCTCCTCGCGCTTTTCGACGGCATGGCGCATGTCCGAAAGGACGATGGTGACGCCGGAATTAAGAAAGGCCAGCTCGCGCAGCCGGTGTTCCAGCGTCGCGAAATCGAATTCGGTCATGGTGAAGGTCTGCGGCGAGGGCAGGAAGGTGACTTCCGTGCCGCGCTTGCCGTCGGCCTTGCCGACCACCTTGAGCGGGGCCGCCGCGACGCCGTCATGGAACTCCATGAAATGCTCGTTGCCGTCGCGCCAGATCGTGAGCTTCAGCCAAGTGGAAAGCGCGTTGACGACGGACACGCCGACGCCGTGCAGTCCGCCGGACACCTTGTAGGAATTCTGGTCGAATTTCCCGCCGGCATGCAGCTGGGTCATGATGACTTCGGCCGCCGACACCCCTTCGCCCTTGTGGATGTCGACCGGAATGCCGCGCCCGTTGTCGCGCACGGTGCAGGATCCGTCCGGATTGAGCGTGACGCTCACCTCCGTGGCATAGCCCGCGAGCGCCTCGTCGATGGCGTTGTCGACGACCTCGTAAACCATGTGGTGCAGGCCCGAACCGTCGTCGGTGTCGCCGATATACATGCCCGGGCGCTTGCGGACCGCGTCAAGGCCCTTGAGGACCTTGATCGATTCGGCGCCGTACTCGGCGCTGGATGGGATGTTGCGGGCTGGTTCAGCCATCGGCGGCACCCTCGGAGCGGACTGGAAAATGAGTCGGAATTGGTGGTTGGTCTGACACGAAACCGCAGCCTCGTACAGGGCAAAGTTAATAGACCTAATGTGTTGATATAAAACGTGTTTTTCAAGGGCGGCCGGCCGGAATCGGTGGCGTTTTTCGGCCCCCGCGAGGCCGGAATCGAGCCCTCGCAGCCCCTCAGGCGGCGCTCGATTGCCGCTGCCTTCGCAGATACTCGGCCGCTGCCGCCGCCGCCATTGGACGGGCGAAATAAAAACCCTGGCCGAGCCGGCAGCCGGCGGCGAGCAGGAAATCGCGCTGCGCCTCGGTCTCCACCCCTTCCGCCAGCACCTCGATACCCAGCGCATGCGCGAGCCCGATCGTGGCGCGCACAATGGCCGCGTCGTCGGGGGACACCGCGACATGCTCGACGAAGCGCCGGTCAATCTTCAGCCGGCTCACACGGAACGAGCGCAGATAGTCGAGCGAGGAATAGCCGGTGCCGAAATCGTCGATGGCGATGCGGATGCCGCTCTGCAGCAGGCGTTTGAGCATGTCGCCGGCGCGCCGCGCCGTCTCGATCAACACCGACTCGGTCAACTCCAGCTCGAACTGTCGCGGCGCCACCCCGTATCGCGCAAGCTCGGCGGCCACGATGCGGTCGATGTCGCCGGCGAGCTTGAATTGCGAGCCGGAAATGTTGACGGCAATGAGCGGCGGCACGATGCCGCATTCCTGCCACTGCTTGATCTGCTGGCAGGCCCGCCCGATCACCCATGCGCCGATACCGCCGATACTGCCCGTGGTCTCGGCGATCGGCACGAACATGGAGGGTGAGAGCGCGCCGCGGCGCGGATGATTCCAGCGCAGCAATCCTTCGAGCCCGATCGGCTTGCCGGTCGCGAGTTCGACCTGCGGCTGGTAGTAGAGCTCGAATTCCCCGCGTTCGACGGCGTGGCGAAGGTCCTCGCTGATCAGCATGCGCTCGCGCGTCTGGTCGTCAAGCTCGGCGACATGGAAACGGAACTGATTGCGGCCTTCGGCCTTGGCACGGTAGAGCGCGAGATCGGCTTTCATCATTATGGCATCGGCGCTTTCGATGCCGGCATGCCAAGGCACGACGCCGATGCTGGCGCTGGTCGTCACGTCGTTTCCGCCGAGCCGGTAGGGACTGGCGATCACCTTGCCGATCTTGATCGCCAGGGCCTCCACCTCGACGGGATCGGATACATTATCCTGCAGCACCGCGAATTCGTCCCCGCCGAAGCGGGCAACCATATCGGTCTCGCGCAGGCATTGGCGCAGCCGTTCTGCCACCGTCTGCAGTAGCTTGTCGCCCATCGGGTGGCCGAGCGTGTCGTTGATGTCCTTGAAGCGGTCGAGGTCGATATAGTGCAGGGCGAACTGCGTCATGCTGCGCTTGGCGCGCGCGCATTCGAGATTGAGCCGGTCGACAAAGGCGGCGCGGTTGGCAAGCCCGGTCAGCCAGTCGGTGCGCGCAAGCGCGGATATTTTCTCCGCCGTATGCTTGCGTTCGGTGACATCATTGAGAATGCCCTCGATGCCGATCAGCTTGCCGGTCGCGCTGTGCAGCAATTGACCGTCGCTTTCGAACCAGACCTGGGAGCCGTCGGGCTTGCGCAGCCGGAAATCGAGACGCACGCGCTCGGATTTTCCCTCGATCAGGCTATTGAGATCGGCCAGAATATTGGGACGATCGGTCGGTTCGATTAGCGAGAACCAACGCGCCGGCTCCGCGAGCAGGGCCTTGGCCTCGTACCCGTAGCGGCGCAGGTTTTCCGAAACATAGATCAATGGGAAAGGTGGTTGCGGCGCGAGCCGGAACAGGATCGTCGGGCTGCTCTCGATGATGCGGGTGGCGTCGGCGAGACTCTCAAGATGGATCGTCCGCGCGATCGCCGCTCCGATCAATTCCGCCAGCGTCCGGATGGCGTCGAGCTCGGCGGTGGACCATTCGCGCTCGCCGCGGCAGACATCGAAGCCGATGAATCCTTGCCACGTTTCATCGGCGAAAATGGGCACGGCGAGCGTCGATTGCACGTCGCCACGCTCGAACAGCGAACGCGCAGCGGGCGCCATTGCGCGCGTATGCTCCGCGACCATCTCCCCGCCTTTGAGCCGGTCGAGCCACGTGGCGAGACCTACCTCGGTCATCGGCTGAATCGGGTTGCGGAAGTCGTCCGGCGTCGGAAGATTCTCGACGGTCCACATCCAATGCTTCAAGATCTGCCCGCGCTCGTCATTGATGTCGATCAGGAAGATATGGACACGGTCCACGCCAGCGGCGAGGCCGATGCGTTCGGCGACATTCGGCAGCGATATCTTCAGGTCGGAAGTGCGCAGCAGATCGCGAGCGGCAACGGCCACGGTTTCGAGCAATGCGTTGCGGCGATAGCGGTCGAGCGCGGTCAGCGCCTCGCCAAGGGGCAAGGGATGAGCGGGCTGGAGGTCGCTCTTGCCCATACGCGATGCTTTGATCGAAGGCATAAATGGTCCGCAGACAGAGTCGATGAAGATTTACCAGATGCGGGTCGGGTTTCCCTTGCGCAAACCCGCTAAATTCATGGCCTTCCGTTAGTAAAGCGGTCACCATCAAAGCGGCGCGCTCTCGGTGGCCGGCGGCCTGCGAGCGGCCCCGAATCAGCCGTGCCGTCAGGAGCGGGCGCTGACCGTGCCGCCGCGCACCTCGAACAGCTCCGCGCGCCCGGCGATTTCGGCGAAAGGCAGCGGATCGGCTCCGGTCATCCAGACCTGCGCCCCCAGCCGCTCGAGTTCCTCGTAGAGCGCGCTGCGCCGCAAGGGATCGAGATGTGCCACGATCTCGTCGAGCAGCAGTACCGGGGCGTATCCGGTCATGTCGGTGAGCAGCGCCGCGTGCGCGAGGACGAGACGGATCAGCAGCGCCTTCTGCTCGCCGGTCGAGGCTTCGCCGGCGCCGATGCCTTTCGGGCCGTGCCGCACCGCGAGATCGGTCAGGTGCGCGCCTTCGAGCGTGCGTCCGGCCGCCGCGTCGCGCGGGCGGTTCGCGCGCAGCGCCGCGCGGTAGCGGTCCTCCACCTCGCTCGCGGCATGCTCCAGAAGCATCGTCTCGATCGTGCCCTGCAAGGCGATTTCCGCGAACGGAAATTGCGACTGCGTGTCTTTGCTGGCCGCGAGCGCGCCGCGCAGGCGGCCGACCGTCTCCACCCGCAGCGCCGCGACCGCCACCGCAAGCTCTGCGGTCTCGTGTTCGATCGCGTCGAGCCAGTGCGGATCCGGATTGGGCGCCTCCAGCAGCCGGTTGCGCGAGCGCAGGCTGCGCTCGAGCGCGGAGACACGGCCGCGATGCTCCGCATCCACCGCCGCCACCAGCCGGTCGAGGAAGCGCCGCCGCTCGGAGGCCGGGCCCGAAAACAATCCATCCATCGCCGGCACGAGCCAGATCGCGCGCAAGTGATCGGCGAAAGCCGCCGCTGAGCCGACCGGTTCGCGGTCGATACGGCATTGGCGTGTCGTTGCCGGCTGCCCCTCGGTCGGGGCGTCGATGCCGGTGCCCAGGGTAGCGAGGCCGAGCGCGCCCTCGACCTCCGCCGAGATCGCCCAGGAGCCGTCGCCCTCACTAAAGGCGACTTCCTCGAGGGTCGCCCGGCGCAGGCCACGGCCCGGCACGAGGAAGGAGATCGCTTCGATCAGGTTGGTCTTGCCGGCTCCGTTCGGCCCGGTGAGCACGACGAGATCGCCGTTGGTGGCAAGGGTCGCGGCGCGATAGCTGCGGAAATTGCTGAGAGCGAGGCGGCGGATGCGGGCGGCGGTCATGTCCTCATCTTAATCGCGAACGGGGCGCGATGAGGACTGCGGCTCCAGGGTGAGTTTCTCAACGATCGAATCGACGATCTTGTCCGGCGTCGCATCGATTGGAACGACGATGGCGGGCTCGTTAAGCCCCGGTTCTTGCAGCGCGGCGAACTGGCTGTCGAGCAGGGATGGAGGCATGAAATGATCGACGCGCGCGGCGAGACGGCGGGCGATCAACTCCCTGGCGCCGCGCAGATAGACGAAGCAGACGTCCTCATGGCCGTTCATCAGCGCCGCGCGGTAGATGCGCTTGAGCGCCGAGCAGGTGACGACGATCGGCTGGCCGGCCCGCCGCGCGTCGTCGATGCGCGCGGCGATGGCCTTCAGCCAAGGCATGCGGTCCTCGTCGGCGAGCGGGGTGCCGCGTGACATCTTCTCGATGTTCTGCGGCGGATGCAGGCTGTCGCCTTCGATCAGGCTGCGGTGAAGGCGCTGCGCCAGGCGCGAGCCGATGGTGGTCTTGCCGGCGCCGGAAACGCCCATCAGGACGATGGCCGTGGCCCGCCCCCCGATTGGCTGCCCGCTCATCGGCTTCACGGCTTGCCCTTGGCTTCCGCGTGGCCGCCGAAGCCGCGTCGCATCGCCGAGATCAGTTGATCGGCGAAATTGAGATCGCGGCGCGAGCGGAAGCGCGCATGCAGGGCCGCCGTCAGTGTCGTTGCCGGAATCGCGCGTTCGATCGCGGTCTGGACCGTCCAGCGTCCTTCGCCGGTATCGTCGACCTTGCCGGAAAAATCCTTCAGTGAGGCGTCGCGGCCCAGGGCCGCGGCGATCACGTCGAGCAGCTTGGATTCGACGATGCTGCCATGCCGCCAGACCTCGGCGATCTCGGCGATGTCGAGGGCAAGCCGTTCGGCTTTCGGCACCGACGGATCGTTGGCCTCGCGAAGGATGTGAAAGCCCTCGGCATAGGCCTGCATCAACCCGTACTCGATGCCGTTATGCACCATCTTGACGAAATGGCCCGCGCCGTTCGGCCCGACATGCAGCCAGCCTTGCGCGGCGCCAGGGCGCGCCTGCGTCGCGCCGCCCCGGGAGAGAGCGGCGAAAACCGGCGCGAGCCGCGCGATCACGGCCTTGTCGCCACCGATCATCAGGCAATAGCCTTCGGTGGCGCCGAGCAGGCCGCCGCTCGTGCCGACATCGACGTGATGAATGCCTCGCCGGCGCAGCGTTTGCGCGCGCCTGAGGTCGTCCTTCCAGAAGGTATTGCCGCCGTCGATAACCGTGTCGCCGGCCGATAGCAGCTCGCCAAGCCGCGCGATGGTGGACTCGGTGGCCTCGCCGGCCGGCAGCATGACCCAGACGGTGCGCGGCGGATTGAGCTGCAGGACGGCGTCCTCAAGGCTGGCGGCCGGACTCGCGCCGCTCCCTGCGAGCGACTCGACCGCGGCCGCGGACTGATCGCTGACGACGAGGCTGTGTCCGTGCTGCATCAGGCGGCGCGCAAGATTCGCGCCCATTCGTCCCAGCCCGATCATCCCGATCTGCATGTATCTGTCCCGATCGTCGGCAAGGCACCCGGCGGGCTAGACCCGCATCGGCATCAGGACATAGAGCGCACCCTTGGCATCCTTGTCCTGGATGAGGGTCGGCGAGCCGGGGTCGGCAAGCTTGAGCATAGCCGTTTCCCCCTCGATCTGGGCGGCGATATCGAGCAGGTAGCGCGAGTTGAACCCGATATCGAGCGGATCGGAATCGTAGTCCACCTCGATCTCCTCGGTGGCGCTTCCAGAATCGGGATTGGTCACCGACAGCGTGAGCTTGCCGCCGGTGAGCGACAGCTTGACGGCGCGGCCCCGCTCGCTCGACACGGTGGAGACGCGATCGACCGCCGCCTCGAATTCCTTCTTGTCGACCTTCAATTCCTTGTCGTTGCCGAGCGGGATGACGCGCGCATAGTCCGGAAAGGTGCCGTCGATCAGCTTCGATGTCAGGATCACGTCACCGAAGGTGAAGCGAATCTTGGACTGCGACAACTCGATCGCGACTTCGCCGTCATGATCGTCGATCAGGCGGCGCACCTCGCCGACCGTCTTGCGCGGCACGATCACGCCCGGCATGCCCTTGGCGCCCTTCGGCATGTCGGTTTCGTATTGCGCGAGGCGATGGCCGTCGGTCGCCACGGCGCGCAGCTTCTCGGCCTTTCCGCTCGCGGCCACGTGCAGATAGATGCCGTTGAGATAGTAGCGCGTCTCTTCGGTCGAGATGGCGAACTGCGTCTTGTCGATCATGTGCTTCAGGTCGGCCGCCGGCAGGCTGAAGCTGTGGGTCATCTCGCCCGCGTTGAGATCGGGAAAATCGCTTTCCGGCAGGGTCTGGAGGGTGAAGCGGGAGCGGCCGGCGCGGATCGTCAGCACTGCGCGATCGCCGGTCGCTTCCAGCACCACCTGCGCGCCCTCGGGGAGCTTGCGCACGATGTCGTAGAGCATGTGGGCGGGCACGGTGGCCGAGCCGCCGGAGGACACCTCGGCGGCGATGGTCTCGTTCACCTCGAGATCGAGGTCGGTGGCTTTCAGCGCGAGCTTGGCCCGCTCGGCGCGGATCAGCACGTTGGCGAGGATAGGAATGGTATTGCGGCGCTCCACCACGCGGTGCACGTGGCCAAGCGATTTCAGAAGCTGCGCGCGCTCGACAGTGACCTTCATTCTACGGCTCTCCGCCGGCTCTGGGCCCCCGGGATGCCGGGCTGCGATGACGATAATCCGGCCGTCCACGGAGTGGGCGGCCGGACAGCTCAAAATTACGCACTGCCGCGGAGGAGGCAAGCCCGGGCTTGCAGCCCCACTCCTATTCCTGGAGTTGCCGCTTCAAAATCTCGATTTCCTCGGCGAGCGCCATGTCACTGCCGACCAGCCCCTCGATCTTGCGCACGGCATGCAGGACGGTCGTATGGTCGCGGCCGCCGAAGCGGCGCCCGATCTCGGGCAGCGACCGCAGCGTCAGGGTTTTGGCGAGATACATCGCCACCTGGCGCGGGCGGACCACGTTGGCGGTGCGGCGCGACGACAGCAGGTCGGACCGGCTGACGTTATACTGGCGCGCCACGACGCGCTGGATGTCCTCGATCTTGACGCGCTTGGGTTCCTGCGGGCGGATCAGGTCGCGCACCTCGCGCTCGGCCATGTCGAGTGTCACCGGCTGGCCGGTCAGCTTGGAATGGGCGAGCAGGCGATTGAGCGCGCCTTCCAGGTCGCGGCCGTTATGCGTCACCGATCTGGCGATGTAGGCGACGACCTGTTCCGGCACGTCGAAGCCCGGATGGTGCTGGCGCGCGGCCTCGATCCGGCTGCGCAGGATCTCGGCGCGCAGCTCCTCGCCGAGCGGCCCGATCTCGACGACGAGGCCGCCGGCGAGCCGCGAGCGCACGCGGTCGTCGAGGGTCTCGAGGTCGGTGGGGGGACGGTCGGCGGCGATCACCACCTGCCGGCCGGCGTCGATCAGCGCGTTCAGCGTATGGCAGAACTCCGCCTGGATGTTCTTGCCCTGGAGAAATTGCAGATCGTCGATGACGAGCACGTCGATGCCGCGCAGCGCCTCCTTGAAGGCAAGCGCGGTCTGCGTCTTCAGCGCCGAGACGAAGCCATACATGAATTTTTCGGCGGTGAGATAGAGCACCTTGCGTTCGCCGCGGGCGTTGCCGGCCCAGGTCACCGCGTGCAGCAAGTGCGTCTTGCCGAGACCGACGCCGGCATGGATGTAAAGCGGGTTGAACATGACGAGATCGCCGCGTCGCGCCTCGGCTACCTGCTTGGCCGCGGCATGGGCGAGCGTGTTCGAGCGCCCGACGATGAAGCTCGCGAAGGTCAGGCGCGGATCGAGCGGGGAGCCGCCGAGCGCCTCGTGCGCGGCGGAGACCGGCGCGCTGGCACGGTGTTCGGCGCCGTTGCTGAGGCTCGCGCGCGTCTCGCGCGGCAGCTCGATGCGTTGCGCGGCTTCCGCCTTCGGCGCGTTGTTGCGCAGGACGCCGTTACGCACGGATATTTCGATGCGCTGGACGGAGGCCTGCTCGGCCTGCCAGCAGACCAGCACGCGGTCGCTATAGTGGGAATGGATCCAGCTCTTGAGAAAACGAGTCGGAACGGACAGCCGGACAGTCTCGTTCTCCACGCCTTCGAGGTTCATGCGCGCAAACCAGCTCGAGAAAATATCCTCGCCGACTTCGGCCTTGAGCCGTTCCTGCACGCGTGACCACTGATCTTGTTCGATATTCGTCATATCGGTCGCCTCTTCCCGATTGCCGTATTTTTTGTTTGGTGTCGGTCCGCCCGTGTTTTCCGTGTCCGGCCGGACCGTGTGTCGCACAATTCTCGCGATCTTCCGGAGGCGGTGCTGCGCATCACACAGCCCGACCATCTTCTGACAAAGCGGCGCGAGGGAGCGGTGGCTTAGCGTCGGGGCGGGGGGACGGCGCCGAACGATCCGGTCAGCACTTCGCAGGCAAGATGCAAACTATCCTGCGGGACCGGATGCCGACGGGCGCCGACGCGCGGCGCGCAAGGCAAGCCGCAAACGAGCGGAGCATCGAAGGTCGAAAATGTCTCGAACATCCACGTGCGGCCCGTCGTCGTCGTCATAAAACCCCTCCCATCCGCGCGTGTGCGCGCGGTGGACAATCACTTGCCCAGTTTGTCGAAGTCAGTACCGAGAGTTCCTGTAGCGACCTACTCAAATACGCCGCGTCGCCAGGAACAGCGGAAGGTCAACGCAAACTATATCCAGTCCGCAATTTCGAATTCGTAGACGTGAGAGACATTTATCCCTTCTCATCTTCGATGAGTTCGAACGAAGACCGTTTAACGAAAGCCCCCGCTTGCGCGGCAAGCGAGTTAACAAAGCCACAGGATTGACGCGGGAGCAACGAATTTTGCGGCCGGCGCCTTGCGGTCCCCCCGCCTTGTGTCGCGCGAACAACACCGTTGTCTCAAATTTGTCATCCCAACGTCTTGAATCCGCGCGCGGTTTTTTTGCAGTGTGCGGTGCGATGCGCGGGCGAAAAAATTCAAATTGGCCCGCCGTTATTGACCTTTTGCGATGGCCGCACGGCGCGATTTTCAAGTCCCCGCCGCTCATTCCAGTTAAGTGGTTCGAGCGCTTTCTTTTTTTCTGCGCAAAAATTCAAGTAGTCAGGCGTCTGCCGCGCCGCGGCGGAAACTTTTCCGCGCTTTTAGCGTGCGCCATGCGTCCGCGCGCGGCGGTCGTGCGCTCCGCCGCCGCTTGCACCGAAACGGAGCATGATTTCATTAGAACTTTTCCGTCCGGAGAACGGATCGGTTCTTGCGCGACGGCCACGTGCGACCATTTGCTGCAAAACAAAAAGCCCGGCGCGAAGCCGGGCTTTGCGGAAGCGTTCAGCGCCCGCTCACTGTCCGAGCTTGGCGACCCGATGCGCGAGACGCGACACCTTCCGGCTCGCCGCCTTGCGGTGAATGATGCCCTTCTGTGCCGCGCGCATGATGTGCGGCTCGGCCGCGCGCAGCGCGGCGAGCGCGGCGTTGCGGTCGCCGCTTTTGATCGCTTCCTCGACGCTGCGGATCTCGCTGCGGGTGCGCGAACGCCGCCCCTGATTGATCGCGGTGCGCCGCGCGATCACGCGCGTCTTCTTCTTGGCGGACTTCGTGTTGGCCATGCGGACCGATCCTGGAATGAAAGAAAGGGCGGCAGGGTTCCTGCCGCCTCATTTGGTCCGCCTTATAGAGAGGGGTGGTGCCGCCGTCAACGCCGCGGGCCTTGGCCCCCTCCTCAGGCGACGCGCCTGGCGCGGATCGTGTCGTAGCCCGCGATGGCGGCGGCGCGATCGGCGGCGCCGTAGGCGGCCAGCGGCGGCTTGACGCGCCCCAGGGCCGGGTCGCCGTGGATGTGGGCGAGCAGCGCCTTCACCCCGGAGACGAGCGGCTTGCCGTCGAACAATTTGCGGATCGCCACCGCCTGGTCGAGTGCGTGCCGGTCGCCATCCCTCCAGGCGCGGCCGCAAAGGTCGGCGTTGCAATTGGCGGTCGCCGAAATGCAGCCGGCGAAGCCCCCGTCGCGCGCCTCGAGCAAGGTTGCCTCGTTGGAAGGGAAGACGTGGAAGTCTGGCGAAATCCTCGCCGCCTCGCGCGCGAAGGGCAGATCGCCCGAGGAATCCTTCAGGCCGGCGATGCGCTTGCCGTGTTCCTCGATCAGCCGGCGTACCAGCGGGAGATTCCACGGCAGGCCGGACAGGGCTGGAAAATGATAGAGATAGATTGGGATCGCCTTGGCGGAGGTCGCCTGCGCGATCTCGCGCACATAGGCGGCAAGCCCATCGTCGGGCACGGCCTTGTAGTAGAAGGGCGGCAGGATGAGAGCGCCGGCGAAGCCAAGGGCGGCCGCATGGCGCGTCAGCGTCACCGCGTCCGATACCGCGGCGGCGCCGGTTCCCACCATCAGGCGGTCCATCGGCATGCCGGCGTCGCGGTAGGCGGTCATCAGCGCCATGCGTTCGGCGAGTGAGAAAGAGGTGGCCTCGCCGGTGGTGCCGAGCACGTTGAGCCCGTTGCAGCCGTTGTCGAGCAGGTGACGGGCAAGCTTGAGCGCGCGGTGCCGATCGGGGGCGCCGTCCTCTCCGACCGGGGTCGCTACGGCGGCGATGACGCCGCGAAGTTTGGTCTGGGGCATCAATTTCTCCTCCTTCGTCGCCTCTCACAACTCATGGGAAAGGCCGGCGCGCTGGATGCGGGCGGGTGAGGGGCATATCACGACAATGTTCGGCGCGGAGCGGCCGTCATCCGGCTCGGCCCCCGCGTCCCGCCGCGGTCGCGGCGCCGGCGCGGACCTCACCCGTTGACGTTGAAAGCGGCGATCGCGGCCATATTGACCAGGTTGGAATCCTTGGCGCCGAGCTGCACGATCTGCACCGGCCGGTCGAGACCGACAAGCAGCGGACCAATCACGGTCGCTCCGCCCAGTTCCTGCATCATCTTGGTGGAGATGGACGCGGAATGGAACGCGGGCATGACCAAGACATTGGCCGGCCCGGTCAGCCGGCAGAACGGATAGACCTGCGCGAGGTCGGGGTTGAGCGCGACGTCGGCGGCCATTTCGCCGTCATATTCGAAATCCACGTGGCGCTGGTCGAGGATGCGCACCGCCTCCTGCACGCGCATCGAACGCTCGCCCGGCGGATGGCCGAAGGTGGAGAAGGCGAGCATGGCGACGCGCGGCTCATAGCCGAGTCGGCGCGCGACGCCCGCCACCTCGACGGCGATGTCGGCGAGATCGTTGGCATCCGGCATTTCCGTCACCGCCGTATCGGCGACGATCACCGTGCGCCCGCGCGGGGCGAGCACGAGCGACACGCCGATCACCCGATGGCCGGGCTTGTCGTCGATGACGCGCCGCACGTCGCCGAGCGCCACCGAGAAATTGCGCGTGACGCCCGTCACCATCGCATCGGCATCCCCGAGCGCGACCATGCAGGCGGCGAAATGGTTGCGGTCCTGGTTGACGAGGCGCTGGCAGTCGCGGAAGAGGTAGCCCTTGCGCTGCAGCCGTTCGTAAAGATAGGCGGCATAATCGGCGTTCCTGCGGGACAGCCGCGCATTGATGATCTCGATCTGGCCGCCAAGCTCGATGCCGAGATTCGCCGCCGAGGCACGCACGCGGTCCTCGCGCCCGCACAGGAGAGCGGCGCCGAGCCCCTGCTGCACGAAGCTCGCGGCGGCGCGGATCACCTGCTCCTCCTCGCCCTCGGCGAAGACGACGCGCTTGGGCGAGCGGCGCAGCCGCTCGAACACCCGCTGCAGCACGCCCGCCGCGGGGTCGCGGCGCGATTGCAGTTGCACCTTGTAATCGTCGAACGAGACGATCGGCCGGCGCGCGACGCCGGTATCCATCGCCGCTTTCGCCACCGCCGGCGGCACATGCGAGATCAGGCGCGGGTCGAACGGCACCGGGATGATGTAGTCGGGGCCGAATTTCGGCCGTGCGCCGTAGGCGGAAGCGACCTCGTCGGGCACGTCCTCGCGCGCAAGCTCGGCGAGCGCGCGCGCGGCGGCGATCTTCATCTCCATGTTGATCGTGGTCGCCCGCACGTCGAGCGCCCCGCGGAAGATGTAGGGAAAGCCGAGCACGTTGTTGATCTGGTTCGGATAGTCGGAGCGGCCGGTGGCCATGATCGCGTCCGAGCGGACGGCGGCGACTTCTTCCGCGGTGATTTCCGGATCGGGATTGGCCATCGCGAAGATGATCGGCTTGTCCGCCATCGACTTGATCATCGCCGGGGTAAAGGCTCCCTTGGCGGAGAGGCCGAACACCACGTCCGCGCCCTCGAAGGCATCCGCCAAGGTACGCGCGGAGGTTTTCACCGCATGCGCCGATTTCCACTGGTTCATGCCCTCGGTGCGACCCTGGTAGATCACGCCCTTGGTGTCGCACAGGATCAAGTTTTCGGGGGCGAAGCCGATCGCCTTGAGCAGTTCGAGGCAGGCAATGCCGGCGGCGCCGGCGCCGTTGCAGACGAGCTTGGTGGTGCCGATGTCACGGCCGGTGAGATGCAGTGCGTTGATCAGGCCGGCGGCGGCGATGATCGCGGTGCCGTGCTGGTCGTCGTGGAAGACGGGAATGTCGAGAAGCTCGCGCAGACGCTGCTCGATGACGAAGCATTCCGGCGCCTTGATGTCCTCGAGATTGATGCCGCCCCAGCCCTTGCCGAGCAGCTTCACGCAATTGACGATCTCGTCGGGGTCCTTCGACGACACTTCGAGGTCGATCGAATCGATGTCGGCGAAGCGCTTGAACAGCACCGCCTTGCCTTCCATCACCGGCTTTGCGGCGAGCGCGCCACGGTCGCCGAGACCGAGGATCGCCGTGCCGTTGGTCACGACGGCGACGAAATTGCCCTTGGTGGTGTAGTCATAGGCGCGGTTCTCGTCCTCGGCGATGGCCAGGACCGGCACCGCAACGCCCGGAGAATAGGCAAGCGAGAGGTCGCGCTGGGTCGCCATCGGCTTGGTGGCGACCACTTCGAGCTTGCCCGGCCGGCCATCGGAATGGAAAGCGAGCGCTTCCTGATCGGTGAAAGTCGGGCGCTTGTTCCGGCCTTTGGCCGGAGCCTTTGTTTTGTCGAGCATTTCCACTCCCCACGCGACGCAACCTGGCACTTGCAGGCGCAAGGTAGCGGAAACGACGCTCATTGCCAAAGGCTTGCCTGCCGCGCCGCGGCATGGCGTCGGCCGCACGCTCTTTCCATTTGAACCGAGAGGCGGGTGAGAGTAACCAAGGCAAATCCCTCAACACGGCAATGCGGCGCCCATGATCCGCTTCCTGTTACGATTTCTCGGCCTATGGTTCCTGGCGGCGGGCTTCATCTTCCTGATCTACGACGGCATGAAGTCGATCGCCGATCAGGCGATCTACATCACCAAGGCGGGGGAGGTGTGGCTCGCCTTGAACCAAGCAAGCTACGAGAGCCTGAAGCCGCTCGCCGCCAAGTACGGCCTGCCCTGGCTGTGGGACCCCGTGCTCCTGCGCGTGCTCGAGCAGCCGACTTGGCTCGTGCTCGGCGTCGTCGGGATCGTGCTGATCATGCTTGGTCGCAAGAAGAAGCCGCTGATCGGCTATGCGCGCTAGGTGTCGCTGCCAAGGACGTTGTTCGGCCTGAACAGGCGCAAGTCCGGTCAGGTGCTCGCGCGGGGCTTGACGTTCCCAGCCAACAGGGATATATTCCTAGCACCTCACTCGGCCGAGGGCGTCTTCCGGAAGACGGGCCGAAGACGGAGTGGGGGGCGGCGCCTGCGGGCGGGGCTCGTAACCCCGCACTCGGGCTGCTCC
>DASZTD010000038.1:0-65894 GCA_035548355.1 Pseudorhodoplanes sp.
GCCGGAAAGCAAAACTCCGGCACGCGGCAGCCGGTTCCGCCCGGCCACGGGCCTTGCGGAACAGGATTATTTGCCCGGCGCTGTGCTCGCCGTCGAATAGGTCACCGTGTGATTGCGCTCGGCATGAAGCACGGCGAGCCCGATCGCGGCGATCAGGATCAACGCTACGGCAGCGAGACATTCCTCTTGGATATACGCCCAGAATTTTTCGCGCATAGCCGCCTCTCCTTGGCCATACAACCGTTTCGATATGTGGACGTTCCCTGCGCGGCGTTATCACCCGGGTTTCGCTGCGCCGCTTATATTGACTCAAATTCTCCGCTAAACGACAGTCCCTGCCCGCGGCGTATGGGGCAAGGGGCACACGATGGTTTCCAACGTTTATTTCGGGCTCAATCCGATGTGGGTGTCAACCTGCATCCTTGCCGTCACCTACGCCATCATCATTTCCGAAAAGGTCAACCGCTCGATCATCGCGCTGCTCGGCGGCGGCGCGATGGTCATCGTCGGCGTACTCACCCAGGAAGAAGCGCTGAAAGGAGTCGACTGGAACACGATCGGCCTGCTCACCGGCATGATGATTCTGGTCTCGATCTCACGCCGGTCCGGCATGTTTCAGTATCTCGCGGTGTGGTCGGCCCAGGCCGCGAAAGCCCACCCGGCGCGCATGCTGCTGCTTCTGCAGATCACCACTGCGATCCTGTCCGCTTTTCTCGACAACGTCACCACCGTGCTGCTGGTCGTGCCGGTGACGCTCGCGATTACCAAGGAGCTGGACGTTCCCGCCTATCCCTATCTCTTCGCCGAGGTCTTCGCCTCCAATATCGGCGGCACCGCGACGCTGATCGGCGACCCGCCCAACATCTTGATCGGCTCGCTGGTCGGGCTCGACTTCAACGCCTTCGTCTTCCATCTCACGCCGATCATCATCGTCGTGATGATCGTGCAGGCGGCCATGATTCATCTCATGTGGGGCAAGGATCTCAAGACCACGCCCGAGCGCGAGGCGCGGGTGATGAAGCACGTGCCCTCCGAATCGATCACCGACTGGACGCTGCTGTGGCAGTCGCTCGCTGTGCTCACGGTCGTCATGGTCGCGTTCGTGCTCGCCCGCCCGCTGCATCTCGAGCCCGCCACCATCGCAATGTCGGGCGCGGCGGTGCTGATGCTGCTCGACAATTGGCGACACCACGCCGAGGCCGCCGCCAAGAATTGCCACGAGACCTTCTCCGATGTCGAATGGATCACAATCTTCTTCTTCATCGGATTGTTCATCGTCGTTCACGGCGTCGAATATGGCGGGCTGCTGAAGCTTCTCGCCGACGGCCTGGTCCGGACGACGGGCGGCGACCTCGCCACCACCGGCTACGCGGTGCTGTGGGCATCGGCGGTGCTGTCGGCGATCGTCGACAATATCCCGTTCGTGGCGACCATGATCCCGCTGATCAAGGCGATGGCGCCCTCCTTCGGCGGCCCCTCGCATATCGAGCCGCTGTGGTGGTGCCTGTCGCTCGGCGCCTGTCTCGGCGGCAACGGCACGCTGATCGGTGCGTCGGCAAATCTCACCGTCGCCGGCATCGCCGAGCGCAACGGCATTCCCTTCAGCTTCATTACCTACACGAAATACGCCTTCCCGATGATGGTGGTGTCGGTGGCGATCTGCCACCTGTATGTGTGGTGGCGCTATTTCTGAAGCCGGCGGCGTGGCGGTTCGTGGCCGGCTCCGTCAAGGCGAAAGCAAGCGCCAAAGCAGATGAGCCCCGGTCTGACCGGGGCTCATCGCATTGCAGACTCTACGCGGACGCTACGCTACTGATTGGTCGACTTGGCGGGCGGAGTCGCCGGCTGGGCCGGCGCCGGGCGCGGCGCCACGCCTGTGGTTGACGGCGCGGTGGATGTCGTCGAGGCCGGCGGCGTCGTGCCGGCCGTCTGCGTATCGTTGCGGCCGAGCCCCAGCGCGACCAGGACCACCACCACGACCGCGATTGCGCCGACGATCCAGGCCCAGGACGAACCCGCGTCCGAGGCATAGCGGGATTCCTGGCTCCGCGGATCGTTCAGGCGGTTGGGATCGAAGTCTGACATGATACCGCTCCTCTCCATGACTTCGCGAGTGATGAAAACGCCCGAGAGGCGGGGCGGTTCCGCTCGCGGAGAGGTGGGCGGCGCGGGACGGGACCCGTGTTTTTCAGGCGTCGAGCGGGCCCGCCGACACATTTCCGCCTTGCAGCGCCTCGATCGCCGCATAGGTGCTGCGTAGGCAGCGCACGAGCCAGGGACGGATCGCGTCGCGGGCGGCGAGCGGCAATTCCTCGGCGCCTCCGCGCATGAACTCGCGAAACGAAAACGACGGATCGTCGATGTCGGGGATATGAGCGGCGTCGAGAGCGGGCAGCGCGATGCAAGGCTTGATGGTTTCGAGCGCGCGGTAGCCGGCGGTCAGCCGGGTCAGATGCTTCACCTCGCCGAGATATTCGTTTCGGACGATCACGAATGCGGTGCCCGGGAGCTGCTCGGTGAGCCGGCGGCCGTATTCGAAGGAGTCGGGATCGGGGGAAGGAATGTAGAAGACCACCGGCTCGACCTCGTTGGCGCGCGCCTCGGCGACATAGTCGCTGTCGCGCATCAAATCGAAGAACTTCTGCGCGGAGCGGTGCGCGACCTCGACGATCCTCGGATGCGTCGAGCCGACGGAGAGCGCGTCGAACAGGCTCATCTGGTCGGGCACGCGGTCGAGATCGAACAATCCCGCTTCCGTGCGGAAGAAGGACCACAGCCTGCGTTCCGTCGTGTCGGTGTCGAGCAGGGCCGGACGCTCGCCCGACAGGAGGAAATTCTCGGCGAGCAGTCTTGCCAATAGCGTTTTGCCGGCGCGAACGCGCGCCGAAGCGACAATCGCAGCGATGGCCATATCCTGCCTTTCGGCGCGCGGACCGCGACAGGCCCGCGGATCGTTTCAAATCGCCGGCGGCCCGCCTTGCCTCAGGACGCCGCGCTTGCCGACGGGGCGGCCTCCGCCGGCGCCAGCCGCTTCAGCACGCCGGCCTTTTCGTATTCGGAGGCGACCTGCATCAGCCAGGTGCGGACATAGCCGCGCAGCACAAGCGAATAATTGCCGGGCCGTCCGTCCGCGGTCTTGTTGGCGATGAAGGTCGAGAACGGAACCCCGGCCAGTTCGACCTGCTCGTAGGCCATCTCCGTGAGCTTGGGGATGTTGATCTCCACGCCGTCCTTGGTGCGCTGGAAATAGGTCGCCTTCACCGCCGGATCCCAGTCGAAGAAGCTCGTGTCGTTGATGAAATTCTTCACCACGAAATAGCTCGCCCCCTCCGCATAGGGCTTCACCTCGACGATCTCGTCGAGCGAGGCGACGGAGGGGCCGATCACGTGGAACAGGCCGAAATTGAACTCGCCCGCGCGCACCGCGTCGAAGAAGCCGGAATCCTGCAGCGCCCGCAGCGTCGGCGACAGGAGGCCGGCGCGGATGTCGATGACGCTGACCTTGGAGCCGGAGGTGGCGAGCGTGTCGAAGATCTTCATCTGGTCGGAAATCTGGCTGAGATCGACGATCTCGGTTGCCTGCGGATGGAAGCGCTTGAGCGTGCCGCGCGGATATTCGGCATCGAAGGCGCGCGTCGGCATGCTCTTGGCCCGCAGATAATCGAGCATCGTGCGTGCGATGGTGGTTTTGCCGACCCCGCCCTTGTCGGCGCCGATTATGATGACTGCTGGTTTCATCTCGGTCATTCCCCGCTAATCCGCTGGCGGCAGATATACACCCTGCGCGCGGCTGCGCCGCATTCTGATTCTCGTTATTTCGCCCGTCGAGACCGCAAAAGGCGCCGGTCGCCTGAAAACCGGTATTCCGGTCGGGCATCCTTGCACGGGTCTCGTGCCGCTCGCTAGGGCCCCGCCCAGGAATACCGTCCGGCAGGGCCTGGGCCTGGGCCTGGCGCTCGCGGGGCGCGCCCCCGCCAATCCTCGATCGTCCTGGGGCCGTCGGGGGTCGGAGGGCCCCGCCCGGCCCGCGCCGAGCCGTCCATGCCGCCGCATCAGCGGTGCATGGGGCGGCCGGCCAGGGTGCGACTCTTGCAATTTTGACGCATAGTCTGCGCCACGGGGAGCGGGTGTCCGACTTTGAGAACGAACTTCTGGATCGGTTGCTGGATGATTGCGGGTCTTGCGTCCGCCGGGGCGCAGGACTTCGTCAGTCCGCGCCTGAAGTCGCTGCATGCCGACTGGCAGGCCGCCCGCGTCGATTTGCCCGCGCGATCGCCCGGGGAGAAGGAGGAGCCCCTCGACGTTTTGAACGGGGCGCTGGCCGAACGCTTTCCCGGTATCGCGACGAGCCCGGTGCCGGTGCTGCTGCCCTTCGACACGGCCGCCTATCTGCGCGACCGCGCCGCCGCGGCGGCGAAGGCCGCCGACGCCTATCTCGGCGGATTTGCGCCGTCCGGTTTCTTCCTCGCCGGCCCGACCGGGTACGACGCGGTATTCTCGGTGCGCGCGGGATCGGGCGAATTCACCGACATCTCCTTCGCCGAGCCGATATTCGTCGAGATTTCCGGCTTCGCGGCGACCTACGACCTGCCCCCGCCCGCCGCCGCCAGCGAGACCCCCGCGCGCGGGCTCGACGGCTATCCCGGCATCCGCCGCGTGATCCTGGAAAGCTATCTGCGCTACAGCTTCGAGCGCTACGGCATCCGCTACGTGGTCGCGATCCAGTGCTACGACGCCCCGCCCCGCGCCCGCCGCCTCGCCTGCCGGCAGGCCGACAAGGTCGCCGTCAAGCTGCTGCAATCGCTGCGGCTCGCGGGCGGCAACGCCGACGCCGCGCCGAAAAGCTTCGCCGCCATGCCGGTCGCGCGCCCGCAGGGGCAATCGCCCGACTTCACCTTCTACGGACCTGGCCGGCTCATCCCCAATACCGGCATGAAAAACCATGACGGCGTCGCCGACTACACCGTCTATGCCCCGATCCGCTATCCGCTGCTGAACGCCCCCTCCTACGCCAATTCGCAATCCTTCATGAACTGGGGCGATTGCGACCAGACCGGGCGCGCGCCGAGCCCGCACGGGCGCAAGAACGCGCAATACCGCTGCCGGGTCAATTTCAAGCCGCTCGTCTTCAACGAAGGCGCGCGCGAGAATTACGACTATCCCTGGCGCGACAATTTCTGCGAACACCGTTTCTTTTTCGTCGGGCAATGCGGGTCGGGCTACGGCCACCAGGGCCAGGACATCCGCCCCGCCGCCTGCCGGCTGAAGAATGACGGCGCCGACCGCTGCATCCCCTATCTCGACGACGTGGTGGCGGTGATGGACGGCATGGTGCTGCGCGCGCCCAAGCAGCAGGCCGCGCTGATCGTCGTCAACGACGATCACGAGCGCATCCGCTTCCGCTACATGCACATGAATCCGAACCAGCTCGACGAGGACGCAATCCTGTCCGGCCGGCGCGTGCGCCAGGGCGAGGTGATCGGCAAGGTCGGCAACTACAATCACCGCGAAAACGGCACGACCTATCATCTGCATTTCGAGGCGATGGTGCCGACCGAGGACGGCTGGGTGCGCGTCAATCCCTACGCGACCCTGATCGTCGCCTACGAGCATCTGATCGGCGGACGCGGCCGCGAGTTGAAGGAGGAGCCGCCGGCCGAGCAGGCCGCCCCCTCCGCTCCCGCGGAGCCGCAGAAATCCGCCGACGCGGCGCGGACGAAAAAGCCCGTGCATGGCCGGCGCGCACGCGGTGCGTTCGAGCATTCGCTCAACGCCGCCCGCCATCAGCACCGGCGAAAGCAGGCCAGCGCCGAATAGCCGCGCCCGATTGCGGGCACGATCCGGGCGGATAGGATGCCGCATGATCGATTCCGTCCTCGACCGTCGCCGCCTCCTGGCGGGGGGACTGGCCGCGCTTGCCGGCGCGCCGTTTTCCGCGCGTGCGCAAAGCGCCGCGCAGCCTTTCGATCAATGGGTCGCGGGCTTGCGTGCGCGCGCCGCCGCCCGCGGCATCTCCGATGCGACCTATTCGCGCGTGATGGGCGCGCTCAAGCCCGACCTCACCGTTTTCGCGCAGCAGAAATCGCAGCCCGAATTCAACGAGCAGCTCTGGCAATACATCAACCGCCGCGTCTCCGACTGGCGGCTGATCACCGGGCGGCAGCGGGCGAAGGAGCACGCCGCGCTGTTCGACCGGATCGAGCACGATTTCGGCGTCGAGCGCGGCATCATGCTCGGGCTCTGGGGCATCGAATCCGCCTATGGCGACCCGGTCGTGCAGCAGAACCATATGCGACCCGTCTTTCCCGCTCTCGCCGCGCTCGCCTGGGGCGAGCCGCGGCGGCGCGATTACTGGGAGCGCGAATTGATCAACGCGCTGCGCATCGTCCAGCTCGGCTGGGCGCGCCCGGAGGAGATGCGAGGCTCCTGGGCCGGCGCGATGGGACACACGCAATGGATGCCGGAAGTCTGGCTCAATGTCGGCTTCGACTATGACGGCGACGGGCGCATCTCGCCCTTCGGCCGGCCGGACGACGCGCTCGGATCCTCGGCCCGCTACCTGGTGCAGCGGGGAAAATACCGGCGCAACGAACATTGGGGCTACGAGGTGGTTCTGCCGCCCAGCCTGAAAGGAGCCACGCACGGCAGCTACGCGCAATGGTCCTCGCTCGGCGTCAGGCGCGCCGACGGCAGGCCGTTTCCGCAGCCCGCTGCGACGGCGAAGCTGTGGGTGCCGGTGCCGGGCGGCCCCGCCTTCCTGCTCGGGCCGAATTTCGACGCGGTGAAGACCTACAATCCGTCGATGAACTACACGCTTGCCATCGTGCATCTCGGCGACCGCATTCTCGGCGCCGGCCCCTTCGTGCAGCGTTTTCCCGGCAGCGAGGAGCGCGCGCCCACGCTCGCCGAGGTGCAGGAAATCCAGACCCGTCTCACCGCGCTCGGCTTCGATACCGGAGGAACCGACGGCCGCGTCGGCCTCGAGACGATGAAGTCGATCCGCGATTATCAGCGCAAGATCGGCATGGCGCCCGCCGACGGCTATGCGGGACTGAAACTGCTTGCGCGCCTGCGTCAGAACTGAGATTCAGCGGCAGTCGTCGAGATCGCCCATGCTCTCGTCGAGTTTGCTCTCGATGAAATCCATGTGGCCGACGATCGCCGCGCGCGCTTCTTCGGGCGCGCGGCGGCGGACCGCGTCGTAGATGTCGAAATGATGCTGCCAGATCAGCGTCTGGTCCTCGCGATTGGGGATGAATCGCTTGAGCCGGTAGAAGGCCGAGAATCCCTCGCGCAACACCTCCATGATGCGGATCGCGAGCGGATTGCCCGTCGCCCCGGCGAGCGCGGCGTGAAAGCCGATGTCGTGCTGCTCCCAGGCCTCGTCGGTCACGTCGAGAGCCTTCATCGCCTCGAGCCGTTGCTTCATCGCCTCGAGATCGGCCCTGGTCGCGACCTTCGCCGCCTGCATCGCGCACCAGCCTTCCAGCGCCCGCCGGATTTCGAAAAATTCCGAGGTGCGGTGCGCCTCGGTCCGCAGCAGCTCGATCAACGGCCGGTCGATCGGCGCGCGCCGCGTGCGCGCCACCACGAAGCTGCCCGTGCCGTGGCGGACCTCGACCAGGCCCTCCAGCTCGGCGCGATAAATCGCCTCGCGGATGGTCTGGCGGCTGGTCCGGAAAATCGCGGCAAGCTCGCGCTCCGGCGGCAGCTTGCTGCCCGGCGCGAACCGGCCCGAACGGATGAATTCGGAAATCTGACCGAATACCTCGTCCGACTTGCGGCCGTGCTTGAGCGGCATGAAGGCGGCCGCGGCCACGTTCTGAGCCATCGTCATCACCCCTTCACTCCGCCGCTGCCCCACCCGGCCACGAGATACTTCTGAATAAAGACAAAGACCCCGGCAATCGGGGCGATCACCAGAAGCCCCGCCGCCATGATCATGCCCCAGTCGACGACGCTAGCATTATAGAGGTCGGCAATCCCGACCGGCAGCGTCTTCAATTCGTCCGCGCTCAGCAGCACGCGCGCGAAGATATAATCGTTCCAGGCAAGGATGAACGTGAAGATGCCGGTCGCCACCACTCCCGGCAGCGCCAGCGGCAGGATCACGTGGCAGACCGCTTGGAAACGGTTGGCACCGTCGATCTTGGCGGCATCCTCGATATCGACCGGAATGCTCTGGAAGAAGGTCCGCAACAGCCACAGATTGAACGGCAGGCAGAAGGCAGTATAGGCCATCACCAGTCCGAGATGCGTGTTCTGCAGCCCGAGGAAGCGGATCATCACGTAAAACGGAATGATGATCATGATCGGCGCGAACATGTAGGTGAACAGGATCAGGGCGGCGAGCTTTTCCCGGCCGGGGAACCTGAACCGCGTCAGGCTGTAGGCGGCCGGCGTCGAGAGCAGCAAGGTTGTCGCCACGGTCGCGAGCGAGACCACCATGCTGTTGCGGAAATAGGTTAGGAAGCGCGTCTCCTCGAACAGGCGCGCGAGATTGGCGAGCGTGAATTCGCGCGGCCACAGCACCGGCGGCGTGGCAAAGATGTCCCGCGACGGCTTCAGCGCGGTCGATGCCATCCACGCGAAGGGAAAGGCGGTGAAGATCAGCAGCGCCAGCGCCGCGGTCAGCAACAGGCCCATACGCAGGGAGAACAGGCGGGGCGCGGCGTTCATAGATGCTGCTCCCGCTCCCACACGCGGAAATAGACGGCGGTGGCCGCGGCCAGCGCCAGGAACATCAGCACCGCCATCGCCGAGCCGAGCCCGGCCTCGTAATAGGCGAAGGTGCGCATGTAGGTATAGACCGGCAGCGTGCGGATATAGTTCTCCGCTCCGCCCCCCTGGATCATCAGCCAAGGTGTGTCGAACTTGGTGAACATCCAGATGCTGCGCAGGAGCACGATCACGAACAGCACGCTCTTGAGCTGCGGCAGCGTGACGTGCAGGAATCGCTGCACGGCATTGGCGCCGTCCACCTTCGCAGCGTCGTGCAATTCGTGCGGAATGGATTGCAGCCGCGCGAGCACCCCGATGACCACGAAGGGAAAGAACTGCCATACGCTCACCACGATGAGCGACACCATGATCCAGTCCTTGCCCATCCAGCTTATCGGCTGGTCAACGAGGCCATAGCTCGTCAGCATGTAGTTGATCAATCCGAACTGGCTGTCGAGCAGCCATTTCCAGACGATCACAGCGATCACCGTCGGCACGACGTAAGGGAACAGCACGATCGCTCGCAGAATGTTGCGGCCGGGAAAAAGCTCGTCCAGCAGAAGCGCCGCCGCCACGCCGAGCACGATCTGCAGCACGATCGCCGACACCGAATAGATCGCCCCGCGCCACACCGCCATCCAGAATTCGCCGTCGCGCAGGATGTAAAGATAATTGCCGAAGCCGACGAAGGTCTGTTCCGGAAAAAACGAATGCTTGTTGAAGAAGCTGATCCAGACGCCGTACAGCACGGGGTAGAGCGTCAATAGCAACAGCAGGCCGATGGCGGGCAGAATCAGCAGCACGCCGAGCACGGGATCGGGAATCCTGAAGGAGGCCCGCTCCTCGCGCGGCATTGCCAGCACCTGTCCGCCATCCGTCATGGCCATGAGCGGCGTCAGCCTTTCAGATAGCCCTTGGAGCGCAGCAGCTCCTCAAGCCGCTTCTGCGCCTTTTCCGCGGCCTTCTGCGGCTCCGCCTTCTCCAGGCAGACATCCATGATCATGTCGCGCAGGATGCCCGAGCCCAGCACCTCCATGAGATAGGGCTTGTCCGTCATGTCCGCCCAATCGACGACAAGGGTCGGCTTGCCCTGGTCCTTGTCGAGATAGTTCTGCTGGACGTCGATCCATCCCTTCCAGCGCTGGATCATCTCCAGGTTCTGATACTTCGCCGATGCGCGCAGCGACTTGGTGATCGGGAACAGGTGGATGGGAACGGTGGCGACATATTCGAGATAGTTGTCGTCCTGGTAGAAGAATTTCAGGAACTCGATCGCCTCCTTGGTGTTCTTGGCATCCTTGAACAGCATCCAGGGCTCCTCATCGACCTGCACCGCAGGCTGGGAGCCGCTCGGGCCGTGCGGCTTCGGCCACACGTCGAAGGTCTTGTCGTTGGCCATCTCCTTGGGAGCGAATTTCTCGATCAGGCCGGCGCCGCGTCCGTAGCCCGCGAACATCATTGCCGCCTTCTGCCCGTACACGTTCTGGAAAGTCTGCAGATAGCCGTGCCCTTCCCAGCCCGGAGGCGCGTACCTGGTCAGCTCGCGGAAGAATTCCAGCGCCTCGATCATCTTCCTGTCGGTCATCATCGGCTTGTTGTTCCTGTCGAACAGCTCGCCGCCATTCGCTTTGATCAGCTCGCCGAGGATGATGTTGAGGAAGAGGTTATCGCCCGGCAGCGTGATGCCGTAGATGTCGACCTTGCCGTCTCCGTTAGTGTCCTGCGTCAGCGCCTTGGCGTTGGCGAGCAGGTCGTTCCAGGTCTTTGGCGCCTTCAGCCCAGCCTTGTCGGCCATGTCCTTGCGGTAGATGAGCAGTGATGTGCCGGCCGCGTGCACGAGGCCGTATTGCCTGCCGCCGACATTGCAGACGCGCTTCACCTGCTCCCAGATATTGTCCTTGCCGATCGCATCGACCACCTCGTCGAGCGGCAGCAGCAGGCCCTTGGATTGCAGCGCGGTGCAGGTGATCGGCTGGCCGTGCGACAATTCCGGCGGCGACCCGGAGGCGAGGCCAGCCATGATCTTTCCTTCGAGGTCGGTCCAGGCGAGCCCTTCCGCCTCGATCTTGATGCCCGGATGTTTCGCCTCGAAACGCCGCGCGATGTCGTTGAACGCCTTGATCGTCTGCGGCTCGGTCTCGGTGTGCCAGACCCGCACGACCTTGTCGGCGGCAGCGGCTGGACCCGCCCCATACAACGCGGCCGACAGCCCCGCCGCGAAGGCGGCCGCGGCCATCCTCCTAGTGAGCGACATAACTTCCTCCCTGCGGCGCTTGTCGTTGGTCCGGGCCTGGCCGCGCCCAAGCCATGCCCGTCTGCCTTGCGGACTTGCCGCCGCATTCCGCCGCGGCTAGACCTCTGGTCAGATGTCTGACCACCGTAAGAAGCCGCGGAAAGGCTGTCAACGCGCGGCGCAATCAGGGGGACCATCGACGCGATGCACTACGACGTCACCACCATCACAGTGCGGCCCGGCACCCATCCACAGGCGCTGGACAGGCTGAAGGACAGAATTCCCGGCGACGGCAAGCTGCTGGCCTGCTGGTTTTCCGAGATCGGCGCGCTCAACCAGATCCTGATCATCCGCGAGGCGCCCGATATCGGCCGCGCGGTCGCGGCGCGCGAAACGCTGCTCACGGCGAAGGACCCCTTCGGCATCGCCGCCCTGGTGACGGCGGTGACCACCGACATCTACGCGCCCATTCCGGCGATGCGCGAGCCGATGCAGCCGGGCAGCTATGGCCCCTTCTTCGAGGTGCGGCTCTACGCGGTGAAGCCCGACGGCCTCGCACCCACGATCGCGCTCTGGGACAAGGCGGTGCCCCCACGCGTCAGGCTTTCGCCGATGCTCGCGGCGATGCATTCGCTGACCGGACCGGTCACGCGCTTCATGCACATCTGGCCCTATCCCGGTCTCGACGAGCGCGCGCGCATTCGCGCCAAGGCGGTCGCGGAGGGCGTGTGGCCGCCGCCCGGTGGCCCCAGCCATCTGCTTGCGATGCAGAACGACATCTATCTGCCTGCGCCCTTCTCCCCGATCCGCTGAATCAGCGAACCGAATCCGGACCGGCCGGGGCCATGTCGATAAGGCGAAGCTGCACACGCTCTGCTCCCTGATAGCGGTCGATCGCGAGGCAGCCGGCGGCGTGGATCTGCTGTCCGCGACTGGCGAGCAGCGCCTTGCCGAGCGGCTTGTCGGCGGAGCGGAAGGAAATCGCATTCAGCATCGCCCCGTCGCCCGCGCGCAGGCGCACGCGCACATGGTTCTGCCCGACCGGATCGGCGTAGGCGATTGTGTGCGCGGGGACGGCAAGGACCGGCTCCGGATTGCCCGCGCCATAGGGACCCGCGCGGGTGAAGGTGGCGACGAGATCGGCATTGACGCCGGCCGCCGTCAGCGCGCCGTCGATCAGCAGCGCGTCCTGGCACCGCGCCGCTTCGACCGCGTCGGCGAGGTTCGCTTCGAGATAGGCGCGGAACGCGGCGAGCGCGTCCTTGCGCAAGGTGACGCCCGCGGCCATGGCGTGCCCGCCGCCCTTCAGCAAAATTCCCTCCGCGACCGCGCGGCGCACCGCGCGGCCGAGATCGACGCCGGCGATCGAACGCCCCGATCCGGTGCCGATGCCGTCGACCCCGATGGCGATGGCGAAAGCCGGACGCGAGAAACGTTCCTTCAGCCGCGCCGCGATCAGCCCGACCACGCCCGGATGCCAGCCCTGCGCGGCGGTGACGACGACCGCGCCGCGTTCCTCGATGCCGAGCGCGGCCTGCGCCTCGGCTTCCGCCTCGGCCAGCATCTGCTGTTCGAGTGCCTGCCGTTCGCGGTTGAGCCGGTCAAGCTCGGCGGCGATCCGCCCCGCTTCGCTGACGTCCGTTTCCATCAGCAGCCGCACGCCGAGATCGGCGCGCCCGATCCGTCCGCCCGCGTTGATGCGCGGCCCGAGCAGGAATCCGAGATGGAACGGCTCCGGCGGCCCGTCGAGCCGCGCCACGTCGATCAGCGCAGTCAGCCCCGGATTGTCGCGCCGACGCATGGCGATCAACCCCTTGGTCACGAAGGCGCGATTCAGTCCGGTCAGCGGCACGACATCCGCGATCGTGCCGAGCGCCACGAGGTCGAGATGGCCGAGCAGGTCGGGTTCTTTGCGGCCTTCGCTCCAGTGTCCGCGCCGGCGCAATTCGCGGTTAGCGGCGACGATGGCGAGAAAGACGAGCCCGACCGCGGCGAGATCGCCGAGCTTCGACAGATCGTCGAGCCGGTTCGGATTGACAAGCGCCAGCACCTCGGGAAGCCGCTCGTCGCACTGGTGATGGTCGATCACGATCACGTCCATGCCGAGGCGCCGCGCCTCGGCCAGCGGCTCGATGCTGGTCGTGCCGCAATCGACGGTGATCAGCAGCCTCGCGCCGCGTTCGGCGAGCGCGCGCACGGCATCCACGTTCGGCCCGTAACCCTCGAACAGCCGGTCGGGGATGTGGACGAAAGGCGCCAGCCCACAATGGCGCAGGAACAGCGCCAGCAGCGCCGCCGATGTCGCCCCGTCCACGTCGTAATCGCCGAAGATCGCGATCTGCTCCCCGCGCGCCACCGCATCGGCGATGCGCACGGCCGCCGCTTCCATCGCCGTCAGCGTGTGCGGATCGGGCATCAGCCTGCGTACCGTCGGATCGAGAAATTCCTCCACATGATCGGGCTCGACGCCGCGGCCGGCGAGAATGCGCGCGAGCAATTCGGGAACGCGATGACGCTGCGCGATCGCCAACGCGCGCTGGGCGGCGCGTTCGTCCAGCCGGTCGCGCCAGGCGCGCCCGCAGACGGAACGTTCGACGCCGAGAAACAGCCGGTTCGGCTGTCCCGGCGGAACGGCAAGCGGCAGCGCCGCGCTCATGATCGCGAATCGGTCATCGGGATGCGGATATTTTGCTCCAGATATTCACCCGCGCAGAAAAAATCACCTGCCCCGCCCCACGGCGGAAGGAGCCCATTGTTTTTTGCCGCTTTCGGCCCTTTCCGCGTTGTTCGCGCCGATTTCGCCGGCATATTCCGGACACCACAGCAGGAACGCGCCATGAGCGAAACACCGCAAGTTTACGTCATCCACGAGAACGATGCCTGGGTCGAGCCGCTGCGCGCAGAGTTCGGCCGCCTCGGCATCCCCTTCCGCGAGTGGTTTCTCGATCGCGGCATTCTCGATCTGCGCGCGGCGCCCCCCGCCGGCGTCTTCTACAACCGGATGAGCGCCTCCTCGCACACCCGCGATCATCGTTTCGCCGCGGAATATACCGGCGCGGTGCTCGCCTGGCTCGCCCGCCACGGCCGCACGGTCGTCAACGGCGAGCGCGCCTTGGCGCTGGAGATTTCCAAGGTCGCGCAATACCAGGCACTGGAGAAATTCGGCATCGTCGTGCCCGCGACGCTGGCAGTGATCGGCCGCGACCACATTCGCGAGGCGGCGGACCGGCTCGGATACCCCCTGATCCTGAAGCATAACCGCGCCGGCAAGGGCCTCGGCGTGCGCCTGTTTCTGTCGGCGGCGGCGCTCGATCAGCATCTCGCGAGCGCCGATTTCCTCGAACCGATCGACGGCATCACGCTCGTGCAACGCTACATCAAGGCGCCCGCGCCGTTCATCACCCGCATCGAATTCGTCGGCGGGCGCTTCCTCTACGCCGTGCGGGTGGACACCTCGCAGGGCTTCGAGCTTTGCCCGGCCGATGCCTGCAACGTGGAATCACCCGGCATCGCCGATGTCTGCCCGGCCGAGGCGCCTTCGGCCAAGTTCCGCATTCTCAAGGAGTTCGATCATCCGCTGCTGCCGCAATGGCAGGCCTTCCTGAAGGCCAACGACATCGGCATCGCCGGGATCGAGTTCATCGTCGACGAGAAGGGCCGGACCTTCACCTACGACGTCAACACCAACACCAATTACAATCCCGAGGCCGAGGCGCTCGACGGGCGCAGCGGCATGGGCGCGATCGCGAGCCATCTCGGCGCCCTTCTCGAGCGCGAATACCCGCAGGCCTCGCGGCAGCCCGCGCTCGCCTAATCGCCTCAATCGAGGTGGAATTTCTCGAACTGGCGGTGCTCGGCGATGATCCGCCGCACCGTGCCGGTGACGGAGCGCATCACCACCGTCTCCGTCTCGATGATGTCCTGGCCGAATTTCACGCCCTGCAGCATCGGCCCGGTGGTGACACCGGTCGCGGAAAACAGGCAATCGCCGCGCACCATGTCCTCGATCTCGTATTTCTTCTGCGGATCTTTGATGCCCATCTTGAGCGTGCGCTCGCGCAATTGCTCATTGTCGATGACCAGGCGGCATTGCATCTGGCCGCCGATGCAGCGCAGCGCCGCCGCAGCCAGTACGCCCTCCGGCGCCCCGCCGATGCCGAGATAGATGTCGATACCGGTCTTCGGCTCCGCCGTATGAATGACCCCGGCAACGTCGCCGTCGGTGATCAGCGTCACGGCGGCCCCGGTCTTGCGGATCAACTCGATCGCCTTGGCGTGGCGCGGACGGTCGAGCAGGATCGCGTTGATCTCGGACGGCTTGACGCCCTTGGCCTTCGCCAGGCTCATGATATTCTCGTCGGCCGGCGCGTCGAGATCGATCGTGCCCTTGGGGTAGCCCGGCCCGATGGCGATCTTGTCCATGTAGCAATCCGGCGCATGCAGCAGCGTGCCGGCATCGGCAATGGCGATGGTCGCGATCGCGCCCGGCATGTTCTTGGCGCAGAGCACGGTGCCTTCGAGCGGATCGACGGCGATGTCCACGCGCGGCCCCTTCTTGGTGCCGAGCTTCTCGCCGATGAACAGCATCGGCGCCTCGTCGATCTCGCCCTCCCCGATCACCACGGTTCCGTCGATCGGCAGCTTGTTCAGCTCGCGCCGCATCGCATCGACCGCGGCCTGATCGGATGCCTTGTCACGGCCATGCCCGCGCAGCCGCGCGGCCGACACCGCCGCGCGCTCGGTCACGCGCACGATCTCGATCGAAAGGACGCGCTCCAGAACCTGGTCGGATTGAACGGTGATTGACGACATGGCCTCTTTGGCTCCCCTCACTGCGTCTTCTATCGGTTTTTTTCGATCCGGATCAATTGCGGTTCGCCGGATATCACCTTGTCCCGCTTGACCGCGGCCATGGCCTGCCGCACCGCATCCTCGGTCGTCGCATATGTAATGAGGATGACGGGCACGGGTTCTGCCGCCGATCTGGCATCCTCGCCGCCCTGCGGGCCACGATGGCGCTGCACAATGGATTCGAGCGAAATCTGCTGTTCGGCGAGCCGCGTGGCGATGGTGGCGGCAGTGCCGGGCTTGTCCACCGCCATCAGGCGGATGTAGTAGCCGCCCTCGTGGCGCTGCATCGGCGCCCGGCCGGGCGCGGCAAGGTCCGCCACCGGCCGCCCGAACGGCGCCGACCGGACACCGCGCGCGATGTCGCCGATGTCGGCCACCACCGCCGAAGCGGTGGCCGCCCCGCCCGCCCCTGGTCCCACAAGCGTCAGCGGCGCAAAGCCATCAACGTCGATGGTCACCGCATTGGTGACGCCCATAACCTGCGCGATGGCCGATTCTTTCGGCACCATGGTCGGGTGCACGCGCTGCTCGATGCCGCTGCCGGTGCGCACGGCGACACCGAGCAGCTTGATGCGATAACCGAGTTCGTCGGCTGCCTCCAGATCGGCTGGCGTGATCGAGGAAATGCCCTCGACGTAAACCGCCTCCGAATCCACCTTCGTTCCGAACGCTAGGCTCGCCAGCAATGCAAGCTTCTGGGCGGTATCGTATCCTTCGATGTCGAATGTCGGATCGGCTTCCGCATAGCCGAGGCGCTGCGCATCCTTCAGGCAATCGCCGAACGATAGCCCTTCCTGCTCCATCCGCGTGAGGATGTAGTTGCAGGTGCCGTTGAGGATTCCGTAGATGCGCGCGAAGGAATTTCCCGCCAGCCCCTCGCGCAGCGTCTTGACGACGGGGATCGCGCCGGCGACCGCCGCCTCGAAATTCAGCGCGACGTGCTTCTGCTCGGCGAGCGCGGCGAGCGCGACGCCATGCCTTGCGAGCAGCGCTTTGTTCGCGGTGACGACGGATTTGCCCGCGCGCAGCGCGGTCTCGATGGTGGCCTTCGCGGGATCGCCCTCCCCGCCGATCAGTTCGACCAGCACCTCGATCGAGGGATCGGCCGCAAGCTTCACCGGGTCGTCGAACCAGCGAAGCCCGGCCACGTCGATGCCGCGATCCTTGCTCCTGTCGCGCGCGCAGACGGCGGCGACTTCCACCGCCCGCCCGCAGCGCGCGGCGAGCGCGTCGCGCTCGGATTCGATCAGCCGGAGAACGGAAGCGCCGACCGTGCCGAGGCCGGCCAGTCCCACTTTAAGCGGCGCAGGCATCGCCCACTCCCGTCATGCCGGACCGCGCGAAGGGCGCGAACCCGAAATCCGGCGGCACGTGCTGCAAGCACATCCCGCCCGGATCCGGCGCCGCGCGCCGTCCCGGAATGACCGTCAAAGAGAAAAACATCCAATTGTTCAGCGCCGGGTGGCGAGAGGAACCACGTTGTGCAGCTTTTCCACGCCGGTTTCAAGGAAGCGGCGAATGTTGCGGGCGGCCTGACGAATGCGCTGCTCGTTTTCAACAAGCGCGATGCGCACGAAACCTTCGCCGTGCTCGCCGAAGCCGATGCCCGGGGAAACCGCCACGCCCGCATGCTCGACCAGAAGCGTCGAGAAGGCGATGCTGCCAAGCTCCTTGAACGCCCCGGGCAGCGGCACCCAGGCAAACATTGAAGCGGAAGGCGACGGCACCGGCCAGCCAGCACGGGCGAAGCTTTCCACCAGCGCGTCGCGGCGCCGGCGATAGGTCTCGCGCATTTCGCGGATGCAGTCCTCGGGGCCGTTCAGCGCGGCGGTGGCCGCGACCTGGACCGGCGTGAACGCGCCGTAATCGAGATAGGACTTCACGCGCGTGAGCGCGGCAATGATGCGCTCGTTGCCGACGGCGAAGCCGATGCGCCAGCCCGGCATCGAGAAGGTCTTCGACATCGAGGTGAATTCGACCGCCACGTCCATCGCTCCCGGCACCTGCAGGATCGACGGCGGCGGATTCTCCTCGAAATAGACCTCGGCATAGGCGAGATCGGAAAGAACCATGATGCCGTGCTTCTTCGCAAAGGCGACGAGGTCCTTGTAGAAATCGAGTTCGGCGACATAGGCGGTGGGGTTCGCCGGGTAGCAGACGACGACCGCGATCGGCTTGGGGATCGAATGAATGACCGCCCGCTCAAGCGCGACGAAAAATTCCGGCGTCGGCTCGGACGGCACCGAGCGGATCACCCCGCCGGCCATCAGGAATCCGAAGGCGTGAATCGGATAGCTCGGATTGGGCACGAGCACGACGTCGCCCGGGGCGGTGATCGCCTGCGCGACATTGGCGAAACCTTCCTTCGAGCCGAGCGTGGTGACGACCTGCGTTTCCGGATTGAGCTTCACGCCGAAGCGGCGCTCGTAATAGGCGGCCTGGGCGCGGCGCAGTCCCGGAATACCTTTCGAGGAGGAATAGCGATCGGTGCGCGGCTTGCCGATCGTCTCCCGCAGCTTCTCGAGCACATGCGGGGGCGCCGGCAGATCGGGATTGCCCATACCGAGGTCGATGATGTCGGCGCCGTTGTTGCGGGCGGCGGCCTTGGCGCGGTTCACCTGCTCGAAGACATAGGGCGGCAAGCGGCGAATGCGGTGAAATTCTTCCATGGCCAAGGCTCCTTCGGCCTGCTCTGCGGATGCGCCGGCCGATACGGCGCAAGCTTCTATCACGGCTTCTGGTCGGCGCCAGCGTCAGACGGCTTTTTCGGCGTCGGGCGGTGGCTTTCCTGCCGCTCCCGCGCCCTTATCAGGTCTTTTTGAAGCTTTTCCTGCTGCTCCTCGTCGAGCATGCGCACCGGCCTCGGCGGCGGCATGTCGTGCACAGCGGGGTATGCGAGCGGCGTGGTCGGGCGGGCCGGCGCGTCGGCCGGTAACCCCCCTAGATCGGCGGGGATCGAGTCCCCGACGGTGCCGGCGCACCCGCCGACGAGGACCGCGCCAAGGAGAGCCGCGACGGCCGGCCATGAGCGCCGGCAGCGTGCGGACGTCAACAGGATTCGCGGCATCTGCGTCATGGAGGAGCACCGGCCCGGCTAAAGGGCTAATATGTCCAAACAATGAAGTGTAACGAGGGCCGGTTAATGGGTTTTTCCGTTATTGCGGTGCAGGATCGACTCCCGCAGCCTTATCCTTGCAGGGTAAGCGCGATCGGCCCATCTGTGCGGCGGAGTCGGTGTGCCTGGATCGCGTATGCTGGGGATGGAGAGGTTGAGCGGGGCCAATGAACAAGTTGCCGGAACAGCCGGTGGAAACGGGAGGAGCGGTCAATATCGAACTCTTCGCGCGCAACGTCGCGCGCCTCGTCGAGGAAGGTGGCAAGGCCCTCGCCGCCTATATAAAGCCGCGCGAACAGGGCGCCTCGCATGACGCATTCGCCGACGAGATCCGCGACGCGGTGAAGACGCTCAGCCAGGTCGCCGAATACTGGCTCTCCGATCCCTCGCGCGCGCTGCAATTGCAGGCCAATCTCGGCCGCGCCTATCTCGATCTCTGGGGCTCGGCGGTCAAGCGTCTGGCGGGCGAGCGCAGCGAGCCCGTGGCCACGCCCGATCCGCGCGACCGCCGCTTCGCCGATCCGGAATGGTCATCTAACCAGTTTTTCGATTTCATGAAGCAGGCCTACCTGATCTCGGCGCAATGGGCCGACCGGCTGGTGAAGGAGGCCAAGGACCTCGATCCGCATACGCGCAAGAAGGCGGAATTCTACATCCGGCAGATCGCCAACGCGCTGTCGCCGTCGAATTTCGTCCTCACCAATCCGGAGTTGCTGCGTGAAACGCTGTCGTCCAACGCGGACAATCTCGTGCGCGGAATGAAGATGCTGGCGCAGGATATTGACGAGCACGGCAACATCGTCATCCGCCAGTCGGACCCGAAGCTGTTCGAGGTCGGGCGCAATCTGGCCACCACGCCGGGCAAGGTGATTTTCCAGAACGAGCTGATGCAGCTTCTCCAGTACGCGCCGACGACGGACAGGGTGCTGAAGATTCCGCTGCTGATCGTTCCGCCATGGATCAACAAGTTCTACGTGCTCGACCTGACGCCGGAGAAATCGCTGATCAAGTGGTGCGTCGACCAGGGGCTTACCGTATTCGTGATCTCCTGGGTCAATCCCGACGAGCGTCTCGCCGGCAAGGGATTCGACGATTACATGCGCGAGGGCCCGCTGGCCGCGCTCGACGTCATCCGCGAGGTCACAGGCGAGGACAGGGTGCATGCGGCCGGCTATTGCGTCGGCGGCACGCTGTTGGCGATCACGCTCGCCTACATGGCGGCGAAGAAAGACCGCCGCGTTGTATCGGCGACCTTCTTTGCCACGCAGGTCGATTTCACCGATGCCGGCGAGCTGCAGGTCTTCGTCGACGAGGAGCAGCTCCAGGCGCTGGAAAAGCGCATGGCCCGGCGCGGCTATCTCGAAGGCCGTCAGATGGCCAACGCCTTCAACATGCTGCGCGAGAACGACCTGATCTGGCCCTATGTCGTCAACAACTACCTGAAAGGTAAGACGCCCTTCCCGTTCGATCTCCTCTACTGGAACTCCGACACCACCCGCATGCCGGCGGCAAACCACTCCTTCTACCTGCGCAACTGCTACCTGGAGAACAACCTGACCAGGGGGCGCATGAAGATCGGCGGGGTCAAGCTCGACCTCAGGAAGGTGACGTTGCCGATCTACAATCTGGCGACGCGCGAGGATCATATCGCTCCGGCAAAATCGGTGTTCCTCGGCTCAAAATTCTTCGGCGGCCCGGTGCGCTTCGTCCTTTCCGGCTCCGGCCATATTGCCGGCGTGGTCAACCCGGTATCGAAAGCTAAATACCAGTACTGGACCGGCGACCGGCCCGACGGCGAGCTGGAACAATGGATCGCCGCGGCGCACGAGCATCCCGGCTCATGGTGGCCGGACTGGCTCGCCTGGCTTAAGGGTCACGGCGGCGACATGGTACCGGCGCGCCAGCCCGGCGGCGGCAAGTTCAAGCCGATCGAGGACGCGCCCGGCAGCTATGTGCGCGTGAAGGCGTGAGCGGCGACTTTTCCGCCGAACGGCGCTAGATTGCGCGCAACGGATTCCATGACCAAGAGGCAAACATGACGCGCGAATTATTCTGGCTGACCTTGACCGTCATCCTGACCGGCCTGCTGTGGCTGCCTTACATCCTCGACCGCGTCATGGTGCGCGGACTCGCCGGCGCGATGGACAATCCGTCGCCGAAGGCCAAGCCGCAATCGCCCTGGGCGCAGCGGCTCTATTTCGCCCATACCAACGCGGTGGAAAATCTCGTCATCTTCGCCCCGCTGGTGCTCATTCTCGACTCGATCGGGCGATCGACCGAGGGCACCGCACTCGCCTGCGCGGTCTATTTCTGGGCGCGCCTCGGCCACGCCATTGTCTATACGCTCGGCATCCCGGTCCTCCGCACGCTGATCTGGACGATCGGCTTCCTCGCCCAGGCGGCCCTCGTGCTCGGCATTTTCGGCAAGCTTTGACTTTGTACCCCGGCGCCGCGTCGCGGAGGCTTTCGCCTCCGCGTCACGATGCGAGCTTGACCGGCGCCGCTCGCCGACTCGCCGCATACAAGCGCGCGCTCTCGCCGACCTTCGCCGCGATCGTCATCTCCGTCGGCTTCTACGTGATCGCGCGCACGGCATTCGCCTAGCCGGGGTCACGGAAACATCGCCACCTGATCGAGCCCGGTCGCCTCCGGCACGCCGAGCATCAGGTTCATGTTCTGGATCGCCTGGCCCGACGCTCCTTTCACCAGATTGTCCAGCGCCGAGATGACGATGGCGCGGCCGGGCTTGCGGTCCTTGGCGACGCCGATGAAGGTCATGTTCGAACCGCGCACGTGCCGCGTCTGCGGGGTCTCGCCGAACGGCAGGACGTGCACGAAATGCTCCTTCGCGTAGAACTTTAAAAGTATCGCGTGAAGGGCCTCGGGCGCCGTGCCGCCCGCGCCGTGAACGTAGATGGTCGAGAGGATGCCCCGGTTCGCAGGCATCAGATGCGGCGTGAAGGACACGATCACCTCTTCGCCCGCCGCAAGCGAAAACTCCTGGTCGAGTTCGGCCATGTGCCGGTGATGCCCGACGCCATAGGCGTGGAAGCCCTCGGAGACTTCCGAAAACAGCATGTTCTCCTTCGCCGCCCGGCCCGCGCCGGTCATCCCCGATTTCGCGTCGATGACGATATCGCCGGTCTCGATCGCCTTTTCCCGCAACAGCGGCACGAGCGGAAGCTGCGCGCAGGTAGTGTAGCAGCCCGGATTGGCGACGAGCCGCGCTCCCCTGATCCTATCGCGATAGATCTCGGTCAGTCCGTAAACCGCTTCCTTCTGCAAATCCACCGCCTGATGCGGATGGCCGTACCACTTCGCGTAGGCCTCGAGGTCGCGCAGGCGGAAATCCGCCGACACGTCGACGACCTTGATCGAGGACCTTTCGGCGAAAATCTTCTTGATCACCTCCTGCGTCGTGCCGTGCGGCAGCGCGCAGAAAACAAGATCGACCTGCGCCTTCGCCCAGTCGATCTCGTCGATGGCGATGAGCTTCGGCAGTGCAAAGGGAGAGAATTGCGGATAGACCCCGCGCATTTCCTGCCCCGCGCGCCGGTCGGCGGTCAAAAGCGAAATCTCGACATGGGGATGCCGCAGCAGCATCCGCACCAGCTCGGAGCCGGTGTAACCGGAGGCGCCGAGTACCGCGATCTTGTATTTTTCCGACATCGTCAGTCTCCGGTTCAGTCGTAGGACAGTTGCGGCTTGACGGCCATCATGCGCCTGGCGATCGCCACCGCCGAGGGATCGGCTTGCCGAACGAGCGCGCGCGCTGTACCGACATAATCGGCCTCCGGCTTGTGCTGGTTCAGCTTGAAGCTGCCCTCGACATTTTCAATCTTCATCTCAATGCCGACGATCGCCCGCATCAGCATGTCCTGCCGGCGCGCCGATACCTTGTCGAGCAGCCAGGGCTTTTTCGGCAGCAGCCGTTCCTCGAATTTCGCCGACAGCTTTTCCAGATGCGTCACCAGGCGACCGGGCGGGATGACCGATACCGGCCCGGACAGGTGGACAAGCTCGTAGAGCCAAGTCGGCACCTGCTCGGCGCTGTCGTACCAGTCCGGCGATACATAGGCGTCATGGCCCTGCACCGATATCAGCCAGGTGCCGCCCGCCTCGGCGAGCGCGCCGAGCGGATTGCCGCGGGCGACGTGAAATTGCAGCCGCTCCGGCGCCTCCGCCGGGTCGAGCAGAAAGGGGACGGCGGAGGCCACCGGCCGGCCATTGTCGAAGGCGACGGCGAGACCGAAGCCGCGCGCGCCCGCGAAGGCGAGGCTCGCTTCTGTGTCGATGCGGAAGGCAGGTTGGGCGTACATGCAGGGCTCCGGGTGCAAGGGCACCGCCGGAGATTACGCTATCGCGGGGTCTTGAAGAAAACGCGCCGCGGAGCCTGTCTCCGGCGGCACGAGGATGATCACGCGCTCAGGCGCGCCCGTGCCGCGGAAATGCGGCGGCGGCGAATGGCCGGGACGATGGCGGCGGCGACGATCATGGCGCGGGCTATATAGGCCAGTGCCCCTCCCGTCAAGCTCACGGCAGGACGACGAATTCGATCCAGTTCGGACTGCGGCCCGCCGGATAGCGTTTCAGCATGACGATATCGCCGGTCTTGGGGTCGATCGCATGGCAGGCGACATGGTGCGACAATTGCCCGGCGGCGATCAGATACCGCCCGCGCGGATCGATGCCGAAGCCGCGCGGCTGTTTCTCGGTGGGGAAATTACCGATCAGCGCGAGCCTGCCGTCGGCGGCGACGCGGAAGGCCGCCAGCGTCGAGGAGCGGCGCTCCGATGCGTAAAGAAAATGTCCGTTCGGGGTGAGGTGAATATCCGCTCCCCAGGGCTTGTCGCGCAATTCGTCCGGCGCCGTCGCCGCCGCCTGAATGAAATCGCTCATCCGCCCGGTCGCGGCGTCGTAGGGATAGACATATACCTTGGCGTCGAGTTCGCTCATCACGTAGATGAACCGGCCGTCGGGCGAGAAGCGCAGGTGACGCGGTCCCGATCCGTCCGGCGCCCCGATCATCGGCGGGTCGTTCGGCGTGAGCGTTCCGGTCCGGGCGTCGAACTTCTGCTGATAGATCACGTCGCCGCCGAGACTTGTGTGAAAGACGAAACGGTTCGACGGATCGGCCAGGATCGCGTGCGCGTTCGGCAGCGTCGTCACGCTTTGCCGGGCGCGTTCAACCAGGCCGCCCGGCCCGATCGGGCTGACCGTCACCCTGTTGCCGCCATAGGAGGCGGCAAGCAGATGGCGCCCGGTCCGGTCGGTGGAGATGTAGGCCATCGAATCGGCAAGCGGCCCGCTGCCGACGAAGTTAAGCGAGCCGCCGACCGGGTCGATGTGAAAGGTCGCGCACGAATATGGCTCGTTGCGCAATCCCGCGAACAGAAACCGCTTGTCCGGGCTAATGGCGAGTGGCGTCGTCGAACCTGGCGTGACGGGCCCGGGGACCGGCACCGCGGCCAGCGGCTCGAGCGCGCCGCCGTCGGTCAGATGAAAAACCGAGATGTCCTGGCTCTCGGCATTGCCGACATAGACGAATGTGCGCTCGGTCATGCGAAATCCTTGGCCAAGGACGCATGAAAACGCAAGGCGGCGCGGGGCTTGGTTCGGAACCGCGCATGGATGCGAGGCACCTGCCGCTTCCCGGCGCGGCCGAAACGGACCTTCTCCTCAGCCGAGCCATTTGAATATGCCCGCGCCGATATGCCCGAAGGACAGCAGGACATAGGCCCAGACAAAGGCGGACGCGAAATTGGCGATCTGGAAAGTCAGATAGGGCATCTCGACGATGCCAGCGATCAGCGGCACCGATGCGCGCAGCGGGCCGAAAAAGCGGCCGATGAAAATGCCGAGCACGCCCCATTTTTCCATGAAGGCATGGCCGCGCGGCAGAAGCTCCGGATGGCGCGAGAGCGGCCAGACATGGGCGATCGGTTCCTTGAAGCGATAGCCGATCGCATACGACACCCAGTCGCCGAGGGCGGCCCCGATCGCTCCGCCGACCAGGACCGGGACGAAGGGGATGCCGGAGGCGGCAACCAGCCCGCCGATCAGGATGAGCACGCTCCAGGCCGGGATGAGCAGCGAGAAGAAAGCGATCGATTCGAGAAAGGCCAGCACGAAGATGATCGGCGCCGCCCAGGCATGGTGCGAGCGCACGAAGTCAACGATCAACTGCACATACTGGTCGAACATGGGAGGGCTCAGAGGCGGGCGACATCGTTTAGCCGCCCGCCCCGCGTTGCGCCAGCCCAGCATTCATGGTTTCGCCACGACCGTGGCATAGTTGGCGCAATCCGAATCGATCCCGCCAGAAAATTCCGGCCATGGTCAAGGCAAAGAAAAAACCTGCAAAATCAACGTCGAAAAAGGCGCCACGCGCCCGCAAGGCGCAGGACACCGCCGACCTGTTCGACGACACCCGCCCCACGCGGGGCGCCAAGGGCGCTTCCCGCCGCTCCAACGGCGCGGAAGGCGACTATACCGCGCACGACATCGAGGTGCTGGAAGGGCTCGAGCCGGTCCGCCGCCGCCCGGGCATGTATATCGGCGGCACCGACGAGAAGGCGCTGCATCACCTCTTCGCCGAGGTGATCGACAACGCCATGGACGAGGCGCTGGCGGGACATGCGACCTTCATCGAGGTCGACGTCACGGCCGACGGCTTCGTCACCGTCACCGACAATGGCCGCGGCATCCCGGTCGATCCGCATCCGAAATTTCCGAGGAAGTCCGCTCTCGAAGTGATCATGACGACGCTGCACGCGGGCGGCAAGTTCGACTCCAAGGTTTACGAGACCTCGGGCGGCCTGCACGGCGTCGGCGTGTCGGTCGCCAACGCCCTGTCCGAACGCCTGGAAGTGGAGGTCGCGCGCGGCCAGCAGCTCTACCGCCAGATTTACCAGCGCGGCAAACCGAAAACCGGCCTGGAGAAGCTCGGCCGCGCCCCGAACAGGCGCGGCACCAAGGTGCGCTTCAAGCCCGACCCGCAGATCTTCGGCGAGAAGGCGGCATGGGATCCCGCGCGGCTGTTCCGCATGACCCGCGCCAAGGCGTATCTTTTCGGCGGCGTCGAGATCCGCTGGACCTGCGCGAAAGAGTTGCTGTCGGGCGAGGACGTCCCGGAAAAGGCGACGCTGCATTTCCCCGGCGGCCTGAAGGATTATCTTGTCGCGACCATTGGCCAAGCAACGCTCGTCCATCCCGACGTTTTCTCCGGCCGTTCGGAAAAGAAGGGCGGGCACGGCTCGGCGGAATGGGCCATTGCCTTCACGGCCGACACCGACGGCTTCGTCTCCTCCTATTGCAATACCATCCCGACCCCGGACGGCGGCACGCACGAGAACGGCATGCGCGCCGCGCTGTTCAAGGGCTTGCGCGACCACGCCGCGCGCGTCGGGCAGGAAAAGCGCGCCGCCGTGATCACGAGCGACGACGTGATGAGCGGCACCGCCTGCATGATCTCCGTGTTCATCCGCGAGCCGGAATTCCAGGGCCAGACCAAGGACCGGCTGGCCACCGCCGAAGCCGCCCGCATCGTCGAGCAGGCGATGCGCGACCCGTTCGATCACTGGCTCGCCGGCAACCCGCTGCAAGCCAACAAGCTGCTCGATTTCGTGATCGAGCGCGCCGAAGAGCGCATCCGCCGCCGCCAGGAAAAGGATGTCGCGCGCAAGACAGCGGTGAAGAAGCTTCGCCTTCCCGGCAAGCTTGCCGACTGCACCAATACAGCCGCCCAGGGCTCGGAGATATTCATCGTCGAGGGCGACAGCGCCGGCGGCTCGGCCAAGCAGGCGCGCGACCGCGCTACCCAGGCGGTGCTGCCGCTGCGTGGCAAAATCCTCAACGTCGCCTCGGCCGGGCGCGACAAGCTCGCGCAAAATCAGCAAATCGCCGATCTCGTCCAGGCGCTCGGCGCCGGGACCGGCTCACATTATCGCGAAAGCGATTTGCGCTACGACAAGGTCATCATCATGACCGACGCCGACGTCGACGGCGCGCATATCGCCTCGCTGCTGATCACCTTCTTCTACCGCCAGATGCCGAAGCTGATCGAGGACGGTCATCTCTATCTCGCGGTGCCCCCGCTCTACCGGCTGACGCATAACGGCAAGACCGTCTATGCCCAGGACGACAAGCACAAGGACATCCTGCTGAAGAAGGAATTCCACGCCAATGCCCGGGTCGAGGTCGGGCGGTTCAAAGGGCTCGGCGAGATGATGGCCTCCCAGCTTAAGGAGACGACCATGGACCCGAAAAAGCGGACGCTCCTGCGGGTGGTGTTATTGGATAAGGACAAAGCTAAGACGGCAAAGTCGGTCGATCAGCTCATGGGCACCAAGCCGGAAGCCCGCTTCGCCTTCATTTCCGAGCGCGCCGAATTCGCCCCCGACGATCTGCTGGACGTCTAGTCGATCGGCAGTCCGGCATAATTCTCCGCCAGCGCCGTCATCGCCGCGCGCGAGCTTGTCACGTAGTCGATCTCGGCAAGCTGGCGGCGCATGTCGAAATCGTTCTCGAAGTTGAACCGGTGGAGCATCTGCGTCATCCACCAGGAGAATCGCTGGGCCTTCCAGATCCGGCGCAGGCAGGTCCGCGAATAGTCGCCGAGCAGGTCCTTGCGGCCCGACGCGTAGAATTCGCTGATCGCGCCAGCCAGCACGCGTACGTCGGCGAGCGCGAGATTCATCCCCTTAGCGCCGGTCGGCGGCACGATGTGGGCGGCGTCTCCTGCGAGAAACAGCCTGCCGTACTGCATCGGCTCGCAGACGAAGCTGCGCATGGCGGTCACGCCCTTTTCCAGGATCTTGCCGGTGACGAGTCGCTCGCCCGCCTGCCCGCCGAGCCGCGTCTTCAGTTCAGCCCAGATCTTCCCGTCTGGCCACAGCGCGAGATTCTCGTCCGGCGCGCATTGCAGGTAATAGCGGACGACGGACGGCGAGCGCATCGAGAACAGCGCGAAGCCGCGCGCGTGATAGGCATAGACCAGTTCATCGTCGACGGGAGGCGCTTCGCCGATGATGCCGAGCCATCCGAACGGATAGACGCGCTCGTATTCGGTGAGCACGCCTGCCGGGATGCTTGGGCGGCAGATGCCGTGAAATCCGTCGCATCCGCCGATGAAATCGCAGGACAGCTCCCGCCGCTCCCCCTGATGACGGAAGCGTATCTTTGGCGCGGGACCGTCGAAGTCGTGCACCGACACCTCGTCGGCCTCGAACAGGATCTGCGTTCCATCGGCGAGACGCCGCGCGATCAGGTCCTTCACCACTTCCTGCTGGCCGTAAACGGTCACGGTCTTGCCGACCAGTTCCTGAAAATCGATATGATGCAGCGCATCGTCGAAGCTGAGCTTGATACCGCGATGCACGAGGCCCTCGCGCTGCAGCCTTTCGCCGACACCCGTCTCGATCAAAAGATCGGCAGCCCAGTTCTCCATCAGGCCGGCGCGCACGCGCTGCTCGCAATAACTGCGGCTGCGCGCCTCCACGATCACCGTTTCGATTCCGGCAAGATGCAGCAGATGCGAGAGCATCAACCCCGCCGGCCCGGCGCCGACAATGCCCACTTGCGTGCGCATTTCGCACATCCTCCCCCTGTAATTTTTTCAGGATGTGTAACGGGCGAAGCGGCGAAAGAAAAGAAACTTTAGTCGAGGACCGCCTTCAGCGCGTAGTCGAGATCGGCGATGAGATCGTCGGCATCCTCGATCCCCACCGACAGGCGCACGAGCGAGTCGGAAATCCCGAGCGCCGCGCGCACGTCCTCGGGCACCGATCCGTGCGTCATCAGCGCCGGATGCTCGATCAGGCTTTCGACTCCGCCCAGACTTTCCGCCAGGGCGAACAACTCGCATCGTTCGAGAAAGCGCCGTGCATCCTCGAGCGTTCCTTTCAATTCGATCGAGATCATGCCGCCGAAGGCGCGCATCTGCTTCCGCGCCAGCGCGTGCTGCGGGTGGCTGGGCAGGCCCGGATAAAGGACGCGCTTGACCTTGGGGTGCCGCTCCAGCCATTCGGCGATCTTCAGCGCCGAGGCGCAGTGGCGCTCCATGCGCAACGCCAACGTTTTCGCCCCGCGCAAGGCGAGGAAGGAATCGAAGGCCCCCTGCACCGCGCCGATCGCGTTGTGCAGATAGGCCATCCGCTCGCGCAGGTTCTTGTCGTCGCGTACCACCGCGACCCCGCCGACGATATCGGAATGGCCGTTGATGTATTTGGTCGTCGAATGCATCACGATGTCGAAGCCGAATTCCAGCGGCCGCTGGATATAGGGACTGGCAAAGGTGTTGTCGGCCGCCGTCAGGATCTTGTGCTTCCTGCCGATCTCGGCGACGCGCTCGAGATCGGTCAGCTTGAGCAGGGGGTTGGTCGGGGTCTCGACCCAGATCAGCCGGGTATCGGGACGTATCGCCGCCTCGAGCGCGCCGGTATCGGTGAGATCCACATAGGTTGCCGACAGGCCGGCTGACGCGTTGCGGACGCGCTCGAACAGCCTGCGCGTCCCGCCGTAGAGATCGTCGGAGGCGACGACATGCGCGCCGTGACCGAGCAGATCGAGGATCGTCGCGATGGCCGAAAGGCCCGAAGCGAAGGCATAGCCCTGCGCGCCGCCTTCCAGATCGGCGATGCAGCGCTCGAACGCCATCCGCGTCGGATTTTGCGAGCGCGAATATTCGTAGCCCTTGTGGACCCCCGGCGAGTCCTGGACGTAGGTCGATGTCGCATAGATCGGCACCATCACCGCGCCGGTGGTCGGATCGGGCGCCTGCCCCGCATGCACGCAACGGGTGGAAAAGCCCGCCTGATTGGATTTGGTCATCGCACTCTCTCTTGCCGGCGTCACCGGCCCGCCGCGCAGGCGGCGATGTCCGTGGCGCCGATCACTGTGATTTCGCCGCCCGCCAGGCGGGGACGGCCGGCAACGCGTCCGGCCATGACGCGGCGGAACACCGGCATCATTGCAACGCAATCCGAAAATGGTTGATGAGATCGATGCGCGTCACAAGACCGAGAAACTTCCCGCCGTCCATCACGATGGCGACATAGTCCTTGCGAAAAAACGGCACGAGGTCGGTAATCGGCGCATCGGCGGCAATCGTTTCGAGCCGCGTGGTCATGACGTCGCTGACCGGCCGGTCGAAGGCATGCGTGCGATTGTCGGCAGAGAGGAGCGCGGCGAGGACGTCGCTCTCGTCCACGAGCCCCACGAGCCTTTCGCCGCTCATCACCGGAAGCTGGGAAATGTCCGAGGCGCGCATGCGCGCGAAAACGGTGCGCAGATTGTCCTCCGGGCGCACGATCACGGCGGCGCCTTCGCGCAGCGGATTGATCACGAGATCGCGCACCTTGCCGGTGCGCTGCCGCGTCCATCCCTCCTGCGCGAGATAGGCGTCGCTGAACACCTTCGACAGGTATTTCGCCCCGGAATCGCAGACGATGCTGACCACGCGCTTCGGCTCGCTTTGCGCGCGGCAATAGCGCAGCGCCGCGGCCAGCAGCGTGCCGGACGAGGAGCCGGCGAGAACGCCCTCCTCCCGCAAGAGGTCGCGCGAGGCCCCGAAGCTTTCCCGGTCGGAAATGGAATAGGCATCCCGCACGAGAGAAAGATCGGCATTGGGCGGCACGAAATCCTCGCCGATGCCCTCGACCGCCCAGCTTCCCGCCTCCGTCATTTTTCCGGTCTTGATCAGCGGCGCGAGAACGGAGCCGACCGGATCGGCGAGGATCATCTGCGTCTTTGGCGAATTCTTTTTCATGAAGCGGCCGATGCCGGTCAGCGTGCCGCCCGAGCCGACCCCGACCACGATTGCGTCGATGTCGCCGTTCATCTGCCGTAGCAATTCCGGGCCGGTCGTGTTCTCATGCGCCGCCGGATTGGCCGGGTTCTCGAACTGGTTGATGTAGATCGCGCCTGCGGTCTTTCGCGCGATGGCGGCCGCGAGGTCCTGGTAATAGTCGGGATGACCCTTGCCGACATCGGAGCGTGTCAGCACCACCTCCGCGCCCATCGCGCGCGCGTGCACGATCTTTTCCCGCGACATCTTGTCGGGAACGACGAGGACGGTGCGGTATCCCTTCTGCGCGGCGACGAATGCGAGCCCAAGGCCAGTATTGCCGGCGGTCGCCTCGACGATCGTTCCGCCTTCCTTCAGGCGACCGTCGCGTTCGGCGGCCTCGATCATCGCGCGCGCCGGCCGATCCTTTATCGAGCCGGAGGGATTTGCGTTTTCGAGCTTGAGGAAAAGGCGGCACGGACCGGTATCGAGGCGCTGCACGGCGACGAGCGGGGTGCCGCCGATCAGGTCAAGGATCGTTGTCATTCGCGTCCCATATCACGCTCGCTCCCAAGGCAAACGCTGCGAGAAAGAAAAGAAGGACTTTCCCTCCGCGCGTGCGGAAAGAGAAAATTGTCGCCGTTCCCAGCAAATCTTCATTGCATCCATTCCACCAGCGCGCGCGTCACCGCCTCCGGGCGCTCAAGGGTCGACAGATGTCCGCAATCCGGAACGACGAGCAGCCTGCTGCCGGCAATTCCTTCGGCGATCTCGCGCGCCACCTTGGGTGGCGTCAGCGCATCGTGCTCGCCGACAATGACGAGCGTCGGGCATCGGATCGCGGACAGGTCGGGCCGCGAATCCGGGCGCCCCATGATCGCGCGCTGCTGGCGAACGAATGCGTCGGCCCCGGTTTCCTGCGCCATCTTGCGCACCGTGGCCACGAGCGCGGTGTCGTTCAGACGGTCGGCGGGCAGGAAAAGCGGCAACATCGCCTCCACCACCTCGTCGAGCTTGCCGGACTGCGCCAGGGCGATCTGCGCCTTTCGGCGCTCGCTCTGCTCGGGCAGGTCCGCGCGCGCCGAAGTGTCGATCAGCGCGAGCCTCGCCACGCGCTCGGGCGCCGCGCGCAGGACCGCATAGGCGATGTACCCGCCCATCGACAGCCCGGCGAGCGCGAAGCGCGGCGGGGCCGCCTTCAGAATACGCGCGGCGATCCCTTCCATGCTGTCGTCGTGCCGGTGATCGGCGATCGTCACCGCGCCGAAGCGCCAGAGCGCCGGAATCTGGTCGGCGTAGAGCCTGGGGGTGCACAACAGGCCTGGAATAAGGATGGTCGGCAGAGCTTCGGTCATCGTTCGGTCATCCAGTTGAGGCCAAAAAGTTAAGCGATTTATTAGGTTAAGGCCCGGTCCCGGCATTGACTTTCGGAGAGCCGGCCCTATCTTCCCCAGCAACGGTCCGACGACAGATTCGAGACCGCCCTTCCCCGCGCATCGCACAGTCGTTGTTCTGACCTTCCGGCGCGGAGTTGACACCGGGGCGGTCTTACATAGAGGTTATATGGGCTTTTCCCAACTGGGCCTGTCCGACAAGGTCCAAGCGGCCGTCGCAGCGGCAGGTTACTCCACCCCAACTCCGATTCAGCAGCAAGCCATCCCCCACGTTCTCGCCAGGCGCGACGTGCTTGGGATCGCTCAGACCGGCACCGGCAAGACCGCGGCCTTCACCTTGCCGATGATCACGATGCTGGAAAGCGGCCGTGCGCGCGCGCGCATGCCACGCACCCTGATCCTCGAGCCGACGCGCGAGCTTGCCGCGCAGGTGCAGGAAAGTTTCGAGAAATACGGCGCCGGGCAGAAGCTCAGCATGGCGCTGATTATCGGCGGCGTATCGTTCGAGGACCAGGATGCCAAGCTGACGCGCGGCGTCGATGTGCTGATCGCCACGCCCGGCCGCCTGCTCGATCATTTCGAGCGCGGGCGGCTGCTGCTGACCGGCGTGGAATTGCTGGTGATCGACGAGGCCGACCGCATGCTCGACATGGGATTCATTCCCGATATCGAGCGCATCTGCAAGCTCGTGCCTTTCACGCGGCAGACGCTGTTCTTCACCGCCACCATGCCGCCGGAAATCCGGCGCATCACCGAACAGTTCCTGCACAATCCGGTCCGGGTCGAGGTCTCCAAACCCGCCACCGCCGCCACCACCATCACCCAGCAGCTCGTGAAATCCGCCGGCGACCCGGCGGACAAGCGCGCGGTCCTGCGCCGACTGATCCGCGGCGCCGACGGGCTGAAGAACGCGATCGTGTTCTGCAACCGCAAGCGCGAGGTCGCGGTGCTGCACCGTTCGCTGCTCAAACACGGCTTCAACGCGGTCGCCCTGCACGGCGACATGGACCAGTCCGCGCGGATGGCCGCGCTTGACCGCTTCCGCAAGGGCGACGCGACCATTCTCGTAGCGTCCGACGTCGCCGCCCGCGGCCTCGACATTCCCGAGGTTAGCCACGTTTTCAATTTCGACGTGCCGCATCATCCCGATGATTACGTGCATCGCATCGGCCGTACCGGCCGCGCCGGTCGCGCAGGCTCGGCGATCACGATCGTCGCGCCGGCCGACCGCAAATCCGTGGCCGCCATCGAGAAGCTGATCGGCCAGACGATTCCCTATGCCGACCGCCAGCCGCAGGACGGCCCGGCCCAGGCGGAGGAGGCCGAGCATCCGCGCAGCGAGGGCCGCCCGCGCCGCCGCGGCGAGCGCCAGCGGAACAAGGCCGCGCCGGTCGCGCGCATCGACGACGCGCGGCGCCGCCAGGAGCGCAAAGGCGCGGCCGAAAACGAGCACGACGTGAGCCACCTACCGGCTTTCCTGCTGCGGCCGATTCGCGTGAAAGCGTGATCCCGCCCTCCCGTCCAATTCTACCTGTTATTAAAAACTCCTTCTATTTTAGCCACTTAGCGGCAGCCGGATGGAGCGGCATTTACTGGCCCTTCACGACTGTGGAATAGCTTGCCGCGACTTTCGGCATTGCCACGCGGAGCCACCCGGGGCAGTGCAATTTCAATCACATCGGGGGGCTGTCGATGAGCGTGCCTAGTGACGATCACGAGCGAACAATGGCGTTCGCAGAGATCGCCCTCGGACAGATCAAAGCGCTGCGTCAGCCCGCCTCCCCCCGCAATTACGAGGTCTGGTACACCTACGCGACTGGCTACAATCCGGCGCTGAACGAAAACATCAACGAAACGCTGGCCCGCAACGGCACGATCACCCCAGCCGACATCGACCAGATCTACGAGACCTACCTTTCGCCGACGCGCCTCACCGACCGGATCGACAAGGTCGGCGCGCGGGTGATGGGGGAGATCGAACAGGTGATGGCGATGGTGGACGTCGCCGTCGGCAGCGCCTCGAATTACAGCGAAAGTCTCGCCGGGGTCACGCAGGAACTCGGCAAGGCCGGCGGTCCGGACCGCGAAAGCCTGCGGGCGATCGTCGAGAGCCTGGTGCAGACCGCCAAGGAGATGGAGGAGGTCAATCACAAGCTCGAGGCGCGACTCAGCGAGTCCAAGCAGGAAATCAATATTCTACAGGAACATCTCGCGGCGGTGCGCACCGAAAGCCTCACCGATCCGCTGACCTCCCTCGCCAATCGCAAATATTTCGATGAGGCACTCGCCCGCGCGATCAAGGAGGCGGAGCTGAGGCACGAGCCGCTCTCGCTGCTGATGACCGACATTGATCACTTCAAGGGATTCAACGATACGTTCGGCCATCTCACGGGAGACCAGGTGCTTCGCCTCGTCGCCATGTCGGTGAAGCAGAACGTGAAAGGCCAGGACGTCGCCGCGCGTTATGGTGGCGAGGAATTCGCGATCGTGCTGCCGAACACGGTGCTGCGCTCGGCTGTGACCGTCGCCGACCATATCCGCCGGGCGGTGATGACCAAGGAATTGATGAAGCGCTCGACCGGCGAACACCTCGGACGAGTGACGATTTCGATCGGCGTGGCGACGCTACGGCCCGGCGACACGCCGCAATCCCTGCTCGGGCGCGCCGACGCCTGCCTCTACGCGGCCAAGCATAACGGCCGCAACCGCGTCATCAGCGAAAGCGACCCGGAAGTCAGCCCCATGGCCCGGTCGCAGGTAGCCTGACCCCGCCCCTCAGGCCGGCGTGGCTGGGCTCGCCCGGCAACGGCCAGAGGCGGCGAAGCGTCAGTGCGAGGTCTCGGGCTTGGCCGGCTCGATCTGCACGGATTCGCCGCAACCGCAGGCCGAGGTCTGATTGGGATTGTTGAACACAAATTGCGCGGAAAGCTTGTCCACCCGGTAGTCCATCTCGGTGCCGAGCAGGAACAGCACCGCCTTCGGATCGACCAGAATCTTGACGCCCTTGTCCTCCACCACCTCGTCGTTCGGGTTGATGGCTTCGGCATATTCCATGGTGTAGGCCATGCCGGCGCAGCCGCCATTCTTCACCCCGACGCGGACGGCGGCATAGGGCCGGTCGGACCGGGCCATGATGTCCTTGATCCGCGCCGCTGCGGATTCGGTCAGTGTCATCACCTGGGGCCGTGGCATTTTCGCTTTCTCCTGCCTCGTATATGGAGTGGCTGCCGCCTCTCGCAACTCACCACATGTTGAGCACGAGCCGCGCCTCGTCGGACATCCGGCTCGGATCCCAGGGCGGATCCCACACGATATCGACCTTCACTTGGCCCACACCGGCCACGCTCGCCACCGCGTTCTCCACCATCACCGGCAATTCCGCGGCGGAGGGACAATTCGGCGTGGTCAGCGTCATCTCCACGTCCACGTCCCGGTTGTCCTTGAGATCGACCTTGTAGATCAGACCAAGCTCGTAAATGTCGGCGGGAATTTCCGGGTCATAGACCGTCTTCAGGGCGGCGATGATCTCGTCGGTCAGCCGCTGCACCTCTTCGGCCGGTAACGCCGAGCCTGGCGCGGTGATGACGCCCGCCGCAGCCGGCTTTCCGGCGGTCTCGCTTTCGGACCGCATAATCTCCTTGGCGTCTTCGGTCATGCGAAAATATCCTGAGCCTTGATCAGCGCGCGGGCAAGGCTATCGACCTCGTCCACCGTATTGTAAAGCCCGAACGAGGCGCGGCACGTCGCTGTCACGCCGTAGCGCGCGAGCAGCGGCATTGCGCAATGAGTGCCGGCGCGTACGGCGATGCCCTGCCGATCGATCACCGTGGCGACATCGTGCGGGTGGGCGTTCTTCAACTCGAATGAAACGATCCCGGCCTTGTTCCTCGCCTTGCCGATGATGCGCACGGAATTGATCTCGCCGAGACGCTCGTGGGCGTATTTTGTCAGCGCCGCCTCGTGCGCCATGATCCGTCCCTTGCCGATCGCCTCCACGTAGTCGATCGCCGCCCCGAGCCCGATCGCCTGGACGATCGCCGGCGTGCCCGCCTCGAAGCGGTGCGGCGGCTCGCCATAGGTAATGCGATCTTCGAACACCTCGCGAATCATCTCGCCGCCGCCGTTGAACGGGCGCATCGCCGCGAGCAGATCGTGCCGGCCCCACAACGCGCCGATTCCTGAGGGCCCGTACAGCTTGTGGCCGGTGAAAACATAGAAGTCGCAGCCGATCTCCTGTACGTCGATCGGCAAATGCACCGCCGCCTGGCTGCCGTCGACCAGCACGGTTATGCCGCGCTCCTTAGCGAGCCGCGTCACCTCCCGGATCGGCACGATGGTGCCGAGCGCGTTCGACATATGCGTCATCGCGACGAGTTTCGTGCGCGGCGTGAGCAGCTTCTCGAATTCCTCGAGCAGGAAATTTCCATCCTCGTCGATCGGCACCCATTTGATCACCGCGCCCTGGCGCTCGCGCAGGAAATGCCACGGCACGATGTTGGAATGGTGCTCCATGATCGAGAGCACGATCTCGTCGCCCGGCTTGAGGTTGTCCGCGCCCCAGGAATAGGCGACGAGATTGATCGCCTCGGTGGCGTTGCGGGTGAAGACGACCTCTTCCGCGCGCGGCGCGTTGAGAAAGGCCGCGACCTTGGCGCGCGCCCCCTCATAGGCTTCAGTCGCCGCGTTGGCGAGATAATGCAGCCCGCGGTGAACGTTCGAATATTCTTCCGTATAGGCCTTCTGCATGCGGTCGAGCACAGCCTTGGGCTTCTGCGCGGAGGCCGCATTGTCGAGATAGACGAGCGGCTTGCCATACACTTTCAGCGACAGCGCGGGGAAGTCCTCGCGGATGCGCGCAACGTCATAAATGCCGTTCGCCGCTGTCAGCATCGTCTCAGCCTCGTTCCGCAAGCCATTGGCGCGTCCGCTCCATCACCACCTCGCGAACGCTTTCGTGCTGAATGCCTTCCGCTGCCTCGCCGACGAATGCCTGAATCATCAGGGCCTCCGCCTCCTTCTGCGGAATGCCGCGCGCCTTCAGATAGAACAGAAGCTCCTCGTCGAGCGCGCCTGCGGTCGCGCCGTGACCGCACACGACGTCGTCGGCGAAGATCTCCAGCTCCGGCTTGTTGTCAGCCTCCGCGCTCTCCGACAGCAGCAGCGCGTTGGACATCATCTTGGAATCGGTCTTCTGCGAATGCTGCCGCACGATGATCTTGCCCTGGAACACCGAGCGGCTTTCGCCGTCGAGCACCGAGCGGAAGAATTCGCGTCCCGTGCAATGGCCCCTGGCGTGATCGGCAACGAGCGTATTGTCGATATGCTGCTCGCCCCGCGCGAGCGTCGCGCCGCGGATATCGGCCTTGCTCCCCTCGCCGTCGAAGCGCAGGAAAAGCTGATTGCGCGTCACCGCGCTGCCCGACGCGAAGGAGAAATCGTTGAAGGTGACGTTGCGGCCGAAGGATGCCATCAGCGTCGAAACGTGCAGCGCGCCGTCGCCGTCGAGCATCATCTTGATGTGCTCGACCGCCGCATCGTCGCCGGCCACGAGTTCGAGCGCGTTGTTGACCTGGTAATCGAGCGCGTCGGCTCCCTCGTGACTTTCGATCAGCGTGAGCTTCGCCCGTTTGCCGACCACGACCAGCGATCGCGTGAACGACGCGGCCGCCCCGGTCGTCACGAAGGCCAGATGAATCGGCCGCTCGATCACCGCGCCGTCGGCCACCTGGATCACCGCCCCGTCGTTCATGAAGGCGATATTGAGCGCGAGCGCGGGGTCCTCGACAGGGAGTACCCGCCCGACATGCCGCACGGTTTCGCCGTCCGACTTGCCGAGCGCCTCGGCGAGCGGGCGGATCGTAAGGCCCGGATCGAGCCCGGCGAGGTCGGAAAGTTCCGGCGCAAAGGTACCGTCCACGATCACGATCCGCCGCCGCGCGACCGATCCCAGCGCCGCGCCCGCGTCCCTGGCGGCCTGCCGCGCCGCCGCATCCGGCACGCCGGCGAGCGGCTTGGCCTCGCGCATCAGCGCGCGCAGATCGGTGTATTTCCATTCCTCGACCCGGCGGTGCGGCAACCCGCCCGCCTCGAATGCCTCGAATGCCGCCTCGCGCATGGCGAGGATGGTCTCGCCGGGAAGCCTCGCCTTCACCTTGGCGAAGGCATCGACGAGCCCCTGCTCGGCCGCGGTCCTGATATGGCGGACTTCCGCTGTCATCACGCCGCCTCGTCGCGATATTGCGCGTAGCCGGACGCTTCGAGTTCAAGCGCCAATTCCTTGCCGCCGGTCTTCACCACGCGCCCCTTCGACAGCACGTGCACGACATCGGGCACGATGTAATTCAGCAGCCGCTGATAGTGCGTGATCACGATGAACGACCGGTCCCTGGAGCGCAGACGGTTGACGCCTTCGGAGACCACCTTCAGCGCGTCGATGTCGAGACCGGAATCGGTCTCGTCGAGCACGGCAAGCTTTGGCTCGAGCATCGCCATCTGCAGGATTTCGTTGCGCTTCTTCTCGCCGCCCGAAAAGCCGACATTGACGCCGCGCCGGAGCATGTCCGGGTCTATCTCAAGCTTAGCGGAAGCCTCTTTCACCCGCTTCATGAAGTCCGGCGTGGACAATTCCGCCTCTCCGCGCGCCTTGCGCTGGGCGTTCACCGCCGTGCGCAGGAAGGTCATGGTGGCGACGCCGGGAATTTCCATCGGATATTGGAAGGCGAGGAACAGGCCCTTGGCGGCGCGCTCGTCCGGCTCCATTTCCAGCACGTTCTCGCCGTCGAACAGGATTTCGCCACCGGTGACGACGTAATCCTCCTTGCCCGCGAGCACGTAGGCGAGCGTGGATTTTCCCGAGCCGTTCGGGCCCATGATCGCGGCCACCTGGCCTTTTTCCACGGTCAGGCTGAGACCGTTCAGGATCTTCTTGTCCTCGATCTCGACATGCAGGTTCTTCACTTCAAGCAGGGCCATGTTGCTCTCTCTTGTCCGGTCACGACGCCGCGGCGGCGTAACTGATGGTCTCGCGCACCTCGTAGTGCTGCGAACGCTGGTCGAAACGCTTGAGCAGCTTGCGCGCCGCGTCCGGCACATAGGCCTGCTCGTAATCCTCGCCCATGAACGATTTCACGTCGGCAAGCGAGGAGAAGCGCATCAGGGTGACGAACTCGACCTCCTCGCCGACCTCGCGGCGGATCAGCTCGATGCCCCGATAGCCGCCGATCTTCTTGGCGGCGATACCGGCGAAAATCTCCCTCTTCAGGAGCGCTTCATAGGCGTCGGCGTTCTGCGGCGTCGCCCAGCCGTGCCAGGTGCGGATGATCATCTCGCGCTCCGCTCAGCCGACCGATCCCTCGAGCGAGATCGAAATGAGCTTCTGGGCCTCGACCGCGAATTCCATCGGAAGCTGCTGCAGCACGTCGCGCACGAAACCGTTGACCACGAGGGCGACCGCCTCCTCCTCGGAAAGGCCGCGCTGCTGGCAATAGAACAGCATGTCCTCGGATATCTTCGAGGTCGTCGCTTCGTGTTCGAACACCGCCGACGAATTCTTCGCCTCGATATAGGGCACCGTATGCGCGCCGCACTGGTCACCGATCAGCAGCGAATCGCAATTGGTGAAGTTGCGCGCGCCGGTCGCCTTGCGGTGCGCCGACACGAGGCCGCGATAGGTGTTCTGCGACCGGCCGGCGGCAATGCCCTTGGAAATGATCTTGGAGGTCGTGTTCCTGCCAAGATGCAGCATCTTCGTGCCGCTATCGACCTGCTGATAGCCGTTGGAGATCGCGATCGAGTAGAATTCCCCGCGCGAATTGTCCCCGCGCAGGATGCAGCTCGGATATTTCCAGGTGATCGCCGAGCCCGTTTCCACCTGCGTCCAGGAAATCTTCGAATTCCTGCCGCGGCAATCGCCGCGCTTGGTGACGAAATTGAAAATGCCGCCCCTGCCCTCGGCGTCGCCCGGATACCAGTTCTGCACGGTCGAATACTTGATCTCGGCATCGTCGAGCGCGACCAGCTCGACCACCGCCGCGTGGAGCTGATTCTCGTCGCGCATGGGCGCGGTGCAGCCCTCGAGATAGCTGACATAGGCGCCCTTGTCGGCGATGATCAGCGTGCGCTCGAACTGCCCGGTATTGCGCTCGTTGATGCGGAAATAGGTGGACAATTCCATCGGGCAGCGCACGCCTTCCGGCACATAGACGAACGAGCCGTCGGAAAACACCGCCGAGTTGAGCGTGGCGAAGAAATTGTCGGTCACCGGAACCACCGAGCCGAGATACTTCTTCACCAGATCGGGATGCTCCTGGATCGCCTCCGAGATCGGCATGAAGATCACGCCGGCCTTTTTCAGCTCTTCCTTGAAGGTGGTCGCGACCGAAACCGAATCGAACACCGCGTCGACCGCGACGCGGCCAGGCTGATATTCGCCGCCGCTTTCGTCGTCGAGCCGGGACGGCTCGCCCTGCTTGCGCACGCCGGCCAGGATTTCCTGCTCCTTCAGCGGAATGCCGAGCTTCTCGTAGGTCCTGAGAATTTCCGGATCGACCTCGTCGAGCGATTTCGGCGCTTTGAACGCCTTGGGCGCGGCGTAGTAATAGGCGTCCTGATAATCAATCCGCGGATAATGCACGCGTGCCCAGTTCGGCTCGCGCATGGTCAGCCAGCGCCGATAAGCGTCGAGGCGCCAGTCGAGCATCCATTGCGGCTCATTCTTCTTCTTTGAAATGAACCGGATGATGTCTTCCGACAGACCCTTGGGTGCTTTTTCGGATTCGATATGCGTCTCGAATCCGTACTTGTACTGGTCAACGTCGATCTTGCGGACCTGATCGACGGTCTCTTGCACGGCCGGCATTCGTCCCTCCGCTCACGGTTTCAAGGACCGCGGGTTGGATGTTGTCGGTTATGGTCGTTCGTTGCGCTGCGAAATGACCCTTCCGATGGCCGCTCAGGCGGCCCTTTCTCGTCCTTTAAGTAATAATTTTGCGAGCTTAATCCAAGCGTTTTGGAAATTTTCCAGCTCGCTACCCTGGGTTGTCGGCCCAAGGCTAACGCGAACCGCCGCCCGCGCCAGCGCCGGATCCGCGCCCATCGCCGCAAGCACATGCGAGGGCTGCACTTTTCCCGAAGAACAGGCCGCGCCCGAGGACACCGCGACGCCCTCGAGGTCGAAGGCGATGACCGCCGTCTCCGCCTTGAGCCCGGCGGCGGCGAAAAGGCACGTATTCGGCAGGCGCCTGGCCTCTCGGCCGAAAATGACGGCGCCGGGCGTCACAGCCAGCAGATCCCGCTCGAGGCGATCGCGCAGCACCTCCATCCGCGCCGCCTCCGCCTGCCAGCCGGCGGCGGCGGCTCTCGCCGCCGCGCCGAATCCGGCGATTGCCGGCACGTTTTCAGTTCCCGCGCGCGTCCCGCGCTCCTGGCCGCCGCCGCGGATCAGCGGCTCGGCGAGGTGAATACCCTCGCGCAGGACGAGCGCCCCGACGCCCTTGGGCCCGCCGAGCTTGTGCGCGGACAGCGTGAGAAGATCGGCGCCCAGCGCCTTCATATCCACGGAAATCCGGCCCGGCCCCTGGACGGCATCGACATGCATCAGGCCGCCGGCTTCATGTACCAGTTCAGCCGCTTCACGAACCGGCTGAACCACGCCGGTTTCGTTGTTGGCCAGCATGATCGAGACCAGCGGCCGGCCGCCTTGCTGAAGCATCGATCGAAGCGCGTCGAGATCGGCGACGCCGCGGCGATCCACCGGTATCTCCTCCGCCGCGCCGAAGCGGCCCGCCGCCCGCACCGAGGGATGCTCGATCGCCGAGATCAGCAGCCGGCCGCGCGGGGTGTGGTCCTGCGGTTGTTCTAGCGCGGGGGTCAGGGCCAGCATGTTTGCCTCGGTCGCGCCGGCGGTAAAAATGACGTTCTGCGGCTCCGCCCCGGCGAGCGCGGCGACCTCCGACCGGGCCGCCTCGACGAGCTTGCGCGCCGCCCGCCCCTCGCGGTGGACGGACGACGGGTTCCCGCACAGGTCGAGCGCGGCAAGCATCGCTGCCCGCGCCTCGGGGCGCAGCGGAGCGGTCGCGTTCCAGTCGAGATAAACCCTTTCCATCGAACCTCTTGGCGGCTTTGCCGCCATCACCTTATCAGCTTCGCAATATTCTTGCTTTTGGACCCTGCAGCCGTGGTAAAAGCCCGCGCCCCCATCGGGCGCTCATTGCGGTCGATCAAGCGGCTTCTTATTTCGCTTGCGTTCCCGGTAGGTTGGGATGCTTTTTCGTCCGTCAAGCGCGCCGCACGGCCGCGCGACGGTGTCCGTGAGGTCTTGAGCAATGCCTGAAGTGATTTTTACCGGCCCGGCCGGACGGATCGAGGGCCGCTATCACCCGGCTGCACAGAAGAATGCGCCACTGGCGATCGTGCTTCATCCGCACCCGCAATTCGGCGGGACGATGAATCATCAGATCGTGTACCAGATGTACTACGCCTTCGTGCACCGGAACTTCTCGGTGATCCGCTTCAATTTCCGCGGCGTCGGCCGCAGCCAGGGCTCCTTCGACCACGGAGCCGGGGAACTGTCGGACGCCGCCTCCGCGCTCGACTGGGCGCAATCGATCAACCCGGAGGCGCGCTCCTGCTGGATCGCGGGCTTCTCCTTCGGCGCGTGGATCGGCATGCAGCTCCTGATGCGTCGGCCGGAGATCGAGGGCTTCATCTCGGTCGCCCCTCCGGCGAATCTCTACGACTTTTCGTTCCTCGCGCCCTGCCCGTCGTCGGGCCTGATCATCCACGGCGACAAGGATGCGGTGGTCCCGCACAAGGACGTCACCGGCCTCGTCGAGAAGCTGAAGACGCAGAAGGGCATCGTGATCGAGCAGAAGGTCATCCCCGGCGCTAACCACTTCTTCGACGGCAAGATCGAGCCCCTGATGACGGCGATCCATGCCTATCTCGACAAGCGCCTGAAGGCCGACCGCAAGGTCAGCGCGGCCTGAACCGGGCGGGCCGGCCGGGCGCGGGAGAGCCCGGCCGCCAGGCGCGCGCTAAGGCCGCGCCAGCACCCCGCCGGCGACCGGCACCTTCACGCCCGTCGTCGAGGGAAATGTCAGCGGCAATCCGCGCAGATGGCGCGCTGCGAGATAGGCGAAGGCCTGCGCCTCCATCGCATCGGCATTCCAGCCCGCGGCATCGGCGGTGATCACCTCGGCGGGCGCGAGACGCTCAGCGAGAAAGCGCATCATCGTCACGTTGTGGGCGCCGCCGCCGCAGACGATCCAGCTTCGCGGAGTTTTCGGCAGATGCGCGACCACGGCCGCAACCGACGCCGCGGTGATTGCCGTGAGCGTGGCCGCGCCGTCCTGATCGTTCATGCCGCCGAGGCCGGCCTGCTCGGACACCCATTCGCGGAAATCGTTGCGGTCGAGCGATTTCGGCGGCTTCAGCGTGAAAAAGGGATGGGCCAGCACGCGCGCGACGGCCTGCTCGTCGACCCGCCCCTGCGCAGCGTTCACCCCGGCGGGATCGCGGCCATGCCCGGTGCGCGCGCCCATGAAATCGTCGATCAGCGCATTGCCCGGCCCGACATCGCAAGCGAAGGGATCCGGCCAGCCATCGACGATGGTAACGTTGGCCACCCCGCCGATATTCAGCACCGCGAGCGGATGCGGCCGGTCGAGCGCATTGGCAAGCGCGCGATGATAGACGGGCACGAGCGGCGCGCCCTGCCCGCCCGCCGCGACGTCGGCGGCGCGAAAATCGTACACGACCGGCAAGCCGAGCCGCCGCGCGAGCGCCGCGCCATCGCCGATCTGCACGGTCAGCCTTCGCTCCGGCCGGTGCAGCACGGTCTGGCCGTGAAACCCGATCACGTCGATCCGCGCCGGGTCGATGGCGTGCTCGCGCAGAAAGGTCTCCACCGCCTGGGCATGCGCGGCCGTGACCATGTCCTCGGCCTCGCGCAGGCGGCCGGGCCTCGCGCCGCGGTCGGTCAGCGACACCGCGTCGCCGATCGCCCCGCCGAGCAGCATGCGTTCGGCCTCGCTATAGGGACGGTATCCGGAGGGGCCGAACGAGGAGACGGCCTCGCCGTCGGTATCGAGAAGGGCGATGTCGACGCCGTCCATCGACGTCCCGCTCATCAGCCCGATCGCACGGTAGCTTGCCACCCGCCCCCTCACGTTTGAATCCCCGCCCGGACCTGATACACCACCGGCCGACACATTTAACACTGTCATGTCCGGCGCCGGCCGTTCGCGGAACGGCGTTTGTTCATAACGCGCCCATGCCTGGGCACCCGCGCCTTTCCTCCGGGGGCGGATGGCCGGCACGGGCCCGGCCGTGACGGACCGAACCAATGCGCCGATGACCGCCTACCAATCCGATTTCCTGCGCATCCTGTCGGAGCGCGGCTTCATCCATCAGCTCTCGGACGCCGCCGGGATCGACGCGCTCGCGGCGAAGAAGGAGATCGTGGCTTACGTCGGCTACGATTGCACCGCCCCCTCGCTGCATGTCGGGCACCTTCTCTCGATCATGATGCTGCACTGGCTGCAGCAGACCGGTAACAGGCCGATCGCGCTGATGGGCGGCGGCACCACCAGAGTCGGCGATCCGTCCGGGCGGGACGAGACGCGCAAGCTCCTCACCTACGAGCAGATCGACGCCAACAAGGAATCGATCCGGGGCACGTTCGCTAAATTCATCCGGTTCGGCCACGCCGGCAACGACGCGATCATGGCCGACAATGCCGAATGGCTGACCGCGCTCAACTATATCGAGATGCTGCGCGAAGTCGGCCGCCACTTCTCGGTCAACCGCATGCTGACCATGGATTCGGTCAGGCTGAGGCTCGAGCGCGAGCAGGAATTGTCGTTCATCGAATTCAATTACATGATCCTGCAAGCCTACGACTTCGTGGAGCTTGCCCGGCGCTACGGCTGCAATCTGCAGATGGGCGGCTCCGACCAATGGGGCAACATCGTCAACGGCATCGACCTCGGAAGGCGCATGGGCACGCATCAGCTCTATGCGATTACCTGCCCGCTGCTGACGACGTCATCCGGCGCCAAGATGGGCAAGACGGCCGCCGGCGCGGTCTGGCTCAACGCCGACATGCTCTCGCCCTACGACTATTGGCAGTTTTGGCGCAATACCGAGGACGGCGACGTGGTGCGCTTCCTCAAGCTGTTCACCACGCTGCCGCTGCCGGAGATCGACCGCCTCGCCAGGCTGCAGGGCGCCGAGATCAACGAGGCGAAGAAGGTGCTCGCCAGCGAGGCGACCGCGCTGATGCACGGCCGCGCGGCGGCGGATCAGGCGGAGGCGACCGCCCGCAAGACCTTCGAGGAAGGGGCGCTGGCGCAGACATTGCCGACCATCGAGATCGCCCGCGCCGATCTGGAAAAGGGCTTCGGCGTGCTCGCCGCCGGCGTGCAGGCCGGCTTCGTCTCCTCCACCAGCGAGGCGCGGCGGCAGGTGAAGGGCGGCGGACTGAAGATCAACGACGTCACCGTCACCGACGAGAGAATGATGCTGACGCCGAAGGACCTGACGCCGGAGGGCGTCATCAAGATCTCGCTCGGGAAGAAGCGGCACGCGCTATTGCGGCCGGTCTGAACGCACGGCGTTGGAGCCGCGGTCGGGCGCGCGCTCGCCGGGAAACTCGAAGAATTTGCGCAGCAGGCCCGGCGCCACTGCCGAGATCGGATTGACGCGCAGGGTCGGCGATCCGGGCGGGCCGACCACCTCGTAGGTCACCCCGAGCAGGCCCTCGTTGCTGCCGCCCAGGAACAGGCCGACGATCGGGATCTGCCCGAACGCATTGTTCAGCCCGTAGAGCGGCACGAAGGTGCCGCGCATATGCACGTCGTTGTGGGCATAGTCGATCGTGCCGTCCATCGTCGCCCCGACAGTCGGCCCGCGCACCACCCCGTCGCGGAAGGACACCCGCCCCGGCGCGCGGGTGAATTCCACCCGCAGGCGCGAGAATTCGACGCCATTGCTGCGGGGATTGTTCTGGTTCTGCGAGGCGATGCGGTCGAGCGCGGCCTCCCCCTTGACCGAGAAATCGCGGATATTGACGATTCCTTCCTGCGGCGCCTGGTCCTTGGTCGGTGGATCGAGCGCGACCCACATCTGCCCGCCCGCCATCCGCGGATACATGTCGGTGAAGCGGAATAATGCTCCGGCATCGGCGGTCTCGAGATAGAGAACCTGCTTGGACGTGCGCTGATCGTTGCGGCCGCGCATGTCGGCGACCAGCGGCGCGTCCCGGCCGATCTTCGAATTGAGCGAGAGATTGCGGATCGTGCCGCCGCGGCGCGACATTTTCAGATCGACGCCGCGCAGCGCCTCGCCGTTGAAGCCGACCACCGCGCCGAGCCGGACGTCGAGATCGACGTCGTCCATCGATCGCTTCGGCTTGGAGTCGCCTGCGCCGGTGCCGAGGATGGATTTGACGAAACCACGGCCGTCGAACAGGTCGCCACGAATGGTCACGTTCAGCGTACCGTCCGGCCCGCGCTCGGCGCGCAGGCTCGTCTTGTCGCCTTCCGACGTCGAGAAAACGGGGAAGGAGGCGAGCAGAAGATCGCCATCGTCGCTGAGTTCGATGCTGCCCTTCACCTGCGTGCCCGAACCGTCGATGGCGATATCGTCAAACCGCTTGGAATTCCGGCCGGCGGTGGATGCGAGCGTGAACACCGCCCGCGCCGGCTTGCCGGCGGGCTTCACCCAGTTCGGCAGCAGGTTGTCGATCCGCGCCTGCGTGAGATCGGCCTCGACCGTAACGCGGCCCTCCTTGTTGTCGCTGAGGCGGCCCGAGAGCTTCACCGGAACCGGCCCGCTCAGCAGGCCCGCGGTGTCGAGGCCAAGCCGCGCGCGCGCCGCGTCGTCCAGCGTCGCGGTTAGCCGGACATCCGCCTCGCTGTCGCCGTTGGCCCTGCGATAATCGAGCGAGGCGGGCGTGCCGTTGAGCTTCACGTCGCCCTTGATCTGATGGCCGAAATTGTTGGCGATCACTCGCAGCGACTGCGCCTCGAGCTTCTGGCCCATCATCACCTTGTCGGCGCCGAAATTCGTCAGGTCGAGCGTGATTGTGTAACTGGTCGAGCCTTCCGGCGCTCTCTTGGAGAGCGCAAGGCCGAGCACGACCTGGCCGCTCACCGTGCCACGGCTCGTGGCCGGATCGAGCTGCGTGCCCGCCGCGTCGCGCAGCGGTTCCATTTCCATCAGCTCGGCCGCGGCCTGAACCGGGCCGTCCACGCGGAAGCGCACCTTGGCGGGCGGCCCTTTCGGGAACGTATCCGGCACCTCGAACAGGCCGTTGGTCAACGTCAGCTTGCGCCCGGAGGGTAGCTCGACCGTGCCGCGCCCGACGCTGACCGTCGCCGTGCGCCCGGTGATGCGCGTGGTGATGTCGGCCTCTCGGATCGCGGGCAGTGAATCGATCGGCCGGATCGTGCCGTTGGTGACGACGACCTCCACCGACAGACCGTCGTCGGGAATCGGCGGTCCGCTTTCCTTCAGCGTTTCCGCCGGCGCGTTGGCGGCAATGACGAGCCGTTCCACCGTGCCGTTATCGAAATGCTCGAGCACCCAGTTGCGCACGGTCGGCGCCACGAAGGCGGGCCATATGCGTTTCGCCGACAGACCTGTCATCTGCGTGCCGGCGAGCCCGCCGGCAAGGCGAGGCTCCGTGCCGGAATAATCGAGCTGGCCCGACAGCGCGAGACTGAGATCCTTGCCGCCGATCTCTCCCTGATCGATCTGCAGGCGCTTAGCGCGCGGATCGAGATGCGCGCGCACCATGATGCGGTTGAGCACTAGCGGCTCGTTTTCCCTCTGCCCGGCGGTCAACACCAGCGAGCCGCCAGTCACGGTCACCCGCCAGGGCGCGCCGTCGCCGCGCGGCGCGTCGAACTGGCTGAGCAGCGTGATGCGGTTGCTGCCGGAAACGATCTGGAACGGCACGACCAGCGAGCGGCGCATCGCGTCCCAGTCGATCGTGAATTCCGCCTTGTCGATCCTGAACGCGCTTTCCGGCTCGTCCACATTGCCGATCATGCCGCTCTCGGCGACGACGCGGCCTTCGATGACTTGCGGCAGCAGGTCCGGCCCGATCTCGGCGCGCAGGCTGCCCGACAGCGGCACATCCGCCTGGAATTGTCCCTCGTCGAGACGCAGCGCGAGCAGGACGTCCTTGGCTAGCACGCGGCGCGCCTCGATCTGCAGCATCCGCTTGTGGTAGCCGCTCGGTGTGACCGCGGCGGTCAACTGCCAGGGATGCTCTGCCGATTCCGAGCCGAGGCTGAACACGACGCCGCCGCGCCGCGACCGGTTCACGCTGAAATTGATTTCCGGGAAGGTCCATTGCTTGCCGGTGCGAAGATCATCGACCGTCAGCGTGCCGTTCTTCAGGCCGATCTCGCCGAGGCCCTGATCCTCGCCGCCATTGGCGCTGATGTGGTCGATCCAGGCAAGCAGCTCGGTGAATTTTTCCGCCCCGGTGAGAACTGGACCGGCCGCCTCGGCCGCCGGATTGGCGCGCGGCGCGCCGGGCACGACCGGCACGCCCGCCGCCACCGGCTTGGCGATCGCGGGCGTGACGGCCAGCGGCCGGCGCTCGGCGCCGGTCGAAATCGTCACCTGCCCATCCTCCTCGATGCGAATGGCAAGCTCAGCGCCGACCAGGCTGACGCGGCTCGCGCGCAGGGTTCCGGTCAGCAGGCTCGTCGTCGATACCGCAACTTCGGCCTTCGGGGCGCTCGCGACAATCGCTCCATCGGCATCGCGCACGAGAATGTCGCGGATGCGAAGCGAGGTATGCCCGCTTTCGTCGCGCTCGATCTGTGTTCCGCCGACCTCGACGCGGTGGCGTCCACCGAAATTCTCCTCGATCGCCGATGCGAGCCACGGCGTGACCATGTCGATCTCCACCGGGCCGCTGCCGAGACGCCACCACAGCGCCGCAAAGCAGACGGTGACCGCGCCGAGCGAGACGGCAACCGAATAGAGAAGCTTCACGATTCCGCGGCGCCGCGCGGCGAGAAAATCCCGCAGGCCGGCAAGGCCCGCGAACGAATACATCGAGCGCCGCAGCGTCGCGGCGAAATCCGCAAGCGCGCGCGGCACAGCCAGCGCTGGCGGCCATCCCGCAAGGGAGCGGCGGCGAGGCCCGGCGCGCGGCCCATCGCGGCAGGCGGCCGGCTGATAGGAATGATGGTTGTGAGCGGGATCGGCCTCGGCGGCATGGCCGGCATGGGCGGTTCCCGCGCCTTCGGTCAGGAAATGGGCGCCGCGCTGAACCTTGAAGCTCGCCTCCAAAGCGCGGAGGGCCGCGATGCGCGAATGCGGGTCCTTATCCGTCATGCCTGCTCGGACATCCCCTTGTCCGCGACGCTCGACGCTGCAAGAACGCCGGATACGGAATTGGACTGACTGGGTTTCTCGGCCGGCCGCGAATCCCCTCCGCGTCCGGCTCCCGCCCCCGCGACCGTATGCTGGAGGTTGACCCGGGGAAAACGACGAAAGGAAGGCGCATGCCCAAAGAATTGGCGGTGGGCGACAGGGCCCCGGCTTTCACCCTGCCCCGGGACGGCGGGGGCAAAGTCTCGCTTTCCGACTTCAGGGGACGCAAGCTCGTACTCTATTTTTATCCCAAGGCCGATACGCCCGGCTGTACCCGGGAGGCCGCGGATTTTTCCCGGCTCGCGAAGGACTTTGCCAAGGCCGGAACCGACATTCTCGGGGTCTCCGCCGATCCGTTGAAAAAACAGGACGCGTTCAAGGCCCGGCACGGCCTTGCGATCCCGCTCGCCTCCGACGAGGAGACCGGGATGCTGCAGGCTTATGGGGTCTGGGGCGAGAAATCCATGTACGGCCGCAAATTCATGGGGATCACGCGCACGACCATGCTGATCGGCGGCGACGGGCGCATCGCGAAAATCTGGCCGAAGGTGAAAGTCGAGGGTCATGCGCAGGAAGTCCTGGCGGCGGCCAAGGCGCTGTGACGCCCCGTCCCTACCGGCTTAGCGGGGAACCATTTCCAGAAAATTAACCATGCCGCGGTGATATCGGGCGGTGGAGCGTCGGCCCGCCAAGGGACGGCGGGGAGCATATATGCCGTCCTACCGGTCCGATCCTTATCAGTCTCGGCGCGATTCAGGCGAAGCCCAGGCTTGGGGCCAAGCCGCCGCGCATGCCCCCTACCCCCAGCATGCCGCCGCCCACGCACAGCACCCTCACCCCGTCCATGCTCCCCGCTCCGCCCAGCCAAGGCAAACGCCGCGGCGCGGCAAAACCGCCGACTACACGTTCGTGCATGCCGGACGGCAGGTGCGACTCGGTCCGGTCGCCTTCTGGATCGTGGTCGGAACGCTCGTAATCATGGCCGGGTGGTCAGTCGTCACCGGCACCTATTTCGCGTTTCACGACGACGTGCTGAAGCGATTGATCGCGCGGCAGGCGGAAATGCAATTCGCCTACGAGGACCGCATTGCCGAATTGCGCGCGCGGGTCGATCGCATCACCAGCCGCCAGCTCCTCGATCAGGAACAGTTCGAAAGCAAGCTTGATCAGATTCTACGACGCCAGGCCACGCTCGAACAGCGTGCGGCGACCCTCAACGGGCTCGGCGAGGTCACCGGCTCGATCAAGTCACGAGGGGCAGCGCCCGCGGATGCGGCGCACCCGCCCAAGCCCTCGCCGATCAACGACACGGTAATCTTTTCGGCACCGCCCGATCGCGAAGCGCGTCTCGAATCGCGCCCGCTTCCCCCCGCCGACACGGCCAAGGCAGTCCGCCGCATGAAAGGCGGCCTCGAAGGCACGTTGGCGCGCCTGTCAGAATCGCTCGACCGCGTGGCGCTCAGGCAAATCCAGGCGCTGAATTCCATCGAGGAGAATTACGATTCCAAGGCGCGGCGCATGCGCGCCGTGCTGACCGATCTCGGCCTCAATCCCGGCAAGGCCACGACGCCGCTGACCACAGGTTCGATCGGCGGTCCCTATGTCCCCGCCAACATCGACGGCAATGCCTTCGACAAGCAGATCTATCGCATCAACGCCGCGCGCGCGCAGGTCGACAAGCTGAGCAACACCCTCGCTGCCGTGCCGGTGCGCAAGCCGGTGTTCGGCGAGATCGACATGAGCTCACCTTTCGGCATGCGCATGGATCCGTTCATGAAGGGTCCGGCGATCCATACCGGTGTGGACATGCGCGGGGATGCCGGCGACCCGGTTCGCGCCACCGCCACCGGCACGGTGACCGTCGCCGGATGGAGCGGCGGCTACGGCAAGATGGTGGAGATCGATCACGGCAACGACCTCGCGACGCGCTACGGACACCTGTCCCAGATCGACGTGGTGGTCGGACAGAAGGTGAAGATCGGCCAGGTCATCGGGCGGATCGGCTCGACCGGGCGATCGACCGGCCCGCATCTGCACTACGAGACGCGAGTCGACGGCGAGGCCGTCAATCCGGAGAAATTCCTCCGCGCCGGCCTGCGGCTCGGCAATATCAACTGAGCGTCGCCGGCGGCGCGGCCCCAGCGCGGACACAATTGATCCTGTACAATCGGGGCATGCGCTTCGCGCCCCGCTCCCGCCGCCTCCTGCGTCTCCTGCTCGCCGTGATCATGGCGACGGGGCTGTCGCATGGCGCCTCGATGATCGCCGCCGCCGGCCACAATGCCGCGCATCTGTCGCCGCACCGGCATCATGAGGAGCATCTGGCGCAGGCAGCGCCCGACTCCGGGCCCGCCGCTCCGGTCCACAATCCCGGACACGAGCATGGCACGCCCGGCACGATGCCCGGCTGCCCGCTCGCCAATGTGGCGGCTGTCGCCCCGGTCGTGTTCGCCGACATGGTTTGCGTGTCGGGCGTTGTCATGGGACGATACGGCTTTCCGCCGCTGATCTCGGCGGATCCGCGCCTGCTCGACCCGCCTCCGCGGACCTCCGTCTGAATCGCGCTTTCATCCTTTGGTTCACGCGGATCGGTGCGCCTTCGCGCGCGACCGCACGATTCAGGAAAACGGACATGAGAAGATTTTGGACAGTCACAGGCACCGTGCTCGCCATCGCCTTCGCGGGAGGCCTTGCCTATGCGGCGATGGACGACGTGGAAGGGCCGATGCCGCCTATGGGCATGATGCGGCATATGGCGCAGGGCATGCACGGCGGCATGCAGGGCGGCGGCATGCATCGCGGCGCCGGAGCGGGCGCGGCCAGAGGTGACGACAGCCCGGCGACGCTCGCCTATCGCGGCGTCAATGCCAAGATGCACGAGGCGATGGACATCGCCTTCAGCGGCGATGCTGACGTGGACTTCGTCAGGGGCATGATCCCCCACCACCAGGGCGCGATCGACATGGCGAGGATCGTGATCGCCTTCGGCAAAGACCCGGAAGTCAAGAAACTGGCCGAGGGCATCATCAAGGCGCAGGAAGACGAGATCGCCTGGATGAAGGGCTGGCTCGACAAGAACCGGCGATAGCGCGAAGGCCGGGCGGCACCGCCGCCCGGCTATTCCACGTCCTCGACCTCCAGCGGGCCGGTGCCGAAGGCCTTCTGCGCGAGCACCGCGCCCATGAACTGGTCGAGATCGCCGTCGAGCACGGCGGCCGTGTTGGAGGTGGACACGCCGGTGCGCAGATCTTTCACCATCTGGTAGGGCTGCAGCACGTAGGAGCGGATCTGATGCCCCCAGGCAATGTCCGTTTTGGCCGCCTGTTCGGCTGCGGCCTTCTCCTCGCGCTTTTTCAGCTCGAGGTCGTAAAGGCGCGCGCGCAGGATGTCCCAGGCCATCGCCCGGTTGCGGTGCTGCGAGCGATCGGTCTGGCAATAGACGACGATGCCTGTCGGCATGTGTGTCAGGCGGATGGCGCTTTCGGTCTTGTTGACGTGCTGGCCGCCCGCCCCGCTCGCGCGGAGCGTATCGACGCGCACATCCGATTCCTTGATGTCCACGTTGATCCTGTCGTCGATCACCGGATAGACATCGACGCTTGAAAACGAGGTGTGCCGCCGCGCGTTCGAGTCGAACGGCGAGATGCGCACGAGGCGGTGCACGCCGCGCTCGGTTTTCAGCCAGCCATAGGCGTTGTGGCCCTTGACCAGGATGGTCGCCGACTTGATCCCGGCGCCTTCGCCTTCGGTCTCCTCCAGCACCTCGACCTTGTAGCCGTGCGCCTCCGCCCAGCGCATATACATGCGCAGCAGCATCGAGGCCCAATCCTGGCTCTCGGTGCCGCCGGCGCCGGCATGGACCTCGAGATAGGTGTCGTTGGCGTCGGCCTCGCCCGAGAGCAGCGCCTCAAGTTCGCGCCGCTGCGCCTCGCCCTGCAGCTTCTTCAGCGCCGATTCCGCCTCGGCGACGACCGCTTGATCCTTCTCCGCCTCGCCAAGCTCGATCAACGTGAGCTGGTCCTCCAGCTCCTGCTCGATGCGGCCGATGGATTTGATCTGGTCCTCGAGCGCAGTGCGCTCCTGCATCACCTTCTGGGCGCGGCCGGTATCGTTCCAGAGGGCCGGGTCCTCGGCCTGCTTGTTCAGTTCGGCAAGGCGGGCATTGGCGACGTCGAAGTCAAAGATGCCTCCTCAGCAGCCCGACCGACCGCTTGATGTCCTCGACCATCGCCTGGGTTTCCGCGCGCATGACGCCCTTTGTCCGGAGCGCGGGACTGCGCTCCAAAAATTGGTGTTGAATCAGGTCGCATTTAGCGAGACTACGTCTTCTGCGCAACTGTCCGCATCGGAATGACCAGGGGGATCGGAAATGCCTGCCAAGCTGAGCGATGCCGCACGCGAGAAATTGCGGCATGTCTCGACCGCCACGCTGACCACGGTGATGCTCAAGCACGGATTCCGCAACGTCTTCATCCAAGGCGTGCAGCCGCTCAGCCGCAAGATGCCCCCGCTTGTCGGCGAGGCCTATACGCTGCGCTACATCCCCGCGCGCGAGGATCTCGATGGGCTCGACGTATTCAAGGACCGCTCGCATCCGCAGCGCAAGGCGGTGGAGGAAGTGCCGCCCGGCGCGGTTCTGGTGATGGACTGCCGCGGTGACGCGAGCGTGGCGTCCGCCGGCGGAATCCTCGTCACGCGCATGATGAAGCGCGGGGCGGCTGGCCTCGTCACCGACGGCGGCCTGCGCGATTCCATGGAGATCGCCGAACTGCCCTTCCCCTCCTATTGCCGCGGCCCCTCTGCCCCGACCAACCTCATCAGGCACCACGCCACCGACATCAACGTGCCGATCGGCTGCGGCGGCGTACCGGTCTATCCGGGCGACATCGTCGTCGGCGACGGCGAAGGCGTGGTGGTGATCCCCGCGCACCTTGCCGAAACGGTCGCGCACGAGGCCGCCGACCAGACCGTGTTCGAGGACTTCGTGATCGAAAAGGTCAGGGGCGGCGCCGGAATCTTCGGTCTCTACCCGCCGACCGATCCCGAAACGCTCAAGGAATTCGAGGCCTGGAAGGCGAAACGAAAGGGTTAGGCGCGGGCGCGCGCCGCTTTCAATAGAGCCCGCCGGTGCCCGCCCGGATGGCGCGGTCGGATTCCCCGGGAATGCCGCCGCGATAGCCGGCGTCGGCGCCGGGACCGATCGGGTTGCCCTCGCTGTCGGTGAAGCCGATCACCGAGCCGCTGTCCGGCGGCGCGGTGCCGGGCTTGAACGCCTCGAGAATGACCCGGCCGCTGCTGTCGGGTCCGGCGCGCAATCCGGTCTTGGCATCGACACGAATGAGCTTGATCCCCGCCGGCACGCGGAATGGCACGGCCGGCTTGTCGGCCAGCGCCACCTTGAGGAAATCCTTCACGATCGGCGCGGCGATATGGCCGCCCGTCGCGCCGCGGCCGAGATGGCGCGGCTTGTCGAAGCCGACATAGCAGCCGACGGCGAGGTCCGGCGAATAGCCGACGAACCAGGCGTCCTTCTCGTCGTTGGTGGTGCCGGTCTTGCCGGCGATCGGCTTGCCGACTTCGCGCACCACGGTCGCGGTGCCGCGCTGCACGACGCCTTCCATGATCGAGGTGATCTGATAGGCGGTCATCGGGTCGATCACCTGCTCGCGCCGGTCGATCAGCGTCGGCTCGGGCTGGCCCGCCCATTTTCCGGCATCGCAGCCGCGGCATTCGCGCTGGTCGTGCTTGTAGATGGTGTGGCCGTAGCGATCCTGGATGCGGTCGATCAGCGTCGGCTTGATGCGGCGCCCGCCATTGTCGAACATCGAATAGGCGGTGACCATGCGCAACACCGTCGTCTCGCCGGCGCCGAGCGCGAAGGAAAGATAGGGCGGCAGGTCGTCATACACGCCGAAGCGTTTGGCGTATTCGGCGATCAGCGGCATGCCGATGTCCTGCGCGAGCCGCACGGTCATGGTGTTGCGGGATTGCTCGATGCCGAAGCGAAGCGTCGCCGGACCGGCATATTTGCCGACCGAATAGTTTTCCGGCCGCCACACGCCGAGGCCCGGGCCCTGGTCGATCTCGACCGGGGCGTCGAGCACGAGCGAGGACGGGGTATAGCCGTTATCGAGCGCGGTGGCGTACACGAACGGCTTGAACGACGAACCGGGCTGGCGCAGGGCCTGCGTGGCGCGGTTGAACTGGCTCTGGTCGTAGGAGAAGCCGCCGACCAGCGCCAGCACGCGGCCGGTATTCGGGTCCATCGCCACGATCGCGCCGGAGACTTCGGGAACCTGGCGCAGCCGGAACTGGCCCTCGATCACGCTGCCGTCCTTGCCGGTGAGCGGATCGACATAGATCACGTCTCCCGGCTCGAGCACCTGCGACACCTTGGTCGGCGCCCTGCCCTTGGCCGGCCCGCTCGCCGCCTTCGCCCATTTCACGCCGTCGAACGGAATGATGCCGACCTGCCGCTCCTTGGCGACGGCGCCGCCCGGATCGCGCGGCGGCTGGAAGCCGATGCGCGCGGACTGGTCGGAGGTTTCCAGCACCACCGCGAGCCGCCACGGCGCGATGTCGTTCAGCGCCTTCTGCTCGGCGAGTTTCACGCCCCAGTCGCCGCTGACGTCGATCTTGGCGATGGCGCCGCGATAGCCCTCATTCTCGTCAAACTTGACGAGACCGTCGGCGAGCGCCTTGCGCGCGGCGACCTGCAGCTTGGGATCGAGCGTGGTGCGGATCGAAAGTCCGCCCTCGTAGAGTTTCTTCTCCCCGTATTTTTCATAGATCTCGCGCCGTACTTCCTCGGCGAAATATTCGGCCGCGAAGATATGCGCGCCTTGCGGGCGCTGGGTGACGGCGAGCGGAGCCTTCTTGGCCGCCTCCGCCTGCGCGGCGGTGATGTAGCCGTCGTCCTTCATGCGGTCGATGACATAGTTCCGCCGCTCCACCGCGCGCTCGCGCTGGCGGAAGGGATGCAGGCTCGACGGCGCCTTCGGAAGCGCGGCGAGGTAGGCCGCCTCCTCGATGTTCAGCTCGTGCACCGACTTGTCGAAATAGAGCAGCGACGCCGCCGCGACGCCATAGGCGCCGAAGCCGAGATAGATTTCATTCAAGTAAAGTTCGAGGATCTTGTCCTTGGAATAGGTGCGCTCGATTTTCAGCGCGAGCAGCGCCTCCTTGATCTTGCGGGTGAACGAGACCTCGTTGGTCAGCAGGAAGTTCTTGGCGACCTGCTGGGTGATGGTGGAGGCGCCCTGCGGGCGGCGGCTCGAGCCGAGATTCTGCAGGTAGAGAAGGCCGGCGCGGGCGATGCCGACGAAGTCGAGGCCGCCGTGTTCGTAAAAGTTCTTGTCCTCGGCGGCGATGAAGGCGTTGGTGACGAGCTTCGGGATTGCCTGGATCGGCAGATAGAGCCTGCGCTCCTTGGCATATTCGGCGAGCAGCGAGCCGTCGGCGGCGTGCACGCGGGTCATCACCGGCGGCTCATAGTCCTGAAGCTGCGAATAATCCGGCAGGTCCTTGGAGTAATGCCACATCATCCCGGCGACGCCCGCGACGCCGACCAGGAACAGGATCGTTCCCGCTGCGAACAGGAAACCGAAGAAGCGCAGCAAAAGTCTCATGGGTTCCCGGCGATCCCGCGTGGCCGGCCGCGGCCCCGCGCCAATGTCTCAGGACTAGGCGTCTTGCGGTCCGGCGTGGCGCACCCGGCCTCTGCACCCACCTGCTCGCCTGCTTTTATGGTCAAACTGAGGCTCCCCGCGCAAGGCCGGTCATGGTTGCGCGGCTCCCGCGCCAGCCAGTTTCCGCGTGCTGAAGAAGAGGTCGATAGCGCGCGCGATGGTATCCACGGTTTTCGCGCGCCAAGCCTCGGACTTGAGCAGTTTGAGGTCATCGTGGTTCGACATATAGCCGAGTTCCAGCAGCACCGAGGGAACATCGGGCGCCTTCAGTACCCTGAAACCGGCCGATTTCATTGGCGACTGGTGCAGCCGCACGGCCCCCTTCAGTTCCCCGACGAGGCGGCGCGCGAACTGGTGCGAGAAATTCTTGGTCTCGCGCTGGGCGAGATCGACGAGGATGTCGGCGACATCCCCCGTCTCGTTGGCAAGATCGAGGCCCGCAATCACGTCGGCCTTGTTCTCAGTCTCGGCGAGGCGCGCCGCCTCGGCGTCGGAGGCGCGCTCCGAGAGCGTGTAAACCGTCGCCCCTTGCGCGTCGCCCTCGCGCCGGGGCAGCGCGTCGGCATGGATCGACAGGAAAAGCGCGCCCTGCCGCTCGCGCGCGAAGCGTACGCGGTCGGCGAGCGGCACGAAGGTATCGTCGGTGCGCGTCATCACCACCCGGTATTTGCCGGTCCGCTCGATCGCGTCGCGCAGCATCAGCCCGATATCGAGAACGACCGACTTCTCCTCGTCGCCGGCGGCTGACTTGGTGCCGGTGTCGATACCGCCATGACCGGGATCGATCACCACGATCGGGCGCGGATCGCCGGTCGCGGCGGAGGCCGGCGGAACCGAGGCGAGCAAGGCCGGCGGCCGTCCCCTGTCCTCGAGGCTCAGATTGCGCATGAAGGTATCGCGGTCGATCGCCGCGAGGTCGAGCACGAGCCGCGCCGGCTGTCCCCTGGCGGCATCGAGCACGAAGGCCTTCTCCACCTTCACCGGCCGCGCCACGTCGAGGACGATGCGTGAGCCCCCCGCCATGACGAGTCCGAACCGGAAGGCCTTGATCAGGCCGCGTCCCTTCTCGCCGAGCCGCGGCGGAACCTGGAAGGCGACCTGGGGAATGTCCACTACCACCCGGTAGGGGTCGGCGAGCGTGAAGGCGCGCAGCTCGATCTTGCGCGAGACGTCCATGACGAAGCGGGTCTGGCTGTTGTCGCCGGCGATCCGCATGTCGGTGGCGAAGGGCAGGTCGTCGGCCGCGCGGGCGCAACCGGAATCCGCGACCGGAACCGTCAGCACGCCAGCGGCGAAAATAGCCAGGATTGCCCAGCGGCTGGTCACGATTCGACCTCCCGCCCGTTGATTACCCCATTAAATCGCGAGGGTGAATCGCTAGTTAAGCCGGAAAACGGGGCCGGCGATAGTTCCCTTGCTATCCGTGCCCCCGGCGCATAAGACTAGACCCGCTGATGGTTTTTCGTGTTCCGGCTGTGCTGCTTTCAGGCCCACCGGCACGCCCGCCGAGATGATCGCTCCCAAACGAGGTCTGGAAGGAGCGGAACGGAGGGTGAAGGGACCGGCTTCCGGCCCCCTGCCACGATGCAGGCGGCGGAAGCAGGTCAGGATGGCCGAGGCGCCTGGACCCTCGTGGTCGGCAGGGCGACCGGACAAGCGCTGCGCTCCAATTCGCGAGGCGCGAAAGGCGGCTTTCCTTGCCGCGCGCGGATGAACCGTTCGGCGACGACAGACTTCGCGGTCCTTTGCGGCCGCCTTCGCTGCGGGTTTTGGTTTTGATGATTGAGGCGCACGTTTCAGTCCCAGCCGGCCATCGCGGTCGCGGATTTCCGCGGCCCATGCGCGTGCCGGCGGACCGCTTCGCCTCCGGTCACCCCCGCCCCTTCCTCACATCACAGCGGCCCGCCTCGCCGCCGCCGCGCATGACGCGCGCGGGCGAACGCGAGTGCCTGAGCGGCCGCCCGCAAGAGATCTTTCAATGGCCAACAAAATGCTCATCGACGCCGCCCACCCGGAGGAGACCCGGGTCGTGGTCATGCACGGCAACCGCGTCGAGGAATTCGATTTTGAATCCGCGTCGCGCAAGCAGCTGCGCGGCAACATCTATCTTGCCAAGGTCACGCGCGTAGAGCCGTCGCTGCAGGCGGCCTTCGTCGATTACGGCGGAAACCGGCACGGCTTCCTCGCCTTCTCGGAAATCCATCCCGACTATTATCAAATCCCGATCGCCGACCGTCAGGCGCTGATCGAGGAAGAAAGCCGCGCCCACCGCGACGAGGACGACGAGGACGAGCCGCGCGGCCGCCGTCAGCGGCATCGCAGCCGCGCCGCCGGGCGTCACCGCGAGGAAATCCGCAGCGAAGCGCCGGCGGACGGCGGGGACATCGGCGCCGGCGAGGCCGGCCCCGCCGGGGATCACGCCTTCGAGGCGCCGTATCCGGAGAGCGACGCGCCCTATCCGCAGGGCGAGGAATTCCCGGCCGCCGATCACGCCCAAGCCGAAGCGCCCTCCCATCACGAGGACAGGTCCCCGCCCGCCGAGGACGCCCATCACGCCGGCGGCGACGTGCCCGCCGATCAGCCGCTCGCCGAGGATACGCTGCATGCCACCGGCGAGTTTGAGCATGCGGCCGCCGGCGGCGAGGCCCCGCTCGCGCCGCCGGAAGGCGCCGCCGACGACCGCCAGGCCGACGAGCGCAACGGCGAGGATAACGGCGACGAGCATGTGGAGGAGGACATCGTCGAATCGATCGGCGGCGACGACTCGATGGAGGAGCCGCAGGAGCGTGTCCGCCGCCCGCGCCGGCGCCAATACAAGATCCAGGAAGTGATCAAGCGCCGGCAGGTCATGCTGGTGCAGGTCGTCAAGGAGGAACGCGGCAGCAAGGGCGCCGCGCTCACCACCTATCTCTCGCTGGCCGGCCGCTACTCGGTGCTGATGCCCAACACCGCCCGTGGCGGCGGCATCAGCCGCAAAATCACCAATGCCGAGGATCGCGCGCGGCTGAAGGAGATCGCCGGCGAACTCGAAGTGCCGGAAGGCATGGGCGTGATCCTGCGCACCGCGGGAGCGAGCCGCACAAAGACGGAGATCGTGCGCGATTTCGAATATCTGCTGCGGCTGTGGGAGACGGTGCGCGACTTCACGCTGAAGGCGACCGCCCCCACCCTCGTTTACGAGGAAGGATCGCTGATCAAGCGGTCGATCCGCGATCTCTATCACAAGGACATCGACGAGATCGTCGTCGAGGGCGAGCACGCCTATCGCGAGGCCCGCGATTTCATGGGCATGCTGATGCCGAGCCACGTCAGGAACGTGAAACTCTATCGCGATCAGCAGCCGATCTTCACCCGCTACGGGATCGAGTCGCAGCTCGACGCCATGTTCTCGCCGACCGTGCAGCTCAAGTCCGGCGGCTATATCGTCATCAATCAGGCGGAGGCCCTGGTCGCCATCGACGTGAACTCGGGCCGCGCGACGCGCGAGCACAATATCGAGGACACCGCGCTCAAGACCAACACCGAGGCGGCCGCCGAGATCGCCCGGCAGCTCAGATTGCGCGACCTTGCGGGGTTGATCGTCATCGACTTCATCGACATGGACGAGAACCGCAACAACCGCGCGGTCGAGCGCAAGCTTAAGGAATCGCTCAAGAGCGACCGCGCGCGCATCCAGGTCGGGCGCATCTCCCATTTCGGACTGTTGGAAATGTCGCGCCAGCGCATCCGCAGCTCGGTGTTGGAAAGCTCGACCGAAATCTGCCCGCATTGCGGCGGCACCGGGCATGTGCGCTCGGTCTCGTCGGTGGCGCTGCAATTGCTGCGCTCGCTCGAGGATCTGCTGGTCAAGGGCGCGACGCATAACCTGATCGTGCGCACGCGCTCCGATGTCGCGCTCTATGTGCTCAACCACAAGCGCGCGCACCTGCGCGCGCTGGAGGAACGTTTCCGCATCCTGATCGCGATCAATGCCGACGCGACGATGACCGGCCAGCCGCCCTTCACTATCGACCGCGGCGAGCAGGTGATGTCGATCGAGCAGGCGCGCGCGCTGATGCAATCCTCGCCCCCGCCGGCCCGCGAGGAGGAGGAGCAGGAGCTTGCCGCCGCCGTCGAGCAGATCGACTATGAGGAGGACGAGGCCGGCGAGGAAGGCGCCGAGGCGGAGGCGGATGCCTCCGAGGACCAGTCGCAGGAGGAGCGCGAAGGACGCCGCCGGCGGCGCGGGCGCCGCGGCCGCGGCGGGCGCGGACGGCGCGGCGAAGAACGCGGCGAAGGCCGGCCGGCGCGCGAGGAGGCCTCCGCCGCCTACCAGGCGCATGACGAAACGGACGAAGGGCCGGAGGGCGATTTCGGCCAAGCCGCGCCCGAAGGCGGCGAGGAGCAGCATTTCGGCGCCCCGCGCGAGGGCGAAAGCAACGGCGAACGCCGCAGGCGCCGGCGCGGACGCCGCGGCGGACGGCGCAACCGGCGGCATCGCGAGCCGAACGGCGAATTCGGCCACGAGGCGTCCGGCACGGAGCCGCAATCGGCGGAGCCCGCCGAGGAACGCGAGCCGCAGCATTTCGCGGTCGACATGCCGCGCGAGGAGCCCTTGCCGCCACGCGAAGAACCGCACGCGGCGGCCGATCCCGGCGAAAGCGAGAAGCCGCGCCGGCGCTCGACCATCCGCGAAGCCGCCCCTCTCTATTCGCAGCCGGAGGAGCCTTCCGCGCCGCCGGAACCTCCTGCCGAACCGCCGCTGACCGCTCCGGAGACGGACGGCGCCGCCGCCGAGCAACCCGCCGAAAACCAGCCGCGGCGCATCGGCTGGTGGTCGAGACGGCGCTGAGTTGACGATTCCGCCGCGCCCCGACACCTTGGGCGCGGCGGGAGATTTGTCATGAAAAGCGCGTGGAGCGATCGCGACGCCGAAGCGATGGTCGCCGCTTATGCGCCCGCGGGCGTCTCGCGCGATCTGGCGCTGCGCGTCTATTCCACGCGCCTGCTCGGCGCCGATCCCCGGCTCGTGCTGCATGGAGGCGGCAACACCTCGCTCAAGACGCGCATGCGCGATTTGCTCGGCGAGGATGCCGACGTGCTCTGCGTCAAGGGATCGGGCTGCGACATGGCAACCATCGAGCCGTCAGGGCTGCCGGCGGTGCGACTCGCGCCGCTGCGGAAATTGCGCGCGCGCCAATCGCTCAGCGACGAGGACATGGTGCGCCTGCAGCGCGCCAACCTGATCGACCCGGCCTCGCCCAACCCTTCGGTCGAAACGCTGCTGCATGCCTTCCTGCCGCACGCGGTCGTCGATCACACGCACGCGACGGCGGTACTGAGCCTCGTCGATCAGGAGAACAGCCGCGACCTGTGCGAGGAGGTCTATGGCGGCCGCGTCGGTTTCGTGCCCTACGTCATGCCGGGCTTCGCTCTCGCCAAGGCCGCAGCCGACGTCTTCGACCGCAACCCGAAAGTCGAGGGGCTGGTGCTCGACAAGCATGGCCTGTTTACCTTCGGCGCTGACGCGCGCGAGTCCTACGAGCGAACGATTGAGCTCGTCACGCGCGCGGAAGAGCGCATTCGCAGGAATCGCAAGGCTGTTTTCGTCGCCGCGCAGCTTCCGCAGGCGATCGCGCCGCTCTCGGCGGTCGCGCCGATTCTGCGCGGCGCCTGCGCGCTGAAGGACGACGGAGTCGAAGGCGCGTGGCGGCGAATGATCCTCGATTTCCGTACCGGCCCGGCGATCCTCGATTTCGTCAACGGCGCGGACGTGGCGCGCTATGCCTGCGCAGGCGTGGTGACGCCCGATCACACCATCCGCACGAAGAACTGGCCGCTCGTCCTGCCCGCCCCCGATGCCGCGCGGGACAGCGATCTAGCCGCCGGCATCCGCGCCGCCGCGCGCGCCTTCATCGACAATTACCGCACCTATTTCGAACGCCAGAACGCGCGCGTGGGCGGAACGAAAAGAATGCTCGATCCCCTGCCTCGCGTGGCGCTCGTGCCGGGGCTCGGCCTGTTCGGTCTCGGTCGCAGCAAGAAGGACGCCGCCATCGCCGCCGATCTGGCGGCGGCGGCGGTCGAGACGATCGGCGACGCCGAGGCGATCGGCCGCTTTCGGCCGATCGGCGAGGACGACATGTTCGACATGGAATACTGGTCGCTCGAACAGGCCAAGCTCGGCAGCGCGAAAGATTTGCCGCTCGCCGGCCAAGTCGCGGTGATCACCGGCGCGGGCGGAGCGATCGGTGCCGCGACCGCGAGGGCTTTCGCCGCGGCGGGCGCGGAAACGGCCCTGCTCGATCTGGATCGGGAGGCGGTCGCGCGGCAGGCGAAGGCGACGCGCGGTCTCGCCGTGACCTGCGACGTCACTGATCCGGATTCGGTTCGCGCGGCATTCGAGCGCGTGGTGCTGCATTTCGGCGGCGTGGACATTCTCGTGTCCAATGCGGGTGCGGCCTGGCAGGGCCGCATCGGTGAGGTCAGCGACGAGATCCTGCGAAAGAGCTTCGAGTTGAATTTCTTCGCCCATCAGCGCGTGGCGCAGGCCGCGACGAGGATCATGCTGGCGCAGGGAACGGGCGGCTGCCTGCTGTTCAACGTCTCCAAGCAGGCGGTCAATCCGGGGCCGGATTTCGGCCCCTACGGCCTGCCGAAAGCCGCCACCCTCGCGCTCGTGCGCCAATACGCGGTCGATTACGGCGCCGAGGGCATCCGCTCGAACGGCGTGAATGCCGACCGCATCCGGTCTGGGCTTCTGACCGGCGATCTCATCGCCCGGCGCGCCCGCGCGCGCGGCGTGTCGGAAAAGGACTACATGTCGGGCAACCTGCTGAGGCGCGAGGTCACCGCCGAGGACGTGGCACAGGCCTTCCTCGCGCAGGCGCTGGCGCTGAAGACCACCGGCGCGATCGCCACGGTGGACGGCGGCAATATCGCGGCGGCGCTGCGCTGAGGCGCTTGCGGCTTCTATAAGTCTATAACGCATCGTACTCGATCAGCAGCATGACGATTCCGATCGCCGTCAGTCCGAAGGCGACCGCCGAGATCGGCAGCAAGGTCTGAATGGCGGCCTCCCGGCCGCGCAACCGCGACTGCCATACGTCGCATTCGCCCGCCGTCCAGTCGCGCAGACCTTCGCTCCGGCCGCCCGTCGTCGCACCGCCATGCCTGCGCCAGACCCGCCACGACACAAACGGAATGGTCATCGCGACGATGAAGAATCCGGTGACCGCGGCGAGGATATAGTCGGCATAGCCGCCGTCGGCGAAATCGAAGGCCGACACGACGAACAGCAGCAACAGCGCGGCGATGCCCGCATAGATCAGCGGATGAAGCGGGCCCGATGCAGGCTTCTTGAGAGGGACGAGATCCCGGGCCATGTCCGCCTCCCTTGTCCGCGGGGGCCCCTCAGGCGCAACGCCGGGCGCGGCGGAAGGTTCGGCGCCGCTGCCTATTTCGCGGCCGCGCGCCGCTCGACCGGCCGCAGGGCGAAGGTCTTGAGCTTGCCGCGGCGGAGCGCATCGACCGTGACGCTCTGGCCGATGCGTTCGCCGCCCAGCACGCGCACGAGGTCGTCGACGCCGGCGACCTCGATACCGTCCATCCGCACCACGATATCGCCGGTGAGCAGACCGGCGCGCGAAGCCGGCCCGTCCGGCTCGGTCGAGATCAGTATCGCCCCGAACTCGTTGCCGATGCCTGCCTCGCGCGCGTGACGGCGCGGCACCGCGACGGTCTGCGCGCCGACGCCAATGAAGGCGCGCCGCACGCGGCCATGGCGGACGATCTCGCTCACCACGAATTGCGCGGTATTGCTCGCCACCGCAAAGCAGATGCCCTGCGCGCCCATGATCACGGCGGTATTGATGCCGATCACCTCGCCGCGCGAGGAAACCAGCGGACCGCCGGAATTGCCGGGATTAAGCGCGGCATCGGTCTGGATCACGTCTTCGATCATGCGCCCCGTGGTGGCGCGCAACGACCGGCCGAGCGCCGAAATCACCCCGGCGGTGACGGTCGATTCAAAGCCGAGCGGGTTGCCGATCGCGATCGCCAGTTGGCCGCGCTTGAGCGCCTTGGAATCGCCGAGCGGCGCGAACGGGAAATGGCGCGGCGCGTCCGCGCGCAGCAAGGCAAGGTCGGTATCGGGATCGATGCCGAGAACACGGGCGTCCGTGGTGTGGCCCTCGACGTCGGCGAGGCGTAGTTCACGCGCGCCATTGACGACGTGGGCGTTGGTGAGCACGAGGCCGTCGGGTGAAATGAACACGCCGGAGCCGGTCCCGCCGCGCGGCTGACCGCCGCCCATCCCGCGGCTGTCGACCCGCACCACCGCCGGGCCGACTTTGTCGGCGACGGCCGAGACGGCCTGCGAATAGGCGTCCAGCAGGGCACCGTCATCCGGCGCCGTGGCGGCGGATTCGAGCTGGCGTACAAGCGTTGTGTCGAGCATCGGCGGCTTTCAGGATGATGGGATGACCTTATGTAGGAAGCCGTCGCCGTCGCGGAAGGGCGGGCAGTCCCGGCGCGGGTCGATGACACGGGCTACCGGGGTTCAGGCCGTCCGGATCAGGCCATCTGATGAGGCGACGTGACTTAGGCAGGTGATTTAGGCCACGTGGTCAGGCGACGTGGCCATCATCGAACCGCCGCGGGGTCTGTTCGGCAGCCTGCGGCGCCAGCGGGGCGGCGCCGAGCTCGGGCGCGCCGCGCGTGCCGCCGAGCC
>DASZTD010000039.1:0-5580 GCA_035548355.1 Pseudorhodoplanes sp.
GCGCCGCCCCCCACTCCGTCTTCGGCCCGTCTTCCGGAAGACGCCCTCGGCCGAGTGAGGTGTTAGGAATATATCCCTGTGGGCTGGGAACGTCAAGCCCCGCGCGACCGGCCGGCGGGAAAGAGCCACGGCCAGCCATCCCTGCCGATCCTCATCCTGATAATGCCGGCGAAGCCTTCTGCCGATCCTCATCCTGAGGAGCGCGGCGAAGCCGCGCGGCTCGAAGGATGAAGGCCCGCGTCGGGGGAAGGCGCGCCGCGCATGCGCTGGACAGGCCGCACCGGCGGCGCGACAATCCACAAGGAGCGCGCCTCATGATCTCCCGTTGCCTGCTCACCGCGGCGAGCGCCGTTTCGCTCTTTATGCTTGCCGCACCGGCCCGCGCCGACGCCATCGACGGCGACTGGTGCAGCGCCGACGGCAGGCGCATGACGATCCGCGGGCCCGCGATCCGCACGCCGGGCGGGCACGACATCAGCGGCGATTATTCGCGCCACTTCTTCTCCTACGTCATCCCGGCCGGCGAGGCCGGCGAAGGACGGAAAGTGGAGATCACGCTGCTCGGCGAATATCTCGCGCATGCGCGGGAGGGCGGAGCAGATGCGCCGGTGAAGGAATGGCGGCGCTGCCAGCCGGGCATCAGCTAAGGCGCTCGTCCCGCCGCCAGTTTTTCGTTAACGCGCGCATCACGGACGCGGAGGAAATCCGCGCGCCCGCTCACTGTCCTTTCAGCTGGTCGGCGAAATAGGCGATCGTCTTGCGATAGACTTCCGAGCGGTTCCACTCGCGCATCGCCTCGAAATTCGCCGAGCCCTCGCCATAGGGCCCGGGCTTCCAGCCGTTGGTCTTGAGCAGATTCGCGGTCGAGGCGAGCACGTCCGGCACTGAATGGCGCAGATCGACATGCCCATTGCCGTCGAAATCCACGCCATACTTGATGTAGGAGCTTGGCAGGAATTGCGTCTGGCCAATCTCGCCGGCATAGGCGCCGACGAGATCGCGCAGCGGCAGATCCCCGCGCTGCACGATCTGCAGCGCGGCGAGCAGTTCGCGCTGGAACAGCTCGGAGCGGCGGCAATCATGCGCGAGAGTGGCGAGCGTGCGAATCACCGGCAGCTTGCCCTGGTCGCCGCCATTGTCGGTTTCCAGCGTCCAGATCGCGACCACGATCTCCTTCGGCACGCCGAATCGCTGCTCCACGCGCGCGAGCGTCGCGGCATGGCGCGCGATCATCGCGCTCGCGCGCTTGATGCGCGGAGCGGTGACGCGCGTTCGCGCATAATCCTCGAAGCTCTTGCGGAAGGTCGAGCGCTGGCGCCGGTCGAACGCCAGCACCGCCGGATCCTGCGTGATGCCGGCAAAAGCCTCCTCGATGACGGCGCGGGACACGCCCGCCGCCTGCGCCTCGCGCGAGAAATTGGCGATGAAGGCGTTGAAATCCCCGCCGCAGGGCGCCGCCGCGGCGGGCACGGTCAGAGCGAGCGTGAGGAGAAAAGCGGCGAGCGGGCGCATGGGGCCTCCGGAAAACGGATTTTGGCTGTCGAAGCCTAATCGATCGCAAACAGGCCGCGTCTTTTCGCGGACGATCATGGCCCCCCGATGGCGGACGGCGCGGCCTGGAACCCGCCCAGCCCGAAACGTGGCTTGCCTCGGGGCGCGGAAAGGTCCACATGCTCGTGAACCTTCCCGATCCCTGCGGAGAGCCGCGATGCGCGTGAACCCGCTTTTCCGCCAGCCGTTGATCCGGCTGCTGCTCGTCAATCTCGCCGGTGGCATCGGCGCGGCGGCGCTGATGCTGGGTGGCCTGCTCCTGCTCAATCCGGGCGGGCTGCGCGATCTCATGCTGAGAGACGAGATGGGCGTGCTCGCGCTCGGCATGCTGGCTTTCGGCCTCGTCATCACCTTCGGCAGCGTCGCCATGGGCACGGCGATCATGTCGCTCGGCGCGGACGAGGGAAGCGGCCAAGGCCGTCGCGATCGCCTTGACACGCCGGCGGCGGCGACGGCGGCCGGCAAGACGCGCCCCCGCCGGCATTGAGAAAACGCCCCTAGGCCGGCACAGCCTTGGCCATGAACTCGATCGCCGCGCCGGCGCCGTTGCGCCCGTGCGGCAGGCCGAGCGCGCAAAGCGCCATCTCCACCGCGCTCAGCGTGCCGAATATCATCGGCGCGTTGCAATGGCCCATATGCGCGATGCGAAAGCCTCGGCCCTCCGACGCGCCGAGCGCCTTGCCGAGAACCACGCCGCACTTGTCGCGGCAATAATCGACGAGCGGCTGCACGCTCGCACAGTCGCGCGTGACCACGGCGGTGACGGTGTCGCAGCGTTCGGCCGGCTCGGCGATGTTGAAGCCGATCGCCTGCCCTTCCGCCCACACCGACACGGCCCGCCGCGTCGCCTCCGCCAGCAGGCGATGGCGCGCGAAAACCGCCTCCAGTCCTTCGGCGAGGATCATATCGAGCGCGGCGCGCAAGCCGAACAGCAGATGCTCCGGCGGCGTGCCGCAATATTTGTGGTAATGCACCTCGCCGTCGCGGAAGGTCCAGTCCCAATAGGGCGTGCGCATGCCCGCACGTTTGTGCGCGGCGAGCGCGCGCGGCCCGGCCGCGGTGAAGCCGAGACCTGGCGGCGTCATCAGCCCCTTCTGCGATCCGGCCATGGCGAGATCGACGCCCCATCCGTCCATCTCGAACGGCACGCAGCCGAGCGAGGCGACGGTATCGACAAGCAGCAGCGCGTCGTGCCCGGCGGCGCGGATCGCCTCGCCGATCGCCTTGATGTCGTTGATCACGCCCGAGGCGGTGTCTATCTGCGCCACGAGGATCGCCTTGATCTCGTTTTTGGAGTCCTTCCGCAGCCGCGCCTCGACCGCTTCCGGCCGCACGGCGCGGCAGAAATCGCCCGGTAGCACCTCGACCTCGGCCCCGAGCATCTTTGCCGCCTCGCCCCAGCCGATGGCGAAGCGCCCGCTTTCCAGCACCAGCACCCTGTCGCCGCGCGACAGCACGTTGGTGAGCGCGGCCTCCCACGCACCGTGGCCGTTGGCGGCGTAGATGTAGCAGCGCCCCTGCGTGCGGAAAATCTTCTTCAGGTCGGCGAGCAGGCCATCGGTCAGCGCCACCGCCGGGCCGGAATAGATGTCGATCGCCGGTCGCTGCATCGCGGCGAGCACGGCCTCGGGAATGACGGTGGGACCTGGAATGGCGAGGAATTCACGGCCGGCGGCGACGGACATTCGATCACTCGTTGGGCTCGACAGGCACAAGCCGCGCAGGGCGGCGGGCTTCTGATTAGCACGTCTTGCGGGACGGCGAGCAGAGCGGCTCGCGCCGGGCCGGACGCGTGGGCGCAGGGCGCGGGCCGGCCGTCCACCCGGTCGAAATGCCGCAAGCGCCATCAAACGAATTCATTTGGGATGTGACGGAAATGCTACAGATTTTTTTTCCTCTCCGCGGCTAGGCTGGCGCGCATTTTTGAACTCTTTGGAACATTCTGCCGGGGGGCAACGTGAATAAGACCAAGATCATTGCAGCGGTTCTGTGCGCCGGATTCTGGACAGGCGCGGCGGCGGCGGCCGATCTGCCGATGAAGGCTCCGCCGGCGGCCGCGCCGTCATGGACCGGCTTCTATCTCGGCGCCCAGGGCGGCGCCGCCTGGGGACGGTTCGCGCAGACCAACCAGGTCAGCGGCGTCTCGCTCGGCTATTTCGACCAGAGCGGCGCGCTGGCCGGCGGAACGGCGGGCTACAACTGGCAGCAGGGAAACTTCGTCGCCGGGCTCGAAAGTGATCTCGCCTGGTCCAATCTCATCGGCCAGCAGGTTTGCGGGCCTGCGCGCGATCATGCCTGCACCACCGAGATGCGCGCCTTCGGCACGCTGCGCGGGCGGCTCGGTGTCCTTGTGATGCCATCCACGCTGATCTACGCGGCCGGCGGCCTCGCCTATGCCGACATCCGCGCCACACGCGACAGCGGCGCGACGGTCGGCGAGGACTGGCGCGCGGGTTGGACCGTGGGCGGCGGCGTCGAGACGATGGTCGCGCCGCAGCTTTCGCTGAAGCTCGAATATCTCTATTCGACCTTCCCCGGCACGGCGACGACCTACACGATCATCGCGACATCGGTCCCGGTGACGGCGGTCGAGCGCGACGTGCATATGGCGCGCGCCGGGCTGAACTGGCATTTCTGACCGGCAGACGGCGCGACGAACCGCGTGCACCGCGCGAGCGGACACGGGGCGGCGCTGCCGCCCTTTGTGGTGTCGGCTTCGAAGTCGGCCGCGGCGTGACAATTCAGCGGCGCCCGCGGCGCGTCCGGCTCTGCGGCGCGCGGATGGCGCCCGAGGCGGCGGCGGCGAGCAGCCTGCGGAAGGTCGGGCATTCCAGATGGCTCGGCGCGCGGCAGACGGCGGCGTGCCGCAATCCGTCGCGCATGGCCGCCATGCGGCGGATGGTGCGGTCCAACTCGTCGGCCTTCGCGGCAAGCATCCCCCGGTCGATACGCACGCGGCCGTCCGGCGAAAACATCTGCGCGATCTCCTCAAGAGAGAAGCCGGAGGCCCGACCGAGCGCGATCAAAGCGAGGCGCTCGAACACGGCGGGATCGTAGAGGCGGCGCAAGCCATGCCGGCCCGCCGATTCGATGAGCTTCTTCTCCTCATAGAACCGCAGCGTCGACGCCGGAACGCCGGAGCGCCGCGCAACCTCCGCAATATCGGGCAATTTCATGCTTGACCTCAAGTTAACTTGAAGTTGTACCACCCGCTGGCGCGAAAGCAAAGGCGCGGAGGCAAACATGTTGGACGCGATTTTCGATGCGGTCCTGATCGGCGCGGGCGCGACCGCGTTTCTCGATCTTGTGTCGGTGGCGCGGGCGCGGCTCACCCGCGCACCGATGCCGGATTACGCCCTGGTCGGCCGCTGGCTCGCGTATTTGACGCGAGGGCGGTTTTTCCACGATCCCATCTCGAAATCGGCGCCGATCGAGGGGGAAAGCCCGATCGGCTGGATCGCCCATTACCTGACCGGCATCGCCTTCGCGGCCATCTTGCTTGCGGTCTGGCCGCAATGGGCGCGTCAGCCAACCCTCGTTCCTGCGCTGATTGTCGGGATCGGCAGCGTCGCCGCCCCGTTCCTCCTGATGCAGCCGGGCATGGGCGCCGGGCTGTTCGCGCGCCGCACAACCAATCCCAATGCCGCGCGACTGCGCAGCCTTATCACTCACGCGATTTTCGGCGTCGGCCTCTATGCGGCCGGCTGGGCCGCGCGCCTGATCGAGTTCTGAAACCCCAACCGAAACCAACCAAAGGAGTAACTTGCGATGACTTTTTCTTCGTTCGGTCCGCGACGGCTGCCGCCGCGCTACGCCGCCTTCGTGATGCCGCTCGTGCTGTCCATTTTCATGTCGATGATCGTCTCGGCGGTATCGACGATGAAGAGCCTCGGCATCAGCCCGGCATTTCTCTCGACCTGGCCGATGGCCTGGTTCCTGTCGTGGCTGGTCGCCTTCCCGACCCTGCTCGTCGTGCTGCCGCTGGTGCGCCGGATCGTCGGGCTCGTGGTCGAGCAGCCGGCGCGGTGA
>DASZTD010000040.1:0-20405 GCA_035548355.1 Pseudorhodoplanes sp.
GCGGCGCGCCCGTTTCGCCGGGCGCACGCCTTGCGGCGCTCCATCGCGGCTCTTTTCCCCGCTCCGTACGGGTACCGGCTCCGGACCGCGCTTGCGTACTTGCGCTTTCGCGCAAGCCGTTCAGCGAGCTCCTCGCACACGGCTCCTAGTGGCCGTGGGGCGGGGCCCCGGAGCAGCCCGAGTGCGGGGTTACGAGCCCCGCCCGCAGGCGCCGCATCCCGCTCCATCCTCACGACGTCTCATGAAAACGCCCTCGGCGAGCGGGACAACGCAAGGTATATAATCCTATAGGAATATTGTCAAGATGCTCTCCAGGCCGGATCGGCGTCGGGACGGCTGCGGGCCGCCATCGAACACTTTGACAGGCGCCTGGAACAAACATAGAACATCGAAAATCGCTATGTTTGGCCGCCGTGGGTTCGCTGAGAATGGCGGTATGACGAATCACTCCATCGTCCCGGCAGACATAGCGAAGCGCTTTGAGGTGCATGAATGGCGCAATGGCCTGGCAATTCTGTCGGCGGCACATCCGCAGGAATGGAGCGACATTCTTGCGGTGCTGAACGGCTTCCGCCTGCTCAGAAGCGACATTCAAAAACCTGGGGGCTCCAAGGGTCTGATCGCCAGCAAGCTCGATTCCCATTTCACCAAGCTGGGCTGGGCCGAGAAGAAATTCGACACAAAGATCGTCGTGGACAAGAGCGAGTTCATCACTCCAACACACAAGGTGGACTGTTACAAGAACCGGGTGGCGCTCGAAGTCGAATGGAACAACAAGGATCCCTTTTTCGACCGCGACCTGAACAACTTTCGTCTCCTGTTCGATCTACGTGCCATCGACGCGGGCGTGATCATCACGCGCTGCACGGAGCTGCAAAAGATATTCAACAAGCTGGGGCGGGGGCCGAGCTTTGGTAACTCCACGACCCACACGGCGAAGCTACTGCCGCGGCTTGATGGCGGAAGCGGAGGCGGCTGCCCCGTCGTTGTCTTTGGAATTCGAGAAGCCTGCTATGTCGAAGATTGAATCGCTGGCCTCAGCGGACTTGCTGCGCTTCGCAGGCAGGCGCCGCTTCGCCACCATTCTCGCCGACCCTCCGTGGCAATTCACCAACAAGACCGGCAAGGTCGCGCCCGAGCACAAACGGCTGTCGCGCTACTCAACCATGAAGCTCGACGAAATTATGGCTCTGCCGGTGGCGCAGATTTCTGCGCCGACCTCGCACCTTTATCTGTGGTGTCCTAACGCGCTGCTGCCGGAAGGTCTGGCGGTGATGCAGGCATGGGGCTTTACTTACAAATCCAACATCGTATGGCACAAGATCAGGAAAGACGGCGGGCCGGACGGGCGCGGCGTCGGCTTCTATTTCCGCAATGTCACCGAACTGATTTTGTTCGGCGTGCGCGGCAAGAACGCGCGCACGCTTGCACCGGGCCGCAGTCAGGTGAATTTCCTCGCCACCCGCAAGCGCGAGCATTCGCGCAAGCCGGACGAGCAATACGAGATCATCGAGGCGTGCAGCCCCGGGCCGTTCCTGGAGCTGTTCGCGCGCGGCACTCGCAAGAATTGGGCGATGTGGGGCAATCAGGCGGACGACAGCTACAAGCCGACGTGGAAGACGTATGCCCATCATTCGAGAGCGAAGCTGGTGGCGGCGGAGTAAGTCGCGGCCGAAGTTCAGCATTCGCAGATAAGAAACAAGCTGTTAGAGCTTGTGGCGCCAAACGTAGATCAGTCGGATATTTCCGCGACCTCGCCCGCCGATCGTGAGGCTCACATTCTCTCCCGGTCTATGGCCGCCGCAGCAATAAAAATTCTTGCTGAAGTTGATAACGGCACGGCAACCCGAGATGCGGGCAAATCTTCGAAGGGGTTGCCAGCCAGCAAACGCTAGTCTCTGTAGAATTTTTTGTGCGTTGCGTAGTCAAGCTGTTCTTCCGAAATACCCGCGCTTATGTCGTCACACCCTTCCCCTTCAGCGCGCTGCCAATCTCATCCAGGATTGCCGGATCGTCGATGGTCGCAGGCATGTTGAAGGGTTCGTGATCGGCGATCTTCTTCATCGTGCCGCGCAGGATTTTTCCCGAACGGGTCTTGGGCAGGCGCGGCACCGTGATCGCGATCTTGAAGGCAGCTACGGGTCCGATCTTCTCGCGCACCAACGCGACGATCTCCTTCTCGATCTCCTCCGGCGGGCGATTGACGCCCGCCTTCAGCACGATGAAGCCGCAGGGCACTTCTCCCTTCAAATCATCCTTGACGCCGATCACCGCGCATTCGGCGACGTCCTTGTGGGAGGACAGCACTTCCTCCATCCCGCCGGTCGAGAGGCGATGGCCGGCGACGTTGATGATGTCGTCGGTACGGCCCATGACATAGATGTAGCCATCATCGTCGATATAGCCCGCGTCCGCGGTCGTGTAATAGCCGGGGAAGGCGCTGAGATAGCTTTCCCTGAAGCGCTCGTCCTGCTGCCACAATGTCGGGAAGCAGGCCGGCGGCAGCGGCAGCTTTACCGCGATCGCGCCGGTCTTGTTGGCGGCCAGCGTCTTTCCGTCCTCGTCGAGAATGTCGATGTGGTAGCCCGGCATCGGCACCGTCGCCGAGCCGTATTTCACCGGCAACAGCCCGAGCCCCACCGGATTGCCGGCGATGCACCAGCCGGTTTCCGTCTGCCACCAGTGATCGACGATCGGCACCTTCAGCGTCTGTTCCGCCCATTTCACCGTGTCCGGATCGGCGCGCTCGCCGGCGAGAAACAGCGTGCGGAATTTCGACATGTCGTATTGCGCAAGGAGCTTCGCGTTTGGGTCTTCCTTCTTGATCGCGCGGAAGGCGGTGGGCGCGGTGAACATTGCCACCGCCCCGTGCTCGGCGATAACGCGCCAGAACGCGCCCGCGTCCGGCGTGCCGACCGGCTTGCCCTCGTAGAGGATCGTGGTGCAGCCATGAAACAGCGGCGCGTAAACGATGTAGGAATGCCCGACCACCCAGCCGACATCGGAGGCCGACCACCACACCTCTCCCGGCTCGACGCCGTAGAGATTCTTCATCGACCATTTCAGCGCGACGAGATGCCCGCCATTGTCGCGCACGACGCCTTTCGGCACCCCGGTCGTGCCCGAGGTGTAGAGAATGTAAAGCGGGTCGGTGGCGAGCACCGGCACGCAATCGGCGGATTTCCCCGCCGCGATGGCCTTCTCGCGCGCGTCGGCCCAGTCGTGATCGCGGCCGGGAACCAGTGCGCATGTCTCCTGTGGGCGCTGCAGCAGCAGCACGCTGGAGGGCTTGAACGCGGCCAGGTCGAGCGCGGCGTCGAGCAAGGGCTTATACTTGACGATGCGTCCCGGCTCGATGCCGCAGCTCGCCGACAGCACGAGTTTCGGTTTGGCGTCGTCGATGCGCGTGGCAAGCTCCTTGGCGGCGAAGCCGCCGAACACGACGGAATGGATCGCCCCGATCCGCGCGCAGGCGAGCATGCCGAACAACGCCTCCGGCACCATCGGCATGTAGATGATGACCCGGTCGCCCTTGCCGACTCCGAAATCCTTCAGGATCGCGGCCAGTGTCCTCACCTCGGCGAGCAACTCGTCGTAGCTGATCCGGCGCTTGCCGCCGGTGACGGGGGAATCGTAGATCACCGCGGTCTGCGCGCCCCGGCCCGCCTTCACGTGGCGATCGACCGCGTTGAAGCAGGTGTTAACGACACCGCCGACAAACCACCGCCCGTAAATGCCGGCCTGCCCGTCGAAGATCGCCTTCGGCTGCTCGATCCAGTCGATCTCGCGCGCCGCCTCCCCCCAGAATCCTTCCGGGTCGCGCTGCCATCGCGCGTAAGTCTCGCGATAGCGGCTGATACGGGCATCCATGACGTCTCTCCTCCGCTTTTGCCTCGCCCCGACGGCCGTCAAGCGGCGCTTCCGGGACCGGACCGGGCGTTCTGCGTCCCGCGGGAGGCGCCGCGCGGCGGCGTCTTCTGCCGATGGGGACGATTGATTGGTCGTTGTCCCGATTCTCCTGTCCGCTGCCGCATTTGCAAGCGTCCTGCGCATGGCTCCCTATGCGAAAAAAGTCTGGCGGCGCGCCACCGCCTAAGCTTTGATCCCGCGCGCATTTGCCTCACCTGCCGGATTTCCATGCATCCCGTCATCACCGAACCGATGTTCTACGTTTTCGCCGTCCCGGCCGTGATTCTGCTCGGACTGTCGAAGGGCGGCTTTGCCGGCCTCGGCACGGCGACGACGCCGATGCTGGCGCTCTACATGCCCCCGCTCGAGGCCGCCGCCCTGATCCTGCCGGTGCTGATGACGCAGGACGCCATCGCCGTGTGGTGGTACCGGCACGACTGGGACGGCTGGAATTTGAAGGTCATGCTGCCGGGCGGGCTGATCGGCATGGCGGTTGCGTGGCTGCTCGCGGCCTATATCACCGAGGCGCATGTGCGGCTGATCATCGGCATCATCGGCGTCGTGTTCTGCATCCACGCCTTCGCCCGGCGCTCGATCGTCGAGCCGAAAAAGCCGAACGCGGCGAGCGGGGTGTTCTGGGGCGCGGTGTCGGGCTTCACCTCCTTCATGTCGCAGGCCGGCGGGCCGCCGTTTCAAGTGCATATCCTGCCCCAGCGCATGCCCAAACTCATTCTCGTCGGCACAACGACACTGTTCTTCGCCGTCATCAACGCGATGAAGATCGTTCCCTATTTCGCGCTCGGGCAATTCTCGGCGAAGAACTTTGCCACCTCGCTGATGCTGCTGCCGGTCGCGGTGGCGGCGAATTTCGCCGGCATCTGGCTCGTGCAGAAGACCCCGACCGGCCTTTTCTACAAGATCGCCTACACGCTCGTCTTCATCATCTCGCTCGCGCTGTTGTGGCGCGCGCTGCGGGAAATGCTCTGATGCCTGTTCCCTCTCCCCGCGAAGGGGAGAGGACGGCGGACGCGCGTTGCCGCGGGGCGGGCGCGGGACGATCAGATCTCCCGGCTCTCGAACACGTACATCTCGACGCCGCCGGTTGCGAATTTCTGTACGTCGGCGGCCGCCGCCTGCCCCTCCGCACTGGCGAAGGCCCGACCGACCGCGGCCATGTCGTCGAAATGCAGCGTCGCGATCAGGTGGAATCCGGAGGCGCCGACGGGGGTCCCGACCACGCCGCGGCTGACCTCGTATTTCCTGATTCCGGGAATTTTTTTCGCGATCGGAACGTGCGTGCGGAAATAATATTCGTCGAAGGCGGCCGCGTCCTTCGGCGTCCGATACATGACCATCAGCCTCGCCATATCGTCCTCTTTTCCCCTCCCGCGCTCCGCCGCAACGGGCCTTTGCGATTGTTGCGCGCCGGGTGCTCCCTTCGCTAGGCTTTGCCGCAACAGAGGGGACACGCGCAATGGCGAAAACGCCTTACGACATCGATCTTGACCGCAATCCGGCCAATTTCCAGCCGCTGACGCCGCTGACCTTCCTGCAACGCTCGGCGGAAACCTTTCCCGACCATGTCGCAATCATTCACGGCTCGCTGCGCCGCACGTATCGCGATTTCTACGCGCGGACGCGGCGACTCGCCTCGGCCCTGTCGAAGCGGGGCATCGGTCGCGGCGACACCGTTTCGGTCGTGCTCGCCAATACCCCGGCGATGCTCGAATGCCATTACGGCGTGCCGATGACCGGCGCCGTGCTCAACACCATCAACACGCGCCTCGACGCGGCGGTGAACGCCTTCACCCTCGATCACGCCGACGCCAAGGTGCTGATCGTCGATCGCGAATTCTCCAGGGTGATGAAGGAGGCGCTGTCGCGCTGCAAGGTGCGGCCGCTGGTCATCGACTACGACGACCCGGAATATCAGGGCCCCGGCGAGCGGCTCGGCACGATCGACTATGAGGATTTCATCGGCGAAGGCGATCCGGATTTCGCCTGGAAGATGCCCGACGACGAATGGGATGCCATCACGCTGAACTATACCTCGGGCACGACCGGCGATCCGAAGGGCGTCGTCTATCATCACCGCGGCGCCTCGCTGCTTGCGGTCGGCAACGTCGTCACATGCGGCATGGCCAAGCACCCGGTCTATCTGTGGACTCTGCCGATGTTCCATTGCAACGGCTGGTGCTTCCCCTGGTCGATCTGGGTGGTCGCCGGCACGCATGTCTGCCTGCGACAGGTGCGCGCGCCTGCGATGTACGAGCTGATCGCCGCGCACAAGGTCACGCATCTGTGCGGCGCACCGATCGTGATGGCGACCCTGCTCAACGCGCCCGCGCACGAAAAGAAGCCGCTGCCACATGTCGTCGAATTCTTCACCGCCGCGGCGCCGCCGCCGGAAGCCGTGCTCGCCGGCATGAAGGAGGCCGGCTTCAACGTCACCCATCTCTATGGGTTGACCGAGACCTACGGTCCTGCCGTGGTGAACGACTGGCACGCCGAATGGGATGCGCTCGATCGCGCCGCTCAGGCGCAGAAGAAAGCGCGACAGGGCGTGCGCTACCTGCCGCTCGAAGCGCTTGAGGTGATGGATCCGGAGACGATGAAGCCGGTCCCGCGCGACGGGGAAACGCTCGGCGAGGTCATGTTCCGCGGCAACGTGGTGATGAAGGGCTATCTCAGGAACAAGGCGGCCACCGACAAGGCTTTCGCCGGCGGCTGGTTCCATTCCGGTGACCTCGGGGTGATGCATCCGGACGGCTATATTCAGCTCAAGGACCGGTCGAAGGACATCATCATTTCCGGCGGCGAGAACATCTCCTCGATCGAGGTGGAGGACGCGCTCTACAAGCATCCGGCGGTGCAGGCGGCCGCGGTGGTGGCCAAGCCGGACGAGAAATGGGGCGAGACGCCCTGCGCCTTCGTGGAGCTGAAGCCCGGCAAGAGCGCGACCACCGACGAGCTTGTCAAATGGTGCCGCGACAATCTGGCGAGCTACAAATGCCCGCGCACCATCGTCTTTGCCGAATTGCCGAAGACCAGCACCGGCAAGATCCAAAAGTTCAAGCTGAGGGAGATGGCGAAGGAGGTATGAGACGCCCCTCAGGCCGCGCGCGGCGCCCGCGCCGCCCGCGCGTCCTGCAGGATCATGTCCGCCGCCTTTTCCCCGATCATCACGATCGCCGCGTTGGTGTTGCCCGACACCACCGTCGGCATGATCGCGCCGTCGGCAACACGCAGGCTCTGGAAATTGCGCACCCGCAGCCGCTCGTCCACGACCGCGTTTGCGTCCTTGCCCATGCGGCAGGTGCTGGTGGGATGGAAAATGGTCGTGCCGGTCTCGCGCAGATAGGCGAGGATTTCCTCGTCACTCGAACGGCCGGGGCCGGGATTGCGCTCCTCGGCGACATAAGGGCGCATCGCCGGCTGGGCCATGATCCGCCGCAGCACTTTCATGCCGGCGACCATCGTGTCGCGGTCGAGCTTCGCGGAAAGATAGTTGGGCCGGATCGCCGGCGGCATGCGCGGATCGTTCGACTTGATGCGCACCGTGCCGCGGCTTTCCGGGCGGAGCTGGCAGACCGACATGGTGAAGCCCGGGAACGGATGCAGGCCCCCGCCGAGCTTGTCGGCGCTGAAGATGATAAGATGGATCTGCACGTCCGGCGAGGCGAGCGCGGGATCGGTGCGCAGGAACGCGCCCGCATAGCCCGCGCCGATCGCGAGAATGCCCTTGCGGGCGAAGATGTAGCGCAGCCCCGCCGCGATCGACCGGGTCCAACTGTTCACCGTGTCGTTCATGGTGATGGCGGAGGTGCAGCGATACTGGATGCGGCCCTGGAAATGATCCTGCAGGTCGCCGCCGACGCCCGGCATGTCGGCGATCACGTCGATGCCGTGGGCGCGCAGCAAGTCGGCCGGCCCGACGCCGGACAATTGCAGGAGCTGCGGAGAATTGAACGCGCCCCCGCTCAGGATCACCTCGCCGCGCGCATGCGCGGTGAGGCGCCGACCGTCTTGCAGATATTCCACGCCGACGGCGCGCCGGCCCTCGAACAGGATGCGTGTGACGAGCGCCTCCGACACGATCGCGAGATTGTCCCGCCCGCGCGCCGGCCGCAGATAGCCGACCGCGGTCGAGCAGCGGCGGCCGTTGCGCGCGGTCAACTGGAAATAGCCGGCGCCTTCCTGCGCCGCTCCGTTGAAATCGTCGTTGCGCGGATAGCCGGCCTGCTGCGCGGCCTCTATGAAGGCCTCGCAAAGCGGATGCGGATCGCGCACATCGGTCACGGCGAGCGGCCCGCCGACGCCGTGCAGCTCGTCCTCCCCACGCTCCTGGTCCTCGGCGCGCCTGAAATAGGGCAGCACGTCCTCGAAGCTCCAGCCGGCATTGCCGAGCTGGCGCCAGTGATCGAAATCCTCGCGCTGTCCGCGCAGATAGAGCAGGCCGTTGATTGAGCTCGACCCGCCCAGCACCTTGCCGCGCGGCTGGATGATGCGGCGGTTGTTCAGCTCGGGCTCCGGCTCAGACTCGTACATCCAGTTGACACGCGGATCGGTAAAGAGCTTGCCGTAGCCGAGCGGAATGTGGATCCAGGGATTGCTGTCGCGCCCGCCCGCCTCGATCAGCAGAACGCGATATTGCCCGGACGCGGTGAGGCGATTGGCCAGCACGCAGCCCGCGCTGCCCGCCCCGACAACGATGAAGTCGAATTGGCCTTGCATGAGAGTCCGGTCGGTCAGCGCGCCCCGTCGCGCTTGAGGAATACGGCGAACGGGCGTTTCACCGCCCCGGAGCAGGTTCTCTTGTAGGTCTTGCCCTCGAAGGTCCAGATCTGGGTGCCGGTGAGCCGCGCCGCGCGGCGCACGAATGTGCCGTTATAGACGGCCTCGAAGCTCTGCCGGTCGCCGCTCCAGGAGCCGGCAAGCCTGATCGCGCTTCCCTCGATCGTGCCCCGCCCCTCCTCGGTGCCGATCAGCGTGCCCTTTTCCGCGTTGATGACCGGCTGGACGTATTTGGCGGTGGCGCCGTTCACCGTCACCTCCATCGCCGCCCGCAGGTGGCCCTTGAGGAAAGGAAGCGGCGTGCAGACGAGCGTGCCGCGATAGACCGCATCCCGCACCTGCGCCGCCGCCGGCGTCGCGGCGGCGAGACAGATCGCGCTGGCGGCCAGCGCGGCGGCGAAAACTCGCTCGATGCTCATGTCACGTCCCCCTCGGCGGCCCATATCACCCGCGGATGACCGGACGCCCTTTAATTCCCCTTCGTCAACGGGCCGCCGCCCTCCGGGATGGAGAGCCGGCGGCCCGATCTCCAATTCGCCTCGCGACGCGCTAATGCAGGTCCGAACGCAGTCGCGCAATCTCGTCCTTCACATGCAACTTGCGACGCTTCAACTCCGCGATGACCGCATCATCGGTCGAAGGATGGGCGATTGCTTCGGCGATCTGCCGTTCCAGCGCCCGATGCTGCGCCTCGAGACTCGCAAGATTGGCTTCCGGGGACATGGATAGAGGCCTCCTTGGATGGCTGGAGCCCGACCGCGAAAGTTTGACACGGCGAATGTGGCAAGTCGATTGCGGCATGTTGTGCGCCGCGGGAAATCCCCGCTGATCCCGGCGGGAACCCGGTTGCTTGAACGGCAAGCCTTAACCGGGGATAATTCCGCTTTGCCGGAGCGATGGGCATTCGGCTTGGCCCCGCGGCCCGCGACCGGCATGAAAAGGTATGATTTTCAGCAACTTGGCCCTTTTCATGCGCGGGAATGGCGCGGCGGCGGACTTTTGGATTGATGCCGCGGCAATGACCAAGGACGAGGAATCCGAGCTTCGCGCGCAGCTTGCGCGGCTGCGGCAGGAACACCGCGATCTCGATGCGGCGATCGAGGCGCTGACCCTGCAGCGGAGCGCCGATCTCATCCAGATCCAGAGGCTAAAGAAGCGAAAACTCGTCCTGCGTGACAAGATCACCTATATCGAGGATCAGCTTACTCCCGACATCATCGCCTAGCGGCGCCGGAAAATTTCGCCTGCACACAGCCAAAATGCGAGCGAACCTTGCCCGCGGCGGGCTCAACCCTATAATGCGCCGCTTCCTTTCGCGGGCAACCCCACCCAGGCCTCGATGGCAGCAAAAAAATCCGTCGCAATCATCATGGGAAGCCAGTCGGACTGGGCCACGATGAAGCATGCCGGCGACACGCTGGACGCGCTCAAGGTCGGCTACGATTCGCTGATCGTCTCTGCCCACCGCACGCCGGACCGGCTTTACGATTTCGCCAGGTCCGCGCGCCGCAAAGGCTTCAAGGTCATCATCGCGGGCGCGGGCGGGGCGGCGCACCTACCCGGCATGACCGCGGCGATGACGACGCTGCCCGTGCTCGGCGTGCCGATGAACGTCAATTCGCTTGAGGGCAAGGATTCGCTCCTGTCGATCATGCAGATGCCCGGCGGCGTGCCGGTCGGTACGCTCGCCATCGGCAAGCCGGGCGCGATCAACGCCGCGCTTCTGGCGGCATCGATCCTGTCGCTGTCCGACGCGGCGCTGGCCAAGCGCCTCGATGCGTGGCGCGCAAGGCAAACGAAATCCGTTGCCAGGCGTCCGGAGTGAAGCGTTGAGCGAATTCAGCGCGCTGAAGCCGGGCGGGACCATCGGCATCCTGGGCGGAGGACAGCTTGCGCGCATGCTTGCGCTGGCGGCGGCGCGGCTCGGGCTGAAATGCCATATCTTCGCGCCGGAGCCGGATTCCTGCGCCTTCGGCGTCGTGCGGCGCGCCACCCTCGCCGAATATGGCGACGAGGCCGCGCTCGCCCGTTTCGCCGAGGAGGTGGACGTCATCACCTACGAATTCGAGAACGTGCCCGCGGAAACCGCCGCCTTCCTGTCGAGCCGCAGGCGCGTCCTTCCCGATCCGTCTGTGCTCGCCACCACGCAGGACCGCCTGACCGAGAAGGATTTTGTCGCCTCGCTAGGGATCGCCACCGCCCCCTATGCCGGCGTTTCGGCGATGGGCGACGTGCGGGCGGCGGTGGAGAAAATCGGGCTGCCGGCCGTGCTGAAGACGCGCCGTTTCGGCTATGACGGCAAGGGGCAGGTAAAGATCGGTGTGAAAGACGATCCAGCGCGCGCCTGGCGCTCGCTCGGCGAGGCACCCGCCATTCTCGAACGCTATATCGCCTTCACGCGCGAGGTATCGATCGTGGCGGCGCGGGCGGCCGATGGCGAGGTCGTCACCTTCGACATCACGGAGAACGAGCACGCCGATCACATCCTGAAATTCTCGCGCGTGCCGGCGAAAGTGTCTCCCGCCGTCGCCGAGGAAGGGCGGCGTATCGCCCAGGCGATCGCGGAGGCGCTGAACTATGTCGGCACACTCGCGGTCGAGCTGTTCGTGGTGGAAGACGGCGGCGACGAGCGCCTGCTGGTCAACGAAATCGCGCCGCGCGTGCACAATTCCGGGCACTGGACGATCGACGGCGCCTCGGTGTCGCAATTCGAGCAGCATGTCCGCGCGGTGGCGGGCTGGCCGCTCGGCAAGCCGGTGCGCCGCGGCCGGATCGAGATGATCAACCTGATCGGCGCCGAAATCGACGACTATGCAAAATGGCTGGAGGTGCCGAACGCCTATCTGCACGTTTACGGCAAGCCGGGGGCGCGCCCCGGCCGCAAGATGGGCCACGTGACCAGGGTCATGCCCGAGACCGCCGCCGCCGGCGATGCTAGGCTCGCAAAGCCCGCCAAACCGAGGGGCAAGCCGAAAGCACGCCGATGAGAGCCATCCTTGCCGGGCTGATCCTGCTCTGCTCCGTCCCGGCCGTCGCTGCCGACCGGCAGGACGCCGTGGGGCGAGGACTTACGATCCAGGGTCCCCCGGCGCTTGCCGGGCCGGTCTCGCCGCACAGGAACGAGCAGGCACAGGCGGCCGCCGAGGCGCGCGGATGCTGGCGGGACTGCCAGGTGGGGTGCAAGTCCGAATTTCTGACCTGCGGCTACGAGCGGTCCGGGGCCGAATGCCTGCACCTCGCCGACCGCTGCGACCGCGCCTGCCAGCGGTCGTGCCGCGCGACCGGCAATCCGCTGCTCGATTGGCCGAGGACGTGGGACTGACAGCGCGATCGAGCGGGAACAAAAAGCCCGCGATGGACTTCCAAATGCGTTTCTGGTACAGGCGCGCAACCCGGAAGCCCCGAAAATGGGGCTTTCCGAAATTCCGACACCCTTAGAGACCCAAAGGAACACAGCCAGGTGCAGGTTCTCGTTCGCGACAACAATGTCGATCAGGCCCTGAAGGCGCTCAAGAAGAAGATGCAGCGCGAGGGCATTTTCCGCGAGATGAAGCTTCGCGGACATTACGAAAAACCCTCGGAAAAGAAGGCCCGCCAGAAGGCGGAAGCCGTGCGCAGGGCGCGCAAGCTGGCGCGCAAGAAGCTGCAGCGCGAAGGCCTGCTGCCGAGCAAGCCGAAGACTTCCCCGGGCGCGGGCCCGCGCGGCGAGGGCGGGCGCGGCGGCCGTCCGGGCGGCGGTTTCGGCGGCCGCTAGGCGCCGATCGGATCGCATCGACACATCGCCGGGCTTGTCCCGGCGATTTTGTTTGCGGGCCGGGCCATCCCGCCCCCGCCTTGTCCGGCGGGCGGATCCCGCGGACGGGCAAGGCTTCGCGCGCGGCGCGTGGTTGATTCTTTCTTAATCGGCCTCGCCTACCTTGCGGCGCATGTTCGATGCGTCATTGCCGCGCGCGTTTATTGTTGCAGCCGTTGCGAGCCTCGCCGCCTGTTCGACGGCCGATAACGACATCACGGGGTCCATTCCGCGCGAACAGCCGCCCGCGCCCGCCTCGCCGGAAAACGTCGCCTCGCTGACCGAAGTCATCCAGCGCAATCCGGCCGATCCGCAAGCCTACAACATGCGCGGCACCGCCTTCGGCCAATCCGGCCGGACGCAGGAGGCGATCGCGGATTTCTCAAAAGCGATCAGCCTCGATCCGCGCTACGCGCCCGCCTATGCCAACCGCGCGCTGATCTATCGCCAGACCGGGCGGCGCGATCTCGCGCTCGCCGATTACAACAAGGCAATCGCCGCCGACCCGACCTATGCCGCCGCCTATCTTGGGCGCGGCATCGTCAACCGCGACGGCGGCAACCTTCGCGCTGCCCTCGCCGACTTCAACAAGGCGGTCGAGATCCGCCCCGACAATGCGCAGGCTCTCTACAATCGCGGCCTCCTCTATCAGAGCCAGGGCCAGCACCAATACGCCGTCGCCGATTTCCAGGCCGCAATCGCGATCGCGCCCCGCGAGGCCGAGCCGCACGTCGCCCGCGCGCTCAGCCTGATGGCGATGAACGACAACAAGGCGGCGGTCGAGCATCTCGACCAGGCGGTCGGGCTCGAGCCCGGCAATATCGGCGCATGGGCGAGCCGCGGGCTTGCCTATGAGCGGCTCGGCGATCGCGAGAAATCGGCCGGCTCCTATGCGCGCGCCCTGCAGCTCGATCGCGACTACCAGCCGGCCAAGGCCGGCTTCGCCCGCGTCGGCGGGCAATTCGGGCGCACCTATCAAGCGTTCTGACGGAGGGACGATCCTTCCGTTAGCCATGCCCCGGCCTGACGAGGCTAGCGAACGTTTTCGCGGATGAATTCCTGCGCCGTCTGCAGCGCGCCGAAATCGTCGAGATCGTTGTGGCCGCCGCGGGCGAAGCGCACGAAGCGCTTGGGCTCGCCTGCCAGCGAGAAAAGCTTTTCGCCGAGCGTAATCGGCACCACGCGGTCGAGCGCGCCATGCATGACGAGCAGCGGCAGGTGCGCCTGGCGGATGCGCTCGTCGGAATGGAACTGATCCTTCATCATCAGCCGCACCGGCACGAACGGATAGCTGATGGCCGCGACATCGGCGGCGGAGGTGAACGGCGCCTCCAAGATCAGCGCCGCGGCAGGCCTCTGCGCGGCGAGGGCCACCGCGACGCCGCTGCCGATCGATTCCCCCCACAGCACGATCCGGCTCGCCGGATAGAGCGCGGCGGCGAATTCATACAGCGCGAGCGCGTCGGCAATGAAGCCTTTCTCGCTCGGGCTGCCCTCGGAGCCGGCATAGCCGCGATAGGCGAGCGCGAGGAGCCCGGTGCCGTCCTCGACCAGCGGCTTGAAGCGCGGCACGCGATGGCGCGGCGCTCCGCCATTGCCCTGAAAATAGAGGACCACGGCATGACCCGGCCACGGCTTGACGTGCCAGGCGAAAAGACGCGTGCCGTCCGCCGACCGCAGCGCGATTTCCTCTGCCTGCGGGAAGCCGGCCTCGGCCGGCGTCATGTGCAGCGTCTCGGGCGCATACATCATCGAGCGCTGCGCGACATACATCAGCAGAAGGATGCCGCCGTAACCCGCGACGAGCGCGAGGATAAACCAGCGTAGGCTGTTCATGCCGATCTTCCCAAAACGAATGGCCGGAGAAACTCCGGCCATCGCGACGTGACGACAAGATGACGGCGCTATTTGCGCTTGGCCTTGCGCTTCTTCGTTTTCTTTTTCGCCATCGCGCCCATGAGATAGGTGCCGACCTTCTTGGACGAATGGCCGACCGCCTTCACGGCGGCCTTCAGCCGCGCCGGCGTCACTTTGAACTTTTTCGCCCAGTAGCGGACCTCATAAGGCTGGCTGACCGCGATCAGCGATTTGTCGCGCGCTTTATGCTTCTGCGCCTTGATATAGGCCTCGACCTTCTTTGCCGAATGGCCGACCTTTTTCACCGCGTATTTCAGCTTTGCCGGAGTGACCTTGAATTTTTTCGACCAGTAGCGGACCTCGTAAGGTTCGCTGATCGCGATCATTCCACGATCCGCTCCGCCGCGTTTCGCCTTGCTGTCGGCCATCCTGAGCTCCTTGCATCGCTTGGTTGACAATACGCAGGTCCGGCGTCCCGGATACAGAATCACTTTACCAATATGCAAAATAGCCTATTCCCGCCGCGTTTAGAACGAAACGCAGGCATTCCGGACGACGACGCCGACCGAATCCTGCCGGAAACGCCGCTTGTAGGCATCGACGATGGCATCGAGCTTATCCTGCAGCGCCGCATCTTGCGGTGCGAGAATAATCACCATCTTGCTCGGTTCGCGGATCAGACGGCCGGTTTTCGGCTCGCGCCACTGGCCGGCGGCGTCGATCACCGTCAGGCCGCTCGGAAAGCGCGGCACGATCTCGCTTTCCAGGAATCGCTTCCACCGCGCTTCAGTGACGCCGAGCCTGCCGCCGATATTGCGGCCGAACATCAGTTCGGTCTCGGCCATCGGCTTCTGCGGCAGCGCACAGGTCTGGGCGCTCGCGCCATGCGCCGCGGCCAGCGACGCCATGCCCACGGCGAGCAGAATCGGGCGCATCGGAACCCCCCGTCATGGTCGGACATGTCCCGGCGATTGCGAGCCTGCCATGACGGCGGCCCGCAATCGAGATGGCCGCGAAGCGGCGCGGCTACATCGCCTTAACGATGCTCTCGGCCATCTTCTTGGCGTCGCCGAGCAGCATCATGGTGTTGTCGCGATAGAACAGGGGATTGTCGATGCCGGCATAACCCGAGGCGAGCGATCGCTTGATGAACATCACCGTGCCCGCCTTCCAGACCTGCAGCACCGGCATGCCGTAGATCGGCGATTTGGGGTCCTCCTCGGCCGCCGGGTTGGTCACGTCGTTGGCGCCGATCACGAAGGCGACATCGGCCTGGGCGAATTCAGAATTGATGTCCTCAAGCTCGAACACCTCGTCGTAGGGCACGTTCGCCTCGGCGAGCAGCACGTTCATGTGGCCCGGCATGCGGCCGGCAACGGGATGGATCGCGTATTTGACCTCGACGCCTTCCTTCTTGAGATGATCGGCCATTTCGCGAAGCGCGTGCTGAGCCTGCGCCACCGCCATGCCGTAGCCCGGCACGATGATCACCTTGGATGCGTTCTTCATGATGTAGGCGGCGTCTTCCGCCGATCCGAGCTTGACCGGACGCTGCTCCGCCGCCCCGCCCGCGGGCCCGGCGGTTTCACCGCCGAAGCCGCCGAGGATGACTGAGACGAAGCTGCGGTTCATGCCCGCGCACATGATGTAGGACAGGATCGCGCCGGAGGAGCCGACGAGCGCGCCGGTGACGATCAGCGCCGTGTTGCCGAGCGTGAATCCGATGCCGGCGGCGGCCCATCCGGAATAGGAGTTGAGCATCGAGATCACGACCGGCATGTCGGCGCCGCCGATCGGGATGATGATCAGCACGCCGAACAGGAAAGAGGCGAGCGCGAGCAGCCAGAACGCGGCGTAGCTTTCCGTGCGCGCGAACCACACGATCAGCACGACGATCAGCGCGGCGAGCGCGACGTTGATGACATGCCGCGCCGGCAGCATGATCGGCGCGCCGCTCATGCGGCCCGACAACTTCAGAAAGGCGATGACCGAGCCGGTGAAGGTGATGGCGCCGATCGCGACGCCGAGCGACATCTCGATCAGGCTCGCGCCGTGAATGTGGCCGACCGTGCCGATATCGAAGGCGGCGGGCGCGTAGAGCGCGCCGGCGGCGACAAGCACGGCCGCCATGCCGACCAGCGAGTGAAAGGCCGCCACCAGCTCCGGCATCGCCGTCATCGGCACCTTGCGCGCGATCACCGCGCCGATGCCGCCGCCCACGGCGATGCCGAGCACCACCAGCACGACCGCGGCCGTGTCCGCCGGCGGATGCGAGGCGAGCGTCGTCGCGATCGCGATCGCCATGCCGGCCATGCCGAGGTAATTGCCGCGGCGGCTCGTTTCCGGGCTCGACAACCCGCGCAGCGCGAGAATGAAAAGCACGCCGGCGACGAGATAAAGGAGCGCGACGATATTGGCACTCATGAGCGGCGTTCTCCACACACTCCGATGGCGTTACCGATGGTCGGGATTGCGGCGCGCGGCATCGCGTCACTTCTTTTTCTTCTGGTACATGGCGAGCATGCGCTGGGTGACAAGAAAACCGCCGAAGATGTTGATCGAGGCGAAGATCAGCGCGACGAAGCCGAGCGCGCGCGCCCAGATCGGCCCGGAATCGTTCGCCACCAGCGCGACGCCGACCGCGAGCAACGCGCCGACCACAATCACCGAGGAGATCGCGTTCGTCACCGACATCAGCGGCGTGTGCAAGGCCGGCGTCACCGACCAGACCACGTAATAGCCGACGAACACGGCGAGCACGAAAATGGAGAAGCGGAAGACGAAGGGATCGACCGCTGTGGCGAGTTCGGACATGACGGCGTTCCTTAGGCTGTCGTTCCGGGGCGCGCCGAAGGCGACGGGCGGACGGACGGGAATGACGAGCCTGAAGTGGTCCCGGTCATCACGCCGCCGTCTTCGGCTGGAAATTCGGATGGATCACCGCGCCGTCGCGCGTCAGCGCGGTACCTTTGATGATTTCGTCATCCCAGTTGATCGCGAGCTTTTTTTCCTTCTTGTCGATCATCGTCTCGATGAAGGTAAGGAGGTTTTTTGCATAGAGGGCAGAGGCCGAGGCCGCCAAGCGCCCGGGCACGTTGGCGTAGCCGACGATCTTGACGCCATTCGTCTCGACCACCCCACCCGGCCTTGCGCCCTCGACATTGCCGCCGCGCTCGACCGCGAGATCGACGATCACCGAGCCCGGGCGCATCGACTTCACCATGTCGGCCGAGACCAAGCGCGGCGCCGGCCGGCCCGGGATCAGCGCGGTGGTGATAACGATGTCCTGTTTCCTGATGTGATCGGCGACGAGCGCGGCCTGCTTGGCCTGATACTCCTTCGACATTTCCTTGGCATAGCCGCCGGCGGTCTCGGCCTGCTTGAATTCCTCGTCCTCGACAGCGATGAATTTCGCCCCGAGCGACTGCACCTGCTCCTTCACCGCCGGACGCACGTCGGTGGCGGTCACGACGGCACCGAGCCGGCGCGCGGTAGCGATCGCCTGCAGGCCGGCGACGCCGACGCCCATGACGAACACCTTGGCGGCAGGCACGGTGCCGGCCGCCGTCATCATCATCGGCAGCGCGCGGCCGTATTGCTCGGCCGCGTCGATCACCGCGCGGTATCCGGCGAGATTGGCCTGCGAGGAAAGCACGTCCATGGATTGCGCGCGGGTGATGCGCGGCATCAGTTCCATCGCGAAGGCGACCAGGCCGGCATCGGCCATCGCCTTGAGCGCGGGCTCGTTGCCGTAGGGGTCCATGATCGCGGCGACGATCGCGCCTTTCTTGTAGGTCTTCAGCTCCGCATCGGTGGGGCGACGAACCTTGAGCACAATGTCGGCGTCTCTGGCTGCGCCCGCGGTCACCGCCGCCCCTGCCGCGGCATAGTCCGCATCGGGAATCCCGGATCCCTCGCCCGCACCCTTCTCGACCGCGACCTCGGCGCCGAGGCCGATGAATTTCTTGACCGTTTCCGGGGTGCCGGCGACGCGCGGCTCGCCGCTCTCGGTCTCTCGTGCGATGGCTATCCGCATGACGCGCCCCGGCGTCAGCTCAGCATGCTGTAGGCGAAGATCAGAACCGACAGGATCAGGCTGGTGATCACGCCGCCGCGCGTGCCGGTCGCGACCGAGTGGATCGCTCCGAGCGGGGAGATGACGAAGATCACGAGGGCGCCCAGGAGCCAATGGCTCGATATGCCCTCGATGCCGATGCCGAGAACGGTTCCGATGACGAAGAGCGTGCCGACGAACGCAAACTCCACGAAGCCCGCGTAGGTCTGCTCGTGCTCCTTGTAGTCGTTGCCGTCGGCGGTGGTGTAAGCGATCTCGGAATGGTCGGCCATCGCGATCCCCTGAATGCGAAAATCCGTGAGGGGTTACCGCAAACCCGGCCTCAGGGCAACGGACCTGTCCGGGGGCCGCGACCACGCCTGTCGCGGATATCCACGCCCCGCCCGCCGGGGGCGGCGGCAGGGGCGGCGCGCGCGATCCGCCGCCCGAAAGCAACCGTCAGGGCGAGCGCAGCCCGGCCGCGGTCAGCGCTTCGGCCTGGCGCCGCGACACCTCGGCGATGGAAAAATTCTCGATCGCCTCGTTGAACAGGCGGAAAAAATTCAGCTCCGCCGCAAGGTGCAGGAACACCCCGCCGAGCCCGATGGCGGCGCGGTCCATGAACACGAATTCGCGCGGGATGGTGACCGGCCCCTTCTGCTTGAGCGCCTGGTGCACGCGATAGGCCTCGCGCCGTCCGTATTCGGACGGCTTGACGCCGTCGGCGATGGTGCGCACGCGGTCGTCGAGCAGCGGCCCGTAGATGAAGCGCGCCCAGATGTTGAGCACGTCGATCAGGTCGCGGCGCAGACCCTTGAATCCCCAGGTCTCGTAGGCGTGCACGATGCGCGCCTCGTCGTCCGAGAGGAGGCCCTGGTAGAGATCGACCACGCCGCCGACGAAGGCGGGACCGAAAATGCGGATGCAGCCGTAATCGAGCAGATTGATGCCGAAGGGCTCGCCGTCCTTCTCAAACACGGTGTAGTTGCCAAGATGCGGATCGCCGTGGATCACCCCGTAGCGGCTGAAGGGAAACCACCAGGCGGTGAACATCGCTGCGGCCAGGCGATTGCGAATGGCGAGCGGGGCCTGCTTGTGGGCGAGAATCCGCGTGCCCTGGAGCCAGTCGAGCGTCAGCAGGCGTCCGCTCGACAATTGCGGCCAGACGCCGGGCACGCGGATCGCATCCGTATGCGCGAGCATGCGGCGATAAAGCGCGACGTGCCGCGCCTCGCGCACGTAGTCGAGTTCCTCGCGAATGCGGTCGGAGATTTCACGGCCGATCTCGGTCGGGTCGATGGCCGGCTCGAGTCGGCGATAGAGCGCGAACAGAATCTGGAGCTGGTTGAGATCGGCTTCGACCGCCGACTGCATGTCGGGATATTGCAGCTTGCAGGCGAGCGGCTTGCCGTCCAGGGAGACGGCGCGATGCACCTGGCCAAGCGAGGCGGCGGCCGCCGGCTGGTGCTCGAAGCTTGCGAATTTCGATTGCCATTCCGCCCCCAGTTCGGCGCTCATGCGGCGCTTGACGAAGGACCAGCCCATCGGCGGGGCCTCGCTTTGAAGCTTGGCAAGCTCGATCGTGTATTCAGGCGGGATCGCCTCGGGAATGGTGGCGAGAAGCTGCGCCACCTTCATGATCGGACCTTTCAGGCCGCCCAGCGCCGCCCCGAGCGCCGCCGCGTTCTTCTCCCGGTCGAAGCCGAGCCCGAGCAGGCGCGCGCCGGCGATCCGCGCGGCGACGCCGCCGACATTGGTGCCGACCCGCGCATAGCGCGCGGCGCGGGCGGACAATCTGTTGGCTTCGCGGTCGGCGGGAGACATCACATTCACACGTAGGAAGCACTACGGAAAATACGAGCCTCCCGGGCTTTGGGCCAGCTAGCCGGGCCCGCGCATCGGGCTTTCTTCGCTCGCCCCGCGACGCGCCGACCGCTCGAAATCCGGATCGGTTCAAGCCCCTCGCCGGCCCGCACGATCGGCAGCCTTACATGCCGC
>DASZTD010000041.1:0-121223 GCA_035548355.1 Pseudorhodoplanes sp.
AGCGGCTGCAGAAGGACGGCACCTCGACCTTCGCCGCGCCGGAGGGCGTCGCCCCGGGGCCGGCGGAGGCCAACGCGCGGCTGACGCAAGGCGCGATCGAGAAGTCCAACGTCAGGAGCGTCATCGAGATGACGCGCATGATCGAGGTCACGCGCAGCTACACCCAGATCGCGGGCGTCCTGCAGAACCAGAGCGACATGCGCCGCAACGCGATCGACAAGCTCGCCGAAGTCCCGGCGTAACGGCGGAGAGACACCCATGCGCGCCCTTCACACCGCCGCCACCGGCATGATGGCCCAGGAGCTCAACGTCCAGGTGATCTCCAACAACATCGCCAACATGCGCACGACCGGCTACAAGCGCCAGCGCGCCGAGTTCCAGGATCTTCTCTACGAGCATGTGCGCCGCATCGGTACGCAGACGTCCGATCAGGGCAACATTCTGCCGGTCGGCATCGACCTTGGATCGGGCGTAAAGACGGTCGGCACGCCGCGTGTGATGACGCAAGGAACGCTGATGCCCACCGGCAAGGATTTCGACGTCGCCATCCGCGGCGAGGGCTTCTTCAAGATTCAGCTCCCCGACGGAACCTTCGCCTATACCCGCGACGGCTCGTTCGAGATGGATTCGCAGGGCCGCATCGTGACCGCCCAGGGCAATGTCGTGGCGCCAGGCATCACCATTCCGCAAAACGCGACGTCGCTGACAATCAACCCATCCGGCCAAGTATCGGTCATTCCGCAGGGGACGACCACCCCGACCGTGCTCGGCCAGCTCGTGCTCACGCGCTTTATCAACAAGGCGGGTCTGCAAGCGATCGGCGACAACCTCTTCGTCGAAACGCCCGCCTCCGGCACGCCGCAGGACGGCCTGCCGAATGCCGACGGCTTCGGCGACCTTCAGCAAAGCAATCTCGAGCAGGCCAACGTCGAGGCGGTCACCGAAATCTCCGACCTGATCGCGGCGCAACGCGCTTACGAGATGAACGCCAAGGTCATTACCGCCACCGACCAGATGCTGCAGGCGACGTCCGGCCTGATGCGCTGAGGAGCAAAAATCATGATCCGCATAGTTCTGATTGCCGCCCTCATCGCGATCGCAACGCCGGCGCGAGCCGAGACGACGGCCATACCGGCGGCGCCGGTACTGAAATCGGACGTCGTCGTCAGCGGCGAATTGGTGCGCATCGGCGACCTTGTCGAGAATGCCGGCATCGCCTCCTCCATCGCCGTGTTCCGGTCGCCCAATCCAGGCACCACTGGCACGGTGCCGGTCGAGAACGTGCTCGATGCGCTGCGCGCGCATGCCGTGATCGGCGTCGATACCCGCGGCCTCGTCGCCGTAAACGTGACGCGCGCCGGGCGCGTTATCGCGCGCGAAGAGATCGAGGCGCGGATCGCGCGCGACATCGCCAGGATCAGCGGCATCCGCGACCCGAAATCGGTCGGCCTCGTTTTCGACCAGGAACCGCTGCCGATCGAGGCGGATATCCATTCGACCGGCGAGTTGAAAACCGAGCGGCTGACCTTTGACCGCCGCACCGGCCGCTTCAACATCATCATCCTGCTGCCCGGAGAGCACCGGAATTGGCGCTATGCCGGCGTGGCCAGCGAAGTCTTCGAGGCGGCGATGCTCACGCGGCCGGTTGTGCGCGGGGAAATCCTGCGCGCGTCCGACATAACCGTAGAGAAGCGCCCCAAATCCGAACTGACCGCCGACATGATCGCCGACGCCCGTCTGGCGGTCGGACAGGCGGCGAAGCGCGCGATGCGTCCGGGCCAGCCGCTGCGCCAGGGCGACCTGATGAAGCCCGAACTCGTGCAGCGGAACGAACCGGTGCTGATCGTGTACGAGGTGCCGGGCATCTCGCTCACGCTGCGCGGCAAAGCGCTGGAGTCCGGCTCCGAGGGCGATGTCGTCGAGGTGCTGAACATCCAGTCCAAGCGCACCATGCAGGGCACCGTCATCGGAAATGGGCAGGTCCTGGTGTCGCCCGCCACCCCGCCCGCGCGCGTCGCCTCCATCAATACCGAAACCGGCGCAGAGGATCGCTGAGCCGACAACAAGCGTGGTATGCAAATGAAACCCTTCTCCCTGCTCCGTTTCGGTGTGCTGGCCGCCACATCGCTGTCGCTCGCCAATTGCGCCGCGCTCGAGCGTCTCTCGCTCGTCGGCGAACAGCCCAAGCTGTCCTCGATCGACAATCCGACTGCGGCGCCCGGCTACAAGCCGGTGCAGATGCCCATGCCGCAGCCGCAACCCGCCTCGTACAGCCCGAATTCGCTGTGGCGCAACGGCTCACGCGCCTTCTTCAAGGATCAGCGCGCCCACCAGGTCGGCGATATCCTGACGGTGAAGGTCAAGATTACCGACAAGGCATCGCTGGAGAACGAAACGGCGCGCTCGCGCTCGAACAAGGAAGATTCCGGCATCGACAGTTTCTTCGGCAAGGGCAAGGTGCCGATCATGAATTCGGCGGTGCCGACGAAGATCTTCACCGCCGACTCGACCGCCTCCTCCGAAGGAAAGGGATCCGTCGATCGCAAGGAAGAAATCGCGACCAACGTCGCCGGCGTCGTCACCCAGGTGCTACCGAACGGCAATCTGGTGATCGAGGGCAAACAGGAAATCAGGGTGAACTACGAAGTGCGCGAATTGATCGTCGCCGGCATCGTGCGGCCGGAGGACATCGAGAGCGACAATACGATCGATTCATCGAAGATCGCACAGGCCCGCATCGCCTATGGCGGGCGCGGACAGATCATGGACGTGCAACAGCCCCGCTACGGCCAGCAGGTGCTCGACGTCGTCCTGCCGTTCTGACGCAAGACAACCGGCTCCCACGCTGTCTCGACGCGCGCATCGGGATAGCGGTTACGACGCGGCCTCCGGCAGCTCCCCGCCGGAGGCCGTGCTCTTTTGAACGGACGATATGATCGGACGATCGAGGAACCGAGCAGCGCGCTGCAACGGGCGCGGAATGCCCTACTCGTCGCGATACACGCGCTCGCGCCTCTCGTGGCGCTCCTGGGCTTCGACCGACAACGTGGCGATCGGGCGCGCCTCCAGGCGCTTGATGGCGATCGGTTCGCCGGTCTCCTCGCAATAGCCGTATGTGCCGTCGTCGATGCGCTGGATGGCGGCATCGATCTTGGCGATCAGCTTGCGCTGGCGATCGCGGGCACGCAGCTCAATCGCACGGTCGGTTTCAGATGATGCGCGGTCGGCGAGATCGGGGTGGTTCTGGTTTTCGTCCTGCAGATGCTGAAGCGTGTCGCGCGCTTCTCTCAGGATGTCCTCTTTCCAGGCGAGAAGCTTCTGGCGGAAATATTCCCGCTGCTTCTCATTCATGAAAGGTTCTTTCTCGCTCGGGCGATAGAAGTCGTGCTTCTGCGTACCCATCCTACTCCCCCGCCTTTAACGGCTTTTGGGTTGTTGCTCCCTCTCGCGGCGAGCTTATAACCACGCCTCCGCTGCCCGACAACAGCTTTTACCGTCTCGCCGCCGCGGCAAGGCGGTCACAACAGCTTGAAAAAGCACAGCTTTGTGGAAAAGGCGGGGCTCCCGGGAGGCTAGCGGGGCGCCAGCTTGGCAAGCTCGACCTGAACCCGCAGGTCGATCTCCGCCAGCACCGCATCGAGCCCGGCATCCCCGGTGTCACCCTTGAGGTCGGCGGTTACCGCCTTCAGGCGGTTGATGGCAGGCAGATCGATATCGCCGCTTATCAGGCCAAGTTTGAGCGCGTCCAGCGCGTCGAGGGCCGCGCGGCCGTTCTTCGCGGCGCGGCGGCGCCGCTCGGTCGGGTCGCCGACGCCCTGCAGGGCGATCAGCGCGTCGATGCCGGCGATGGTCCGAAGCGACGCCGGCGGCACGTGCGTTTGGGCCGCCGCGGCGTTGTCGAGCGAGAAAGTTCCGGCCGTGCCGCGTCGCGGCGCGGTTCCGGCCGGAGCGACGGTGACGGCGTTGGATCCCTGAACCCGCATGGGGCCTCCCCGGAGCCATGTCCGGCCCCGGTTCCACGCTGCGCCCTTATGGTTAATGGCCGGTAAAGAACCGGCAAGTTTTGCCGCGTCCGGCAAGGCATGCCTGCCCGCAATCTCCGCCGGCGGCGCAGGTGATTTAAAAAATACAAAATATTCAATCGGTTGCCACAAAGAAGGAGGCTGGCATGGCATTCGCATTCCCGGATGGGGCCTGAACTCTTGTGGGAGCTCGAGCACAGGCGGGTTTGCGGGAGCAGATGATGCAGACGTTCCTTTCGCGCCTTGTCGCGCCCACGGTCCTCGTCCTCGCGGCAATCGCATGGCCGGGCGCGGCCGATGCGACCTCGCGCATCAAGGACCTCGCCAATGTCGAGGGCGTGCGCCAGAACCAGCTCATCGGTTACGGCCTGGTTGTCGGCCTGAACGGCACCGGCGACACGCTCAACAACATCCCTTTCACCAAGCAGTCGCTGCAGGCCATGCTCGAACGGCTCGGCGTGAACGTCCGCGGCGCGCAGATGCGCACCGGCAACGTCGCCGCCGTCATGGTGACAGCCAACCTTCCGGCCTTCGGCACGCAGGGAACGCGGATGGACGTGACCGTGTCGGCGCTCGGCGACGCCAAGAGCCTGCAGGGCGGCACCTTGCTCGTGACGCCGCTCCTCGGCGCCGACGGCAACGTCTATGCCGTCGGGCAGGGCTCGGTCGCGATTTCCGGATTCCAGGCGGAAGGCGACGCGGCGAAGATCACGCGCGGCGTGCCCACCGTCGGTCGCATTTCCAACGGCGCGATCATCGAACGCGAGATCGATTTCCAGCTCAATCGCCTTAACCAGGTCAAGCTCGCGCTGCGCAATTCCGACTTCACCACCGCAAAGCGCATCGCGGCGGCCATCAACGACTTCATGGGCGGGGCGACCGCCGAACCGCTCGACGCGTCCACCGTCCAGGTCACAGTGCCGGCGAAGTTCAACGGCAATGTCGTGGCACTCCTGACCGAGATCGAGCAGCTTCAGATCGAGCCGGATCTGCCGGCCAAGGTCGTGATCGACGAGCGATCCGGCATCATCGTGATGGGACGCGACGTGCGCGTTTCCACGGTGGCGGTCGCGCAGGGAAACCTCACCGTCACGATCTCCGAGACGCCGCAGGTGGTGCAGCCCCTGCCCTTCACCCGCGGCCAGACGCGCGTCGTCCCGCGCACCAGCGTCGGCGTGCAGGAGGACGGCAAGAAGCTCGCCTTGGTGCGCGAGGGCGTGTCGCTGCAGCAGCTCGTTGATGGCCTCAATGCGCTCGGCATCGGGCCGCGCGACCTGATCTCCATCCTGCAGGCGATCAAGGCCGCGGGCGCGATCCAGGCGGAAATCGAGGTGATGTGATGGCCGCCTATATCTCCCTCGAAGCGCCCCGGCCCTCGACGCCGCTATTGTCGCTCAGCCAGCAGGAGACGCCCGCGAAAATCCGCGCGAGGCTCAATTCTCCCGAGAAGGCGCGCGCGGCCGCGCAGGATTTCGAATCCGTGTTCCTGGCCACCATGTTCAGCCAGATGACGACGGCGACCGGCAGCGAGGGTCCCTTCGGCGACGGCCCCGCCACTGGCGTGTGGCGGTCGATGCTGACGCAGGAATACGCCAAAGCTGTCGCGAAAAACGGCGGCATCGGCATCGCCGATCACGTCTATCGCTCGCTGCTGGGACAGCAGGAAGTCGCGCGTTGAGCAAAGGAAGGGATCATGCTGCAAAGCCTCGCCACGCCCCCCGTCCCGTCCGGTCTCGCCGGCAATGCCGACGTAGACGCCTTTTTCGAGGTGATGGATGCGCTGGTGGCGGTGATCGAGCAGGAAACCGGGCTGGTGCGCGCGGGCCGGCAGCGCGAAGCGGCATCGCTTGAGCGGCAGAAGGCCGAACTCGCGCAGCGCTATACCGGGGCCGCCGCCCGCATCAACGCGATGAAGGCCACCTTCCCGCCGCAGCTCGTCGAGACGATCCGCGACCGGCATGGCCTGTTTCAGGCGCTGCTGCAGACAAACCTGACCGTGCTCGCGACCGCGCACGCGGTGGCCGAAGGGATCCTGCGCGGAGTATCGAGCGAGCTTGCGCGCAAGGCCGCGCCCTCGACCTATGGCGCGACCGGACGAGCCACGGCGCCGGGGCCGAGCGCATCGCAGCCGCTCACCGTGAGCCGAATCCTGTAAAATCGCGGTGCCGCGCTTAACCACATTCTTGAACAGGGGATTAATGTTGTCGCTTTAGTGTCGTCAGCGTCCGCAATGCCTCAGCCGCCCGGCGGCAGACGGGAGAATGGACATGGACGCAAGTCTCACGATCAAGCCACGCGATGCGGTCGCGCGAAGCGTGAGGACGAGCGTCGCCCGCACCGAAGTGGCCCCGACCCAAAGCGTAACCCCGCCGCCCCCCGTCGATCACTCGCATCAGCCCGCGGCCGCGCAGGACAGCGTCGGCCGCGATCTCGTTGATCCGCAGGGACGCGACGTCATCTATCGCGAACGCGAGGAGCGCGAGCGGCAGCGCCGCCGCCGTCCGCCGGACGAGGCGCTGATGCGCCAGCGCGCCTATGGCCAGGCGACGCATCCTTCCAGGCCGTCTCCGCGCGATGAGGAGCCGGACAGCCACGCCGATATCCAGATTTGAACGCGCGAGGCTTGCGCGGATTACCAGTTCGCTAACGAGCGCGGCCCGCCGGCCTCCCGCCGCGCCGTCATCGATTCATTAACCATGTTTTTTCACGCGACCTTATGAGGCGGCATGAGATTACGACGCTTCGATCCGAGCGATCGACACGTGAGTGTTAAACCAGAAAGGTTCACATTATGGCTTCCAATATCACCCTGTCCGCTGGCGTGCGGGCAAACCTGCTGTCTCTGCAGAGCACGGCTGCGCTCATGGCTCAGACACAGAACCGGCTCGCCACGGGCAAGAAGATCAACTCGGCGCTCGACAATCCGGGTTCGTTCTTCACCTCCCAGTCCCTCTCCAACCGTGCGAGCGATCTGAACGCCCTGCTCGATTCGATCGGTCAGGCTCAGCAGACGCTGAAGGCTGCCGACCAGGGCATCTCCTCGCTCACCAAGCTCGTTGAATCGGCGAAGTCGATCGCCAAGCAGGCGCGCCAGGCTCCGCAGCCGACCGCGGCCGGCTATTCGGCGATCTCGGTGCAGAGCACGGCCCAGACCGAGACCCTCGGCACCGTCACCGGTGCGGGCCTCGGCGCCACGCTCGGTACCGGCAACGGCGGCAACCTCGTCATTCATGCCAACGGCTCCGACTATACCGTGGCGCTTGCCGATACCGACGACATCAGCGCGATCGTCAACAAGATCAACGCGGTTGTCGGCTCGGGCGGCGCAAACCTGGTGCAGGCGAGCGACGACGGCTCCGGCCAGCTCAAGCTCGACGCGGTGACCGCCGACGTCGATTTCTCGATCAACGCCTCGTCTGACGACGTCACTTCGGCGGCCCTCGGCCTCACCGAAGGCACGAACCACAACTCCACCAGCCTGCTCGACAACATCGTGGCGGCCGGCGGCGTTGCCGGTACCGCGAACATGAACGTCATCGTCAATGGCGGTGCGGCGCAGAACATCGTCTTCGGCACCGGCGCCGGTCAGGTTTCGACCCTCGCCGAACTGAACACGAAGCTCGGCACGCTGACCGGCGTCACCGCTTCGGTTTCGGGTTCGACAGTCTCGTTCAGCGTCGCCTCCTCGACGACGCAGAACAGCCTGACGCTGTCCGGCACCGCGGCAGTCGCCACCGCGCTCGGCGCGACGTTCACGACGACCAACGGCTCCGCCTATACGTCGTCACCGGACGCGACTCGCAGCTCGCTGCAGTCGGACTACAACAACATCATCTCCCAGATCGATTCGCTGGCGGGCGACGCCTCCTACAACGGCGTGAATCTGCTCAACGGCGACGACCTGAAGGTGGTGTTCAACGAGAACGGCACCAGCTCGCTGACGATCTCGGGCGTGACCTTCGACGCGGCCGGCCTCGGCCTGTCGACGGTCAGCGGCACGGGCTTCCAGTCCGATTCGACGATCGACAGCACGATCACTGCTCTTGATACCGCCCTGTCGAACCTGCGCACGCAGTCTTCGAAGTTCGGTTCGAACCTGACCACGGTGCAGACCCGTCAGGACTTCACCAAGAACATGGTCAATACGCTGCAGACCGGTGCCGACGACCTCGTGTTGGCCGACACCAACGAGGAAGGCGCGAACCTCCTCGCCCTGCAGACCCGCCAGCAGCTGTCCACGACGGCGCTGTCGCTGTCCGCGCAGGCCGACCAGGCGGTGCTGCGTCTCTTCGGCTGATCCGCAGCCCAAGCGAAAAATACAGAGCGGCGGGGCAAAACCCCGCCGCTTTTTTTGTGTCCGGCGCCACGTTTACGAGCCGTTAAGCTCTTTTTAACCCGCCGTTAGGGTTACCAGATCATTATCGCCCCAGCGTGCTCCATAACGGGGCCGCCATTGATTTTTCAATTTGAGAAGGATGGGCGGTCATGAGTGACATCGTGCTTTCGGCGGGCGTTCGCCAGAACCTTCTGTCGTTGCAGAATACCGCCCAGTTGATGAGCGTGACGCAGAACCGGCTCGCCACGGGCAAGAAGGTCAATTCCGCGCTCGACAATCCCAGCAACTTCTTCACATCTCAATCGCTCAGCAACCGCGCAAGCGACCTGAATTCGCTGCTCGATTCGATCGGGCAGGCACAGAAGACCCTGGAAGCGGCCGACAACGGCATCACCGCGATCACCAAGCTCGTCGAATCGGCGAAATCCATCGCCAAGCAGGCCCGGCAGGCGCCGCAGGCGGGGGCCGCGGGCTACTCGGCCTTCACCGTTACCGGCACACCTCAGACCGAAACGCTCGGGAGCGTCACCGGCGCCGGCCTCGGCGCGACGCTCGGGGCGGGCAACGACGGCAACCTGGTCATCCATGTCGGCGCCAGCGACTACACCGTGGCGCTCGTCGCCGGCGACGATATCTCCACCATCGTCAACAAGATCAACGCCGTGGTCGGCCCGGCCGGCGCGAACCTTGTGCAGGCGAGCGACAACGGCTCCGGCCAACTCAAGCTCGATGCGATCACCGCCGACGTCGACTTCTCGATCAACGCCTCGTCCGACGACGTCACCACCGCCGCGCTCGGCCTCGCCGAAGGCACGGCCCACAACTCCACCAGCCTGCTCGACAATATCGTGGCGGCCGGCGGCACCCCCGGCGTCGCCAACATGAACGTCACCGTCAACGGCGGCGCGGCGCAGAACATCGTCTTCGGCAACGGCGTCGGTGAGGTTTCCACCATCGCCGAATTGAACGCCAAGCTTGCGACGCTCACCGGCGTCACCGCGTCGGCCTCCGGCGCCGCGGTGTCGTTCAATGTAGCCTCGTCCACTTCGCAGAACAGCCTGCAGCTCGCCGGCACCGCCGCGGTCGCAACGGCACTCGGCCTGACATTCACCACCACCAACGGCACCGCCTATACGACCTCGCCCGACGCGACGCGCGCGAGCCTGCAGGCGGATTTCAATAACGTGCTGACTCAGATCGACGCCCTGGCGCGCGATGCGTCCTACAACGGCGTCAACCTGCTCAACGGCGACGACCTCAAGGTCATCTTCAACGAACAAGGCACAAGCTCGCTCACCATCGCCGGCGTGACCTTCGATTCGGCCGGGCTTGGACTGACCGCGGTCAGCGGCACCGGATTCCAGTCCGACGCCAATATCGATGCGGTTCTCACCAATGTCGATACCGCGCTCAAGACACTGCGCACGCAGGCATCCGCCTTCGGCGCCAATCTGACGACCGTGCAGACCCGCCAGGACTTCACCAAGGCGCTGATCCAGACGTTGCAAACGGGCGCCGACAACCTGGTCCTGGCGGATACCAACGAGGAAGGCGCGAACATGCTCGCGCTGCAAACCCGCCAGCAGCTTTCCACTACTGCCTTGTCGCTGTCCGCCCAGGCCGACCAGGCCGTGTTGCGCCTGTTCGGCTGACCTCCAGACCGAAAGCGGCAGAAAAGAGCGAACGGCGGGACGTAAGTCCCGCCGTTTTTACGTTTGGTTAACCCTGTTGGCCAAGGATCGTCCATCCAGCAGGAGCGATTCATGGCTCTCAAGGTCGAACTCAAGCCCGGCGAACGAGTCCTGATCGGCGACAGCGTCATCACCAATGGCGGCGAGCGCACGCGCTTCATCGTCGAGGGCACGGCGCCGATCCTGCGCGAGAAGGACATCATGACATCGGAGCGCGCGGACACGCCCGCCAAGCGCATCTATCTCGCGATCCAGCTCATGTACATTTCCCGTGATCCGACCGCGCATCACAACATCTATTTCCAACTGATGCGCGATATCGTGCAGGCTGCGCCAAGCGCCTGGAAATACATCGCGAACATCAATAATCAAATCTTAACGGGCGATCTCTATAAAGCGCTCAAGCACGCCCGAAAATTGATTGAATACGAGCAGGAGCTCCTGACGCATGCAACAAGCAACCAAGGCGTACGGCGCGGTAGCACAACAGACCGCAAGTCCGCGTGAACTCGAGGCGAGCCTCCTGCTGCAGGCCGCATCGCGGTTGCAGGCAGTGCAGGACAAGTGGGACACGGACCGCGCGGGCCTCGACGGCGCGCTGCTCTACAATCGCAAACTCTGGTCGGTCTTCATGTCGTCTGTGACCGGGCCGGACCATACGCTGCCGGCGGAAATCCGACAGAACGTCGCCAATCTCGGCATCTTCGTCTTCAACCGCACACTAGCGATCATGAGCAATCCGCAGCGGGAATCGCTTGCGTCGCTGATCTCGATCAATCGCAATCTCGCCGCCGGCCTGCTCGGCAAGGCATAAGCAGACAGCCGACGCTGAAATATCCGCGGCGGAAACGAAAAGCCCGGCTTTCGCCGGGCTTTGTCTTTTTTGCGCGTCGTCTGGTTTCAAATGTATTGCAGGATGTTCGTCTGATAGAGCATCGCGGTGGTCTGCAGCGAAGCCTGCAGATTCGTCTGCATCGCAAGGATCTGGGCCGCCACTTCTTCGTTCGAAACGCCCTCGATGCTCTGCAAAAGATCGCTGAGCGTGGCGGAAGACTGCTTGTGACGCTCGGTCGCCGCGGCCAGCGAGTTTTGCGCGCCGGCGATCTCAGCCTGGATGTCCTCGATCTTTTGTGCGCCGGGCGGCGCGTCGAGGGCGGGCCGCACGCGATCGTATAGGGCCGAACTTTCCGCCTGCGCGTCCGGATTGGTGGCTGAAAAGGCGACCGCGGCGAGCGTTGCGACATTCTGCACGGTGCGGCGGATCGCGTCCTCGTTAGCGCGCATGCCGTAATTGGCGGTGATCGTATCGTCGATCCGCGCGGTCGCGGTCTGCCGGGCAGGCGTCGCGCTGGTTTCGCCGGTGTACCAGATCACCGTATCGGCGGCGGTGCCGGCCACAAGCGATGTGGCGGTCGCCGGCGGACCCGACACGCGCAGCGGCGGATTGTTGGTATCGGCGGCGAAAAACTCGTTGGACGCCTGGACGGCCGAAGCGGCGGCGAGCGTCGTGCGCGCGGCCGTGCCGATCGCGTTCGTCAGCGCCGCCTGCAGATTGGCCGCCGTCGCGGTGGTGTCCACGCCGATGGTGAATTCGTTCGGGCCGGGATTGGCCGACGCGGTCGCGGTCAGCGTGATCGTCGTGCTCGTGCCGTCGGGCATGTTCAGCGCGAAGCTTACCGTTTCGCCGGCATTCGGATTGACTGCGCCGAGATCGACCGACATTTGCGGCGGCGAGCCGGCCGGTGCGGAAACGGTCGCGCCGGTCAGGGTCGTGGAGATGGCCGCGAGCTTGAAGCCGAAGACCGATCCGGCCACGTCCTCGCTCACGGCCACCGATGTCGGGCTCGGCGAGGACACGACGAGGCGGCCCATCTGGCCCGTGCCGAGGTCGGCGAGGTTGCGTTCGGCGATAAGCTGCTTCAATCCGGCGCGGGCGCCGTCGCCGTCGAGGATATGGTCGATGGTCTCGACCGGGGGCTGATCGGCCGACAGGCCGGAGAAAATGTAGCGGTCGCCCGCCTGGGTATTGAGCAGCCCGAGAATTTCGCCGAGGCCCGAGCGCGCCGATTGCTGGGCGATCTGCATCGAAACATCCGACGTGGCGGCGATGTTGGTCTTGGACTCATGGCCGATGTCGGAGATGCGCGTCAGCGCCGACTGCGCGAGATTCATCCGCACATTGGCGGTATTGATCGTGCTGTCATAGCTCGACAGTGCCGACAGGTGCGCACGCAGGCCGACGCTGAGCCCGCGGTCGAGCCCGAGACCGGCATAGGTCTGCGATTTCTTGCCGGTGCCGAGCTGGCGCTGCAGGTCGGCCAGTTGCGCGCGCATGTCGACGAGCGACTGCACCATTGCCGACGAACGAAGACCCACACCGCTAATCGTCATTCTTGCCTCGAATTACATCTTCATCAGCGTATCGAGCATGTCCTTCACCGCCGACATGATCCGCGCGTTGGCGGCGTAGGCTGTCTGCAGATTCAGGAGGTTGGCCATTTCCTCGTCGATATTGACGCTCGAGCCCTCGGCGACGCGCCCCTGCAAGGCGTTCACCACGACATCCTGGCCGGCGGCGAGGCTGCTGGCATTGTCTGCCGCCTCGCCCTGCATGCTCACCATCTGACGCAGATAGGACGGCAGGTTGCCCGAGAACGGGCTTCCGACCGAGCCGATGCCCGAATGCGGATCGAAAGTGAGGGAGGCGGTGGTCAACTGGTCGTAGATGAAATTCGGCCGCGCCGGATCGGCGGTGTAGCCGCCGCTTTGATAGACGACGAGCTTCGACGGATCAGCGAGCAGCGCCGGGTTGACGACCATCCGCCCGGCAAAGCCGACGCTCTGCGAGCCGAGCGAGGTGATCGCCCCGGTATACGGCGAGGTCGCGTCGGTGAAAAACGGCAATGCCAGCGTGCCGCCCACCAGGCTCGTCTGCGTCACCGTCGCCGACACCGCGTCGATATCGGCGAGATTGCCGAGACCGTCGTCGAGGATGCGCAGCGTATTGCCGGAGGGGTTGGAAAAATTGACCTTGCCAGCGAATTTCGCGTTGAGCTGGGTTATCACGCTTCCCATGCCGCCGGAAAAATCGACGCCGATAACCTCGTCGTTCGGATCGGCGGTCGCATCGTTCTTCAGCGGCAGCGCATTCGGATCGTCCACGCGCACGATGCTGACATTGTGCTGCTTGCCGGTAATGGTGTCGGTCCAGGTCAGATGTATCGTATTGCCGGGCAGGAGCGCGCTGGTATCGAGGTCGAAGCCGCTCTGCGGCATCGGATTGTACGGCTGGCCAGGCACCGTCGTGCTCGACAAGGCCTGTGCCATCGACGAGGCGATCGTATCGAGTTGCGCCTGCGCCTCGACCAGAATCTGGTCGCGCATTTCGATATAGGCCGCGATCTGCCCCGACCGGACAGCATTGTTGGCGATCAGGTCGTAGGTGCCCCCGCTCGGCGAGACGAGCACGAGGCTGCCGACCGTGCTCTTGGCCGGGTCCGCGTTCCACTGGGCCGTCGCGGTCATCGTGCCTTGCGGCTGGAACGAAAACTGCGCGGCATCGCGCCCGACGAGCTGGATGCCGGAATTGGTGAAGACGTTGACCTGGTTGTGGTCGGTCTCGACCACCTTGATGTCCATCAGCTTGGACAACTGGTCGATATAGGCGTCGCGCTGGTCCTTGAGCGTTGCCGCCGTGGCATCCTGCGTGACCGAGGTGGCGAGCTGCCTGTTGATGTCGGCAATCGCCTTCATCGCATTGTTGGCCTGCTGCGTCGCGTTCGACAGGCCAAGCTCGGCATCGCTGCGCAGGCCCTGCACGGAGTTGCTCATGGAATTGAGCTGCTGCGCCAGGATCTGCGCCGCGCTCAGCGCGCCGCTGCGCGCCGCCGAATCCTCCGGGCTCGCGGCGAGCGCCTGCAACGCCGTCGTGAAATCGTTATAGACGCCCTCCAGCGAGCTGGCCGATCCCGGCGCGCCATAGACGCTTTGCAGACGCGAATAGAATTGCGCGCGCAGATCGGCATAGGCGCCGCCCGACATTTCGGTCCGAAGCTGCCGCTGCAGATACTGATCGAGCTCCCGGTTGATCGCATCGACCCGCACGCTGACGCCGCTGGCGCCGGCGGAGCTTGTGACCTGGGTGAGAGTTTTGCGGACGTAGCCCGGCGTATCCGCGTTGGCAACGTTCGAGGCCGTCAGCGCCAGCGCCGCCTGCGTGGCGCGCAAGCCGGCCGTCGATGTCGCCAGCGCCTGCCCCAGACTCATCGCAACCCCCTAACCCAGGTCATCGCGCCGGATCAGCGCAGCATGTTGAGAAGGTCCTGGACCATCTCGTTGCCGGTCGTGATCACCTTGGTGTTGGCCGAATAGGCCTGTTGCGTCACGATCAGCTTCGTGAACTCGTCGGCGATGTCGGTATTCGACCCTTCGAGCGAGGAGCCGACAATCTTGCCGGACGCGCCATACACCGCCGGGCCGGAATCGTCGGTCACCTCGAAGGCGCCGCCGTCGATCCGCTTGAGATAGTTCGGGCCGTTGAAGCTCGCGAGGGTGATCTCGGCAAGATCGATGGTGCGGCCGTTGGAATAGCTGCCGACCACGCGCCCCTTGTCGTTCACGGATACCTGCTGCAATTCGCCGGCGGCGAAGCCGTTCTGCTGCAACAGGTTGACCTTCGCGTTGCCGTTGGGGTCGGCGAACTGGGTAATCCCGCCGGAGCCGTGCACCACCTGGATGTCGCCGAGCGAGACGCCGTCCACGGTGACGTTGGTCAGCGTGAGATTGGCGATGGTGGGATTGAGCTGCCCGTTCGGGCCGAAAACGTAATTGGTGCCCGCGTTCACCCAGGCGACCTGCTGACCGGTGGCGTTGGAATTGACCTGGTAGAACAGATTCCAGGTGTCGGCGCCGCCGTACAGCGAGGAATCGGTCTTGGCCCAGCGGAGCTGGATGTTCACCGGGGAACCGGAAATGTCGTAGGCGGTGATGGCGCCGCCGCCGATCGACTCATTGAGGAAGGTGGTCAGGTCGTTGGCGATCACCGTGCCGTCGGAAGCGAGCGCGGTCAGCGAATGCAGGCCAAAATTCGAGGCCGAGACGTTGGTGCCGCCGCTCGCGATGTTGATCGTGTCGGTGGTGTTGCCGGCGATCAGCGTGATGTTGCCGGTAGCGTCGACGCTGGCGCTCGACAGGCCGGTGAGGCCGATCAACGCCGCCGACAGGTCGGCGAGCGTGGCGACCTCGGCCGGATAGCCCGCATTGCCGAAGGTGATCGTCTGCGGCAGGCCCGCGCCGACCGTCACGGTGAAAGTCTGGCCCTGCGACGCGGCGCCCTGCGTGAGGAGATTGACCGGCTGGAAGGTATTGTTGCCCGCCGCGAAGCCGAGCGTGCTGGCGGCGGTGCCGGTGACGGTGATCGTGTCGAGATAATTCGCCGACACGAGCTTCAGATGCCCGCTGGGATCGAGCGAGGCGGTGACCGCCGCATTGCCGGGCGCCCCGGAATTGATCGCGGTCAGGATATCGCTGATGTCGTCGCCGGCTGCGACCGTGTAGGAAGTCGTGTTCGTTCCGTCGCTGACGGTCAGCGTGTCGCCGACCGAAAGGCTGAGCGAGGCCAGCGTCGTCGTCGGCGTGAAGGAGCCGACCGTTCCGACGCCGGTCGCCTTCGCGTCCGGTTGCCAGGTCGCGCCGTAACCGGCGATCGTCGCCGGCTGGGGCGGCCCGGCAATCGGGTTTTTCTGGAAGTCCGCGCCCTTCAGCAATTCCGATCGCGGCACGTCGGTATCGTGCGAGGGCGTCAGCGGATAGCTCGCAAGGTTGGCGCGATAGGTGATCTGGGTCGTCGCCTGAGCCGGCAGAAAGTCGTTCTGGAATTGCAGCAGCTGCGGCACGCTGCCGACCAGGTTGCCGGTCGTCGGATCGACCGGAATGCCCATGAGGTAATAGCCCGCGCCGTTGACGAGATAGCCGTTCTTGTCCGGCTGGAAGTCGCCGCGGCGCGTATAAAGGTCGATGCCCTCGAAGGACGGCTGGTTGTCCTGAAAGCTCGCCGGTTTCTGGACGACGAAAAAACCATCGCCGTTGATCGCCATGAAGGTGCCGATCGAGGAGCTCTGGATGTCCCCTTGCACCGTGTTGGTCGAACGCGAATTGGCGCCGACGCTGCCTGCAAGCTGCTTGCTCGGGATATTGTCGGGGATTAGGTCGATGAAGCTCGTGTCGATGCGCTTGAACGCGGTCGTCTGCGAGTTCGCGATGTTGCCGGAAATATTTTCCAACGCGTAGGATTGCGCGCGCATGCCGGTGACGGCGGTGGTGAGAGCGCCGAAGATACCCATAACAAACCCTCCAGAACGGTCCGGGCGGCCGTCCGGGGGGACCAGGCCGCAGCATCGGAAGCCAGCGTCGCAAGCCCCGTGCCATCGAAATACCCGTTTATTATCATATACTTATGGCAGACGGCCGACACCCGCGGCGGGCCCAAAATGCCTAGGCCCGGCAGGATTTGCCGGGCCGCTCTGTTTTTTGCCGCGGCAAGGCGGCTAATGTGCGCGCGTCAGAAGGACATCCCATGCGCTTTGAAGGCACCGGCGGCTATGTCGCCACCGACGATCTGAAAGTTGCGGTAAACGCCGCTATCACCCTCGAACGCCCGCTGCTGGTGAAGGGCGAGCCCGGCACCGGCAAGACCGTGCTGGCCGTGGAAATCGCCAAGGCGATCGGCGCGCCGCTGATTGAATGGCACGTGAAATCCACGACCAAGGCGCAGCAGGGCCTTTACGAATACGACGCCGTCTCGCGCTTGCGCGACAGCCAGCTCGGCGACGAGCGGGTCCGGGACATCCGCAATTACATCAAGCGCGGCAAATTGTGGGATGCCTTCGCCGCCGACCAGCGCCCGGTGCTGCTCATCGACGAGATCGACAAGGCGGACATCGAGTTTCCCAACGACCTGTTGCAGGAACTCGACCGGATGGAATTCTTCGTTTACGAGACCGGGGAAACGGTCAAGGCGCGCCGCCGCCCGATCGTGATCATCACGTCGAACAACGAGAAGGAATTGCCTGACGCGTTCCTGCGCCGCTGCTTCTTCCACTATATCCGCTTTCCCGACGCCGAGACGATGCGCGCTATCGTCGAGGTGCATTTCCCCGGCATCAAGCAGCGCCTCGTCGCCGAGGCGCTCAGGCTATTCTACGAAATTCGCGAGGTGCCGGGACTGAAGAAAAAGCCTTCGACGTCGGAATTGCTCGATTGGCTGAAATTGCTGATGGCGGAGGATATCGGTCCCGAAATCCTTCGCGAGCGCGATCCGAAAAAGCTGATTCCGCCGCTGCACGGGGCGTTGCTGAAAAATGAGCAGGACGTCCATCTGTTCGAACGCCTGGCCTTCATGGCACGCCGCGAGGGTCGCTGAAACCGGGCGCGTGCCTGCTACCTCGCCTTGCCGCGCTTCTTCGACGCGATCGGCACGTCGAGCGCCTGGGCGGTCTGCTCCGGCGCCGCCTCCTCGGCCAGCCGCGCGCGCCGCGCGATGTCGCGGCGGCGCGACAGATAACCCGCGATCGCCGCATGCGCGCGATGGGCGAGATAGCGCCCCCGGGCAAAGGCCAGCCCGGCGCGGCCCCCGGCCCAGATCAGCTCGAACGGATTGAACGCCGTCCAGGCGCGATCGCCTTCGGTGATGGCGCGAGCGAGCAGCACGCCGGCGATCGCCGTCGTGTTGAGCCCGTGTCCGCTGAAGCCGCTGGCCACCCAAAGGCCAGGCGACAGCTCACCGACATTCGGCATGCGATGCAGCGGACTGCCGAGCGTGCCGGACCAGGCGAACTCGACATCGACCTTTCCGAGTTGCGGATAGGTCCGCGCGATGTCGCGACGCAGGGCGTTGACAAAGCGCTTCGGATTTTTCGGCCGCGTGGACATGCGCCCCGACCAGATCAGGCGGTTGTCCGCGGTCGGACGATAATGATTGTCGGCCCAGTCGCTGTCGCTGACCGCGCCGCGATAGGCCATCGCCTCTGCGAGCGCGTCGCCAAGCGGCTTCGTGGCGATGACATAGGTCGTGATCGGCAGCAGCGTGCCGGAAATGTCGGGCATCAGCGATCCGAGATGCACGTTGCCCGCAAGCACGACATGCGCCGCGCGCACCCGCCCCTGCGGCGTCACCACACGTTTTCGCACGCCCTCCGGGTCGATATGCAGGACGGGCGTCTCCTCGTAGATGCGCGCGCCCGCATTTTCCGCCGCGCGGGCGAGCCCGAAGGCATAGTTCAGTGGATTGATGTGGAACGCGGTCGGGTAATGAATGGCCTGGAAATAGCGCTCGCTTTTCAGCCGGGCGCGCACGCGGTCGGCGTCCAGGAACTCGACATTGGCGCCGAAGGCGTCGCGCATCAGCTCGGCATCGGCCGCCATTTCCGCCGCCCGATCGATTTTCGAGACATTCAGCCAGCCGTCGGTCGGATCGACGCCCTCCATCCGGTGCTCGGCGATCGCCCGGCGCACGTAATCGACGCCCTGTTCCGAGAGGGCCCACAGGGTCCGCGCATGGTCGATGCCGACACGGTCGGCGATCACCGCCGGATCCTGCGCGAAGCCCGGCAGCACGAAACCGGTATTGCGTCCCGACGCGCTCCAGGCGATGCGCCTGCCCTCCAGCAGCACCACTGGCCAGCCGCGCCGCGCGATCTCAAGCGCCGTCGTCAGCCCGGCCAACCCGCCGCCGACCACGCATACGTCGGTATCAATATCCTGAGCGAGTTGCGGCGCGGGATCGCGTGCGACCGCGTTCGCCGCATACCAGCTCAATCCGTAAACGGATGCGTCCATGCGACCTGGCTCGGTGGAAAATTGAATCGAGATTCCCCATGTTAGACTGCCTGCGCCGGGAAATCGACATTGGGGCCATTCATGCGTCGGTTGCTCCTGTTACGCCATGCCAAATCGGACTGGTCGAAACCGGGTCAGCCCGATCGGATGCGCGCGCTGAATGCGCGAGGCCGCGCCGCGGCGCCGCTGATGGGCGCGTTCCTCGAACGGCACGGACTGGCGCCCGACACCGCCTACGTCTCGACCGCGGAGCGCGCGAGGGAAACCTGGGCGCTGCTCGTGGCCAATCTTCGGAAAATGCCGAAAGTCGTGTTCGAGGACCGGCTCTACCAGGCCACGCCCGAAGCGATTCTCGAGGTCGTCAGGGCGACGCCGCGCGGCGCGCAAACCGTGCTGGTGCTCGGCCACAATCCCGGGCTGCAGAGGCTCGCCATCGACCTGTGCGGCAGCGGCGATCTCGAGCTGCGGGCGCGCCTGATCGAGAAATTTCCCACCGCCGCCGTCGCCGTGATCACATTCGCGTCCGAGGACTGGGCCGGCATCCGCAGCCAGAGCGGGCGGCTGGAACGTTTCGTCAGCCCTTCGGCCCTGGTCGCCGAGCCAGAATAGCCTCAACCTTTGCCCGGAAAAGTGTCATGCTGTCCGCCGCGCGAAGGAACATGCCATGTTCAAGCATATCCTTGTCCCGGTCGACATCGCCGACCCGCAATTCGCCAAAGCCGCAATCGATACCGCCGTCGGCATGGTACGCGCCTCCGGCGGCATGCTGCGTCTCGTCCACGTGCTGCCGATGACACCGGTGATGCTCGCGGAATATGTGCCGCCGGATTTCGACGTGCAGCAGCGCGAGGCGGCGGAGGAAACGCTGACCGGGCTCGCCCGCGATTGCGGTCTCGAGGCGGCGCGCGTTTCAAGCGTCGTGCGCCAGGGCGGCATCTATCACGAGGTGATCGAGGAGGCCAAAACCATGCCGGCCGACCTGATCGTGATGTCGTCGCACCGGCCCAACATGCGCAGCTATTTCCTCGGATCGAATGCCGGGCATATCGTGCGCTATGCCGACTGCTCGGTGCTCGTGGTGCGCGGCTAGAGCGGTGGCAGAAGATCGGGGGGAAGCGCGTCGGCATTGTAGATGCCGGGATGATTCCAGCGGAAATAGCCGCCGATCTGCCAGACGAACAGCACGAGGAAGGCCGAGATGAACAGCGCGCCGGCAAAAGTGCCGGTTTGCAGCGCCCGAAGGATCAGCACGAAAAAGGACGCGACGACGCCGAAGAAAATGGCGACACCCGGCCAGTAAAGATAGGGCGCGATGCCGCCGACCATCTGCGCCTTCGATCCCGCCGCCCCGAGCCGGCGATGCAGCGCCTCGACGAAAGCGCGATACGGCGCCGCCTGGTTCGTCTTCTCGACCATGCTCTTGGCGCTCTGCGAGCTGATCGTCAGCTTCGGCGCCGAGGACGACCAGATTTCGGTGAGGTAGGTGCGTCCCAGCAATCCGCTCGGACGAAACGAAATGCGCACGCGCTCGATCGCCCCGTAGGGGATGACGCCCGCGCGCCGGCCGCTCGACCAGGACAGGCCGTTCGCCGTCAGCTCGAAATGCGAAGGAAGCCCGAACAGCGAGGGCTTGTAGCTGTAGGAGGAGGCGCTGGGATTATCGTCCATCACGGCTGCTTCGCGGTCGTCTGGCGCGCAGCGGCAAAATTGCCGCATTTCGGGAAGGAAACTCTCTGCTCGCAATGGCGTTAGCGCGCAACCCTCCCGAGGAGCCCCGCCATGAAGACAGCCCTTGCATTTGCCATCGCCCTCTCCTGCGGCATCGGCTTCGGGCCGGCCCCGGCCCGCGCCGCGTCGCCACAGCCGCAAGCAGGGCCGCTCGCCACCGATCTCGCGGCCGCCAAAAAGCACCGCAAACGCCACCATTACTATAGTGAACGGCCGGTCGAGAATTACGGCTCTTCCGGCTACGTCTCGGATCCGTCGATCGGCTATTACCCCAACCTGCGCCACTACCAGGCGATGGGCCGCTGCGTCATCGACCTTGGCTATGGCCGATACCGGCTTTGCAACTGAGACCGCCCGCACTCCCTTGAACCTGCCGCCCCCTTGCCGCGACCCAAGGTCATCGCAACGAGCCGGGCGCGAGGCGCCGTGGCGCATTCAAGAGGTGATCTCATGAAGACGATTTCCCTGGCCCTCGCGGCCGTGATCGCGGCGACATCCCTCGTGGGAACCGCTTCGGCAAAGCCGGTTAGGAAGACCTGGTCGCCGTTCGTGACCTATGCCGATCCCTATACGGGCGAGGCCATGACCGTTTATCGCCGCAACTATTACGTCCCCTCGAACGACTTCGAGGGCGGCGATTTCCCCGGAAATTACGCGCTGCGCAAGGCGATCGGCCAGTGTGTGATCGATCTCGGCTACGGCCGCTTCGAGCCCTGCCGCTAGCGAGCGGTCCAGGCGAGGGAAGGACGGGGCGCAAGCTCCGTCCTTTCCTTTGAATCCTTCGCCGCGCCCGGAAACACGTGACCGGTGGAGCCGGCCACGGCGCCTCGGCTGGACCGAGTTGCCCCGCTCCGCGCGGCCCCCCATGATCGCCGCATGCGCCGCCGCTTCGCTCTCGCCCTGGCGTTCGCCGCCGCCGTCTCCGCATCCGCGTCCGCCGGGGATTTCTGCGCGCTCGCGCGGCAATCCGGCACACCGCAGATTCCCGGACTGAACATCGTCTATCTGACGCCGCTCGGAGATCCGGCGGACGCGCACAAATGGACCTACATCATCGTCCATCAGATGGAGGGGCCGCCGGGCGCGGCGAAGCCGGCGGCGCTCGCGCAGCACGCTAATCCGACAAGGCGCGGCGTGACCCTCTGGGTGGAGACGGACGGCACGGTCTATTGGTCCACCGCCGAGAACGAAATTCCCACTCACGGCGACGGCGCCAATCGCACCGACAACAAATACGTGGACAATCGCGCGACCTACCGGGTCGTCACCGGGCAGAAGTCGATCGGCGTCGAGTTTTCCGGAAATTTTCCGGACGTGACGCGGCCTGCTTCGCCGCAGCAGACCGAAGCCTGGGGCATATTGATGCGCTTCCTGCAGGAGCGTTACGGCATCCCGCCGCAAAACATCTACGCGCACAACTGGATCGACTTCAAAGACAGCCGCTATTGCGAGGGATGCGAATTGGCGGCATTGGCGCGAAGGCTCGCCTACAGGCCGTCGATGGGCGGCCCCTGCCCACAGCCACAATGATCTGACGCCGCCCGTCGTGCAGTCGGTCGGACCGGAAATCCGATTCGCTTGTTACCGGGCGGCACCTTCGCGCCGCCGCTCGTCGATTGCGTGTGCACGGACGGCGCCAAAAGATTCCGCAGCGCACAGCCACGCATGGAAATCAGTATTTGGATTCGCCAATCAGCATAGACGATCATGCCCGCGTATCGATCAAAAGTATAAGATCGCAGCGCGAGACCTTGCATCGAATTAATGGGCGTATGCGCGCAAAATCTGTTTCAAGTGTCACGGCTTCCCGATAACGCTGTGAGCCAAGCGCGACAAAAGCGCGCAGATCCGGGGAGACCGTCCTATGTGGAACCAAGTTTATAATCCGCTCAACAATACCGCGTTATCGACGATCGCGGCCGCCCTGCCGGTCGTCACGCTGCTGGTGCTGATCGCATCGAACAAGGTGAAGGCGCACATCGCCGCCGTCGTCGCGCTGATCGTCGCCAACCTCGTTGCGATCTTCATCTTCACGATGCCCGCCGGCATGTCGATCCGCGCCACCATTCTCGGCGCGGTCACGGGCTTCTTCCCGATCGGCTGGATCGTCCTCAACGTCATCTTCCTTTACCGGCTCACGGTGGAGAAAGGTGCATTCGAGACGCTGCAGACCACGATCGGTGGCGTGACCAATGACCGCCGCCTGCAGCTTCTGCTGATCGCGTTTTCGTTCGGTGCATTCTTCGAAGGCGCATCGGGCTTCGGCACGCCGGTCGCCGTCACTGGCGCGATCCTGATCGGGCTCGGCTTTTCGCCGCTGGCGGCCTCGGGCCTTTCGCTGATCGCCAACACCGCGCCGGTGGCTTACGGCGCGCTCGGCACCCCAATCGCCGGACTTGCGAGCGTGACCGGCCTCGATCCGTTCCAGCTCGGCGCGATGGTCGGCCGCCAGCTTCCCTTCTTCTCGCTGATCGTTCCGTTCTGGGTCGTGTGGGCGTTCGCCGGATGGCGCGGGATGATGGGCGTGTGGCCCGCCATTCTCGTCACCGGCGTATCCTTCGCGATCCCGCAATTCCTGATTTCGAACTACATCAATCCGTGGATCGTCGACATCGGTGCCTCGCTGATCTCGATGGCGTGCCTGATCGCCTTCCTGCAGGTCTGGAAGCCGAAGGAGATCTGGACCTCCGCCGCGCTTCGCCAGGCCGATGAATCGGCCAAGGGTCGCCCCGCGCCGAAGGTCTCCACGCGCAAGCCCACGAGCGGCGAGGTGTGGAGATCGCTGCTGCCCTGGATCATCGTTTGCGCCGTGCTGCTGCTCTGGGGCACCAACTGGTTCAAGGGGCAGGTCAACCCGTGGGCGACGTGGAACTACGCCGTGCCCGACCTGCACAACATGATCAACAAGGTCGCGCCGGTGGCCGCCAAGCCGACGCCAGAAGCGGCGGTCTTCTCGTTCACCTGGCTGAGCTATACAGGCTCGGGCATGCTGATCGCGGCGATCATCTCCGGCCTGCTCATGGGCTTCTCGCCGGTCGGGCTGGTGGCCGCCTATGGGCGCACGCTGAAGGTGTGCGCCTATTCGCTGCTGACGATTTCGGCGATGCTCGCGATCGGAACGCTGACGCGGTTGTCGGGCATCGACGCGACGCTAGGCCTGGCTTTCGCCGCGACCGGCGTGCTCTATCCTTTCTTCGGTACGCTGCTCGGCTGGCTCGGCGTCGCGCTGACCGGATCGGACACCGCCTCCAACATCCTGTTCGGCAACCTGCAAAGGATCACGTCCGAGCAGCTCGGCCTGTCGCCGATCCTGATGGGAGCGGCGAATTCCTCCGGCGGCGTGATGGGCAAGATGATCGACGCGCAGTCGATCGTCGTCGCCTCGACCGCGACCAACTGGTTTGGTCACGAGGGTACGATCCTGCGCTTCGTGTTCCTGCACTCGATCGCGCTCGCCTGCCTTGTGGGTGTGCTGGTCATGCTGCAGGCCTATGTCTTCACCGGCATGATTGTGCACTGAACGTCTCTCCCAAGCGCGTACAGTGCATCAACTGGACCCCGCCCCGTGGCGGGGTCTTTTTTGCCCGATGGGGCCCGGGGGCCGCCCGATTTGATCCTGATCAAGGCGCGGCCGCTGGCCTTTCCTCTCTTATGAAAAAATGAGTGATATGCTTACGCTCGCGTCGCGCAATGTGCCGCGATACACTTCGTATCCGACCGCGCCGCATTTTTCGTCCGCGGTCGGGCCGCAGGATTATGTCGGCTGGCTCGCGGCCCTGCCGCGCGAGGGCACGCTCTCCCTTTACATCCACGTTCCCTTCTGCGTCGAGCTTTGCGCCTATTGCGGCTGCAACACCAAGGCAACCCGCCAGCGCGCGCCGGTGGACGCCTATGCGAAGCGGCTGATCGAGGAAATCGCGCTGATCGCATCGCTGTGCCGATCGCGCCGCGTGGCGCACCTGCATTGGGGCGGCGGCACTCCCTCGATCCTCGGACCGCGCTGGCTTGAAGCCGTCGTCGATAAGCTGGCCGGGCATTTCGACCTGACCGCGATAGGCGAGCATGCGATCGAACTCGACCCGCGGCGCATCGACCGGACGCTGGTGCGCACCCTTGCCGCTATCGGCGTCAATCGCGCGAGCCTCGGCGTGCAGGACGTTTCCCCGCACATCCAGCACGCGATCGGGCGGATTCAGCCGTTTGAGATGGTCCAGCTCGGCGTCGAATGGCTGCGCGGACAAGGCATCGACAACGTCAATATCGACCTGATGTACGGCCTGCCGGGGCAGACCGAACGCGACGTGGCGCGCAGCGTTGCGCTCTCCGCCTCGCTCGACCCGCAGCGGATCGCGCTGTTCGGCTATGCGCATGTGCCCTGGTTCAAGGCGAACCAGAAAATGATCGGCCAGGCCGAGCTGCCCGGCACCGCCGAACGTCTCGCGCAGGCGCGCAATGCCGCCGACATGCTCGGGTTCCTCGGCTATTGCGCCGTCGGCATGGATCATTTCGCCGTTCCCGAAGACGATCTCGCCATCGCCGCGCGCCAGGGAAGCTTGCGCCGGAATTTCCAGGGCTACACCTCGGACAAGGCGGACGCGCTGATCGGGCTCGGCGCGTCCTCGATCGGAAGGCTGCCGCAGGGATATGTCCAGAATGCCACCGACGTCGGCGGCTATTCGCGGGCGATCGCCGCGGGGCGGCCCGCCACCGCCAAAGGCCGCGCGCTGTCCGCCGACGACCGGCTGCGCGGCGAGATCATCGAGCGGCTGATGTGCGACCTGAGCGTGGATGTCGAAAAGGTCCGCGCGCGGCACGGCAGCGCCGAGCGGTTCGAGGGTGCATTCTCTGCCCTGTCGGAGCTGGCCGAAGCCGGGCTCGTCCGGCTGGACGGCTCCAGCCTCACGGTCACGGAAAATGGCCGGCCGTTTCTGCGCCTCGCCGCATCGGTCTTCGACGCCTATCTGAACGCGGGCGCGGCCCGCCATTCGAAAGCGATCTAGCGCACAAGCTCGCGCATCGCCTTGTCGAGCCCCTCGAGCGTCAGCGGATACATCCGTCCACCCATGAGCTGGCGCATCATGCGGATCGAGTAGGTATGATCCCATTCGCTCTCGCGCACGGGATTGAGCCACACGCAAGCGGGATAGGCGCGCGTGATGCGCTCCATCCAAACCGCACCGGCTTCCTCGTTGAAATGCTCGACTGAACCGCCCGCCACCTCGATTTCGTAGGGCGACATCGAGGCGTCGCCGACGAAGATCACCTTGTAGTCGTGCGGATAGGTATGCATCACGTCCCAGGTCGGGGTAGTTTCTTCCCAGCGGCGGCGATTTTCCTTCCACACGCGCTCGTAGAGGCAGTTGTGGAAATAGAAATGCTCCATGTGCTTGAACTCGGAGCGAGCGGCCGAAAACAATTCCTCCGTCGCCTTAATGTGCCAGTCCATCGAGCCGCCGACATCGAAGAAGATCAGCACCTTCACCGCGTTGTGTCGCTCCGGGCGCATGCGAATGTCGAGATAGCCTTTCTGCGCCGTTCCGCGGATCGTGCCGTCGAGATCGAGTTCCTCGGGTGCACCGGTGCGGGCGAATTTGCGCAGACGCCGCAGCGCGACCTTGATGTTGCGCGTACCAAGCTCCACCGTGTCGTCGAAGTCCCGGAACTCGCGCCTGTCCCACACCTTCACCGCGCGGAAATTGCGGTTGCCGTCCTGGCCGATGCGCACGCCTTCGGGATTGTAGCCATAGGCACCGAACGGAGAGGTGCCCGCGGTGCCGATCCATTTCGATCCGCCCTGATGCCGGCCTTTCTGCTCGGCGAGACGCCGCCTCAGCGTTTCGAGCAGCTTATCGAGCCCGCCCATCGCGGCGATCTGCTTCTTTTCTTCCTCGGTGAGATATTTTTCTGCGAGCTTCTTCAGCCACTCGGCGGGAATGTCGGCGGCAAGCCCCTCCCCGAGCGTCTCGATTCCCTTGAAAACGCGGCCGAAGACGCGATCGAACTTGTCGAGATTGCGCTCGTCCTTCACCAGCGCCGCGCGCGACAGGTAATAAAAATCCTCGACGCGGCGCGAGGCGAGGTCGGCGTCGAGCGCCTCCATCAGCGTCAGGTATTCGCGCAGCGTCACCGGCACGCCCGCAGTTTTCAGCTCGTGAAAGAAAGAGACAAACATCGCGCAACCATCGGCTCGCCGGGGATGCGCGTCAAGACGATGAACATCCGTTCATCGTCCGGCCGCGCTTTTCGCTAGGCGCGGTCCACCGAAGCCGGTAACACCGGACCGCGATGGGAGGAGACGGCCGGGGTCGCACCTTACTGACGCGCGCGCAATGGTGTTTCGCCATCGCCGCGGCGATCCTGCTTTTGATGGCGCCAGCCTTGTGGAACGGCTTCGCCCTGCTCGAACACGACACCGGCGGCTATCTCGCGCGGCCGTTCGAGGGATATCTGGTGCCGAGCCGCCCGGCGGCCTACGGGCTCCTGCTGGCCGCCACTTGGCGCCTCGCCTTCTGGCCGGCATTGCTGGCCCAGGCGGGGGCTACCGTCTGGATTCTGATGCTTGCGCTGCGCGTCTATGGACAGGGACGGCCCTGGACGCTCATGGCGGTGGCGGCGGCACTGTCGCTGACGACGACGCTCGCGCTGATCGCAAGCACTCTGCTCACCGACATCTTTGCCGGGCTCGCGGTGCTGGCGCTGCATCTTCTGGTGTTCAGGGGCGACGGTCTGTCGCGACGCGAGCGGATCGCGCTGACGCTGTTCGCCGCCTTCTGCGCGGCGACCCATAACGCGACGCTGGCGCTGATCGTCGCGCTCGTCCTTGCCGGCTGCGCCGCGCTTGCCGTGCGGCGCGCGGCCGTGCCGGCGCAGGGGCTGCGGCGCGGGGCGCTCGCGGCCGGCCTCGGCCTGATCGCAATGATCGGCGCGAATGTCGCGACATGCCGCGAGGCCTGGACGCCCGGCAGCTACGGCATCGTGTTCGGCCGTCTGCTGCAGGACGGGCTCGTGCACCGCTATCTCGACGAACATTGTCCCGATCCGGCGCTGCGGCTTTGCGCCTATCGCCGCGAATTGCCGCGGGACGCCGATCTGTTTCTCTGGAACAGCAGGATCTTCGACACGCTCGGCCGCTTCAACGGCCTGAACGTGGAAATGCGCACCATCGTGCTCGGTTCGCTGCGCGAGCATCCATGGCTCAATGCCGGGGCCGCGATGACGGCGACCGCCCGCCAGCTCGTCAGCGTCGCGAGCGGCGAAGGGATACTGACGATCATTTGGCACACCTACGGCATCATGGAGCGCTACACCCCGGCGATCGTTCCGGCCATGAAGGCGGCGCGCCAGCAGCACGGCGAATGGCATTTCGACGCCATCAACCGCCTTCACGTGCCGGTGGCGCTGCTTTCCATCGTCTCGATCGCGCTCGTGATCGGCGCCGCCGCCTGGCGCGGGCGCTTCGACGATTTCGACCGTCTCGCCGCGACGGTCGGCGCCGCGCTATTGATCAACGCAGCAATCTGCGGCGGTTTGTCCAACCCGCACGACCGTTACGGCGCCCGCGTGACATGGCTTGCCACGCTGACCGTCGTCATGCTGCTGCCCGCCCGCATCCGGCGCGCCGCCGGCGAAAAAATGGCGATGCCGGCCGGCGCCTGAGCCGCGCCGCCCGGACCCATATTTCGGTCACATCTTTCGTGGTAGTCGTGAGCCACCGTCCCGGTCCTCAAAGGCCAATGCGCGCCCTTCCGCTCCTCGTCCTGCTCCTGCTGCAGTCGCTTGCCGCGCCCGCCTTGGCCCAAGGCGTGAGCCCTGCGCCGACCCCGGCCGCCCCCATGCCGATCGTCCCGCCGGGCGCGGCCAATGCCCCCGATCTGCGCATCGAATGGGAAGTCAAGAGCCGCTTTCGCCTGTTCAAGCGCGACGAAGACTTTCAGCGCCATGTCGCCGCCCAGCGCGGCGACGGGGTGCTTGCGGCCGAACGCCGGCTGGAACGCGCGGCGGACGGACGCGGATGGGCACGCGACCAGGTCGAGCGTCTGTGCATCGACCAGTCCGGCCGCATTCCCGAATTCTGCGAGCGTGACGGGCAGCGCGAGGTCTATCTCGCCCCGGACGACCACAACGTCGCCTTCGCGGTGGCCGGAAACGTCGCCGCCGGCTCGTCCTGTGCATGGACCTTCGACGAAGGCGAGCCGACGCCGCGCACGACCAGCAATCCCTGCGACGAGGAAATCAGGATCAGGCTCCGCTACGGGCATCCGACCGCGGTGCGCGTGGTCGTTACCGGCCCGGACGGATCGGCGCGCGCGGCTGTCGCCGATGTGCAGGTGCGCGATCTGCTGATCGCGGGGCTTGGCGATTCAATCGCCGCCGGCGAGGGCAATCCCGACCGGCCGATCCAACTCGACGACCAGGGCTTCTGCTTCCGCCGCTTTCTTGGCGGGACGTTCAGCGAATATTTCCGCCCCGGCCGCGCCGGCTTTCGCGGCAACAAGGCATGCGATCCCTCCCTGAGCACGGGCCCCGCCGGCAATTCCGCCGCCGACTGGGCCAGGCTCAACGCGCGCTGGCTCAACGCCGCCTGTCACCGCTCGCTCTACGGCTACCAGATGCGCGCCGCGCTCGCGCTCGCGGTGGAAAATCCGCATATCGCCGTGACCTTCCTTCCGCTCGCCTGCTCCGGGGCGACGATCGATCTCGGATTTCTCAACGCGCAGCGGATCCGCGAATGTCCCAATACCGGCACCTGCCCCTCGAGCAGCCCGGCACAGCTTGCGCGGCTGAAGGACGCGCTGGCGCTGGCGCAGAAGCACCGGCCTGACCGCAAGCTCGACCTGATCCTGCTGACCATCGGCGCGAACGACATCTGGTTCTCGTCGCTCGTCGGCAATGTCATCGTCGAGGCCACGACTGAACGCGCCCTGTTCGCGCGCGGCGACATGGTGATCAGCGTGGACGACTCGCAGAAGCTGCTCGATCAGGACGTGCCGCCGAATTTCGCGAAGCTGCGGGCGGCGCTGAAACCCATGATCGGCGGAAACCTGAGCCGGGTGGTTTTCGTCACCTACGGCCATCCCGCGCTGGCGCCGTCAGGCCAGCCCTGCCCCGGCGGGCCGGACGGTTTCGACATTCACCCGGCGTTCAACGCCGACCCGGCGCGCCTGCGCGAAGTCGCCAACTACGTCTCGCAGAAATTTTTGCCGCGCATCAAGGCGCTGGCGACCTGCGAGGGCAATGCCTGCAAGGATCCCGCCACCGAGCGGATGACATTCGTCGACTCGCACCAGGCCGAATTCGCCGCGCATGGCTTCTGCGCCCGCGCCGAGACCGATCCGCAATTCGATCGCGAATGTTTCTCGGAGAAGGGCGACAGCTTCGAAACCGATCCCGCCCAGGCGGCGACCGATCCGCTTCGCTGCAATTTCCGCGCCCGCGATTTCCGCCCCTATGCCTCGCGCGCCCGATGGATTCGCACGGCCAACGACAGCTACTTCACCGCTATGACCTATCCCGAAGGATTGTCGAGCACGCTGCAGCCGGCCGATCTGCACGATGCCACCTGGGGAGCCACCAGCGCCGTCTATGGCGGTGCCATCCATCCGACCGCTGAGGGTCACGCGGCGATGGCCGACGCCGCGCTTCCGGCGATGCGCGCCCTGCTCGACCTGCCGGCGGTCGCCGCCGTGCGCGCCGAGCCGCTCGCGCCGCTGCAGATTCCCGCCGATCCCGCGCAATAGCGTTCCCCGCCATTCTCCGTTTCCGGCTCCGGCGCGCGGCAACGTTCTGCGGCGAACCCGCGTCGCAGAAATTTCTTTCGTATTCTGAATGACATGTCATACGTTGGTCGAAGCGCGGCCGGATTTCTCTTGACCCGCCGCCGGCAATGACAAATGTTGTCTGCGCGAACGGAAGTCCGCCGTCCGCCGCGGTGATTTGAAACGCAGCTTGCGCCGCGAAACCAAACGCTAAAGCGCCCGTGACATTCGCGGGTCCTCGAAGGTGTTCGCCATGCCCGCGCGCTGTTGTCGCCTCTCCTAGATCGCGAGCCCTCCCGTCATTATCGGAGCCTTGCCGCAGCACGCGGCGAGACGGATATAATCCATGAATGTCCATTCTTCCTTTCCGAACGCCGCTGCCGTGAACGCGCCCGTCGCCGCCACGGCGCAGAAGGCCGTCGTCCGCCTCGAAAGCGTGACCAAGGTGTTTCACCCGCAGGGCGGCGCCGCGCCGGTGACCGCGCTCGACGCCGTATCGCTCTCGGTCGAAGCCGGAAGCATCGTCGGCATCATCGGGCGCAGCGGCGCCGGCAAATCCACGCTCGTGCGGCTAATCAACGGCCTCGAGCTTCCCACGCAGGGCCGCGTTCTCGTCGATGACGTGGACATTGCGCGGCTTACGGAAGCCGATGCGCGGCTCGCGCGCCGCAAGATCGGCATGGTGTTCCAGCATTTCAACCTGCTGTCGTCGCGCACTGCCGCGGACAATGTCGCGCTGCCGCTGGAAATCGCTGGCCTCGACCGAGCCGCGATCCGCGCGCGCGTCGACGACCTGCTCGGCCTTGTCGGGCTTGCCGCCGCGCGCGACCGATATCCGTCGGAATTGTCCGGCGGCCAGAAGCAGCGCGTCGGCATCGCCCGCGCGCTTGCCGCGAGGCCGAGCCTGCTTCTGTGCGACGAGGCCACCTCGGCGCTCGATCCGGAAACGAGCGCGCAGATTCTCGATCTGCTGGCACGCATACGCCGCGAGATCAGGCTGACCATTGTCGTCATCTCGCACGAAATGAACGTCGTCAAAACCATTGCCGACCGCGTCGCCGTGCTCGACAGGGGGCGGGTGGTCGAGCAGGGTCCGACTTTCGACATCTTTGCTCATCCCCAGCATCCGACCACGCAACGTTTCGTCGGCGCCGTCACCGGCACGATCCTGCCCGACGAATTGCGCGGCGCGATCCGGCCTGAGCCGGCAGGCGACGCCAAGGCGGTGATCCGCGTGACCTTCAGCGGGCCAAAGGCGAAGGAACCGATCCTGTCGCGGCTTGCGCAGGTGCTCGATGTCGATGTCAACATTCTCGCCGGACGGGTCGAATCCATCGCCGGCCAGCCTTACGGCACGCTGGTCATCGCCATCCCCGGCGACGGCGTGACCCGTGATGCGGCGACCTCGGCGCTCTCGCGCATTGGTCTCAAATGGGAGTTGCTCGGCTATGTCGCCTGAAGTTCTCGCCCTGCTCGCGCAATCGACCGGCCAGACCCTCTACATGGTGGCGGTGGCGGCCGGCCTCGGCACGCTCGCCGGCCTGCCGCTCGGGGTTTTCCTCGCCACCAGCCGCGCCGGCGAAATCCTCGCCGCGCCGGCGGCGAACCGCGTCATCGGCGCGGTGGTCAATGCGACACGCTCCACCCCCTTCATCATCCTTGTCGTGGCGATCATTCCCTTCACCCGGCTGATCGCCGGCACCTCGATCGGCACCACGGCGGCGATCGTTCCCCTGACCATCGCCGCGACGCCCTTCATCGCGCGCATCGTCGAAAGCGCGATCCGCGAGGTCGATCCGGGTCTGGTCGAGGCCGCCCGCTCGATGGGCGCGACGCCCCTGCAGATCATCGTCAAGGTGCTAGTGCCGGAGGCGCGGCCCTCGATCGCGCTCGGGCTTACGCTCGCGATCGTCAGCCTGATCGGCTATTCGGCGATGGTCGGAGCCGTCGGCGGCGGCGGGCTCGGCGATCTCGGCATCCGCTACGGCTATCAACGATTCATGCCCGACGTGATGGCGGCGGTGGTTGCCATTCTCATCGTGCTTGTTCAGGCGGTGCAAAGCATCGGCGACGCGATCGCGCGCCGACTCGACCACCGCGCCCGCAAAACCTGAAAGGAGACAGACATGAAAATCGTCCTCGCATCCGCGCTCGCCGCCGGCCTTGCGCTCGCTGGCGGCGCGAACGCGCAAACCATCAAGGTGGGCGCGACGCCCGGGCCGCATGCGCAGGTGCTGGAGGCGGTCAAGCCGATCGCCAAGAAGGCCGGGCTCGATATCCAGATCGTCGAATTCAGCGACTATGTCGTGCCGAACCAGGCCCTCGCCAGCGGCGAGATCGACGCCAATTCGTTCCAGCACCAGCCCTATCTCGACAACCAGGTGAAGGACCGCGGCTACAAGATCGAGTCGGTGGCCAAGACGATGGTGTTCCCGCTCGGTTTCTATTCCAAGAAGATCAAGTCGGTCGCCGATCTCAAGCCGGGGGATTCGGTCGCGATCCAGAACGACCCGACCAATGGTGGCCGCGCGCTTCTTCTGCTCGAGGCCAACAAGCTGATCAAGCTCAAGCCCGGCGTCGGACTGAAGCCGACCATCCTCGACATCGTCGACAATCCGAAAAACCTGAAATTCATCGAACTGGATGCCGCGCAGCTTCCGCGCTCGCTCGATGACGTCGCGCTCGCCTCGATCAACACCAACTACGCGGTCAGCGCGGGACTCGACCCGAGCAAGGACGCGATCGTGCGCGAGAGCGCGGAATCGCCCTACACCAACGTCATCGCCGTGCAGTCGGCGCGCAAGAACGAGCCGTGGGTGCAGAAATTCATCGCCGCCTATCGCTCGCCGGAGGTGAAGGACTTCGTGCAGAAGACCTTCAAGGGTTCGGTCATCACCGACTGGTGAGATCGTCGTCATGGCCGGGCCTGTCCCGGCCATGACGAATTCCGCCCGGATGACGGCGCGCAGCCGTTACGCCACCCCGAGCTTCTTCTGCAAGCTCGTGGAGGAGGTAGTGTATTGGAAGGTGAGCTTCTTGTCCGGATAGACGTAGCGGTGCGCCTTCTGCGCCATCAGCGCGCCTTCGTGGAAGCCGCACAGGATCAACTTAATCTTGCCGGGATAGGTGTTGATGTCGCCGATGGCGAAGATGCCCGGCACGCTGGTCTCGAAGGTTGCGGTATCGACCTCCACGAGATTGTCCTCGTTCAGCTTCAGACCCCAATTGGCGACCGGGCCGAGCTTCATGGTCAGCCCGAAGAACGGCAGCAGCGCGTCGCACACGACCTCGTGCGTTGAGCCGTCGTTGCCCTTGATGTTCACCTTTCGGAGCTGGCCGTTATCGCCCTCGAGCGAGGAGACCTGCCCGGTGATGAAGTCGATCTTACCCTCATTGACCAGCGCCATCATCTTGTTGACGCTGTCGGGCGCGGCGCGGAATTCGGAGCGGCGATGCAGCAGGGTCAGCCGCGATGCGATCGGGGCGAGATTGAGCGTCCAGTCGAGCGCACTGTCGCCGCCGCCGGCGATGAGTAGCTTCTTGCCGCGGAACTGCTCCATCTGCCGCACGGCGTAATGGACGGATTTTTCCTCGTAAGCCTCGATGCCGGCGATCGGAGGACGCTTGGGCTGAAACGAGCCGCCGCCGGCCGCCACCACCACGACCTTCGCCTCGAACTCCTTGCCCTGCTCGGTCTTCACGCGGAACAGCGGCTCGCCGATCTTGTCGATCGTCTGCACCATGTCCTGGAGATGGAAGGTAGGGCCGAACGGCTTGATCTGCTCCATCAGCGCCTTGGTCAGCCCATCGCCGGTGATGAAGGGAATGCCGGGAATGTCGTAGATCGGCTTCTCGGGATAAAGCTCGGCACATTGCCCGCCGACCTTGTCGAGGATGTCGACAAAATGCGCCTTCATGTCGAGCAGGCCCAGTTCGAAAGCCGCGAAAAGCCCACAGGGCCCCGCGCCAACAATCAGCACGTCGGTCTTGATCGGTTCGGTCATATGATCCTTGGAGGTCGCGTCCGGCGGCCCGCGCGATCGGACTTCGCGATCCGGCCGGCCGCCGCGATAGCCGTGTGGTGAATGGCCGTCCTTTTGCCAAGTGAAGCGGCCCGACGCAAGGGCGAGTTGCGCCGCACAAATCGCGGAAAAAGCGGTTTTCTCTCAGATGGTTATGGCACAGGCGGCCTGTCCCGCCGCCCGTCCGACCTCAGGCCTGCCGCTCCGGGATATGCACCACGAGGCCGTCGAGTTCCTCGGTCACCTTGATCTGGCAGGACAGGCGCGAAGTCGGCCGCACGTCGAAACCGAAATCGAGCATGTCCTCCTCCATCGGCGAGGCGTCGCCGGTCTTCGCCCGCCAATCGTCCTCGATATAGACGTGGCAGGTGGCGCAGGCGCAGGCGCCGCCGCATTCGGCCTCGATGCCGGGGATGGAATTCCTGATCGCCGCTTCCATCACGGTCGAGCCGACCTCGGCCTCCACCGTAGTGCTCTTGTTCTCGGAATCGATGAAGGTGATCTTGGGCATAGCTCGGACGGATTCGAGGGAGGAAGCGGCCCGCAGAGCCGCCGCGGCCCTCCGTATATAGACTCGCAACTGGCAGCGCCAGTGCGGAATCCACCGGTTTTGCGGGCTAAATCAGCGCGTGGGCGCGCAGCAGATCGGCGATGACGATCCGCACCTCGGCGAGCGCGGATTTCAGCTCCGCGAGCGCGGGCGCGATCTGCGCCCCCGCGAGGGCGACCGCCTCCACCCTTTCCGCCGCCTTGGCGAGCGACCAGGCGCCGATGCCGCGCGCCGATCCCATGAGCGTATGGGCCGCCGCGGCGGCGGCCGCCGCCGGTCCTTCCTCCATTCGCGTCAGCATCATCGTCGCCTGGCGCTCGAAAAGCTGCAGCACCTCGCGTTCGAGGCTGCGGTCGCCGAGCGTCATGCGCGAAAGATGTTCGAGATCGATCGGCCGCTCGATCGGGGCGAGCGGCGGCGCCGAGACAGGCGCAATTCGTCCGGACAGCAACTCGATCATTCCAACCTCCCCGGGGCTCTTCGGACCCTTCTGGTGGCGGCAGCCTGACCCGTGGAGGATCAAGAGCGGGTGAAGAAGGAGCAGCAAACGCGGCCCGGCGGAGAGCCAATCACGCGCACGGTTAACGAAAGCTTTCGGCGGCGGCCGCGCCGGCTCGCCCCCGCCCGTGACCCCTAACGGAACACCGCCGTTGCACGGCAAGGCCCCATTTGCGCCTTGTTACCGGCGGCTTTCCCCTGTGGAAAAACCCCTGCGCGCCTGTGCCGCAACCGTCACTATGGTCACCAAAACGTTAACGATGACCGCAATCACCCTCAGCGTCCCGTTTTTTTCGCGCCCTGCAGCCGGTAGGATATGCGCGCGGCCGGGGGATTTTCGGGCCGCATGGTTCTTTATTGGCCCTGCCGGAGGGGGTCTTTCGTTTTGGTCGTACGCGTGGCGTGGCCTGAAAAGAGTCATCGCGTCCGGCTGCAATAGTAACAGTGGCAAGTGAGGCGGCACGGATATGGCGAACACTCCCAAGAAGAAGGATCCGACTGCGGCGGCAATGTCGGCGATCCAGGAAGCGCTCAACGTGCGCGGAGCAGAAGTAAAGACTCCCGTGAAGCGCCCGGCCGCCGCGCCAAGGCCTCCCGCCTCCGCCGCGCCCGACCATGTGGCCGAGCCGCGCCGCGCACAGGCTGCGGCCTCGGCGCCCGCGAGACCCCAAATCGACGAGCGCATGTTCGATGAGGACGGGCTTGCCCCGATCGACGCCTCGACGCCTCGCCCGGCCAACGACGACCGCCGCACGATCGGAGAGGCACTGCAGGCGCTGCGTCCCGGCTTCAACCGCTTCGCCTACATCGTCGCCGGCACCTGCTCGGCGGTGTGGATGGTCTGCGTCATTCTATTCGGTTCGACGGTCCTGCCGAGCATGTCGGGCGCCAATGCGGCGCCGGCGCTGCTGGCGAGCGTCGCCGCCATCGTGCTCCCCGCCATGTTCTTCTTCGCGCTCGCGCATATGTATGCGCGCTCCCGCGAATTGCGGATCATCGCCCAGTCGATGGCGGAGGTGGCCATGCGCCTCGGCGAGCCGGAAGGCGCCGCGCGCGAGGCGATCGTCAGCGTCGGCCAGGCCGTGCGCCGCGAGGTGGCGGCGCTCGGCGACGGCGTCGAGCGCGCGCTCGCCCGCGCCGCCGAGCTGGAAACGCTCGTCCACAACGAAGTGTCGGCGCTCGAGCGCGCCTATCACGACAACGAGGTGCGCATCCGCGGGCTGCTCGAAGACCTCGTGCGCCAGCGCGACGAACTCGTCGGCCAGGCCGAACAGGTCCGCGTCGCCCTCGCCGGCGTCCATGCCGATCTCGACCGCGACCTGTCATCGGTCAGCGATCTCGTCGCCCAGCGCGTCAACGAGGTGGCCGAGGCCATCACCGCGTCGCTCACGCAGAAGGGCGAGCACATCACCCTTGCCCTCGGCAATGTCGGCGACTCGATGATCGAGGCCCTCGGCGTCAAAGGCGGCGATCTGCTCGAACGGCTCGAGCGCGCGAGCGCCACGCATTCGCAGTCGCTTGCCCAGGCAACCGAGCAGCTCACCTCGAGCATCCAGTTCAAGAGCGACGACGTCACCGCCAATTTCGAGCAGCTCGTCAACAATCTCGCGCAGCTCATGCAGCTTCGCCTGGCTGCCGTCACCAATGAATTCGAGCAACGTTCGGCGGCGATCGGCGAATTGATGGCCGAGCGGAGCCAGCAGCTTGCCGAAGCCCTGATCAGCACCTCAAATACCGCCGCCGAGTTGATCGTCAGCCGCGGCGACGAGGTGAACAGCACACTCAAGACGACCGGCGATTCTCTGGCCGTCGATATCGGCCTGCGCGGCGGCGACGTGGTCAGCAAGCTCACCGAGCGCACCGAACATGTCGTGCAGTCGCTGGAACGCGCGGCCGACAACGTCGCCTCCGCGATCAGCCAGCGCGGCGACGCGCTGCGCGACCTCCTCACCGCCCGCCTGCAGGCCTTCGAGGAGATGTTCAGCCGCGACGGCACCGAGATTGCGGAAAAAGTGGCGAACGATACCGCCACGCTCGGCAATCTCATCACCCGCCATCTCGGCGAGTTCGACCGCACCGTGAAGAATTACGGCGGCGAGTTGGTCGATCGGCTGGGTGAGCGGACGGCGACGCTGACCGACTCGCTACGGTCCTATATCGACACCTTCGATCAGCGCGTCACCGCCAAGGCCACCGACGCCACCGCCGCGATCGACGAACGGCTGATGCGTTTCCAGGAAGCGCTGGATGGACGCACCCGGTCGCTCAACGACGCCCTCGGCACGCGGGTGATGGACATCGCCGCCGCGCTCGCCAATGGCGGCAAGGAGATCGTGGCCGCCCTCGAAAAGCGGATCGCCGAGGCCAACGAGGCGCTGCAATCGAACAGCAAGGCCGTCGCCGATACGGTCGCGGCGCGGGTCGATGACATCAACAAGACGCTCGGCGAGCGGATCGAGGACGTGAACAAGTCCTTCAGCACCCGTGCCGAGGAAATCGCCACGACCATCGACAGCCGCATCGGCCATTTCGAGAAGCTTCTGATCGACCGTGCCGAGACGGTCACGAGCCAGATCGAATCGCGCACCAGGACGGCGGCCGATATTCTGCATTCGCGGGTGGAGCAGCTCTCCGACACGATCAAGACCCGCACGCAGGATGCCGAACGCTCGCTGACCCAGCTCGGCAGCACGGTCGCCGACACGGCGCAACGCTCGGCGCGCGAGGTCGAGGAGGCCCTCACCACCGCGAGCACGGACATCGCCAACACGCTCAAGACCAAGGCGGCGGAAGCCGAGCGCGCGCTGGTCGGGGCGAGCGCGGAGGTCGCGCGCAACTTCATCGGCAAGGCCGCCGAGATCCAGACGGCGGTGTCGCAGCGCGCGGCGGAGATGACCAACGTGCTCGACGTCAACAGCGGCAGCTTCCTCGTCGCGCTCGGCAACAAGAGCCGCGAATTCACCGACGAGGTCGGGCGCGCGACCGAACAGGCGGTCAAGGCGATCGAGGACAAGGGCTTCGATTTCACCAAGACCATGCTCGATAATTCGAGCGAGCTTGCCCGCCAGATCAACGAGGCGAGCGAAAAGGCGGTGACCCACGTCAACACCACCATCCGCTCGCTGCAGGAGCAGTCGGGCCAGGCGATCGAGCAGGCGCGCCAGACTTCGGCCGCCGCGGTCGCCGAGATGATGGAGACGCACGGCCTGCTCAGCTCCAACAGCATCTCGATGTTCGAGCGCCTGCGCGAGGCCAACGGCGTGCTGCATGATCTGATGCAGCAGGCCCATGCCAACATGCACGCGCTGGAGAGCGCCCTCACCACCCGCGTGCAGGAATTCACCGCCGCGTGGAACGAGGTGAGCGACCGCGGTGGCATCGCCGTCGATCAAATCGGCACGCATGTCTCCTCGTTCCAGGACGTCACCTCGGCGGCGCTCAAGCAGCTCGGCGAGCTGTCGCAGCAATTCGAATCGCACGGCCGCGTGCTGGTCGAGGCGGTCGAGGTGATCGACAACAGCAACCGCAAGACCGATCAGCTGGTGGAGGAACGCCGCGGCACGATCGACTCGCTGCTCGCCACGCTCGACATCAAGACCGACGAGATGCAGCAGCGCCTTAGCAAGTTTTCGAGCCTGCTCGACGAGACGCTCAACAGCGCCTCCGAGCGCGCCCGCGAAGTCGCCCGCATCATCTCCGAGGCGAGCGGCGACGGCGCGCGCGCCGTGCAACAGCAATTCGCGACCGTGCGCGAGGCGGCCGAGAAAGAACGCAAGCACACCTACGACGCGCTGGAGAAGATTTACGAGCAGGCGCTCGGCGATACCCAGTCGATGTTCCGCGAATCGAGCGAGCGTTTCGCCGAGCTTGTCGCCGCCATCAAGCAGATGGCCGGGGAGATCGAGCGCGAACTCGACGCCACGCGCGCCGAATTGCGCCGCGGCGTGCTCGAATTGCCGCAGGAGACGGCGGAGAGCGCCTCGCAGATGCGCCGCGTGATCGTCGAGCAGATCGACGCCCTCACCGAGCTGAACCGGCTCGTGGCGCGCTACGGCCGCTCCGGCGCCGAGGCCGAGGAGCCCCGGCGCGAGGAGCCGCGCCGCCAGGCGCCGGCCTGGGAACCCGCGCTCAGCGCGGTCGGAGCGGGCAACGGCCGTGCGCCCGCCCCCCGCGGTCCGGCCGTCCCGCGCGGCGACCTGCCGCCGCCGGCCGCCGAGGCGCCCACCCTCGCCCCGCAATCGGCCCGCGCCGGCAACTGGCTGTCCGACGTTCTGCATCGGGCCTCGCGCGACGGGGAGCCGGCGCGCGAGGAACGCCCGGTCCGCAAGGCGGTGCCCGGCCGCCAGCCGCGCCACATGATCGAATCGCTGGACGCCCTGTCGGTCGATATCGCGCGGATGATGGATCACGACGCCGCCGCCGAATTATGGGACCGCTACAATCGCGGCGAGCGCAATGTCTTCACCCGCAAGCTCTATACGCTGCAGGGCCAGAAGGCGTTCGACGAGATCCGCACGCGCTACCGCAGCGATCCCGAATTCAAGCAGACGGTCGATCACTACATGATCGAGTTCGAGCGCCTGCTCGAGGAAGCCTCGCGCGACGAGCGCGGCCAGATGGTCGTGCGCACCTATCTGACATCGGAGACCGGCAAGGTGTACACGATGCTCGCGCACGCATCCGGCCGGTTCGACTAGGCGCCTCGCCGCCCGCGCGGCGCAAACTCCGCATCCCGCAACCATCGCGGCCCGCCCCTGCGGCGGGCCGTTTTTTTGCCGCGCGGCCGGAACCGGCGGGGAAATCGCCCCGCCGCGCCTCGCCTGCCCCGCCCGACTCGCTTTACAAGTCGTCCACAGGCCCGCTCGGCGATGCGCGGCAGATACGCGGCTCGCCTGCGCGTGCCCTGGCGGTCCAGCCTGCCGCCGTGGCGTTCTGCGTGAGAGAGGCTCCCGGCCGGCGGCGCGGCAGCTCTTCCGGACTTAAAGCCCAATCGCGAAAGCGGTGTCGCTCATGGCAGCCGATCCGAAACCGAAGGAAACGACACAGGCCTCCGACCAGGAGTGGATCAGCCGCGCCGTGGCCGCGATGCCCGATCCGGCCGTGACCCCACGCCCCGCCGCCGCGCAGCCGCAGGGCCAGCCGGCCGCCGTCCTTGCCGCCAATGACGACCGCCGCTCGATCGGGGAATTGTTACGCAGCCTGCAATTGCGGCCGGGCTATTCGGGTTTCGCGGTTGCCTCGGCGCTGTCCGGCACCTGGGTCGCGCTCGGGGCGCTGTTCGCCTGGCTCTACCTGCCCGGGCTCGGCGGCCTGCTGCAAAGTCCGGCGGCGGTCCCGGTGCTGATCGGGCTCGGCGCCCTGGCGCTGGTGCCGGTGAGCTTCTTCTTCATGCTGGCGCATATGCGCTGGCGCGCCAAGGAGCTTCGCCTGGTCACCGAGTCGATGGCCTCGCTGGCGCTGCGCCTCGCCGAGCCGCAGGCGACCGCGCAGGAAACCATCTCCCAGCTCGGCGACCAGATGCGGCGCGAGATCAACATCATGACCACCGGCGTCGAGCGCGCGATGGAGCGCGCCTCCGAGCTGGAAGCGCGGGTCAACGGCCAAGTCGCCGCGCTGGAGCGCGCTCATCGCGAGGCGGAGGATCACGCCAGGGCCCTCACCGACCGCCTCGCCGAGCAATATGCCCTGGTCACCTCCCAGGCCGACCATGTGCGCGGGGCGGTCGAGGCCGCCCGCTCCTATTCGGAGAAGGCGGCGGCGATGATGCAGGCGCTGGTTGCCGACACCGACGCGCGCGTCGATACGCAGGTGCGCGTGCTCGGCCAAAGCATCGAGAGCGCGCTGACCCGCTTCCAGCAGGCGATCGAAAATCGCAGCCGCGCGGTCGATGACGGGCTCGCCAGCCGCGCGCACGACATGATGAAAAGCGTCAACGAGAGCGGCAAGGACCTCGCTGCCGCCATCGACCGGCGCATCAAGGACGCAAGCGCCATTCTCGACGCGCGCACGGCCGAGATCGAGGAAGCGATCGGGGGAAAAATCGAGCATCTCGACAAAACCCTCCAGCATCGCCTCGTGACCATTGCCCAATCGCTCGACGCGCGTATCGCCAATTTCGAGGACATGGCCTCCGGCCGCGCGCACGAAACCGCCATCCAGATCGAGGTGCAGACCAAGGCGACCTCCGACCTGCTCGACGACCACCTCCACCGGCTGACGCAGGGCCTGCGCACGAGCGCCAGCGAGGCGAGCGGCCTGATCGAGCAGCGCGCCAAGGCGGCCTCCGAGGCCCTCGTCGCGCGCACACAGCAAATCGCGCAGGCGATCGAGGCGCGCACCACCGAGGCGCGCCAATCGCTCGGCCAGCTCGCCAACGACATCGAGCACAAGATCGTCGAATTGTGCAGCAATGCCGGTGCCGCGCTCGCCGAAGACGCCGTCACCGTCGAAGGCAAGCTCTCGGGCCTGTCCGCGAGCATCACGGCCGCGCTGACCCGCAATGCCGAATATGTCGAGCGAACCCTGCTCAATGCCAGCACGGACGCGGCGCGCACCATCGTCGGGCAGGCCGAACAGGTTTCCTCGGCGATGAGCGAAAAGACGTCGGCCTTGACGTCGGCGCTCAGCGCCCACACCGCCGCGCTGACCGCGCTGCTCGATACCGGTAGCAACAGCCTTTTGCAGGCGCTCGAACAGCGCATCGGCGATTTCACCGGCGAGGTGACGAGGGCGAATGCCCATGCCGTAGGCCTGCTGGAGAAGCAGGGCTCCGCCTTCACCCGCGCCATCGCCGAGAACGGCGCGAAGGTGACCGCCGAGATCAATGCCGCGAGCCAGGCGGCGGTTGAGGGAATGCGCGATCACGCGCGCGAGGCGGAAAGCGGCATCAGGGCTGCGATCGAGCGCGGACGCGAAGCCACCGCCACCAGCCTCGCCGAGATGCGGGAGGTGCATTCGGTCCTGCGCAGTGAGGGCATATCGATGTTCGAACGCCTGCGCGAAGCCAATGTGCTGCTGCGCGAGGCGCTCAGCGGATCGCAGGACAACATGACCGCGCTCGAGGCCGCGCTCGGCGAGCGCCTGCAATCGCTCGAACACGCGGTCGAGACCTTCAGCATCAAGGGCGGCGGCATCACCGCCGAGCTTGCCAGCCATATCGGCTCGTTCCAGGATTCGGGCGCGCGCGTGGCTGACGATCTGACGCGGCTCGTGGCGCAGTTCGAATCGCACGGCCATTCGCTGGTGCAAACCGTCGATCTGATCGACGGCATCAACCGCCGCACGCTCGACGCGGTCGGCGAGCGCGCCGCCGCGCTCGAGAGCTTGGTCGCCACCCTTGACGGAAGGGCGCTCGATTTCGAACAGCGCCTCGCGCGCTTCTCGGCGCTTCTGACCGAGGCGCTCGACAGCGCAACCGCGCGCACCCGCGATATCGGCCTTCTGGTCGCGGAATCGAGCTCCGCCGGCGTGCGCGCCATTGGCGAGCAATACGAGCTTGTGCGCGCGACGATCGGCCAGGAAAGCGCGCGCAGCGCGGAAATGCTGCGCAATGTCTATCAGACGACTGTCGGCGAGGCCGAGGCCAATCTGCAGCAGGCCGCCGAGCGTTTCACCGGATTGCTGCGCGGCGTCTATCAGACGACGGTGGGCGAGGCGCAGGACAATCTGCAGCAGGCATCGGCGCAATTCGCCGAGCTTGTGCAGGGCATCAAGCACATGGCGGCGGAGATGCAGCGCGAACTCGAAGCCACCCGCAACGAATTGCGCAGCGGCGTGCTCGACATTCCGCGCGAGGCGGCCGACAACATGACGCAGATGCGTCAGATCATCGCCGACCAGGTCGAGGCGCTGACCGAGCTGCATCGGCTCGCCGCCAGATACATCGCCAATACGCCGTTGCCGCGCCGGGATGCCGACGAGCCCGCGCCGTCGCTGCCCAAGGCCGGGCCGGGCGGCACGGACGCCAAGCCGGGATGGCTGACCGAGCTGCTCGAACGCGCCGGCCGCGAACCCCTGCCGCCGGAACGAAGAACCGCCGACCAGACCATCCAGTCGCTCGACGCGCTGTCCGGGGACATCGCCCGAATGCTCGACAGCCGCGCCGTCAGCGAGGTGTGGGACCGCTACAATCGCGGCGAGCGCAACGTCTTCACCCGCAAGCTCTACACGCCACACGGACAGCGCGCGTTCGATGAAATCCGCGCCCGTTACAAATCAGACCGCGACTTCAAGCACACCGCCGACCGCTACATGAACGAATTCGAGCGGCTGATCGCGGAAACCTCGCGCGACGAGCAGGGCCAGGCGCGGGCCCGGACCTATCTCACCTCGGAAACGGGAAAAGTCTATACGATGCTCGCGCATGCCTCCGGGCGTCTCGATTAGGCTTGCATGGCACTGACGCTTGACGCCCGCATCGAGCGCTGGCCGATTGCGGGTACCTTTACCATCAGCCGCGGCTCGAAGACCGAGGCCGTGGTCGTGGTCGCGGAATTGTCGGACGGCCGCCATGTCGGCCGCGGCGAATGCACGCCCTATCCGCGTTACGGCGAAAGCCCGGACGGCGTGCTGCGCGCCCTCGAAGCGATGAAACGGCCGGTGGCGGACGGGCTCGACCGCGTCGCCCTGCAGCAGGCCATGCCCGCGGGCGCCGCGCGCAACGCCCTCGATTGCGCCTTCTGGGATTACGAGGCGAAATCGAAGGGTGCCCCCGCCTGGCAATTGGCCGGCCTCGCGCCCCCTCGCCCGCTGACCACCGCCTACACCATTTCCCTCGGCACACCGCAGGAGATGGCCGCGCGGGCGCGCGCCGCATCGCAGCGGCCGCTGCTGAAGCTTAAGCTCGGCGGAGCGGGCGACGAGGCGAGACTTTCGGCGGTGCGCCGCGCAGCCCCGCATTGCCAATTGATCGTCGATGCCAACGAAGCCTGGACGCCGGATCTGCTCGAGGAGAACCTCGCCGCTTGCGCGGCCTTGGGCGTCACCCTGGTCGAGCAGCCGCTTCCGGCCGGCAACGACGGCGCGCTTGCAACCGTCAAGCGGCCGGTCGCAATCTGCGCCGACGAAAGCGTGCACGACCGCGCTTCGCTCTCCCGCCTCGCCGACAAGTATGATGCGATCAACATCAAGCTCGACAAGGCCGGAGGCCTGACCGAGGCGCTGGCGCTCGCGCAGGCGGCGCGCCGCTGCGGCCTTGAGATCATGGCCGGCTGCATGGTCGCGACCTCGCTGGCGATGGCGCCCGCGATCCTCGTCGGCCAGCAGGCGCGGGTGGTCGATCTCGACGGTCCGCTCCTGCTCGCGCGCGACCGGCAGCCGAGCCTGCGCTACGAGGCGAGCCGCGTCCACCCGCCGGAACCGGCCCTGTGGGGGTAATGGGCGGTTCCTTCGTTCATCATGAATGTTGACGATCCGCGGCGCGGTTCGTCCGGCAGCGGATACCGCGAGTTCCGTTGTGCGGTTCCCGCAACGCCGGCGCCGACCGATCGTGACGCCCCGAAAAAGTAACTTGGAATCCTCCGGCCACGTCAGCTAGCATTTAGGCTAGGGGCAACAAAAAATATCGAGGGGTCCGGGGATGGAATTTCGCGCAATGCTCGGGGGCGTGCTTCTCGCAATGCTCGCAACGACGCCCGGTTTCGCAACAGTCCGTATCGCAAACGATCCCGGCGGACAAATCGGGCCTTATCTCGAAAAGCTCAACTCGATCCGCTCATCCGGCGAGAACGTGGTCATTGACGGCCCTTGCCTGTCCGCCTGCACGATGGTTCTCGGCATCATTCCGCGCGACCGCATCTGCGTGACGCCGCGCGCGCAGCTTGGTTTCCACGCCGCATGGAATCCCGGCTCGGGCGGCCGCCGCATCGTCAGCATCGCCGGCACCGAGGTGCTGTGGGACATCTATCCGCAGCACATCCGGCGCTGGATCGCGCAGCGCGGCGGGCTGTCGCCGAAGATGAAATATCTGTCGGGCCGCGAACTCGCGGCGATGTATCCGACCTGCCGCTAGGTCAGGACCGCCAATAGGCGCGGCCGGCGAGCGCAATCAGGACGCCGATGCCGGCTGCGAGCGCCATCGCCGCATAGCTCAGCGCGCCATAGGCCTCGAACAGCGCGCCCGCGAGCGCGGTCATGCCCGCCATGCTCAACCCGAGCACGATCGACAGATAGCTTTGCGCGGTGGCCCCGAGCCGGCGCGGCGCGATACGGCCGATCACGCCCATCGTGCCGAGATGGGTCGCGCCGTAGGACAGCGCGTGCAGGCTCTGCAGCGGCGGCAGCATCCAGAACGGGGGATTGGCCGCCATCGCGATCCAGCGCAGCAGCGCGGCGAGCCCGCCGATCAGCAGCAGATTGGCCGGCGAGAGAAGCGGCGGAAAACGTCCCGACATCGCGAACAGGACGATCTCGGCGATCACACCGATCGACCACAGGATGCCGATGGTGACGCCGCCAAGCCCGGCCGATTTCCAGTCGAGGGTCGAGAAGCCGTAAAAGGTTGCGTGACTCGCCTGGATCAGGCCGGCCGCCGCCACGACGGCGAGAAAGGCGGGCGCGCGCAGAAACGTGCGCAGGCGCGGCGCGTTTTGCTCGTGCGGGGGATGCGGCGAGGCCGGCGGCAGGCCGAGCGCGCCGAGCGCATTGATCGCCAGCATCGCCACGATCACCCAGATGAAGCGGACCGGCGCGACGACGTCGGCGACAAGGCCCGCGATCATGGTAGCGGCGATGAAGGACACCGATCCCCATAGCCGCACGGGGCCATAGGCGAGCCCGCGTCGTGGCAATTCTTGCAGCGCATAGGCTTCGGTCAGCGGCATGATCGGGGTGAAGGCGATCGAGGCGGCGATGAAGCCCGCGAGGATGGCGGCTCGGCTGCCGGCAAAGGCGAGCAGGACATAGAAGACGACGCTCGCCAGCGAGCCCGCGAGAATGGCCCCCTGCAGGGTGTTGCGCCGGTCCACCTCGCGCGCGATGAAGGGCACCGTCACCACGCGCACGATCATCGGCAGCGCCAGAACGAGACCGATGGCGGCCGCGTCGAGCCCCTTGGCGTCGAGCCAGAGCGGGAAAAAGGGCATGTGCACGCCGAAGACGAGGCACAGCGCGGCATAGTAAAGGGACAGCCGGCCGGCGAAGGCACCGGTGGATAAGTCCGGTCTTGCGGGGCGGGCGCCGGTTGCGCGCCCTTGCGGGTCATGCGTCATACTGGACAACCGCAACCGCGATAGCCGCGTCATGGCCGACGACACCTTCGCCCTGTCTCTGGAGAACGCCGAGCCGAGCGACGCGGTTTTCGAGGCCATTCGGGATGCCGTCATGGAAACGGCGCGCGGGCGCTGGTTTCTGGCCGAATATGCGCGCCGCAACCGTCATGCCGACACGGAGACCTTGCTCGCCGCGCTGAGCCGGATCGAAAGCCTCATCCATGCGCGGCAGGACGACCGGCCCGCGCCGCTCCCGGCGCCGGCGAATCCCCTGCCGATCAAGCCCCAAGCGGAGGCCGAGGGCAAGGCGGCGGGGCGGGTGCTGGCCGAAGCGGCCGCTTCCTTGCGCGCGGCGATCGAGCCGGTGCGCGATCTCGCCTGGCATCTGCGCGAACGGGGCGACGCGCGCTGCGAATTGATGGACATCCGCGCCGATGAGATCGCCCAGACCTGCGAATTGTTCGAGGCCCTGCAGAGGGAGCTCGACGGGCGGAACATTCCCCCCGACCTGTCGTTTCTCGAACCGGGCGCGGCCATCCCGCGGGCGACGGCCCCGGCGGGCATCCCCGCCCCCTCGCCCGTAACCCGCGGGACCGATACGCGATCCCGCCCGGGCTTGCCTGCGGCCGAACCGCCGACCGCAATTTCTCCGCCCGACGACGCCGACGATCCGATGCCCGGCATTATCGCCGCCGCGCAAAGGATGGCCGAGGCCGCCGCGCCGCCCGCGACCGCGCCCGCGCCTGCCGCGCCCGAACCCGCTCCCGTAGCCGGGCCGCGCGGCAGCAATGGCGGCGAACAAGCCGTCCCGCGCGTCAGCCCGAGCACGCGGCTGAAGGGGCTTTTCAACGAGCTGCATCAGGCGCGCTGGGGCTCGCAGGAAAATCCGGCCGAGCCGGAGCGCGCGGAGCCGGGCGCGCGCTCAGGTCCGCCGGCCTCCTCCCCGGCCGAATTATGGCCGCGCGCGACCTCCCGCGCCGATGCCGCGCCTGCCCTCTCCGTCGGCGTGGCAGAGCGCGCCCCTGCGGCGGCGCGGCTTCCCGAGCATGAGGCCTTCTCGCCCGTCGCCGCGCTGAGCGAGGAGGAAAGGATCGCGCTGTTCAGTTGAACGGCGTCTCGATCAGCCTGGCGAACAATGCGGCGTCGATATTGCCGCCCGACAGGACGGCGACCGCGATCCTGTTCCTCACGTCGATCCGGCCCGCAAGCAGACAGGCCAGCGCGATGGCGCCGCCCGGCTCGACGACGAGCTTCAGTTCGTGAAAGGCAAAAGCGATCGCCCGCGCCACCTCCTGGTCGCTCGCCGCAAGGCCGCGCGCGCCCGCTTCCTGCAGGATCGCGAAGGTGAGCTCTCCCGGCGTCGGCGCCATCAGCGCGTCGCAGATGCTGCCGCTCGAGCGCGCATTCTTCTCGTGGCGGCCGCTACGGAAGGAACGGGCGAAATCGTCGAACCCCTCCGGCTCGCAGGTGAAAATCTGCGTACCCGGCGAGCGCGCCTTGACCGCGAGCGCCAGTCCCGCGCACAGCCCTCCGCCCGAGGCGCCCGCCAGCACCATGTCGGGCTTCAGGTCGAGAGCGGCGAGGTCCTGCATGATCTCGAGGCCGGCCGTGCCCTGCCCGGCGATGACGAAGGGATCGTCGTAGGGCGGCACGAGCGTTGCGCCGCGCTCGCGCGCGATCCGCCGCCCAATCTCCTCGCGGCTGTCGGTATCGCGGTCGTAGGGAACGATCGTCGCGCCGAGCGCCTCGGTGCGCGCGCGCTTCATCGCCGGCGCGTCCTTCGGCATCACCATCACCGCCGGCATGTTCAGCAGCTTGGCCGCCGCCGCCACGCCCTGCGCGTGATTGCCGGAGGAATAGGAGACGACGCCGGCGGCGCGCCGCTCCGGCGGAATGGACGCGAGCTTGTTGTAGGCGCCGCGAAACTTGAACGCGCCCATGCGCTGGAGCGTCTCCGCCTTCAGGAAAATCCTGCCGCCGAGCCGCTCGTCGAGCGCCGGCGAGCAGACGAGCGGCGTGCGCACGGCGACGCCCGCGATACGGGCGGCGGCGGCATCGATATCGGCGGCGGTCGGCAGCGGAGCGTTACGAACGTTCATGCGCGCACCTAACCCCGCCCGGCCGGGCGACGCAAGGGATCAGGCCTGCGCGTCCCACAATGCTTCGAGCCGGCGGCGAAATGCCTTCGGCGGCTCGGCGAAAAGCCGCGCGGCGAGGCGCGCGGCCGATTTTCTGTGTGCGGCCTGCGCGGCGGCGATGATCGGCGCGAGCCGCGCGCGCCACGAAGCGAGCGGCCCCTTCGCCGCGGTCAAGCGCGCGAGAACGGCGAGATCCTGGCAGGCGCCGAGCCGGTCGCGCAGACGCTGCGCCTCGTCCACCCAGAGTCGGCCGAGCCGTGGCCAGGCCGGTTCGATCAGCTCCATCTGATAGCGGTGCACCACCACCCGCTGGCGCAGAACGTGCAGCTCCTCGTCGTCGGCATCCCGCCATCGGGCGGGCTCGGCCTTGCGCGCGCGGCGGTAGGTCCGCGTCAATTCCGCAGCGATATCGCCGAAAGTCAGGTGCGTCAGATCCCAGCCGTTCACCTGATGCGAAGCCGCGGTGATGTAATCGAGCACGCGCTCGCGCGCGGCTGCGTTCCACACCCTGCGCTCCGATCTTTTCTTCATCTGCGCCAGCCGCTCGCGAACCGCGGCGAGCGACCGCGCGCTGAAATTCTCCGTCGGAATGGCCTCGTCCTCCTGCAGATCGTCGAGCGCCTCCATCGCCGAACTCGCGTCGCGCGCCGAGGTGAGCGAACGGGCGAGCGCGGCGGCCTGCAGGCGCAATTGCACGCCGGCTTCGCCGAGATGCGGCTCGATCAGGCGCAGGAAGGCGCGCCAGCGTTTCATGCTCTTGCGGAAATCATGCACGGCCACGGTCTTTTCGCGCGTCGTGTCGGTGACCACGGCATGCGCTTCGGCCAGGGCATCGCGGGCGATCAGCCGCAACGCCTCGCCGATCGCCTCACCAGGCTTGAGGGCGGGCTGCGCAGTCATGGGAACAGCATGAGGACGTCCGGGGGCGTCCGAACGCTATGACATTTCGATGACAGTCATGTGACAACCGCTCAGGCGGCGGCCTGCGTCAAAACCGGCAATTCGATCCGGGGGTTATCCGCCGTCCACTGGATGATTTCCAGCCGGCCGTCCTGATGCTCGGCGATCGCGGTGCAGCTTTCCACCCAGTCGCCGCAATTCACGTAGGTGATGCCGAAATCGTCGTGAATGGCGGCATGATGGATATGTCCGCAGATGATGCCGTGCACCTCGCGCCGGCGCGCTTCCTCGGCGAGCGCTCGCTCGTATTGGCCGATATAGGCGACGGCGTTCTTCACCTTGAGCTTGGCCCATTGCGACAGCGACCAATAGCCGAAGCCGAACATGCGGCGGAAGGCGTTGAAGACGCGGTTGACGGTGATGGCGAGGTCGTAGGCCTTGTCGCCGAGCAGCGCCAGCCAGCGCGCCTGCGTCACGATCAAGTCGAAATGATCGCCGTGCACGACGAAATAGCGCTTGGCGTCGGCGCCGACATGGATCGCGTTCTCGGCGACCTCGATCCCGCCGAAATGCGTGCCGTAATAGCCGCGCAGGAATTCGTCGTGATTGCCGGGCAGATAGATGATGCGCGTGCCTTTGCGTCCCTGGCGCAGAAGTTTCTGCACGACGTCGTTGTGCGATTGCGGCCAGAACCAGCTCGATTTCAGCGCCCAACCGTCAACGATGTCGCCGACGAGATAGATCGTGTCGGCCTCGTGATGGCGCAGGAAATCGAGAATTCTGTCGGCCTGGCAGCCGCGCGCGCCGAGATGCAGATCGGAGATGAACAATGTCCGGAAACGCCTGACGGCGGGATTGGGCGTCAGCACCGCTGATCCTCATGTTTCACGAATCGCTTATCGCAGGATTCGATTGCCGTTTAGTGACAAGGGATTGCCCGCTTCCTTCCGCTGTCACGCCGCTGTCATGGCCGCGCTCCATATCTGCAAAGATGACTCTCGCGATTTGCCTCGCCGCCGGTTTCGCCGCACTCGCGCTCGTGTTTCATCTCCTCAGCGTCGTCACCGCCGCGCGCCGCTGCCGCCCCGCGCATGAAAGCCTGCCGCCGCCGCCCGGCGCCGAACCGGTCAGCCTCGTCATTCCCGTCTGCGGTCTCGACAATTTCGCCGAGCAGACACTCGGTTCGGCCTTCCGCCTCAACTATCCGCGCTACGAAATCCTGTTCTGTATCGCACGCGCGGACGATCCGGCCGTGCCGCTCGTCCGCGGCCTGATCGCGCTGCATCCGCAGGTCGAGGCGCAATTGCTGATCGGAGACGAGCGCATCAGCGCCAATCCCAAGCTCAACAATGTCTGCAAGGGCTGGCGCGCGGCCGCCCACAGTTTGATCGTGATGCCGGATTCCAACGTGCTGATGCCGTCCGACTATATTCAGCGCCTACAGCGCGCGTGGCGGGCCGATACCGGCCTCGTCTGCTCGCCGCCGATCGGCTGCGCGCCCGCCAATTTCTGGGCGGAGCTGGAATGCGCCTTCCTCAACGCCTATCAGGCGCGCTGGCAATATTTCTCCTGCTCGCTCGGCCTCGGCTTCGCGCAGGGCAAAACGATGATGTGGCGGCGCGAGGATCTCGAACGCGCGGGCGGCATCCGCGCGCTCGGCCGGGAGGCGGCCGAGGACGCCGCCTCGACCAAGATCGTCCGCGGCGCGGGGCTGCACGTGCGTCTCGTCGATCCGCCGGTGCGCCAGCCGCTCGGCGCGCGCAAGGCCGGCGAGGTCTGGCGGCGGCAGATGCGCTGGGCGCGGCTGCGGCGCGCGAGCTTTCCGCTCTACTACGCGCCGGAATTGCTCACCGGCGGCATGCCCCCGCTCGCGGCGATTGTCTTTCTTTCGACGCAGACCGGCGTGCCGGTGCTCGTCGCCGCCCTCGCCTTCTCCTTCGTCTGGTATGGGGGCGAAATGTGGCTTGCCTGGAAGGCGCAATGGCCGCTCGGCCCGCGCGCGCTCGTCTGTGCGCTGCTGCGCGACCTGATGCTGCCGGTGCTGTGGGCGGGCGCGATGATCGGCAACAGCTTCGAGTGGCGCGGCAACGACATGAGCGCGGTCGAGCGGGAAGCTCCGGCCGCCTAACTCCGCCAAGAATCCCATCCGTCGTCACGCCGCCCTTGTGTCGGACACCCTGCTTCGATAGGCACGATGCGTCCCGGGCGTGATCGCCGGGACAGGGCATTCACGCGCGTCCTCGGCGGACCCAAACCCGGCGACGACAACGGAGAGGGCATTCATGGATCTCGGAATCAGGGGCCGCAAAGCGATCGTATGCGCGTCGAGCAGAGGCCTAGGCTATGGCTGCGCGATGGCGCTCGCGCAAGCGGGCTGCGATGTGGTGCTGAACGGCCGCGACGGCGAGCGGCTCGCCGAAGCCGCCGCCGAAATCGCCGGGGCCACCGGCGCGCGGGTGACGCCCGTGGCCGCCGATGTCGCCACCCCCGATGGCCAGAAGGCGCTGTTCGCCGCCTGCCCCGAGCCCGACATTCTCGTCAACAACAATGCCGGCCCGCCCTTCCGCGATTTCCGCGAGCTTGACCGGCAGAAGATCATCGACGGCGTCATCGCCAACATGGTGGTCGCGATCGAGCTGATCCAGAAATGCATCGACCCGATGGTGCAGAGAAAATTCGGCCGCATTGTCAACATCACCTCAAGCTCGGTGAAGATGCCGATTCCCGGGCTCGATTTGTCCTCGGGCGCGCGAGCCGGTCTCACCTCCTTCCTCGCCGGCGTCGCGCGCACGGTTGCGCATGCGAACGTCACCATCAATTCGATCCAGCCCGGCGCATTCGCAACCGACCGGCTGAAATCGAACATGCAGATGAACGCGAAGAAGCAGAACATCACCGTCGAGCAGGCCGAGCAGCAGCGGCTCGCCACAATCCCGGCGCGGCGCTTCGGCACGCCCGCGGAATTCGGCGCGGCCTGCGCCTTCCTGTGTTCGGCGCAGGCAGGCTACATCACCGGGCAGAATCTCCTGATCGACGGAGGCATGGTGCCGACCGCGTTCTGACATGCAGATTTGATCGCGGCGTCCCTATCCGGGAGCTCTCTATCCCGCTACGCTTGGCGTGCAACCAGGGAGGGACTGCCATGAAAAACATCGTTCTTGCCGTTGTGTTCGCCGTCGCGGCTTTTGCCACGCCGGCTTTCGCCATGTCGAAGGATGCGGCTGTCGCCGAGTGCCGCGCGATGTATGGTCCCGCGCTCAAGCGCGGAGATGCCAATGCCAACGCGCAATTCAGCCAGTGCGTGAAGCAGAAGATGAAAGGCAAATAGGTCCCCACAGGCGCGGGGATTTTCATTTGCGGTAATGGCCGTGCATGGTGGAGCAGCGGCCTCCGGCCGCCGCTTCACCAGGATTTGCTGCGGTCACGGTTTCGGCTTGTCCGCCCCGGCATCGGCGGCTTTCGCCTTTTTGGTGCGCGCGGCCTTGTGTTTCGCCGGCGCAGGCGCGCCGAGAATGGCGGGCGCGCTCGCGCCGGTCAGCGTATCGTTGATGCCTCCGCGCGACATCGGCGTGCCGCTTCCCTCCGGCCCGAGTTCGGGGCCCTTGTCCGAGGGCGCGGCGTTGGCGCGATCCGTCCAGGGCAGGCTGTTGACCGGGTTGTCGCGTTCGAAACGCGCGGCGCTGCTGTCGAAGGGACTTACATAAGCGGGGCCCGCGCTGAGGCCGAAGCGGAGCGGCCCGTAGCTCGTGGTGTTGTCCTGCGCTTGCGCTGCGCCTGCGACCGCCATCGTCGCGCCCGCAATCAGTAGAAGCGTCTTCTTCATGGTGCCGACCTACCGTCGCCGTCCCCCAGCTTCGAGTCATCCATAGCGCCGCCGGCCGCGTCCGGGCAACACGCGATTTCGGCGGGATCGATTTCACTTGCGATCGCACGCGACGATCGGCGCGCCTTCGGCCAGCCCGTGCCGCGCAAGCCATGCCTGCTTGACGGTCGAGGCGGGCCTGCCGCCCATCCCGCGCGGGCAGGTTCGCCGCGCGGTCGGAATTCCAAAATCAGCATCGTCTCCCTTGACGAGCGGTAATAGGAATAATATCCTTCTGCCGTCCATCGCCGCCGTGTCTCGAGCGCGGCCGGTGACGGAAGTGGCCTGAGGTGGAGCGCCGGGAGGCGCTGCGCCCGGCGTCACTGGGCGCGCGCGCCCCGGAAGCGGCCTCCCCCGGTAACGGGGATCGGGCCGTGGGCGCGCGGGCGGGCCGATCGCAAGGCCTGCCCAAAGAGGCCTCGCAAGCCTCTGGCGCCTCCCGGCGCTCCATCGCCTTGCGCCAGACGCGCAAGGGACGGTTGGACGAGCTGACGGCGTACCCCGCGCCGCAAAGAACAGGGGCGATGGTGCTCGCCCGCGTGCATTCGGCCGCCGAGCTATGCGCGGGCGTGTCTTGCTTCACCCCTGCCCGACGACGCATAGTCGCGCTCCTTTCACTCCAAAAAGCATCGGGGGGAACGACCTCATGAAACTCGTCCGCTACGGCCCGGCAGGGCGCGAAAAGCCCGGCATCATCGGGCCCGACGGCAAGATCCGCGACATTTCCAGAGTGGTGAAAGACATCAACGCGGACGCGCTTGCGCCTTCGACGCTGGCCAAGATCAAGAAGCTCAACGTCGCGCGCATGAAGCCCGTGCCCGGCAATCCGCGGCTCGGCCCGTGCGTGGCCGGCACACGCCACTTCATCGCGATCGGCCTCAACTACATCGACCACGCCCGGGAGACGAACGCCGAAATCCCGAAGGAGCCGATCATCTTCGAAAAGGCGCCGAGCTGCATTTCCGGGCCGAACGACAACATCATGATCCCGAAGGATTCCAAGAAGCTCGACTGGGAAGTCGAGCTTTGCATCGTGATCGGGTCGCGCGGGCGCTATCTCACCAAGGAAAAGGCGATGAGCGTGGTCGCGGGCTATTGCGTCTGCCACGACGTCTCCGAGCGCCATTTCCAGCTCGAGCGCGGCGGCCAATGGACCAAGGGCAAGGGCTGCGAAACCTTCGGCCCGATCGGCCCGTGGCTCGTGACCAAGGACGAGGTCAGGGACGTCAAGAATCTCGACATGTGGCTCGACGTGAACGGCGAGAAGATGCAGCGCGGCAATACCCGCACGATGATCTTCGATGTCGCGCATATCGTCTGGTATTGCTCGCAGTTCTTCGTGCTCGAGCCGGGCGACCTGATCACCACCGGCACGCCTCCGGGCGTGGGCCTCGGCAAGAAGCCCAACCCGATCTTCCTGAAGGCGGGCGACGTTGTCACTCTCGGCATCGCCGGTCTTGGCGAGCAGAAGCAGAAGGTCGTGCCGTTCAAGTAGCGCGCCCGACACGACCGCGAGAAGAAAAAGGAAAAGCCCCGGCCCGCGCGCCGGGGCTTTTGCGTCGGCCGTCAGTAGATCTGCGAGGGCTGCGCCGGCATCTGCCGCACCGGATAGGCGGGCGGCGGCGTTTCGGCGGCGCTGGTGAACAAGCCTCTGCCGCCCGCGCCGCTTCGCGGGGCGCCAAACAGATCGCGGAAATAGGAGCCGATGGAGGAAAGACCCGCGGGCGCAGCCGGCGCGCTCGCCGGGGCGGATGCGCCGAACAATCCGCGCTCGCCTGCCGCCGGGGCCGGCCGCCCGGAGGCGGGGGCGGGCGCCGAATAGGCAGGCGGCTGCGCCGGGCGCGCGGATTGCAGAGTTTGCGCCGGTGGCGCGGCCTGTGCCGAAGCCTCCGCCGGGGGCAGACTCGCGGGCGGACGGGTGGAATGGCGCACATAGGCGGAAGGCCCACGCCGCGCGACGGGCTTGCGCGGCCGTGGCGCCGGGGCGGCTGCGGTCGCGCCGGGCGGCGCCGACGCGATCGTCGCGCTGCCGGCGAGGTCCGGCGAATAGAGCGAGGCCAGTGCCGTTTGCGGGCGCAGCACGCCCGCCGGGGGAATGTCGAAAGCCTCACCCGCCTGTGCCGCCTGCGGCAGCAGCGCGAGAACCAATGTCAGAAGTCGGTGCCGCATGCGGCCTGCTCCCTGCGGAAGCCCGGGCCGGTCGCCGTGCTCCCGCCTGCGGAAATTCTCCAGCGGGTTCTAGGACCGGCATGGTTAACTGCGGGTTACGCCCGGCCGCGCCACCAGACGTGGAAATGATGCACCGGCCCCGCGCCGTGTCCGATCGACAGCGCGTCCGCCGCCCCGATCGCGGCGGTGAGATAGGCCTTGGCCTCCCGCACCGCTTCGCCCAGTGCGAGGCCCCTGGCGAGGCCCGCGGCCACGGCCGAGGACAGGGTGCATCCGGTGCCGTGGGTATTGGCGGTCACGACCCGCGCGGCGGCAAGGCGCGTCACCGCATTCGGCTCGATCAGAAGATCGACGCTTTCGGCGCCGCCGCCATGTCCACCCTTGATCAGCACGGCGCGGGCGCCGAGCGCGAGAAGCTTGTCGCCCTGCTCCTGCATCTGCGCCTCGGTCTGCGCCACCGCCGTTTCGAGCAGCGCGGCCGCTTCCGGCAAGTTCGGCGTGATCACGAGCGCACGCGGGATGAGCACGCGCCGCAGCACCTCCACCGCCTCGGCGGCGAGAAGTCGGTCGCCGGAGGCCGCGACCATGACCGGATCGAGCACGACCTTGTCCTGCCGGTATTTGTCGAGACCGTCGGCGACGGCGCGGATCGCCGCCGGCTGCGACAACATGCCGATCTTCACCGCGCCGACATTCAGATCGGAAAAGACCGCGTCGATCTGCGCCGTGATGAACGCCGCCGGCACGTCGTGGATCGCGGTGACGCCCTTGGTGTTTTGCGCGGTTAGCGCCGCGATCACCGACGCGCCATACACGCCGAGCGCGGAAAAGGTCTTCAGATCAGCCTGGACGCCGGCGCCGCCGCTGGAGTCCGAGCCCGCAATGGTGACCGCAATGGGTGTCATCGGCGAAATCCGTCAGGAGTAACTAGTCGGCCGGGCGGACGGCCGCAAGCCGCGCTTGGTTGCGGGATCGTCATCGGCCCGGCGTCGGCGCACGCGCGATCCGGCAATGCGCTTGCCATCGCGGGCGGTTTTTGCTGGATTGGCCGCGCTGCCCGCCTTCGGGCAGGGAGGCCCTGCATGATTCCGTTCTTCGTCCAGATCAAGTGCCAGCTCGGCCAGTCCTATCACGTGGCGAACGCGATCGCCGATGCCGAGATCGCCTCAGAAATCTATTCGACCGCGGGCGAATTCGATCTGCTGGTGAAGTTCTACGTGGAACAGGGCACCGATATCGGCCATTTCATCAACGAGAAGGTGCACGGGATCCCGGGCATCCAGGACACGCGCACCATCATCACCTTCAAGGCGTTCTAGCTATTTGCCGATCGGGGCGTCGGCCACGTTCTGACGCACGCGCTCGACCCCGAGCTGGCGCTCTCGCCAGATCACGAACAGACCCGAGGCCACGACGATGGCCGCGCCGACGAAAAGATAGACCGACGCGACTTCGCCGAAGAAGGCGTAGCCGATCAGGAACGCCCACAGCATCGCGGTATAGTCAAACGGCGCGACCACCGAGGCGGGCGCGTAGCGATAGCTCTCGGTCAGCATGATGTGCGACAGCCCGCCGATCAGCCCGGTCGCGACCAGAGCCACCAGTTCGGGCCAACTCGGCGTGTACCAGACGAAAGGCAGCGTCAGCGCCCCCATGATCGCGCAGATGAACGAGAAATAGAAAACGATCGAGGCGGTGTGCTCGCTGTCGGTCAGCCGCCGCGTCTGGATCACCGAGCCCGCATTGGTGACGGCGGACGTCACCGCGCAGACGAGGCCGACGGTCGCCGCCGCCGATCCCGCGAGCACGGAATCGGCGAGCGTCAGATAGGGCCATAGCATCACGAACACGCCGAGGAAGCCGACCGCCACCGCGGTCCAGCGGTAGATGCGCACGCGCTCCTTCAGCAGCAGGGCGGCGAGCGCCACGGTGATCAGCGGCGAGGCGAAGTTGATAGCGGTGACATCCACCAGCGGCAGGCGCGCGAGCGCCGCGAAATTCAGGAACATGCCGACGACGCTCAGCGTACCACGACCGAGATGGCCGAAGGGCCGTTCGGTGCGCACCGCCGCGCTCAGTTCGCCCCGCCACGCATAGACGGCCACGACCGGCACGATGGCAAAGGCGGAACGGAAGAACACAACTTCGCCGAGCGGCACCGTCTGCCCGAGATAGCGAATCAGGGCGGACATGACGGCGAAAAGGACGACCGAAACGAGCTTGATACCGATCGCCGTGACGACATTCATCGAAGGCAATTTCCCCCTCGCCCGCCGCGCGCGGGCGAATCCCCTCCTTGTCCCGGAAGGCTCGGGCGCGATCATGCATCAGCGGGGAGCGGGCCGCTATGCCGTAAAGGCAGGGCGGTTCGGCGCCAGCGCGCAGCTACATGCGAAGGCGGCGCTTGCCTTCCTCAATCGCAGCCCAGATGCGCGGCGCGGTGGCCGGCATATCGAGCTTGTCCACGCGATAGGCGCGCCACAGAGCGTCGAGGATGGCATTGATCATCGCCGGGCAGGATCCAATCGCGCCGGCCTCACCCGCGCCCTTGAAGCCAAGCGGATTGTTCTTGCACGGCACGTTGCGCGTCTCGAAGGTGAAGGCCGGCATATTGGCCGCGCGCGGCAAGGCATAATCCATGAGACTCGCGGTGAGGAGTTGGCCGGATTCGCGATCATACACCGTCCCTTCCAGCAGCGCCTGGCCAAGGCCCTGCACCGTGCCGCCATGCACCTGACCGGCGAGCATCAGCGGGTTGAGCGTCACCCCAAAATCGTCCACCACGACATAGTTGACAATGTCGACCGCGCCGCTCTCCTCGTCGACCTCAACTTCCACGATATGGGTGCCGTTGGGATAGGTAGCCGTGTCGGGCGCGAAGGTGTCGGACGCGGCAAGCTTGTCCTCCGGCGCACGCGCGGCAAGCTCGGCGAGCGAAACGGCGCGGTCGGTGCCGGCGACCCGCACGTAACCGTCGGCGATCTCCAGGTCGCGCGGGCTCGCCTCGAGCGCGTCGGCGGCGATCTCCTTGAGATTCTCGGCGAGCTTTCGCGTCGCGCCAGCGACCGTCACGCCGCCGACCGGGATCGAGCTCGATCCGCCGGTGCCGGCGCCGGTCTTGACCCGGTCGGTATCGCCCTGGTGCATGCGGATACGATCAGGCGGCAGGCCGAGTTGGTCGGCGATGAGCTGGGCGTAGGCGGTATCGTGCCCCTGCCCTGTCGTCTGCGTACCGATCAGCACCGTGATCGTACCGTCCTTTTCCAGCGTCACGTTCGCCGTCTCCGGCCCGTTGCCGCCGCAGGCTTCGATATAAGTCGCAAGCCCGATGCCACGCAGCTTGCCCCGCTCTTTGGCGGCGGCACGACGCGCCTCGAAGCCCTGCCAGTCGGCGATCTCCTGCGCGCGCGCGAGGTGGCCGGCGAATTCGCCGGTATCGTAGGTCTTTCCGGTCGCCGTCTCGTAGGGCATCGCCGACGGCTTGATGAAGTTGCGCCGGCGCAACTCGTCCGGCGCGATCCCGGTTTCGCGCGACGCCGCATCGACCAGGCGCTCGATGACGTAGGCCGCTTCGGGCCGGCCCGCGCCGCGATAGGCATCCACCGGCACGGTGTTGGTATAGGCCGCGCGTACGCGGATGAAACAGGCGGGAATGTCATAAACGCCGGGCAGCATCCCCGCGCCGATGAAGGGAATATACGGCGCATAGGTCGAAAGATACGCGCCCATGTCCGCGACCGTATCGATATCGAGGGCGAGAAAGCGGCCCGCCTCGTCGATAGCCAGACGCGCCACCGTCACGTTGTCGCGCCCCTGCGCGTCGGCGAGAAAATGCTCGGAGCGCTCGGCGATCCATTTGACCGGCCGGCCGGCCTTCTTCGCGGCAAGCGCCACCAGCACGTATTCGCGATAGGGAAACAGTTTCGTGCCGAAGCCGCCGCCGACATCGGGAGTGACGACCCGCATCTTGTCCGGCGAAATCTTCAGCACGCGCTTGGTGATGATGTCGCGGACGGCGTGGCTGCCCTGGCTGCTGAGCGTGACGGTGTAGCGGTCGCGCGCTGGATCGTATTCGCCGATCGCCCCGCGCGTGTCGAGATAATTGGCGACCACCCGCTGATTGACGATCTCGAGGGCCACGACCCTCGCCGCGCGGGCGAAGGCGGCCCTGGTCTTCGCCTCGTCGCCGAGCTTGAACTCGAACGAGAGGTTGGAGCGGTCCGGCCACACTTTTGGCGCGCCGTCCTTCAGCGCCTCGACGGCGCCGATCGCTGGCGGCAAGGGTTCCCATTCGATGGCAAGCTTCTCGGCCGCATCGTTGGCCTGATCGACGGTTTCGGCGACGATGAAGGCGACGGCATCGCCGACATGCTTGACGACCTCGCCCGCCAGCACGGGGTATGGTGGAACGGACAGCTTCACGCCGGGAATGCCGGCGGTGCAAGGCATGTGGCCGAGGCCGGCCGTGTCCTCGGCAGTCAGCACGAGATGCACGCCCGGCATGGCCTCCGCCGCCGCCTTGCCGGTGATCCGGAAGCGGGCATGCGCCTGCGGAGAGCGCACGACGATGCCGCGCAACAGGCCCTCCGGCATCACGTCGCCGACATAGCGCCCGCCGCCTCGCAGCAGCGGGTCGTCTTCCTTGCGGGTCATCGGCTGGCCAACGCCGAATTTCATGGGAGCCATGACGGGATTCCGTATCAGCAGCGGCTATTTCGCCGGTCGCGGATTCGTTCCCGGCGCGGGCCGGCGTTGCATCCGCAACGCGATCCAGCGGCCGATCACATAGAAGACCGGCGTGAAGATCAAGCCAAAGATCGTGACGCCGATCATGCCGGCAAAGACCGGCGTTCCCAGCGCCTGCCGCAGCTCCGCGCCGGCGCCGATCGCGATCACGAGCGGCACCACGCCGAGCACGAAGGCCATCGACGTCATCAGGATCGGGCGCAATCTCAGCCGCGCCGCCTCGATCGCGGCGGCGAATCGGTCGCGGCCCTCATCCTCGAGTTGCTTGGCGAATTCCACGATCAAAATCGCGTTCTTCGCCGCCAGCGCGATCAGCACGACAAAACCGACTTGCGTCAGGATGTTGTTGTCCTGCCCGCGCAGCACTACGCCGACGATCGAAGCGACCAGACACATCGGCACAATCAGGATGACGGCGACCGGCAACGTCAGGCTCTCAAACTGAGCGGCCAACACCAGGAACACGAAAACCACCGCGAGGATGAACGCAAAGGCCGCGGTATTGCCCGCCTTGATCTGCTGATAGGCAAGCGTGGTCCATTCGAAGCTGAAGCCGTCCGGCAACGTCTCCGCCGCGAGCTGCTCCATGATCTTGATCGCCTGTCCCTGCGAATAGCCAGGAGCCGCGTTGCCGTCGAGCTCAGCCGCCGGATAGAGATTGTATCGCGGCACGCGATAGGGTCCAGAGACGTCGCTTACCGTCGTGAACGATCCAAGCGGAACGGTCGCGCCGCTTGAATTGCGCACGCGAATCTTGAGCACGTCTTCCGGATCGAGCCGGTAGCCGCTGTCCGCCTGCGCGGTTACGCGGTAGGTGCGGCCGAACAGGTTGAAGTCGTTGACGTAGGACGAGCCGAGGAACGTCTGCAACGCGGCGAACACGTCGGGAACATTGATGCCGAGAAGCTGTGCCTTGGTTCGGTCGATATCGAGATAAAGCTGCGGCGTCGAAGTCTCGAACAGCGAATAGACCTGCTGCAGGCCGGGCGTGCGTGCGGCGCGCCCCATCATGGCATAGGTCGCCCCCTGCAGCGCCTCCGGCCCTCGACCGGCGCGATCCTCGATCATCATGCGGAAGCCGCCGGCATTGCCGATGCCGGATACCGGCGGCGGCGCGACCACGAGCACCAGCGCCTCCTTGATCGAAGCGAGCTTGGCGAACAGCTGGCCCTGGATCGCGGCGGCGGATTTCGCCGGATTGCCGGCGCGGACGGAGAACGGCTCGAGCGTGATGAAGATCGCGCCGGCATTGGGCGCGTTGGTGAAGGTGGCGCCGGAGAATCCGACGATATTCACCGCGTGTTCCACACCCGGCACGGTCAGCGCGATATCGACCGCTTTCGCATTGACCGTATCTGTTCGCTCCAGCGACGCGGCCGAAGGCAGTTGCGTGACGATGACGAGGTAGCCGCGATCCAGTTGGGGGATGAAGCCGAGCGGCGCCTTGCGGAATTCGTTGAAGCCGACGGCGAGAATGCCGCCATAGACGAACAGCATGATGACCGAGAAGCGTACCGTCCTCGCGGTCAGCCAGCCATATCCGCGGCCGAGCTTGTCGAAATACCGATTGAACCCGCCGAAAAACAGCTTCAGTGGCCTGGCCCACCAGCCGTTCTGTCTCTGCTTCTCTTCGTGTGACTTGAGCAGCAGCGCGCAGAGCGCTGGCGACAGCGTCAGCGACACGGTCAGCGAAATAATCGTCGAGCCGGCGATGGTCAGGGCGAATTGCCGATAGAACTGCCCGGAAATACCGGTGATGAACCCGGCCGGCAAGAACACCGAGCACAGTACGAGCGAGATGGCGATCAGCGCGGCGCCGACCTCGTCCATCGAGCGGATCGCCGCCTCGCGCGGAGGCAGGCCTTTCTCGATATTGCGCTCGACGTTTTCCACGACGACGATGGCGTCGTCGACCACGATGCCGATCGCGAGCACCAGCCCGAACAGCGAAAGGTTGTTCAGCGTGAAGCCGAAGACCGACATGAAGAAGAACGTGCCGATTAGCGAAACCGGGATGGCGACGATCGGGATCACGGCCGCTCGCCAAGTCTGCAGGAATAGGATCACCACCAGCACGACGAGAATGATCGCCTCGCCGATCGTCTCCTCCACGGCATCAACCGATTGCTGGATGAATTCCGTCGGATTGTAAACGATGGTGTATTTCAGGCCCGGCGGAAAGCGCGCCGCGAGCTGGTCCATCGTGTCCTTGATCGCCTTGGCGGTGGCGAGCGCGTTCGACCCCGGACGCTGGAAGATGCCGAGCGCGATGGCCGGATCCTTATCGAGATAGGAATTGGTCGAATAATCCTGCGCGGCAAGCTCGACCCGCGCCACGTCCTTGAGCCGGACGACCGCATTGTCGGTCTGCTTGACGACGATATCGGCGAATTGATCTGGGTCCACGAGGCGGCCGAGCGTCTGCACCGAGATCTGGAAAGCGCGCGGATTATCGACCGGCGGCTGGTTGAGCACGCCGGAAGCCACCTGCACGTTCTGTCCCTGCAGCGCCAGCACCACGTCGTTCGAGGTGAGACCGAGCGACTGCATGCGGTCCGGATCGAGCCATATCCGCATCGCATAGTCGCGGCTGCCGAACACCGTCACCGAGCCGACACCGTCGACGCGCGTCACCGCGTCGGTGACTTCGATGGTGGCGTAGTTGGAGATGAACAGCGTGTCGCGCGACTTGTCCGGCGAATAAAGATGGACGACCATCATCAGGTCGGGCGAGGCCTTACCGACCGTCACGCCGATATTGCGCACGTCGGCGGGCAGCCGCGGCTGGGCGATCGACACGCGGTTCTGCACCTGCACCTGCGCGATATCGAGATTGGTGCCAAGCTCGAATGTCACGGCGATGGTGAAGCGGCCGTCGCCCGTCGAGTTCGACGAGACATAGAGCATGTTCTCGACGCCGTTGATCTGCTGCTCGATCGGGGCGACGACGGTGGCGGCCACCACCGAGGCGCTCGCGCCCGGATATTGCCCGGTCACGTTGATGGTGGGCGGAGCGATTTCCGGATATTGCGCGATCGGCAGGCGGAAGAAGGACACCGCGCCGATGATCACGAAGACGATCGAAACGACCGAGGCGAAGATCGGCCTGTCGATGAAAAAATGGGATATGCGCATGCGGTCTACTTTTTCGCTTCCGAGGCGGGCGCCGTGGCGGCGGGGGCGGCGCCCTGCTCCTGCGGCGTGACCTTCTGGCCCGGGCGCGCGCGCATCAGGCCGTCGACGATCACCCAGTCGTTCGCCTCGAGGCCGGTCTTGATCACGCGCATGTTGCCGCTGAGCTGGCCGAGCGTGACGAATCTCTGCGCGACGGTGTTGTCGGCGTTCACGACGTAAACGAATTTGCGCACCTGCTCGCTGCCGATCGCCGAGTCGGGCACGAGCAGCGCGGTATAGGGCTGCGAAGCCGGCACCTGGATGCGGGCGAAACCGCCGGGCGTGAACAGACCGTCCGGATTGGGGAACACCGCGCGCCCGCGGATCGTGCCGGTGGAACGGTCGATCGCGTTGTCGATGAAGTCCATCCGTCCCTTATGGGTGAATTCCTTTTCGTCGATCAGCTTCAGCATCACCTCGGCGCCGCCGCCGCGGCTGGCGACGTCGTCGCCGCCCTTGGGGATGCGCTCGTAGCGAAGATAGGACGCCTCGTCGAAAGTGAATTCGAGACGAATGGGGTCGGTCGACACAATGGTCGCGAGCAGCGTCGTGTTCGGCGCCGTGGTGCCGCCGGTCACAAGGTTGCCGGGCGACACGCGGCGGTCGCCGATCCGGCCGGTGATCGGTGCGCGGGGCTCGGTGAATTGCAGATCGAGCTCGGCCTGGCGCACCATCGCCTCGTTGGCGGCGACGGCGGCGGCGGCGCCGCGCTGGGCCTGCACGCGCTGGTCGAAGGTCTGCTCGGTGATGGTCTTGTCGCGCACAAGCTGCTGGCCGCGCGCGAGGTCGGCGTCGGCATAGGCGAGATTGGAGCGCGCCTGCTGCAGATTGGCGCGCGCCTGATCGAGGGCATTCTGGAACGGGCGCTTGTCGATCGTGAACAGGATGTCGCCTTCCTTGACGATCTGCCCGTCCTTGAAATGCACCGCCTCGAGATAGCCGGAGACGCGCGCCCGCACTTCGACGGAATCGACCGCGACGAAGCGGCCGACATATTCGTCGCGATCGATGATCGTGGTCTGCTTGGGATGGGCCACCGTGACCGGCGGCGGCGGCGGCGCGGCCTGTTGCGGCTGCTGGCCGCAGGCGGCAACCAGAAGCGTCAGCGCGGGAGCGGCAAATCGGAAAATCTTGAAGGGCATGCGAGGCTCAATTGTCAGGTCCGCAAAGCGTCCGCGGGAGATAAGCCGCCGCCGATGCAAATGGAAGCGGTGCAACAATTTTTCGAAATCCACCCCCATTAGCCGGGGTAACCTGGTTTGTCCATGCTGAACAAAGACTTACGTTGTCTTGGGGCCACCGGAACCGCCCGCACCCTCGCCCCGCCGCGCGAGCCGTTTCAGCCAGCGCGGCCCGAGCAAAAGCAGAATCATACCCCCGTACACCGCGCCGCCGGCGCCGACGAGCACGACGAGGATGATCTCGTGGCGTAACATCGCCGCCGGCGGAATCGCGGCCATCGCCACCTTGTGCGTTATCCAAAGGACCGCGCCCAAGACCGCGCCCGCCCAGGCGAGCCGCGCGGCGCCGCGCACAAGATCGCCGTCGAAGGAGATGAAGCCGGCCCGCCAGCCGAACCAGACGACGAGGCCAAGATTGATCCAGGCGCCGATCGAGGTCGCGAGCGCGAGACCGACCTGCGCCAACGGACCCATCAGCGCGACCTTGAAGGCGATGTTCACCGCCGCCGCGGCGAGCGCGGCCTTGACCGGCGTCGCGGTGTCGCCGCGGGCGAAGAAAGTCGCGGTGAAGCTGCGGATCAGGACGAACGGCAGCAGCCCGATGGCATAGGCCGAAAGCGTCGCGCCCGCCGCCGCCGCATCCACGGCGGTGAAGGCCCCGCGCATGAACAGCGCGCGCATCAGCGCATCGGGCACGACCAGGAACGCGGCGATGCAGGGAATGGAGAGAAGCAGCGTCAGCTCGATCGCGTGCGACTGCGCCCGCCGCGCCCCGCCCTCGTCTCCCGCCGCCAGCCGCGTCGCCATTTCCGGCAGTAGAACCGTTCCCACCGCGATCCCGATCACCCCGATCGGCAACTGGTTCAGGCGGTCGGCGTAATAGAGCGCCGACAGCGCGCCGGTCGCAAGAAAGCTTGCGATCAGCGTATCGGCGAACAGCGCCAGCTGGACGCCGGCGGAACCGATCGTGGCTGGCCCGAGCGCGCGGAAAAAGTCGCGCACGTTGCGATCAAAGATCGGCCAGCACAATCGCGCGATCACGCCGGCGCGCGAGCCGTCGGCCATCAGCAGCAGCACTTCGAGGACGCCGGCGATCAGCACGCCCCAGGCCGCCGCATGTCCGGCATTCGGGAACCACGCCGCGAGCAGCAGCGTGACGATCATCGACAGGTTGAGGAAGATCGGGGCGGCGGCAGCCGCCGCGAACCGCTCCAGCGCATTGAGAATGCCGCCGTAGAATGTGACGACGGTCACGAGCAGCAGATAGGGAAAGGTGATGCGGCTCAGATCGACGGCCAGCACGAAACGTTGCGGATCGCCGCGAAATCCGGGCGCGAGCAGCGCGATCAGGCCGGGGGTGAACACAAGCGCGGCTGTGAGCAAAACCACCTGGCTCGCAAACAGCAGCGTGAATATCCGGTCGGCGAACAGGCCCGCGCCTTTCGCCCCGCCTTCATGGCGCACGCGCGCATAGGCGGGAACGAACGCGGCGTTGAACGCACCCTCGGCGAAGATCGCGCGGAAATGGTTGGGCAGCCGCAGCGCGACGAAAAACGCATCCGCCACCGGCCCGGCCCCGAGAACCGCCGCCAGCACGATATCGCGCGCGAAGCCGCTGATCCGCGACAGCAGCGTGAACCCGCCGACGGTGAGAATACGCCCGATCATCCGGCCCTTTCGAGAATCGTCCCGGCATCATAATCTCCGGGCCCGGCCTTGTGCCCGGCATTCGCGGCTTTTTCCGGGGCGCGTCAGCTTCGCAGTGCCCGCCGCACGGCGGCGATGATGCGATCCTGCGTGGTCTCGTCGAGATAGGCGTGCATCGGCAGACTGATCACCTCATCGGCAAGCTGATCGCTCACCGGCAGCCCGTTGTCGGCGACCGGGAAATGCCGGTAGGCCTGCTGCCGGTGCAGCGGTTTGGGATAGTAGATGCCGGTCGGAATGCCCTCCGCCTTGAGCGCGGCGGCAAGCCTGTCGCGCCGGCCCGGCTCGAGGCGGATCGTGTATTGCGCCCAGACCGAGCTGTATCCCTCCGGCACGCGCGGCACGACCGCGATGTCGGCGAGCGCCTCGCCGTAGCGCTGGGCGACGCGGTCGCGCGCGGCGATCTCGTCCGGGAAGATCTTCAGCTTCTCGATCAGCACCGCCGCCTGGATGGTGTCCAGGCGCGCGGTCAGGCCGATGCGCACATTGTCATACTTGTCGGTGCCGTGCCCGTGCACGCGCAGGCTCCTGAGCACGTCAATGAGCGCATCGTCGTCGGTCATCACCGCGCCGCCATCGCCGTAGCAGCCGAGCGGCTTGGCAGGAAAGAAACTCGTCGCCGTCGCCTGCGCGAGCGAACCGAGCTTGCGGCCCTTGTAGGTCGCGCCGAATCCCTGCGCCGCGTCGTCGAGCACAAACAGTCCGTGCTCCGCGGCGATCGCTGCGATCGCATCGTGGTCCGCCGGCAGGCCGAACAGATCGACGGGAACGACCACCTTCGGCCTGAGGCCGAGGCGTCGCGCCGTCTCGATGGCGCGCGTGAGGCTTCGCGGATCGATATTGAAGGTTTGCGCATCGACGTCGGCGAAGACCGGGGTGGCGCCGATCAGCGCGGCGACCTCCGCCGTTGCGCAGAAGGTGAACGAGGGGCAGATCACCGCGTCCCCCGGCCCGATGCCGCGCGCCATCAGGACGAGTACGAGCGCGTCCGTGCCGCTCGAGCAGGACAGGACGTGCTTGGCGCCGCAGAACTGCGCCAGCATCCGCTCGAATTCGAACACCTCTGGGCCCATCAGAAACTGGCAATGGTCGAGAACGCGCGCCACCGCATCGTCGATGGCGCGGCCGAGCCGCCGGCGCTGCGCCGCCACGTCGATGAACGGAATGGGCGCGTGCTCTATGCGGGTATGCTGGTTCATCGTCCGGTCCATGTCGTACGCGGCGTTACCCTGCCGCGCGGCGGTGATTCTTGGGCTGCTGGCCGATGATCATCGAACGGCGCACGTCCAGGCACCGGATGGCGATCGCCAGGCTTTCGACACCTTCTTCGCCGGTCACGGCGGGCGGCTTCTCGCCGCGCACCGCCGCGACGAAAGCCGAGAGCTCCGCGCGCAGCGGCTCGTCATGACCGACCGAAAGATGGCGCATCGAATAGCTGCCGTCCTGCTTGAACCCGAAACATTCGGTCACCTGGCGCGTCAACAGGTCGCCGATCACGTATTTCCCGCGCGTCGCAACATGCACGGTCCGCGCCTTGAATGGGGTCAGCCAGTTCGTGTTGATGTGGGCCAGCACGCCCGATGCCGTGCGGAATTGCAGCAGCGCGATATCCTCGCGCTCGGCCACCGCGCTCGAAAGCTGCGGCTGCACCTCGACGATATCGGAATCGGTGAACCAGCGGATCAGGTCGATGTCATGAACCGCGAGGTCGATGACCACGCCGATATTGGACATGCGCGGAGGAAACGGACCGACGCGCGTGATGGCGATCGAAAGGATGTCCTCGTTCTCGATGGCCTGCTTGATCGCTTGCACGGCCGGATTGAATCGCTCGACATGCCCGACCATCAGGGTGACGCCCTTGGCCTCCGCCGCTGCGATCAGATCTCGCCCCTCGTCGACATTCGACGCGATCGGCTTTTCCACGAGCACGTGGATGCCGCGCGAGATGCACTTCATCGCCAGTTCATGATGCATGTTAGTCGGCGCGGCGATCGTGACCGCGTCAAGACCCGGGCCGAGCAGATCGTCGATATGATCGACGGCGGGAACGCCGAGAACGCGCGTGACAAGCTCGCGCTGCTGTGGGTTGGGATCGGCGACGCCGATCAGCGATACTCCCGGAAGACCTGCGAAAACCCGCGCGTGATTGGCCCCCATGATACCCGCGCCGACCACGCCGACGCGCAGCGTATCGCCGTCCTTTACGGAACGCACCATACCAACGATCCCCAAACCCCTTGTCAGTCCGGCCTGTCCCTAGCATGGAGGACTGCCGGTTGCGACCATACCTCCACAAGTAGCCCGGACACGAATTGAATCAAACCATTACAAGGAAAAGCCGATCAAAAAACGGCACCGGAACGGCCTCGCCGCGCGCGAACGGCCGCGATCGGTTGGCTATCGGCACGCGGCGGGTTATCACCAGCCTCGCCACCGCCCCGAAACGCGCATGCCCCGACACCTCAGGCCCATCCTGTCTTTCGCGGTCAAGGGCGCGATCTCCGCGCTCCTTCTTTATTTGTCGCTGCGGCTCGTCGATCTCGCCTCGGTCCGCGAGAGGCTCGCGCGCGTCGATATCGCCTGGCTCGGCGTCGTGCTCCTGGTCACGGCGGTGCAGATCGCCGTGCTCGCGTTGCGCTGGCGCCTGCTCGCGCTTGTCGCGGATGCGCCGGTCTCGGCGGCGACGGCGCTGCGTTACGGTTTCATTGCCGCTTTTTTCAGCCAGACGCTGCCGTCCACCGTCGGCGGCGATGCGGCGCGCATCCTGCTGCTCGGGCGCCATGCCGGAAGTTTCACCAACGCGACCTACTCGGTCCTGATCGATCGTGTGGTCGGCCTTTTCGCGCTCTCCGTCATCGTGATCGCCTTCCTGCCGCTGACATTTTCGCTGATCGGCGATCCGGCCGCGCGCCTTGTGATCGCGATGATGGGCGCGGGCGGATTCTTCGGGCCGCTGGTCTTCGCCGCCATTCCGCTGATCCCGGGACGCTGGCCGCAACGATGGTGGGCGACGCGACATCTGCGTGCCGCCGCCCTCGTCACGTGGCGCCTGTGGTCGTCGGCGCGGCTCGCCTGCGTCACCGCGATCTCCTCGCTGCTGGTGCATGCCCTGACGATCGTCTCGATCTGGGCGGCGGCGCGGTCGATCGGCGCTCCCGTCGGCGTGCTCGCGGCCTTCTCAATCGTGCCGCCGGTCATTCTGATATCGACCATCCCGGTCTCCATCGGCGGCTGGGGCGTGCGCGAGAGCGCTATGATCGCCGCCTTCGGCTATGCCGGCCTTTCTCACGGCGATGGGCTGCTGGTGTCGCTGATCTTCGGCGCGGCGAGTTTCGCGGCGGGCGCCGCCGGCGGGTTGATTTGGATCGCAAGCGGCGAGCGCGCGGCATCCCCGGCCGAACGGGCCGCGCTTCAGGAACGGCGATAATCGTCCTCAATGCGAACGATATCGTCCTCGCCGAGATAACTCCCGGTCTGCACCTCGATCAGTTCCAACTCGATCTTGCCAGGATTCTCCAGCCGGTGCGGCGTGCCGATCGGAATGTAAACCGACTCGTTCTCATGCAGGGTCTTCACGTCGTTGCCGATCGTCACCTTTGCCGTCCCGCGCACGATGACCCAATGCTCGGCCCGGTGATTGTGATATTGCAGCGACAGGCGCCCGCCTTTCTTCACGACGATGCGCTTGACCTGATAACGCGCTCCACTGTCGAGCGACTGGTAGCTGCCCCAGGGGCGATGCACCTTGAGATGATCCTCGGTGACAGCGGGGGCTACATCTTTCAATTTCTGCACGAGCCGCTTCATTCCGGTCGTACTCTTGCGGCCGGCGATCAGGACAGCATCCTCGCTCGCGACCACGACGAGATCGTCCACGCCGAACAGCGATACCAGCGCCTTTTCGGACGATGCATAGGAGTTGCGTGTATCGAGGAACATTGCCGAGCCTTGTGCCGAATTGCCCGCTCCGTCCTTCTCGGACAATTCCCATACCGCGTGCCAGGAGCCCACGTCCGACCAGCGATAGCCGACCGGCACGACGGCGGCGCGTTTCGTGCGTTCCATCACCGCATAATCGATCGAATTGGCGGTGGCGCGCGAGAAGGCTTCCGGCGCAAGCGTCACGAAGCCGAGATCGGCTCCCGCCTTTTCCACCGCCGCGCCGGCGGCTTCCACGGTCTGCGGCTCGAAGGCACGATACTCGTCGAGCAGAACGGAGGCGCGGAAAACGAAGTTGCCGGAATTCCAGAGATAGTGATCGGCGATATACTGTTCGGCAGTGGTCTCGTCCGGCTTTTCGACGAAACGGTCCACCGCGAACAGGTGCTCGCCAAGCGGCTGCCCCGGCTTGATGTAGCCGTATTCGATCGCCGGCCGATCCGGCTTCACACCGAAGGTGACGATGCGCCCCTCCGCCGCCGCCTTCCCGGCGATGCGGCTGGAGGCGACGAAGGCGGCGACATCGGTGACCACGTGATCGGCCGCGAGAGCGAGCACGATGCCGTCGCCGACGCGCGCGGCAAAGGCGGCGCCGGCGGCGATCGCCGGACCGGAATCGCGGCGCATCGGCTCGAGCAGGATGTCGGCGGTGACCCCAATCTCCTGGAGCTGCTCGGCGACCAGGAAGCGGTATTGAGCGTTGGTGATCACCACCGGGCGGCCGAATACCGCCGGATCGCACACGCGCCGCATCGTGTCCTGGAAGGTGGAATGCGGACCGAACAGCCGCAGGAATTGCTTGGGACGCCCTTCGCGCGATGCCGGCCACAGCCTCGTGCCCGCGCCGCCGCACATGATGAGCGGTGTGATGATCATTCCCAATCCCCGCTCGTCACCGTTGCGGCCTTACCCATTATAGCCGCGGAACCAGACCGCGAAACGGTGCAACCCCTCCTCGATCGAGGTCGCCGGGCGAAAGCCGGCGTCCCGCATCAGGTCGTCCACGTCGGCATAGGTGGCCGGCACGTCGCCGGGCTGCATCGGTGCGAATTCCTTGATCGCCTTGCGGCCAAGCTCGACCTCGAGCAGCTCGACGACGCGCTTCACCTCGACTGGCTCGTGGTTGCCGATGTTGTAGATCCGGTACGGGGCGTTGCTGCTCGCCGGATGGGGATGCTCCGGCGACCATTGCGGATCGGGCCGCGGCGGGCGGTCGAGCAGCCGCACGACCGCCTCGGCAGCATCGTCGATATAGGTGAAGTCGCGGCGCATCCTGCCGTGATCGAACAGCGTGATCGGCCGCCCCGCCACGATGGCGGAGGCGAAAAGATACACCGCCATGTCCGGCCTTCCCCACGGCCCGTATACCGTGAAAAAGCGCAGCCCCGTGGCTGGCAGCCGATAAAGATGGCTGTAGGAATGCGCCATCAGCTCGTTCGCCTTTTTCGTCGCGGCGTAGAGGCTGACCGGATGATCGACATTATCGCCGGTCGAGAAGGGAAGCCTGGTATTGGCGCCATAGACTGAGGACGACGACGCATAGATCAGGTGCTCGCAGCCGTGATGGCGGCATCCCTCGAGGATATTGAGAAAGCCGGCGAGATTGGCATCGGCATATGAATGAGGATCCTTCAGCGAATGTCGGACGCCGGCCTGGGCGGCGAGATGGATCACGCGGCCGAAGCGGTGGGCGGCGAACAACGCGGCGACCGCCCCGCGATCGGAGATGTCCTGACGCGCGAACAGGAAGCCCGGCATGTCGGTCAGGCGTTGCAGCCGCGCTTCCTTGATTTTCGGATCGTAGTAGGGGGACATGTTGTCGAGGCCGACGACATGCCGCCCTTCCTGCAGCAGCCGCTGCGCGACGTGATAGCCGATAAAACCGGCCGCCCCGGTGACGAGGATGGAATCGCGCGCCATGACAGCCGCCTCGGTTGCCCGGACGCCATTAAGCGCGCGCGCGGCCTTCGTTCAATAGCCTCGGTGGAACAGCCTTACCCGTGTCCGGCGAGGAGGCGCCGGTAGAGCGCGACGGCCGCCCCTGCGATGGTGGCGCTGGAGAATTCCCGCTCGACCAGCGACCGCCCGGCCTGCCCCATTCCGGCGCGGAGCACAGGATCGGCCGCAAGGCGGGCGATCGCACCGGCCAGGGCCTGCGCGTCGTCGGGCGGGACGAGCAGCGCGTTCACGCCCTGCCTTGCGATCTCGCGGCATCCCGGAACGTCGGTGGCGACGATCGGCCGTCCGCAGGCGGCGGCCTCGAGCAGGCTTTTCGGCAGCCCCTCGCGCCGCGACGGCAGCACCGCGATATGCGCACGCTTCCAGACCTCGCGGATATCGGCGACATGACCGAGAAGCGTGAGCCAGCGATGGCGCTGCCAGGAGTCGATCTCCGCCGGCGGAATCGAGGTTGGGTTCGCCGGATCGCCGCTGCCCGCGAGCAGAAGCCGGACCGGATTTCCGCTGTCGGCGAGAATCCGGTGTGCGGCGATCAGGGTGCGCAATCCCTTGTCGGCGAGCAGGCGCCCGGCAAAGGCCACCACTGGCGGGCCTTCGGGTTCGGGCAGCGGCCGAAGCTGCGCGACATCGATGCCGGCGCCGGGGATGAGAAAAATGCGGGCGGGATCGACGCCGAGGGCGGCGACCTCGGAGCGGTCGTCCGGATTTTCCACGAGCACGGCGGCGCGCGGGCGCCGCAGCAGCACAGCAAGCAGCGCCGGCAGAATCGCGCGCATCAGCCGCGCGCGCAAACCCGGGGCGGTGAAGGCCGAGCCGAGGCCGGTGACCGCGTTTAGGCAAGCCGCGGCCTGTCCGGTCATGGCGAGCGAGCCGATCACGATCGACTGCATCGACACCTGTTCGACAAGATCGGGCCGAAGCGCGCGGTAGAGCCTGCGGATGTCACGGACGGCGGCGGCGAGGCGCAGCGGATTGAGGTCGCCGCGCCGCCAGTCGAGCGGATGAAGCGCAAATCCCTCCGCCCGGATCGCGTCGGCATGGGCGCTGGTGCGCGTCGCCACGTGAACGCGAAAACCCGCCTCGCGCGCCGCCCGCGCCATCACCAGCCGGTGCGATACAAAGAACCAGTCTTCCGTCACGAGATAGAGCAGGATGGGCGCGGCCGGCGGCTTCATGTGTGGGCGATGATGCCCCGCCGCAGAAGTTCGTCGAGCACCGCTTGCGCCGACCGTTCGGGGCTGAGTGTCGACGTATCAAGCCGGATTTCTGGATGGAGCGGCGGCTCGTAGGCGGAATCGATGCCGGTGACATGCGTCGCCAGTCCTTGCCGCGCCTTGGCATAAAGTCCCTTCGGGTCGCGCTGCATGCACAGCGACAGCGGCGCGTCGACGAAAATTTCGATGAACTCGCCGGCCTCGACCAGCTCGCGCACCATGGTCCGCTCCTCGCGGAACGGCGAAATGAATGCGCACAGCACGATCAGGCCGGCATCCACCATCAGGCGCGCTACTTCCCCGACGCGGCGGATATTCTCGACCCTGTCGGCGTCGGTGAAGCCGAGATCGCGGTTGAGCCTTCGCCGCACATTGTCGCCGTCGAGCACATAGGTGTGCATGCCCGCCCGCATCAGCCGCTGCTCGACGAGGTTCATGACGGTGGATTTGCCCGCCCCCGACAGCCCGGTGAACCACAGGATGCACGGCTTCTGCCCCTTCATGTGCGCGCGCGCATTCTTGTCGACGGCGAAATGCTGCTCCTTGACGTTGTGAGCGCGCCTGAGGCCGAAGGCGATCATGCCCGCGCCGGCGGTCGCGGCGGTGGTGCGGTCGATCAGGATGAAGCCGCCCATGAACCGGTTCTGCTCATAGGGATCGAACGACACCGGCACCGAGGTCGCCAAATTGCAGAATCCGATGTCGTTCATCTCCAGCGTCGCCGCCGCCTTGGCGAGGCCGGACTCGATCTCGATCTTGTGCTTGATCGCGGTCACCGCCACCGGAATTGACTGCGTGCCGATCTTCATGACGTAGGTGCGCCCGCGCAGCAACGGCGCCTCATCCATCCAGACCACATGAGCGGCGAACTGGTCCGCCCGTTCCGGCTGCGCTTCGGGATCGGCGAGAACGTCCCCGCGCCCGATATCGGTGTGATCGGCGACCACCACCGTGACGGCGTCGCCCTCGCGCGCGCGCGCGGTCTCGCCGGCGGCGCCGAGCAGCGCGGTGATGCGCGTGCGCTGTCCGGTGCGGGCAACGGCGATCTCCTCCCCGCGCACCACCTCCCCGCGCGCGACGATCCCGGCATAGCCGCGGAAATCGTCCGCCCGCGTCACCGACTGCACGGCGATGCGTAAGGGCTTCGCCGCCTCCGCGCCGCCCGGCTCGACCGTCTCGAGATAGCCGAGCAGGCTCGGTCCGCCATACCAGCCGAGCCGCCCGCTCGCGGCCGCGACATTGTCGCCGTAGCGGGCGGCCGCCGGAATGATCTCGACCGCGCGGAAGCCGAGCCCTGCGGCGAAGCGGCGGAAATCGTCCGCCACTTTTGCAAAGGCCGCCTGCGCGAAACCGGCAAGGTCCATCTTGTTGACCACGAGCACGACATCGCGGATGCCGAGCAGGCTCACGATGCGCGCGTGGCGGCGGGTCTGCGCCGTCAGGCCGGCGCGCACGTCGACGAGCAGCACCGCAACTTCGGCGTTGGACGCGCCCGTGACCATGTTGCGTGTATATTGCTCGTGTCCCGGCGTATCGGCAATCACGAAAGCGCGGCGCGACGTCGCAAAATACCGATAGGCGACGTCGATCGTGATCCCCTGCTCCCGCTCGTTCTCGAGCCCGTCGAGCAGGAGCGCGTAGTCCAGATCCTCCCCGGTCGTTCCATAACGTTGCGACAGCACCTTCAGTCCGGCGAGCTGGTCGTCGGGGACGGAATTGGTCTCGGCCAGGAGCCGGCCGATCAGCGTCGATTTTCCGTCATCAACCGAACCGCAAATGACGACTCGCAGGTGATCGCGCGCGCGTGCGGAAGGCGTGGTCGGTTCCGGCGCGTGCATCAGAAATAGCCTTCGCGCTTCTTGCGCTCCATCGACGAGGTTTCGTCGGCATCGATCAGGCGGCCCGCCCGCTCCGAGCTGCGCGTCGCGCGCAACTCGCGGACGATATCGCCGAGCGTGCGCGCCTCCGACGGCACCGCCGCCGTCAACGGATAGCAGCCGAGCGACCGGAAGCGCACGCTGACGATCTGTGGCGTCTCCCCCGCCTCGAGCGGCAACCGCTCGTCGTCCACCATGATCAGCATCCCGGAGCGCCGCACGACGGGGCGCGGCGCCGCGAAATAAAGCGGCACGACGGGAATATCCTCGGCCTCGATATAGTCCCAGACGTCAAGCTCGGTCCAGTTCGAGAGCGGGAAGACGCGCATCGTTTCGCCGGCGGCGAGTTGCGTGTTGTAGAGCTTCCACAATTCCGGGCGCTGGCGCCGCGGGTCCCATGCGTGACCCGGAGCGCGCACCGAAAAAACCCGTTCCTTGGCGCGGCTCGCCTCCTCGTCGCGCCGCGCCCCGCCGATGGCAGCGTCGAAATCGTGCCTGGTGAGGGCGTCCTTCAGCGCCTCGGTCTTCATCACGCGCGTGTAGAGCGGGCCCGACCGGATCGGGTCGATGCCGCGCGCGATGCCGTCCCGGTTGATATGCACGAGCAGCTCAAAGCCGTATTCCTTCGCCGCCGCGTCACGGAACGCGATCATCTCGCGGAACTTCCACGTCGTGTCGATGTGCATCAGCGGAAAGGGTATCCTGCCGGGATGGAAGGCCTTGCGCGCCAGATGCAGCAGCACGCTCGAATCCTTCCCGATGGAATAAAGCATCACCGGCCGCGCGGCGGTCGCTGCCGCTTCGCGTAGGACGTATATAGCCTCTGCTTCGAGGCGGCTCAGGTGAGCCGAAAGCCTCGAATCCCGTGTGGCGGTCAGTGCGGCAAGCGGCACGGTTCAACTCGCTGATGTCCAAGCCTAGCGATAACCTTCCCGCCGGGCGATGCCAAGACCGCCCCTCGGGACAAAGGCCCGTGCCGGGCTTGGCACCGGCGGCAATGGCTGGCAGAACAACGCGCCGGAGGGCTCGATGAAAAAGGCGGCGCGTGAGCCCAACCCATGCCGAGAAATACCTCGCACAGGTCAGCGACATTGCCCGCCTGCTCGATCGGCGCGCGATCGAGAACATGGCGAGGGCGCTGGTGCAACTGCGCCGGCGCAAAGGGCGGCTGTTCTTCCTCGGCGTTGGCGGGAGCGCCGCCAATTGCAGCCACGCGGTCAAGACTTTCGCAAGCTTTGCGGCATCGAGGCCTATGCCCCGACCGATAACGTGTCCGAGCTGACCGCCCGCACCAACGACGAAGGATGGGAGACGGTATTCTCCGAGTGGCTGATCACGAGTCGCGCCGGTGAGCGCGATGCGCTGTTCGTGATGTCGGTCGGCGGCGGAAATCTCGAGCGCAAGGTCAGCGTCAATCTCGTGCGCGCGCTGGAGACGGCGAGGAAGCGCAGGATGACCGTTTTCGGCATCGTCGGGCGCGACGGCGGCCACACCCGGCGCGTGGGCAATCATGTCATCGTCGTGCCGGTGGTCGATGACGGTCTCGTCACCCCCCATACCGAGGCCTTCCACGCCGTCGTGTGGCATTGTCTTGTGTCGCACCCCGCGCTGCAACAGCGTGCGACAAAGTGGTGACGGTGCCGCAGGCCTGATCCTTTTCATGCGCTGCGGCATTGATCCTGGTGATCTTTCCGCCGGGCGTGTTGCCGGTCCCGCATCGCCGCTGTATAGGGAAATCGATCGACCGGCGTGTCACCGATTTCACCTGAAATCACAGTCATCAAGGACGGGAACGTCGGCCATACCGCTGTGAATCCTTGTTCCAGGGGAGCCCATGAGCGCGATCGACAATCTAAAGATAAAAATCTTCGCCGACGGAGCCGACTTCGACGGCATTCTGAAGCTTGCCAAAAATCCCGCCGTGAAGGGATTTACGACCAACCCGTCGCTGATGCGCAAGGCTGGCGTCAGCGATTACGAGGCATTCGCGCGCAAGCTGATCGACGCGGTTCCCGACCGGCCGATTTCCTTCGAGGTCTTCGCCGACGATATCGATGAGATGATCGCGCAGGGACGCGCGATCGCTTCCTGGGGCTCGAACGTCAACGTCAAGGTTCCGGTGATGAACACGGCCGGCACCTTCACCGGGCCAGCGATTTCGACGCTGGCGCAGTCGGGCGTCACGCTCAACGTCACCGCGATCATGACCGCGCAGCAGGTCGAGCGCGTGGCTGAGTGTCTCGTGCCCAACGTGCCCGCGATCGTGTCGGTATTTGCCGGGCGCGTCGCCGACACCGGTCGCGATCCGGTCCCGCTGATGAAGGACTCGCTGCGCGCGCTCGCCGGCCGCCCCAAGGCGGAGCTGCTGTGGGCGAGCTGCCGCGAATTGTTCAATATCTTCGAGGCCGACCGTGTCGGCTGCCACATCATTACCGTGCCGCACCAGGTTCTGGCACTGCTGCCGCAGGTCGGCAAAGACCTTGACGCCTACTCGCTGGAAACGGTCAAGGCATTCTACAAGGACTCGCAGGCTTCCGGCTTCAGGATCAAGGTGCCGGAGCGGCGGGTGGCCTCCTGAAGTCGTTAAAGGGGGCTCAGGGCTATGGGTAGCGGGTTCTCGCGCGTCTTCGTCACCGGCGGCGCAGGTTATGTCGGTTCGCTGCTCGTGCCGCGCCTGCTCGAGCGAGGCTACAGGGTGACGAGCTACGACATCACCTATTACGGCGACGATTTTTTGCCGAAGGACAATGCCAACCTGCAGGTAATCCGCGGCGACATCCGCGACACGGCGCGCATCTCGTGCGGAACGCCGATTCCCGCCGCCGTCAGGTAGCGGCACAGCTCGTAGCTGCCGGTGCGCGGGGACGAGCAGACGATCAGCGTCCTCATACCGGCGGCTGTGCGTCGCGGTCGAATTCCGCGCCGATGAGATCGACAAGGTCGGGCCTTTTCACGCTACCCCATCCTCCAACAGGATCGCTGGAAGGCGAGCATGGCTCGCGGCGCGGAGCAAGATGTTCCTTTCGCCCGGCCACGCCCCCGCGCCCGCACAAATACCAATCGCTCCGAGTAGTTTGGCCAAAGGTGCCGCCGTTCACTCTCCGGCCTTCTCCTCTCCTTTCTCGATCGCCTCGAGGCGTTCGCGCAGCAGCTTTTGCACGAAGGCAAGCCGTGCCGCCTCGATCCTCTCCGAGATCGGAGGTGATGGAAAGTCGCGCTGGCAGCGCAGGCTCTTGCCGATGCACGCCTTGGCCCGGCGGCAGCCGCGTTCGCGGCAACGGCGCGGCATGCCCTGCAATGTGAGAAGCCTGCGTGTAAGCTCCAGTCGCAATTCGTCGATGTCGATCGGCCATCCGTCGTCGGCAAGGCCTCGCGACTGCTGGGCGGCGGTTTGTTTTGTCATGTCGTTTCTCCAGGCATGGGTTGTCCTTTCCGCGAACGCGATGCGCGCGGATTGTCAGGCCGTTTACTCCCCGATGTGCCCCGACCCGGGGGCAGGGCGCCGCAAGGCGCTACCTTAGGTTTCCGCTTTCGGCCCTTGCGGGCCTTGGCGGACGCGCTCTCCGGCCGAGAGCGCAACGCCTTCCGGCGCCCCGTTGCGGTGTTTTTCGGTCCGCAGGGCCGTTCTTCCGGCGCCGGACAGCGGAGCACCGGCTCCGCCCGATCCCGCAGGCTTTCGCCCGCGTTCATCCGGCCCCGTCCAGCCCACTGAAGGGCGGCCCCTCATAGTAGGGGCGGACGGCTACCCGCGGCCCCCCGGGGATGCGCTTGCGAGGCGCATCCGCAGGCACCGCCCCTGCTCCGCTTCCCGTGACGCCTCGCGAGAGCGCCCCCGGTGAGCAAGGTGTTAGGAATATAATCCATCCGGTCCGGTCTGTCAAGCGAGCGACGAAGGTGCAATTTACCGCCGTTCTCGCGACACGTTTTCGAATCTACCAGCGTCCGTTAGATTGACTATTCTCTACCATTCCATCGCAGACACCCACTCGATACCTTCCGATGCTCCCCCAAAACACGCGCATTCGAAAAGCGCCCCGCGAAGAAATCTTTCTCATTCAACTGGTCTCATTGGCCAAACTTCTACCCCACCAAAACTACTCATTCTTGCATCGCGTCGCTTCACGTTTGCAGGAAGACTTTTTTGGCAAACCTTTGTCCGCGAAAGTGCGTTTTCTTACGTTCGCTGCCCGATGGATGATTTCCAGAGTGAAGACCAAGCTTCGCCGCCCGCGAGCACAGTCGGCATCCTTAGTGCCGACCGGCGATGCCCTGAGGGTCGCAGTCTCGGGCGCGGGCGCGCTCGGTGACTTCACGACGCATCTTTTGTTCATTCAAGAGTTGCAACGAACGTTCGGACCGCTTCAGATCGACTTTTTTTGTCAATCAAGAAAAATTCACGATGCTGAATGCCTATTCGCAAATGTTCCCTTCGTACGAAATATTGTCGACGATCGATTTCTTCCGGACGTAAAATGTAATTACGACCTCGTCGTTCAAATTCGACACATCGTCAAATACGAGATCATCAATCACGCGCGCATTCGTCAACACGACCCGCACCTGCTCAAGGCAATTGAGGTCGCGAGTGACCGTTTCAAGCCTTACGGTCTTTATTTTGATAGCCACCCTTTTCTCGACGGCGTGCTAGCCCGGCACTTTGATCTCGAAGGCAAAAATTTAGCAGATGCGGTTGCCTATACCGGCAATCTAAATTTTCCTCGTGAGACATATCTGTCCTATTGTCCCAATCTGAGCGATTATGAGGTGCTTGCGCGCCTTGGTCTCGAAAATAAAAAATATCTTACTATCCACGACGGCTACGACGCGGCTGTTTTGTCCGCATCTGGCGGCGCCACCAAGACTTGGCCATTGCGACACTGGAACGAACTCGTGCCCCTGATAAAAAGGGGATGGCCGAACATTTTGATCGTCCAGCTCGGCTCGATCAACAGTCGAAAGATCAATGACGTTGATATCGATTTACGAAACAAAACAACAATCGGCGAAGCGGCTTGGATACTGAAGCACTCGATGCTCCATATCGATGGCGAATCTGGCCTTGTGCGCATTGCTCACGCTATGCATACGACCTCGGTCGTACTCTTTGGACCAACAAGCAAAAGCTTTTTTGCTTTTGACGACAATATCAATCTGACGTCCGAAGTATGCGGAGAGTGCTGGTGGACGACTCAAAACTGGCTCAGTTCCTGTCCACGCGGGCTGGCCGCACCGGAATGCATGGAAACGATCGAACCAAAGACGGTCTATCAGGCGGTCCAGGGCTTTTTGACGCGCATTGGCAGTCCCGCATTTCAACTCGAAGGTGCTTCTTTGTATGGCGATGAGCCCCCCTCAGAGTCTGATCGCTCGGAACTCCAAAATATCTTTCGCGCTGCCGAGCTTGAACCGGTAGCCATTTCCAGCCATGCGAAGAATGAAAATTCTGGCGTCTATCTGCATGCATCAAAGCAATGGGAGTACGTCCAGGCCGTCCAAGCTATCAAGGAACTCGAACTCAAACTAAAGCGAAAGCTGAGAATTGCCGATGTCGGTGGCGGACGCGGGGCGCTGTCGATTTATCTTGGCGCGATGGGTCATCATGTCGAAGTCTTCGACGTCGATTATTTCTGGGATCATGGCGGCGATCATCTGATCGAACGACGTTTCCAGCGATGGGCCAAGCAACGCGGGATCGAGGTCCGATACGGCTCGCTGTTCAATGTTCCTGCTAAATCGGGCGATTACGACGTCGTGTTATCCATGTCCGTTCTCGAACACGTTCCGCACAAAGCATACGCAATCAGGGAAGCGATGCGGCTCCTGCGCAATGGCGGCCGATTGTGCATGTCATTTGACTTTTCACTGGATCCCGCGAAGCAGGAAGACAACCTTCGCGTCGAAGTCTTCACTCCCGAGAGGCTCGCTCAGGCACTACAGACGATAGGGCTGACCGGCCACGTTTTTTCGGTCGAGCAAGCGCAGAAAAGTATCGAAAAGATTCAGGACGATCGGGTCGCCGGTATTCCCGTCGGCATGACTGTGGGACACATCGTGGTGTCAAAAGCATGCTGATGGCATGCATTGCCGTTCAGATCGTTCGGATTCGAAAATCCGATGCCATTTCGCCGTGAAAAAGGGATGCGGTACAAATATCAATCGCTCCGAGTAGTTTGGTCAAAAGCGTTATCGGTCTCGGCCGTCGGGAATTCGCCGGGGGCGTTTCCGTGCGGCGGGGAACAAGCAAGCTAGACAAGCGCGGCGATGCATCTGCCCATGCACCATCCCGGCGACGACCGGCCGGCGCAAAACCAGACAAGCCGATTTCTCCTCGCCTGGCGCGATATTGTCGAGGGTCTGCGTCGATACTGGATGTGGGTCATTCTCGCACAGCAGGATATCAGGCTGCGCTACCGCGGCTCCATTCTCGGGCCGTTCTGGGTCACCGTCAGCACCGCCATCATGGTCGCGGCGATGGGCGTCATCTATCCCCGCCTGCTCAATGTCGGCACCGCCGAATACGTGCCCTATCTTGCGATCGGCATGGTGATCTGGTCCTTTTTGTCGGCGCTGATGAACGATGCCTGCCAGACCTTCATCGGCGCCGCCCAGATCATCCAACAGGTCAAGATTCCGCTCTCGACTCATGCCTATCGCGTGGTGCTGCGCAATCTTATCAGCTTCGCCCACAGCCTCGTGGTGATCCCGGTGGTGATGATCGGCTTCGGCGTGCCGGCGCGCTGGGACATCATCCTGACCCTTCCCGCTCTCGCGCTGCTCGCCGTCAACGGCGTCTGGATCAGCGTGCTGCTCGGCATGCTGAGCGCGCGCTTCCGCGACATCCCTCCGATCGTCGGCAACGCGCTGACTGTGGTCTTTTTCATCACCCCGGTCTTCTGGCATGTCGAGGCGCTCGGCCCGCTGCAGTGGATTGAGCGGCTTAATCCTTTCTACGGAATGGTCGATATCCTGCGTGCGCCGCTGATCGGGGTGAGCCCGTCGCTGTCGTCCTGGGCGATGGTGGTTGGCGTCACCGTGTTCGGGAGCACGGCAACCTTCGCGCTATTCGCGCGCTACCGCCCGCGCATCGTCTTTTGGATATGAACCGATGGCCCGCCTGCAGTTGCGCGACGTCTCGATCGACTTCCCCCTCTACCGGGGCGGCAGCCAGTCGCTCAAGAAGGCCCTGCTCGGCCGCGCCTATCCCAGGCTCAAGAACTTCAGCCGCGAAAGCCCCGAGCGCATCACCATACGCGCGCTCGACGGCATCAATCTCGATATCAAGACATCCGACCGCATCGCGCTGATCGGGGAGAATGGGGCCGGCAAGACCACGCTGCTGAAAGTCCTGGCCGGGATCTACGAGCCGACCAGCGGCACGATCGAGTGCGAGGGCGCGGTGTCCGGTCTGATCGGCGCCAGCGTCGGCCTCGATCCGGAGGCGACCGGATACGAAAACATCGTGCTGCGCGGCATGTTCATGAACGTGCATCCGAAGGAGATGAAGGCGCGCGTCGCCGAGATCGCCGATTTCACCGAGCTTGGCCTTTATCTCGACATGCCGGTGCGCACCTATTCGTCCGGCATGATGGTGCGGCTTTCCTTCGCCATCGCCACGTCGATCCATCCGGAAATTCTCCTCCTTGATGAATGGCTCGGGGCGGGCGATGCGAGCTTCCTGCAGAAGGCGCAGAAAAGAATGAGCGAATTCGTCAACCGGTCGAGCATCCTCGTGCTCGCCTCGCATTCCATGCAGCTCCTCGAAACCTGGTGCAATCGCGGCGTTCTTTTGCACGAAGGCCGGATCAAGGCTGCGGGGCCGCTCAAGGAGGTGATCGCCGCCTATCGCGAATTCGTCGCCCGCGACTAGCGGACGGCGTGGCCATGAATATCGCGATATCCCTTCCGGTGGTTGCGGCGGCGCTGGGGGCGGCGGCCGTTCTGTCCTTCGCTTTCGTATGCGCGCTGATGCCGCTCTTGCGCCGCTTCGCCCTGTCGCGGCCGAACGCGCGATCCTCGCATCGCGCACCCACTCCGCAGGGAGGCGGCATCGCCGTCGCCGGCGCGACCATCCTCGTCACCCTCGCCTCGGCCGTTGCCGGCGGATCCGCCAACCTCGTTCCGCTCGGCGCGGTTTGCGCTGCGGCGGCGTTCCTCGCCGTGCTGGGCGCGCTCGACGATACCGGGCCGCTGCCGCCCCTCCCGCGCCTTGCTGGACATACGTTCGCGGCCGCCCTGGCACTGACCGCGGTGCCGGAGCCGCTCATTCCGGCGCTGCCCTATTGGATCGACCGGGTCGCGCTTCTGCTGGCGCTGGTCTGGGTCGTCAATCTGACCAATTTCATGGACGGCATCGACTGGATGACGGTGGCCGAGATCGTGCCGGTGACGGCGGCGCTGCTGTTGCTGGGCTGGCTCGGGGCCCTGCCGGGCGGCGCGATCGCGCTGTCGGCGGCGCTGCTCGGCGGGATGCTCGGCTTCGCTCCGTGGAACAGGCCGGTCGCCCGGCTCTTTCTCGGCGATGCGGGAAGCCTGCCGATCGGCCTCATCCTCGGCACCCTGCTGATCGCGCTGGCCGGACGGGGTCATTGGGCCGCAGCATTGCTGCTGCCGCTCTATTATCTCTGCGATGCGACGGGGACATTGTTGCGGCGGCTCGCGCGCGGCGAGCGCCCGTGGCAGGCGCATCGTGATCATTTCTACCAGCGCGCGCTCGATGGCGGCATGCCGATCGGCGGCATCCTCGCTCGCGTTATCGCGACCAATCTCGCACTCGCCGCGCTTGCCGTCACGGTGGCATGGCATCGCTCGCCGCCCGTGAACGCGGCCGCGCTGGCGGCGGGCGCGCTTCTCGTCGTGCTGCTGCTGCGCCGCCTCGCCCGGGGAAGCCATTGAGACGCGTGCTGGTCACCGGCGCGTGGGGATTCATCGGCCGCGCGCGGGTGAAGGATTTCGCCGCCGCCGGCGATCCGCGCCGCCATGCGTGTCTCGCGGCGACGGCTCAGGCGGCCTCGCCGCGAAAATCCGGCACCGCTTCGCGCAGCACCCGGTAGATCGCCGACTTGTCTTCCTGCGCCAGCGCGGTTTCGAGCATGGCGAGCCAGACCCGCATCGTCGACATCGGCACGCTGAGCGGCCTTGCGGCGACCACGCCGGGGATGCCGATTTCCGCGCTCTCCTCCTCGCGGCCGAATAGAACCTCGTGCAGCCTCTCCCCCGGGCGGATGCCGGTGAAAACGATATCGATGTCGCGTCCGGGTTCGAGCCCAGACAGCCTGATCATGCGCTCGGCGAGTTCGACGATCCTGACCGGCTGGCCCATGTTGAGCACGTAAACCGGCCGGTCCTTGCGGCCAGCGCCCAGCGCATCGCTAGAGGCGGTCATCACGAGATCGCATGCCTCGCGGATCGTCATGAAGTAGCGCACCATTTCAGGATGCGTCACCGTCACCGGCCCGCCCGCCTCGATCTGCGCCTTGAACTTGGGCACGACCGAACCGTTCGAGGCGAGAACGTTGCCGAACCGGACCGCGATCAACCGCATGCCGGACGCGCCGCGCTGCGCAAGCTCTCCGTCGAGCGCCTGACAATACATTTCGGCGAGGCGCTTGGTCGCCCCGAGCATCGATACCGGCTCGATCGCCTTGTCGGTCGAGATCATCACCATGCCGGCGGCGCCCGCGGCCGCCGCGGCATCGGCGACATTGACCGCGCCGAACACATTGGTCTTGATCCCCTCGACCCAATCCCTTTCGAGCAGCGGCACATGCTTCAACGCGGCGGCATGAAAGACGACGTCCGGCCTGAACTCGCCGAGAAGGCGGAACAGCCGCTCGCGGTCGCGGATGTCGCCGAGCCGGCCGGTCACGCGCGCGGCGACCGATTTCGCCGCGAGCGTTTCCAGGACGCCGTGCAGCGCCGGCTCGGAATTTTCCAGGATGAGCAGGCGCGAGGCGCCGAAGGTCGCGACGCGGTTGCAGATTTCCGCGCCAATCGAGCCGCCGCCGCCGGTGACGGCGATCGCGCGGCCCTTGAAGAAATCCTCGAGGCGCCGGTAATCGATGCTCACGCTCGGCCGCAGCAGCAGGTCCTCGACATTGACCGGCGCCAGCCGGGGCTGCGCCTCCTCGAGCGACAATAGCCGGCTCGCGGTGAGCCCGAGCCGGCGCGCCTGCATGAGGATGGCTTCCGGCTTCGCCGCCGGGTCGAAGGCCGAGGGTGCGAGGACGATTCGCGCGACCGGCTCCCCGCGCGCCTCGAACTCAGTGAGCAAGCGGTCGAGATCCTCAAACCCTCCCGCCACCGGGACGCCGCGGATCGACAGACCGTGATCGGCCCGCGCCGGAGACAGGATCGCGAGCGGGCGCAGCTTGCGGATCGCGCCCGCTTCCACCGCGCGCAGGAGAATCTCGGCGTCCGCCGCGCTGCCGAGAACGAACGCAGGCGCCGAATGGGGCGCGCGCGTCTCGCGGATGGTGCGCATGTAGCGGTAATAGCGATAGGCCAGGCGCGAGCCGCCGAGGAAAAACATCTGCAGCAGCCAATAGAGCAGGATCGTGATCTTGCCGAAGAAGAACGTGCCGAGGACATTCGGCGCGACCAGAATGTAATCGAGCACGAGCAGCGAGATTGCCAGCGTGGTCGATGCGCGGAAGATATTGAAAAGGTCGGGCAGCGAAGCGAAACGCCATTTCGAGCGGTAAAGCCCGAACAGCGCGTAAATGCCGCCGGCATACATGACGAAGAATGGCAGAAGCAGGCAGAGGGCGCCGAGCCGCGCCTGCAGGCCCGCCTCTTCGAAGCGGATGTAGAACGAGGCCAGCATAGCGGCCCCCGTCGCGCACAGATCGTGCGCGACGACCAGAAGCTTGGCCGGTGTGACACGCCGCCTGCCGAATTCCATTCAGTCCCCGTCCCCCGATACCGGCCGCCCCCGATCTCGCTTCGGGCCGTCCACATTCGGCGCTGTCGCGGAAAATTTCAAATCCGCGTGCCCGATCCTCTCCCCGCGCTCATGTCCCGGCGTCGACGGCCGACAGGCCGCTGCGGGCGCGGATCGAACCGCGCGCGATCACGTCGGCGAGCAGCCGGTCGTTCTTGTTGAAGCGCGAGCGATCGGCTTCCGGATGCCACAGGTGGATGACGCCGGTGGCGAAATTGCCGAGCTTGCGCCGCACGCCCGCATGATGGAGCCGCACCAGCAAATCGGAATCCTCGCGTCCCCATCCGTCGTAAGCGGCATCGAAACCATCGACCCGCGCGAGGTCCCGCCGCCACACCGCGATATTGCAGCCGCGCGCGCCGCGCCAACACCGCGCCCGCAGCTTGCGCAGCGAGGCGAGCGGCAGCGCGATCAGCGGCGCGAGGCGGTTGACGCCGCCGCCCCGGCGCGCACTCACCCATTGCGGGAAAGTCCAAGCCTCCGGCTCGAGCGCCTCGCCGAGCACTTTCGCCGTCAGTTGCTGCGACAGCAGCAGGCGATTGCCGGTCACGTACCATCCCGGCTCGGCGAGGCGGCGGTGCATGGCAACGAAGCGGTCGCGCACGATGCAATCGCCGTCGAGGAAGATGCAATAGTCGCCGGACGACTTGAGGATCGCGCGGTTGCGGATCAGCGCGGCGCGGAATCCCCTGTCGGGGTGCCACATGTGATGCAGCGCAATGTCGGTTTGCGATCGCCAGCGGTCGACCACGGCCTTGGTCTCCGCGCCCGAGCCGTCATCGGCGATGACGATCTCGAATTCGCGGTCGACCTGGCGGGACAGCGAACGAAGAACAGCATCGAGCGCGTCGGCGCGCTGGTATGTCGTGACGATCACCGAGATCAGGCCAGGCGATACGTTGCGGCCCGTTCCGAACCCGCGCCCTGCGGCCATGATGCGGCCGGTGTCGCTTCCTGCGCCCTGCTGCGGGATCGTGTCGAAAAACGTTTCGCCGGTTTGTGTAGAGGTTTGTCCGCTGCCCACGTCGCCCAGCCACCCGTCGGGCCATTCAATTCCAAAGACTTCACGTAGATTGCTCTTTATGATCTACACAATCTATGATTACATACCGCCCCTTTCTGGTCCATAACTTTCGGATCGTCCATCAGATCCGCGCCGAACTAAGGCGAGCTTTTACATGCGCCTCGTTGTCGCATGCCGCCCGCAGACGGCTCCCACGCTTCATTTTGCGGGTCCGGCCAGAGCCTGATCCACAGCGGCCAGCACGGAATTGAGCGGCATTGCGTCGAGGCAGCGGCTGTAACTTCCGAGCCCGCGCTCGCAGCCTTCGAGCTGGCACGGAACGCAGGGTAGCTGATTCTGCACGAGCCAAACGTTGCTGCGGCGCTGGATCGCGCCGGCCGGCGACCAGTCGCCGTGCGGATCGTTGGCCGGCCAGGGGCCCCAGAGCACCGGATCGGTCGGGCCGTAAAGCGCGACCGTCGGCACGCCGGTCGCCGCGGCGAGATGGGTGACCGAGGTATCGGGCCCGACATAAAGACGCGCCCGCGCGAGCAGCCCTGCGAGTTCTCTCCAGTCGAGCAGGCCGTCGGCGCGCAGGACATCGGCGCCGCCGAACACGCCGTCGAGATAGGCGCGTTCCTGCGGCGAAGGCCCACCCGTCGCCACAACCTTCAGGCCGCGCCGGGCAAGCGCCGCGGCAAGAGCGCGCCAGCCGTCGGCGGTCCAGCGCTTGTAGCGGAACATCGGCGCGGCGTGGATCACGGCATACGAGTCGGGCAAGGTGAGCGGCGGAGGAAGCGGCGCCGGCGGCACGACCTCGGCGACCGGCGCCACCCCGATCGCCTCGGCGAGACGCAGGATCTGCCGCATGCGATGAATGCGATCCCCCGCCGCCACCGAGCGGCGGAGAAGCATTTTCTTGATCCGCCCGTTGAGACGCCTTTCCACCGGCGCGGCCGCCGCGCGCCCGGCGACGATCGCGAAAAAGGTCGGCCGGTCGCCGGACTGCGCCGACACCGCGAGCGCGTAGCGCCGCCACAGCCGCGCCGCGAGCGCCAATCCTTGCGACGCGCCGAGGCGCGGGGGCATCGCGATCACCGTATCGATGTCGGGATTGCCCGCGAGGATGCCGGCGGTGTCGCTGAACACCAGCGCGTCGATCCGCGCATCCGGCCAGGCGCGCTTGAGGCTGCGGATCAGCGGCGTGGTGAGCAGCACGTCGCCGAGCCGCTGCAGCACGACGACGAGGATACGCGGCGATCGCGGGAGGTCTATGCGCATCAGCCGCCGGCGCGAAGCTGCTGCGCACGCACCATGCCTCCGGCGATGCCGACGCCGAAGACATAGATCCAGCCGTGCGTGTAATCGAACAGGTGAGAATTGAACAACGAGCCGACGACGTTCTGCACGACCACGGTCAGGCCGACAAAGGCCGCAAGTCCCTGTCGGCAGAACAGCAGCGCGTGCGACAGCCACATCGCATAGAGGATGAGCACGCCGGCGAGGCCGGTCTGCATCGCCACCGCCAGGGTCTGGTTGTGCGGATTGTCGGCGGTGGCGGCGGCCGAGCCCGGCTTGCCCTGCGCCGCGCGGCGATAGCGGTCGGAGATGGTGCCGGTGCCGTGCCCGAGGAGCGGCGCCTCACGCACGATAGCGAGCCCCTCGCGCCAGAATTCAAGCCGCTCGCCCGCCGACGTCACATGGCGGTCGCGCTGCTCGATCTCGGAGGCGAGACTGCCCAGGCGCTCGCGCGCGAGCGGCGACACGGCGAGGATCGCGGCGGCGGCCACGACAGAGGCCGCAATCAGCGCCAGCCGGGCGCGGCCGCGGAACTGGGTGGCGACGAAAACCGCGCAAAGCACGGGGATGGTGACGAGCGCGGTGCGGCTCGTGGCGACGAGCAGGATATCGGCAAGGAAGGCGAGCCCGAGCAGCGTCCAGCCGGCGGCGGCGCCGTTGCGCCCTTCCCGCGCCGCATGCAGCCCGAGATAGAACGCGCCGAAGGCGGCCAGCGTGAATTCGCCCGCCTGCGCGATATAGTCCTTGACCGGCACGCCGTAGGCTTTGGCCAATCCCCACAGCGCCCCCGGCGTCACCGCCGAGGCGAAGGACAGTGCCAGCAGCACTGCCGTCGAGGCGAGAAATCCGAGAAGCGGCCAAAGGCCGCGTTCCGGGCGGCCGAACTGCACGAACAGCGGCGGGATCAGCAGAAAGCGGACAAAGGAATCCACGCCGTCGATCCGGTCGGCGACACGCACGTCCGCCCAGAGCATTCCAAGCGCGCCTATGGCAAAGAAAGCGACCGGCAGCCCGCCCGCCGGCGTCGCTACCTCGCGACGCAGCGCGGCGAAATCGAGCGAGGGAATCAGCGCGGCGATCCATAGAAGCCCAGCAATGGTACTTGCCGATACCGACCACGGCAGCGTCGCCGCCACGGCGACGGCGAGACAATCCGCAAGCCTGCGCCAGGATTCCGGATTGGAAAATCCGAGCCCTTTGTTCATCGCTCACGCCATCGCCTTGCCGAGCGACGACATGCCGCTGCGGGCGCGCACCCGCTCGCCGCTCATCACCTCGCCGAGCCGGCCGTCGTTCGTCTCCAGGCCGGACCGATCCGCCTCCGGATGCCACAGATGAATCACGCCCGTGGCGAAGCTTCCGAGCTTACGGCGGATGCCGGCATGCAGAAGGCGCACGATCAGGTCGGAATCCTCGCGCCCCCAGCTGTCATAGGCGGCGTCGAAGCCGTCGACGCGATCGAGATCGCTGCGCCATACCGCGAGATTGCACGAGCGCGCGCCCTGCCACGCACCCGCCGCGAGCTTGCGCAGCGGCCCCATCGGCAGCGCCATCAGCGGCAGCAGGCGATTGATCTCGCCCGCGGCGCGGCGCCTGATCCAGTCCGTTGCCGTCCAAATCTCGGGTTCGAGCTTTTCCTTCAGCACGCGCTCCGTGGCCTGCGCCGACAGAAGGAGACGGTTACCGGTCACGAACCAGCCCGGCTCCGCCAGCCGGCGATGCGCGGCGACGAAATCGCGCCGGGCGATGCAGTCACCGTCGAGGAATACGCAGTAGCGGCCCGACGAGCGAAGGATGCCGAAATTGCGGATTTTGGCCGCGCGGAATCCCTTGTCCTCGTGCCAGACATGGCGCAGCGGCACGCCGATCCGCGGCTTGAACGTATCGACCAGCGCCCGTGTCGAGGCGCCCGACCCGTCGTCGGCGACGACGATCTCGAAGCCGCGATCGGTCTGGCGCGACAGCGACCGCAGCACCGATTCGAGGGCATCCTCGCGGTTGTAGGTGGTCACGATCACGGAAATCAGGTCAGCCACGCCTACGCCCCGCGATCCACGCTTTCATGTAACGGTAATACGTTCCCTCGGCATTGGCGACGGCAAGGAGAAAGCCCTCGCGTCCGTCGAGAAATCCGGCGCGCAGCACATAGGTGCGGAAAAACGCCCACATCCCGCGCACGATCCCGGTCGCGAACCAGACGCGGCGGCCGGCGAGCTTTTCGGCTCCCGCGGTCGAATAGCGATCCATGCGCGACAGCGCATCCTCTAGCCGCAGCACCGGCTCATGCGTCAGCGGTTCAGACAGCCGCACGACTTTCCCCTCGCAAATCACCCGCTCATGCACCGCGTCGTCTGAAAAGCGCGCGCGCCCGCGCCTGAACAGCCGCAGGACGTAATCGGGATACCAGCCCGAATGCCGCATGATGCGCCCGCAAAAGCTCGACAGGCGCGGCATCTCGTAACCCGCCGCATCGGCGCGCGCGATCGCTGCCCTGATCTCGGCGGCGAGCGCGGGCGTGACGCGCTCATCGGCATCGACCGACAACACCCAGTCGCCGGTGACGAGCGACAGCGCGAAATTCTTTTGCGCGCCGAATCCCGCGAAGGACCGGGAAACGACGCGCGCGCCCTTCGCCTCGGCCCTGCGCACGGTATCGTCGCTGCTGCCGCCGTCCACGACGATCCGCTCGTCGCAAAAGGCGAGCGCATCGAGACAATCCCCGATATTGCGCGCCTCGTTCTTGGCGATCACGATGGCGGACAGCGTCGGCATCACCGCCCCGCGCGGTTGCAGATCGCGCCGATGCGGTCGCGCACGCGGCGCTTGAGGTTGCGCAGCTTGCGGAAGGGCAGCGCGAGATAGTATTTGCGCAAAATCTGCAGGCGGCCGTAAAGGCCGAGCGCGGACGCCTCCCCGAGCGGCACATACCAGGCGTTCAGACCTGTCCGGCGGATCAGCGCATAGCCGTGCCGGCTCAGGAACATGTGCTTGTCGAGGCTCATGACGTGATCCTCGAGCAGGATCAGCCGCGGCCGCCAGCGCGAGAAATCGAAGCCGCGCAGCACCTCGATCTCGTGCCCCTCGACGTCGATCGAAAGAAGATCGATCGGCTCGGGCGCCTGCGCGTCGGCGAGAATGTGGTCGAGCGTTTCGACCGAGACTTCGATCGCCGCGCGCGTATTCTGTCCGGCGATGATCCAGTCCGGATCGAGCGAGGTGCCCCCTCCCTCGATATAGAGCGCCATGCGCGTGCCCGCGCGGTCGGGCGAGGAGCAGGCAAACTCGTATACCTTCGCCTTGCGTTCGCGGCGGAGTCGCTCGGCGAGCCGCGGCTGCGGCTCGACCAGGATGCCGCGCCATCCCGCCTGTTCGAGATGGAAAGACTGCGAATTCTTTTGCGGCTCGAAGGCGCCGACCTCGACGAAGAAGCGGTCCCCGCCCTCGCCGAAGAAGTCCCGCACCAGGTCCTGCTCGGGTTCCGGGGGAAAGATCGCGCGCGACGTCGCGGCCCGCATGATCGGCGTCAGCACTTGGCCGCGGTCTTCGACCGCCGCACGATGTCGCTCGTCGAATGGCCGGGCGCGATCTCGACGAGCAGGATTTCGCCGCCATGCGCCTCGACGATCTCGTGGCCGACCACCTGCTCACGCGTGTAGTCGGCGCCCTTGACCAGCACCGCCGGCCGCACCCGCTCGATCAGGCGCAGCGGCGTGTCCTCCTCGAACACGACCACGAGATCGACCGCCTCGAGCGCGGCGAGCACGTCGGCGCGCGCGTGCTGCGATTGCACCGGCCGTCCCTCCCCCTTCAGGCGCGTCACCGAGGCGTCGCTGTTGAGGCCGACGATCAGCCGGTCGCACGCCGCGCGCGCCTCGCGCAGGAGCTTCACGTGGCCTGGATGCAGGAGGTCGAAGCAGCCGTTGGTGAAGCCGATGCGCAGCCCCTGCTTGCGCCACGCCGACAGGCTTGCGTCGAGCACACTCCAGTCGAACACGATCTTGTCTTCCGGCGCGAGCGTCGCGGCCGGCAGGATGCGATGGCGCAACTCGGCGAACGACAGGGTCGCGGTGCCGAGCTTTTCCACCACCACCGCCGCCGCCGCATTGGCCGCGCGCACCGCCGGCTCGAGATCGGCCTTGGCGGCGAGCATCAGCGAAAGGACCGCGCACACCGTATCGCCCGCGCCCGACACGTCGCGCACGCGCATCGCATAGGCCGGCACGTGCAACGGATCGGCCCCCTCGCGCACGAGCGTCATGCCGTCACCGCCGAGCGTCACCAGCACCGCCTCGCTGCCGGCGACCCGGCGCAGATTTTCCGCCGCCTCGACGATATCGGTTTCGCTGTCGAGCGGGCGGTGCGCGGCGTCGGCGAGCTCCTTGCGGTTCGGCGTCACCAGCGTGGCGCCTCGATAGATCGAAAAATCCTTCACCTTCGGATCGACGAGCACCGGCTTGCCGGCCTGCCTCGCCGCGTCGATCAGCGCGCGCACGACGCGCGGGGTGACGACGCCCTTGGCGTAGTCGGAGAGAATCACCGCCCCCGCCCGCGGCAGCGCGGCTAAAGCCTGCTCGATCACCGCCCGTTCGCGCAGATCGTCGAGCGGCCGCGCCTCCTCCCAGTCGGCGCGAAGCAGGTGCGTCGAATAATGCTCGGAGACGAAACGCACCTTGCGCGTGGTGCGGCGGGAGACGTCGGCGACCAGCGCGGGCTCGATGCCCTTCTGCGCGCCGAGCGCCGCGCGCAGCGTCCGACCCGCCTCGTCGTCACCGACGACGCCGACGAAAATACAGCGCGCGCCGAGAGACGCGATATTGCGCGCGACGTTGCCGGCCCCGCCGATCACCATCTCGCTGCGCTTGGCCGCGATCACCGGCGCGGGCGCCTCTGGCGAAATGCGCTCGACCTCGCCGTAAACGAATTCGTCGAGCATCAGATCGCCGATGCAAAGGACGGTTTGGCGCTGAAGCTCGGAAAGCTGGTTTTCGAAATCGAACATCGGGTCAACGATAGCGGTCGGCCTGGTTGAGATAGCCGGAAACGTAGCGACCGACGGCCTCCTCCAGAGGCGTGAAGCCGCCATTGTAGCCCGCGCGGCGCAATTTCGCGACCTCGCTTTGCGTGAAATACTGATACTTGTCGCGAATGGCCTGCGGCATCTCGATATATTCGATGTCTGGCTCGCGCCCGAGCGCGCGGAACATGGCGGCGATCATGTCGCGGAAGCTGCGTGCCTTGCCGGTGCCGACATTGAAGATGCCGGACACCGAAGGCGTCTGCATCAGCCAGAGCGTCACCGCCACCACGTCATCGACGTAGATAAAGTCGCGGCGCTGATCGCCGTCGGCGATGCCGGGCTTGTGCGACTTGAAAAGCTTCACCGGCTTGCCCGCCCTCGCCTCGTCGAATACGCGGCAGACGACGCTTGCCATCGTGCCCTTGTGATATTCGTTCGGGCCGAACACGTTGAAGAACTTCATTCCCGCCCATTGCGGCGGCAGCTTCTGCTTTTTCGCCGCGCGATCGGCGACGAGCTGGTCGAACAGGTGCTTGCTCCAGCCGTAGAGATTCATCGGCCGTAGCCGCTTCAGCGCGTCGGGCGAATCGTCGTCGGCAAAGCCCTGCTCGCCGTCGCCATAGGTGGCGGCGGACGACGCATAGAGAAACGGCGTGCGGGTCGCCGTGCACCAGTCGAGCAGGCGCAGCGAGGTGCGGAAATTGGCTTCGATCACCGCGTCGCCGTCGGTCGCGGTGGTCGAGGAAATGGCGCCGAGATGAATCACCGCCTCGAGCTTGCGGCCCTCGAGCCAGGCCATCAGCTCGGCGGGGTCGATCAGATCGGCGAGCTGACGCTTGGCGAGGTTGCGCCAGCGCTCGTCCGTGCCCAGGCGGTCGGCCACCGCCACGTCGGCGCGGCCAGCCTCGTTGAGACCCGCGACCACATTCGACCCGATAAATCCGGCTCCCCCGGTCACCAAAAGCATGCGCTCAACCACCCCGTCGCCGGCCCCGCCCGGCGGGGCCCATTTGCCCCAGTCCGGCGGTCTGTTGCAACGCCGCAGGAAGCCGGACCGCCCGCCCGGGATGGACAGGCCGCGGAAGGCGGGCTACCGCGAGGCGTTGACGGGCCTTTTCCCGGCCCGGCATTAACCTTTTCCAGCGATGGCCGCCCAGAACCCCTCCGACAGCCCGATCCTGATCGTCCCCTATATGTGGATCGGCGATTTCGTGCGCGGCCATTCGGTCGTGAAGGTGCTGCGACAGCGCTGGCCGGGGCGACCGATCGACATGCTGACCACCTCCCTGTGCGCGCCGCTGATCGACTACATGCCGGGCGTACGCAAGGGTATCGAATGGAACCTGCCGCGCCGCCGCCTGCCGCTCGGCCAGTATTTCGCGCTGGCTGCGCGCCTGCGGCGGGAGCGTTACGGCACCGCGCTGATCCTGCTTCGCACCTGGAAGTCGGCGCTCGCCCCGTTTCTCGCCGGCATTCCCGAGCGCGTCGGCTTTGCCGGGGAAGCGCGCTTCGTGCTGCTCAACGATGTGCGCTGGGGCGAATACCGGCTCGAGCGCATGGTCGATCGCTGCGGCGCGCTGGCGTTGCCGAAGGGGGCCGCGTTTCCCGCCGAATGGCCCCGGCCCGAACTGATCGTGCCCAAATCCGAAATCGCCGCCTGGCGCGCGGCCCGCGGGCTGGACGAGGAAGCGCGCTCGGTCGTGGCGCTGTGTCCGGGCGCGGTCGGCCGCGGCAAGCGCTGGCCGGCCGAGCGCTTCGCCGCGCTTGCCGGGCACCTGACCTCGCGCGGCGTCGCGGTCTGGGTGCTTGGCGGACCGAACGAGACACCGCTCGCGGCGCAGATCGTCCAATCGGGCGGCGCGCTCGCGCGCGACCTGACCGGCACCGATCTGCGCAACGCCATCCTCGCGCTCGCCGCTGTGGACGCGGCAGTGTCGAACGATTCCGGCCTGATGCATGTGGCCGCCGCCATCGGCACGCAAACCGTCGGCCTGTTCGGGCCGACGAGCCCGCGCCTGTGGGCGCCGCTCAATCCGCTGGCCGCGACCATCGAGGCGGAGCATCCGTCGCCCTGCCCGATCTGCGGCAAGGCCGCGTGCGGCGACGTGCGCCACCGCTCGACCGAGGACATCGCGCTCGATCGCGTTGCCGACGCGCTGGCGCTGACGCTCGAAACGAGGGCCCGGGTGGCCGCGCAATGACCCCGCCTTGCGCCGCCCAAGCCCGGGGGATAGACGACACGGGGCAGGCCGTCTTGTCGGGAGCATTCTAATGTCGGATCCGCGCGCCAGGACCATCGCCGCTTTCTTCGAACGCTCGCGGCAGGTTTTCGACCGCGCGGCGCAGGACGCGGCGATGCTGTCAGCGATCACCCGCAGCGCCGGGCTCATCGCCGCCGCCTTCCGGCGCGGCGACAAACTGCTCATTGCCGGCAACGGCGGCAGCGCCGCCGACGCCCAGCACATCGCCGCCGAGTTTCTCTCCCGCTTCAAATTCGACCGCGCCCCGCTCCCGGCGATCGCGCTGACCACCGACAGCTCCAACCTCACCGCGATCGGCAACGATTACGGCTTCGAGCGGGTTTTCGAGCGCCAGGTGCGCGGCCTCGGCCGCAAGGGCGACGTCTTCATCGGCATCACCACATCCGGGCGCTCGCCCAACATTCTCGCCGCGCTGAAGGCGGCGCGCGAGACCGGCCTGACCGCGATCGGCTTCACCGGAATGCCGGGCGCGGGCATGAGCGCGCTGTGCGATCTCACGCTCGTAGCCCCTTCGGAGGAGACGGCGCTGATCCAGCAAATCCACATCACCGCCGCGCACGCCATCTGCGAGGCGGTCGAGCGCGAGCTGTTCGCCGGAGGCTGAGCCGGATGGCGGAGCGGCGGCCGGCAGCCTTTCTCGACCGCGACGGCGTGCTGATCGCCGACGACGGCTATGTCGGCACGATCGAGCGCGTGCGCTGGTTCAGGAATGTCGGCGCCGCCATCCGCCGCCTGAACGAGGCGCATTACCACGTCTTCGTCGTATCCAACCAGTCGGGCGTGGCGCGCGGGCGCTATACCGAGCAGGACGTGCACCGGCTGCACGCCTGGATGCGGGGCGAGCTTGCGCGCGAGGGCGCGCGAATCGACGACATCCGCTTCTGCCCGCACCATCCGCAGGCCGAGTTGCCGAGCTACCGGCGCGTCTGCGAATGCCGCAAGCCCGCCCCAGGAATGCTGATCGACCTGATGCGGACATGGCCGGTCGAGACCATGCGCAGCTTCATGATCGGCGACCAACAGACGGATCTCGACGCGGCGCAGGCGGCGGGCATCACCGGCTACCTGATGCAGGACGAGGACCTTCTGGCGATGGTGGAGACCTGCCTCGCGGCGATGGCGAGGCGTTAGCGCGACGCCGGCTCCTGCCGCAGCACCTCGCGCACCGCGTCGGCGACCGCGGCGACGGCGGGTGGCTCGCCTTTGCCGCCCAGAATTTTCATCGGACCGGTGCCGACCGGCCCGGTTAGTCCCGGCTCGCTGCCGACGAAGACCGCGACCAGCGGCACCTTCATCGCCGCGGCGAGATGCACGAGCCCGGTGTCCACGCCGACCACGAACGCGGCGCCGGCGATCAGGCGCGCCACGTCGTCGAGCGGCCGGCGCTCCGGTATTTCGGACCCCGCCAGCGCGGCGGCGAGGCGTTCGCTGCGCGCCCTTTCCCGCCCCTCGCCCCAGGGCAGCACGTAGCGGCAGCCGGTATCGGCGAGCGCGCGGCCGAGCGCGATCCAGTCGGCCTCCGGCCATTCCTTTTCCGCGCGCGCGGTCGCGTGCAGGAATACGGCATAGCGGTCGGAGGGTGAGGCAAGGCGCGTGCGATTGAGCCCGTAATCGGGCTCGCCGGACGGCTGATAGCCGAGCACGAGGCCGGTCAGCCGGCGATTGCGCTCGATCGCGTGCAGGTCGCGCGAGACGGCGTGGCGCACATTGTAGAGATGCGAGGCGATCGGCTCGCGGATGCTGTTGCGGTCATAGCCGTGCCGCGGCCCCTGCGCGATGCGCGCGATCACCGCCGACTTGATCAGCCCCTGCGTGTCGATGATCGCGTCATATTCGCGCGTGCGCAGCTTCTCGGCGAAGCTGCGCGCCTCGTCCCAGGTGCCCGGGCTGACGAAGGCCCGCCGCCAGCGCCGCGCGCCGACCGCGACCACCGCCGGGGAAGCTTCGTGCATGCGCAGCAGCGGCGCATAGGCCTCTTCCACCGCCCAAGTGAAGCGGGCATCCGGACGACGCCTTCTCGCCTCGGTCAGCGCCGGCATGTGATGAATCACGTCGCCGAGCGAAGATGTCTTGATGAAGAGGATTTCCATGCCACACTTTAATGCAGGGACCCGCTATGTATAGAGCCTATTAAGGATACGGGCCATCGACGCCCGGCCGAAACCTGGCCTTCACAATGGCGCGCTATCGTTCTTCTCCCTGAGCGAAGGTGTGCGATGACCATCCTTGTCACCGGCGGCTGCGGCTATATCGGCAGTCATCTGGTCCACGATCTCGCGGACGCGGGAGAGCGCGTCGTGGTGCTGGACGACCTGTCCACCGGCTTCCGCGCGGCGATCCCGGAGCAGGTCCCGTTCGTGCTCGGCAGCGTCGGCGACCAGCCGCTGGTGGAAGCGACGTTGGAGAAGCACCGGGTCGAAGCCATCGTGCATTTTGCTGCCTCGATCGTCGTGCCCGATTCGGTGCGCGATCCGCTCGGCTATTACCGCAACAACACCGTCAACACGCGCGCGCTGCTCGAATCGGCCGTGCGCAAGGGCGTGCGCCGCTTCATCTTCTCCTCGACCGCGGCGGTCTATGGCAACCCGGCCTCGGTGCCGGTGAGCGAGGACGCCCCGCTCGATCCGATGTCGCCCTACGGTACCTCGAAGCTAATGAGCGAATGGATGCTGCGCGACACCGGCGCCGCGCACGGGCTGAACTACGTGGCGCTGCGCTATTTCAACGTCGCCGGCGCCGACCCGAAGCTGCGCACCGGCCAATCGACCATCGGGGCGACGCATGTCATCAAGGTCGCGGTCGAGACCGCGCTCGGGCTGCGCGCCGGCATGAGCGTGTACGGCAACGACTATCCGACGCCGGACGGCACCTGCATCCGCGACTATATCCACGTCACCGATCTCGCCCGCGCGCATTCGGCCGCGCTCGCCCATCTGCGACGCGGCGGGCAAAGTGCCACCTTCAATTGCGGCTATGGCCGCGGCTATTCGGTGCTGGACGTGATTGGGGCGGTGAAGCGCGTCAGCGGCAGCGATTTCCCGGTGACGATGGCCGGGCGCCGCCCCGGCGATCCGGCGGCGATCGTCGCCGATTCCGCGCGGCTGCGCGCGGCGCTCGACTGGACGCCGCAATTCGCCGACCTCGACACCATTGTCGGGCACGCGCTCGCCTGGGAGAAAAAGCTCGCCGCCGACCGCAAGGCGGCGTGATTCCGCGAGATTTTCCGGCCGTCTTGGGCCCCGGCGGGGGGCTAGGTTTCACGTGAAATTATTCCTAGGAGCGCGGCGGCGGCCCCCGCGAAAGGCCCCTGTCATGCTCCCAGAAGTGCCGAAGCTCGGCCCGAGCACCGCCTTCCTCTCCTCAACCGTGCCCGACCAGACGGAATGACCGGCGACAGGGTTGAAAAAGACGTCGCGGGCGGGCAAGGAAGGTCGGCGTCCGATGCTGGGGCCGGACGCCTTTGCCACAATCGGGACCGTGATGCAGACAGGGTTCATTTCGGCGGACCAGGAAAACGCCTTCGCGCTGATCCGCCGGCTCGTGACCGAATACGGCCTCGGCCAGTGGAAAAGATACGCGGTCGCCTTCGCCTTCATGGCAGTCACTGCGGGCGCGACCGCGCTCACCGCCTGGATGATGGGCGTCGTCATCAACGAGGCCTACATCAACAAGAGCTTCCCCGGCATCGTCATGCTCGGGCTCGCCACCATCGCGCTGTTCGCGGTCAAGGGCGCGGCGACCTACGGCCAGGCGGTGATGCTGTCGCGAATTGGCAACGGCATCATCGCCGAGAACCAGCGCCGCCTGTTCGACCGGCTGATGCATCAGAATCTCGGCTATTTTTCCGAGCGGCATTCCTCGGAATTCCTCGCGCGGCTTTCCACCGGCGCCAATGCGGCGACACAGGTGCTGAACCTGCTGGTGATGGCGATCGGCCGCGATCTCCTGACGCTGGTCGGCCTCGTCGGGGTGATGGTGGTGCAGGATCCGGTCATGTCGCTGTTCGGCTTCGTGATCGCCCCGCCCGCGCTGCTCGTGCTGCGCAAGATGATCCGCCGCATCCGCACCATCGCGCGCAGCCAGTTTACCGGCGGCACGCAGATGTTCGAGACGCTGCAGGAAACGATCCAGGGCATCCGGATCGTGAAGACTTTCACGCTGGAAGAAGAGATGCGCACGCGCCTCTACGCCAACGTCGCCGCGATCGAGCGCGAGGCCAACAAGTTCGCGCGCGTGTCCAATCGCGCGAGCCCCCTGATGGAGACGCTCGGCGGTGTCGCCATCGCGCTCGGCATGATCTATGCGGGCTACCGCACGGTGCAGATGGGCGCGACGCCCGGCGAGTTCTTCGCCTTCATCACCGCCTTCATCCTCGCCTACGAGCCGGCCAAGCGCCTCGCCCGGCTGAACATGGATCTCAGCGCCGGCCTGACCGGGGTGCGCATCCTGTTCGAGATCATCGACGCGCCGGCCTCAGAGCCGGACGACAGCGACCGGCCCGCGCTCAGGGTTTCGACCGCGCAAGTCGAGCTGAACGAGGTGACCTTCGCCTATCATCCGGGCGAGCCGGTGCTGCGCGGCCTGTCGATCTCGGCGGAGGCGCACAAGGTCACCGCGCTGGTCGGCCCCTCGGGCGGCGGCAAGTCGAGCATCCTCAACCTGATCCTGCGGCTCTACCAGCCGCAATCGGGCACCATCACCATCGACGGCCAGGACATCGCCGCCGTCTCGCGCCATTCGCTGCGGCGGCAGATCGCCTATGTCGGGCAGGACGTGTTCCTGTTCCGCGGCTCGATCCGCGAAAACATCGTCTTCGGCAAGCCGGACGCCAGCGAGGAGGAGATCGTCGCGGCGGCGAAGGCCGCCTATGCGCACGATTTCATCATGGCCTTCCCGCAAGGCTACGACACGCCGGTCGGCGAGCACGGCCTGAAGCTGTCGGGCGGGCAGCGCCAGCGCATCGCGGTGGCGCGCGCGCTGATCAAGAACGCCCCGATCATCCTGCTCGACGAGGCGACCGCCGCCCTCGATTCGGAATCCGAGCGCCAGGTCCAGGATGCGATCGCCCACCTGATGCAGGGCCGCACCACGCTCGTCATCGCCCACCGCCTGCATACGGTGGCGCACGCGGACCGCATCTATGTCATCGAGGCCGGCGAAGTGGCTGAATTCGGCCGGCACGAGGAGCTCTTGCGCAAGGGCGGGCGCTACGCCTCGTTCTACCGCCTGCAGCTGCAAAACCAGGAACCGCGCGAGCCGCGCGTGGCCGCCGCCTCGGCCTGAGCAACTTCAGCAAAACGAATCCGAAAAGCGAAATCCGCATGACCGATTACGTCATCACGCCGCCGCCGCAGGCGGCAATCCCGGTCAAAAGCACCGGCCAGTACTTTCCCGTGCGCCGCATCTGGTGCGTCGGGCGCAATTACGTCGAGCATATTCGCGAGATGGGCCAGGACGAGCGCCAGCCGCCGTTCTTCTTCGCCAAGCCCGCCGACGCCATCGTATGGGACGGCGGCACGGTGCCGTATCCGCCGCTGACCAAGGATCTGCATCACGAGGTGGAGATGGTGGTGGCGCTGAGGGCAGGCGGCTTGCGGATCAAGCCGGAAAACGCGCTCGACCTCGTCTGGGGCTACGCCGTCGGCATCGACCTGACGCGCCGCGACCTGCAGATCGCCTCGCGCAAGTTGGAGCGCCCCTGGGAAATCGGCAAGGCGTGGGACGGCTCCGCACCGTGCGGGGCGCTCGCCGCCGCCGCCGCGATCGGGCATCCGGCCAAGGGCCGCATCCACCTCAAGGTCAACGGCGAGGTGAAGCAGGACGGCGATCTCGCGCAGATGATCTGGAACGTGCCGGAAATCATCGCCAAGCTCTCCGAGTCGGTCGCGCTGGCGGCGGGCGACATCATCATGACCGGCACGCCCGCGGGCGTCAGCGCGCTCAAGCCGGGCGACGTGCTGGAAGGCGAGATCGAGGGCGTGGGTAGACTCACGGTGACGGTCGGCAAGCCGCTCTAAGCGGCCGCGCCCCCTTCAAATCCGCCCCTCCCCGAGGCCCCCGCGGAGCAAGCCGGTCGAGGATGGTCGGCACCGCCCCGGTCGTGACATTATGACGGGACGATGCCAGCCAAGACTGCGCCCGAATTGTCCGTCATCATCCCGACCTTCAACGAGCGTGACAACATCGCGCCGCTGATCGACCGGCTGCGCGCGGTGCTCGGCGAGAATTCCTGGGAAGCGATCTTCGTGGACGACGATTCGCCCGACGAGACCTGGGCGGAAATCAGAAGGATCGGCCGCGACGACGCGCGCATCTGCTGCATCCGGCGCGTGGGACGGCGCGGGCTGTCGGGCGCCTGTCTGGAGGGCATGCTGGCGAGCCAGGCGCGATTCGTCGCGGTGATGGACGCCGATTTGCAGCACGACGAGACGCTGCTCATGGCGATGCGCGACAAGCTGCGCGCGGGCGAGGCCGATCTTGTCGTCGCCTCGCGCTATCTCGAAGGCACCAGCGCGCAAGGCTTCTCGGCCGCGCGCGCGCAGGGATCGGTCACCGCCACCCGCATCGCGCAGAAGCTGCTCGGCATCACGCTCACCGACCCGATGACCGGTTTCTTCATGATCCGACGCGACGTGGTCGAGCGGATCGCGCCGCGCCTTTCGACGCAGGGATTCAAGATCCTGCTCGACATCGTACTCACCGCAGGCACGCTGAAGATCGTCGAGTTGCCCTACACCTTTCGCGCGCGCCAGCACGGGGAGAGCAAGCTCGATGCGGGGGTGGCGCTGGAATTTCTTGGCCTCGTGCTGTCGAAGATATCCAACGACGTGGTCTCGCTGCGCTTCATCTTCTTCTGCATCGTCGGCACGATCGGGCTCGGCGTGCACGCGCTGGCGCTCGCGCTCGCCCATTACACCTTCGCGCCGAGCTTCAACGCCGCGCAGATCTTCGCCACCGCCGTGGCGATCGCCAGCAATTTCTTCATCAACAACGCGCTGACCTACAGCGACCGGCGCCTGTCCGGTAGCCGCCTCGTCACCGGGCTTGTGCGCTTCTACCTAGTCGCGGCGATCGGCGCGGTGGCCAATATCGGAACCGCCAATTGGCTGTTCGGCAACCAGCAGGTCTGGTGGGTCGCAGGCCTCGCCGGAGGCCTGCTCGGCGTCATCTGGAACTACGTGATCGCCTCGCTGTTCGTGTGGCGGACGCGATAGGCGGCCGGGAGCCCGATCCTTCGCGACGCGTTGCCGGCGCAACGCTCCTCAGGATGAGGGCGATCGGGATTTGCCGCCGTCGCGGGATGACAATAGGGGAGCCGCCGCGATCACATCACCGCGCCGACCTGCCAGGGCACGAATTCTAGATCGCCATAGCCGAGATCTTCCGACTTGGTGTGCTCGCCGGAGGCGACCTTCAGCACGCGCTCGAAAATCTCCTCGCCCTTCTTCTCGACCGTGACGCCGTCGAGGATGTCGCCGCAATTGATGTCCATGTCGTCGATCATGTGCTGATAGACGTTGGAATTGGTGGCGAGCTTGATCGAGGGGGTGGGCTTGCAGCCGAACGCCGAGCCGCGGCCGGTGGTGAAGCACATCACGTTGCAGCCGCCGGCGACCTGGCCGGTGGCGCCGACCGGATCGTAGCCCGGCGTGTCCATGAACACGAAGCCCTTTTCCTTCACCGGCTCGGCATATTCATAGACCGCGCGCAGCGTGGTGGAGCCGCCCTTGGCGGCGGCGCCGAGCGACTTTTCCAGGATGGTGGTGAGCCCGCCCGCCTTGTTGCCGGGCGAGGGATTGTTGTTCATCTCGCCGCCGAGCTTGCTCGTATAGTCTTCCCACCACTTGATGCGCTCGGCGAGCTTCTCGCCAACGGCGCGGTTGACCGCGCGGCGCGTGAGCAGGTGTTCGGCGCCGTAGATTTCCGGCGTCTCGGCCAGCACGCCGGTGCCGCCATGCTTGACGAGAATATCGACGGCGGCGCCGAGCGCGGCATTGGCGGTGATGCCGGAATAGCCGTCCGAGCCGCCGCATTGCAGCGCCAGCACGATGTCGGAGGCGGGCCGCGTCTCGCGCCTGGCCCTGGCGGCGGAGGGCAGCATCTCCCTGATACGCGCCACGCCCTGCTGCACCGTCTTTTTCGTTCCGCCGGTCGCCTGGATCGTCATCGTCTGAAAGTGATCGCCCTCGACCAGCCCGTATTCCTCCTTCATGCGGTCGATCTGGAATACCTCGCAGCCGAGCCCGACCATCAGCACCGCGCCGAGATTGGGATGGGTCGCGTACCCCCATTGCGTGCGGCGCAGAAGCTCGAAGCCCTCGCCGTAGGCCGCCATGCCGCAGCCCGACCCGTGCACGAACGCAACCGCGCCGTCGATTCCCGGGTAGTCCTGCAGCATGCCGGAGCGGTTGACCTCCTCGGCGATGAACTTGGCCACGGAGGCCGAGCAATTCACGCTGGTGAGGATGCCGATGTAATTGCGCGTGCCGACCTTGCCGTTGGCGCGCACATAGCCCTCGAAGGTGGCGCGCATCTGCGGCGGCAGCACCTCGTCGTTCCTGGCCGCCTCGGCGAACCTGTAGTCGCGGGTGAAGTCGTGCAGCGTGACGTTGTGCTCGTGCACCCACTCCCCGGGCGCGATCGGTCGGGAGGCGAAGCCGATGATCTGGCCGAATTTCTTCACCGGCTGGTCCTTGGCGATCGGCGCGACCGCCATCTTGTGCCCGCGCGGCACGCGCTCGCTCGCGGTCACGCCCGCCGCGGCCGTCCCCTGCGCGATCTGATCGACTGCCACGACCACGTTGTCGTCGGGCGAGAGGCGGATGACGCGAGGCGAAGTCATGGCATTCCTTTCAGCGGAGCGGCGCCGCGGCGCCTGAGAACAGGACGAATCTACATATAGCGGCCGGGGCGCGCGGCCCATAGAGGGGGCAGTTCGCCTTTCGAGACGCGGACTTCGTCCGCCGGTGGCGGCGGGGCGGAATGCGAAGGCGCGGCCGCCGGGCAGGCGCCGTCAGAGCACCTTCCCGGACTCGTTCTCGATCAGATGCATGTGATCGAGATGGATCGCCATCTTCAGCGGCGAGCCGGTCCTCGCCCCGGCATTGGGATCGCAGCGGCCGCAGACCTCGGCGCCGTTGACGGTGAAGAACACCATCGTCTCGTGGCCCATCGGCTCGACCACCTCGATGCCGGCGTCGAACAGCGTCAGGTTCTTCGAGCCGTTTGGCTTGGCATCGGTGAGATGCTCCGGGCGGATGCCGAAGGTGAGCGCCTTGCCGGCATGCGGCCGGTAGCGCGCCACGCGCTCGGCAGGCACGGGGAAGGACACGCGCTCGCCGAGCCTGACGGAGAGCCCCTCGCCCGCCTGTTCGAGCGTGCATGGAATGAAATTCATCGCCGGGGAGCCGATGAAGCCCGCGACGAACCGCGTCGCCGGCTGGTGGTACAGGAGATTGGGCGCGCCGATCTGCTCGATCCGGCCCTTGTTCATCACCACCACGCGGTCGGCCAGCGTCATCGCCTCAACCTGGTCGTGAGTGACATAGACGGTCGTGGTCCTGACCTTCTGGTGCACGCGCTTGATCTCGGTGCGCATCTGCACGCGCAGCTTGGCGTCGAGATTGGACAGCGGCTCGTCGAACAGAAACACTTTCGGATTGCGCACGATCGCGCGGCCCATCGCCACGCGCTGGCGCTGGCCGCCGGAAAGCTGCCGCGGCTTGCGGTCGAGAAGATCGGTGATGTCGAGGATGCGCGCGGCCTCCTCGACGCGGCGCTTGATCTCGTCCTTCGGAAATTTCTTCAGCCGCAGGCCGAATGACATGTTCTCGAACACGGTCATGTGCGGATAGAGCGCGTAGTTCTGGAACACCATCGCCATGTCGCGGTCCTTCGGCGGCACGTCATTGACCACGTCGCCGTCCACCGCGATCTCGCCGTCGGAGACCTCTTCGAGCCCCGCGATCATCCGCAACGTCGTCGATTTGCCGCAGCCGGACGGGCCGACCAGCACGACGAATTCCGAATCGGCAATCTCGAGGTCGATCCCGTGCACCACCTGGATCGACTCGAAACGCTTCACCACCTTTCGCAAGGAAACCTGCGCCATGATGCTTCTTCCCTACCCTTTCGTGGCGCCGGCCGTCAGGCCCGCGATGTAATAATCCATGAGGAAGGCATAGATGATCAGCGGCGGCGCGGCGCCAAGCAGCGCCCCGGTCATGATCTGCCCCCAGTTATAGACGTCGCCCCGGATCAGCGTGGTGATGATGCCGACCGGCAGAACGAGCTGGTCCGGCGAGGTGGTGAAGGCGAGCGGATAGAGAAACTGCGCCCACGACACGGTGAAGGCGAAGATGGTCGCGGCGATCAGCCCCGGCAGCGCCACCGGAATGAATATCTTGAGCAGGATCTGGCGGTAATTCGCCCCGTCCATCAGCGCCGCCTCGTCGAGTTCCTTGGGGATCGAGGCGAAATAGCCGATCATGATCCAGGTGCAGAACGGCACCGTCAGCGTCGGATAGACGATCAGCAGCACCCACCACTTGTTGATGAGCTGGATGCCGGTGAGATCGTTGAACACCGCGAACATCTTGAACAGCGGAATGAACAAAAGCGAATCCGGCACGAGATAGGTCAGGAATACGCCGGTCGCCAGCACCGCCGATCCCCAGAAGCGCATGCGCGCCAGCGCAAACGCCGCCGGCACCGAGATGATCATAGTGATGCAAACCACCGAGATCGACACGATCGCCGAATTGCGGAAGAAGGTGATGTAGGTGCTCGAGGTGAGCAGCTCGATATAGTTCGACAGCGTCGGGTTATAGACCCACCACGGATTGGTCGCCGCCGATATCTCGTTGCTCGTCTTCAGCGAGGTGATGAACATGTAGAGTGGCGGCGTCAGAAAGAAGATCGCGAACAGCACGAGGAAGAAATAGGACCAGCGCAGCGCCCATTTGCGGTCGCGGCTGATGCTGCCGTAACGGTGACGCGCCGGCCCGCCCCGGCCGATGGCAATGCCCGTCGCGGTCATGACGCCTCGTTCCCCCGCCGGTGAATATCGCGCAGGATGAAGATCGCGCAGATTGCCAGAATCGGGAACATGAACAGCGACACGCTCGCGCCGAGCGGGATGTCGGTGCCCTGGATGCCGAGCCGGAACGCCCAGGTGGCGAAGACGTGCGTCTTGTCCACCGGGCCGCCGGCGGTGAGCACCTGCACGATGTCGAAATTGGCGAAGGTGACGATGGTGGAGAACAATACGGTGATGGCGATGATGTTGCGCATCATCGGCAGCGTCACGTACCAGATCCGCTGCCACCAATTGGCGCCGTCGATCGAGGCGGCCTCGTAAAGCTGCTCCGGCACCGATTTCAGCGCGGCAAGATACATGATCAGGAAGAACGGCGCGCCGTACCACACGTTGATCAGGATCACCGCGAAGCGCGCCCAGTAGGCGTCGCCGGTCCACGGGATGATCGGCAGGCCGATATGCGCGAAAATCCAGTTGAAGGCCGAATAGGACGGATCGAACAGCCACAGCCAGGCGAGCGTGGACATCGCCGGCGGAATGACCCAGGGAATGAGCAGCACGCCGCGCCAGCGCCGCTGCTTGTTGGCGGGCACGTTGTGCACGAAATGCGCCACCACGAATCCGATCAGCGCCTTGAAGAACACGGCGGTGAGCGCGAAGATACAGGATTGCCGCACCACCATCCAGAAGGTCTCGCGCTTCATCAGGAACTCGAAATTGCCCAGGCCGACGAATTTCGTCATCGACTTGTTCAACATCGCAAGGTGCATCGCGTAGAAGGCCGGATAGAGCACGAGCCCGAAGATCAGCAGGATCAGCGGCAGCGTCATCAGGAACGCGATTGTCGATTTGCGTCCCATCGCTTTGCGGAAGGCGGAACGCTTGCGCGCCGGCGCGACGTATTTGTGCCCCGTCATAACCGCATCGACCATTCGACACCTCGTTGCGAGTTGAAAGGCCGGAGCAGGCTCCGGCCTTTGGCCGTTGTGATCGATCGAAGACCTAACCCCCGCGCGGCAATCCGGTCCCCGGGATTGCCACGGATCGGCCGCCCCCGGCCTTCGGATCATGGCCGGAGACGCCGCGGCGCCTCCGGCCAATCACGGGGTCGCGCTCCCGCCTGCGCGGGACGCGCGACGCGTGCTCAGGTCCGCATGAACCCTTCGATTTCGCTTTCCGCCCAGGCGAGCGTCTTTTCCATCGCCTCGCCCTGCATGTGCCGCACGATCATCTTGGTCATGATCGCCTGGTCGTAGATCTGGTTGGCGACCTTCGGCGGGGCCGGCGAGGCGGCCATCGACAGGACCTGGTGATTGTACGGGTTCGGATAGTGGTAGAGCGTGCCCTTCGGCGGGCTTTCCTCCGCCCAGGTCTTGAAGGTGGTGAAGTTGGCGAAAGACGGCAGATCGTAGCCGCCCGACGCCGCCACCATCGACTCGACCACCGCCGGCTGCGACAGCGCCGCCAGCAGGCTCTTGGCCGCCGGAACGTTCTTGGAGAAGTTCCACACGCCCCAGAAATACGGCAGGAACGGCGCGAAACGCCCCTTCGGTCCGGCCGGGAAGCCGTGCGTCCAGCACTGCTCCGCCACCTGCGGCGCGTCGCGCTTGGCGACCGCCCAGGCGCTCGGCGGATTCATGATGAGCGCGCCGCGGCCCGATACCAGCCACTTGTTGTTGGACGCATCGTCCCATGCCGGCGCGTCGGCCGGATAGAACTTCGCCACCTTGACGCAATATTCGAGCGCCTGACGCACCGCATCCGACTTGACCGTGATCTCGCCCTTGGCGTTCACGAGCTCAGCGCCGAAGCCGTGGAAGAACGCGCCCGCGGTATCGACGGAGTCCGTGGTTTGACCGAGGCCGACGCCGAACGGGAAGCCCGCCTTCTGGCAAGCCTCCGCCGCCTTCAGATAGGTGTCGTAGGTCCAGTTGTCGGCCTTGGGCGGCGACCCGGCCGGATACATCGCCTGCACGTCGATGCCGGCATGCTGCTTCATCAGGTCGATGCGCGAGCACGGCCCCTTGATCTGCGAACCGACGGTCGCGGGAACCGAAAACCATTTGCCGTTGATCTTGCTGAGATAGGTCACCGTGTCGTTGACGGCGCCGTTCTGCTTGATCAGCGGTTCCATCACGTCGGTAACGTCCACGAGCTGTTCCTGATAGGCCTGGATGTACCAGGCCGGGAACGCAAAGATGTCGTGGCCCGACTTGGCCTGCGACTCCGCCGCGATGGTGATGAGGTTCTTGTTACCTTGCGAGGGGATGAAGTCCATCTGGACTTCAACCTTTTCCTTTTCGGCCCAGGCATTCACCGCCGCTTCGGTCGCCTTGTTCGCGCCCGGAACCCAGTGATCCCAGAAGCCGATAGACAGCTTGCCTGCCGCGTAGGCACCCCGGACATAGGGCGCGGCAATCACCGCCGCGCCGGCCAGTGCCGAGGTTTTCATCAATTGACGACGCGATATTCCACGCTTCATTGAGTACCTCCCTATCGGCCTATCGGCCTTGGATTGTTGTTATGTCATACAACAATTGTTCTCGACGCAGGTGTCAACTGGGAATAGCTCACGATTTCGTGCCGCAGTGCAAACGCATTTTCCGTGCCGGACGTTCGGCAGCGGGGCGGATCAATTCAAAAGCCCCGCCATGCGCGGCAGCCACAGCGTCAGCTCCGGAATAAGCGTGATGGCGAGAAGCGATGCGAGCAGCGGAATGAGCCAGGGAATGATCGCCATCGTCGTTCTTTCGATCGACAGTTTGGCGATGCGCGAAAGCACGAACAACACCATACCGAGCGGCGGGTGAAGCAGCCCGATCATCAGGTTGAGCGTCATCATCACGCCGAAATGTACCGGATCGATTCCGACCTTCTGGATGATCGGCATCAGGATCGGCACGAGAATGCTGATCGAGGCGATCGGCTCGAGAAAGCAGCCCACCACCAGCAGCAGAACGTTGATCAGCAGCAGGATGACGTAGCGGTTGTTGGTCAGTTCGAGCAGCGCGGTCGCGCCCGCCTCGGTGAGCCGCGTCGTGGTCAGCACCCAGCCGAACAGCGACGCCGCCGCCACGATCAAAAGGACGCCGGCGGTCGTTTCCACCGTGTCGAGCGAGACCTTGTAGAACTGCTTCCATGACATCGAGCGATAGACGAAAACGCCGAGGATCAGCGCCCAACTGCAGGCCGCGATCGCGGCTTCGGTCGGCGTGAACCAGCCGAACGTCATGCCGCCCACGATCAGCGCGGGCGTCAGCAGCGCAGGCAGCGCGACGAGGAAGGTGCGCCCGAGCGTGCTCCAGCGGAAGGCCTGGTCGCGCCCCATGCCGTAGCGGCGAGCGCAATAATAGACGTAACCCATCATGAAGGCGGTCATCACGAAGCCCGGGATGAAGCCGCCGAGAAAGAGCGCGCCGATCGAGACGTTGCCCATCATCCCGTAGATCACGAAGGGCAAGGACGGGGGAATGATCGGCCCGAGCGTCGCCGAGGCCGCGGTCACGCCGACGGAGAATTCTATGTCGTAGCCGTGATCGCGCATCGCCTTGATCTCGATCGTGCCGAGGCCGGCGGCATCGGCGATAGCGGTGCCGGACATGCCCGCGAAGATGACCGAGCCGAAAATGTTCACCTGCGCGAGGCCGCCGCGCATCCAGCCGCAGCTCGCCACCGCGAAATCGTAAATGCGGTTGGTGATGCCCGCCGAATTCATCAGGTTGCCGGCCCAGATGAAGAACGGCACCGCCAGCAGCGGGAAGGAATCGATCCCGCCCGCCATGCGGTGCAGCACGACGAAATCGGGAATCCCGGCGATCAGGTGGGTGTAGAGCAGCGAGGACGCCGCGAGCGCAATGAAAACCGGCACGCCGACGAAAAGCGCGAGAATGAAGATCAGAACGATGACGGTCATGGCGCGTTCTCAGTCTGCGGAGATCTGCTCGTGCATGTCGTGCGGACGCCGCCAGCGTTGCCGGGCGTTGCACCAGAAGATGTAGGCTTGGCGGAACAGCATCATGAAGCAGCCCAGCCCGACGCCGAAATAGACGTAGGACATCGGCAGATCGAACACCGTCATCCGCTGATAGTGCATGCGCTCGATGATCGTGACGGAAAAGAATGCAAGCAGGGCGATGAAGCCGAGCTTGACCACGTCGAGCACGAAAAGCAGCACCTGCCGCAGCGGCCCTGGCTTCATGACATTGGAGAGAAGCTCGACGGCGATCTGCGTGTTCTTGCGCGTCACCACCGCCCCGCCGATGAAAGTGAGCCACATCAGCCCGTAGCGGGCGATCTCCTCGGTCCAGGACAGGCTGTCGTTGAGAACGTAGCGGGTGAAGAATTGCAGAAAGACGATGAAGGCGAGCGACCAGAACAGGATGAGCGCGACCCAGTCCTCCGGATGAAACTCGACCTTGACCTCCTCGTCGCGCGCGACGATCAGATGTTCCTCAGTTTGCGGCTTCGCCGCGCTGTTTGTTGTCTTGGCCATCGCGTTGCCCCTGCCCCTCGTCGTGCTAAAGCATCTGCCGCGCGGCGGGCGGCCGCGGCGGAGGATAGATGAAATGACAAAAATCGTTCGTGTCGAGATCCTGCAGGTGGACCTGCCACCGAAGGTCAAGCGCACCGACGCGATCCAGGCTTTCGTGACCCAGGAAACGCCGATGGTGCGCATCTTCACCGATGACGGACTCGCCGGCACCGGCTACGCCTACACGATCGGCACCGGCGGCTCCTCGGTGATCGCGCTGCTGCGCGACCATCTCGCCCCGCGCCTGATCGGACGCAACCCGTTCGAGATCGAGGCGATCTGGAAAAGCCTGTTCTTCGCCACGCACGCGACCGCGGTCGGGGCGATCACCGCGCTGGCGCTCGCCGCCATCGACATCGCATTGTGGGATATCCGCTGCCTCGCCGCGCGGCGCCCGCTGTGGCAGGAGGCCGGCGGCGCACAGCGCGCGGTCGCGCTCTATTCGACGGAGGGCGGCTGGCTGCATATCGACGCCAAGGCGCTGGTTGACGACGCGCTCTCGGTCAAGGCGCAGGGTTTCGGCGGCACGAAGATCAAGGTCGGCCGACCGCATGCGAGCGAGGACGTGGCGCGGCTCGCCGCCGTGCGCGAGGCCGTCGGCCCCGCCTTCGAGATCATGACCGACGCCAATCAGGCCTTCACCGCGGCGGAAGCGGTGCGACGCGCGCGGCTGTTCGAGCCGCTCGATCTCGCCTGGTTCGAGGAGCCGCTGCCGGCTGAGGACATCGACGGGCATGCGCGGCTCGCCGCCTCCACCTCCCTGCCGGTGGCGGTCGGGGAATCGCTCTATCATCCGAGCCATTTCCGCGAATATCTGCAGCGGCGCGCCTGCGCGATCGTGCAGGCCGACGTCGCGCGCGTCGGCGGCATTACGCCGTGGCTGAAGATCGCCCACCTCGCCGAGACCTTCAATGCCGCGATCTGTCCGCATTTTCTGATGGAGATTCATGTCTCGCTCTGCGCGGCGGTGCCGAATGCGGCCTGGGTCGAGTGGATTCCCCAGCTCGACGATATCACCACGACCCGCATGACCGTGAGCGGCGGCCAGGCGGTGCCGCCGTCGCAAGCCGGCATCGGGATCGCATGGGACTGGCAAGCCATCGCTAAACGGCAAGCGTTCACGCCGATCGAGGTGACATGAAAGAGCCGCGGCGGGCTTCATCCTGCCGCGGCCCGTCAGGCTATTTCAGCGCCTGCAGCGCGTCGTATTCGGCCTGCGACCAGCCTCCGCTGCCGTCCATGTGAAGCGGCAGGGCCGCCTTGCGGAAGGCGTCGCGGTCCACCTCGACCACGGTCTTGCCGAGCTTGCGGAACTCCTCGACGAGCTTCTGCTCGGAGGCGCGGATCTGGTCGGTGGCCTTGGCCGCGGCCTCGATCAGCACGTCCTGGAAGATCTTCTTCTCGTTGTCGTCGAGCTTCGACCAGACATGACTGCCGACGATGGTGAGAAGCGACTCGGTGATATGGCCGGTCAGCATGATGTGCGACTGCACCTCGTAGAACTTCTTGGCCATGATCGTCGGCAGCGGGTTTTCCTGCCCGTCCACCGTGCCCTGCTGGAGCGCGAGATAGACCTCGGCGAAGGCGATCGGGGTTGCGTTGGCGCCGACCGACTTGGTGAACATGAGGAACAGCGGCGCCGGCGGCACGCGCAGCTTCATGCCCTTCATGTCTTCCGGCTTCCTGATTTCCTTGTTCGCCGTGACGTGGCGCTGGCCGTAATAGGTGAGCGCGATCACCTTGTGTTTGGTCTTGTCCTCGTAGCCCTTGGCGATGTCGCGGAACACCTTGCTGTCGCGATAGGCCTTCCAGTGGTCGAAATCGCGCAGCACGTAGGGGGCGTTGGTGATCGCGATCGGCTTGTGGATCGAGCCGGCGAAGGCGACGCCGGTATAGATCATGTCGATGGTGCCGAGCCCGAGCCCCTCGTTGATCTGGTTCTCGTTGCCGAGCTGCGAGGCGGGGAAAACCTGGATCTCGTATTTGCCGTTGGTGCGCTTCTTGATCTCCTCGGCCGCCCACAGCGCCTCGGTGTGGTAGGGCTCGCTGATCTCGTAAACGTGCGCCCATTTCAGCTTGGTCTGGGCATGCGCGGCGCCCGGCAATCCGATCGCCGCGACGGCAAGCGCGGCCCCGAGCGCGATACGGCTCGTCCAATGCAACATGGTGTCCTCCCTTTCGGTGTTTCCTCCGCCGCTGCGACCTTCTGCCGGGCCGCGGCGGCCGCCCCGCCTTGAGCGGGGACCCTCGTCTCGGCTAACATGTTAGCATGGATGCGCGCAAGACACCGTATCACTTCCTCCCCGTCCTTGACCGCGGCAAGCGCGGTCGCGCGGTCCAGCATATCCAGGACGCGATCCGCGACGCCATCGTGCGGCTCGATCTCGCGCCGGGAGAATTCATCGACAAGGCGGCGCTGTGCGAGCGGCTCGGCGTGTCGCGCTTTCCCGTTTCCGAGGCGCTCGGGCGGCTTTCGGACGAGGGCTTCGTCGAGGTGCTGCCGCAACGCGGCACGCGCGTGACGCGGATCGACCTCGCCGATTGCCGCGAGGCGATGTTCATCCGCCGCGCGCTGGAAAGCGATTGCGCGCGCAGTCTCGCCGCCGGCGCGGACAAGGCGCTGATCGAGACCTTGCGCGCCATCCTGCGCGACCAGGAAGCGGCGATGAAGCGGGACGACCGCGTCGCCTTTCATGCCTGCGATCTGGCGCTGCACGACGTGCTGATGGACCGGCTCGGCTACGAGCGGGTGCGGATCGCCGTGTCGGCGGCGCGCGCCAAGCTCGACCGGATGCGGCTGTTCATGTGCACGCCGCAGCGCCAGGCGGCGACCTATGCCGAGCATCGCCGGATCGTGACCGCGCTGGCGGCGCGCGATCCCGATGCCGCCGCGCGGGCGATGGAGGTTCACCTCGACCAGGTGATGGACGAGCTTTCGGCCTTCGCCGCGATCCATCCGGAGGCGTTCGAGTCGGGCGAGAAGCGCGACAAGGACGTCGCCGCCGCATAGGCGCCCCGCGCCGGTAATGCCGTCCCGTTGACGGGATTCGGCGATTCATTCACAACACGGCTGCGCGGTCCCGCGTGTTTTTCAAGTCATTGCGTCCACTTCAATTTCCCGGCCGGAACCCCTGCCCCGGGCAGGCGTTGGCGAGCGGGAGCAGAAGGAGCATGCCGATGGGCATTTCCCAGGCGCGCCAGACCATCCGCGTCGCCGATCCGGATCCGTATGGCGACGTGACCATCGTTCCGGTGGCGCTGAGCGGGCGGTCAGAAACCGAGCTGGCGCGCGACATGGCTAACGAACTGGCTTCCGCCCGGCCGCAAAGCGATTCGGAGGCGCTGCGGCATCTGCGCGCGGTCTTTCCCACCTCGCCGCTGACCCTGCGGGTGGCCGCGCTCGCCGCCCTGCTGCGGCGGTGAGGGCGCCCTGCGTCAGCCGGCCAGCACCCGCTCCAGCGCAGCCCCGGCGCGGAGCAGACGGCGGTCGTCGCCGTTGCGCGCCATGATCATCAGACCGGCCGGCAGGCCCCGGCGCGGCAGCGGCAGCGTCAGCGCGCACAGATCGAAGAAATTGGCGATCGCGGTATTGCGCAGCAGCGCGAGATTGTTGGCCGCGTAGCCTTCCGCCGTCCGGCAATCGGCGATCAGCGGGGCGACGATCGGCACGGTCGGCATGATCAGCCCGTCGAGATGATCGAGGCGCTCGCGCATCGCGCCGACGAGCCGTTTCCGCGCCTCGATGACGGCGACATAATCCGCCGCGGTCATGGTGGCGGCGCGCTCGATGCGCATGCGCACCATCGGGTCGATGTCGGCGCCGCGCCGCGCGAGGCGGTCGCGATGGATGGCGAGGGCTTCCGGCTGCGGCAGCCACAGCCGCGCGACGATGGCGGCCATTTCGTCAAGCAGCCCGATCTTTTCCTCGCTCAGGCAGACGCCCGCCCGTTCCAGCGTCACGAGCGCCTCCTTCCACGCGGCAGCGACGGTGTCGTCGAGCTTCTCCACCGGAAAGCCCGAGGCGATGCCGAGCCGCAACCCGCGCGCCGGCGGGGAGGCGATGTCGTGCGGCTCCTCGCCCGCCATAATCGCGTCGGCGGCGGCGCAATGGGCGACGCTCTTCGCCATCGGCCCTACCGAGTCGAGCGTGAAGGACAGCGGGAAGGCGCCCTCGGCCGGCACGCGCTGCTTGCTCGGCTTGAAGCCGGTAATGCCGCAGAGCACGGCGGGAATGCGGGTCGAGCCGCCGGTGTCGCTGCCGATCCCGATCTCGCACATGCCCTCGGCAATCGCCACCGCCGCCCCCGACGACGAGCCGCCCGGCACGCGCGCGCGGTCGGCGGGATTTCCCGGCGTGCCGTAATGCGGGTTGAGCCCGAGCGCGGAAAACGCGAACTCGGTCATGTTGGTCTTGGCCACGATCACCGCGCCCGCGGCGCGCAGGCGCCGCACCACCGGCGCGTCGGCCTGCGCCGGCTTTCCCTCCTCGGCCAGAACCTTCGACCCGGCGCGCGTGACCTCGCCCTTCACGTCGAACAAATCCTTGATGGTGATCACCATGCCGTCGAGCGGGCCGAGGGAAAGGCCGGCTTTGGCGCGCGCGTCGGCGGCATCGGCGGCCGCGCGGGCGGCGTCCGTGTAAAGAGTGAGGCAGCAGCGTCCGCCCTCTCCCCGGGAATCGTTGATCAGGGCCAGAGCCTGTTCGAGGCGGTCGCGAAAGGATCGGGTCATCGGATTTTCTGCTGCCGGCGAAGGCGTTTGGCGGGTGTGGGCATTGTCACGAAGCTGTCATGCCCTGTCGAGTAGCGTTCCGGCATGGTCGAGCTGCGCAATATCCTATACCTGTGCGCCGGCAATTCCGTTCGTTCGATTCTCGCCGAGGCGATCACCAACCGCGCCGGTCGCGGGCGGGTGCGCGCCTTTTCCGCCGGCAGCCGGCCGAAAGGCCGCGTCCATCCGCAGGCGATCGAGCTTCTGATCGATCTCGGCCACGAAACCGCGCATCTGCGCTCCAAGAGCCTGGAGGAATTCACCGCCCCCGGCGCGCCGGCGATGGATCTCGTCGTCACTCTGTGCGACGAGGCGGCCGGCGAGCCCTGCCCGCTCTGGCCCGGCCATCCCCTGACGGCGCATTGGAGCATTCCCGATCCCGCCGCCGCGCGCGGGCCGCGCGCGATCCGCGCCGCGCTCGCCGATTGCTACCGGCTGATCGAGACGCGCGTGCATGCCCTGCTCGACCTGCCGCTCGACGGCATCGACCCGAAGGACCTGCCGCACCGGCTGCGCGATCTCGGCGCGGAGGAACCCATGCGGATCGTGGCCTGGAGTCTGTAGGCGCGCGCATTTGCTTTCGTAGCGCGCGCTCTACGCGAAACGACCCTCTCCTCGCGAACGGGGAGAGGGCGAAGCATTCCGCTTCGGGTCAGTTGGTCGCCGTGCCCTGCACCGCCTTCTCGAACTCGTCGATCAGACTCTTGCCGACGCGGCCGGCGGCATCCTCATAGACCGGGGTCAGCGCCTTCTTCAAAGTCGCCTTCTGATCGGCGGTGAGCGTGATGATCTCGGTCTTGCCGGACTTGCGCATCTCGTCGAGCGCCTCGGCATTCTCCTGCTCGGAGATGCCGTTGCCGTAAACCGTCGCCTCGCTCATCGCCTTTTCGAGCTGGCCGCGAATGTCGGCGGGCAAGCCGTCCCAGAACTTCTTGTTCACGATCGCCGCGTAGCCGATATAGCCGTGATCGGACAGCGTCGTGTATTTCTGCACCTCGTGCATTTTCTGGGTGTACATGTTCGACGGCGTGTTCTCCTGCCCGTCGACCACCCCGGTCTGCAGCGCCTGGTATACTTCCGAGAAGGCCATGACCTGCGGGATCGCGCCGAGCGCGCGCATCTGCAATTCGAGCACCTTCGAGGACTGGATGCGGAATTTCAGGCCGCGGAAATCCTCCGGCGCGCGCAGCGGCTTGTTGGCGGAAAATTCCTTGAAGCCGTTGTCCCAATAGGCGAGGCCCACGATCCCCTTCGGCTCAAGCAGCTTGAGCAGCCGCTTGCCGAGCGGGCCGTCGGTCACGCGCCGCAGCGCCTTGGTGTCCGGCAGGATCAGCGGCAGGTCGAACACCTCGAATTCCTTCACCCCGATCGGACCGAATTTCGACAGCGAGGGCGCGAGCATCTGCACGGCGCCGAGCTGCAGCGCCTCAAGCTCCTCCTTGTCCTTGTAGAGCTGCGAATTCGGATAGACCTCGACCGAGACCTTCCCGTTCGTATATTTCTCGGCAAGCTCCTTGAATTTCAGCGCCGCCTTGCCCTTCGGCGTGTCGGGAGCGACCACGTGGCTGAATTTGATGACGATCGGCGACTGCGCGGCGGCCGGCCCGACGAGCGCGAGCGCGGCGGCGAGCGCCGACGCAAAGACGAGCTTCTTCATGCTGACGTTCTCCTTGGGGCGTTGTTATTGTTATCTCCAAGGCTAACCCAGGTCCGCGGCCGCGGGAAATGGGCCCTTAGGCGTATCGGCGGCGCTCAGGTGCCCAGATAGGCCGCCTTGACCCTGTCCGAACCGCGCAATTCGGCGCCGGTTCCGGCCGCGACGATGCGGCCTTCCTCCATCGCATAGCCGCGATCGGCGATGGCGAGCGCGGCGGAGGCGTTCTGCTCCACCAGCAGCGCGGCGATGCCCCGCTCGCGCAGGCTGGCGATGATGGAAAAGACCTGCTCCACCAGCATCGGCGCAAGCCCGATCGAGGGCTCGTCGAGCAGCAGCAGCTTCGGCCGCGCCATCAGCGCGCGCGCGATCGCCACCATCTGCTGCTGGCCACCGGACAGCAGGCCGGCGGCGTCCCGCCGCCTTGCGGCGAGAACCGGAAACAGCGCATAGACCGCCTCGATGTCGCGGGCGATCCCGCCGTCCCTGCGGCACCAGGCGCCGATGCGCAGATTTTCCTCGACGGAGAGCGGAGCGAACAGGCCGCGCCCTTCCGGCACCGGCACGATGCCGCGCGCCAGGCGCTCTCGCGGCGACCGCGGCGCGATCTCCTCGCCCGCGAAACGGATCGCGCCGCGCGCGGGCTGCACGCCCGATATCGCGCGCAGCAATGTCGATTTGCCCGCGCCGTTGCTACCGACCAGCGCGACGATCTCGCCTTGCGCGACATCGAGCGAGATGCCGTGCAGCACCTCGATCCGGCCATAGCCGCTGCGCAGATTTTCGATCGCGAGCAAGCGAGGCTCCTCACGCGCACATGAAATCGAGCGGGCGGCCGCAGCCGCCGCAGCGGAACGCGCCCGCGCGGCGGGCGGCGAGCGCGCGCAGCTTCGCCCGGCCCTGCGGCGTCATCATCTCCGCCGTCCACCGCGGAGAGAAGACGGTGCGCACATGCGGCAGCGCGAATGCGTCCTCGATCGCGCATTCCAGGTTCATGGTCAGGAGATTCATCGACGGGCAATCGGCGTGCGTCGGCAGAACGGCGATCTCGATCTTTCCGTTCTTCACCGACACGTCGCGCAGGAATCCGAGTTCGGCCGCGGACAGGCCGGTCTGCGGGTCGATCACGCCGGCGGCGACGCGCCGCACGAGATCGCCGATCGCGGCGTCGTCCGGCCGTCCCGATGCTGCTTTCGTCGCCGTCAATGCCCGAGCCCGCCCTTTTCCTCGATGAAGCGCGCGACCAGGCCGGCATCCCTGCCCTCGCGCAGATTGGTAAAGACGAACGGCCGCGTGCCGCGCATGCGCCTTGCGTCGCGCTCCATCACCTCGAGGGAGGCGCCGACATGGGGGGCAAGATCGGTCTTGTTGATGACGAGAAGGTCGGAGCGCGTGATGCCCGGGCCGCCCTTGCCTGGGATCTTGTCGCCGGCGGCGACGTCGATGACATAGATCGTCAGGTCGGCCAGCTCGGGAGAGAAGGTCGCGGCGAGATTGTCGCCGCCGGATTCGATCAGCACGAGATCGAGATCGGGAAATCTCGCCCGCATGTCGGCGACTGCGGCCAGATTGATTGAGGCGTCCTCGCGGATCGCGGTATGCGGGCAGCCGCCAGTTTCGACCCCGATGATGCGGTCCGGTGTCAACGAGCCGGCGCGGACCAGGAATTCGGCATCCCACTTGGTGTAGATGTCGTTGGTGATCGCGGCGATGTCGTAGGTGTCGCGCATCGCCTTGCAGAGCGAGTCCATGAGCGCGGTCTTGCCGGAGCCGACTGGACCGCCGATGCCGACGCGCAAAGGACCATTGGGGCTAGCCATCATTCAGCTCCTGAACAGGCGGGTGTATTGGGTTTCGTGGCGCGCGCTGGCGAGATCGGCGCGGAACGTCGCGCTGCCGAGATCGTCGAGCGTCGACGCGATCGCGCGGCGCGCGGTCTCCGTTACGACCGGCTCGATCGCGCTCAAGGTCAACTGGCTGTCGGTGTGGCCGAGCGGGACGAGCCGCACGGCGGCGGATATCCAGTTGGCGGTCACGGCGGCCAGAAATGCATGCGTCGCCGCGGCGATTGGGATGTCGTGACCCGCGCAAGCGACGCCGACCGCGACCGGATACGCAATCGGGCCGTCCCAGAGGTTCTTTAACCTCGTCAGCGCGCCGCACGCCCAAGCGGCCATCGTCACATCCATGAAGGCGCGGCCCAACGTCGTTGTCTCGAGATGACGCTCGCGGGTCGGGACCAGCGCAGAGGCAAGTTCGGCTGCTTCGCTCAGCACGGTGTCGTCTCCGGCGCCTGCCGCGCGATGCGCGGCCGCCATCAGAACGGCGTCATTGAAGCCCGCTCCTTCGGTAAGGACCGCCGTCAACCAGCCGAGCAGCGAAGCGCGATCGACGATATCGCCGGCCTCCACCGCCCATTCGATCCCGCTGGAATAGGCAAAGCCGCCGACCGGATAGGCCGGCGACAGCCAAGTCGCGAGCCGGTAAAGCGCCGCGTGGGAAACCGGTTCCAGCGCCGCCAAGTCCTCGCGCGACAGGCGCTCGTCACCGGCCATGGCTGTGCCCGTGGTCGTGGCCGTGCGAATGACCGTGGGGATGGTCATGACCGCCATGCGCGTGATCGTGGGGATGATCGTGTGAATGGACCGGCGTTTGATAAGCACCGCCTTCGGGATCGAACGGCGCCTCGATTTCGATCACGCGCGCCCCGAGCTTGGCGGCCATGTCGGCGATAACGTGATCGCGTCGAATGCGCAGATATTTCGGGAACAACTGGGTCGGCAGGTGCCGATTGCCAAAATGCCAGGCGATGCGGGCAAGATGCAGCGGATCGGCACAGCGGATTTCAAGCAGCGGCTCCGGCGCAGCCAGAACTTCGACCAGCCGGCCGTCTTCGAGCACCAAGGCATCGCCATGCCGCAGGAATGTCGCATCGGGAAGATCGAGCAGGAACGACAGACCCCGCGTGCCGGTCATCGCCGTGCGGCGGCGGTGCCGATCGTCGTAATCGAGCACCACACTATCGATCGCATCGCCCGACCAGGACGACGCCTGTTTCACGCTGGTTGCACGCATGGACCCGGCCGCAGGCGCTCAGAACAGGAAATAACGTTGCGCCATCGGTAGCACGTCGGCCGGCGCGCAAGTCAAGAGTTCGCCATTGGCCCGCACCTCGTAGGTTTCCGGATCGATCTCGAT
>DASZTD010000042.1:0-10958 GCA_035548355.1 Pseudorhodoplanes sp.
TAGCCGTGGCGCGCGACCGCGATCCCCTGCAGGCGCGCGGCGGGAAAGCCTTGCGCGAGATAATGCGCCTCCGCCACCTCGGTCATCGAGCCCGCGGCCTTGCCGGCGGCGAGGATGAAAAGGCGTCCCGCCACGGGCGCCTTCGGCAAGTGCCGCGGCAGGCAGGCAGACGGATGCGCCGCCGCGACCGCGACGCCGAAAAGATCTTCGAGGAATCGGCGCGCGTTCACAGCGCCGCTCCCGGCGCCGGCGCGCTGCGCGGCCGCGCCACATAAATTCCGGACAGGATCAGCAACCCGCCGAACAATTGCAGCGTGCCGAGCGCCTCGCCGAGAAAAATCCAGGCGAATGCGGCGGCGGCGATCGCCTCGAGGAATATGACCAGCGAGGAGAAGGTCGCAGGCAGGATGCCGAGCGCGACCGCGAGCAGGCCCTGTCCCGCGACCTGCGAGACGACCGCAAGCGCAAGCAAGGCCAAGGCGCCGTTCCATGAGCGCGGCAGGATGAAGGGCTCGAGTGAAAGGGCGATGACAAGAAGGCAAGCGGCGGTGACGGCGGTGGACAGCAATGCCAGCGTGCCGGCGCCGATGCGCGCGCGCCCGTCGCGGATCGCGAGCATGTAGCAGCCGAAAAAGACCGAGGTGAGAACGCCGAAGACGTCGCCGGGCAGGCGTTCGGGCGTGAATCCGTAGGTCTGGCCGATCAGCGCCGCGCCGCCGACCAGGCACAGGATCAACCCGCCGATGACGCGCGGCCCCGCCGCTTCTTTGAGCAGCATCCATGCGCCGAGCGCGACCCAGACCGGCGCCATCGTGGCGAGGAAGGTCGCGTTGGCGACGGTCGTGGCGAGGATCGACAGGTGCCAGAAGAAAAGATCGCCGGTAAAGAACAGGCCGGAGAGGATCACCGCGCGATCGGCCGCCAGCGCCCGCAGCGGCTCCCGTCGCGGTTCGGCCATCGCCCAGGCCGCGAGAAAGGGCAGCGCCAGGAAGGTGCGCCAGAAGGCGCTCGCATAGGGGCCGACATCGGCGAGCCGCACGAAAAGCGGCGAAGCGCCCATCGCGAAGGCCCCCATCACGAGGGCGGCGAAAGCCATGGCGCTGCGCCGGGGCGCCATCGATGCGGAAAGCGAAGTCATGCGTCCTGGAACGTGAACGGGACCGAACTGGTACGGCAAGCGGTGGCTCCTGTCACGCACTACTGGCAGGGGCGGCCGGCGATCACTATTGTTTCTGCACGCCAGAAAGGTCGCATCATGGATCTCGACGACAAGAACCGCATCGAACTGGAGGCGGCCGTTTATCGCCGCCTGGTCGAGCATCTGCGCGCGCGCACCGACGTGCAGAATATCGACCTGATGAATCTCGCCGGCTTCTGCCGCAACTGCCTCGCCAACTGGATGAAGGAGGCCGCCGACGCCAGGGGCATCGCCATGTCCAAGGAAGACAGCCGCGGGATCGTTTACGGCATGCCCTACGACGAGTGGCGCGCCCGGTATCAGAAGGACGCTACGCCCGAGCAAAAGGCGGCGTTCGAGAAATCGCATCGGCACTGATCGCCCGCCGCCGGCGCGGCCAGGCTTCGCCTCGCTTTGCGTTCGCGCGAATCACATTTACGCTCGCCATGTCGCGAACCAACCGAAAGGAGGTGATCCAGTGTCTCATTGTCTATCGCCGCAAGGCCGGGCTCTCGTGATCTGGACCCTCGACTGCATCGGGGGCCGTCCCGCGTAATTCCGCGCGGACGATCATCCGGTCCTGACGAACGGGCTGCGGTCAGACAATGGAAAGGCCGCCCGCAAGGGCGGCCTTTCTTTTCGCGGAAGGCGCAGTCAAGCCTTTCCCGGCTGCCGGCGCGCCCTGTGAATGATGGGCGTAGCTGCCCAGCCCGCCTTGATTTGACGGCCCCTTCGCGAAATCTTCACGTCCGCAATGTGAGTTCGTGGAGGATTTTGAAATGCCGGCGACCGCCGCTGCCGAAAAAGAACAACCCGCGCACCGTTTCGCCAAGGATCAGCTCAAGGCGATCATCGAACGCGTCGAGCGGCTGGAGGAGGAAAAGAAGGCGATCGCCGACGACATCAAGGATGTCTTTGCCGAGGCCAAGATCAACGGCTTCGACGTGAAGGCGTTGCGCACCATCGTCAGGATGCGCAAGCAGGACGCCAACGAGCGCAAGGAACAGGAAGCGATCCTGGAAACCTATCTGCACGCGCTCGGCATGCTCGCCGCCTAGGCGCGCGCGTTCCGATGATGCCTGTCGCTCCGCGGCCGCGGTCGGCGGGCGATCGTGCCTCGCCGGCGCGTCACTGGAGCGCCGCGGTGCGTCCGGTGAAGCTCGTGGTCGCGACGAAGACGACGGCGCTGCCGCCGAAGCGGTCCGCGCGCATGCCGCCGAACGGATCGTCGGAAAAGGTCATCGCCACCGCGTCGTTCGGGCGCTGCATCAGCGGCGCCAGTGTCCGCATGTCGAGCGGCCCGATCACGGTCGCGGTCAATTGCCCCCACACGCTCGGGGTCATCACCACCGCGCGCAGCCACGGATCGTCGATGCGCCGGGAGGCGAGCGGGTGGAGTGGGGCGGGGACCGCCGCGCCGGCGGCTGCCGCGGACGTGGAGATCGCGCCCTTGACGGCGATCGTCTCGGCGTCGGCAGACCGCGGCACGAGTGCGCCCGTCGGCGCCTGCCTGCCGATTTTCGGCTCGTTCGGCATCGCATAGCCGATCGCCGCTTCTCCCGGCGTCATCATGCGCTCGGGCGGTGCGGGCCACGGGCCGATGCTGCCGGTGCTCGATTCCGATGACGCCAGTTCGATCCTGCCGCCGGTCTCGGGCGTGCCGCGCCAGATTCCGCGGGCGTCGAAGATGTTGTCCGGCACCGCTTCGGCGGCGGCAGGAGGGATGTCGGCCGGCGGACGCGGTGCATTGGCCACGACATAGGTGCCGGTCGCGGGCGCCTTCGGCGCGGCGGCGAGCTGCGCCGGCGCGGCGCGGTTCTTCGGCAGCGGAATGAGGGAGGCCGCCATCGGCTTCTGCGCTTCGGCCGGGGCCGAGCGGATGGTCGTGGTCGCAACCCTGGCGGGGGCGGCGGCCGCCACCACCTGTTCGCGCGCGGTGTCGCGATCCTCGTCCTCGTCGCGGCCAAGGCCGAACAGCTTGGCGAAAATGCTGCGCCTCGGCGCCGTGTCGTCGCGCTCGGCGGAGGCCACCGCGGTCTCGCCACCGCGCTTCTGGATGTCGGCGAGCGCGAGCGCATAGCCGGCGAGCGGCTTGCCGTCGGAGGGAATGTGCACGGTGCGGCCGTCCGGGAAAATCTTCACGAGCTGATCGTGCGTCATGCGCGGCCAGTGGCGGACCGAGCCGACATCGAGATGGACGAAAGGCGAGCCCGAGGTCGGATAGAAGCCGACGCCGCCGCGCTGCAGGCGCAGGCCCGCCGCGCGCAATTCATCGAGCGGGGCACCCGGGATGTAAAAATCCATCGCCTTGCCCTGCATGTGCTGACTGAAGCGCGCCACGCCGGAATGGCGGCTGCGCCGGCGCAGCATCTCGTTGGTGCCGGGCGAACGATATCCGCACACGATCTGCACGGTTGCGTCCCTGGCGCCGACGTCGCGGCGAACTTCCCAGACGAGATCGATCAGGCGCGGATCCATCGCCGTCTCCTCGTTGCGACGCCAATCGCGCATGATCGTGTTGATCTTCCTGAGCGCGTCCTCGTCGTAACGGCCGTTCTTCTTGTAGGTGACGGTGAGATCCTCGCCGGTATGCAGATGATGAAAGGAGATCGTGCGCGTGTCGCCGTTGGCGGCCGCGTTCTGCACGTTGTTGCAGCCGAGCATGACGAGAGCGGCGGAAACGCCGGCCTTGGCAGCGAAGCGGAGAACGATGCGATTTCTGGGCTTGCGCTGTTTTCGAGCTGGCACGTGGTGTCCTGCGTTGATCTTTTCGCCCAGCAAGGCCGATGGCGGCGAATGCGCCGCATTCGACTAAAAAGCCGTGTAAAAGAGGCAGGGTTAACGCGGACTTAGCGCCACCCCTCCCATCCGCCCGATCTGCGTAACTGTGGAGTATGGCGAAATATCGCCGGCGTTGCATAAATGCCGATGCGATGGTTAACCAATACCGGGCCGGCGGATTTATGCTGCGAAAAACGAAATGGCCGGGCGAAAGCCCGGCCATTCGTTTGTGCGGTTCCGCGCGCGCCGCGAATCAGCGGAACAGGCGGAAGAACGCGTTGTCGTTCGTCGCCGATCGCGCGCGGGGATCCTGCGCGCGGCGATTTGCGCCGCGGGAGGCGGGCTCCGGAGCCGGGTCGCGGCGGGTGAAGAAGGAGAAGAAGGAGTTCTCCTCACGTTGCGGCAGCCGCGCCACCGCCGGCTTTTCGGCGATCTCGCGCCGCTCGATCGCGGTATCGGCGTTCTTGCGCTGGTTCTCGTCCTTGAGGATCGCCAGCAGCGCCGAGTCCCGCCCGTAGATGTCCTCGCGGATCTGCAGCTTGCCGGAATCGTCGACAAAAGCGGTCTGATAGGTGATGTGCACCGGGATCGGCGTGTTGAGATTGATGTTGATCTCGCTGCCGCCATACATCTTCTGAATCTTCTCGGCGGTGTAGCCGTCCTTCGGATTCGAAATGCCGAGCAGCACCTCGGCATACTTGTCCGGATACTGCACGCGCATGCAGCCGTGGCTGTAGGCGCGCTTCTCGTGCGCGAACATGTACTTGTCCGGCGTGTCGTGCTGATAGACGAGGAACTTGTTCGGGAAGTTGAAGCGGATGCGGCCAAGCGCGTTGCCGGCGCCCGGCGGCTGATAGATGCGCACGGTGCCGTCGCGGTTGGTCTCCATCTTCAGCCCGATGCGTTCGAGCGCGCCCGGATCCTGCTGCAGCGCAGGCAGATATTCGTTGTTGATGATCGACGGCGGTACGTTCCAGGTCGGATTGACGGTGATGTATTTCATCGTCTCGGTCAGCATCGGCGTCGCCATGCGGCCCGGCTTGCCGGTGACGACGCGCGTCGTCCAGACCTGCTGCCCGTGATTCATCACCTTCAGGGTGAAATCCGGGATGTTCAGCATGACATAGGCTTTGCCGAGATCGCGCGGCAGCCAGCGCCAGCGTTCCAGATTCGCGATGATGATGTCGGTGTCGCGGTCGCGGCGCGGGCCGTTGATCGCATCCACCGTCGCGTTGGTGAGTTGGCCGGTCGGCTTGATGCCGTGCTGTTTCTGGAAGGCTCTGACCGCGTCCTCCAGCTCCTTGTCGTAGGTGATGTCGCTGCCTTCGGGCAGGCCGAGCCGCTTGCGCAGCGCCGGCACGCGCGGATCCTCGACCAGCGTCTTGCCGGTCTTGAGGGCAAGGCCGTGCGGGATGCGGGCCGGACCGGCATCGCCCGACTGCTTTCGTGCTTCCGCCAGCTTTTCCTTCAGCGCCTTGTAGCCCGGATGCGAGGGCAGATAGCCCGACAGCACGTCGGCGACCGTGCGCGTGCCGGCGAGATGGTCGAGCACCGCGGCCGGATCGACCGGGTCGAGCGGATAGAGGATGTCGGCGCTGACGCGCGAGAAATGCACGCGTCCGTTCTGCGCGTGGCGCGCGAAGGCGAGCACCGAGCCGTCGTATTTCAGCTCGCTATCGGCGAGCGCGTCGGGATCGCCTGGTTTGAATTCCGGCGTCGGGTAATCCTCGGGAAACAGACCGTCGGCATCGACCCCGCGCAGATACGCAATCGCCTGTGTGGCGCGCGCGGAGGGGGCGCCCTTGTCGATCCACAGCGGGGCGAAGCCGCGGTCGCGATAGAAGACCTCGACGGCGCTGCGCTCGTTCTTGCGGCTGAAATAGCGGTCGGCCTTGTTGGCGAGGAGATCGCGGATCTTCTCCGCGACCGCCGCGTCGGCGGCGGCGAGGTTCGGCGCGATCGGCGCCTTCACCAGATCCTTGCCGGTGAGCGTCTTCACGACCGCCGGGTCGATCGCCGGCGCGGCCTCGGCGGTGGCCGGTGCATTGGCGGCGGGAGCAGACGCGCTTGCCGCCGGCGCGGGCGCTGCGGCATTGGCCGGCGCCGAGGCTTCCGCCGGAGCCTGCGGCTTCAGGAAGTCTTCGGATTTCGGAAAAGGCGCGGGCTCGGTGACCGGAAGCGCGCTGCTGATGTCCTTGTCGGAGGGCTCGACGGCCGTTTGCGCGCTGGCGGTTGAGGCCCAGATCAACGCGAGGGCGGTGCCGGCAAGCAGGCGGGAGGAAAAGGCACCGCGCATCGAAATCTCCTGTCGAGAGGACGGTCCAGCGACTTTGTGTAAGCCCAGTTTATTATGCTTGCCAGACGGCAAAATGTCGGCGTCCGCCAAGCCCCGTCATTATTCACGTTATTCGCGAAGTGTCACTCCGCTGCAACGGGTGGGGACGCCGGTTCCGTGCCGGAATCGGACAATCCCAGGCCCTCGAGTTTGCGGTAAAGGGTGGAGCGGCCGATCTTCAACCGCCGCGCCACCTCGGACATGCGTCCGCGATAATGCGCGATGGCGAAGCGGATCAATTCCGATTCGATCTCCTCGAGCGGGCGCACCTGGCCTGATTCGTCGAGCAGCGCCATCGCCGGCTCGCCGGCGAGGGGGGCGGGCGGCACCGCGTCGGCGGCGATGCCGAAGCTCTCGGCGATATGCGGCAGATCGGAGGTGACCGCCTCGGCCGCCGCCGCGGGGGCGAGCGCCTCCATCGATTGCTGGGCGGCGATCTGCGGAAATTCGGCCCGGCCGATGGTATCGCCGTCGGCCAATACCACCGCGCGGAAGACAGCATTCTCGAGCTGGCGGACATTGCCCGGCCAGCGGAAGGAGTTGAGCAGCGCCATCGCCTCCGACGACACGGTGCGCACCGCCTTTCCTTCCTCGGCGCTGAACCGCGCCAGGAAATGCCGCACGAGATCGGGAATGTCCTCCCGCCGCTGGCGCAGCGGCGGCACGGCGATCGGGAAGACGTGCAGGCGGTAGAACAGGTCCTCGCGGAAGCGGCCTGCCCGGACATCGTCGGCGAGATTGCGATTGGTCGCCGAGATGAGGCGCACCTCGACCTTGACCGGCCTGCGCGCGCCGACCGGCTCGATCTCCCCGTCCTGAAGCGCGCGCAGCAGCTTCACCTGCGCGGTCAGCGGCAATTCGCCGACCTCGTCGAGGAACAGCGTGCCGCCATTGGCTTCGACGAATTTGCCGGTGTGGCGCTCGGTGGCGCCGGTGAAGGCGCCCTTCTCGTGACCGAACAGGATCGACTCGACGAGATTGTCGGGGATCGCGCCGCAATTGACAGCGACGAAGGGCCGGGCGCGGCGTTCGCCCGAACCGTGGATCGCGCGCGCGATCATTTCCTTGCCGACGCCGGACTCGCCTTCGATCAGGACGGGAATGGCGGACGCAGCAGCTTTCTCGGCGTTGCGCAACACCGCGTGCATCGCCGGGCTGCGCGTGACGATATCCCTGAAGGTGAGCGTGCCGGTGCGGCTGCGCTTGAGGCGCTGCAATTCGCCCGCGAGCGCCGAGGCGTTGAGTGCGTTGCGCAGCGACACCTGCAAACGCTCCGGGCCGACCGGCTTCACCACGAAATCCACCGCGCCCGCGCGCATCGCTGAGATGACGTTGTCGATGCCGCCATGCGCGGTCTGCACGATCACCGGGATCGCCGAATCCTGTTCGCGCAGGCGCGCGAGCAGCCCGAGCCCGTCGAGATCAGGCATGACGAGATCGAGCACGACGCAATCGATGCGCGCCTCCGGCGCGCCGAGCAGCCGCGCCGCTTCTTCCCCACCCGCGGCCAGGACCACATCATAGCCGAACTTGCGGATCATGCCGTCGAGCAGCCGCCGCTGCACCGGATCGTCGTCAACCACGAGAATGCATTCGGCCATGAAATCCCTCACGCAACCGGGAAAAATGTGTCGTTTCGAGGCAGATTGGCCGCTTTGGCTTAACGAGGTGTAAAAGGCGCCTGCGCTGCGCGGTTCCCTCGCCGGGCGGCAAAAGGTCCCGATCGGTGCTTGCAACGGGTCGCGGAGGGCCGATATCCATTCCGGCTCGAATTCCCGGGCCGTCAGGCTCCATCATCATCCGGAAAGCGACGTGGCACGTTCATCGATCCGCAAGGCGGCAAAACCGGCGCGCAATCGGGCATCCAAGGCCAAGGGCGGCGCCCGCAGGCTCGGGGCATTGCCCGAATGGAACCTGGCCGATCTCTACCCGGCGATGGATTCGCCGCAGGTGAAGGCCGATCTCGACCGCTCTGCGGCCGAGTGCGTCGTCTTTGAAAAGGATTTCATGGGCCGGCTCGCGGCCCTCGCTGCGGCGCCCGACGGCGGCGGGAAACTTGCCGAGGCGGTGCGCCGCTACGAGGCGATCGAGGAGCGGCTCGGGCGGCTCGTCTCCTATGCCGGCCTAATCTATGCCGGCAACACGACCGATCCGCAGCGCGCGAAATTCTACGGCGACGTGCAGGAGCGGATCACCGCCATGTCGCTGCATCTTCTTTTCTTCACGCTCGAGCTGAACCGTATCGACGATGCCGTGCTCGAGCGCGCGATGCAGGATCCCGCGCTCGGCCATTACCGGCCGTGGATCGAGGATGTCCGCAAGGAAAAGCCCTATCAGCTCGAGGACCGCATCGAGCAGCTCTTCCACGAGAAATCGGTGCCGTCCTTCGCCGCCTGGAACCGGTTGTTCGATGAGACGGTCGCGAGCCTGCGCTTCAGGGTGAACGGCAAGGCGCTCGCCATCGAGCCGACGCTCAACCTGTTGCAGGATCGCTCGTCGGCCACACGCAAGGCCGCGGCGGAGGCGCTGGCGAAAACGTTTGAGGAAAACATCCGGCTGTTTACGCTGATCACCAACACGCTCGCCAAGGACAAGGAAATTTCCGACCGCTGGCGCGGGTTCAAGGACGTCGCCGACGCGCGTCACCTGTCGAACCGCGTCGAGGGCGAGGTGGTCGATGCACTGGTGGCGGCGGTGCGCGCCGCCTATCCGCGCCTGTCGCACCGCTATTACGCGCTGAAGGCGAAATGGTTCGGCAAGAAGAAGCTCGCGCACTGGGACCGCAATGCGCCGCTGCCGAAGGTGGAGATGCGGACCATCCCCTGGCCGCAGGCGCGCGACACCGTGCTTTCGGCCTACGCCGCCTTCTCGCCGAAAATGTCGGAGATCGCGCAGCGCTTTTTCGATAGGAGCTGGATCGATGCGCCGGTACGCCCGGGAAAGGCGCCGGGCGCCTTCGCGCATCCGACCGTGCCCTCGGTTCATCCCTATCTGCTGCTAAATTACCAGGGCAAGCCGCGCGACGTGATGACGCTCGCGCACGAGCTTGGCCACGGCGTGCATCAGGTGCTGGCGGCACCTAACGGGCCGCTGATGGCGCCGACGCCGCTGACGCTGGCGGAAACCGCGAGCGTGTTCGGCGAGATGTTGACCTTCCAGAAGCTGCTCGCCGCCACCGCCAGCAAGGCCGAGCGCAAGGCGATGCTCGCCGCCAAGGTCGAGGACATGATCAACACGGTGGTGCGGCAGATCGCCTTCTACACCTTCGAGCGCCAAATCCATCTCGAACGCAAGAACGGCGAGCTGACGTCGGAGCGCATCGGCGAAATCTGGATGCAAGTGCAGCGCGAAAGTCTCGGCCCCGCGATCGAGCTGAAGGCGGGCTACGAGACGTTCTGGGCCTACATCCCGCATTTCATCCATTCTCCGTTCTACGTTTACGCCTATGCCTTCGGCGATTGCCTCGTGAATTCGCTTTACGCCGTCTATCAGAAGGCGGAGTCGGGCTTTGCCGAGCGCTATCTCGAAATGCTGTCGGCCGGCGGCACCAAGCATCATTCCGAACTGCTCAAGCCCTTTGGGCTCGATGCGCGCGACCCTGGCTTCTGGCAGACCGGCCTTTCGATGATCGAGGGCATGATCTCCGAACTGGAACGGCTCGAACGTGCCGGGTAACCTGCGCCCTCATGGGCAGGGTCTGGATCGAGGCGGCGATCAACGGCGCATGGACGCGCGAGCGACAGCCCGCGATTCCGGTCACGAAGCGGGACATCATCGCCGATGGGGTCGCCTGCGCGAGGGCGGGCGCCGCCATCATTCATCTGCACGCCTATGACGAAGCGACCGGGCGGCAGAAGGACTCCTACGAAATCTACGCGCCGTTGATCGAAGGTATCCGCGCGCAAGTCGATGCGATCGTCTACCCGACCCTGCCGATCACCGGCTCCGGCTATGCCGGCGAATTGCGCGGCGCGAAGGAGCGCTATCAGCATCTGGAAAAGCTTGCGCAGAACGGCTTGGCCGAATGGGCGGTGATCGATCCGGGTTCGGCGGTGTTTACGCGCTTCGACGAAGTCGCGCGCGGGGAAGCCGGCTATACGTACTACAATCCGGACGATCATTTTTACGAAGGCATGCGCATCGCCGCGCGCTACGGCGTGCGCCCGAGCTACGCGATCTACGAGGCGGGGTGCCTGCGCCTGGGTGCCGCGAAGGCGAGGGCGATGCCGCGCGTGCCGGTGCCGGTCTATCGCTTCATGTTCGCGGACGAATTCTGCTTCGGTTTTCCGCCGAAGGAAAAATATCTCGACGCGTATCTGTCGCTGCTCGCCGAATGCGATCCGGACGCCCCCTGGATGGTGGCGGGCCTCGGCGTCGACATCCGGCCGCTGATCCCGCCAGCGGTCGAGCGCGGCGGCCACATCCGCGTCGGCCTCGAGGACCGGCCGTGGGGCGTCAAGGACACCAATCGCGGATTGGTCGAGGAGGCGGTGGAGCTTGTCCGCGCCGCGGGCGGGGAGCCCGCGACCGGGGCGGAGGTGCGGGCGGCATGTAAGGCTGCCGATCGTGCGGGCCGGCGAGGGGCTTGAACCGATCCGGATTTCGAGCGGTCGGCGCGTCGCGGGGCGAGCGAAGAAAGCCCGATGCGCGGGCCCGGCTAGCTGG
>DASZTD010000043.1:0-65683 GCA_035548355.1 Pseudorhodoplanes sp.
CGACATCCTGTCGTGCCTGTCGGCCGATGAGCGCCGCACCTTCGCGCGGCTGATCGGCAAGATCGAGCAGCGCCTCGGCCTGATCCAGGCGCCCGACGGCGCGGCTTGCGCCGCGCCCGACACGCCCTATGCGCGCGCCGGCCGGCGCAGGATCGGCACCGCACCGCCGCCGTAGCGGCGTCAGACCTGCAGCGTGTCGCCGCCCTTGAGGTGCAGGATCTCGCGCGCCTCGTCCGGCGTTGCGATCTCGAGCCCCAGCCCCTCGATGATCTGGCGGGCAAGGCGCACCTGCTCGGCGTTGGATTCCGCCATGCGGCCGGGCGCGGCCCACAGCGAGTCCTCGAGGCCGACGCGGACATTGCCGCCCATCGCCGCAGCCATCGCTGCGATTGGAAGCTGATTGCGCCCGGCGCCAAGCACCGACCAACGATATTGGTGGCCGAACAGCCTGTCGGCGGTGCGCTTCATGTGCATCACGTCCTCTGGATGCGGGCCGATGCCGCCGAGAATGCCGAAAACGGTCTGCACGAAAAGCGGCGGCTTCACTAGGCCGCGTTCCAGGAAATGATGCAGGTTGTAGAGATGGCTCGTATCGTAGCATTCGAACTCGAAACGGATGCCAAAATCGCCGAGCGTTTTCAGCGCGTATTCGATGTCCTGGAAAGTGTTGCGGAATACGAGATCGCGGGAATTTTCCAGCGCCTTGCGCTCCCAATCGTGCTTGAACGTCTTATAGCGGTTGAGCATCGGGAACAGGCCGAAATTCATCGAACCCATATTCATTGAGGCGACTTCCGGCTGAAACGTTGCAGCCGGCTTGATCCGCTCCTCGACCTTCATCCAGGGTGCGCCGCCGGTGGTCAGATTGATCACGGCGTTGGTTTGCTGCTTGATCCGCGGCAGGAACCGGCCGAAGGCCTCCGGCGTCTGATCCGGCGCGCCGGTCTTGGGGTCGCGCGCGTGAAGATGCACGATGGCTGCGCCGGCCTCCGCCGCGCCGACCGCGGCATCGACGATCTCCTCCGGCGTCACCGGCAGATGCGGCGACATCGAGGGTGTATGGATCGCGCCGGTAACGGCACAGGTGATGATGACTTTTCTGTTCGCCATGATTTTCTCCCCAGAATTCCCGACGCTCCTTCGGCGATGCCGATACGGGCGGCCAGCTCGTAATTTGTGAAATCAGTTTGCCCCGAACATTCCTTGCATGTCGACATACCAAGGGAAATGTCATAGCAGCTCTGTCCGCGCGCGAACGGCCTCGGTCACGGTAACGGCCATCCCGAAGACGGCGCGCGCCCGCGCCCGCGTGCATCGGATGAAGGAAAGGGATTACTGAAGACATCGAGCCAGCGGCCGCATGGGCCGGCCTTCAGGGCATGGCGATTTCGCCCGCCTTTTTAGGCACGTGATAGCCCTTCTGCACCGCGGGGCGGCGCGCGATCGAAACGTACCAGCGCTTCACGTTCGGATATTGGTTGATGTCGGTCTTGTGCCATTCGTAGCGGGCGATCCACGGCCAGATCGCGATGTCGGCGATCGAGTAGTCGCCGGCTACATAGTCGCGGCCCTCGAGACGGCGGTCGAGCACGCCGTAGAGACGCTGCGTCTCCTTGTAATAGCGTTCTTCCGCGTAGGCGGACTTGCCGGGATTGGTGCGCAGGAAGTGATGCGCCTGTCCGATCATCGGCCCGATGCCGCCCATCTGCCACATCAGCCATTCGATCGTGCGGTAGCGCGGCTCGCCTTCCTTAGGCAGAAGCCGGCCGGTCTTTTCGGCGAGGTAGATCAGGATTGCCCCTGATTCCATCAGCGCGATATCGGTCTCGCGATCGACGATCGCGGGGATGCGGTTGTTCGGGGCGATCTTCAAGAATTCGGCCCGAAATTGCTCGTCCTTGGTGATGTCGACGGGATGCACCGTGTACGGCAAACCCAGTTCCTCAAGCGCGATGGAAATCTTGCGGCCGTTGGGCGTGGTCCAGGTATAGAGATCGATCACGGGAAAGTCCTTCCGGGCGGTCTTGTCGGCACGGTCGCCATGCATAACGAAACGGCGGTCGCATTGAATTGGCCGCTTCGGCATGGCACGCATGCGTAAACGCTGTAAAGCGGGAGCAGAATATGGCCAGAATTACATCGCTCACTGCGGGCTTCTATCGCATTCCGCTGGAAGCGCCCCTGTCGGACTCCACGCACGGCGTGATGAAGGCCTTCGAGCTGGTCACCGTGCGCGTCAGCGATGCCGACGGGCAGGAAGGGACCGGTTACACTTATACGACCGGGCGTAATGGCGGGGCGATATATGACATCCTGCACCGCGAAGTGGCGCAGATCGTGGAGGGCGAGGACGCCGATTTGATCGGGCATCTTTGGACGAAGGTCTGGTGGAGTCTGCATTACGGCGGTCGCGGCGGCCCGAGTGTACTTGCGCTTTCGGCCTTCGACATGGCGCTGTGGGATCTGAAATCGCGGCGGGCCAATCTGCCGTTGTGGAAGTTTCTCGGCGGTAACGATCCGCAGGTACCCTGCTATGCCGGCGGGATCGATCTCGATCTGACGCCGGCGGAACTTTTGAAGCAGACCGACGGCAATCTCAAAAAGGGCTTTCGTGCGATCAAGATGAAGGTTGGCCGGCCCTATCTGCACGAGGACGTGGAGAAGGTAGCTGCGATGCGCAAGCATCTCGGCGCGGGTTTTCCGCTGATGGCGGATGCTAACATGAAATGGTCGGCCGACGAGGCGGTCAGCGCGGCGCGTGCGTTTCAGCCCTACCAGCTGACTTGGCTCGAGGAGCCGATCATTCCCGACGATGTGGCCGGTCATGTGCGGATCGTGCGCGACGGCGGGTTACCGATCGCCGCCGGAGAAAATTTACGCACGCTCTGGGAATTCAAGCAACTCATCGCTGCCGGCGGAGTGACCTATCCCGAACCCGATGTGACCAATTGCGGCGGCGTTACCGTGTTCATGAAGATCGCTCACCTTGCCGAAGCCTATAACCTGCCGGTCACCTCGCACGGCGCGCATGACGTGACGGTGCATTTGCTTGCCGCTTGCCCGAACCGAAGCTTCCTCGAAGCGCATGGCTTCGGGCTCGACCGCTATATCGCCGATCCGCTGGTACTGAAGAACGGCAAGGCACAAGCGCCGGATCGGCCGGGCCACGGCATCGTGTTCGATTGGAAGGGCCTTGAGCGGATTCGCGGCTGATCGCGGCTAGGGCAGGATTTTCGCGTCGCGATAGCTCGTCAGGTGACGGATGAACATCTCCTCGGTGTCGATCACGTCGTGAAAGCCCGCTTGGCGCAGGCGCGTGGTGCTGGTGATGACGTCGTAATCCTGCGCGAGCTGGGAATCTGCGTAGCCCCAGACCGCGACATCGGAAAGCTTCTGCGGCTTGAGGCCATGGCGGCGGACGATGCGCTCCCACACCGGCTCCTTGTCCGCCATCCATTCCGCAAGCTTCAGTCGGCGCGGCTCGCCCGCCTTCATGCCGTAGAATTCGGCGATCTTCGGCCACAGATATTTCCAGCGGAAGACGTCGCCGTTGGTGACGTTGAACGCCTTGTTGGCGCAGGCGGGATGGGTCGCCACATGCACCATCGCGCGCGCGAGTTGGGTGGCGTCGGTCGCCTGCTTGAGCGTGTCGTAGCAGCCGGGCGCACCGGGAAAGTCGAGCGGCAGCCCAAGTTCGCGGCTGATCGCGGCATAGGTGCCGACGATCGAGACGATGTTGCGTCCGCGGCCGGGGGAGAAGTCGCAGACGAAATCCGGCCGCGCCGCCGACCAGGTCCAGCTCTTTCCCTTTTGGCGTTCGACCAGCAGGTCCTGCTGGCTGAAATAGAAATTCGGCGGCATGTGGCGCGGGTCGTCCTCGCGCGCGGGCGTGGGGAAGGGGCCGAGATGTTGGCCGTAATATTTCCCGCCCTGCACGAAATTGACGTGCCGCAGCCCGCGCGCCACCGGCTCGACCGCGTCGAGCACGTTGCGCAGCATCGCGGTGTTGTCCTCGACGCTCTCGATCGCGACTTCGCCGTGCCTGGCGCGCGCGGTGTAGAAGATGTGCGTGATCTCACCCCGGTCCTTGAGCGCCTGCCTGCAGGACTGCGCTTCGCTCAGATCGGCGGCGATGAAGGTCACGCGCGCGGAGGAGGCGGGCGGGTTGCGGCTGAGGCCGATCACCGCCCAGTCCGAATCGGCGGTCAGCGTCTCCATGAGGCGCTTGGACGTCGCGCCGGTGGCGCCAACCACGAGGGCGGTCTTAGAGGCGGGCATGGGCGAAAGGCTCCGAAGGCAGGAAAGGCTTAACCGGACGGGGGGAGGGGTGACCAAGCAAGCCGGGCATTGCTATAGGATGCTCCAAATTCGCGCCGCGGTCTCACCGTGGCGCCGATTTGGCCTGAAATTTACCGCGCAATCAACAGGTTGCGCCGGGGCGAGCCAATCGCTCGCGTTTATTTGAACCTGTCCGGCCGATGCCGCGACAAATTCCGTGAGCCACACGTGGCGATGCAAACGACTTCAGACGAGGTGCTGATCGAGCGCATTGCCGGTGGCGACCGGCTGGCCATGCAGGTGCTGTTCGCGCGGCATCATGTCAAGGTTTACCGGTTCGTGCTCCGCCTCGTGCGTAACGAGTCGACGGCGGAGGATCTGATCAGCGAGGTGTTCTTGGACGTGTGGCGGCAGGCCGGGCGGTTCGAGGGGCGGTCCGCCGTGTCCACCTGGCTGATCGCGATCGCGAGGTTCAAGGCGCTTTCGGCCCTGCGCGGCCGCAAGGAGACGGAGCTGGACGAGGAGTTCGCGCAGACCATCGAGGATCATTCCGACGATCCCGAAGTGTCGATGCAGAAGAAGGATACGAGCGAAATTCTGCGCAAGTGCCTGGGCGCGCTTTCGCGGGAACACCGGGAGATCATCGATCTCGTTTACTACCACGAGAAATCCGTGGAGGAAGTGGCGCAGATCGTCGGCATCCCGGAAAACACGGTGAAGACGCGCATGTTCTATGCGCGCAAGAAGTTGGCCGAGGAATTGAAAGCGGCGGGAATCGAGCGAGGTTGGCCATGACGAACACATCCGGGCGCGAGGATATCGAGCAGATGCTGCCGTGGTTTGCCGCCGGCACGCTCGGCCGCAAGGACGCCGCCCGCGTCGAGAAGGCGCTGGCAAGCGACCGGGAGCTGGCGCGCCGGTTCGAGCTTGTGCGCGAGGAGCTCGGCGAGACGATCCGCCTCAACGAGTCGCTCGGCGCGCCGTCGGCCCGCGCGATGGCGGCGCTGCTGCGCAAGATCGACGCCGAATCCCCGGCCGCGGGCGGGCAGCCGGTTTCGGTCAGCCTGGCGACTCGCGTCTCGCAATTTATCGCCGGCCTTTCGCCGCGCACGCTCGCCTGGTCGGGGGCGGCGGCGGCGCTTGCGATCGTGCTGCAGGCGGGGGTGATCACCGGCGTGCTGCTGAGCGATCGCGGGCAGGGCTATCGCACGGTGTCCGTGGAGCAGGCCGCGCCCGCGGGCGAGGGCAGCTTCGCGCTGGTCCGCTTTTCGCCGGCGGCGAGCGCCGCCGACATCACGAAGCTTCTCGAGGACAGCAAGGCGACGATCGTCGGCGGACCGAGCGCCGGCGGCATCTACCGCGTGAAGTTGGCGGCGACCGCTCTATCGCGGGAGGAACTCGCCCGCATCGTCAGGCAATGGCAGGATAACAAGGCCGTCGGTTTCGCCGCCCCCGCGCAATAGGCCGCCTTGAACCGGGCGCAAAGCCGGAGGCAACATTTCCGACGCGGAAAGGAGCAGACCCATGCTGCGTCTCGTTCTTGCCGCCGTCATCGCGGCGCTGCCGGCGGCGATATCCGGCGACGCCCAGGCGCAACGGTTCACGCCCTCTTTCAATTCGGTCGGCCCGCGCGGCCCCTCGATGCCGCCCAATATCGGCCCGCGCGGCCCGCGCTTCGACCGGCCGCATTTCACCATCCAGACCACGCTGAGCGATCCCGACGCGGTGGTCGATCCCGAACCGGTGCGCCGGGCGAAGAAGAAAAAGCCGGGCGGCGGGGGGTCGATTGCCGGCGGCATGCCGCCTGCCGGCGAAAACCGCTTCGTACCCGACGAGGTGGTGATCCAGATGTCCGGCGATCCGGAACCGGTGGCGCGGCGGCTGCGCCTCGTGCGGATGGAGCGGCTCGATCTTGGCCTGACCGGCCAGACGCTTTATCGCTGGCGCATTCCCGACGGGCGCAGCGTGCGCGAGGTGATCCGCGAACTCGGGGCGATCGGCGTCTATTCGCAGCCCAATTATAGGTTCGAGGGCGTGCAGCAGGAGCAGGCGGCGAACGCCCCCGGCGCCGCGCCGCAGGAAGGCGATCCCGCCCAATACGTGCTGGCCAAGCTGCATGTCGCCGCCGCGCACCGGCTGGCCAAGGGCGAAAAGGTGCTTGTCGCAGTGATCGATTCCGGCGTCGATGCCACGCATCCGGAGCTGGCCGGGGTGATCGCCGGCACATTCGATGCCGTATCGTCCGGCGAGCCGCATGCGCATGGAACGGCCGTGGCTGGCGCGATCGCCGCGCATTCGCGCCTGCAGGGCGTTGCCCCCTCCGCCCACATTCTCGCCGTGCGCGCTTTCGGCGCGAGCGGCAGCGGCGCGGAGGGAACGACCTTCAATATCCTGAAGGGCATCGACTGGGCCGCGGGCCAGGGCGCGCGCATCTTTAACATGAGCTTCGCCGGGCCGGCCGATCCGGGCCTTGCCCGCGCGATGGCGGCCGCACACCAGCGCGGCATCGTGCTGATCGCGGCGGCCGGCAATGCCGGCGCGAAGTCGCCGCCGCTCTTTCCCGCCGCCGATCCGAACGTGATCGCGGTCTCGGCGACGGACGCCGAAGACCGGCTGTTCGAGGCGTCGAATCGCGGCCCCTATATCGCGATCGCCGCTCCCGGCGTCGATATCCTGCTGCCGGCTCCCGGAGGGGCTTACCAGGTGCTGTCGGGCACTTCGTTCGCCGCCGCCCATGTCAGCGGCATTGCCGCGCTGATCCTGGAGCGCCGCCCCGACCTGAAGCCCGACGCCGTGCGCCGTATCCTCGTCGGGGCGGCCAAGGATCTCGGCCCCAAGGGACGCGATCCGCAATTCGGGGCTGGGCTCGCCGATGCCTACCGCTCGCTCACCACGCTCGATGCGTCGGCGAGCGCGGCCAGCCGTTGAGACGGACCGCCGGAATTTTTTGAAAAGAACGTGAACGTGCCGGCCGCTTCCCGCGACCAACGGGGGTGGGCCCGAAAGGGCCAGGAAGCAGTCGGCGCTCGCGCCCTTCCACCCCAGGCGCCGATTTGCGGCCCGTCCGGTGTTGTCCCCACCGGACGGGTCATTTTTTTCGCACGCCCCGCTGCCTGAAAATCGATCATCCGGCCGGTGGGCCGCACAATGGAAGGGCCTTCCCGGACCTGACATGTTACTTTTTCCGCACTAGACGGTGTCGCCGGAAACAGGCAGACATGGAGCCGGCTTTTGAGGGAACGCCGCGTCAATGAGCGCCGAGATCATTCTGAAAACGGAAGATCTCACGAAGGAATTTGCAGGGTTCGTCGCCGTCAGCGGCGTGAACCTGCAGGTGGAGCGTGGGACCATTCATGCACTCATCGGTCCGAACGGAGCGGGAAAAACCACCTGCTTCAATCTGCTGACCAAGTTCCTTAACCCGACGCGCGGCCGCATCACGTTCAAGGGCGAGGACATCACGGCGATGGCGCCAGCGGATGTGGCGCGGCTCGGGGTGGTGCGTTCATTCCAGATTTCCGCGGTCTTCCCGCATCTCACCGTGCTGGAGAACGTGCGCGTGGCGCTGCAGCGCAAGCGCGGCGGCTCGTTCGATTTCTGGCGCTCGCGCGCGGTGCTCGACGATCTGAACGACAGGGCGATCTCGCTGATCGCCGATGTCGGGCTGGCAAGCTTTATCGACGTGCAGGCGGTCGAATTGCCCTACGGGCGCAAGCGCGCGCTCGAGATCGCCACCACGCTCGCGCTCGATCCGGAGATGCTGCTGCTCGACGAGCCGACCGCGGGCATGGGCCATGAGGACATCGACCGCATCAGCCAGCTCATCAAGACCGTCGCGGCCGACCGCACCGTGCTGATGGTCGAGCACAATCTGAGCGTGGTGGAAAATCTCTGCCACCGCATCACGGTGCTGACCCGCGGCCGCGTGCTGGCGGAAGGCAGCTACGACATCGTGTCGAAAAATCCGGAGGTGCGCGAGGCCTATCTCGGAGTGGGCCATGCTTGATCCGCGCCATGTCCTGCTCACGGTCGAGGACCTGCATGCCTGGTACGGTGAATCCCACATTCTGCACGGGGCGACCTTCGAGGTGATGACGGGCGAGGTCGTTACGCTGCTCGGGCGCAACGGCGCGGGCAAGACGACTACGCTGAAATCGATCATGGGAATGGTCGGCCGCCGCAGCGGCTCGGTGCGCTTCGAGGGGCAGGAGCTGATCGGCCTTTCGTCAAATCAGATCGCGCGCACCGGCATCGCGCTGTGCCCTGAGGAGCGCGGAATTTTTTCGAGCCTGACCGTCGAGGAAAATCTGCTGCTGCCGCCGCAGATCAAGCCGGGCGGCTTGTCGCTCGACCAGATTTTCGAGCTGTTCCCGAATTTGCGCGAGCGGCTCGGCTCGAGCCAGGGCACCAAGCTGTCCGGCGGCGAACAGCAGATGCTGGCGATCGGCCGGATCCTGCGCACCGGCGCGCGGCTGCTGCTGCTCGACGAGCCGACCGAGGGACTGGCGCCGGTGATCATCCAGCAGATCGGCAAGACGATCAAAACGCTCAAGTCGCAGGGATTCACCATTCTGCTGGTCGAGCAGAATTTCCGCTTCGCTTCGACCCTGGCCGATCGCTACTACATCATGGAGCACGGCCGGATCGTCGAACATTTCGCCAATTCCGAACTCGACGCTAATGTCGAAAAACTCCACGATTATCTTGGAGTTTGAGAAGAAAAAAGACCTAGGGCTTGGAAACGACAGCAGGGAAGGGAGCATGTCCATGAAAGTGACAGGTTTGGCGGCCCTCAGCGTCGCATTGATGTGCGGGACCGCATCGGCCCAGCAGATCAACGTGAAGATCGGCGTTTTGACCGACATGTCGAGCCTTTATGCCGACGATACCGGGCCGGGATCGGTGGTCGCGGCGAAGCTCGCGGCCGACGAGTTCATGAAAGGCCATCCGAACGTCAAGGTCGAGGTGATCAGCGCCGATCACCAGAACAAGGCCGATGTCGGCACCAACATCGCCAATCAGTGGATCGACGTCGAGCATGTCGACATGATCGCCGACGTGCCCAATTCCGGCGTGGCGCTCGCGATCAACGAAGTGACGCGCGCCAAGAACAAGGTCTTCGTCGCGTCCGGTCCGGCAAGCTCCGATCTCACCGGGCCGAAATGCAGCCCGAACACGGTGCACTGGACCTACGACACCTGGATGCTTGCCAACGGCACCGGCAAGGCGATCGTCAAGACCGGCGGCGATACCTGGTTCTTCCTCACCTCCGATTATGCGTTCGGCCATGCGCTTGAGCGCGACACCGCCGCGGTGGTCGAGGCCAATGGCGGCAAGGTGCTGGGCAAGGTCCGGCATCCCATCAATAGCAGCGACTTCTCATCCTTCTTGCTGCAGGCGCAATCGTCGAAGGCCAAGATCGTCGGCCTCGCCAATGCTGGCGGCGACACCATCAACGCCATTAAGCAGGGGGCCGAATTCGGCATCGTCGCGGGCGGGCAGAAATTCGCGGGCCTGCTGGTCTTCGCCCCCGACGTCGCGGCGCTCGGGCTGAAGACGGCGCAGGGGCTCACCTTCACCGAGACGTTCTACTGGGATCTCAACGAAGGCACGCGCGCCTGGACCAAGCGATGGGACAAGGAGCGCAATTCTCCCGGCAAGCTGCCGAGCATGAACATGGCCGGCGTCTATTCCGGCACGCTTCATTATCTGAAGGCGGTGGCCGCACTGAAAAGCGCCGCCGACGGCAAGGCGGTGGTCGCCGAGATGAAGCGCCAGCCGGCGGAAGACATCGTTTACGGCAAGAGCGTCGTGCGCGCCGACGGCCGCGTGCTGCATCCCGCCTATCTGTTCGAAGTCAAGAAGCCGGAGGAGTCGAAATATCCGGGCGACCTCTACCACGTGCGTGCGACCATTCCGATGGAGGAGGCCTTCCGCCCGCTGAAGGAGGGCAATTGCCCGCTCGTCAGCGGCTAGCATCAGCGAGAGCTTCACGACGGCTTGTACTTGTGAAGAACGCCAAGAGGGGCCCGGGTCTGCCGGGCCCCCACAAGAACGGAGGATAAAAGAGTGAAACACAGACTTGTCATGGCGGCGCTGGCCGCCGCGCTAGCGTGCGGAACCGCGCATGCGCAGCAGATCAACGTGAAGATCGGCGTGCTCAGCGACATGTCGAGCCTTTACGCCGATATCGGCGGGCCGGGCTCGGTCGCCGCCGCCAAGCTCGCCGTCGCCGATTTCACCAAGGACCATCCGAACGTGAAGGTCGAGATCGTCAGCGGCGATCATCAGAACAAGCCGGATATCGGCACCAACATCGCCAATCAGTGGTTCGACGTGGACAAGGTCGACGTGATCGTGGACGTGCCCAATTCCGGTGTGGCGCTCGCGGTCAGCCAGGTGGCGGCGAACAAGAACAAGCTGTTTCTGGTCAACGGCGCGGCGGCGTCCGACCTGACCGGCGCCAAGTGCAACGCCAACACCATTCACTGGGCCTATGATACCTGGATGCTCGCCAACGGCACCGGCAACGCGATGGTGAAGACCGGCGGCGATACCTGGTTCTTCCTCACCGCCGATTACGCCTTCGGTCACGCGCTCGAACGCGACACCACCTCCGCCGTGCAGAAGGCTGGCGGCAAGGTGCTCGGCGCCGTGCGCCATCCGCTCAACACCAACGACTTCTCGTCCTTCCTGCTGCAGGCGCAGTCGTCGAAGGCGAAGGTGGTCGGTCTCGCCAATGCCGGCGGCGACACGATCAACTCGATCAAGCAGGCGGCCGAGTTCGGCATCGTCAGGGGCGGGCAGAAGCTCGCCGGTCTGCTCGTCTTCGCCAGCGACGTGAACGCGCTCGGGCTCCAGACGGCGCAGGGCCTGACCCTGACTGAAACGTGGTATTGGGACATGAACGATGCGAACCGGCAGTGGACCAAGCGCTGGCACGAAGCGGGCGCAGCGGCGGGCAAGTTCCCGACCATGATCCATGCCGGCGTCTATTCCAGCATCCTTCACTACCTGAAGGCGGTGGTGGCGCTGAACGGCAAGATCGACGACGGCAAGGCGGTGTATGCGAAAATGCTGTCGATGCCGACCGACGACATCCTGTTCGGCAAGGGCACGATCGACGCTGCCGGCCGCAAGCGCCATCCCGCTTATCTGCTCGAAGTGAAGAAGCCGGAGGAATCCAAGCATCCCGGCGACTTCTACAACGTCAAGGCGACGATCCCGGCCAACGAAGCCTTCCGCGACGCGAAGGATTCGGGCTGCCCGCTCGTCAAGAGCTGACGCCAACCTGCGGGAGCGGGCCGTTCCGCCCGCTCCCCGTCTTTCTCCGAGGCACGCGGCATGTTCGACGTTTTCGGCATTCCTTCGACCGCTCTGTTCGGCCAATTGCTGATCGGGCTGATCAACGGTTCATTCTACGCGCTGCTCAGCCTCGGCCTCGCCGTGATCTTCGGGATGCTGAACATCATCAATTTCAGCCACGGCGCGCAGTACATGATGGGCGCGTTCGCCGCCTACATCCTGCTGCAGACCACCGGCATCGGCTACTGGCCCGCGCTGATCCTCTCCCCGCTGCTGGTCGGCGTCACCGGCGTGATCATCGAGCGCACGATGCTCCAATGGCTTTACAAGCTCGATCATCTCTACGGGCTGCTGCTGACTTTCGGGTTGGCGCTGATTATCGAGGGTGTCGCGCGCCGCCACTTCGGGTCGGCGGGCTTGCCTTATACGCTGCCGGATTCGCTGCGCGGAGGCCAGAATCTCGGCTTTATGTTCCTGCCCAATTACCGCGCCTGGGTGATCGGCGTGTCGCTCGTGGTCTGTCTCGGCACCTGGTTCGTGATCGAGCGGACAAAGCTCGGCGCCTATCTGCGCGCGGCGACCGAGAACCCGGCCCTCGTGCGCGCCTTCGGCATCAACGTGCCGCGCATGATCACGCTGACCTACGGCTTCGGCGTGGCGCTCGCCGCCTTTGCCGGGGTGATGGCGGCGCCGATCTACAACGTCTCTCCGCAAATGGGTTCGGAGCTGATCATCGTCGTGTTCGCGGTGGTGGTGATCGGCGGCATGGGCTCGATCCTGGGCGCGATCGTAACCGGGTTCGGCCTCGGCGTGATCGAGGGGCTGACCAAAGTGTTTTTCCCGGAAGCGTCCAATACGGTGATTTTCGTCATCATGGCGATCGTTCTGCTGGTGCGCCCGGCGGGATTGTTCGGCCGGAGGGCGTGACATGGAACGCGTCGTCGATCCGTTGACCAGCAAGAAGAGCGGCAGCGAAGTGAGCGTGCTGATCGCGCTCGCCGTCCTGATCGCCGCGCTCGTGGTCGCGCCATTCTACGTCTATCCACAATTCGTCATGCAGGCCTTGTGCTTCGCACTGTTCGCCTGCGCCTTCAACCTGCTGATCGGCTATGTCGGCCTGCTGTCGTTCGGCCATGCGCTGTATTTCGGCTGGGCGAGTTATGTCTGCGCACACGTGGTCAAGATCGGCACCATCAGTATTCCCTACTGGCCGGGCTCGTGGATCGTCATTCCGGTCCCGCCGCTGACCCCGGAACTCGGCATTCTCGTCGGCGCGGCGACCGGCGCCGTGCTCGGGCTGATCGCCGGCTCGCTCGCTATCCGCCGCCAGGGCATCTATTTCGCGATGATCACGCTCGCGCTCGCGCAAATGATGTATTTCTTCGCGCTGCAGGCGAAATTCACCGGCGGCGAGGACGGCATCCAGGGCGTGCCGCGCGGCAAGCTGCTCGGGCTCGTCGATCTCGCCGATCCGACGACGATGTATGTCTTCGTCGTGGCGGTGTTCCTCGCCGGATTCCTGTTCATCTACCGCATCATCCATTCGCCCTTCGGCGAGGTGCTGAAGGCGATCCGCGAGAACGAGGCGCGCGCGATTTCGCTCGGCTACAAGACCGACCGCTACAAGCTGATGGCCTTCGTCCTGTCCACCACGCTGACCGGCATCGCCGGCGCGATCAAGGCGATCGTCATGCAGATCGCTTCGCTGAGCGACGTCGTGTGGCAGATGTCCGGCGAGGTCGTGCTGATGACGCTGGTCGGCGGGCTCGGCACCATTTTCGGGCCGGTGATCGGCGCCTTCATCATCCTGACGATGCAGTACAAACTCGCCGCCTTCGGCGAATGGGTGACGGTAATCCAGGGCGCGATCTTCGTCGCCTGCGTGCTCCTGTTCCGCCGCGGCGTCGCCGGCGAGATCGCCAATCTGCTGCGCGTCAAGCTCTAGCCGGGCCTTCCGGGCCTGCCCGGACCGGCGATCGGATATCGGAGTGTGAAATGAGCGCCGAAGCCCGCCTGAAGGAACTGGGACTCGTCCTGCCGCCGGTTCCCAAGCCGCTCGCCAATTACGTGCCGTACCGGCTGGCCGGCGGCATGCTCTATCTGTCCGGGCAGGGTCCGCGCGACCGGGACGGCAAGCCGATCCCGGGCAAGGTGCCGACCGAGATTTCGCCCGAACAGGCCTATCAGCATGCCCGCGCCGTGGGCCTGCAATTGCTGGCGGCCGCGCGCGACGCGCTCGGCTCTCTCGACCGGATCGAGGCGGTGGTGAAGCTGCTCGGCATGGTCTATGCGGAACCCGATTTCGGCGATCATCCGAAAGTGATCAACGGCTGTTCTGACCTTTTTGTCGAGGTGCTCGGCGATCGCGGCCGCCACGCGCGCTCCGCCGTCGGCATGGGATCGCTGCCGAACCGGATCCCGGTCGAGATCGAGGCCATCCTCGCCGTGAAAAGCTAGGTCTTGAGTGGCCCCGGCTCCACTCCCTATCTAACCGGCGTTACTCCGCCCATCCGCGTCACCCCGCCAAGAAGCCAATCGTCATGACCAGCGCCTTGTTCACGCCCGTCCGGCTCGCCGGACTCGAATTGAAAAACCGTATCGTCGTCGCGCCGATGTGCCAGTACAGCGCACAGGACGGCTGCGCCACCGACTGGCACATGACCCATCTTGGCATGCTCGCGAATTCCGGCGCCGCGCTGATGGTGGTGGAAGCCACCGGGGTGGAGCGGATCGGGCGCATCACCCACGGCTGTCACGGCCTTTATTCCGATGCGAACGAGGACGCGATCCAGCGCGTCGTCAACCATTGCCGCCGCATCGGCAAGGCGAGGATCGGCATCCAGCTCGCCCATGCCGGGCGCAAAGCGTCGTCCCAGCTTCCCTGGCAGGGCGGCAAGGGTCTCCGCCCGAACGAAGATCCCTGGGAAACGATCGCCCCCTCGGCCATCCCCTATGGCGACGATTGGCCCGCCCCGCGCGAGGCGACGCGCGACGATCTCGATCGTGTGCGCGAGGCATTCGTGTCGTCGGCCAGGCGCGCGCTCAGGGTCGGCTTCGATTCCATCGAGCTGCATCTGGCTCACGGCTATCTGCTGCACACCTTCCTATCCCCAGTCTCGAACCGGCGCGAGGACGAGTTCGGCGGGTCGATCGACAACCGCATGCGCTTTCCGCTCGAAGTGGTGCGCGCGGTACGGGCGGTGGTGCCGAAGACGACGCCGCTCGGAGTGCGCATATCCGCCTCCGACTGGGTGGAGGGCGGATGGACGCTCGAGGACAGCGTCGTGCTGGCCAGGGCACTGAAGGCCGAAGGCGTCGATTACGTCTGCTGTTCGTCCGGCGGCATCCGCGCCGATACCCGTACGCCGCACGATGCCAACGACAACGTCGCGCTGGCGCAGAAAATCCGCAATGAAACCGGCATCGCCACCCGCGCGGTCGGCCACATCGTCGATCCGCGCGTGGCCGACGGCATCATCGCCAACGGGCAGGCAGACATGGTTGCGCTCGCCCGCGGCTTCCTCGATGATCCCCACTGGGCTTGGCATGCGGCCAAGGCGCTCGGCGCCGAGATCGAGCGGCCCGATCAGTATCTGCGCGCCGGTCCGCAATTCTGGCCGCCGGCGCGATCGCAATAGCGCGGATGTCGCATGGCTGAGCCATTTCCCGATCGCGCCCGCGCCGTCATCATCGGCGGCGGCGTGATGGGATGCTCGGTCGCTTATCATCTCGCAAAGCAGGGCTGGCGCGACATCGTTCTACTGGAGCAGGGCCGTCTCACCTGCGGCACCACCTGGCACGCGGCCGGCCTCGTCGGGCAATTGCGTGCGCATCTGAACATGACGCGCCTCGTGCAATATTCCGCCGAGCTTTACGCCGGGCTCGAAGCCGAAACCGGGCAAGCGACCGGCTGGAAGCAATGCGGCTCGGTGCTCGTCGCCCGCACGCCCGAGCGCGTGACGCTGTTCAGGCGAATCGCCTCGGCGGCGAAGGCGCAGGGCGTCGCCTGCGAGCTGATCTCGATCGCCGAAGCCGCGAAGCTCTATCCGGTGATGCGTACCGACGATTTACTCGGCGCGCTGTGGCTGCCGCTCGACGCCAAGGTCAATCCGGCCGACGTCACGCAGGCGCTGGCCAGGGGCGCGCGCATGCGGGGAGTACGCATCTTCGAGCAGACACGCGTCAACGAGATTCATGTGGGCAACGGCGCGGTGACCGGCGTCGGCACGGACAGGGGCGACATTAAGGCCGAGGTCGTCGTCAATTGCGCGGGCCAATGGGCCAAGCAGGTCGGTCGCCTCTGCGGGGTGACCGTGCCGCTTCATTCCGCCGAACACATGTACATCGTCACCGGCAGGATCGACGGCGTGCATCCGGACCTTCCGGTGCTGCGCGACCCGGACGGCTATATCTACGTGAAGGAGGAGGTCGGCGGCCTCCTGGTCGGCGGCTTCGAGCCCGAGGCCAAGCCCTGGGCGATGGACGGCATCCCGGAGAATTTCGAGTTCGGCATGCTGCCCGACGACTGGGACCAGTTCTCGATCCTGATGGAGAACGCGCTGGCGCGGATCCCGTCGCTGGAAAAGGCCGAGATCAAGACTTTCATGAACGGGCCGGAGAGCTTCACGCCGGACAACAATTTCATTCTTGGCGAAGCGCCGGAGCTAAAGAATTTTTTCGTCGGCGCGGGATTCAATTCCATCGGCATCGCGTCGGGCGGCGGGGCGGGGCGCGCGCTCGCCGAGTGGATCACGCAAGGCGAGCCGACGCTCGATCTCTGGCCGGTGGATATCCGCCGCTTCGCGCGGTTCTTCGGCAACGACAATTATCTGCACGACCGCGTGAAGGAGGTGCTCGGCCTGCATTACATGATGCCGTGGCCGAACCGCGAGCTTGCCTCCGTGCGCCCGTTCCGCCGATCCCCGCTCTACGATCGGCTGGCGGCGCGGCACGCGGTATTCGGATCGAAGATGGGGTGGGAGCGGCCGAATTTCTTCGCGCCGTCGGCGGTGCAGGCGAGGATCGAATATTCCTTCGGCCGGCAGAACTGGTTCGCGTTCGCCGCCGCCGAGCACCGGGCGGCGCGAGAGAGCGTGGCGATCTTCGATCTCACCTCCTTCGCCAAGCTGCTGGTGCAGGGGCACGACGCGGAAAGGGTGCTGCAATATCTGTGCGCCAACAATGTCGCGGTGCCGGTCGGGCGCACCGTCTATACCGGGCTTTTGAACGCGCGCGGCACGTTCGAGAGCGATCTCACCGTGGCGCGGCTCGCCGCCGACCGTTTCCTTCTGGTGACCGGCACGGCGCAGGCGACCCGCGACGCCGACTGGATCAGCCGCAACATCCCGCCCGAGGCGCACGCGGTTTTGACCGATGTGACCTCCGCCTATGCTGTGATCGCGGTGATGGGGCCGCGTTCGCGCGAGCTGCTTTCGCAATTGACGAGGGCGCCGCTCGACAATGCCGCGTTCCCGTTCGGGGCGATTCGCGAGATCGGCGTCGGCTATGCGACGGTGCACGCGGCGCGGCGCACCTACGTCGGGGAGCTTGGCTGGGAATTGTACGTGCCGGCAGAGTTCGCCGCCGGCGTCTATGACGCGCTGATCGGGGCGGGCGAGAGGCTCGGAGTGCGGGATGCCGGCTATTACGCGATCGAGAGCCTGCGGCTGGAGAAGGGTTATCGCGCCTTCGGCCGCGAGCTTTCACCCGATGTCACGCCTTACGAGGCGGGGCTCGGCTTCGCGGTCGATCTCGGCAAGGGCGATTTTCTCGGCCGCGCCGCGCTGGTCGCGGCGAGGGAACGGCCGCCGCGCCGCAGGCTTCTGAGTTTCGTGGGCACGGCGCCGGACACCCCGCTCGCGCATGGCGGGGAGCTGATCCTCCGCGACGGCGAGCCGGTCGGCGAGGTCACCTCGGCAGCCTACGGGCACAGCGTCGGCGGTCTCGTCGCGCTCGGCTATGTCGCGGACGGCGGGGCGGAGTCAATCGCGACGGGCGCCTTTGCGCTTGACATTGCCGGCGAGCGCGTGCCGGTACGCGCCAGCCTGAAGGCACCTTACGATCCCGCCAACCTGCGCGTGAAGGTCTGACGCGCACCGCCACCGAGATGACCACCTTCGTTTTCTTCGCCGTTCTTGTCGCCGCGGCCTGCCACGCGGGCTGGAACGCCTTCATCAAGGTGCATCTCGACCCGTTTTCGGTGACCACGCTGATCGCGATCGGCTCGGCGCTGATCGCGCTGCCCGCGCTGCCGGTCGCCGGGCTGCCCGCCTTTGAATCCTGGCCGTACCTCGTGGCCTCGATGATCTTTCATCTCGGCTATTACATCGGGCTGACGGAGGCCTACAGGCACGGCGACATGAGCCAAGTCTATCCGATCGCGCGCGGGTCCGCTCCGCTCCTGACCGCGAGCGTTGGGGCGCTCTATGTCGGCGAGCACATCGGGGTCGCCGCCTGGGCGGGGATCGTGATCCTTGCGCTCGGCATCCTTCTGCTGTCGACTCATGGCGGGCGCGATCTCGCGCGCATCGACCGGCGAGCGGTCGGTTATGCGTTGTTCACGGCCGTGACGATCTGCGGCTATTCGCTCGCCGACGGCGTCGGCGGACGGACGGCGCAGAGCGCGCATGCCTATGCAGTGATGCTTTTCCTGCTCGACGGGGTGATGATGGTGGTGTTCGCTATGTTGCGCCGCGGCCCGCAGGTGATGACGGCGATTCTGCCGTACTGGAGAATCGGGCTGTTCGCCGGTGGCCTGTCGCTCGCCGCCTACTGGATCGCGATCTGGGCGATGTCGGTGGCGCCGATTGGCATGGTCGCGGCGTTGCGCGAGACAAGCGTGCTGTTTGGTGCGGCGATCGCGACGGTGTTTCTGAAGGAGCCGCTACGCGCGGCGCGCATCGCGGCGGCGGTGATGATCGTCTGCGGGCTCGTACTGATCCGTATCGCCTAGGAGGCGGCCGGTTTGCCGGCGGGGATCGCTTGCTCGGCATCGTGCTCGCGCAGACGCGTGTTGCGCAATTCCCCCGCCGCTTCCAGGATCGGGTAGGCTACCGAGGTCAGGTGCCCGTTAATCCGCTTCAGGTCGCGTATCACGTCGAGATGGATCGCACTTGACTCGATCGACTCGGGCCGGCCCTCGCGCAGCCGCGCGAAATGGCTTTCCGAAGCGGCTAGCTCGGCGGTGCGCATCGAGGCCTTTTCCGCCAGCAGCCGGCGCGCCAGCGCCACGTCGCGCGTGGCGAACACGTTGAAGGCGAGGCGCATGTTGTCCATCACGCGCGCATGGAAGGTGCGGATTTCCTGCAACCCCTCTGCCGAGAAGGTCGAGCGGTTCTTGATCTTCTTGGTGGCGAGCTCCATCAGGTTCTTGTCGATGATGTCGCCGACATGCTCGAGATTGGTGGTGAAGGTCAGTATCTCGACGTAACGCTGGCTCTCCTCGTCGGACATTTCCGCCTTCGACACCTTGACGAGGTAGAGCTTGATCGCCTCGTGCAGGCGATCGACCGCATCGTCGGCTTTCTCCACGTCCTTGACGAGCTTGGTGTCGGATTTTTCCAGCGCCTGCAGCGCCTGGCGTAGCATGTCGGCGACGCGGTCGCCGAGATGCAGGGTCTCGCGCATCGCGCAGGCGAGGGCCTCCGATGGCGTGTCGAACACGTTCGGATCGAGATGCTTGGGCTTGCCGGGATCCTCGGCTTCGGGCTGGTCGGGCAGGATGCGGCCCGCGGCCTGCGCGACGAAGGCGGTGAAGGGCAGGAAAACGAGTGCGACCAGCAGGTTGAAGGCGGTGTGGAAGTTGATCACCATCCGCCCGGAATGCGCCTCGACCTGGCTGAGCAGGTCGGCGATCGGCGCCACCGCAAACAGCAGCGGCACGGCGATGGCCGCGCGCATCATCAGGTTGCCGAGCGGGACGCGGCGACCGGCCGGGGCAGAGCCCGACAGCGACAGGAGTGGGGCGACGGCGCCGCCGACATTGGCGCCGAGCACGAGCGCGAGCGCGAGCGGCGAGGGGATCACGTTCGCCGCCGCGAGCGACATCACCAGAAGCACGATCGACAGGCTCGAATGCACGAGCCACGTCACTGCGATCGCAACAAAAAAGCCGAGCAGCGGCTCCCCGGCGAGCCCGGTCAGCAGCGAGCGGAAAAGCGCGGATTCTTTCAGCGGCACGGCGGCGGTGCCCAGATGCGACAGCGACAGCAGCATGAAGCCGAGACCGATCGCGATGCGCGAGATGCCGCGCGCCCGGTCGGCCTCCGAGGCCATGAACACGAACACCCCGACGCCGACGAGGATGGTCCACAGCCACTTGATGTCGAAGGAGAAGATCTGCGCGGCGATCGAGGAGCCGACATCGGCGCCGAGCATCACCGCAAGCGCGATTGGCAGCGCGATTAGCCCGCGCGCGGTGAAGGAGGCGAGCAGCAGCGCTGTCGCCGTCGAGCTTTGCAGGATGCCGGTGACGCCGATGCCGGCGAGGAAGGCCGACACGCGCGTGCGCGTGCGCGTGGCGATGACACGTCGCAGCGCCGCGCCGAAAGCGCGCATCATCCCGGTGCGCACCATCCGCACGCCCCAGAGCAGGAGCGCGACGCTTCCGACGATCGTGGCAAAGAGCTCCGTTCCGGACATTCCTGACCCCGCCAGTGCATCCGGTCGAATCGGCCGGCCGCATGGACCTGAAATTTTTCGGACCTTAGTCCGCCAAGGACGCTTCAGAAAGTGGTTTTGTTGAGGTGGCGGAGCGAGGACCGCCGGCACCGCCGACGTCGCGTGCGACCTCGAGGAAGGCGCGCACCAGCGCGAGCTGCCGATGCTCCTGCAGGCAGGCGACGTATTCGCTCACCGACAGGTCGCAGTCGCCAATGCCGATGGCGTGGAAGCGGTCGTCGGCCCGGAATTCGCTGTCGAACACGACTCCGAGCCCGAACCCTGCCCCGACCGCCTCGCGCACCGCCTCGCGCGTCTGCACCTCGATCAGCGAGCCCGGCACCACGTTTGCCGCCACGAGCCGCGTCTCGAACGCCTCGCGGGTGATTGAGCCGCGCTCGCGCACGACGATGTCGCGACCGGCGAGGTCCGACAGCCGCACGCGCCGGCGCTTCGCCCAGGCATGGCCGCGCGGCACGAACAGGATCAGCCGGTCCTCCCGCAGCCTGATCGAATGGATGCGCGGGTCGGAGGTGGTCTTGGCGGTCACCGCGATGTCGGCGACGTGGTCGAGGACATGGCTCAGGACGTTGGCGGAATTGTCGATTTTCACGGTGAAGGTGATACCCGCGTGGCGGCGTTTCAGCTCGGCGAGGATGCGCATCACGTGATAGGGGCCGTCGGCGCTAACGCGCAGGAAGCCGCGCGTGAGCGCCCGGCTGCCGGCGAGCAAGGCTCCGGCTTCCTCCTCCGCCGCGAACAGGCGGGTGGTGACCGCATAGAGCGACTGGCCGGTCGGGGTGAGCTGCACGCCGCGCCCGCGCCGGTCGAACAGCGCCACGCCGTAGCTCGCCTCGAGTTCCTTCACCTGCGCGGAGAGGGTGGGCTGGCTCACCCCGTGGCTGCGCGCGGCGAGCGAATAGCTGCCGGCCTGCGCCACGCGATGAAAGGCCCGGAGCTGGGTCAGATTCATATAGATGTTATCTATATCTCATATCCAAAACACATATTAGGCCGATAGGGGCGGCCGCGCTAGAAATAAACTCAACAGGGAGAAGCGCCGCATGCCGTCCAAGCCCGTCGCCGCCTCGGAAACCGGTGATCCCCTGCTGCTGACGCCCGGCCCGCTCACCACCTCGAAGAGCGTCAAGCAGGCAATGGTGCACGACTGGGGCTCGCGCGACGCCACCTTCATCGAGATCAACCGGGCGGTGCTGTCGGACCTCGTGGCCATCATCGAAGGGCGGGAAGATTTCGTCACAGTTCCGATGCAGGGCTCTGGCACCTTCGCGGTCGAGGCCATGCTCACGACCCTCGTCCCCAAGAGCGGCAAGGTGCTGCTCCTGATCAACGGCGCCTATGGACAGCGCGCGAGGAAGATTTGCGGGATCGCCGGGCGCGCGGTCGTCGTCCATGAGACCGCCGAGGACCACCAGCCCGATCTCGCCGCGGTCGAGAAAATCCTGAAGGACGACGCGGCGATCACGCACGTGTTCTGCGTCCACTGCGAGACGACCTCCGGCATCCTCAATCCGGTCGAGGAAATCGGCGCGCTCGCCGGCCGCTACGGTAAGAGCCTCCTGATCGACGCGATGAGCGCCTTTGGCGCGATCGCGCTCGATTCCCGCCGCGTGACCTTCGACGCGGTCGCCGCCTCCTCGAACAAGTGCATCGAGGGCGTGCCGGGGCTCGGCTTCGTCCTGTGCCGCAAATCGGTGCTGGAAAAGGCGCAGGGGCAGGCGACGACGCTCGTCCTCGATCTGCACGATCAATGGGCGAATTTCCTCAAGACTGGGCAATATCGCTTCACGCCGCCGATCCACGTGATCGCGGCATTTCATCAGGCGCTGCAGGAATTCAAGGCGGAAGGCGGCGTCGCCGGCCGCGGCAGGCGCTATGCGGAAAACTGCCGTGTTCTGATCGAGGGCATGCGCGCGCTCGGCTTCGAGCCGCTGCTGCCCGAGCGCCTGCAGGCACCGATCATCGTCACCTTCCGCATGCCGGCCGATCCCAATTTCAGGTTCCAGACCTTCTACGACAAGCTGAAGGATCGTGGCTACGTCATCTATCCGGGCAAGCTCACCGTCGCCGACTCCTTCCGCATCGGCTGCATCGGCCGTCTCAATGCCGACCACATGCGCGGCGCGCTCGCGGCGGTGGCCGACATTCTGCGCGATATGAACGTCGCCTCGCCCAAGCCCGCCAAAGCCGCCTGACCGCCGGGGAGCCGTCCGTGAATTTCAACCGCAGCGACGCCAACGTCACGGTCAACGGCAGGAGCTACCGATTTCCGGCGACGCCCACTGTCGCCGTCTGCATCGACGGGTCGGAGCCTGGCTATATCGAGCGGGCGATCGACAAGGGACTGGCGCCGAATTTCGCGCGGCTGATGAAAGAGGGATCGAGCCTGCTGGCGCATTCGGTGATTCCGAGCTTCACCAATCCGAACAACATCTCGATCATCACCGGGCGGCCGCCGGCGGTGCACGGCATTGCCGGAAACTATTTCTACGACCCGGCGACGCGGCAGGAAGTGATGATGAACGACGCGCGGTTCCTGCGCGCGCCGACCATCATGAAGGCCTTCCACGACGCCGGCGCCAAGGTGGCGGTGGTCACCGCCAAGGACAAGCTGCGGGCCCTGCTCGGCCATGGGCTCGACATGTCGAGTGGGCGCGCGATTGCGTTCTCCTCGGAAAAGGCCGACAAGGCCAATCTCGCCGAGAACGGCATCGAGAATGTCCTCGCGCGGCTGAACATGAAACTGCCGGAGGTCTATTCCTCCGATCTGTCGGAATTCGTGATGGCGGCGGGCGTCTCGATCCTCATGCGCGAGCGGCCCGACCTCATGTACCTGTCCACCACCGATTACATCCAGCACAAGGCGGCGCCGGGCTCCGACACCGCCAATGCCTTCTACGCGATGATGGACCGTTACGTCGGCGCGCTCGACCGCCTCGGCTGCGTGCTGGTGCTGACGGCCGATCACGGCATGAATGACAAGCACCTGCCAAACGGCGAGCCCGACGTGATCTATCTGCAAACGTTGCTCGACGGTTGGCTCGGCAAGGACGAGGCGCGCGTCATCCTTCCGATCACCGACCCATACGTGAAGCATCACGGCGCGCTCGGCTCCTTCGCGACCGTTTATTTGCCGGGTAACACGCGAGTGGAGGACATTCTCGGCAAATTGTCGGAGGTGAAGGGCGTGGAACTCGCGCTGACCCGGGCCGAGGCCTGCGCGCGCTTTGAGCTGCCGCAGGATCGCATCGGCGACGTGGTGGTGATCTCCACCGTCCACAAGGTGCTCGGCACGAGCCCGGAACGGCACGATCTGTCCGCGCTTTCCGAACCGCTGCGTTCGCATGGCGGATTGACAGAGCAGACCGTGCCCATGATCGCCAACCGCAAGGTGGTGGTGCCGGACGGTCACCGGCTGCGGAACTTCGACGTGTTCGACGTCGCTCTCAACCGCGTCCATTGAGGATTGTATGAACGTTCAGTCCAAGCCGGTCGCCGCGATCCGCCACGAAGCGATGCGGATTGCCGGCGGGCGCGTGCAGACCGACGAGCGGATCGAGGTTTTCAACCCGTATAGCGGGGCGGTGGTCGGCACTGTGCCGGCGGGGCGGCCGGAACATGTGCGCGAGGCGTTTGCCAGGGCGGCCGCGTACAAGCCGAGGCTCTCGCGCTACGAGCGCCAACAGATTCTGCTTCGCACCGCCGAGCTGCTGCGCGACCGCAAGGAGGATTTCGCCCGTCTCATCACCGCCGAATCCGGCCTCTGCTGGAAGGATTCGCTCTACGAGGCCGGCCGCGCCTACGACGTCTATTCCTTCGCGGGCCAGCTCACGATCCGCGACGACGGCGAAAGCTATGCCTGCGATATCTCTCCGCAAGGCAAGGCGCGCAGGATATTCACCCTGCGGCAGCCGCTGCGCGGGGTGATTTCGGCGATCACCCCGTTCAACCATCCGCTCAACATGGTGTCGCACAAGATCGCCCCGGCGATCGCGACCAACAATCGCGTGGTGTTGAAGCCGACCGAGCTCACGCCGCTGACCGCGCTGGCGCTCGCCGACGTGCTGTACGAGGCGGGCCTGCCGCCGGAAATGCTGTCGGTCGTGACCGGCAATCCCTCGACCATGGGGGATGCGATGATCACCGATCCGGATTGCGACCTGATCACCTTCACCGGCTCGGTGCGGGTCGGCAAGTATATCGCCGCGAAGGCGGGCTATCGCCGCATCGTGCTCGAGCTTGGCGGCAACGATCCGCTGATCGTGATGGAGGATGCCGATCTCGACAAGGCGGCGGAGCTGGCGGTGCAGGGCGCGACCAGGAATTCGGGCCAGCGTTGCACGGCGGTGAAACGCATTCTCGTGGTCGAGAAGGTGGCGGAGGAATTCTCAAGCCTCGTTCTGGCCAAGGCGCGCAAGCTGAAGGCTGGCGATCCGATGGATCCGACGGTCGATATCGGCACGGTCATCAACGAAAAGGCGGCGATGCTGTTCGAGCGCCGCGTCAAGGACGCGGTGGCGAGGGGAGCGGTGGTGCTGCACGGGGAGCCGCGCAGGGGCGCGCTGTTCCCGCCGACGGTGGTGGACAGGGTGCCCTACGATTGCGAACTGGTGCACGAGGAAACCTTCGGCCCGGTGATCCCGATCATCCGCTGCCCGAACGACATCGGCGAGGTGATCCGCATTTCCAATTCGACGGCCTACGGCTTGTCGTCGGGGGTCTGCACATCGAAGCTCGAATACATCACGCGCTTCATCAATGAGCTCGAGGTTGGCACGGTGAATGTGTGGGAAGTCCCGGGCTACCGGATCGAGATGTCGCCGTTCGGCGGCATCAAGGATTCGGGGCTCGGTTACAAGGAAGGGGTCGTCGAGGCAATGAAGAGCTTCACCAACGTGAAGACCTATTCCCTGCCTTGGCAGCCCTGATAGCATCGAAAGAAGGGTCAAGCTGCCGGGTGTCATAAACGCTTCATGGCGCGGTGCGAGTCACGAGGCCGGAAGCGCAGTTCAACGAGGGGAGTCGCATGAAAAATCATCTTGCCAAGGTTCTGCTGGGCGTTGGTGTTGCGGTTGCCGCCGTGTGGCCGGCCGCCGCGCAGACGAAGCTCAACATCTATACGTCGCTCGAGAACGATCAGCTTCAGCCCTACAAGTCAGCGATCGAAGCGGCCGTGCCCGGTGTGGAAGTGGTCTGGACGCGCGATTCGACCGGCGTCATTACCGCGCGCTTTCTCGCGGAAAAGGACAATCCACGCGCGGACATGATCGTCGGCCACGCGGCGACGGCGATCCTCTATTTCAAGAAGCTCGGGCTGCTCGAGCCTTACAAGGCGGCGGGCGCCGACAAGCTGAAGGAAGTGTTCCGCGACAACACGCCAAACCCGTCATGGGTCGGGCAGGACGCCTATCTCGGCGTGATCTGCTTCAACACCGCCGAAGCCGGTAAGGACAAGATCGCCGCGCCGACATCGTGGAAGGATCTCATCAAGCCCGAATACAAGGACAAGATCGTGATGCCGAACCCGGCTTCTTCGGGCACCGGTTACCTGATGGTCGCGGGATGGCTGCAGATGATGGGCGAGACCGAGGGCTGGAAATTCCTCGACGCGCTGCATGAGAATATCGCCTCCTATCTGCATTCGGGCTCCGCGCCCTGCGTGCAGGCGGCCAAGGGCGAGCGCGTCGCCGGCATCGCGCTCGACATGCGCGGCGCCTCGGAAAAGACCAAGGGGGCTCCGCTCGACGTGATCATCCCGAAGGAAGGGACCGGCTGGGAGATGGAAGCCTCGGCGATCGTGAAGGGAACGAAGAATCTTGAACTCGCCAAGAAGGTGATGGACTGGGTGGCCACCAAGGGCGCGAACGAGCTTTATTCCAAGAGCTACGCGGTGGTGGCAATGCCCGGCGTCGAGAATTTCCCGCCGAACTATCCGAAGGATGCCGAGAAGGGGATGATCAAGAACGATCTGACCTGGATGGCGGAAAACCGCGACCGCATTCTCGCCGAATGGTCGAAGCGCTACGACGGCAAGTCGGCGCCGAAAAAATAACGGAGACGGGGAACCGCTCCCGGGGCTTGCTCCGGGAGCGGTTCTGGCCAACCATGTCCGCGCCGGGTGCGGGCGTTGAGATGGGCGGGCAGGCGTTATGAAATCGTTGTCTGAACCGGTGGCGCACGGGAGCAACGGCTCCGCGGCCGCCCCGTTTTTGCGCATCGACCGTCTGAAGAAGCGCTTCGGCGCTTTCACGGCACTGAACGACGTATCGCTCGCAGTCAGGCGCGGGGAATTCGTCTGCTTTCTCGGGCCTTCGGGATGCGGCAAGACTACGCTTCTGCGCGCGATCGCCGGGCTCGATCCGCAGGATGAGGGGACGATCGAGATCGCTGGCCGGGACGTCTCGCGCCTGCCGCCGGCCGCGCGCGATTTCGGCATCGTGTTCCAGTCCTACGCGCTATTTCCGAACCTCACGGTCGCGGCCAATGTCGGGTACGGACTCGTCAATCGGGGCCGGCCGCGCGCGGAGATCGGCGCGCGTGTGCGCGAGCTTCTCAGGCTCGTCGGGCTTGCCGACCAGGAGACGAAATATCCGGTTCAGCTGTCGGGTGGACAGCAACAGCGCGTCGCGCTGGCGCGGGCGCTGGCGACCTCGCCGGGCCTGCTGCTGCTCGACGAGCCGCTCTCCGCGCTCGACGCGCGCGTGCGCCTGCGGCTGCGCGACGAGATCAAGATGCTGCAGCGCCGGCTTGGCGTCACCACCATCATGGTGACGCACGACCAGGAGGAGGCGCTGTCGATGGCCGACCGCATCGTGGTGATGAACCACGGCGCGATCGAGCAGGTCGGCACGCCGGCGGAGATCTACCGCACGCCGGCAAGCGCCTTCGTCGCCGATTTCGTCGGCAGCATGACCTTTCTCGATGCCGAGGTCGCGGGCCCCGGCCGCATCCGGCTCGGCGGGATCGACCTGTCCTGCACCGATGCCAACGGCTTCGCCAGGGGAGCGCCGGTGCGCGTCGGGCTGAGGCCGGAGGAAGTGCGCGTGCGCAACATCGACGGCGCCACAGCCAACCGGCTGGACGCGAAAATCGAGAGCCTGGATTTCCTCGGCTCGTTCTGCCGCGCCCAGCTCAAGCCTGACGCCGCGCCGGGCGTGACGATTCTTGCCGATTTCTCCGCCAATCTGGTGCGCGATCTGAAAGTGGAGGAGGGGCAGACGCTCACGGTGGCGCTACCGCCGGAGGCCTTGCGCATCTTCGCACGGGGTGAGGCGCGATGAGCGTGGCTGCGCTTGAGCGGCCAGCCTCGGCCGCGCAGAGAGTTTCGCGCGATGCCCTTGTCATGCGCGCCGGCGTCGTGTTGCTCGTGGCCTGGCTGCTGATCACCATCGCGCTGCCGCTCTGGTCGCTTCTATCCAAGAGCTTCCAGGATGCGGACGGGCATTTCGTCGGGCTCGCCAATTATGTCCGCTATTTCTCGACGCCGTCGCTGTTCAACTCGATCTTCAACTCGCTGTGGGTTGCGGTGGCGGCGACAGCGATCGTGATCCCACTCGCCTTTCTGTATGCCTATGCGCTGACGCGCACGCGCATGCCGGCCAAGGGCCTGTTCTACGCGGCCGCCCTGCTGCCGCTGTTTGCCCCCTCGCTGCTGCCGGCGATTTCGCTCGTCTATCTGTTCGGCAACCAGGGATTCCTCAAGGGCCTGCTGTTCGGCGCCTCGATCTACGGCCCGATCGGGATCGTGGTGGCGCAGGTCTTCTACTGCTTCCCGCACGCGCTCATCATTCTCGTCGCCGCGCTGGCGCTGGCGGACGCGCGCCTCTACGAGGTTGCCGAGGCGCTCGGTACGACCAAGCCACGCATATTTCGGACGGTGACGCTACCAGGCGCTAAATTCGGCCTGATCAATGCCTGTTTCGTCGTGTTCACGCTGGTGGTGACGGATTTCGGCATCGCCAAGGTGATCGGCGGGCAGTTCAACGTGCTGGCGACCGACGCCTACAAGCAGGTGGTCGGGCAGCAGAATTTCGCGATGGGGGCGGTGGTCGGCATGATCCTGTTGCTGCCCGCCGTACTCGCCTTCGCGATCGACCGCGTGGTGCAGCGCCGCCAGATCGCGTTACTGTCGGCGCGCGCGGTGCCGCTCGAACCCAGGCCGAACAAGCTGCGCGACATGGCGCTGATCGCCTATGCGGTGGCGCTCGGCGCGCTCATCGCGGGCGTGCTTGGCATGGCGGTCTGGGCCTCATTCATCAAGTACTGGCCCTACAATCTTTCGCTCACGCTCAGTAACTACGATTTCAGCTCCTTCGATTCGGCCGCCTGGTCGCCGTATTTCAATTCGCTGAAAATGGCGACGCTCGCCGCGCTGATCGGCACGGTCATCGTGTTCACCGGGGCCTATCTGGTCGAGAAGACCAAGGTCGCGCCAGCCGGGCGGGCGATCGCGCATCTGCTGGCGATGCTGCCGATGGCGGTGCCCGGCCTCGTGCTCGGGCTCGGCTATGTGTTCTTCGTCAATGCCCGGTGGAATCCGCTGAACGTCTTCTACGGCACGTTGATCGTGCTCGTGGTCAATTCGATCGCGCATTTTTACACCGTGGCGCATATTACCGCGCTCACCGCGCTCAAGCAGATCGATCCGGAATTCGAATCGGTGTCCGCTTCGCTGAAGGTGCCGGTATGGCGGACGTTCCGGCGGGTTACGGTGCCGATCTGCCTGCCGGCGATCATCGACATCGCCATCTATCTTTTCGTCAACGCGCTGACGACGGTGTCGGCGGTGATCTTCCTGTACGGCCCGGCCACCAAGCCGGCTTCGGTCGCGATCGTGCACATGGACGAGGCCGGATTCACCGCGGGCGCTGCGGCGATGGCGACCCTGATCGTGCTCACCGCGCTCGGCGCGAAGCTGCTGCACGTGCTGCTTGACCGGCTCGTGCTACTGCGCCTGCAAGCTTGGCGGCGACGTTGATGGAGGGATCGGTGTCGAGGACGCCCGCGCCGTCGGAGAGCGATACCAACATCTCTCCGGAACGCCGCGCCTGGGCGCAGCGCAATCTCGACCCGGCGGCAAGGGCGCTGCTCGAGCGCGACGCGCGCGCCTTTCTGCACCAGTCGGTGTCCACGCCCTGCCTCAACGCCATCGTGAAGGCGCAAGGCATCTATATCGAGGACACCGCGGGCCGCCGCTACATGGATTTTCACGGCAACAACGTTCACCATATCGGCTATGGCCATCCGCGACTGAAGCGCGCCATCGCCGAGCAGATGGAGGCGCTGCCGTTCACGCCGCGTCGCTACGCCTCAGAGCCAGCGGTGGCGCTCGCCGAAAAACTCGGCCAGATCGCGCCCGGCGACCTGAGCAAGGTGCTGTTCACCACCGGCGGGTCGGATGCAGTCGAGGTCGCGATCAAGCTCGCGCGCGCGGCCACCGGCCGCTACAAGACGCTGTCCTTCTGGGATGCGTTCCACGGCGCGGGCTACGGCTCGGCGGCGGTGGGGGGCGAGGCGCTGTTCCGCTCCGGCCCGGTTGGGCCGCTGATGCCCGGCGCCGAGCATGTCGCGCCCTTTTCCAGCTATCGCTGCCCGTACGGATCGAGGACGCCGGAGGAGTCGGGCGAGGCTTGCGCGCGCATGATCGATTACGTGCTCGGCCGGGAAGGGGACGTTGCCGCCTTCATCGCCGAGCCAATCCGCGCCGTGCCCTATATTCCGCCCGCGGGCTTCTGGAAAAAAGTGCGCGACATCTGCAACCGGCACGGCACGCTGCTGGTGTTCGACGAAATCCCGATGGGGCTCGGCAAGACCGGCAGGATGTTCGCGAGCGAGCATGACGGCGTCGTGCCCGACATTATGGTGCTCGGTAAGTCGCTCGGCGGCGGCATCCTGCCGATCGCCGCCGTGGTCGCGACGCCCGCCCTCGATGTCGGCGGCGATTACGCCTTCGGCCACTACACGCACGAGAAAAACCCGGTCACCGCGCGCGCGGCGCTGACCACGATCGAGATCATCGAGGACGAGAAGCTCGTCGAGAATGCCGCCCGGGTCGGCGCGGCGGCGCTGGCGCGGCTGAACGCGCTCAAAGACAGGCACGAACTTATCGGCGACGTGCGCGGGCGCGGCCTGCTGCTCGGGATCGAGCTTGTCACCGACCGAGCCACGCGGGCACCCGCCAACGGGGCCGCGGAAAAGGTGATGTATGCCGCGCTCGATCGCGGCCTGTCGTTCAAGACGTCGTTCGGCAACGTGCTGACGCTGACGCCGCCTCTGACGATCACGCAGGCCGAGATGGACCGCGCCATCGACATTCTGGATGAGTGCATTGGAAGTGTTTAACTGGTGCGTCATGGCCGGGCTTGTCGCCGCCATCCCCGTCATGGAGGCGCGTTGGCGCTTCCGGAAGGGATGCCCGGATCGAGCCCGGGCATGACAAGGGGAGCGTCCATGCCGGGCAATCTGGGTTTCGACGAGCTGAAGAGGGCAGTGAAGGCCGGCGCCATCGACACGGTCGTGGTGGCGATGGCCGACATGCAGGGCCGCCTCATGGGCAAGCGTTTTCAGGCCGAATATTTCATCGACGGCGCGCACGAGGAGACGCATGCCTGCGACTATCTTCTCGCCAACGACATCGACATGGAGCCGGTACCCGGCTATGCGGTGTCGAGCTGGGAGAAGGGCTACGGCGATTTCGTGCTCAAGCCCGACATGAAGACGCTGCGGCGCATTCCTTGGCTGGAGGGCACCGCTCTCGTTCTCGCCGACGTGCTCGACCATCACCACAAGGATTTGCCGCATTCGCCGCGCGCGATGCTGAAATCGCAGGTCGCGCGCTTGCAGAAGCAGAAGATGCGCGCCTTCTGCGCCTCCGAACTCGAATTCTACCTGTTCGACGAGAGTTACGAGGCGATCGCGGCGAGACACTGGCAGCAGCCGAAAACCGCCGGGCACTATATCGAGGACTACCACATCCTGCAGACCACGAAAGAGGAAGGTGTCATGCGCGCCATTCGCAATGGGCTGCAGGGCGCGGGCATCGCCGTCGAGAATTCCAAGGGCGAATGGGGGCCGGGGCAGGAGGAGATCAACGTCCGCTACGCCGACGCGCTCGACATGGCCGACAGCCACGTCATCCTGAAGAACGGCATCAAGGAGATCGCTTCCGCGCAGGGCAAGGCGGTGACCTTCATGGCGAAATGGAATTACGCGCTCGCGGGGTCAAGCTCGCACATTCATTGCTCGCTGTGGAGCGCAGACGGCAAGACGCCGCTGTTCCACGATCCTGGGGCCGAATACGGCATGTCGGCCACGATGCGCGCCTTTGTCGCCGGGCAGCTGAAATACGCGCGCGACATCACCTATTTCCTCGCCCCTTACATCAACTCCTACAAGCGGTTCCAGATCGGCACATTCGCGCCGACCAGGACGGTCTGGAGCCGGGACAATCGCACCGCAGGCTTCCGCCTTTGCGGCGAAAAGAGCAAGAGCATCCGCATCGAGTGCCGTGTCGGCGGTGCAGACCTCAATCCCTATCTCGCCTTCGCCGGCCTGATCGCCGCGGGCCTCGCCGGAATCGAGGAGAAGCTCACGCTCAGCGCGCCGCATTCGGGCGATGCCTATCACGGTGAGAAGCTGCCGGAGGTGCCGAAGACGCTGCGCGAGGCGACCGACAGTCTCGCACGTTCGAAAATGCTGCGCGCGGCTTTCGGCGACGGCGTGATCGACCACTATGTTCACACCGCGAAATGGGAGCAGCTCGAATACGACCGTCGCGTCACCGACTGGGAATTGATGCGGGGGTTCGAGCGGTATTAGCGATTTGTCACGCCGTCCCGCCGGGTCCGCGGCTCGGCGGGGCGAGGCCGCGCCGGTGAGGGGAGGGGCGGCCGCGACGGCGTCGATACGCAGGGAACGACAATGTCCGACATCATTTGCAGATCTCCGATCGACGGCCGCGAAGTCGCGCGCAGGGCCTCCGCCTCGCCGCGGGCGATCGACGATGCGGTGTCCGCGGCGCGCAAGGCGCAGGCGGCGTGGCGGGACACGCCGCTCTCCGAGCGCGCCAAACTCTGCTCGGCTGCCGTCGATGCGATGCTGGCGATGCGCGCCGAGATCGCGCCGGAAATCACGCTGCAAATGGGTCGGCCGGTGAAATTTGCCGGCGGCGAGCTGAACGGCTTCGAGGAGCGTGCCCGCTCGATGATCGCGATCGCGAATCAAGCGCTAGCCGATGTCGTGCCCGAGCCAAAGCCCGGATTCAAACGCTATGTGCGACGTGAGCCGCTCGGCATCGTGCTCACCATCGCCCCGTGGAATTATCCGTTCCTGACTGCAGTCAATTCGATCGTGCCCGCCCTGATGGCGGGCAACGCCGTGATCCTGAAACATGCCGCGCAGACGATCCTCGCGGGTGACCGCTTTCAGATGGCGTTCGACAAGGCCGGACTGCCGTCGGGGCTGTTCCGCACGCTGACGTTATCGCATGAGGATACGACGAAACTGATCGCCTCCGGCGCGATCGACCAGGTGTGCTTCACTGGTTCGGTGGAGGCGGGCCGCGCGATCGAGCGGGCGGCGGCTGGCACGTTCTGCGGCGTCGGGCTCGAACTCGGTGGCAAGGATCCCGCCTATGTGCGCGCCGACGCCAGGCTCGATCATGCGATCGAGAACATCGTCGATGGAGTCTATTTCAATTCCGGCCAATGCTGCTGCGGCATCGAGCGCATCTATGTGCATGCGGATGTCTATGAACGCTTTGTCGAGGGCTATGTCGCGCTGACCAGGCAATATGTGCTGGACAATCCGCTCGACGAGAGGACCACGCTCGGGCCGATGGCGCAGACGCGCGTCGCCGCCACGGTGCGCGAACATGTCGGCGAGGCGCTGCACAGGGGAGCGAGGGCGCTCATCGATACGAAGGCGTTCGCGAAGGATGTTCCGGGTTCAACCTATGTCGCCCCGCAGGTGCTGGTGGATGTCGATCACGGCATGAAGCTGATGATGCAGGAAACCTTCGGACCGGTCGCGGGCATCATGAAGGTCGGCGACGACGAGGAGGCGATCCGGCTGATGAACGATTCTCCCTACGGCCTTACCGCCTCGATCTGGACCGCCGACCGCGACGCTGCCGAGCGGATCGGGCGCAGGATCGAGACCGGGACCGTCTATATGAATCGCTGCGACTATCTCGATCCCGGGCTCGCCTGGACCGGCGTGAAGGATACCGGACGCGGGGCGACGCTATCGCGAATCGGCTACGAGATGCTGACGCGGCCGATGAGCTTTCATTTGCGAGACGTGTGAACCAGAACCTTGTTCGGAGAAGCGGCCGAAAGCTGCGCGCGGCGACGCCATGCCGGTTGCCGGGGACGAGGAACGAAACGGAGCAGGGCGATGCAATTGCGCGGGAACTGGAATTATCCGACCACGGTGCGCTTCGGCGCCGGACGGATCGCGGAGCTGCCGGAGGCGGTGAAGGCCGCCGGCATGAAAAATCCGCTTTTCGTCACCGACCCGGTGCTGGCGAAGCTGCCGATGACCGCTTCGGCGCTGCAATCGCTGACGGCGGCGGGCCTTGCGGCGCAAATCTTCGCCGATATCAAGCCGAACCCGGTGGATATGAATCTGGCGCAGGGGATCGCCGCGTTCCGCTCCGGCAAGCATGATGGCGTCGTGGCGTTCGGCGGCGGATCGGCGCTCGACGTCGGCAAGCTGATCGCCTTCATGCACGGCCAGTCGCGGCCGGTCTGGGATTTCGAGGATGTGGGCGACTGGTGGACGCGCGCCGATGCCTCGGCGATTTCCCCGATCGTCGCGGTGCCGACGACCGCCGGCACGGGTTCGGAGGTGGGCCGCGCGGCGGTGCTGACGCACGAATCCACGCACACCAAGAAGATCATCTTCCATCCGCAGATGATGCCGAAGATCACCATCTGCGATCCGGAGCTGACCGTCGGCATGCCCGCGCTCATCACCGCCGGCACCGGTTTCGATGCCTTCGCTCATTGCCTCGAAGCCTATTGCGCGCCCTTCTATCATCCGTTCGCGGACGGCATCGCGGTGGAAGGTATCCGCCTCGTCAAGGACAACCTTGCCAGCGCGGTGAGGGACGGAAGCAATATGGAGGCGCGCGCGCACATGATGGCTGCCGCCGCCGCGGGTGCGACGGCGTTCCAGAAGGGGCTCGGGGCGATCCATTCCCTGTCGCACCCGGTTGGCTCGCTTTACGATACGCATCACGGGCTGACCAACGGCGTGTTCATGCCCTACGTGCTCGCCTTCAACAAGAAAGAGATTGAGGACAAGATCAAGCGGCTCGCCGCCTATATCGGGCTGAAGCCGAACTTCCGCGCCTTCATGGATTTCGTGCTGGAGCTGCGCGAGCAGGCCGGCGTTCCGCACACGCTGGAAGGATTGAAGGTCGGGGAGGACAAGATCGAGATGATCGTGGAGATGGCGCCGAAGGATCCGACCGCCGGCGGCAACCCCGTGACGCTCGACAAGCGGGCCGCGCGCACGATCTTCAAGCGGGCGCTGGAAGGACGGCTGTGATCGGGCGGCGGGGAAAAGCGTTCAGCCGGCGGCCTCGGTCGTTGCCGTCACGGCCGGCAAGCCGACGCGCCCGAAGCCGGGCAGCTTGATCGCCGGATGGCGGAAGTCGAGCCCCGCCACGAGGCCGAGCATATTCAGTTCGAACCCCTCGACCCAGCCCGCCTTGACGCCGAGCAGGCCCCACAGGCTCGCCTCGATCCCGGTGCCGCTGTCAGTAAGGCCGAGATAGGGGCCCGGGCGATAGTCTCGGCCGATCGCGTTCGACGGCAGCGTCGCCTGCAATTGCGGTACCGCGCGCAGCACCGCCTGGACGAACGTGTTGCTGTTCGGGCCGGGCCAGACGCGGTAGTCACCAGCGGTGGAGAATTTATAGTCGCGGATCGCCGCCTCGATTTTCGGAATGATTGCCGCCGCCGCCTCGCCCCCTACGTCCGCGACGATCGTCGGGGCGGTGCCGTACCAGCGGCCGTCCGGCGCCCAGCCGTTCACCCGTATCGGCTGGCCCCAGCCGACCACATCGTAGCGGGTCCAGGCCGGCGCATTGGCGGGCTTGATCACGATCCAGCTATGCACCGCGACCACGCCCTTCCATCCGCCGGTGCGGCCGGAAAAGATCAGCACCCGCGCGCGCGGATAAGCCGCGGCCGCAGGCAGCGTGCCGGTGCTCGACCAGTCCGCGTCGCGCCACGAGCGCGGCCGGTCCTCGAACGCGAACAAGGCGGCGCGCCCGGCGACCGGCAGCAGGAAAAGAGCGGCGAGGAAGGGGATCACGATCTTTCGGCGGAGGCGGCGCAACGGCATGCCGCGCTCAGCTAGGGAGCCCGTTGGCCGGAATCGAGGCGGAAGCGGCCACATTGCCGACCTTTAATGAGGACGTTTTGCCGCGCCGATCAGCGCGGCGAGGATGGCCTCGGCCGTCCGCAGCAGGTCCGCCGCGCAGGGCAGCGCCTTGCCGCCCCGCCGTCCGGACCGCCGCACCGGCGGGATGTGAACGAAGGCCGCGAGCTTCGGAAAGCCGGTCCGCGCCGCCGATTCCAGCGCGCGCCAGTAGATGTAGTTGCAAAGATACCGTCCCGCATTGGCCGACAATACGGCGCGGCATGGACGGGTGCGCGCGGCCGCCAGGAGGCGCATGGCAGGAAACGGATTGCGCAGGCGGTTCAGGGAGGAATCGGCGATTCTTCGCCTCGCTGGCGAGAATCTCGCCGCGTCCGGGAAGCGCGACAGCAGGTTGCGCGCGACGGTTTCGATTCGCACTCGCCTCGATTTCGGGGCGACCCCGAACATGAGCAGGATGTCGGGGCGGTGTTCGGCGAGAAGCCGTGGCAAGTCGCGATCGACGGCCGCATAGCTCGTGGGAAAAACATGGGCCAAGAGCCGCATGTCCGAGAAGGCGGGGCGGCGCAGCCGCACGAGCTTTTCCGCAAGCGGCGCGCTCGGATTGAACGGCGCGCCGGGAAAGCGGCCGAAGCCGGTGACGAGCACCGTTCCGGTCCAATTGCGGCGTAAGGCGCGGCTCATAATTTCAGGATTTGGGCGATTTCCTCGACAGCTACCATAGGCGAAAGGCGGCCCGCCGCAACGGCGGCCTCGATCTTGCTCACCCGCGATTTGACTTTCGCTTCTCCGCGCAGCCGCGCGAACAGCCGCTCCTGCAGCATGTCCCGCAGCCACCTGACCTGCTGGGCGCTGCGCTTGGCCGTGAATTCCCCCGATCCGGTCAGCTTCGCCCGGTGATCCAGCACCGCGTCCCAGAGGCTTGCGATGCCCTCGCCGGTCAGCGCGGAATAGGTGACGACGGGCGGGGTCCATGTTGCCGCCGGCGCCTGCAGGATATGCAGCGCGGCGCGATATTCGGCGGCGGCGGCCTTGGCGCGCGCAACATTGTCGCCGTCGGCTTTATTCACCGCGATCATGTCCGCGATCTCGATTACGCCTTTCTTGAGGCCCTGCAACTCATCTCCGGCGCCCGGCAGCATCAGGACGAGAAAGAAATCGGTCATGTCGGCGACGGCCGTTTCCGACTGGCCGATGCCCACGGTTTCGACCAGCACCACGTCGTAGCCCGCCGCCTCGCACAGCAATATCGTTTCCCGCGTTTTCGCCGCCACGCCGCCCAGCGTCCCCGAGGCGGGCGAAGGGCGGATGAATGCGTTCGGATCGTTGGCGAGCCGGCCCATCCGCGTCTTGTCGCCGAGGATCGAGCCGCCGGTGCGGGTGGAGGAAGGATCGACCGCGAGGACCGCGACGCGGTGGCCCTTGCCGGTGAGAAAGGTGCCGAGCGTCTCGATCGTGGTCGATTTGCCGACACCGGGCGAGCCGGTGATGCCGACTCGAACGGCCTTGCCGGCAAGGCCGATCAGGCTTTGCACCAGCCGATGCGCGTCGGCCTGATGGTCCGCGCGCTTGCTTTCGATCAGGGTGATAGCGCGCGCGAGCAGGGCGCGGTCGCCTGAACGAATGCCGGCGGCAAGATCGGTCAGGCTCGGAGAAGCGGCGGGCATGGGTAAAGTCTAGCCAGATTCCCGGCCGCCGTGCAGCTATTGGCGGACGAGCTTGGCGGTCGGCTCGCCCCGGTCGAGGCTCGCGAAGAATTTCACCGGATCGGTGACGCCGTCGATCCGGCATTCGTCCTTCTTCACCTCGACGCCCGCCATTTTCGCCTTGTCCTGCTTAGTGCAGTCCGGAGCATGGGTGAAAAACTGCCCGCCCGCTTCGCGGATCAAGAGATAATCGTAAGCATCGGCATTCTTTTTCTTCGACTGCACGACGTAGAGATCGCCCTCGATCCGGTGCACGGTCACCGCCGTCGGCTCGTTGCCCTGCATGACGAAATCGTAGCCGCCGTCGGCGCGCTTCCTGATCTCGGCGTCGTCGTTCTCGATGTATTTGTCACCCTCAGCGCGGTCGAATACCTTGTATTTGCCGCCGTCTCCGAATAGCGCGACGGCGCTCGCTCCGGCGAATTTCGGCTGTTTGGAGGTGATGCAGCCGCAGAGCAGGGCGGCGAGGCCGATGGAAAGGATAAGGAGGGGGGATGCGCGTTTTTGCACCGGGTCGGCCTTGGGTTAGGGGCGGCGTGGGATCTGTGAACGGAAAACACCCACGCTTTATGCTTTTTCGGCCAGCTTGAGAAGCGCCACGCTGGCCGGCGGCGGCTACTCGGCGGCGCGCTGGCCGTGGCCGAGCCGCTGGTTGAGCTTGCGGATCAAGTCCTCGGCGGCTTCCGCGATCACCGTGCCGGGCGGGAAGATCGCTTCCGCGCCAGCCTTTTTCAGCGCCTCGTAATCCTGCGGCGGCACCACCCCGCCGATCACGATCATGATGTCGCCGCGGCCCTGTCGCTCCAACTCCTCCTTTAATTCCGGGATGGCGGTGAGATGCACCGCGGCCAGCGAGGACACCCCGACGACATGGACGTCGTTTTCCACCGCCTGCCGCGCCGCCTCGGCCGGCGTGGCGAAAAGCGGCCCGATATCGACGTCGAAACCGAGATCGGCGAAGGCGGACGCGATCACCTTCTGGCCGCGGTCATGTCCGTCCTGGCCGATCTTGGCGACGAGGATTCGGGGCCTGCGCCCTTCGTCCGTCTCAAATTGCGCGATCGCCTTCTGCACCCGTTCGACGGTGTCGGCCATGCCCTGGGCCTCCCGCTTGTACACGCCGGAAATGGTCCTGATCGCGGCCACGTGGCGGCCGAAGACCCGTTCCAGCGCAGATGAAATTTCCCCAACGGTCGCTTTGGCGCGCGCGGCATCGATCGCGAGCGCCAGCAGGTTGGCGTTGCCGGCGGCGCCTTGCGATAGGGCGTCGAGCCTCGCGGCGAGCTCCCGCGGGTCGCGGTCCTTGCGCAGCCGCGACAGCTTGTCGATCTGCAGCCTGCGCACGGCCGAATTGTCCACCTTCAGAACGTCGATGACCGCTTCCTCGCGCGGGCGATACTTGTTCACGCCGATCACCGATTGCCTGCCGGAATCGATGCGCGCCTGCGTCTTGGCCGCGGCTTCCTCGATGCGCAGCTTCGGGATGTTGGCTTCGATTGCCTTGGTCATGCCGCCGATCTGCTCGATTTCGCGGATATGCGTCCACGCCTTCGCGGCCAGCTCGCCGGTGAGCCTCTCGACATAGAAGGAGCCGCCCCACGGATCGATGATGCGCGTGGTGCCGCTCTCCTGCTGCAGCACGATCTGGGTATTGCGGGCGATGCGGGCGGAAAAGTCGGTCGGCAAAGCCAGCGCCTCGTCCAGAGCGTTGGTATGCAGCGACTGGGTGTGTCCCTGCGTCGCTGCCATCGCCTCGATCATCGTGCGCGCGACGTTGTTGAATACGTCCTGCGCCGCGAGAGACCAGCCCGACGTCTGGCAATGCGTACGTAGCGACAGCGAACGCGCATCTTTCGGATCGAACGGCTTGATCAGCTTGGCCCAGAGCAGCCGCGCGGCGCGGAGCTTGGCAATCTCCATGAAATAGTTCATGCCGATCGCCCAGAAGAAGGATAGGCGCGGCGCGAACTGGTCGATGGTGAGACCGGCCTTCAGCCCGGCGCGCACATACTCAACCCCGTCGGCAAGCGTATAGGCAAGCTCGAGATCCTGCGTCGCGCCGGCTTCCTGCATGTGATAGCCCGAGATCGAGATCGAATTGAACTTCGGCATATGCGCCGAGGTATAGGCGAAAATGTCGGAGATGATGCGCAGCGACGGCGCCGGCGGATAGATGTAGGTGTTGCGCACCATGAATTCTTTCAGGATGTCGTTCTGGATCGTTCCTGAAAGTTTTTCCGGCGGCACGCCCTGTTCCTCGGCGGCGACGATATAAAGCGCGAGCACCGGCAGCACCGCGCCGTTCATCGTCATCGACACGCTCATGCGGTCGAGCGGAATGCCCGAGAAGAGCGTGCGCATGTCGTAGATGGAATCGATGGCCACGCCCGCCATGCCGACGTCGCCGGCAACGCGCGGGTGATCGGAATCGTAGCCGCGATGGGTGGCAAGATCGAAGGCGACCGAAAGCCCCTTCTGTCCGGCGGCGAGATTGCGCCGGTAGAAGGCGTTCGAATCCTCCGCCGTGGAGAAACCGGCATATTGCCGGATGGTCCAGGGCTGCGTGACGTACATGGTCGGGTAGGGCCCGCGCAGATAGGGCGCGATGCCGGGATAGGTTTCGAGGAAATCGAGGTTCTTCACGTCGGTTTCCGCGTAAACGGGCTGCACGGCGATGCCTTCGGGCGTGAGCCACGGTGCGCCGTCACCGGGCCGTCCGGGGACCGCCGTGTCCTTGAAATCGATCCTGGTGAAATCAGGAAGCATGGGCCTCGCCTCTATGCGCCTATACCTAAAATATCATGCGTCTGCCGCAGAATCGCCAGGGCGTCGCAGCCTGCATGGATGAAGCCACTGACGCCGGCCTCGCGATAGGGCGCGTCGTTTTTCGGGCGGCCGGCAAGGTAAATGGGCCTCGCGCCGGCAGCGGCGAGCGCTCTCGCGGCGTCCGCCCCCGCGCGCTCGTAGATCTCGTCGGAGGAGCACAGGCAGGCGAGCGCTGCGCCGGACGCCTTCATGCCGCCGGCGATCTGGCGTGTCGTCTCCTCGCCGTCGCCTGACAGTGGGACGGCAAGCTCCACTGCTTCGAGACCTCCGGCCTCGAACAGATTTTTTGCGAAATTCGCGCGCGCGGTGAAATCCGCGGGCGTGCCGAGTTCGATCAGCGCGATTTTCGGACGCAGGCCGGTTTTTCTCACCACCTCGTCGGAGGCGTCGCGCAACCGCTCGAACGGCTCGGCGAGACGAATCGGCGCGAGCGCGGGAAAGGTATTGATCGCGGGAAGGGGCGGAACGCTTACCTTGTCCGCGGTGAGCACCGCCGCGGGCATCTCGCCGAGGTCCGGATAGTCACTCGTACCGACGAGCGGATCCTTGCGCGTTGCGATCGCGGCCTGCCGCTCGGCGCGGGTGGCCGCCACCCTGTCCTGAATGACGCCTTTCTCGACGGCTTCGGCCGCGCCGCCCGCCCGCTCGATCTCCTGGAACAGCGACCACGCGGCGCGGCAAAGCTGGTCGGTCAGATCTTCGATGCCGCCCGAGCCCGCGGCCGGGTCGGCGACCCTGGCGAGATTGGACTCTTCCAGCAGGATCAGTTGCGTGTTGCGCGCCACGCGGCGCGCGAAGGCATCGGGCAATCCGAGCGCGATGGTGTGCGGCAAAATGCTGATCGCGTCGGCTCCGCCCAGCGCGGCGGCCAGCGCGGCGATGGTCGTGCGCAGCATATTGGTGTGCACGTCGCGCCGCGTCATCATGCGCCAGGCCGTTTCCGCCGCGATGAAAACCGGCTCGGGCCGAAGCCCGGAAGCCTCCTCGATCCGCGACCACAATTTGCGCAGCGCGCGCAGCTTGGCCATTGTCATGAACTGGTCGGTGTCGGCGGCGAGGCGGAAATAGATGAGGCGGCGCGCCGCGTCGAGGGCCATGCCCGCGGCCTGCAGCGCGCGCAGATATTCGAGCGCGTCGGCGATGACGAAGGCGAGTTCCTGCGCCTCCGATCCGCCGGCGGCGTGAACCGGACGGCCATTGGCGGCCGCGAACGGGCCCCTGAATCCCTGCTCGGCGAGCGAGCGCACCATTGAGGCGAAGACCGGCGCGAGATCGCGCCACGACACCGGCGTTGAGCCCGCCACCGCCTTGGCGCAGATGGGATCGTAGTTGAGGCGCAGGCTGGCCTTCTCGGGCGCGACCCCCTGCTTGCGGAAAAGCGCGGCGAGCGTGTGCCCGGCATCCTTGAAGTGGGGGCTGAGGTCGGTCTCGATGGTCACCGCGTCGAGACGGATGCCGTCGAGCGCGCGCGCGATCGTCGCTTCGCTGCCGTCGAGTCCGTAGCCGAACGCGCTCGGACCGCCGGCGAAACACAGAAGGAGGGCGGTCGCGCCGTTCTCTAGGTCTTCGAGCGCCAGGGCATTGGCCTTGGCGGGATCGGGATGATCGACGCGCTGCAGGATTTCCCACGGCCCGCGCCGCGCGGTCAGCGCCTCGGCGCCCGCCCGCCGCGGGTAGAGCGGCTCGATCCTTACGCCGTCGGCCGTGGTGTGGACGAGGCGATCGAAGGGCGCTCCCTTGAGCGCGGCATCGACAAGCGCGCGCCACTGCTGATGGGAAGCGGGCGGGAATTCGCCCGCCAGGGTGAGAAATTGCGTATCGCTCATGCCCATTGAATTGCACGACCGCTTTCGCGGTGCAACACGGTGGCGCGCGTCAGGGCAAGCGCTCGATCCCGGATCGGTCAACCCTCGCCAGAAGGTCGCGCACCGTGCTGCTGCCGATCAGCCGCCCGGGGGCGATCTCGGCCAGCGGCACGAGCACGAAGGCCCGCTCGGCGACGCGCGGATGCGGCAAGACGAGCGTGCCGTCGTTCAGAACGAGATCGTCATAGGCGATGAGGTCGATGTCGATCGGCCGCGGTCCCCAGCGCGTTTCGCGGCCGCGCTCGCGCCCGAGCCGCGTCTCCACCTTGCGGGCATGCGCGAGCAAGTCGTGCGGCGACAGGCCGGTCGTCACCGCGATGCAGGCATTTATGAAGGGCGGCTGATCGGTCACGCCCCATGGCGGGGTGAGATAGTCGGAGGAACGCGCCCGCAACCGCACGAGCGGGGCCTCGCAAAAGGCGTCGATGGCGCGCGCGACATTGCGGCGTGCATCGCCGACATTGCCGCCGAAGGCGACCAGGACTTCAGCCATTGCGCGCGCGGAAGATCGACACGCCGATATCGTCGAAGGTCGCCGCCACCGGGGCGTGCGGCTTGTGCACCGTGATGCGCACGCCGCTGACGCGCGGAAACCGCTCGAGCAGGGTCCTGGCGACCGCGCCCGCCGCCGCTTCGACCAGGCGATAGCGTTGCGAACAGAAGGCCTCGCTCGCCGCCTTCGCCACCTGATCGTAGGAAATGGTATCGGCGAGGCGATCGCTGCGCGAGGCCTGCGCGAGATCGATGTCGAGCGTGATATCGAGCTTGAAGGTCTGGCCGACCTTGCCCTCGTGCGGCATCACGCCATGATAGGCATGCAGCGCAAGCCCCCGGACGAATACGTAATCCTTGTCTCGACCGGTCATCGCGCGCTCCGGATGGCCTGCGCGACCCGCAGAGCCTGCGCCGTCTCGCGCACGTCGTGCGTGCGCACAATGGCGGCTCCCTCGAAGGCGGCGATCAGGTGCCCGGCGATCGAGCCGCCGAGGCGGTCGCCCGGCTCCGACGGGACGATCGAGTTGATGAAACGCTTGCGCGACAGCCCGACGAGGAGCGGCAGGCCGAAGGATTTCAGCTCGGCGAGGCGCGCAACCGCCTGAATGCTCTGCTCGGACGTCTTGCCGAAGCCGATGCCGGGATCGAGCACGATCCGGTCGCGGGCGATGCCCGCGCGCTCGGCGATGGAGAGCGAGCGAGAAAAGAAATCGCGGATATCGGCCATGATGTCGATCGCCGGATCGGCGCTTTCCCGATTGTGCATGACGATGACCGGCACGCCGTAGTCGGCGACGACGCGCGCCATGTCCGGGTCGCGCTGCAATCCCCACACATCGTTGACGATGGCGGCGCCGCGATCGAGCGCGTAGGCGGCGATCGAGGCCTTCATGGTATCGATGGAGACGGGAATGCCGAGCGCGACCAGCTCCGGCAGCACCGGCTCGAGCCGGCGTCTTTCCTCCTCGGCCGGGACGGCGGTCGCATTCCCGTAGGGGCGCGTCGATTCGGCGCCCACGTCCAGGATATCGGCGCCGTCGGCGGCCATGCGGCGTGCCTGCGCCAGCGCCGCGCCGGGCTCGAGAAAACGCCCGCCGTCCGAAAATGAATCGGGGGTGACATTGAGCACGCCCATTACGAGGGTATGGCCGCGCGCGAGCAGGCGCGGCAGGATGCCTGCGGCGTCGCGGGCTGTCACGGTGCGGGCGGCGGCGCTCATGCTGGCGCTTTGCGCGCTCTGCGGCGGCGAGTCAAGACGAGCCGCTAGCGGTAGGTGATCTTGAGCGGGAGTTTCTTGGCGTAGTTGATCCAGCGCCCGATCGCCTTTTCCGACGGCACGAGCCGGACCAACTTGCGCTTCTTGTTTGCGTCGGCCATCCGCTCGGCGAGATGGGCCGGATTGCGATAGCGCAGATCTCGCACCGTTTCCACACCCACCTGGCGCAGCAGCTCGGCGTATTCCTTGCCGAGTCCGTTGACCCGCAGACAATCGGCGAAATTCGCCCAGCGCAGCAGCTTCTTGGAATCGATGCCGGTCCTTTCCGAAAGCGCCTTGCGACCTTTGGGATCTTTCGCCGCTTCGAGCAATTTGCCGGTGGTGCGGATTCCAGCTTGACGAAGCGCCTCCGCCTCGTCGGCACTGACGCCCTCCAGACTTGTGATCGGGTAGGAGATAGGCACGGAACGATCCGCCGCTCGGTCAGGCGATTTGTTCGACGCGCTGACTGGCGCAGACGCGTCGGCCGGTTCCTGCGATATGGGCGCAACGGCCGATACGCGTTCCGACAGCGAAACGCCCGTTGGGTTTGACCATAATCCCTGCCCCTCCCGCTCTGCCGGCGGGTCCAGATATGCTAATAGTCGATAGGAAGGTGCAGGAAAACAAGGAAACAACGGTTTTTCGAGGGGTGTGGGAATTCTGCCGCAACGCGTCAGGAATGCGAACCGATTACCACTCCGCCCCGGCCGGTTGAACCGAAACGAGACGGCAGCCAGAATGAATCGCCGAACTCGACCAGATTTTTTCGCAAGTGAGGCTCGACGCTATGGCGGACATTGATCCGGATGGGAAAATTTTTGTCGGCAAGGGCAGTAAGCCGGAATTGCTGACGCTGGCGCTGGCGAACCGGCACGGCCTCGTTGCCGGCGCCACCGGCACGGGCAAGACGGTTACCTTGCAGGTCTTGGCCGAGGGGTTTTCGCGTGCCGGCGTTCCGGTCTTCGCCGCCGACATCAAGGGCGACCTGTCCGGAATCGCCGCTGCCGGTCAGGCGAACGACGCGCTGGTCAAGCGCGCGAAGGATATCGGTTTCAAATACGAGCCCGACAGATTTCCGGTGATCTTCTGGGACCTGTTCGGGGAGCAGGGACACCCGATCCGCGCTACCATTTCGGAAATGGGGCCGCTGCTGCTGTCGCGGCTGATGGACCTGAACGACGTGCAGGAGGGCGTGCTCAATATCGCGTTTCGCGTCGCCGACGATCAGGGTCTGCCGCTAGTGGACCTGAAGGACATACGCGCGATGCTGAATTTCGTCGCCGACAACGCCGATCAGCTTACGAGCACTTACGGCAACGTGACGAAGCAGACGGTCGGCACGATCCAGCGCCAGTTGCTCGTTCTCGAAAACCAGGGCGGAACGAAATTCTTCGGCGAGCCGGCGCTCGATCTGAAGGATTTCATGAGGACGGACCGGGACGGGCGGGGCTATATCAACGTGCTTGCCGCCGACAAGCTGATGGAGAATCCGCGGCTTTACGCTACTTTCCTGCTTTGGCTCCTGTCGGAATTGTTCCAGGAAATGCCGGAAGTGGGCGACCCGCCCAAGCCCAAACTCGTGTTCTTTTTCGACGAGGCGCATCTTCTGTTCACCGACGCGCCCAAGGCCCTGCTGGACAAGATCGAGCAGGTGGTGCGCCTGATCCGCTCCAAGGGCGTCGGCGTGTATTTCGTCACGCAGAATCCGCTCGACGTACCCGACAAGGTGCTGGCGCAGCTCGGCAACCGCGTGCAGCACGCGCTGCGCGCCTTTACGCCGCGCGACCAGAAGGCGGTGAAGGCGGCGGCGGATACGTTCCGGCCGAACCCGAAACTCAATACCGCGCAGGTGATCACCGAGCTTGGCAAGGGCGAGGCGCTCTGCTCCTTCCTGGAAGGCAACGGCACGCCGAGCCCCGTCGAGCGCACGATGGTCCGGCCGCCAGCGGCGCGGATCGGCCCGGTCACCCCCGACGAGCGCAAGGACGTGATCGCCGCGAGCCCGATCAAGGGCAAATACGACCAGACGGTGGATTCGGAATCCGCCTATGAGCTTCTGCTCAAGCGCGTGAAAGGCGAGGCTGCGCCGGAAGGCGCGCAGGGCGCCGAGGCGGGCGCGGGAGGGATTGGCGGCGTGCTCGGCGGCGTTCTCGGCGGCCTGTTCGGCATCGGCCGTCCGCGAGGGTCGCGGCTGACGACCGGCCAGTTGATCGCGCGCGAGGTCACACGCTCGGTGACCAACCGTGTCGCCGGCAAGGTGGCCGCCGAACTCGGCAAGTCGATCGGCGGTTCGGTCGGTGGTTCGGTCGGACGCGCGATCGTACGCGGCACGCTGGGCGGGATATTGCGGCGTTAGCGCCGCGCGCGCCCGGCCGTTTCCTTCGGCCACGATGCGGCAGACATCGGCTTGAGGCCTGCCATCACGAGATTCATTCAGAGTATCGACATGACCCCTTCCGAAGCATTGCCGAAAGTTCTCGACCGCATCGACGCGGATCTCGACGACAGTCTCGATCGGCTGTTTGCCTTCCTGCGGTTGCAATCGATCTCGACCGATCCCGCCTATGCCGAGCAGTGCCGCGAGACGGCGCAGCACGTGGCGAGGGAACTCGCCGCGCTCGGCTTTCGCGCCGAGCTGAGGCCGACGAAGGGGCACCCGGTCGTCACCGCCACGTCGCCGGGCGGGCATGGCCCGCGCGTGCTGTTCTACGGGCATTACGACGTGCAGCCGGTCGATCCGCTCGATCTGTGGAAGACGCCGCCCTTCGATCCGCACATCGAGGAATTGCCCGGCGGCCGTAAGATCATCGTGGCGCGCGGCGCCTGCGACGACAAGGGCCAGGTGATGACCTTCATCGAGGCCTGTCGCGCTTTCCGCGCGGTGACGGGAACGCTCCCGCTTCCGATCACGATGATGATCGAGGGCGAGGAGGAATGCGGCTCGAAGAACCTGTTCCCGTTCGTGCGCGACAATGCCGACGAGTTCAAGCTCGACTTGGCGCTCGTCTGCGACACCGGCATGTGGGATGCGAGAACGCCGACGGTCACCACGTCGCTGCGCGGCCTCGTCTATGAGGAGGTCAGGCTGCGCTGCGCGGATCGGGATCTGCATTCCGGACTGTTCGGCGGCGCCGCCGCCAATCCGATCAATATCCTGGCGCGGATCATCGCGGCGCTGCACGACGACAGCGGGCGCGTCACGCTGCCCGGATTCTACGACGGGGTCGCCGAACTTCCCGCCGACATCAGGGCGGACCTGAAGGCGCTCAATCTCCGCGCCGAGGATTTTCTCGGGCAGGTCGGCCTCAAGGTGCCGGCCGGCGAGAAGGACCGCCTATTGATCGAGCAGATTTCGACCCGCCCGACCTGCGACGCCAACGGCATCGTCGGCGGCTATATCGGCGAAGGGGCCAAGACCGTCATCGCCGCCGAGGCTTCGGCCAAGATTTCGTTCCGGCTGGTCGGCGACCAGGATCCGGAAAGGATCCGCGACGCCTTCCGCGCCTTCGTGCGCGCGCACGTGCCCGCCGATTGCCATGTCAGTTTCGAGAACCATGCCTGCAGCCCCGCGCTGCAGCTGCCCTACGACAATCCCGCCCTGATCAAGGCGCGCGCGGCGCTGCAGGAGGAATGGGGCAACAAGGCCGTCACCGTCGGCTCCGGCGGATCGATCCCGATTGTCGGTGATTTCAAGCGCGTGCTCGGCATGGACTCGCTATTGGTCGGATTCGCTCTCGACGACGATCGCGTGCATTCGCCGAACGAAAAATACGACCTCACGAGCTTCCACAAGGGCATCCGCTCTTGGGCGAGAATTCTGGCGGCGCTCGCGCGGTGATTGCGCGCGAAGGCCGGGGCCGCGCGCGGGAGCGGGCCGCCGCCCGCCGCGATCACTGGTCGGGATGCTTGAACACGCTCGTCAGGTCGTAGCCGCGGATGTCATAAACGCGTGCATAGACGATATTGTCGCGATCGATCTCGACGAGAATGGGCGCATCCGGCTCGGCGCAATAGAACTCGCCGAGCATCATGGCGAAGTCGGCACCTTTCGGATCCCAGGTGGTGACGAATTCTGGGCCCAGCTCAACTTCCGCCGCCGGGTGCGGACCGCACACCGCGATGCGCCAGCGCCTGCGCCCGATCGGCGGCGTTTCGTGCCGCTCGGTCAGCAGCGCGCGAAGCTGCTCGGAGGCTTCCTTGAAGGCGAGGCCCCAGTAATCGAGCATGAAGCGGTCCTCGGCCCCTTCGAGCCCGCCGGCGATGCGGTTGAAGTGGGTGTATTCGTAAGGATGCAGGCGGTGCATGACATAGACCGGGTCCGCCAGTCCGATCGCGCAGGCGGCGACGGCTGCGGCGAGGGCTGCGCGCGATCGCGTCCTCAACTCCTCGAACAGCCAGGCGCCCGCCAGCCCGCCGAGCACGGCCAGCGGCGGAGTCACGAAAACGAAGTGACGGATGCCGTTATACATCGCCGGGCGCGTCAGGATCGTGAACAGCACCGGCACGGCCGCCGCGCCCATGATCAGGAACAGGATGGCGCTCCGGCGGGCCGAATAGCGGCCGCGGACCGTGTTCGTCAGGATGCCCAGCATGCCGCCGACGCAGAGCACGAGCATGATTTCCGGAAGCTTGAGCAGGAAATGAACCGGCACATAGCTGCGCGGCATGTCGGGGACGAGGATTGGCTGGCCCTCGAACATTTCCCGCCACGGCTTCTCGAAGAAATGGGAAAAGTATTGCACCGCGCGAAGCGGGTTGAGCGGCTCCTGCACCGACCACGGCCAGATCAGGGCCATCACCGCATAGGCGAGGACGAATGCGGGAACGAGACGCGCGAGGAACAGGCCGAATTCGCGCAGCGCCGCTCGCATCCCGTTGCCTCGGCAGTCGGCGGTGACCAGAATGACGAGCGGCAGGGCGACGTAGAGCGAGGCGATGCCGCCGAGCACGCGCGAGCCGATGGTCAGGCCGAGGCCAAGCCCAAATGTCAGCGCGCTGCCTGCACCCGGTTTCGGATAATCCTCCAGAAGCCTGACCATGCCGAGCAGCAGCATCGCCATGGCCGCGGCGAAGGGGGCGTCCTTCGCGTTCATAAACATGTGCCCGTAATAGAGCGGGCAGGTGGCGAGCAGCAGCATCGCCAGAAGCCCGGCGAGCGGGCCGCCGACACGGCGCGCCATCCGCCAAGTCGCGGCCAGCCCGAGTATGCCGACCACGGCGCCGCAGAGGCGGCGCGTCTCGAACAGCCCGAATGGCAGAATCTTGCTCAGGGCGGCGGCGCCCAGGTCGAAGCCACCGCCATACATGTAAAGATTGACGAAGGACAGGGCGCGCTTGTCGGCGAACCCCGATTTGAAGAATTGCAGCAGCAATTCGCCGTACTGGGAATGGGTATAGTCGTCCCAGCCGAGGCCGTAATCGCGGAACGTGTTCCAGGCGATGACGGAAAGGGCGATGAGCGCGCCGATCGCGATAGCGTCAGCCCATCGGCCGGACAAACGCATCATCGGCGCGCTCGCGAAGTGCCCTTCGCCTTACTTCACTTCGCCGCTGCGGCATACATTTCCGCGACGTGGTCCCAATTGACCAGATGATCGACGAAGGCCTTGAGATAGTCCGGCCGGCGGTTGCGATAGTCGATGTAATAGGAGTGCTCCCAGACATCGCAGCCGAGAATCGGGCTTGCTCCGTGCACCAGCGGGCTCTCGCCGTTGGCGGTTTTCATCACCACGATCTTACCGTCCTTCACCGCGAGCCAGCACCAACCGGAGCCGAATTGCGTGACGCCGGCCTGGATGAAGTCCTCCTTCATCTTGGCGACGGAGCCGAGATCGGAAACGATCTTCTTTTCGAGCTCGCCCGGAATTTTGTCGCCGCCGCCGTTGGGCTTCATCCACTGCCAGAAGTGAATGTGGTTGTAGTGCTGGCCGGCATTGTTGAAGAGACCGGCATTCTTGCCGAAGGAGCCTTTCACAACCTCCTCGAGGGATTTGTTTTCAAGCCCGCTCCCCTCCAGCAGCTTGTTGCCGTTGTCGACATAGGCCTTGTGATGCTTGTCGTGATGATATTCGAGCGTCTCGCGCGACATATAGGGCGCGAGTGCATCATAGGCGTAAGGCAGATTGGGAAGCGAAAAAGCCATGGGATTCTCCGTACATCTTGAAGGCGGAAAACGAGAGGAGGGCCGCCGGTTCCTCTCATTAGGCGCTGCTCGGCGTGCCGGCAACGCCCGGATTCCGGGGCCCCCTGTCAACGCGCGGTCGTGTCATTCCGATCATTGGAACCAAAGAATATATTCCCGCTGCGGTGATGTCTTGCGCCGTGGTAATCAAACGGTCACAATTCGCAAAGGTAAGCGGCGGCGGCGTGAGGACTGCGACAATGTCTATCGTTTTGTTGGCGCTGGGCATCCTGACAGCAGGGGCCGGCGCGGTGATGGTCGGTTTTGGCGTGCCGATCAACGAGTTCAGCCTCGGAAATACGCTGATCATTTCCGGGACGACGGCGCTGGTGGGGGGCCTCATCGTGATCGCGCTCGCGGTCGCGTCCCGCCAGCTCACGGCTATTGCCCTGTTGCTGAGAGCCCAGCCGCCGGCGCGCGCCGCACGGCCTGTGGATGAATTCGAGCCGGCCAACGCCCCGGCCCATCCGCCGGTGGCGCGCATGCCCTTTCCTCCGAGGCCGGCCGGGGAAGCCGGGCGAGACGTGACACGCCCGCCCGAGAGCCGCTTTGTGCCCCCTGAGGCACCCGCCGATCCGATTTTCGAAAGGCTGCGGATGGGCCAGCAGCAGCCCATGCACCGCGGCGCAGAAACGCCGGTTCTGCCCGACGAGGATGCGCCGCTGTCTCCGCGCGCGCCGCGCATCCCCCCATTCCCAGCCGAGCCCGCCATGCCCGCCGAGGCGCAACCCGCTGCGCGCCCGTCCGAATTCCGTCTTCCGCAACGGCCGGCTGCCGCTCCGGGAGCGCCCGACAGGTCGCGCAACGGTGCGGCGGCGCAATCCGCGCGGCCGAGTTTCGAGGAAGCCTGGCCGGAGCCCGGAGCTTCGCGCGCCGAGATGACGGAAGCGTCCCCGCGTGGTGTCGAGTCTCGCTCCAATGGCGAAGCGGTGCGTTCAACGCTCGCGCGCGAAGCCGAACGGATGCCCGTATCGATCCTCAAATCGGGCGTGGTCGACGGCATGGCCTACACACTCTACACCGACGGCTCGATCGAGGCCGAGCTGGCTCAGGGCGTGGTGCGGTTCGGTTCGATCGAGGAACTGCGCAACCATCTCGAAAAGGGCGGCTGAGGCGCTTCCATTTTACTTGCGGCTGTCCGTTCTGTTCTTGCGATTACAGAAGCGGATAGTATTATCGTCCAATCTTCTTTGGGCGAGCCAAGATCATGAGCGACGCAGCGTCCGGCAAGTTCATTGATCAGACGGCCAGTATCGTCGCGGCTTATGTCTCGAAGAACGCGGTGCCGGCGAGCGAATTGTCGGCCCTGATCAATCACGTCCATGCTGCGCTCGTGCGTGTGGCGTCGGGACATGGCGGCCCAAACGGCGAGCCGCTCAAGCCGGCCGTGCCGGTGAAGAAGTCGATCGCGCCCGACTATCTCGTCTGTCTCGAAGACGGCAAGAAGTTCAAGTCGCTGAAACGGCACCTGCGCACACAATACAATATGACGCCCGAGCAATACCGCGAAAAATGGGATCTACCGGCGGATTATCCGATGGTCGCGCCGAACTATGCAGCGGCCCGGTCCGAGCTCGCCAAGCAGATGGGGCTCGGCCAGCAGCGCCGCAAACGGCGCTGACCTTGCACCGCCGTCTTTCCGCAAATGGCTGATTAACCACAGAGTTGGCCACGATCCCGAAAAGTTATCCCCGCGCTCCCAGGATCGGCCATGATCTAGGTATAAAATCCTACACTCGGGAGCCGTGGAAATGCACCTCGCGAAAGCCAAAACCAAACCGAACCTGCGTGGGCCATTCATCGCCGTCATCTATTCGATCGAGACGCTCGAGGCGCTGGTGGCGGCCACCTTCGCCGTGCCAGTTGGTGAGCTACGCGCCAGCGGCCGCGGCAATGCCCGGGCCGCCTTCGCCCGCCAGAGCGCGATGTATCTCGCGCATATCGCCTTCGGCCTGTCCTGCACCGACGTGGGGCTGCTGTTCGGCCGGGATCGCACGACCGCGGCGCATGCCTGTCGGGTGATCGAAGAGCGGCGGGACGATCCGTTTTTCGACGCGGTGCTCTCTGCGCTCGAAGCCTGCTGCTGCACGAGCCCAAGCGGCGTGCGCGAAGGCGGAGCGGCGGCATGAGCAAGACGAAAACCGCGCGCGCGTTGCCCCCACTCGACGGCCACGCCATCGATCCGTTTCGTGCTCGGCATTTGCGGCTTGCGCTGGGCGAGATCGAGACCGCGAGCGGGCGCGGCGCTGTCCTCGTCGATGAGGCGGAGAGTCCGCTCGCCTGGCTGGCGCGGCGCAAGGGCCGGGACGGCGCGCCGCTGATCGCCCCGCATCAGCTCATGGCCGGGGAGCGGTTGCGCGGCGATTTCACCTGCGCGGGCCTCACCCCGCGCACGACATCGAACTGGCAATCACCGATAGCGCCACAGCGCCGCGCGGGCCATGCCGGCTTCAATCTCACCGATACGATCATCGCGGCGCGGCAGAATCTCGCGCGCGCCCTGGGCGCCGTCGGTCCGGAATTTTCCGGCTTGCTGCTTGACGTATGCTGCTTTCTCAAGGGCCTGGAGGATGTCGAACGTGAACGCGCCTGGCCGCCGCGGTCGGCCAAGGTGGTGCTGCAGCTCGCGCTCGATCGCCTCGCCCGCCATTATGGCTATGACGCGCAAGCGCGCGGCAAGGCCCGCGCGCCGGTGCGCGCATGGTCCGCGCCGGCCGATTCCGCCGATCCGCCTTCGGCCTGAGCGCGCACCGTCTTGTGTCGCGACCTGCGGCTTCCCCTCAGACGGCGGCCAGCGCGCCCTGGGCCTCGCTACGGATGCGCTCGACCATCGAGCGCAGGCCGTTCGAGCGCTGGGGCGTGAGGTGCTCGCGCAGGCCGAGCTTGTCGAGCACCGCGAAAGCGTCGGTTGCGAGGATGTCGCGCGCGGTGCGTCCGGAATAAAGGGCGAACAGGATCGCGATCAGCCCGCGCACGATATGCGCGTCGCTATCGCCGGCGAAGGTCAGGACGGGTCCGCCGACGCCGTCAGGTTCGATCCGCGTGTCGAGCCAGACCTGGCTGGCGCAGCCCTGCACCTTGTGCGCCTCGTCGCGCGCGCTTTCGGGGAAAGGCGGCAAGGTCCGGCCAAGCTCGATGATGTAGCGATAGCGGTCGTCCCACTCGTCGAGCAGGGCAAAATTCTCGAGGATTTCGTCGATTGACATGGCGCCCGTCCGGCGCGGCATGATGCCGGCTCGCATCCAGATATATTAAGAGGGAGCCGACAATGAAAGCGCGGGCTGGCGCGGACCGGTCAGGAGGCGTTGCGCGTCTCGGCCGCCGGCCGGCTCTGGACGTTGCGCGGCGCGGGGCCGCGCCAGGCGGGCTGCAGGTCCGAGGCCCGCAGCGTGTTCTGGGAGGGCCTGACCGGATGGTTCGGCGCGACCGCTGTCGTCCTGATCGACCCGGTCTCGCTTTGCGCCATCTTTTCGTTGATGAAATCGAACACCATCCGCGCGCCCGCCTGCGCGCGCTGGCCGAACGCGGCGGCGGCCTGGGCGCCGACCTGGCAGGCTTCCGGCTGGCGGTCGCAGAACTGGCTCATGTCGGAAACGGCCGCCCCGGCCGCGCTCACAGCCTCGACCGCGCCGACCGACGCCGTTTGCGTCTTAGTCGATTTGGGAGTGCCGCTCGGCAGCAGCACGAGCACGATGCTGAGCCAGAAGGCGATACGCAACAGGAAGAACATGACCCCGCCCTTGTCCGGAGACGGCTCTTTCGCCGTCTTGTGTCAAACGCTACAACGCGCCGCTGAAAAGCCGGTTCGCCCCGGTCGTCGTGTTTGAAGCGAATGCGGCGCAGTTTTTCCTAAAATTGTAGCCATCCCATTTTGGGGCAGGCCGGCGCGCGGCAAAGGTGGCGCAGGCTCCCTCGAACCGCCCTTGCGAAACCGTCTTTTCACCATATGCGCAGATGACGGCGCGAACCAATCGTTCAAATGCGAACAAAGCCGTCAACCATAGCATTTTACCCGGCCCGCGATTTCGCCCTTTAGCGTTCGCTTAAGCGCCCTCTGACACCATCCAAACCTTAATAAGGGAAGCGTCGGCCAGCCGAGGCCGCGTTGAGTTGCCGTGAGCAAGTTGGGCTTTTTCCGGCCGGTAGGCGATTTCATCGATGCCCTGGTGCATCCGTCGGCGCAGCGGGATGCGCTGACTGCGGCGCGTCATCGCGCGTTCATCGCCCCGCGCATTCTGGGCAGCCTCGCGATCCTGTCCGTCCTGCCCGCCTATCTCCTCGCGCGCGGAACCCCGTCGCCCCTGGAAATTACGATCTTTGCTTGGCTGATCGTGCCCATTCTGATCGCCTATTTCCTGTCTCGGACCGGCCGCTACGAGGACGCGCATACCCTGTCATCGCTGGCGCTGACCGGCCTCGTCGCCGCGGTCGCGCTGATGACCGGGGGGATGTCTTCCTTCGCCGCGGTCTGGCTCGTGGTCGTTCCGCTGGAGGCCGCTCTTTCGGCCTCCCGCCGCGTCGTCGCGGCGGCGTCGGTTTTTGCGCTCGCCGCCGCCTGCTTCCTGCTCGCCGCCGGGCTCGCCGGACTCGTGCCGCATGGCCTTTCCGGAGGCACGCGCGAGACGTTTTCGTTCTTCGGCGTCATCTCGGCGACGCTCTACGCGAGCGGGCTTGCGCTCGGCGCCGAGTCGCTCGCGCGGCTGGGCTTCCTCATGGTCCATGCGGAGGAGGACCGCTACCGGCTGCTGGCGCTCAACATCACCGATGTCATCGCCCGGCACGGGCGCAATGGCGGGGTGACCTTCATTTCGCCGGCGGCGGAGTCGCTGTTCGGCGTGCGCGCCGCGGAGCTGCGCGGTCACGGCCTGTTCGATCGCGTCCATATCGCAGACCGCCCTGCCTATCTGACCGCGCTAGCGCGGGCCGCCGCGGGGGAATCGCAATCGGTGGAATTCCGCGTTCGCCGCGATGTACATGCACAGGGCGCCGCGCACCATGTCTGGGTGGAGATGCGGTGCCGCCCGCTGGAGGAAAGCCAGGGCGGAGGCGCGCGCGACGTCGTCTCGGTGATGCGCGACGTCAGCGAACGGAAGGATCAGGAGCACGCGCTCGATCAGGCGCGCGCCGAATCCGAGCGCGCCAATGCTGCCAAGAGCCGGTTCCTCGCCACCATGAGTCACGAGCTGCGCACGCCGCTCAACGCGATCATCGGATTTTCCGAGATGCTGTCGAACGAGGCCCAGCTCGGGCTCGATGCGCCACGGCGGGGCGAATACGCGCGGCTGATCAACGAGTCGGGCCACCATCTTCTCGCCGTCGTCAACGACGTGCTCGACATGTCGAAAATGGAGGCCGGCGATTTTGAAATTTCGCCCGAGCCGTTCTCTCCGCGCGAGGTGATCGCGCGTTCCTGCGAAATGCTCGCGCTCAAAGCGCGTGACAGCGGCGTCGAGCTGAGCGTCGACCTGCCCGCCAATCTGCCGGATATGGTCGCCGACAAGCGCGCGCTGAAACAGATCATGCTCAACCTCGTAGCCAATGCGGTGAAATTCACCGATCGCGGCGGCCGCGTGAAGGTTGTCGCGGGGGCCGAAGCGTCGCGCCTGGTGATCCTCGTCGAGGATACCGGGATCGGCATCAGCGAGGCCGATCTCGTCCGGGTTGGAGATCCCTTCTTCCAGGCGCGTTCGGCCTATAACCGGCAGCATGATGGTACCGGGCTCGGCCTGTCGATCGTCAAGGGACTTGTCGATCTGCATGGCGGCGAACTAAACCTCGACAGCCGGGTGGGACAGGGGACGCGCGTCACGGTGCGCCTGCCGCTCGATTGCGAAAGACGCCAGGCCATGATCGCTCGTCCGGATTTCCGGCAAGCGAGGCGGGCGGAGCATGCGGGTGATACGGTTGTGGTGAAGAAAAGTGCGTAAGACGAGGACAAGGAAAGAGCCGAGCTTCGCTCGCGCCGAAGAATTCGACGACGCCCCGGACGTGGCCGCCAGCGGGCGGAAGGATCTGTTCGCGGCGGCGGCGCTTGTGCTCGGCGCCTGCGTGATCGCGGCCAACGCGCTGTTCCTGCAGAAGGGACCTCACCCCTATCCGATGTTCAAGCCGCCGCGCGCGGCCGCCGCGCCGGCATCGACCTCCGCGATCGCCGCCGTTCCGGCGGGCGATCCGTCGGCGCCGGTGGCGCTGCCGCGTCCGCGGCCAGCCGACATCGCGCCTGAACAGGCCGGGCGCTCACAGACCGACATCGTCATCGACATCCAGAAGGAGCTGGCCAAGCGCGGATTTTTTGATGGCGTCGCCGATGGTGTGTACGGCGCCAAGACCGACACCGCGATCCGTGATTTCGAGGAAGCGGCCGGGTTGAAGCCGGGTAACGGTCCGACCGAGGGATTCCTGCGCGTCTTGTCGCGGTCGCAGGTAAAGGCGCCGCCGCCGGAAACGCCGCGCCCGGGCGACCAGATCGCGGAAATGATAGCGCCGTCGAAGCGCGTCATCGCCGTGCAGCGCGCGCTCGCCGATTACGGCTACGGGCAGCTCCGCCCAACCGGCGTGCTCGACAAGGAAACGCAGGACACGATCGAACAATTCGAGCGCTCGCGCAAATTGCCGGTGACGCGGCAGGTGACGCCGCGCCTCGTGCGCGAATTGTCCGCGATGACCGGACGTCCGCTCGAATAGCCGCTATAAAAGCCGGATGCGTCTCAAATCCGGAATCTGGGTAGCCGCCTATCTGCGCCGATGCGCGGCCGAGGGTGCGTTTGCGGTGGTGCGCCGCCGCGGCGCGGACGAGGCGGGAGCCGTCTTCATCAAGATCGACCGGCTCGACGGCACGGCCGAACTCTATGGGCCGGCGCCGCAGACCGCCTTCGACGACGCCCATCCGACGGATCGGGCTTTCGTCGCCTGTCTCAAGGCGCAGCCGGCGCCGGCGGCCGATGCGGAAAGCTATCTGCAGAAGCAGCTACGCTTCGACCCCGACATCTGGATCGTCGAGGTCGAGGACAAGGCTGGGCGTAACTTTCTCGACCGGATCGTCAGCTAGCCGGTATTGCGCCGGCCGCGCTCGAACGGCCGTGCGACGCGCCGCGCCGGCGAGAAGGCGGCGCGCGCGTGCGGCGGCGCCTCATCGTCGTAATGGAACGGCTGGTGGCGCAGCGTCCTGGCGGAGGAGGCTCTGCGCCAGATCGACAAGAGCCGCCGCGCGCTGTCTTGCGAAATCTCCTCGTGAAGGCGCATCAACTCGCAAACCCGGGTCGGGTTTTCGCCGACGGCCGGATCGAGGAACAGAAGGATGCGCTGGACCATGTCCCCGGGCATGACGAGCGCGCGCGCGGCGCAAGTCACGGGCTCGCCGTGCGGATCAGTCGCGATTCGCATGGCCAGCGCCTCGGCGATGCCGAGGGCGTCGGCGAGTATCCGGGCGAACTGGTCGGTGGCGCGGGCGAGCGCAGCCGCGCCGAGGCGCTGCACGGCATCGTGCATATAAAAGGAGCGGGGCGCGGGTGCGGGCGCGATCGAGGCATATTCCAGCGCCTCGAGGATGAGCCGGCGCTCGGCCGGGCCCGCGGAAAAAAAGATCTCGTTCAGCTCCTCAGGTCCGGCTGGAACGATATCGGGCAGAAACGTGGCCTCGTCCGCATCGGAGCGTTCCGCCGGGTCTGCCGCCGCCTGCATGCCGGCGAGACGCTCGGCGAGGCGAGATAATACTGCGTTCGGGGCGCGGCCATAAGCGAGGAGGCGTTCGGCGACCGACTGCCGCTCGGCGGCATCCACCACGTCGATCAGGCGCAGGGCCAGCTCGGTGAAATGCCGCTCTTCCTGCAGGGAGTGGGTCGGCTTCTGCACATAAAGCTCGGTCAGCGTGCGAAGGAGCGCGGGCCGCAGGTCCGCCCCTTCCGCAGAATCGATGCGAAACCCAAACATCACAAAGCCCGACAGAACCAGACATCGGACATTAGCGGGCCGGACGTTAGCGGAGCGTTAACCTTGTCGGTTCCTTAATCGGAAGCGGAGAATCCGACAGTCGGCCTGGAGCCTTCGCGGCGCCTGTACCGGCGGGGGGAAGAATCATGGGAATTGTCATCGACTTTCCCGCGGGCGAACGGCTCGCGCAGGGCGAACGGCTCGCGCAGGGCGGACGGCGAGGGGGTGCGGGCGAGCTGGCGATGGTCGTCATCCTCCCGGTGATCCGCGTCGAACGCTTGCCCGACGCGCCGCGCGACGGCGTGGAATCGGGGACGCGCGGCGCAGGCCGCAAGCGCCGCCGCCGCGCATCGCGATCCTGATCGCGTGCGGCTGTTCCATAAAAGATTCCGCAATACGCTCGCGGCCTGCATTCCGCTATTCGGCTGCCTCAGTGGCGATTTCGGTCGCGTGCGGCCCTCGCTGCAATCCGACGACATGCATGCCTGGATCGGCACCGAAGCGGCGGTCAGCGCCGAACGCAAGCCTTCCGAATTTCCGCTGACGGACGACGAGAGGCTTCTTCGCGATCTCGCCTATCCGCTGATCCGGCCGCCTTACGACCGCGACCGCTGGGATTCGCTCCTCGACGAATACGGCCTGACCGGACGCGTCGCTCCGGATCTCACCCCCGACGTCGCCAACTACACCTCGGCGATGTTCGCAGAGCGCCGCCGCTCGCAGGAATCGGCCTATGCGCAGCTCAACGGCGATATCCGCAGTGACGTGGAGCGGCTCGGCCCGTTCGAGGACGTCGCGCGGCGCGTGCGCGACATCGACGTCAAGCGCGCCAGGAGTCTCGCTTATGTGGCCGCCCTTACTCCTTACGAGCACGTCAATGCCTTGCGCCGGATCAACGAAAATCTGCTGGTGATCGACTGGGCGCATCGCGCGCTGCTCTCGCGCGCGGACGGCTATCGTTTCGCGCTGGAGCGCCTCGTGATCACGGTGCCCTCGGCCAGCGCGGTGGAGGTCGAGCATTCGCTGACGCTATTGAAGGCGCGGCTTGCCTATTTCGGGATCGGGCCCGCTCCGCTCGCGGTGCGGCCGGCCGCCGTTCCGCTCGTCACCAAGGATTAGCTATTGCGGTTGGCAGCGCGCGTTGGCAAGCGCAGCGCGGGCCGCGGGCATCATGCCGATTTCCGGCGCGAGCGCGCGGATGACGATCAGCCCCACATCGGTGGGCGACTCGACGATCAGCCGGTCGGCGGCGGTGATCTCCTCGTCCTCCGGAAGCTGCGCGCGCTGCGCGGCGGTCATCAGATCGAGCTCGATCACGCGGCGGCCCGCGGCGCGGTCGTTGATCGCGTAATAGGCGACGCCGTTGCGCGTATAAAACGAGACGGACGTATAGGCGGGGCTGACTGGCGCGGCGAGTTTCAGCGGGCCTTTCGACAGGTCGTAGCGGCACACGGCGGCGGCGAAGGCCGGATCCATGAACGGCATCACCGATTTCTCCGCGGTGGGAGAGGGGATCGGCACGACCGCGTTGACCGGGGTGATGGCCGCGAGCCGCGAATAGGCGTCCTGTGTGGCCGTGCGCGGGAGCAGGAGCACGGTGACAAGATGGATCACCCCGCCGAGCAGAACGCCGCCGATCACCCAAAGGATGAGCCGCATCATGGGCAGGCGCTCGTCACGATCGAGGGCATGTTGACTTCACGGCCAGCGCGCGTGGTGACGCCGATCGGCGTATCGTAGAGGCGCAGCAGCAGCACGTAACGCGCGATACCGCCGGTCGGCAACCAGTTTCCGGCGCGGGCGCGCGGCGAAACCTCGATCTCGAAATCGCCGTTCAGCTTGCGGATGATTTCCTGGCTGGTGAAACCCTGCCGGTTGATCGGATTGCCGATGAGCTGCCCTTGCGTGTCGTAAAGCGTGATCGTCCAGTAGCGCGCCTGCGGCGTCGAGCCTGACACGATCACGTCGCAGCGGCCGTCGAGCGGCTTGCCGTTGTCGTCGGCATGGGCGAAGAAGGCGACGCCGTCGCCGAGGCCGGTCGGCAATTCGCCGCTGCGCGCGATCGCCGCGCGCGCATAGGGGTCGATCTCGGCGGTGCCGTTTTTCAGCCAGGCAGTCCACGAGCCGATCGTGAAGGCGCCGAACGCGATGCCGTTGGTCAGCGCGAGCAGCGTCGCGCCGAGGCCGACGAACGCGGCGACCACCAAAGACAGCAGCAGGCCGATAATGAATCGCACGGGGAATCCGGTAGTTTTTCAATTGTCGCCGGAGGTGGCCGGCGCGTCCAGTGCCGCTGCGATCATCGGGCGACGCGAAGCGCCGTTTCGGGCTCCGCCGCCGCGACCGTGCCGGCCTCCGGCTTGCCGCCGAGATCCGCCGACTTCGGCGCGCCCTTCGAGATCAGCGCGCGGCTTGCATCTTCCATCATCCGTTCGACTCGCACGAGAACCTCGGTGCCGCGCCTGGTCAGCGTCACCGGCCGCGAGCTGAGGTCGCCCGCGTCGGCGACGGGCGGCGTGGTCAGCGTGCCGCCGACGCCGGGGATCGGCTTCAGCTCGACGCCCTGATGCGCGTAGGCCATGATCTGCTTCCACGTCATGGCCGGCAGCGAACCGCCGGTCATCCGGTTGGTCGGCGCGTAATCGTCGTTGCCGAACCACACGCCGCAGACGAAATTGCCGGTGAAGCCGACGAACCAGGCGTCGCGGTAGGCATTGGTGGTGCCGGTCTTGCCGGCGATGTGGATGCCTTCCAGCATCGCGCGCCGGCCGGTGCCTTCTTCCGCCGCCTTGTTGAGCATCATGTTCATGTCGAGCGCGACTTTTTCCGGGATGACTTGGCGCGGCTTCTTGCCGTCCCGATCGAACCGCCAGACGAGGTCTCCGCCCGCCGTCCGCACTTCGAGAATGGCGTGCCGCTCCACCGCCTTGCCGGCATTCGGGAAGGTGGCGAATGCGGCGGTGTGATCGAGCACGTTGACCTCGTCGGCACCGATCGGAAGCGAGGGTGTGTCGGGCAGGGGAGAGCGCACGCCGAATTCGCGCGCGGTCTTGACGATCATCGCGCGGCCGATCTTCGGGTTGCCGTTGCCGAGGGCGATCGACAGTTTCACCGGGATGACGTTGATCGAGCGCTTGATCGCCTCGATCAGCGTCATCGAGCCGGAATAGCCGCCGGAATAATTGTGCGGGCACCAATTGCCGATGCAGACGGGAGAGTCGACCACGATCGAGGTCGGCTTGAAGCCGTTGGCCAGCGCGGTCGCATAGACATAGGGCTTGAATGAGGAGCCCGGCTGGCGCATCGCATCGACGGCGCGGTTGAACTGGCTTGCGCCGTAATCGCGGCCGCCGACCATTGCGCGCACCGAGCCGTCGATGTCCATCAGCACTGCCGCGGCCTGGCGCGCGCCGTAATCGCGCCCGTATTGCCGCAGGGAATTCTCCACCGCCTCCTCGGCGGCGCGCTGCATTCCCTGGTCGAGCGCCGTGCGCACGACGAAGACGCGCTCGTTCATCGATTTGGGGAAGGTCTCGACGAGCTTCTTCATTTCGTCGAAGGCCCAGTCGAGATAATAGCTCGGCGCGGCTTCGTCGCGGCGGTCCACCGCGCTGGCCGGATTGCGGCGCGCGCCGAACACCTGGCCTTCGGTCATCATTCCAGACTCGACAAGATTGTCGAGCACGACATTGGCGCGCGCGCGCGCGGCGGGTAGGTTGATGTGCGGGGCGAACTTGGTCGGAGCCTTGAACAGGCCGGCGAGCATCGCCGCTTCGGCGAGATTGACGTCGCGCGCCGATTTGTTGAAATAATATTGAGCCGCGGCATCGACGCCGAAAGCGCCACCGCCGAGATAGGCGCGATCGAGATAGAGTTTCAGGATTTCGTTTTTCTTCAGCCGCGCCTCGAGCCACAGCGCGAGGAATGCCTCCTTGACCTTGCGCTCGATTGTGCGCTCATTGGTGAGGAACAGATTCTTGGCGAGCTGCTGGGTGATGGAGGAGCCGCCCTGGCGCACGCCGCCGGCCTGCGCGTTGGTGAGGAGGGCGCGCAAAGTGCCCGGCACGTCGATGCCGAAATGCTCGTAGAAGCGCCGGTCCTCGGTGGCCAGCACCGCCTTGATCAGGTGATCGGGGAATTCGTCGAGCTTGATCGAATCGTTATGCTTGATGCCGCGCGCGCCGACCTCGTTGCCGTAGCGGTCGAGGAAGGTGACCGCAAGCTCCGACTTCTTGAGCCAGTCCTCGTCGGCGGTTTCCTGGAAGGCGGGCAGCGCGAGCGCGAGCATCAGCATCATGCCGAAGGAGCCGAGCGTCGCGGCTTCCGATATCGGCTCGATGAAGATCCAGCGCCGCCAGCCGCCGACATGGAAGCGGTCCATGAAGGTGGAGAAGCGCTCGTAATATTCGCGCGTCCAGCGCCCGGACTGATACATGAAGGTATCGATGCGGGCGTCGAGATCGAGGAAGAAGTGCCGCAGCTTCATCTTCCAGCGGTCGGGAATGAGCTCGCTCAAGGCCTTCGTCCTGGTCGGGTGCGGTTCGGGCGGCGGCTGCGGCGCCGCGTCGCGGTTTTAGCCGATCCGGCGCCGCAAAACCATTGCCGCCGCCGGGTCGTGGAACCCGAATTTGGGGGTAAAAGCGGCGGTTCCGGGGCGAGGCGGACCGGGGCGCGGCAGTGCCTGCGAAGGCCTCTGCGCGGCGGGCGCCCGCGGTCGGTCTTTCGCCCGGCGCTCGCCCGGCGCGGCTTGGCGCCCGCGCCGCGGGGATGGCTGCGGCGCGGCCTTCAGCCGTGCTAAGAGGCCGGCCATGCCCCGCGAATCGAACCCGCCGTTCTGGAAGCGCAAGACGCTCGCGCAGATGAGCGAGCGCGAATGGGAGAGCCTGTGCGACGGCTGCGGCCGCTGCTGCCTGAACAAGCTCGCGGACGAGGACACCGGCGAGACGCATTTCACCAATGTCGGCTGCCGGCTGCTCGACGGCGCAAGCTGCCGCTGCCGCGACTACGCCAACCGGCAGAAGCATGTGCGCGACTGCGTGCGGCTGACCCCGCGCGGGGTGAGGCGGATCGCGTGGCTGCCGCCGACCTGCGCCTATCGGCTGCTGGCGCAGGGGCGCGATCTCTACTGGTGGCACCCGCTCGTCTCCGGCGATCCGGAGACGGTGCACGCGGCCGGCATTTCCGTGCGCGGGCGCGTGGCGGCGAGCGAGGAGGACGTGCCGGACGAGGATCTCGTCAACTGGATCGTGAAATGGCCGGGCCGGGTGCCGAAGGGGGCGAGGGGGACGGGCGCCGCGCCCGACGCAAGGAAGCGGTCGCGGGCGGCTCGCTGAGCCTTTAGGCGGCGTCGAGGCGCCTCATTTCGCAATCGAATTCGAGCCGCAATCGCGCGCCTTCATCTTCAGGCAACCAGCCGCTATATGCGGGAAGACGGTCCGGTAGGTGGGCGTCTTGTCGGCAGCCCAGGGGAGCTTTTCCGGCCGTCCACATTTCAGCGAGAATTTTGTTCAGCCGGGCCCGGACGGTGCGTCGTTCTTCGGACCGCTCAGTGGGCGCTGGATGGGCGAAAGAGCTATCCAACGATTGATGAATTTCGTCATGCTCTCGCTTTGACAGCTCGCCGAATGATCGCGGGAGCCAGGGAGTTGCGTGACGCGGTCCGAGCGAACAAGAGGCGAAGACCGTGCATTGAAATTATCAATCGTAGTGCCATCGGACTGGAGCAGGACAGGCGGCTATTACAGCGCGGTGCTCCCCGGCTCGTAATTACTTCACCACCGTATCCGGGGATACATGTACTTTATCATCGTTGGCAGGTGGATGGCGGCAAAGAAGCTCCTTTGCCCTTCCTAATTGCAAATAGGCTCGATGGCTTGGGACTATCCTACCGCTCAAGGGCGATGCCGCCTCGCTCGCCGCGCCGTCATCCGCCGGGTTCGGGTGACTGACCTCGGGCGGAATGAAAATATCCGTCAAGCCCGGGAAATATCCGGTCGAGCATGAAATTCGGAATAAGAAATTGCGGAAAGCAATCCGAGGTGTTTGCACCGTGCAGGATGTGGAGGCATGAGCATCCGGTATCGTGGATGCCGATCATCTTGAATTTTTGCGAGGCCTGGAGTGCGAAAGGCTCGTCTTCATTCCACCCCACATCGGGGAATTTGACGTGGTCCCAGACGCGTCGGCGGTATAGATAGGAAAATCCGTAACCGAGCGTGTTATCCTTCTTGACTATCGTGGTCAGATTGATCGACGTGGCGCTCATTCGGTAGTGCGGCCCGGCCGTGCTCTGCAAATTCCAGTATGCCAGAACTTTCTGCTGTCTGGCGTAGATGAAAAATCCCAAAAGCTTCACAAAATCGACCGTGCGCAGGGCCGAGAGCATTTGCGACAAATAATCGGGGCCGTAATAATCGTCATCGTCGAAATGGGCGATGATATCGCCGCGTGCGCGATCGATGAGAATGTTACGCTTTTCGCCGACGGAGCGCCGTCTGGTCTCGTGGACATAGACGACGCGACGGTCGGACAATCCCGGTAGGAACCGGTCGGCATCGTCGCTGTCGTCGAGCACCAGCCATTCGAAATCCGTGAAGGTTTGATGGCTAAGGCAGCGGTAGATCGCCGGCAGCAGATATTGACGTCTGTACGTCGGTGTAATGATGCTGACGGTCGTAGACATGGCGCGGCGGCACCAATCGGAGCGGGTATCGGCCGCTTTCTTAACGCATCCCGATATCCCGACACAACCCAAGCGCGTTACTCCGGATCGCTGCTCGCACGCTCTAAGGGTGCTCCCGCGGACAAGAGGCCATATCTGCACATGGACGCCGCTCGACCGTCGCCCAAGCGTGCTAGGAAAAAAATCCTTGACAGCGCGGCGCTGGTGGCGTAGCAGGGGCGCATGGTCCCATTGTCCGACTCCGTCAAACCCGACGCCTATCGCCCGCCGACGCGCGAGCAGATCGTGCGCGCCCGCGCCATGTATGCGCAGGGCTTCGCCGTCTCGCGCATCCTCGCCCATTGCGACATGTCGCTCGGCACCCTCTATTACTGGCTCGACGGCGGCCCGCGCGAGGCCAATGGCCCCGTCTTCCCGCCGATCCCGCGCCGCCGCGAAGTGGTCGGCAAGCGCCGCAGCCCGCTCAAGGGCGATGCCGCCTCGCTCGCCGCGCGCCTGTGGCGCACCTGCGAGCGCCAGGCGCGCGACACCGAGAACCGCCTCAAGGCGCTGAACGGCCCGCCGGACGAGCGCGATATCCGCATGCTCGCCACCCTCGTGCGCGCGGTGCGCGATCTCTCGCGGCTGGAAAACGGCCAGGCGCCGCGCGGCGAGCGCGCGACTTTCAGCGACGAGGCGGAGGAGGATCCCGAGGCGCTGCGCGCCGAGCTTCTGCGCAAGATCGACGCCCTGCGGGCACAGCCGGAAGAACCTTGGGGCGTGGAGGGTGGGGAGCTTTCGCCCTAGACCTCGAAGCGCACGCCCTGCGCCAGCGGCAGCGCGCGGCCGTAATTGATCGTGTTGGTCGCGCGCCGCATGTAGGATTTCCAGGCGTCCGATCCCGCCTCGCGGCCGCCGCCGGTTTCCTTCTCCCCGCCGAAGGCGCCGCCGATCTCCGCTCCCGAAGGCCCGATATTGACGTTGGCGATGCCGCAATCGGAGCCCTTCGCCGACAGGAACAGCTCCGCCTCGCGCATGTCGAGCGTGAAGATCGAGGAGGCGAGCCCCGCCGCCGCCGCGTTCTGCATCGCGATCGCCTCGGCGAGATCG
>DASZTD010000044.1:0-22314 GCA_035548355.1 Pseudorhodoplanes sp.
GGCGTCGCCGAAGTCGCGCGCCGCTTCAAGATCGGCATCGTCCTGCTTTTTGCCGGCGCGGCGCAGACGCGCGGGCCCTTCCACCTCACCATGGACACCAACGACGCCATCGAGACTGCGCAGGCCTTCCCCGACGCGGCGATCGTGCCGGTCCATCACGATAGCTGGCAGCATTTCAAGCAAAGCGGCGAGGATTTGCGAAAGACGTTCAGTGCGCTTGGCTTCGGCGCGCGCCTGCGCCTGCTCGAGCCCGGCGTCGCCACCACAATCGAAGTCTAGCTAAAAATGTACGCATTCGACAGGAGTCACAGCGTAATGCGCTTCGCCGCCGGGCAAGACCGCCAACTGCCCAGACGTCGGTGTCCGGTTCGTGGTGTAACAGCGGCGGCGTCATCGTGACGACTGGTAGGGCGGCCGTGCTGTGAGGCTGTTGCGGCGGGGAGCTTGACGATCGGATCATCGCCCAAAGGAGCGATGGTTTGCAGGCTCGCATCGCGCGCCTGGGTTGAAGCTTAATAGCTCAAGGCGCTTCGGCGAAGGAGTTTCGAACCGACGTGCATCCCACGATCCGGCTGATGTTGACTGGCAGCACTTTTCACAGCCGTACCATCCGGGCCCAAGTGCGGATCCTTTGGAGAAAAATGGCCTTGAGAGAATGAATTCGGCCCGGCTTGGCTCTGCCGCGCGCGTCGCCAAGTGCGGACGTCGTGCCGCAAAGGCGCCCGTTTCCTGCGCCTGTCGCGGGCGAGCGCCAAGGCGGGAGAAAATGTCGGACGCAAGCACTGGCGGAGAGGGCGGGATTCGAACCCGCGATACGGTTTCCCGTATACACGCTTTCCAAGCGAGCGCCTTAAGCCACTCGGCCACCTCTCCGGATTGCACTCTCCTAAGGGGGCCGGCATTCCCTTGTAAAGATGCGCGGCACGCCCTGGAGCGCCAAAACGCCGCCTCCCGGCGGCGCCGTCCTTATCTATCGGCTGCGGGGCGCAGGCAAGGCAAAGTTGGGTTGTCCGGCGGGCCAACCGGCGGGAGGGTCGGTCCGCTCGATCATCCCGCGCATCGGATCAGACCGGAGATCCTCCCCTCCCGCGCGCCGCCCGCAAAAGCAAAGCTCGGCGCCCCTCGCGCGGGCCGCCATTTTATATGTGCAGGCGCCCCGCCGGGCATTGCGCCGCCGCGCTCCGGCCGCAATATGCGGGCCGGAGATCGCAGGATGCCGAAAGCCATCGCCGGACCGGAAATCGAGCGCCTTATTCAGCTTCTCGCGCGGTTGCCGGGCCTCGGTCCGCGCTCGGCGCGGCGCGCGGCCCTGCACCTTATCAAGAAGCGCGAGCAGCTGATGGGTCCGCTCACCGCGGCGCTTGAGGCCGCGCGTGACAAGATCGTGGTCTGCGGCGTTTGCGGCAATATCGATTCGCAAAATCCTTGCGCGGTCTGCACCGATCCGAAGCGGGACGCGGGCCTGATCATCGTCGTCGCCGACGTTGCCGATCTGTGGGCGCTCGAGCGCGCCGGCGCGCTGAATGCGCGTTATCACGTGCTCGGCGGTACCCTCTCGCCGCTCGACGGCATCGGCCCTCAGGATCTGACGATCGACGCGCTGGTTTCGCGCGCGCACGATCCGGCGGTCAGGGAGGTGGTGCTGGCGCTCAACGCCACGGTCGACGGGCAAACGACCGCGCATTACATCACCGACCTTCTGCATAATGCGAATGTGAAGGTCACCCGCCTTGCGCATGGCGTGCCGGTGGGCGGGGAGCTCGATTATCTCGACGAGGGCACGCTCTCGGCAGCGATCAGGCAGCGCACCCCGATTTGAAGTCGGACGTCGCCCGCGGCGAACGAAGGGAAGCCGCCGTCAGGCTCTCGCCGCGATGCCGTCGAAATGTCCGCGCCGCTGCAGCCAGGCAAGCAGGATCATGCTTGGGGTTGCCGCAAGCGCGCAGATCGCAAAGAACCACACCCATCCTGTCGCTGCCGCGATATAGCCGGCGCCGGCCGAAAGATAGGTGCGGCCAACCGCGGCGAGGGCGGTGAGCAGGGCATATTGCGTCGCGGTGTGCAGCGGATTGCGGCAGAGCGCGGAAAGATAGGCCACGAAAATCACCGTGCCGATCGCCGAGGTGAAGTTTTCCATCGTGATCGCCAGTGTCAGCGCCGGCAGGCTCGCGCCAAGCAAGGCCTGCCAGGAGAAACCGAAATTCGCGACCGCTTGCAGAATGCCGCCGATCCACAGGCTGGTCGCGAGCGGATAGGCGCGCGCGACGAAGCCGCCGGCAAAACCGCCGGCGAGCGTCGCCGCAAGCCCCAGTCCCTTGATGATCGCGGCATATTCGTTGCGCGTGAAGCCGACATCGATGACGAAGGGCGCGGTCATCACGCCGGCCAGCGCGTCGGTCAGCTTGAACAGGATCACAAAGGCGAGCGCCACGAATGCCATCTCGCGCGACAGGAATTCACGGAAGGCGCTGATCGACGTTTCGGCGAGGCGGGCAAGCGGTCTTTCCTTGCGGTGCTCAGCCTCGGCCCCACCGGATGGATCTGGCTCCGTCGCCGCCAGCGCAGCGATCATGCCAATGACCACGAGCGCCGCCATCACGGCATAACCGGCCGTCCATGCCGCATGTTTGCCAAGTCCCCAGATCTCGAAGCCACTCACCATGAAAAGGGCGCCCGCGGTCGAGGCAAGCATGCCGATGCGATAGGCCGCGACATAGGAGGCCATGCCGGCGGCCTGCTCGCTTTCGTCGAGGCTTTCGACGCGGAAGGCGTCGATCACGATGTCCTGCGTCGCCGACGCGGTCGCCACCAGCAGCGCGCCAAGAGCCACCAGCCAGGGAGAATAGGCGGGATCGGTCATTCCAAGCAGCACGATCGATCCCATTAGCAGCAGCTGCGAGAATACAAGCCAGCCGCGCCGTCTCCCGAGCAGGCGCGACAGGAGCGGGATATCGAGCGCATCCACGACCGGCGCCCAGAGAAACTTGACGGTGTAGGGGGTGCCGGCGAAAGCGAAGAGGCCGATGGTTTTCAGATCGACCCCGGATTCGGCCATCCAGACGAGCAAGGTCGAGCCCGACAGTGCGAGCGGCAACCCGGACGAAAAGCCCAGAAACATCACGACGAGGACGCGGGCCTTCAGATAGACGGCAAGGATATCGGAGAAGCGGCCGGATTTTTCACCAAATCTTGTCATTCGTCCCGCCACTCATGTTTGTCACGCGCGGGCTGGCCCGGCGCATCCAGGTCAGGATGGCACGGCGCCGTGACGATCGCTGCCGGCCACGACGCAGCTATTCCCCCGCGACGCGCCGCAGCGGAGGCGCCAGCACAAGCCGGTCGTCGTCCTCGCCGTCAAAATCGACATCCTTGATCTTGGTCGCACGCTTCTCGACCTTCTCGGCCGAGATAAGGATCTGGCGCACGTCCTCGTTCGCCTGGCCGAAATGCTGCTGCAGCTTCAGCACCCGCTCGTGCAGGCGCTTGAGATCGTCCATGAGTTGACCGACTTCGGCATGAATCTTGTCGGCCGCTTCGCGCATCCGCGCGTCCTTCTGAATCTGCTGGATCACCTGGATCGCCAGCATCAGGAGCGAGGGCGACACGATCACGACTTTGGAACGATAGGCCTTCTGTACGATGTCGTCGAAACCGTCATGCAGCTCGGCATAGACCGATTCCGAAGGCACGAACATCAGCGCGAGATCCTGCGTCTCGCCCGGGATCAGATATTTCCTGGCGATGTCGGCGACATGCGCGCCGATATGCTGGCGCAGGAGCTTGGCGGCGGCGTTGCGTCCTTCCTCGCTGTCGGCGTCACGATAGGCAGTCACCGCCTCGAGCGGGAATTTCGCGTCGATGATCAACGGGCGCTGATCGGGCAGGAAAATCGCGCAGTCGGGCCGCATCCGGTTCGACAGCGTGTACTGGAATTCGTACGAGCCCTTCGGCAGGCCGTCCTGGATGATCATTTCCATTCGGCCCTGGCCGAAAGCGCCCCGTGTCTGCTTGTTGGATAACACGCTTTGCAGCGAGGTCACCTGCGAGGCAAGCTCGGTGATGTTCTTCTGCGCGCGGTCGATGACCGCAAGCCGCTCGCCGAGCTTGTTCAGATGCTCGTTGGTCTGCTGCGTCGTGACCTGCATCGACTGCCCGAGCCGCTGTGTCACCGCATCGAGCCGCTCATTCACCGACCGCTGCAACTCGGAATGCTGCTGATGCAGCATCGAGCCCATCTGCTGGATCCGCCCGGCAGTTTCGGTCTGCAGCCGGGCCAGTTCGAGGATGCGCGCCTGCGCCTCCTGCGCTTCGATCTGCGCGGCCGCTTGCAGCGCGCGGGTGCGGGAACGCAAGACGAGAAAGAGCGCAAGCCCGATCACCCCCGCGACCAGGATGGCGACCCCCGCCGCGCCGGCGGCGGCCATGAAAAGGGGGTCGCGGGCGAGCAATTCCGCGTAGGACAGAAAGATCTGCATGGAAGCCTTCTACCTCGATTCGGGGGCTTTTGCGAACGAAGGGCGAACATTCCGCGCGCAGCGCCAGCTAAACCCACCTAAATTGACCTCTCGGAAAGCAGCCCTTACATCCGCCGTCCATGGCTCTCCGCGACATCCTCATCCTGCCCGACAAAAGGCTCCGCCTTGTCTCCACGCCGGTGGAGAAGGTGGACGATGGCCTGCGGAAGCTGATCGAGGACATGTTCGAGACGATGTATGCCGCGCCGGGCATCGGGCTTGCCGCGATCCAGATCGGGGAGCCGCGCCGGGTGGTGACGCTCGATCTCGCCAAGAAGGACGAGCCCAAGGCGCCGCAGGTCTTCATCAATCCGGAGATCACCTGGTCGTCGGAGGAGAAGAACGTGCACGAGGAAGGCTGCCTCTCGATCCCGGAATATTATGAGGAGGTGGAGCGCCCGGCCGAAGTGAAGGTGAAATATCTCGACGGCGAGGGAAGGCCGCAGGAGATCCATGCCGCCGGCATTCTCGCGACCTGTCTGCAGCACGAGGTCGATCACCTCAACGGCGTATTGTTCATAGACCACCTCTCAAAGCTCAAGCGCGACCGCGTCCTGAAAAAATACGCCAAGGCAGCCAAGCGCGCGGCGGGGTGATCGCCATGCTCCGCCTCGTTTTCATGGGGACGCCGGATTTCGCGGTGCCGACGCTCGTCGAGATCGTCGGCGCGGGTCACGATGTCGCGGCCGTCTATACGCGAGCGCCGAAGCCGGCCGGCCGCCGAGGGCTCGAAATGCAGGAGACCCCGGTCGCGCGCGAGGCTCGGCGCCTCGGCATTCCGGTGATGACGCCGGCGACGCTGAAGACCGTCGATGCGCAGGCCGCCTTTCGCGCGCACGGCGCCGATGCCGCGGTGGTCGTCGCCTATGGTCTCATTCTGCCGAAGGCGATTCTCGATGCCCCGCCTCTCGGGTGTTTCAATCTCCACGCATCGCTCCTGCCGCGCTGGCGCGGCGCCGCGCCGATCAATCGCGCGATCATGGCCGGCGATCGGGAAAGCGGGGTGATGGTGATGAAAATGGAGGAAGGGCTCGACACCGGCCCGGTCGCGATGGCCGAGCGCGTGGCCATTTCTCCCGACATGACCGCCGGCGAGTTGCACGATCTGCTGGCGCGTCTGGGCGCCGACCTCATGCTGCGCGCGCTTGGCGGGCTCGAGCGCGGGGCGCTCCAACTCGCCCCTCAGGCCGAGGCCGGTGTCACCTACGCTGCAAAGATCGGCAAGAACGAGACGCGGATCGATTGGACGAAGCCTTGGCAGGAGGTGCACAACCATATCCGCGGCCTGTCGCCGTTTCCGGGAGCATGGTTCGAGATGGACGCCGACGGATCGGCAACGCGCGTCAAGGTGCTGCGCTCGACCAGGGGCGAGGGGAGCGGCGCTCCGGGCGTCGTCCTCGACGATGAGCTGACGGTTGCCTGCGGCGTCGGCGCGGTCCGCGTCCTCGAATTGCAGCGCGCGGGATCGCGAGCGATGACGGCCGACGAATTTCTGCGTGGAGCGGCGCTGCCCCGCGGCACGCGCCTGTCCTGACATGCCGCGCTACAAGATCATTGTCGAATATGACGGCGGGCCGTTCCTCGGCTGGCAATTCCAGCCCGGCGGAGCCTCGGTGCAGGGAGAGATCGAGAACGCGATCGAGCGATTTTCGGGAGAGCGCGTCGTGGTCCAGGGAGCGGGGCGCACCGACGCGGGCGTGCATGCGCTCGGTCAGGTGGCCCATTTCGATCTCGAAGGCGAGCACGATTGCGGCACCGTCCGCGATGCGCTCAATTTTCACTTACGGCCGCAACCGATCGCGGTGCTGTCGGCCGAGCGCGTCGGCGAGGATTTCAATGCCCGCTTCTCGGCGACGAGGCGGCACTATCTTTACCGGATCGTCAACCGCCGCGCCGATCTCGCGCTCGAGCGCGCCCGCGCTTGGCGCTGGCCGAGGCCGCTCGATGCTTCCGCGATGCACGCGGCGGCGCAGCGCCTTCTCGGCAAGCACGATTTCACGACCTTCCGTTCGGCGGAATGCCAGGCCAAGTCGCCGCTCAGGACACTTGATCAGCTCGACGTGATCCGCGACGGAGACGAGGTGAGAATCGTCGCCTGCGCGCGCTCCTTCCTGCACAATCAGGTGCGCTCGATGGTGGGCTCGCTGGTCAATGTCGGTGACGGCAAGTGGACCGACGACGATCTGTTCGCCGCGCTGCAGGCGCGCGACCGGGCGCGCTGCGGCCAGGTCGCCCCGCCCGAAGGGCTTTATCTCGTGCGCGTGGACTATGATTCTTTCTCCGCCCGTTCGCGCGCGGGGGCCGTGCCGGGCGAGGGCCGATCCCGCCCCTGATCCGCCGTTTCGCTTCCGGCCGCTTTTCGCCGGCCCCTCGGGAGAGCGGGAATCAGCCGAAATATCTGTCGAGGATGCGCCGGTAGATCGCGGTCAGCGCGACGAGGTCGGCCGTCGGCACATGCTCGTCAACCTGATGCATGGTCTGGCCGACGAGGCCGAATTCCACGACCGGACAATAATTCTTGATGAAGCGCGCGTCGGAGGTGCCGCCGGTGGTGGAAAGCTCGGCCGTCCGCCCGGTTGCCTCCTTGACCGCGCCGGCGACGAGATCGGTGAAGGGGCCCGGCTCGACCACGAACACGTCGGCGTTGGAAGGCTCGAACTGAAAGGCAAAACGGATGCGGCCGGCGGAGATCGTCTCCGCACGCCGCGACAGCAGCGTCTTCAGCGATTCGTGCGTGTGATTGTCGTTGAAGCGGATATTGAAGCGCGCGCGAGCCTCGCCCGGGATGATGTTGACGGTCTTGTTGCCGACATCGACGGAGGTGAATTCGAGATGCGAGGGATCGAACAGTTTCGACCCGTGATCGAGCGGCTGCGCCTGCAGCCCGGCGATCAACTCCACGAGGCCGCGAATGGGGTTTTCGGCGCGCTGCGGATAGGCGACGTGCCCCTGCCGGCCGGTGACGATCAGCGTTCCGTTGAGTGAGCCGCGCCGCCCGATCTTGATCGTGTCGCCCAGCATGACGCGGCAGGACGGCTCGGCCAGGATGCAATGATCGAATTTTTCGCCGCGCTCGGCCGCCCATGTGACGAGCTTGACCGTTCCGTTCACGGCGACGCTTTCCTCGTCGCCGGTGACGAGAAAGGAGATGGAGCCTTTCGGCCTTCCCCCGTTGGCGGCCAGATAGTCAAGCACGGCTGCGACGGACGCGGCGATGCCGCCCTTCATGTCAACGGCGCCCCGGCCGAACAGCAGCCCGTCCTTGATCTCGCCGCCGAAAGGCGGATGCGACCACGCCGCCTCATGCCCGGCCGGCACCACGTCGGTATGGCCGGCGAAGACGAGGTGCGGCGCGCTCTCGCCGATGCGCGCGTAGAGATTGTCGATATCCGCCGTCCCCGGCTCCGAGAACGTGACCCGCTCGCAGCGGAAACCCGCGCCGCGCAGGATTTTCTCCAGCACGCCGAGCGCCCCGGCATCCGCGGGCGTTACCGAGGGGCAGCGGATGAGGTCTCGCGCAATCTCGACAGGATCGGGCATGTTAGTCCCGCAGCAGGTCGTTGATGCTGGTTTTCGAGCGGGTTTTCTCGTCCACGCGCTTGACGATCACGGCACAGTAAAGACCCGGCCCCGGCTGGCCGTTCTTCATCGGCTTGCCGGGCATCGTACCGGAGACAACGACGGAATAGGGCGGCACTTCCCCGCGCATCGTCTCGCCGGTCTCGCGGTCGATGATCGTCGTCGATGCGCCGAGATAGACTCCCATTGATAATACTGAGCCTTCGCGCACGATCACCCCCTCGGCGACCTCTGCGCGCGCGCCGATGAAGCAATTGTCCTCGATGATGACGGGACCGGCCTGCAAAGGCTCGAGCACGCCGCCGATTCCGGCGCCGCCGGAGATGTGGCAATTCTTTCCGATCTGCGCGCAGGAGCCGACCGTGGCCCAGGTGTCGATCATCGTGCCAGAATCGACATAGCCGCCGATATTCACGAAGGACGGCATCAGGATCACGTTCGGCGCGATATAGGCCGAGCGCCGCACGATCGCTCCCGGCACGGCACGAAAGCCCGCGTCGCGAAACCGGTTCTCGCCCCAGCGGTCGAATTTTGAGGGCACCTTGTCCCACCACGTCGCGTGGCCGGGGCCGCCTTCGATCACCGCCGAATCGTTGAGACGGAAGGAAAGCAGCAACGCCTTCTTCAGCCACTGGTTGACCTTCCAGGAGCCGTCCGGCTGCTTTTCCGCCGCCCGCGCCTTGCCCGAATCCATCAGCTCGATGGCGGTCTCGACCGCGTCGCGAATCTCGCCCGCGGTGCCGAAATTGACCTGGTCGCGCTTTTCGAAAGCGTCGTCGATGATTTTGGCGAGGCTGGAGTGAGACATGAGCGATCCGCGTTATATGGAAACCTCGGGAGAAGGCGCCCTCATTATCATCTCTGTCACGGCGAGGGGAGGGGCGTTTCTTGCGCGACGCGCTATGATGCGACCAACAGAGGAGGATAGCATGCGCGCGCGGTCGGGCTTTTTGGCAATCGTCATCATGCTCTGCCTTGTTGCCGCGGACCCTGCGCTGGCCCATCACCTGATGGGCGGACGGATGCCGGCGACGTTGGCGCAGGGCCTGCTGTCCGGCCTCGGGCATCCGGTGATCGGCCTCGACCATCTCGCGACCATCGTCGCCGTCGGGTGCCTCGCCGCCGGGCAGCGCCTCGGCGCCGGCCTGGTGATCGGCTTCGTCGTCGCGATGGCGGCAGGCGTCGCCGCGCATGTGCAGGGGGTGACGCTCGCGGGGGCGGACATGATGACCGCGCTCGGCGTAATCGTGCTCGGGGCCGTGCTGCTGCGCGGCGGCGGCTTCGCGTTCGGCCCCGCCGCGGCGATTTTCGCGGTCGCCGGACTCCTCAACGGATATGCCTTCGGCGAATCCATTTTCGGCGCCGAGAGGGCGCCACTTTACGCCTACCTTGCGGGACTGGCGGCGATCCAGGCCGCTGTCGGAATCGCGGCCATGATGGCGGCGCGCACCTTGCGCGATGCCGGGAGCGACCCCGCCCCGCTGCGCCTGGTCGGCGGGGGCATCGCCGGCATAGGGATCGCGCTCGCCGCCGCGCAAATTCTGCCCGCAACGTGACCGATGGAGCGCGCCGAATCTAAACGGCTTATTAACAGGGCCGTCATAGCCTGCCGCGATGCCAGAGACCGCGGCGAGCGGGCCCGTCCGCTACAGCATCGTCGTTCCCATCTACAATGAGGAGGCGGTCCTTCCGGTTCTCCTCAAGCGCCTCGATGCGCTGATGGACAGTCTCGACGGCCCGGCCGAAGCCATTTTTGTCGATGACGGATCGCGCGACTGCGGCTCGATCTTCCTCGAGGCGAAGGCGAAGGACAATCCGCGCTACCGCTACCTGAAGCTCACGCGCAATTTCGGCCATCAGATCGCGATCACCGCCGGCATGGACGTGGCGGAAGGCGCGGCGGTGGTGGTGATGGATGCCGATCTCCAGGACCCGCCGGAAGTAGTTCGGCAGATGATCGCGCGCTGGAAGGACGGATACGACATCGTCTATGCGCGGCGCTTGTCGCGGGAGGGCGAAGGCAGATTTAAGCGATGGACCGCCGGCCTGTTCTACAAGGTGCTGAGCCGTCTTTCTTCGGTCGATATTCCGCGCGACGTCGGCGACTTCCGCCTGATCGACCGCAAGGTGCTGCAGGCCTTTCGCGGAATGCCGGAGCAGGATCGCTTCGTGCGCGGCATGTTCGCCTGGCTCGGCTTCAACCAGACGGAGGTGACGTTTCACCGCCCCCCGCGCGTCGCCGGAGAAACCAAATACCCGTTCTGGAAGATGGTGCGGCTCGCGGTCAGCGGCGTGATCGGCTTTTCGGATGCACCGCTCAAGCTCGCGATTTGGCTCGGGCTGACCTTTTCCGGGCTCGCGGTGCTTTACGGTCTCTATGCCATCGGCTTGCGCCTGTTCGGCGGCAACGTTGTCACCGGGTGGTCCTCGACCATCGTCGTGATCTCGTTTCTGTGCGGCGTGAACATGCTCATGACCGGCATCATGGGCCTCTATATCGGACGCATCCATGCCGAGGTGAAGCGTCGCCCGCTTTATGTCGTGGATCGGCGGGTCGGGTTCGAGCGCGGCGCGGCGGCGGCTTCGGACGCGGCGAAAAAAGCCCGTCCGCTCGATTCTCAGATCGGCGCGGCCTGAGCGTCCCGCGGCGCGGCGAGCGACGCCGCGAGGAAGCGGCGCGCGATCATGCCCACGATCAGGAGCATCGCGATCGCTCCGACCGGAAGCTGCACCAGCGGATAGACGGCAAGCAGCAGGCAGATCGCGGCGAGGCCCGGCATCTCACCCGGCAAGAATCCGCGGGCGCGGCCGTCCGCCAGCAGATAGGCGAGGGGGACGGCCAGCAGCACAAGATCGTACATGTAGGCGTAGGGTGAGGCGATCGCGGCGCCGGCCGAAAGAACGGCCGCCTTCATCGCAAAGGGCTGCGGACCGGCCCATGCGGCGCAGACGAAAACAGCCATCGACAGCATGGCGCCCGCCTGAACGAACCACGCCAATCGCACATCGCCGCCCAGCACCCGCACGAGCCCGAACACGCTTTGCAGCTTGCTGAGATCGTGCATTCCTGCCGACAAGGTGTTCCTGTTGGCGGACATGATCGCCTCGAAGAAGCCGCTCCAGGCGGCGGTACCGAGAATGCCCCAGGAAACGAGGATCAGCACCGCGGCCGTGACCGCCGCGCTGATAAAGCTGCGCCATTGCCGCGAGGCGACGAGCGCGAGCGGAATAAGAATGCCGAAATGTGGCTTGTAGGTCAGAAGTCCGATCAGGATTCCCGCGAGCACGGGCCGTCGCTGCATCGCGGCGAGCGCGCCGCCGAACAGGGCGGCGGTGATGCAGCCGTTCTGGCCGACGATCGCGTTCGCGACCAGCGCCGGGAAGGCGAGCGCGAACACGATTCCGCTGCGGCATCCGACGATCTGGCTGATCACGAAAACATACGGAGCCGGCGTCAGCGCGACCCAGGCGACATAGGAGAGCGTGTAGGGCAGAAGCGGCAGTGCCGCCATCAGCAGCATGTAATGCGGCGGATAGAAGAGCGGATAGGTGCCGTGAAAATCGTGACCGACAGCGGCCACGCCCGCCGCCTTGTGCGCGGCTTCGTTGTAGATCGAGGCGATTTGTCCGTCGAGCACGAGCCGCCCCGCCGGCCAGAAGCCGACGAAATCGGTCGCGTTCGGCGTTCCGTCCGGCCCGATGAACCAGTATCCCTTGACATAGGCGGCGGCGAGAAAGACTGCTTGCGCGAAAAGAAGCGCCGCCGCGACCGCTTCGAGGCCGTTCGGCCAGGATGCCGGCGTGCGCCGCTCGCAATGGCCCGCAATGTTGCCCGCTGCGGTCTGCATGACCGCCCGTTCTAGGGCGGTGGCGTTGCGAAAGCCTTAAGTCCCCGGCCGGGGCTCCGTCGGCCCGACGAGGCCTTGCAGGAAGGCGGCGAGATTGTCGGTCACGTGATCGACATGCGGGGCATCGCGTCCCTCCAGCTCCCACCTTTCGCGGAACACTTCCCGGGTATGCTGCGGGACAACGAGGACGGTGGTCATTCCGAGCGCGTGCGGCACCTCCAGGTTGCGCGCGAGATCCTCGAACATCGCCGCCTTTTCCGGATCGACGCCATGCGCCTTGAGAAAGCGGTCATAGGTGCGCGGCGATGGTTTCGGTTCAAGCTCGGCGGCCATGATGTCGAACACGTCCTCGAAATGGTCATGGATGGCAAGCCGCCGCATGACCGCGTCGGCATGCGCGCGCGTTCCGTTGGTGAGGATAAGCTTGCGGCCGGGAAGCTTCTCCAGCGCCGTGCCCAGTTCGGCGTCGGGTTCGAGCGGCGAATGATCGATCTGGTGGACGAAATCGAGAAAATCGTCCGGCTTCATTCCGTGCTCGGTCATCAGCCCGCGCATCGAGGTGCCGTAACGCTTATAGTAATCCTTCTGTACGCGGAACGCTTCGTCCTTCGTCACCTTCAGGAAAGCAGCGATATAGTCGCGGATCCGTTCATCCACCTGCTGCCAGAGATTGAGGTGGTGCGGATAAAGGGTGTTGTCGAGATCGAAGACCCAGGTCTCGACATGGGCGAAGGCACGCTTGGTCATCGGGCGTGACTAGCCTGCCTAATTGAACCGCACAATGGCCGCCCGGGCGTTGAATTCGACGCGGGCGAATCCCGTTGCCGCGAGCCCCTTGGCGGCGCAATCGTCGCGCTCGGTCAATTCGAACTTGACGTTGCGCGTGCAGAGCGTCACGTCGCCGCCCCAGGCGAGCGGCGCGCCCCCGCGTTTCAGCGGCAGGCCGTCGGCATCGACGGCCTCGCCGTAGGAATAAAGCCGCGTCGGGCGGCCGGTGATGTCTGGCCGCACGCATTTGCCGGGCTCGACGCGATACCAGCCGCGCGTGAGAATGCCATCGCCGTCCTCGATGCCGATCGCCGCCATCACCGTCGCGTTGACGTCGTTGCACCAGGAAAAACCGATGCCCGGCTTTTGCGCGGCGTCGAGCAGGATGGAAAAGAAGTCGGTGCGGCCCGCCGATGTCGGCGGCAGGCCGTTGTCCCTGAGAAATTGCGCGATGGCGTTGTCGGTTTTCGATGCGCGGATGCCGTCGATCGGATTGGCGTCATAGCCAGCGACCACAAGCAGGCGCTGGATGCCCGCGTCGTGAGCCTGCGCGTCGGTATATTCGGCTTCCTCCGCGAGATAGATGGCAAGTCCCCGTTCGGTCTCGGTCGGCCTCACCCGTGTAAAGCCGGCCGGCGACTGCCCGCCGCCGCAATTTCGCGGCCGCGTCAACGTGAAACGGTCGGTGCCGACGCAATAGGTCGCCTGCGCGGGCGCAGACGGCGCTTCCCCATAGACCGGCGGCACGCGCGCATGTACGAAAAAATCGTCGCCGGTGACGGCGCCTTCGATGGCGGTCACGCAGCCTCCTGGATCGACGCGAAACCAGCCGCGGCTTGTCGCCGCGCCCTTGTCCTCGATCGCGATCGCCGCATCGACGACGTAGCTCGTGCGGTTGCAGATTCGCAGGTCGGCGCGGGCCGGCGCAGCGAACAGGACAACCGCCGCCACCTGCACGGCGAGACAAAGTGAGAGCCGAAGCGAGGTCATGGCTTGCGCTTGCCCGCCAGCGAATCGCCTGCGCTAGATTTGCCCCGAAAGGAGAGGCGGGCAAGCCTCACGCCTGAAGCGCGTCTCCCGGCGCGATGGTGCCGCCCCGGGTCACCTCGGCGTAGATCCCGCAATCCATATGGCCGAAGGTTTTCATCAGGGTTTCGGGAATCTGGAGGTCGCGGATTCCGGTGCGCGGTTCGACGTTCGTCGCCGCGCAGCGCACGATCCGTTTCAAAACCTTGAGCCGGGCGCCGCCGATCGCGATCGTGCGGCCGGGGAGGTCGTATTCGGCCCAGGCAGACCAGTCCTCGACATAGAGATTAGCCCGAAAGCGGAGAGGATCGACCGGGACGCCGGCCGCGTTCTCGATCGCCGCGACGGTAGCGAGATTGATGATCGAGACCACCTTGGCGGCGACATCGGAAAAGCTGTGACCCGCCGCCTGCAGGATTCTCGGCGGGCCGCGCAATTCATCGGCGCAATAGCCCGCGAAGAAGGTCTCGATGGCCTTGCGGCCCGCCTCGGTAGAAAGGTCGCCGCGCGCGACGACCTCGCCGTTCCTGCGGATGGTCAGGGTCGTGGAGGCGTCCTCGTAGCGGGTATCGAGCGCCGCCAGCCGCTCGTTCTTCATCAGCATCAGGAAGCGCGCCTTCGGGAAATGGCGCGGCTGCGCCGGATCGAACCCGCTTGCGCCGTTCTCGATTGCATAAAGGCGGTCCCCGGCGATTGTTTGGCCGGCGGACAGCATGGCCGTGCTCAATTGCTCGGGGGAAAGCCCCTTCACGGGGTAGCGGTAGATGGAGCGGATGCGGGCCATGCGTCTGGGTCTTGTTAACCCCGCGGCAGGGCCAAGGCCACGAAAATTAGCGGCCGGGGACTTCCCGGCCTTGGCCGCCTTCTTACATATCCACCGGCGGATGCCTTCGGGGTTCGCCACCCACCGCCGCTTGACCCAGATCAGGGCGGCAGGGCAACGACCCAATGACGATGTTTCGCCAGCGCCTTAGGGGCTGCGGGACAGGCCGAGGGAGCAGACATGGACTTTGAGAAATTTACCGAGCGCTCGCGCGGTTTCGTGCAATCGGCGCAGTCTCTCGCTTTGCGCGAGGGGCACCAGCAATTTACCCCCGAACATTTGTTGAAGGTCCTGCTCGACGATCCGGAAGGTCTCGCCGCGGGCCTGATCGAACGCGCCGGCGGCCGTTCGCGCGAGGCGCTGCGCGAGGTCGAGGCGGCGCTTGGGAAGCTGCCGAAGGTGTCCGGCGGAAGCGGTCAGATTTATCTCTCCCCGCAGCTCGCGCGCGTGTTCGATACCGCGGAGAAAGCGGCGAAGAAGCAGGGCGATTCCTTCGTCACCGCCGAACTTCTCCTGCTCGCGCTGGCGCTGGAGAAGGATGCCGAGGCGGGACGAATTCTCGCCAAGGCGGGCGTCAATCCGCAGAGCCTCAACACCGCGATCAATTCGCTGCGCGGCGGGCGCACCGCCGATTCGGCGACGGCGGAAAACGCCTATGACGCGCTGAAGAAATATGCCCGCGACCTGACGCAGGCCGCGCGCGAGGGCAAGCTCGATCCCGTCATCGGCCGCGACGAGGAAATCCGGCGTACCATCCAGGTCCTGTCCCGGCGCACCAAGAACAACCCGGTGCTGATCGGCGAACCCGGCGTCGGCAAGACCGCGATCGTGGAGGGGCTGGCGCTGCGCATCGTCAACGGCGACGTGCCCGAGAGCCTGCAGGACAAGCGCCTGCTCGCGCTCGATCTCGGCGCCCTGATCGCCGGCGCGAAATACCGGGGAGAATTCGAGGAGCGGCTGAAGGCCGTGCTGCAGGAGGTCACCTCCGCGGCGGGCGGCATCATCCTGTTCATCGACGAGATGCATACGCTTGTCGGAGCGGGGAAGACCGACGGCGCGATGGACGCATCGAACTTGCTTAAGCCCGCGCTCGCGCGCGGAGAGCTGCATTGCATCGGCGCGACCACGCTCGACGAGTACCGCAAGCATGTGGAGAAGGACGCGGCGCTGGCGCGTCGTTTCCAGCCGGTGTTCGTCGGCGAACCGACGGTCGAGGACACGGTCTCGATCCTGCGCGGCCTGAAAGACAAGTACGAGCAGCACCACGGCGTGCGCGTGACCGACAGTGCCCTCGTCGCGGCTGCAACCCTGTCGAACCGTTACATCACCGACCGCTTCCTGCCTGACAAGGCCATCGACCTGGTCGATGAGGCGGCAGCACGGCTGAAAATGCAGGTCGATTCGAAGCCGGAAGAACTCGACACGATCGATCGTGAGATCGTGCGGCTGAAGATCGAACAGGAAGCTCTGAAAAAGGAAAGCGATCAGGGGTCACGCCTGCGGCTGAAGAATCTCGAGCAGGAATTGTCCGAGCTGGAGAAGCAATCGGCCGATCTCACCGCGCGCTGGAAAGCCGAAAAGGAGAAGTTATCGGAGGAGCAGAAGCTCAAGAGCGAACTCGATCAGTTGCGCGTCGAGCTTGCCAATGCGCAGCGGCGCGGCGAGTATCAGCGCGCCGGCGAACTCGCCTACGGCAAGATCCCCGAGCTGGAAAAGAGGCTCAAGGCGATCGAGGGATCGAGCGCCAAGGGCGCGATGGTCGAGGAGGCGGTGACCGCCGATCACGTCGCGCAAGTGGTCTCGCGCTGGACCGGCATCCCGGTGGACAAGATGCTCGAGGGGGAAAAGGAAAAGCTTCTGCGCATGGAAGAGCAACTCGGCCAGCGTGTCGTCGGCCAGGCCGACGCGGTGCGCGCGGTATCGACGGCGGTGCGCCGCGCGCGCGCGGGATTACAGGATCCCAACCGGCCGATCGGATCGTTCATGTTCTTAGGGCCCACCGGCGTCGGCAAGACCGAGCTGACCAAGGCACTGGCCGAGTTTCTTTTCGACGACGAGACCGCGCTCGTTCGCCTCGACATGTCGGAATACATGGAGAAGCATTCGGTCGCGCGGCTGATCGGCGCGCCTCCGGGCTATGTCGGATACGAGGAAGGCGGCGCGCTGACCGAAGCGGTACGGCGCCGGCCCTATCAGGTCGTCCTGTTCGACGAGATCGAAAAGGCGCACCCGGACGTGTTCAACGTGCTGCTGCAGGTGCTCGACGACGGACGGCTCACCGACGGGCAGGGCCGCACGGTCGATTTCCGCAACACGCTGATCATCATGACCTCCAATCTCGGCGCTGAATTCCTCGTCAACCTGAAGGAAGGCGAGGACGTCGACAGCGTCCGCGATCAGGTGATGGGGATCGTGCGCGCGGCGTTCAGGCCGGAATTCCTCAACCGCGTGGACGAGATCATCCTGTTCCATCGCCTGCAGCGCAGCGAGATGGGGCGCATCGTCGATATCCAGCTGAAGCGCCTGCAGTCGCTGCTCGACGAGCGCAAAATCACGGTGACGCTCGATGCGGGTGCGCGCGAATACATCGCCGAGAAGGGCTACGACCCTGCCTATGGCGCGCGGCCGTTGAAGCGCGTGATTCAGAAATCGCTTCAGGATCCGCTCGCCGAATTGATCCTGTCCGGCAAGGTGAAGGACGGCGACGCCGTGAAGGTGTCGGCCGGCAAGCAGGGCCTGACGTTCAACGGTCAGGCCATCAAGGAAGCGGCGTGACGCGCCGCTTCCGTCACATCCGGATATCGTAGAGGCGTAAGTTCACCGGCGCGGGACGACGCACCGGGCCGTTTGCGATGTAGATCCGAACCGGCTTCGCATCCGCATAAAGGCGCAGATAGAACTTCTGCCGCAGTGTCGGCCTCTCCTGCCTGAAGTCGAATTCCGCCGGCATCCGCACGACCACATGGGTCACACCGGCCGCGCGCAGGCTTTCGATCGTCGCGGTGTCGCCGAGAAAGGCTCCCTGGCGGATCACCTTTTGCGGCAGCGGCGGAATCGAAGGATCGAATGCAAAATTGTCCGGATCGGGCAGTCCGGCGAGTTGGTCCGCGGCGATCACAGCGTCGGACGGAAGCTTGTCGCGGATCCACTGGATCATGCGCAGGCGGTTGTCGTCGACATAGCCGTCGAACGTCTCTTTGAAGAGCCGCGCCGAGGAGACCGAGGCGATGACAAGACAGATGCCGAGGAAAGCCGCAGCCTGACGTGGGCGGAGGTCGCGGCTGATCTCTGCGCAGACCCACACCGCCGCAGCGAGCATCATCGCTGCAGCCGGCAAGGCGTAGCGGTCGACTTTGATCACGGACATCTGGAGAGCAACCAGAAAGACGAGCGGCATGAACGCGATTGCCCACGCGGTCACGGTGCCGGGAAGACGCCGCAGGCGTACCGCGAGGCAGACGATCCAGAGTGCGATCGCGATGGCCGGCAGGGTGTTCCAGAGTGTCAGCAGGATTTTCGGAGAGCGGAAATCGCGGATTGCGGGTCCCTGGCCGGCGGTGACGCGGCCCCATTCGCGCGTGAACGCGGTCGCAACCTCGTCCAGTCTGTTCAGCGCCGGATAATTGACCGCAAGCACGACCGCGAGCAGCGAACCGATAACGATTGCCCATTGCAACGGTGAGGCGCGCTTCACCACGAGCAGCGTGACAACCGGCAGCACCATCAGGACGCCGATATATTTCGCAGCGATGGCCAGTCCCGCGGCCGCGCCGAGCAGTCCGAGGTGCGCCATCGAGAATTTTTCCTCGGCGATCTGCAGCGCAAGCAGAACCAGACTGATCGCGAACAGGAGTGTCGCGTCTTCCTTGAAATAGTGCGCATTCTCGTAGACGAGTGGCGACAGGCCGATCAGCAAAGCCGCCGCGATTCCGAATGCGATGCCGAACGGGCGCGCGAGCAACAGGCCGAATGCCGCGGCGGCGAGCGCGCTGCAGATCATGCTGACGGCGCGTCCGGCAAGCGCGACGTCATGCGGAATATCGGCGCCGCCGAGCAGCCATTTCGAAATGGCGGTGAGGCGTAGGAGAAGCTGGGGGTGATTGAAATTGTATCCGCCGCTCATGATCTGCGGCACCTTGGTCGGCTCGTCGGGGTGCCAATAGACCGGAAAGCCGATCCGGATCGAATAGATCGCGACCAGCGCCGCAACGATCGCGAGCCACAGGCCCGCGACGCCAAGCCGCCGCAATATCGCTGTCTGTGCGGAGTGCTCCATCCCGTGCGCCCGAGGAACCGCGCCGGAACAGGCGCGGTCCATCTAATGCACAAACGAAGCGATCGGATAAGCGCAATTTCGACGCGCCCCGGCGAGAACCGGCGAGCGTGGTTGCGTCACTTGTTCATCAACTGGCGGACATGCGCGACGAAGGCGTTGGTCGCGCCCTTGGGCAATCCCGGCACGATCATCGGATCGATGCCGCCGGAGCTTTCCACGCGCAGCGAATCCCAGATCAGCCCGCGGTCGTGTTCGATTTCTGCGACATGCGTCATCGGCATGTGCTCTTCGTTTCGCGCCCATGGGGTGAGCCAGAATGTCGTGCTGCGCGAGGAGATGCCGTGCTTGTCGGCGGCGACCCGCTGGGGAAAGAAGAAATGCGTCATCTGCAGGTGGAGCAGGGCCCACAGCCGGCTGGTCCGGATTTCGTAATGGGCTTCGCCGGGTTCGATCAGGCTCACGGGTTGGCCCTTTCTTTTGAGAAAAATTTGATTGGCTAGCGGCCGCTCTGCGCGACGCGCGCGGGCTTGCCCGACATCATGCCGTCGAGCCGGTCGCGCTCCTGCTCGAAGCTCGCGAGCATCGCGCCTTCGAGCGAACGGCCGCGCGGCAGCTTGATGCGCATCGGATCGACAAAGCGGCCGTTGACCAGAATTTCGTAGTGGACATGCGCGCCGGTGGACAGGCCGGTCGAACCGACGAAGCCGATGACCTGACCCTGACGCACATGCGTGCCGACGTCCATGTTGCGCGCGAAGGCCGTCATGTGGCCGTAAGCTGTCTCGTAGCCGTTGGCGTGACGCAGACGGACGTATTTTCCGTAGCCCGATTCCCATCCGACTTTCTCGACCACGCCGTTGCCGGACGCGAAGATCGGGGTGCCGGTGGGCGCAGCCCAGTCCACGCCGGTATGCATCTTGGTGTAGCCAAGGATCGGATGGCGCCGCACACCGAAGGAAGATCGCATGATGCCGTCGGACACGGGCTTGCGGACCAGGAACTTCTTCGCGCTCTTGCCGGTCTCGTCGTAATAATCGACCACGCCGTCATCGAGCGTCTGGTAACGGTAGAATTTCTTCATTTCGCCGCCGACATTCAGCGAGGCGAACAGCACCTCGCTGTTGCGGTCGCCGCCCGAGCCTTCTTCCTCGCCGGCATAAAGCACGTCGAAGGCGTCGCCCGGCGCGGCCTTGCGCTGGAAATCCACATCGTAGGAGTAGATGCGGATCATGTCGTCGATCACCGAGCGCGGGATCTGGTTGCGCAAAGCGGTTTCGTAAATGCTCTGGTAGAGCCGCACGCCCGAGCCGTCATCGTCCTCGTCCGAGCTGTCGGCGACTTCGGTGTTGTTGATCGTGCTCACGTCGACGGCGACGTATTTGCCGACATCCGACAGCGCGACGACCGCCTCGACCGCGCTTTCGTTCGCGACGATCACGCGTACGGCCTGCTGGCGCGGGGAGCCCGGCATCGCCGACAGCAGCACGCGGACCTTGTTGCCTTCCTTCAGCGCGCCGTCGCGTCCGCGCAAGCCCAGCGTCGCGGCGATCGCCTTGGCTTCTTCCGGCGTCGCACCGAGGTCGCGCAGGATCGTCGTAATGCTGTCGTTCTTCTTCGCCGTGACCGTGCGCTCGTTCCAGGAATTGCCGCCCGTCGTCTGGTTCGAGCTTTTCGGCAGCAGCGTGATGTTTTCCGGAACGATGCGCGCTTCGAACCCACGATACGGATCGGCGCCGTTCTCGGGCGCATAGGCAAGCTGTCCGGTCGGCTCGATGCCTGCGACGGCGTAGGATGTTTTCGGGGCGGCGGAAGGCCCGGCAATCTCGCGGACACGCGTCATCACGTCGTCGATCGACGTCGTGCTCGCGACCTTCAGGCGCGGCATCAGGGGGCCGAGGTCGCGCATCACGAAGGAGACTTCGGCGTCCGGCTCCGCGCTCGCGCCGGGAGCGGCGGCTGCTGCGGTTGCGTCGGGGGTGTCGCCGGAATCGGCGAGCAGCTTTTGCGGATTGAAGGGCGGAATGTTCGCGGAAAGTTCGGACAGCGACATCGACAGGTTCGCCGAGACGCGCACGAAGGGCCGCACGCGCACGATCTCGCGATTGCCGGAGCGGCTGGTCATCGACACGCGGATCACCTGACGCGCGCCGCTCGATTCTCCGGGCGGCGGCAGCCTGTCGGCTTTGCGCAATCCGGTCAGACGTTCGCCGATGCTCCCGATCGCGCCGCGCAGCGCGCTTTCGACCCGCTCCGGAAGCGCCGCGAAATGCGCTTCACCGTCGAGCGACGTGAAAACGGCGCCGCCCATGAGGGCCGCGCCGCAAAGGCCGGTCAGGATCGTTCCGGAAAACCATTGAACCGAGACGCGGCGGCGATCGATCACGCCGTCTTCGCCGCCGTCGACGGACAGCGGCGGCTCGTTGCCGAGGTCGATCAGATCGGACTCGGTCCGGTATTGTCCGCGCCTGCCGTCCAAGCTCGCCGTCCCCTGTCCCGCAACGCGCGTTAGGCCAAATGAAGTCCCGCCGGAATGGAGGCGGAAGCACGACAACAAGTCTTTCTGGCCGTGGCCCATCGTTGCCGTGAAGGGCGGTCTATCAATGACCGATTCCCCTCGCAAAACAACGTCCTGGGAGCATCAGGCCGACCCCCCCCGGACCGGAAGGGCTTTCCCCACCCGCAGAGAACGGCGGAGGAATGTGGCTTGAGTGCGGCATCTGCCCATGCGGTCGCCCCCTCCCGCTGCGGCGGAGCACGACTATATACGTAGTCGAGAAAATCGAAGCAGGCTGCGTTTTTTCTCCGTTTCATGACGGTTCTGTGTTGACAGAAAACGCGCGGCCCTCCTATATACGCGCCATACGGCTCGCCGCCCCGCCTCTGGGCGCGATGGCGCGCCTCTCGAAGCATCTCACTTACACAGTGAATAAGCTTCCGATCGTTTTCGGAGGCGGCTTGCTTCGACGCTTGTGGAAGGCCTCCGGTCCAACGGGGGTGGGACCTCCCGGTCCCGGGCTGTTTGAAAAGTAAATCGGAAGAAAGAGAAACGTGGACGGCGGAGTCCTTGCGGGCCGCTTCCTCGATCGGGAGAGCTTGCTCTCACGAGAGAAGGGCGGCCGGACGAGAATACTTCGGCGGTCTACGTTTCAAGGTACATCGTACTGAACCGAGCAATCGGTTCAGGTGATGGACCTCGTCAAAGATGGCGTCGCGAAAGCGACACCAGCGAAACGTGTGATCAGCTGAGATCAATCTCATCCAACTTGAGAGTTTGATCCTGGCTCAGAGCGAACGCTGGCGGCAGGCCTAACACATGCAAGTCGAGCGCCCAGCAATGGGAGCGGCAGACGGGAGAGTAACACGTGGGAACGTGCCCTTCAGTTCGGAACAACCCAGGGAAACTTGGGCTAATACCGGATACGCCCTTACGGGGAAAGATTTATCGCTGAAGGATCGGCCCGCGTCTGATTAGCTAGTTGG
>DASZTD010000045.1:0-112803 GCA_035548355.1 Pseudorhodoplanes sp.
CCGGAGCCGGTACCCGTACGGAGCGGGGAAAAGAGCCGCGATGGAGCGCCGCAAGGCGTGCGCCCGGCGAAACGGGCGCGCCGCCTCCGCGAATGGAGGCGGCCTCTGGTTGGATGCGCCTTGTGGCGCTCCATCCCCTCGGACCTGCAGGCCGTTTAGGCACGCGGACAGACCGAGGGGGTCGCTGCAAAACTCGGGCGCGAGCGCGCCGCGAGAAGGAGGATGCATGTCTGAAAACCGAAATGTACCGCAGGCCCGGGCGAAACGCCGCACCGCGAATCGGTACCGAAACAAGGGGCGGCTCGAAGAGCCTCGCCTGCGCGAGCTGCGGCGCGGGCCGGACAATGCGCTACGAGAGGAAGGACGACGTTCTCTCTGCACCTTTTTCGGATTCTGGAAATTCTGCGGAAGCAAGGGCTGCATGCGCGCACGAGCCTGCGTCGGGGATTTCGAACGATGTTTCGGCCGCTTCTGGGATTTCGTGCCGGAGGACGTGAAAGCTCAGTTGCACGCGGGGCTCCAGGCGCGGGCGGCCGGCAAGTCATACGCGGAAATGTGCCGGGCGATGGATGATGTGTCCGCGAAATGGCACGACCTGTGCGCCAGGGGAGTGCTGAGGGACCCTGCAATCGAGCCATCCACAATTATGACAGATCGTAAAAATTTTCCGGATTGATTATGACAGCAGGATGCGGGCCGAGTCGGCCGCATGAGGGACGTGCGACGGTATCTGCCGGAGGATTCGCTGGACGCGCTTGCCGCGCTGGTGCGCATTCTCGGCTCGCCGTCCTCCTCGCGCGATCTGTTCGGCACCCGGCCGCGTCCCCGCACCGCGCGCCGGCTGAAGATGAAACGGCGGCGGGCGCCGCGCGCGCGGCCCGCCCGCGAGAGCTGACCGCGGCTTGCCCGCCGCGCCGCGGGCGATATGGTGGGCCCATGCAGCCCGCCGAACATATCCCAAGCCCCCAATCTTCGATCCGCCATGACTGGACGCGCGCACAGGTCGCAGCGATCCTCGCCCTGCCTTTTCCGGAATTGATGTTCCGGGCGCAGAGCGTGCACCGCGCCTGGTTCGATCCGGCCGAGGTGCAGATTTCCACCCTGCTGTCGATCAAGACCGGCGGTTGTCCGGAGGATTGCGCCTATTGCCCGCAGAGCGTGCATTACGAGACCGGCGTGCGGGCCGAGAAACTGATGCCGCTCGATGCCGTGCTGCGCGAGGCGCGGGCGGCGAAGGAGGCGGGCGCGAGCCGCTTCTGTATGGGGGCGGCCTGGCGCACGCCGAAGGAACGCGATCTCGACGCGGTCTGCGCGATGGTCGAGGGCGTGCGCGGGCTCGGGCTCGAGACCTGCGCGACGCTCGGCATGCTCACGCCGGCGCAGGCGCGGCGGCTGAAGGAATCGGGCCTCGATTACTACAACCACAATCTCGACACCTCGCCGGAATTCTACGGCGAGATCATCACCACGCGCGTCTATCGAGACCGGCTCGACACACTGGCGGCGGTGCGCGAGGCCGGCATCCATGTCTGCTGCGGCGGCATTGTCGGCATGGGCGAGGACGCGGAGGATCGCGCCGGGCTGATCGCCGCGCTCGCGAGCCTGCCGCAGCATCCGGAAAGCGTGCCGATCAACCTCTTGGTGCGGGTCGAGGGTACGCCGCTGGCGACGGGGGACAGGAAGGCGCCGCCGCTCGACCCGTTCGACTTCGTGCGCACGATCGCCGCCGCGCGGATCACCATGCCGCGCTCGATGGTGCGGCTTTCGGCGGGGCGCGAGGACATGAGCGAGGAGCTGCAGGCTTTGTGCTTCCTCGCCGGCGCCAACTCGATCTTCTACGGTCCGAAGCTTCTGACGACGCCGAACCCGCCGGCGGATCGTGACCGGACCCTGCTGCGCAAGCTCGGCATCAGCGCGATGGACTGGGCCTTGCGGGCCGATCAGGCGAAATGACGCACGAGCGCGAGGCCGGCGAACAGGCCCGCGATCGACAGCACGACGGAGCCGGCCACATAGAGCAGGCAAAGGCTGGCCTCCCCGCGCTCATAGAGCAGCGCGGCATCGAGCGAGAAGGTGGAGAAGGTGGTGTAGCCGCCGAGAATGCCGGTGGTCAGGAACAGCCGCCAGTGCTGGGAGGCGTCGCCCTTGAAGGCGAAATAGGCGGCCACCATGCCCATGACGAAAGATCCGGTGACGTTGATGAAAAAGGTGCCGTAGGGAAATGCGGAGGCGACGAAGCGCGCCGCGGCGATGTTGATGAAGTGGCGCAATGCGGCGCCGATGCCGCCGCCGAGAAAAACGATGAGATAAGCCATAGGTGTCCTTTCACCGGAACGAGTCCAACAAAAAACCCACCTCGCGGTGGGTCCTTGGACGGATTCCGACCGCAAAGAGCACGCGGCAGGAGTCATCAGCCGTCGCCGGCGGTTTCGGGGAACTCCATCCCCATTGCCACGAAGCTAGCGGCGGCGCGCCGACGGGTCAATCACAGCATGCCGAGCAGCCGCGGAAGCCACAGCGAAAGCTCGGGCACATAGGTGACGATCCCGAGGAAGACGAGCATCGTGACGAGCCAGGGCCAGACCGCGACGGTAAGCTCGGTGATGCCCATCTTGGCGATGCCGGAGGCGACGTAGAGATTGAGGCCGACCGGCGGATGGCACATCCCGATTTCCATGTTGACGGTCATGAGAATGCCGAGATGCACCGGGTGCACGCCGAGCTTCACCGCGATCGGAAAGAGCAGGGGGGCCGTGATCAGGACGATCGAGGTCGGCTCCATCACGTTGCCGGCGGCAAGCAGCAGGACGTTCACGAACAGCAGGAAGCCGATCATGCCGACGCCGGAATTGACGATCCACGACGTCATCAGTTGCGGGATCTGCTCGTGCGTCATCAGGAAGGAGAACAGCACCGCGTTGGTGATGATGTAGAGAATCATCGCGCTCATATTGGCGGAGGCGAGCAGCACGCGCGGCACGTCGCGGAGACTCATGTCGCGGTAGACGAATACGGCGATGAAGAAGGCATAGACCGCGCTCATCGCCGCCGCCTCTGTCGGCGTGAACACGCCGGCATAGATGCCGCCGAGCACGATGACGACGAGCAGCAGGCCCCAGATGGATTCTCGGAAGGCACGCCAGCATTCGAACCAGCTCGCGCGCGGCATGCGCGGATAATCGTTCTTCCAGGCGCGATAGAAGGTGGTGGCGCCGAGCATCGCCGCGAGCATCAGGCCGGGAATGACCCCGGCCATGAACAGCTGGCCGACGGATGCCGACAGCACGCGCCGTCCGGCCGGATCGAGCGCGATCGAGCCGCCGGTGGCGACCGCGTAGATCACCATGACGATCGACGGCGGGATCAGGATGCCGAGCGCGCCGGAGGTGGCGACCACGCCGGCGCCGAAGCGGTTCGGGAATCCCGCCTTCACCATGGCCGGCAGCATGATCGCGCCGATGGCGACGACGGTCGCCGGCGAGGAGCCGGACAAGGCGGCGAACAGCGCGCAGGCGACCACCGAGGCGAGACCGAGCCCGCCATACCAATGACCGACCAGCGTGGTCGCGAACCGGATCATGCGCCGCGCCACGCCGCCATGCGTGAGAAAATTGCCGGCGAGGATGAAGAAGGGAATCGCCATGATCTCGAAATTGTCGATCCCCGTGAACAGCTTCAGCGCCACGGCCTCGATCGGCACCTGCGTCATGAAGAACAGGAAGGTCAGGACGGTGAGGCCGAGCGCGATCGAGATCGGCATGCCGGTCAGCATCAGCGCGATCAGCAGGGCGAAGATGATCAGCGCGTTCATCGGCTTGCGCCCTTGGCGGCTGCCGGGCTTTCGATCACGCCTTCAACCTGTCCGGGATCATGATGAGGCAATTCGCCGCTGCGCCAGAAATGCCACGCCACCTGCAGGAAACGAAAACACATCAGGTAGGAGCCGAGCGGGATGCAGGCATAGACGATCCAGCTCGGCAGCTCGAGATCGGGCGAGGTCTGGTCCGTATCCATCAGGTCGATGACGAATTTCGCGCCCATTGTGCCGACGATGGCGGTGAACAGCGCGCCGCAGAACAGGCCGAAAAGGATTACCTTGCTGCGGATGGCCGGCCGGAGCGCGTTGACGAGCACGTCCACGCCGACATGGATGCCTGTGCGCACCCCGTAGGCCGCGCCGAATTTCGCCATCCACACAAACATGTAAATGCACAATTCCTGCGCCCAGGAGATGTGCAGCCTGATGAAGAGCGGATAGAGCAGCGGGATGCCGCTGCCGTAGCGATGCACGACCGCGACGAAAATGATCAGGGTCGCGCCCGCGAGCAGGGTCGCGATCAGGATCTCCTCGAGGCGGTCGAGGATGCGAAGAAACATGGTCCCCCGAACTTTTTCTCTGTTGCGCGCTCTTGCGGGATGTCGCCTGCGACTCCCGTTCCCCGAAGCCATCGTGGCGTGACCGGCAGGTCCGGCGCAAGGGCTGCGGGCCGGTCAGTGCATGACCGCGGCCTCCCGCGGCATGATCGCCCCGCGATGACGGATCACCGCCGCCGCAAGCTTGTGCCCGGCCGACGCGGCTTCGCCGGGATTGTCGCCTCCCAGGCGCGCGGCCATGTAGGCGGCGTTGAAGCTGTCGCCGGCCGCCGTCGTGTCGATCGGCTCTACGACCTCGTGCACCGGGATCAACTCCTGGTGTCCGCCGGCGGCGACGAGGGCGCCGTTTTCTCCATTCTTGACGACGATTTCGGTGATGCCGAAGGCCTTCAGACGTTCGACGGTTGCCTCCGGGCTCTGGTCGCCCCACAGCATCACTTCATCATCGAAGGTCGGCATCGCCACGTCCACGCGCTTCAGCGCCTCCGCAAAGACGGTACGGGCGCGTGCGATATCGTTCTTCCAGCCGCGCGGCCGGTAATTTCCGTCGAACGCGACCTTGGCGCCGTTCTTGCGGGCCATTTCGAGCACCGCGAGAAAGCGTCCGAGCCCGACATTGGAATAGATCGAGAGCGTGATGCCGGAAAAGTAGATGATGCGCGCGCCGAGCAGCGCCTCCGCCACGCGGCTCCACGCGGGAAGTTCGAACAGCTCGCGGGCGGGCGAATTCTCTCGCCAGTAATAGAAGGTGCGTTCGCCGCCGGCGCTTGTCTCGATCAGGTAGAGCCCGGGCAGCCTCCCCGGCACGCGCTGGATGAGATCGGTGTGCACGCCCTCGGCGGTGGCGAGCGCAACGATGCTGTCGGAATAGGGATCGTCGCCGAGCGCGGTCGCGTAAGCGACATCGACGCCACGGCGGGAGAGATAGACCGCGGTATTGAACGTGTCGCCTCCGCTCGCGAGGCTGAAGCGGCCGTCGCCGCCGCGGGCCAATTCGATCATCACTTCGCCGACCGAGACGACTCGGCTTTTCTGTTCTGCCATCGAACCCCTTCCCGATGTCAGCGGCAGTTAAATCATGCGGGAGCGTCGAAGTCTTGGCGGGATTGGCAACAGCCACAGGCTTTCGGCTGCATCCGGCGGCGCCGGGACTTGCGGCGTCGATGAAATGTTATAATATAACATCAATGGAGAACCCAATGCCGCAGCATCACCATCATCACGCAGGTCGGCCGCATCCGCCGGCGGCGGTGCCGGTTTCGATCCTGCGTCTTTCGGCGGCCGCGCGCTTGTGTGGTGCTGCGGTTTTGGCCGGCATTTTGTGGCTCGCGGTCTGCTGGGCGATCAACGGATGACGGCGCAGCTTCGATTCAACAATGTCACGCTCGGTTATGACCGCCATCCGGCCGTCCATCATCTCGACGGCGCGGTGGCCTCGGGGGCGCTGATCGCGGTGGTGGGGCCCAACGGCGCCGGCAAATCGACGCTGTTCAAGGGCGTGGTCGGCGCGCTCAAGCCGCTCGCCGGCTCGATCGGATTGAGCGGGGTGGATTCGCGCGAGATTGCCTACCTGCCGCAGGTTGCCGAGATCGACCGGACCTTTCCGATCAACGTTTATGACATGGTGGCAATGGGGCTCTGGCGCCAATGCGGACTGTTTGGCGGCATCGGAAGAGGGCAGCGTCAGGCCATCGAGCGCGCGCTGGAAACCGTCGGCCTGACCGGCTTCGAATCGCGCGCGATCGGCACCTTGTCCGGCGGGCAATTGCAGCGCATGCTGTTCGCCCGCCTGTTGCTCCAGGATGCGCGGCTGATCGTGCTCGACGAGCCTTTCAATGCCATCGACACCAAGACATGCTCGGATCTGCTCGATCTCATTCGGCATTGGCATGGGGAGCAGCGCACCGTGTTGGCGGCGCTGCACGACATCGAGATCGTGAAGGCGCATTTCCCGGAAACGCTGCTGCTCGCCCGCGAAAAGGTGGCCTGGGGCGACACCGGCAAGGTGCTGACGCCGGAAAATCTCGCGAAGGCGCGGCGCATGTGCGAGGCATTCGACGAGGAGGCGACGGCCTGCGCGGCCTGACGTCATGCTTTACGAAACGCTGATCGCACCATTCGTCGAATTCGAATTCATGCGCCGCGCTCTGGTCGGGGTATGCGCCCTCGCCGTCGGGGCGGGGCCGATCGGCGTGTTTCTGATGCTGCGTCGCATGAGCCTGGTCGGCGATGCGATGGCGCATGCCATCCTGCCCGGCGCGGCGATCGGTTTTCTGGTATCGGGCCTGAGCCTCGTCGCGATGAGCACCGGCGGAATGATCGCCGGTTTCGTCATCGCGCTCCTGGCCGGCCTCGTCGCCCGCACGACCGAGCTGAAGGAAGATGCATCGCTCGCGGTCTTCTTTCTGATCTCTCTGGCCATCGGCGTGACCATCGTCTCGCTGAGGGGCACCAATATCGACCTCTTGCACTTCCTGTTCGGCAGCGTGCTCGCGCTCGACGATCACACGCTGCTGCTGATGGCGGCGAGCGCGGTGCTGACGCTCTTCGTTCTCGCGCTGATCTATCGTCCGCTTGTGATCGAATGCGTCGATCCGGGCTATCTGCGCTCGGTCAGCCGGCTGGGCACGCCGGTTCACCTGATCTTCCTCGCCCTGGTCGTGATCAATCTGGTGAGCGGCTTCCAGGCGCTCGGAACGCTGCTTGCGGTCGGCATCATGATGGTGCCGGCGGCGATCGGCCGGTTCTGGGCGCGCGATATCACGCCGATGATCGCGATTGCGGTCGCCGGCGGCATGATTTCCGGCTATGCCGGACTCGTCCTGTCGTATCAAACCGGCATTCCGTCCGGGCCGGCCGTCATCCTGTTTGCTGGCATTCTTTATGCGCTGTCCCTGGCGTTCGGCACCGCCGGAGGGCTCCTGCGCAAGCTTTTCCCCGGCCGGCACCTCGAAGCCTAGGAGATCGCGATGCGCAAAAACTTGATTGCTGCAATGTTGGCTTTTATCTGCGTTCTGTCGTCGCCCGCGTTGGCGCAGGAGAAAATAAGGGCGATCGCGACCTTCTCGATCCTCGGCGACTTCGTGAAGAATGTCGGCGGCGATCGCGTCGCGGTGACGACATTGGTCGGCCCAAACGGCGATGCGCATGTCTATGCGCCGACGCCGGCTGACGCCAGGGCGCTCGCCGACGCGAAGGTTGTTTTCGTCAACGGGCTTGGACTCGAGGGCTGGATGACGCGCCTAGTGAAAAGCTCGGGCAGCAAGGCACTCAGCATCGTCGCCAGCAGCAGCGTCAAGCCGCGCAGGAGCGCGGATGAGCACGGACACGACGCCGATCCGCACGCTTGGCAGTCGGTAGCCAATGCCAAAATCTACGTCGCGAATATTCGCGACGGGTTGATCGCGGCCGATCCGGCGGGGAAGGCGGTCTATGAAGCGAACGCCGCCTCCTACCTCGGCAAGCTTGACGCGCTCGAGGCCGAGGTGAGAGAGGCGATCGCTAAGATTCCGGCCGATCGGCGCAGGATCATCACCACGCACGACGCCTTCGGCTATTTCGGCGCCGCCTACGGGATGGAATTCATCGCCCCGCAGGGCGTCTCCACTGAATCCGAAGCCTCGGCCAAAGACGTCGCCAGGATCATCAACCAGATCAGGAAGCAGAAAATACCGGCGGTGTTCCTGGAGAATATTTCCGATGAACGGCTGATCCAGCGGATCGCAGTGGAGACGGGCGCGAGGATCGGCGGCAAGCTGTTTTCCGATGCGCTGTCCGACGAAAAGGGGCCGGCGCCGACTTATATCGACATGATGCGCAACAATATCCGCGAATTCAGTATCGCGTTGCAGAGCTGACGGTTGTGCCGGCTGCGCGGGACCGGATTCCGGTCGGGATCGCGGCTATGGCCGCCGCGGCCCTGGGCATGATGGGGTTTTGAATTCCGCGGCGGGACATTATATGAGGCGCTCCCGGAGTACCTCATGCTCGAAAAATCGTCCGAAAAAATTCCCGTCACCGTACTGACCGGCTATCTCGGCGCCGGCAAGACCACCCTTCTCAACCGCATCCTGTCCGAACCGCATGGCCGGAAATACGCCGTCATCGTCAACGAATTTGGCGAAATCGGCATCGACAACGACCTCGTGGTGAACGCCGACGAGGAAGTTTTCGAGATGAACAATGGCTGCATCTGCTGCACCGTGCGCGGGGACCTGATCCGCATCATCGAAGGATTGATGCGGCGCAAGGGCAAATTCGACGCGATCATCGTCGAGACGACCGGGCTTGCCGATCCAGCGCCGGTGGCTCAGACCTTTTTCGTCGACGAGGAAGTGGGGGCCAAGACCAAGCTCGACGCGGTCGTCACCGTGGCCGACGCGAAGTGGCTGAAGGACCGGCTCAGGGATGCGCCGGAGGCCAAGAACCAGATCGCCTTCGCCGACGTGGTGCTCCTCAACAAGGTCGATCTCGTGACGCCGGAGGAACTTGCGGAGGTGGAAGCGCGCATTCGCGGCATCAACCCTTACGCCCGCCTGCACAGGACCCAGCACGCGCAGATCGACCTGACGGAAGTGCTCGACCGCAATGCGTTCGATCTCGACAGGATTTTGGAGCTGGAGCCCGCCTTCCTCGAGGAAGGCGAGGGGCATCACCACCACGACCACGACCACGATCACGGGCACGATCATGGCCACGGCGGCCTGAAGCATTTTCACGACGAGGAGATGCAGTCGATCTCGCTGAAAAGCGAGAGGCCGCTCGATCCGGAAAAATTCCTGCCCTGGGTGCAGAACCTGGTTGCCACCGAGGGACAGAACATCCTGCGCTCCAAGGGCATCGTCGCCTTCCGCGATGATCCCGATCGCTTCGTCTTTCAAGGTGTGCACATGATGCTCGAAGGCGATCATCAGCGCCCGTGGAAGGAGGGCGAGAAGCGCGAAAGCCGGGTCGTGTTCATTGGCCGCAATCTGCCGGAAGACAGGATTCGCGAAGGTTTCGCTGCCTGCGCGGCGTAGCGCGCACGCCCGGCGCCGCTGCGGCGGAAATCCATGACGCAAGGATCGTGATACGCAATTTCAGCCCGCGCTTCGGCGGAGACGGCGGCTAGGCAAGTGACTGACACGCGCACCGAAACATCCCTGGTTTCCCGCACTCGCGCGATCGACGCGGGAGGCGCGATCATTGCGGCGCATTTCCTCGGCGAGGAGACCGCCTTCGTTTTGGGCGAGGAGACGATCCTGCTTGTCGCGCCGGATGGCGGCGAGCGTCGCGTGCGGGCACATGCCGGCGGCATCCTTTCCTCGGCGTGCGATGGCGCGCGCATCATCAGCGGCGGGGACGACGGCAGGGTCAGCGCCACCGGTGCAGATGGCGGAACCGAAACGATCGCGGCCGATGGGGCAAGCCGCTGGATCGATCACGTGGCGGCCGGACCGGAGGGGGCGGTCGCCTGGGCCGCGGGTAAGACCGTTTTCGCGCGCAAGGGTGGCGGCGAGGTGAAGACGGTCGATATTCCTTCGAGCGCGGGCGGGCTTGCCTTCGCGCCGAAAGGCCTGCGCCTCGCCATCGCCCATTACAACGGCGTCTCGCTCTGGTTTCCGAACGCGGCGGCGAAGCCGGAATTTCTTGCATGGAAGGGGGTGCATTACACGCCATCCTTCAGCCCGGACGGAAAATTCATCGTCACCTCCATGCAGGAGCCGATGCTGCATGGCTGGCGCCTCGCCGATGGCCGGCACATGCGCATGACCGGTTATTCCGGGCGCGTGCGTTCGCTGTCGTGGAGCGCGCGCGGCGACTGGCTCGCCACCGGCGGATCGGAGCAGCTCATCCTGTGGCCCTTCCAGGGAAGGGACGGCCCGATGGGAAAACAGCCGCGGCTGCTCGCGCCGCATTCGGCGCGGGCTGCTGTCGTGGCCTGCCATCCGAAACAGGACGTGATCGCGGTAGGCTTCGCCGACGGCATGCTACTGCTTGTCCGCATCAGCGATGCGGCAGAAGTTCTTGCGCGCCGTCCCGGCGGCGCGGCGGTGACCGCGCTCGCCTTCAGCGCCGAGGGCAATCTGCTCGCCTTTGGCTGCGAAAACGGCGCGGCGGGGATTGTCGATCTAGGCTGACGGGCGCTAGCAGCGCACGAGGATATTCTTGAACTGCCAGGGATCGGACTCGTCGATGTCTTCCGGGAAAAGACCCGGCCGATCCTGCAACGGGTTCCAGTCGGTGTAGAAACCCTTCACCGGGCCGAGATAGGGCAATTGGATTTCCAGGCAGCGGCGGAAGTCCATCTCGTCGGCCTCTACCAGACCTCGGTCCGGGTTTTCCAGCATCCACACGATGCCGGCAAGCACCGCCGAGGAAACCTGCAGGCCGGTCGCGTTCTGGTAGGGCGCGAGCGCCCGCGTTTCCTCGATCGAGAGCTGCGATCCGTACCAATAGGCGTTCTTGGCGTGGCCGAAGAGCAGCACGCCAAGTTCATCGATCCCGTCAACGATCTCGTGCTCGTCGAGGATGTGCCACCGGGCTTGCCGCTGCCAGGCGGCGCCACCCATTTCATGCAGCGACAGCACCGCGTCGTCGCAGGGATGATAGGCGTAGTGACAGGTCGGCCGGTACACGGCCTCGCCGTTCTCGCGCAGCGTGAAATAGTCGGCGATGGATATGGACTCGTTGTGGGTCACGAGGAAGCCGTATTGCGGCCCAGGCGTCGGCGTCCACGAACGCACCCTTGTGCCGGCTCCCGGCTGCGTCAGGTAGATGGCCGCGTCGCAGCCATAGCTGTGGCGATGCCCGTTCGAGGGCATCTGCTTTTCGTGCGTTCCCCAGCCGAGTTCGGAAGGCTGGAGCCCTTCCGAGCAGAAGCCTTCCACCGACCAGGTATTGATGAAGACGCCGCGCGGCTTGGGGTTGCGTGCGCGCTGGGTGTCGCGCTCGGCAATATGGATGCCCTTGACCCCGAGCTTCTGCGCGAGCCGGCCCCATTCCTCGCGCGTCTTCGGCTCTGCCACCTTGAGGCCGGTGTCGCGCGCGATATCGAGCAGTGCCTGCTTCACAAACCATGACACCATGCCCGGATTGGCCCCGCAGCAGCTTACCGCGGTGACGCCGCCGGGACGCCGGCGGCGCACGTCGAGCACGCCCTCGCGCAGCCCGTAATTCGATCGTTCCGAGAGCGAGGCATTGGCGTTGGTGTAAAGGCCCGGCCAGGGCTCGCACACCGTATCGATATAGAAGGCGTCGATATCCTTGCAGAAGTCGATCAGGTCGGCCGAGGAGGTGTCCACCGACAGATTGACGATCATGCCGCGGCCTGGGCCGGTGGTGAGGAGCGGCGTGAGGACGTCGCGGTAATTGTCCCGCGTGATCGCCAGATGCATGAAGCGCAGCTTGCGCTCGTCGAGCAGCTTGCGGTCGGTATCGTCGGGGGCGATCACCACGAACTTGGACGCATCGAACTCGATATGGCGCTCCAGCAGCGGCAGGGTGCCGCGGCCGATCGAGCCAAATCCGATCATGACAATGGGCCCGTCAAAACGGGCATGAACGGGCCATGTCTTCATGGTCGCATCTCCAGCCTTTCTGGGGTTCTGCGGGAGGGGAGGCCGATTCGCAAGGCGGGCTATGCAGCCCGCGGCCTGCGGGAGGCAGGTGCCGGCCGCACGATACGCGGCCCGGTGCCGGTGATCATTCCCTGGGCGGCATCGAGCGCGCCGGGCCGAAGCTCGAGTGCGAGCAGCCGCTTCTGGTCGAATGGGCCCGGCATGCGGAGCTGGCTGGTCCTTTCGGCGCTGAAGCCGAAGCGCCCGTAATACGGCGCATCGCCGACAAGCAGGATCGCGCCGTGGCCGAGCCGGCGCGCGGTTTCGATGGCGTGGCGCGTCAATGCCGCGCCGATGCCGCGGTTGCGGCATTCGGGGCTGACGGCGAGCGGGCCGAGCAGCAGCGCCGCGCGGCCGCCGGCAGAAATATTCCACAGGCGGACCGTGCCGACGATGCGGCCGCGCTCCGAGGCCACAAAGGACAATCCTTCGGCCGCCGCCCGGCCGGCCCGGATTTTTTGCGACGGCCTCGTGAAGCGGCTCGCACCATAGGCGCGGTCGAGCAGCGCCTCGCGTGCGGCCGGATCGGATGCGCGTTCATTGCGGATGGTGACCACTTCGGCACTCCTTGCGCCGTTTCCGGGCGCCGGATGGAATGAGAAAGCAGATGCGGCATCGCCAATGAACGGCGGCTGAAGGGGCCGTTCAACGCATGGGCCGCGCGGGACGCCTCTCCGCGGACGGAGAGGCGCAGCCATCGCTGTCAGATGTGGTAGGTCTTCAGCGGCGCGAAGCCGTTGAACGCCACCGAGGCGTAAGTCGCCGTATAGGCGCCGGTGCCCTCGATCAGCACCTTGTCGCCGATCTCCAGGCTCACCGGCAGCAGGTACGGCTCCTTCTCGTAGAGCACGTCCGCGCTGTCGCAGGTCGGTCCGGCGAGCACGCAGGGGCTGACCTCGCCTCCGTCGCGGGGCGTCCGGATCGGGTAGCGGATCGCCTCGTCCATCGTCTCGGCGAGGCCGCCGAATTTGCCGATGTCGAGATAGACCCAGCGCACGTCGTCCTCCTCGCTCTTCTTGGAGACGAGCACGACTTCGCTCTGGATCACGCCCGCATTGCCGACCATGCCGCGCCCCGGCTCGATGATCGTTTCCGGGATGCGGTTGCCAAAATGCTTGCGCAGCGCCTTGAAGATGGCATTGCCGTAGGTCTTCACGGTCGGCACGCTCTTCAGATACTTGGTCGGGAAGCCGCCGCCGAGATTGACCATCGACAGGTTCATGCCGCGCTCGCCGCATTCCTTGAATACCGCGGCCGCCGAGGCGAGCGCGCGGTCCCAGGCATGCTGGTTGCGCTGCTGGGAGCCGACATGAAAGGAGACGCCGTGAGGCTCAAGCCCGAGCTTGAGCGCGTGCTCGAGCACGTCCACCGCCATGGCCGGCTCGCAGCCGAATTTGCGCGACAACGGCCATTCCGCCCCGACGCAGTCGGAGAGGATTCGGCAAAACACCTTCGAGCCGGGCGCCGCGCGGGCGACTTTTTCGACTTCCGGCTTGCAGTCCACGGCGAAGAGGCGGACGCCGAGCTCATAGGCCCGGGCTATATCGCGCTCCTTCTTGATCGTGTTGCCATAGGAGATGCGGTCCGCGCTCGCGCCGGCCGCCAGCACCATCTCGATCTCGGCGAGCGAGGCGGTGTCGAAGCAGGATCCGAGCGAGACGAGGAGCGACAGCACCTCGGGTGCCGGATTGGCTTTCACCGCGTAGAAGACGCGGGTATCCGGCAATGCCTTGGCAAAGGCATTATAGTTGTCGCGGACGACATCGAGATCGACGACGAGGCAGGGGCCATCGTCGGTGCGGTTGCGAAGAAAGTCCCGGATGCGCTGAGTCATTGCGCTCTCCCCCAGGGTTCAATGGACGGCGGGCCGTCCCGTTGAATGGTCAGGCGGCGAGCCGCCTGGGCGTCAGCAGGTGAGAGGCGATGCGTGCACGTGCGGTGGAGACACGCCGCGCGCAACAGGCTCTTCACCCGAGATGCTGCCTTGGATTGGAGCGGGAAATCCCGTTCCGCACGCCCGGCAAGATTGAACAAGCCTCTTCGGGTGCCGACCTTTGGAGGGCCAGCGAGACCAAAAAAGCCCGCTCCGTCGTTGCTTTAAGCCGCGTTCCCCGTTGAGAACGGAGTGCGCCGGTTTCGCCTCCGGCTGTCGATCGCATCGAGATCCCGCCTGGGACCCCTAGCAAGGAAGAGATCGCTCTCTTCCGTAGGCGTCGTCCGGCCTCTTGTCCGGACCCCACCGATCGACACGCGGCCACAGGCACGTGCGAAATTGGGCAAGCATGCAAATAATGTATTTGCGGGTTGCGCGCAAGAGATTCTGCGCGCGCGAGCGAATCTTTGGCGCGACGCTCGCGCACGCATCCGTTAACGACGGCTTAAGGCGCGCGACGTTCGCGCGCGTGACGCGCCTGCGCGTCAGTCTTGCTTGGTGAACGGCTCGACGCGCTGCGCGTTGCGCACGAATTGCGCCATGATGATGAGCCCGATGCCGAACAGGATGGCATCGAGAATCTTCGCCCAGAGCTCGCCAAGCCCGAACAGGTTTGCGATCGCCCAGGAGCCGGCGAAGGCGGCGCCGAACACCTCGGCGCCGATAAGGATGGCCGCGCTGACGACGGTCAGGACATGCAGCCAGATGATTCGGCGGCGAGATTTCGGGTGGGTCGTGGTCTGATTCATTGGTCTGTCCCTGAATGGGCGCCAATGTCCCCGATCGCGGCGAACCGATCAAGGCCGCATCTGCCGATAAATGCCGCATTCCGGCGCGGCCGCGCGGTTGCCCGGGACCCGCGTCTCGCCAATATAGGGGCGATGAATATGCAAAGCACCGCCGCGCCGGGCCCTGCCGGCAATCCGCTCCTTCAGCCCTTCGCCACCCCGTTCGAGGTGCCTCCCTTCGACGAGATCAGGCCCGAGCACTTCCGGCCTGCCTACGAGCATGCGCTCGCCGCGCATTCTGCTGAAATCGAGGCCATCGCCGGCAATCCGGTCGATCCGACCTTCGAGAACACCATCGAGGCCCTCGAGCGGGCCGGCAAGGAGCTGAGCCGGGTTGGGGACGTCTTCGGCTGCCTGTCCGGCGCGCACACCAACGACGCGATCGAGGAGATCGAGCGGGAGATGTCGCCGCGCCTCGCGGCCCATTTCAGCCGCATTTATCTCAACGGCGCCCTGTTCGGGCGGGTGGAGGCGCTGTGGCGGCGGCGGGGCGAACTCGGCCTCTCCGGCGAGCGGATGCGGGTCCTTGAACGCTACCGGACAAGCTTTCGCCGCTCCGGAGCCCATCTCGACCAGGCCTCGCGCGAGCGCCTCGAAGCGATCAGCGAACGCCTCGCCTCGCTCGGTACGGCTTTCAGCCAGAATGTGCTGGCAGACGAGCGCGATTACGTCCTCGTGCTCGAGGGCGAGGCCGACCTCGCCGGCCTGCCCGACTTCGTGCGGGCCGACGCCCAGGCGGCGGCGCAGGCGCGTGGCCTTCCCGGCAAGCATGTCGTTACCCTCTCGCGCTCGAGCGTCGAGCCGTTTCTGACCTTCTCCAGCCGGCGCGACCTCCGCGAGAAGGCGTTTCGCGCCTTCACCGCGCGCGGCGACAACGGGGGCCAAACCGACAACAAGGCGATCATCGCCGAGATCGTCAGGCTGCGGGCCGAGCGGGCGAGGCTGCTCGGCTACGAAACCTTCGCCGCCTACCGGCTTGAGGATTCCATGGCCAAGACGCCGCACGCGGTGCGCGACCTGCTCGGCAAGGTCTGGCCGCTTGCCCGCCGGCGAGCGCTCGCAGACCGAGACGCGATGCAGCAGCTCGTCGCCGAGGAAGGCGGCAATTTCCGGCTCGCGCCCTGGGACTGGCGCTACTATGCCGAGAAACTCCGCATGCGCCGCCACGATATCGACGAGGCGGCGGTGAAGCCCTATTTCCAACTCGAGAACATGATCGCCGCGTCCTTCGACACGGCGAGCAGGCTGTTCGGCCTGTCCTTCAGGGAGCGCAACGACATTCCTGTCTGGCATCCCGACGTGCGCGTCTGGGAAGTGAGCAAGGACAGTCGTTTCATGGGCTTGTTCTTCGGGGATTATTTCGCTCGCCCTTCCAAGCATAGCGGCGCCTGGATGACCACGATCCGGGACCAGGAAAAGCTGGACGGGGAGGTGCGGCCGCTCGTCGTCAACGTGATGAATTTCTCCAAAGCGGCTCCCGGCGAGCCCTCGCTTCTGTCCTACGACGATGCGCGGACCCTGTTCCATGAGTTCGGCCACGCGCTGCACGCGCTCCTGTCCGACGTGACCTATCCGCGCATTTCAGGGACGAGCGTGTTCACCGATTTCGTCGAACTGCCCTCGCAGCTCTACGAGCACTGGTTCGAGCGGCCGGAGGTGCTGCGCCGGTTCGCGGTCCACTACAAGACGGGTCAGCCGATTCCGGAAGATCTGCTGAGGAAACTTCTGGCCGCCCGCACCTTCGATCAGGGCTTTGCGACCGTGGAATATGTGTCCTCGGCGCTGGTCGATCTGGAATTTCATTCGCTGGCGTCGCCGGGCGATCTGGATGTCGCCGGGTTCGAGCGCCAGGAGTTGTCGCGGATCGGAATGCCGGAGGAGATCGTGATGCGGCACCGCCCGCCGCATTTCGGGCACATCTTCTCTGGCGGCGGCTACGCCGCGGGCTATTACAGTTATATGTGGTCGGAGGTGCTCGACGCGGACGCCTTCCGTGCCTTCGAGGAGGCCGGCAACGTTTTCGATCCGGCGATCGCCAAGAGGCTGCACGACCATATCTATTCGGCCGGCGGCTCGCGCGACCCGGAGGAGCTTTACATCGCTTTTCGTGGCAGGCTGCCGACGCCCGACGCATTGCTGGAACGCCGTGGCCTGATCGATGCCGCGGCCGCCGCGGATGCCTAGCTCTTTCCCTTCGCCCCGATGTTCCGCCGGCTGCTGGCGCGCGGCGATGAGGACGGACACGTAGAATGTCTCTCCATTCTTCCGGGCATAGGCGCGGCGTCGTCGCGGCGCCGCATCGGGCCGCCGCGCTGGCGGGCCGCGACATTCTCGCCGAAGGCGGCAACGCGCTCGAGGCGATGGTGGCGATGGCGGCTTCGATCGCCGCGGTCTATCCGCACATGAACCACCTCGGCGGCGACGGCTTCTGGCTGATACGCGAGCCAAACGGCCGCGTGCGCGCGCTGATGGGAGCCGGACCCGCCGGATCGCGCGCGACGATCTCGCTCTATCGCGAGGCCGGTCACGACATCATCCCGCCGCGCGGGCCGCTCGCGGCGCTCACGGTGCCCGGAGCGGTCGGAGCATGGATGCTCGCGCTTGAAGCCGCGCGCGCGGCGGGCGGAAAGGTGCCACTCGGCGCCATTCTCGCCCACGCCCTCCGCGCGGCGCGCGAAGGCTACGTCGTCGCGCGCAGCCAGGCAAAGCTGACGGCGGAGAAGCTCGACGAACTGAAAGACGCGCCCGGTTTCGCCCCAACCTTCCTGGTGGAAGGCAGGCCGCCGAAAGAGGGCGACGTTCTGAAGCAGACGAAATTGTCGGATACGCTCGATCAGCTCGCCCATGCGGGCCTTGACGATTTCTATCGCGGCGATGTCGGGCGTGAAATCGCCGCCGATCTTGAGCGGATCGGCGCGCCGGTCACGCGTGAGGACCTGCGGAGCTATCGCGCTTATATCGCCGAGCCGCTGGCCGTCGAGACCGGCATGGGCAGGCTCTACAATGCGCCCCCGCCGACGCAGGGGCTTGCCTCGCTCATCATCCTTGCCCTGTTCGAGCGCCTGCGCGTCGCCGAGGCGGAAGGCTTCGACTTCGTGCACGGCCTCGTGGAGGCGACCAAGCGCGCCTTCCGCGTGCGTGACAGGTTTGTGACCGACCCCGGGAAAATCACCGCTGATCTCGCCAGGTTTCTGTCGCCGCAATTTCTTGATGCGGAGGCATTACGACTGGACCGGAAAAAGGCGACGCGTTGGCCATCGGTCTTTGGCGAGGGCGATACGGTGTGGATGGGGGCGGCGGATTCAACGGGCCTTGCGGTGTCATACATCCAGTCGATCTACTGGGAATTTGGCTCGGGCTGCGTGCTGCCCGCGACCGGCATCCTGATGCAGAATCGCGGCGCCAGTTTTTCGCTCGATACAAATGCCGCCAATCCGCTCGAACCGGGCCGATTGCCGATCCACACCCTTAACCCCGCGCTCGCCGCGCTGAAGGACGGACGGATCATGGCCTATGGCACGATGGGCGGCGACGGCCAGCCGCAGACGCAGGCGATGCTTTTCACCCGCCACGTTCACTTCCGCATGCCGCTCGATCGCGCAATCGACGCTCCACGCTGGCTGCTCGGACGCACCTGGGGCTCGGCGCATACGAATCTGCGCCTGGAAAACAGGTTCGACGGCAACCTAGTCGATCGCCTGTTGGCGGCCGGGCATGATGTCGAGGTTCTGAACGAGGCCTATTCCGACACGATGGGACATGCCGGCGCGGTCGTGCTGCATCCGGACGGTATGTTGGAAGGTGCCCACGACCCGCGCGCCGATGCCGGAGCTGCCGGGCTTTGATCTCTCCGGAGCCTCCTTTCCGCCTCACTCCATGCTAAGGTTGTCCACCCTCGGCGGTCACACATGAAACTTCTGCTCACCCTTTTCGTCGCGCTCATTTTCGTCGTGCAGTCACAATCCGCGTCGGCTCATCCGCATGTTTGGGTCACGATGAAGAGCGAGATCGTCTATGACGACAAAGGACAGGCAACCGGCATTCGTCATGCCTGGACGTTCGACGACATGTTTTCCGCTTTCGCGACGCAGGGCCTTGAAAGCAAGGAAAAGGGCGTCTTCACGCGCGAGGAGCTTGCTCCGCTCGCGGAAGTGAATGTGACCTCGCTCAAGGAATATGACTATTTCACGTTCGCCAAATCCGGAGGCAGGAAGGCGGAGCTGAGCGACGCGACGGACTACTGGCTGGAATACAAGGACGCGACGCTGACGCTACATTTCACCTTGCCGTTCAAGACGCCACCTGCTGCAAAGACACTCGATCTTGAAATCTACGATCCGACATACTTCGTGGATTTTTCCTTCGCGGATGGCGACGCCGCCTCGCTCGCCGGCGCTCCGGCGGGCTGCAATCTCACTGTCGGAAAGCCGCAACAATTGAGCGCGGAGGTAGCCCGGCGTCTCGCCGAGATTCCGCCGGACCAGCAGATTCCAGAAAACAGTTACGGGGCGCAATTTGCCAATCGCATCTCGGTGAAGTGCCCATGAGCCTGAGCGCGGTTTCGTCGCCCGGAATACATATTCCATGCAGCGGCGGGGGTGGGATGCCTGCAGCTCGGATTTTCCATCGGTTGCCGATGCGCGCCTGCGCGGCGGTTCTGATCGCCGCCGCGGGCGTGTTGCTGGCTTTTGCCGTTCTCGATTCCGCCCTGGCACAGGCCGGACCGTTCGGCGTCCCGCGCCCTCCGGCGCAGCCGGTGCCCGAGGGGCTGGTCGGCTGGATACTCGTCAAGCAGGCGGAATTCTATCGCGGGCTGTCGGCGGCGATCCGCGGTGCCAAGGCGGACGGCAGCGCTGTCTGGGGGTTGCTTGGACTCTCGTTTGCCTACGGAATTTTTCACGCGGCGGGGCCGGGGCACGGCAAGGGCGTGATTTCGTCCTATGTCGTGGCCAATCAGGAAACATGGAAGCGAGGCGTCGTCCTGTCCTTCGCGTCGGCCTTTCTCCAGGCACTCGTCGCGGTGGTGATCGTCGGTGTCGCCGCGGCATTGCTCAACGCGACCGCGAGCACGATGTCGCAGGCCGTGCACTATATCGAGATTGTCAGCTATGGCCTGATCGTTCTGGTCGGATTGCGGCTGCTGTGGACGAAGGGCAAGGCCTTCGCCGCCGCCTGGCGCGCCAACGGCGACGAGCTTCATCCCGATCGGCCTCATCACGATCATCATAGCCATGCCCATGACCATACCCATGACCATACCCATCACCGGCATGACCACGACGAACATTGCGATCATTCGCATGGTCCGGAACCGATCGAACTGGCGGGGCCGGGAGGGTGGTGGCGCGGCATCACGGCCGTCGTCGCGGTCGGCGCGCGCCCGTGCTCCGGTGCGATCATCGTGCTCGTTTTCGCGCTCGCCCAGGGTCTTTTCTGGGCCGGCGTCGCCGCGACCTTCGTTATGGGATTGGGCACGGCAATCACCGTTGCGGCGATCGCGACGTTTGCGGTCCTCGCGCGTGATCTGGCCGGCCGATTTGCGGCGGCGCGTCCCGGCGGCGGCATGCTGCTTCTGCGCGGCATGGAAGTGGCCGCCGCGGTTTTCGTAATCCTTTTCGGCGCGGGTTTGCTGACCGGCTACTTGATCACCGAGCGGATGATCGGCTTTTCGTAGTCGCTAGCGAAAATCTTGCGGTTTCAGCTCGATCGGCTTGCCATGCGGGGTGCGGTTCGCCGCATGATCCCACGCGTCGTGATAGCGCCGTAGCGCGTCCATCGGCACGACGTTCTTCGACGCGATCATGCGCTCCAACGTCGCAAGCCAGTGTCGGTAGTAAGTGCTGCCGGTATCGGGATCGCCCATGTCCTGCGCGCGCTTGATCTCGGCGGCGAGCGCGGCGGCCCACTCGGGCCAGGTGAATAATCCGCGCTCATGCAGGGCAAGCGCCATTGCAAAGGCTCGCGCTTCCCACGGTTCCCGGAATACCGGCCCGTCAACATCGACAGGCAAATCCGGAATGGCTTCAGCCGCTCGCCTTGCAGCGGATGGGTCAATCGCGGTCATGCGGGCTCCAGATACGGCTCCCACGCATCCACCGATACCGCGATCGCCGGATCGGCGGCGTCTCCCCACAATTCCGTGCCGGCGAAGCGGACGGTATAGAGCCATTGCGGGTTCTCGCCGGCGCCGATGGCGTTGGTATCGGGAAAGACATGGCATCCGCGCACGGCCTCGATCGTGCCGACATGTCCGCGGACATATCGCGGCAGCCTGGTATGAGTCCGCGGGTGAATGTTCTTGGCGCGAACGCGATCGTCAGCCTTGAAGCGCGCGGCGACTGTCGGTTCCCGCTCGCTCGGCCCGCCCCGCCGCAACACCGCTTCCACATCGCCCGCCGCGAGTGTGCGAGGCACCGCCCTAGGCGGATAAAGCGCGCGGCCGGCATCGATCTCGTCCGGCAACACCAGCCCGCGCTCGGCCATCAGCTTTTCGAGACCCGCGATCCAGATTTCGTAATAGCTCTTCGAAAGATATTCGCCGGGCGGCAGGCTTTCCCGCGCCGCGCGCGACATATCGAGATTCCATCCGCCTGGCGCGGCCATCGCCAGAGTGAGCGCCAGTGCCCGCTTTTCCCATTCGGCATGGAAGGGCGGCTCGTCCGGCTCGGGCCGAACCGGGCCGAAACCGTGCATGCCGCCCATGTCCTGCGCGCCGTTCATAGATTCTGCGGCCGCTTCGGCAGGCCGGTCCCGATCATCGAATCGCGCGTGACGAGCATCGCGAGCTTTTCCTCGCTCCATCCGTCCGTGCCCGCCGGCCGCATCGGCAAGACGAGATATCGGATTTCAGCTGTCGAATCCCAGACGCGGATTTCCACGTCCGGCGGCAGCGCGATGCCGAAATCCTTCAGAACGCCGCGCGGATCGGCCACGGCACGCGATCGATAGGGGGCGGATTTGTACCACACCGGCGGAAGGCCGAGCACCGGCCACGGATAGCAGGAGCACAAGGTGCATACGACCATGTTGTGCAGCCCAGGTGTGTTCTCGACCACCACCATGTGCTCACCCTGCCGGCCCTGATAGCCGAGCGAGGCGATCGCTCCGGTCGCGTCCTTCAGCAGCCATTGCTTGAAGCCCGGATCGGTCCAGGCCCTGGCAACGACACGCGCGCCATTGCGCGGCCCAATCTTGGTCTCGTAGGTGTCGATCAGGATGTCGAGCGCCTTGGGATCGACATAGCCCTTTTCAACCAGAACTGTTTCCAGCGCGCGCACGCGCAGCTCGGTTTCCGAAAGCTCGGAGTGGTCGTGTGGGTGGTGAAGATCGGGGGCCATGGGTTGACTATAACCGCAACTCGCCTTGTCCTGCCAAGCGGCTATAGAGGCTCAAGATGTGGCGATGCATGGGGTCCCGATGAACGCTTCCGCACTTTTCGATCTGACCGGCGAGGTGGCACTGGTCACCGGGGCTTCGAGCGGCCTTGGCCGACGTTTCGCCAGGGTTCTGGCGGCCAACGGCGCGAAGGTCGCGCTGGTCGCGCGCCGCGCCGACCGGATCGCTGCTTTACAGAAGGAGATCGCGCGGGAGGGCGGAGCGGCGATCGCGATCGAGGCCGACGTGACCGACCGGGCGCAGATGAAAAGCGCCTTCGATCAGGCGGAAAGGGCTCTCGGGACCGTGACCATTCTCGTCAACAATGCCGGGATCGCCCATTCCGATCGGGCGGCCGATCTCGCGGAAACGGAATGGCGGCGGGTCCTGGCGACCGATCTCGACGCGGTTTTTTTCTGGGCGCAGGAGGCGGGCCGGCGCCTGCTCGCAGCCAAGAAGAAGGGTGCTATCGTCAACATCGCCTCGATCTTCGGCTTCGGCGTCGCCAAGGGCGTCGCCGCTTATGCGACCGCCAAGGCGGGCGTCATCCAGCTCACGAAGGCGCTGGCGCTCGAATGGGGATTCAGGGGAATCCGCGTGAACGCAATCGCGCCGGGCTGGTTTGTCACTGAAATCAACTCCGGTTATCTCGGTAGCGACGAAGGCCGCGCCATTACGCGCGCCATTCCGATGGGGCGTTTCGGCGAGGAAGGGGACCTTGACGGAACACTCCTGCTGCTCGTGTCTGCGGCCGGCGCCTACATCACAGGCTCGACCGTCGTGGTCGACGGCGGACAGAGCGTGGCGCTGCCCGGCTGAATCCCGCCGGCGGAAAGGACTTTGCGAAATCTCAATGGCGCTTTCCGCGCCGCCGTTTCAATATGGCCATTTTCAATAGCCGAGTGGATCATCCATGGATTTCTCGATATCGCCGGAACTCGAGGACTTGCGCCGTCGCACGCGCGCTTTTGTCGACGAACACGTCCTGCCGCTGGAATCGGACCCCGAAAGCTTTTCCGATCATGAGAATATCCCTGACGTCCGGCTTGCTTCGCTGCGTCAGCGGGCGCGCGCGGCGGGTCTGTGGGCGCCGCAATCCCCCACGGAATACGGCGGCATGGGCCTGCCCGTCATGGCCTGGGCGGTGATGTATGAAGAGGCCGCCCGGTCGGTTTTTGGACCCCTCGCTTTCAATTGCATGGCCCCGGACGATGGCAACATGACTCTGCTATCGAAGGTCGCCACGCCGGCGCAAAAGGAAAAATGGCTGCGCCCGATCGTCGAGGGGAAGGTGCGCTCGTCTTTTGCGATGACTGAGCCGGCTCCGGGAGGCGGCTCCGATCCCTCGATGATCAAGACCTACGCTGAAAGGCGCGGCAATGCGTGGAAGATCTACGGCCGCAAATGGTTCATCACTGGTGCGGCGGCTGCGTCGCATTTCATTCTTGCGGCGCGCACATCAGACGACAGCCGCAAGGGACTCACGACGTTCCTGTACCACAAGGATCAACCTGGATGGCGGATCCTCCGGCGGATCGAGATCATGGGGCCGGAGGAGCATGGCGGGCATTGCGAGATCGAGTTCGATGGTCTCGAGGTCAGCGACGAGGACGTCCTGGGCGGCGTCGGCAATGGAATGAAGGTCGTGCAAACGCGGCTCGGGCCGGCGCGCCTGACCCATTGCATGCGATGGCTCGGCTGGGCAAAGCGCTGCGTGGAGATTGCGCAGGAATACGCCAACCACCGCGAGGGCTTTGGAATTAAGCTCGCCGATCGCGAGAGCGTGCAGATCAAGCTCGGCGACGTCGCTCAAAATATCCAGATTGGGCGGCTGCTCACGATGCACGCGGCCTGGAAGCTCGATCAGGGGGATTTTGCGCGCAAGGAAATCTCGATGGCCAAGGTGCATGTCGCCAACACCCTGCACCAGGCGGCCGATACGGCGATCCAGCTCAACGGCGCGCGCGGCTATTCCAAGGATACGATCGCGGAATGGGTTTATCGTGCCGCGCGGGCGGCGCGGCTCGTCGACGGCGCCGACGAGGTTCACAAGATGGTGCTGGCGAAATTTCTGCGGGAGGAAGGTGGCGATTTCTGGCGTTGGAGCGCGGAAAACAGAGTATAGCGCAGAACCGGCCGCGCCGCGCCGTCCCGTCTTTGTCTGTCGGCTCACGAAGACATGGACGCTTCGGTCGGGCGCAGGTAAAAGGAATTCTCAGCCCGCGCTCCGCGCGGGCTTTGCTGTTCCATGATGCCATCAATCGCGTGAATGCTTTCGCAACGCACATCTGATGAATAAGACGTTCGATATCGGACTGATCGATTCCCGGACAGCCTGGCGGCAGCTCATCGTCTCGCTGATCATCGGCACGATCGGGTGCATCGGCCTGTGGTCGTATGTCGTGTCGCTGCCTGCGGTACAGGGCGATTTCGGCGTGACCCGCGGAGACGCGAGCCTTCCTTACACATTGGTGTCGCTCGGCTTCGCCGTCGGTGGAATCGTCATGGGGCGTCTGGCCGACCGCTTCGGCATCGTTATGCCGCTGATGCTGTCCGCCGTCTTGCTGCTGGCCGGCTATCTTGCGGCGGCGATGTCGACCACGCTGTTTCAGCTCGCGCTGGCGCACGGATTCCTGCTCGGGCTCGGCGCCTCGGCAACATTCGGGCCGATCATGGCCGATGTGTCGCACTGGTTTCAACGTTCGCGCGGCGTCGCGGTTGCGGTGGCGGCGGCCGGGAATTATGCGGCGGGCACGATTTGGCCGCCCATCATCCAGCACCTGATCGCCGAATACGGCTGGCGGCACACGCACGTGATGATCGGCATCTTCTGTGCCGCCACGATCGTCCCGCTGACGCTGCTGCTGCATCGCCGGCCGCCCGAACATCACGCGCAGATGGCAGCGGCCGATGCGTCCGGCCGTTTGCAGCGGCTCGGATTGTCGACCAACGGGCTGACCGTCCTGCTTTCGCTCGGCGCGATCACCTGCTGCCTGGCGATGGCGATGCCGCAGGTTCACATCGTCGCCTATTGCGGCGACCTCGGTTACGGACCCGCGCGCGGCGCCGAAATGCTGTCGATGATGCTCGGTTTCGGCATCATCAGCCGCCTGGCGTCCGGCTTTGTCGCCGACCGGATCGGCGGCGTTTCAACTCTTTTGATCGGCTCGATGATGCAGGCGGTCGCGCTTCTTCTCTATGTTTTTTTCGACTCGCTTTTTTCGCTGTATGTGATTTCCGCGCTGTTCGGCCTATTCCAGGGCGGGATCATCCCGAGCTACGCGATTATCGTACGGGAGTACCTTCCGCCCGCGGAAGCGGGCACCCGGGTCGGTCTTGTGATGATGGCGAGCCTGCTGGGCATGGCGGCCGGCGGATTGCTGTCGGGATATGTGTTCGACTTCACCGGTTCCTATCGCGCCGCGTTTGCCAGCGGATTCTTCTGGAACCTGCTCAACATCATGATCGCGCTCTGGCTTTTGATGCGGTCGGGAACCGAGCGGCTGCGGCGCGCCTGATCCGCTCCACTTTTTCGACGTGGTTCGCCCAGTCTGTGATAGCCTTGCTGTAAATTACAGGAGGGCCCCATGACTCGCTCTTGGACATTGACGATTGCCGCGGTATTCGCGGTCGCGGCCATCGTTGGCTCGGGCCCTGCGGCGGATGCGCAGCAACCGCCACAGAAGCGTGTCGTTCAGCCGAAGGCGGGCGGGCCGCACGTCGTCGCCCCGCGCTTTCACAAGCCGGTGCAAAGGCAGATTCAAATTAATCGCGCGGTTTCCGGACCGCACGCGCCGCGCAATGTACAGATCATGCGCAAAAATCAGAATATTCAGGTCAACCGGCGCATCGCGCCGGTTGCCGGCCCGAATATCGGCATGAAGGCCATTCCCCCGCGCACGCTCGGCCGCACCGTCATTCATGGCCGCAATTATTCTGTCTGGCGCGGAGGCCCCTACCGCAAACGCTATCACGGGGGCTGGCGTACATTCGTGGCGCTGAGCACATTGGCCGCGATCACGGTCGGGGCATCGGCCTATTATCCCTATGCCTATATCGACGCGCCGGCAGACTATTGTGGAGGCTTGACGGAGGACGGGTGCCAGCTTCGTTGGGCCGAAGTTCCGACGCTCGAGGGCTATCCCGCCTACCAATGTGTCGCCTATTGCCCCTGGCAATAGGGCCCGACGAGGCAAAGGCCCGCCCGCGCGGGCTTTTTTTGCGATGCGCCAAATGTCGTGACGGCGACGGCGCGGGAAATTTCCTTGTGCCGGACGGCATGCGAACGAAATTGACCGTAATCATCGGAAATGTCAGCATTATTTACTTATTTTCGAGCGGCGGAATCGCGCCGAATGTGCGTTGTGGCTCTGGCAGCTTGAGTCGAGGCAGCTCACATTTAGCTCGTGGAGAGCGATACGATGGGCCTCCGAGAGGTCAGTCTCGACGACAAATATGATCTGACGAAGAAGACGCTTTTCGTCACCGGCTATCAGGCGCTGATCCGGCTCTGCCTGATGCAGAAGGAGCGCGACCGGCGCGCGGGGCTCAACACGGCGGGTTATGTTACCGGCTATCGCGGCTCTCCGCTCGGCGGGCTCGATCAGCAATTCCTCCGTGCGGCCAGATTCACGCAGAGCTATGACATCAAGTTCCAGCCCGGCTTGAACGAGGATCTTGCGGCAACCGCCCTGTGGGGCACGCAGCAGGCGGAGCTTCGCGGGGAGGGGAAATACGACGGCGTGTTCGGCATGTGGTACGGAAAGGGACCGGGCGTCGACCGCAGCGGCGACGTTTTCCGCCACGCCAATCTCGCCGGCACCTCTGCGCATGGCGGGGTGATTGCTCTCATGGGCGACGATCATACCGCCGAGTCTTCGACCACGGCGCATCAATCCGAATTTCATTTCGTCGACGTGATGATCCCGATCCTCAATCCCGCCGGGGTCCAGGAGATCATCGATTACGGGCTTTACGGCTGGGCCATGTCCCGATTCTGCGGAACCTGGGTCGCGCTCAAATGCATGCACGACACGGTGGAATCGACGGCGGTGGTGGACGGCAGTCTCGATCGGGTGAATATCGTGACGCCGACGGATTTCGTGCCGCCCGAAGGCGGGTTGAATATTCGGCTGCGGGACACGTTCCTCGGCCAGGAAGCGCGGCTGCACGACTACAAGCGCGACGCAATGCTCGCATTCATCCGCGCCAACAAGCTGAATAGAATAATCACTTCGGGCGGACCGAACGCGAAGATCGGCATCATCACCACGGGCAAGGCCTATCTTGATGTGCGCCAGGCCTTCGACGAACTCGGAATCGACGAAGTCAAGTGCAACGAGCTCGGGATCCGTCTTCTCAAGGTAGGTTGCCCGTGGCCGCTTCCGCAGGATGAGCTGATCGCCTTCGCCAAGGGCCTCGACCTCATCATCGTAGTCGAGGAAAAGCGTTCGCTGATCGAAGTCCAGGTGCGCGAGGAATTGTACGGCACCACGAACCAGCCGGTATGCATCGGCAAGAAGGACGAGCGCGGCAACTGGCTCTTCCCGGTCAAGGGCGCGCTCGACTCGAACGAGATCGCCATCTGCATCGGCGACCGCATCCTCAATTACGGCAGAAACGACGAGATCGCGTTGCGCGTGTCGCGGCTGAAACAGGCGCAACATGCCCTCTCCGGTCTGCAGGAGATCGCGGCCCGGACGCCGTATTTTTGCTCCGGCTGCCCGCACAATTCCTCGACCGTCGTGCCGGAGGGAATGCGCGCCTATGCAGGAATCGGCTGCCACTTCATGGTGCAGTGGATGGATCGGGAAACCCTCGGCTACACGCAGATGGGCGGCGAGGGGGCGAACTGGGTCGGGGAGGCCCCGTTCTCGAAACGGGCGCACGTATTCCAGAATCTCGGCGACGGCACCTACAATCACTCGGGTTATCTGGCGATCCGAGCCGCGATCGCGTCGGGGGTGAATATCACCTATAAGATCCTCTACAACGACGCGGTCGCCATGACCGGCGGACAGGCGAATGACGGCGGCTTGAACGTGCCGCAGATCGCACAGCAGGTCGCGGCCGAAGGCGTCAAGCGGGTGGTGCTCGTTACCGACGAACCGGGCAAATATCCCGGCGGTATCGAATGGCCGCGCGGGATGACGATTCATCATCGCGACGAACTCGATGCGGTTCAGCGCGAGCTTGCAGCGATTCCCGGCGTGACCGTGCTGATCTACGATCAGACCTGCGCCGCCGAAAAGCGCCGACGGAGGAAACGCGGCACCTTTCCCGACCCCGACCGGCGCGTGATCATCAACGAACTTGTCTGCGAGGGTTGCGGCGATTGCGGCATCAAGTCCAATTGCGTTTCCGTGCAGCCGCTCGAAACCGAATGGGGACGGAAGCGGCGCATCGATCAGTCGAGCTGCAACAAGGATTATTCCTGCGTGAAAGGCTTCTGTCCGTCCTTCGTGACGGTTCACGGCGCAAGGCCGAAGCGCGGCGCCGCGGTTGCCGAATCTGACATGGCGCCGCTACCGGATCCCGTTCTGCCGCAGATCAGCGCCCCTTACGGCATCATCGTCACCGGCGTCGGCGGCACCGGTATCGTCACGATCGGCGGGGTGCTCGGTATGGCCGCGCATCTCGAAGGCAAGGGGGTTGGCATCATCGACATGGCCGGGCTCGCCCAGAAGGGCGGCGCTGTCTACAGCCATATTCGCATCGCCGACAGGCCCGAGGACATCCATGCGATCCGCATGGCCGCCGGCGGATGCAACCTTGTACTCGGCGGCGACATCGTGGTCGCCGGCAACAAGAAGGTGCTGGCCACGGTCAGGCACGGAACGACGCGCATTGTCGCCAACACCGCCGAGGTCATGCCGGGCGACTTCACCCGCAACGCCGACTTTTCCCTGCCGATGGAGCGGCTCAAGCGCGCGCTTTCCGAAGCCGCCGGCAGCGATCTGGTCGATTTCGTCGATGCCTCGCGTCTTGCGACCGCTCTTCTCGGCAATTCCATTGCGTCCAATATTTTCCTGGTCGGATACGCTTTCCAGAAGGGCGCCATCCCTCTCTCTGCCGGGGCAATCGAGAAAGCGATCGAGCTCAATGGCGAGGCGGTACCGATGAACCAGGCCGCGTTCCGGTGGGGCAGGCGGGTCGCTGTCGATCCGGACGCGGTCGAGGCCCTGGTCGTGCCGCCGCGCGACGAGCAGGACGACAATCGCCGCCTGTCGCAGTCGTTGGACGAAGTGATCACGCGGCGTGCCGATTTTCTTACGAAATACCAGAGCGGGCGTTATGCCAGACGTTACCGCGATGCGGTGGCGCGGGTACGCAACATCGAGAGCCTGAAAGTGCCCGGTCAGACGGCGCTGACCGAGGCGGTTGCGCGCAACCTGTTCAAGCTCATGGCCTATAAGGACGAGTACGAGGTGGCGCGGCTTTATACCGACGGCACCTTCCGCAAACAGCTAGCAAGCGCCTTCGAAGGCGAGAATCTCCGCCTGGAATTTCACCTCGCGCCCCCGCTTCTGGCCCGCAAGGACAAGATCACCGGCGTGCCGCGCAAAATGAGTTTCGGGCCGTGGATGCTGTCCTTTTTCGGCCTGCTGAAGCATTTCAAGCTTCTGCGCGGCACTCCGTTCGATCCATTCGGCCATACGGCAGAGCGGCGGATGGAACGCAGGCTGATAGCCGATTATCGGCAGCAGCTGGAGGAGATCCTTGGCCGCCTGACGCCGGAGAACCATCACCTCGCCGTCGGCCTTGCCTCGATCCCGGAAAAAATTCGCGGCTTCGGCCATGTCAAGGAGCGCCACCTCAAGGCGGCCGAGGCCGACCGGGCGGCGCTCCTCGAGCAACTGCGGGCGGGCTCGGCCCCACTGCTCAAGGCGGCCGAATAGGTTTGATTATCCCTTCGTCGGGGGGGCCTTTTTTCCTCATCAGGCGGGCTTTTGCGCCCCGGCCGGCAGGGAAAGTGACCCGGTGATTTTGCGGCGATTTCGGATATAAAAGAAGCATCCAGGGACGACCGCCAAAACAGGCGGCGTAAATAAGAGCGCGGACCAACGCGCAAGATATTCAAGGGAGGACAGCGCCGTGGCGAAAGACGCCCCCGCTGAAGCTGATACATTTCCGAAACTCCTCGTTCACAATGCGCGCGTGCGCGGCAACCGCCCGGCCATGCGGCACAAGGACCTTGGCATTTGGCAAAGCTGGACATGGGCCCAGGTTCTAGACGAGGTGCAAACCTTTTCCGCCGGCCTGGCGGAGCTCGGCCTCAAGCGCGGCGACAAGCTTGCGATCATCGGCCAGAACAAGCCGCGCCTTTACTGGGCCATGTGTGCGGCGCAGGCGCTCGGCGCCATCCCGGTTCCGCTCTATGCGGACAGCGTCGCCGACGAGATGGCCTACGTGCTGGACCATGCCGAAGTGACGCTCGCCGTCGCCGAGAACCAGGAGCAGGTGGACAAGCTGATCTCGGTTGCGGACCGTCTGCCGAGACTTGGCTGCATCATTTACGACGAGCCGCGCGGCATGCGCGACTACGATCCCGGCCGCATCATCTGGATCGATGAGGTGCAGAAAAAGGGCCGCAAGAGGCTGTCTGACCTCACCGAATCGAAATCCTGGATGGATGGGGTGAGCGCGGGCAAGGGAAGCGATCTCGCAATCATCCTTTACACGTCGGGGACCACCGGCCGGCCGAAAGGGGTGATGCTGTCCCACACCAACGTGCTCGTTTCAGCGCGCAACGGCAATCTGTTCGACGATCTCGGCGAGGAAGAGGAAGTGATCGCCTATCTGCCGATCGCGTGGGTCGGCGATCATATCTTTTCCTATGCGCAGTCATTTGCCGCGGGCTTTTGCGTCAATTGCCCGGAGGCGCCGGAAACCGTGATCGAGGATCGCCGGGAAATCGGCACGACCTACGCATTCGCCCCGCCGCGCATCTACGAGAACCTGCTGACGCTCACCATGGTGCGAATGGAGGACGCAGGTCCGCTCAAGCGCCGCATGTTCCACTATTTCATCGACTTCGCCCGCAAATGGGGCGAGAAAATCCTCAATCGGGAGCGCGTGCCTCTTCGCGCGCGGCTTATCTACCTGATCGGCGAAGTGCTGGTTTACGGACCGCTAAAGAACCGCTTCGGCCTGTCGCGGGTGCGCGTGGCCTATACCGCGGGTGAGGCGATCGGCCCGGAAATCTTTCGCTTCTACCGGTCACTCGGCGTGAATCTGAAACAGCTGTACGGCCAGACCGAAGCCTCAGTTTACATCACGGCGCAGCCGGATGGCGAAATCTATGCCGATACCGTCGGCAAGCCGAACATCGATGTGGCCGTGAAGATCGCGGAGAACGGCGAGGTAATGTTTAAATCGCCGGGCGTGTTCCTCGGCTATTACAAGGATCCGGAGAAGACGGCCGAGGTCAAGACGCCGGACGGCTGGGTGCACACGGGCGACGCCGGCTTCTTCGATCAGAAGACCGGGCATTTGAAAATCATCGATCGCGCCAAGGATGTCGGCAGGCTCAAGAACGGAACGCTGTTCGCGCCGAAATATCTCGAGAACAAGCTGAAATTCTATCCGAACATCAAGGAAGCGGTGGCCTATGGCGACCGGCGCGATTTTGTCTGTGTGATGCTGAACATAGACCTTGTCGCCGTCGGAAGCTGGGCCGAGCGCAACAACGTGATCTATGGCTCCTACCAGGAGCTCGCGGGCCATCCGCTCGTTTACGACATGATCGAAAAGCATGTCGAGGAAGTGAACCGCTCACTCGCCGACGAGGGCCCGCTGGCCGGAGCGCAGATCAGGCGTTTCCTGATCCTGCCCAAGGAGCTCGACGCCGACGACGGCGAGTTGACGAGGACACAGAAGGTGCGCCGCGGGTTCATCGCCGAGCGCTATCAGCCGCTTGTCGCCGCGCTTTATGACGGGTCGAAGGAGGCGGATATCTCGACCGAGGTCACGTTCGAGGATGGCCGCAAGGGCCGCATCGAGGCGCGCGTGAAAATCCGTGATGTCGCGACCATGCCGCTTGCGCCGCTGGAGAAGGCGGCATGAGAGCGCCCACCGATTCCCGGATCGCGGCCGGCGACGTGCTGCTTGCGATCGAGAATGTCTCCTTGTCCTTCGGCGGCGTGAAGGCGATCCGCGATGTGTCCTTCGACATCCGCAAGGGCGAAATTCGCGCGATCATCGGGCCGAATGGAGCGGGCAAGACGTCGATGCTCAACGTCATCAACGGCTTCTATGCGCCGCAGAAAGGGCGCATTACCTTCAAGGGCAAAACGCGCAGCAAGATGCGCCCCTATGACGCCGCCGCCGGGGGCATCGCGCGCACTTTCCAGAACGTGGCGCTCTTTCGCGGCATGACCGCGCTCGACAACATCATGGCTGGTCGCACACTCAAGATGAAGCGCGGCCTATTCTGGCAGATGCTACGGTTCGGCCCCGCCATGTTCGAGGAGGTGGAGCACCGGCTTTTTGTCGAGGAAATCATCGACTTTCTGCACATCCCGCATATCCGCAAGGTTCAGGTGGGGCGCCTGCCTTACGGACTGCAAAAACGCGTCGAGCTCGGCCGCGCGCTGGCGATGGAGCCCGATCTTCTGCTGCTCGACGAGCCGATGGCCGGCATGAATCTGGAGGAGAAGGAAGACATGTCTCGCTTCATCCTCGACGTGAACCAGCATTTCGGGACTACGATCGCGCTGATCGAGCACGACATGGGCGTGGTGATGGATCTGTCCGACCGCGTGGTCGTCCTCGATTACGGCGAGAAAATCGCCGACGGCACTCCGGACGAGGTCAAGACCAACAAGGCGGTGATAGACGCCTATCTTGGCGTCGCACATTGAGGAGCGGGCGGGAGGCAGGGCATGACGTTCAGATTTGCAGGCCGGGCAGTCGTGCTGCCATCGCCGTCGGGCGGCGGGGGCGACAGCTGGCGCGGCCTTTCGGCGTCCCGGGCGCCGCTCCGCGAGCCCGCGGCATTTGAGAAACACGCAACGGACCAATGATGGATATCCTCTACAAGATTTTCATCGATCCGTTCGTACAGATGGGTCTCGCTCCGGACCTGTTTGCCCAGACCCTGTGGGAGGGTCTCGTCGGCGGGATGCTCTACGCGCTGATCGCGCTTGGCTTCGTGCTGATTTTCAAGGCGTCCGGCGTGTTCAATTTCGCTCAGGGCATCATGGTGGTGTTCGCCGCGCTGACGCTCGTCGGCCTGCACGAGAAGGGTGTGCCCGCCTTTCTCGCCCTGGCGCTGACCATCGTGGTGATGTTCCTTCTCGCCGTCGCGGTTGAGCGCGCCGTGCTGCGCCCGCTCGTCAATCAGCCCGACATCATCCTTTTCATGGCGACTTTCGGGTTGACCTACTTTCTCATCGGCCTTGGCGAACTTGTCTTCGGCGGCGATCCCAAAGTGATGATCGCCGACCAACTCTATCTTCCCAAGGGCGCGATCGACATCAAAATGCTGGGTGGTTTCGTCTCACTGCAAAAGATCGATATTGCGGCCGCGATCATTGCCTCCATCATGGTCGTGACATTGGGCGTTTTTTTCCAGAAGACACGCATCGGCCGTGCCTTGCGCGCCGTCGCCGACAGCCACAAGGCGGCGCTTTCGGTCGGTATTTCGCTGGAGCAGATATGGATCGTGGTCTGGTTCACGGCCGGAATCGTCGCGCTGGCCACGGGCATCATGTGGGGGGCGAGGTCGAATGTCTCATTCGCGCTTGAAATCATCGCGCTGAAGGCATTGCCGGTTCTTATTCTCGGCGGGTTCACCTCGATTCCCGGCGCCATCGTCGGTGGGTTGATCATCGGCATCGGCGAGAAGGTCGGGGAATTTTATTGGGGGCCGCTTCTTGGCAGCGGCATCGAGAGCTGGCTCGCCTACATGATCGCGCTGATCTTCCTTCTGTTCAGGCCGCAGGGTCTGTTCGGCGAGCGTATCATCGAGAGGATTTGACGATGGGCACGGTGCAAATCCAGGTTCCGTCGCGCCCGGCACAGCCCGGCCGGCGGGCATGATGGTCAAGGCATAGGGGCAGGGCTCGATGTTCTACCGCGAAGCGGGACAATTCAAGACGACCTACCAGGCCGATCAGGCGGTCTTTCCGATCCGGCAGGATCGCATCGGCGTTCTGCTCATCCTCGGGTTGCTCTTCGTCGTGATCCCGCTGACTGTGTCCAGTTTCGTCTTGTCGTCGGTGTTGATCCCGATCATGGTTTATGCGCTCGCGGCGATCGGGCTCAATCTGCTGACCGGCTATACTGGCCTGTTGTCACTCGGAACCGGCGGCTTCATGGGTGTGGGCGCTTACGCCTGCTACAAGCTGACGACGTTTTTCCCCGAGGTGAACATCATCGTGCTGATTCTCGCCTCCGGGCTCGTCTCGGCGGCGGTCGGCGCCGTATTCGGCCTGCCGTCGCTGCGCATCAAGGGCTTTTATCTCGCGGTCGCGACTCTGGCGGCGCAATTCTTCCTGTCATGGTGTTTCGTGCGCGTGCCCTGGCTCTACAACTACAACGTCTCCTCTGCAATCGAGGTGCCGACGCGAGCGGTTTTCGGCATTCCGGTCACAGGGCCGAACGCCTCCGCGGTCACGCGCTATTTCGTCGTTTTGACAATCCTCGTCGCGATGACCTGGGTTGCGTCCAATCTCGTGCGCGGCCGTATCGGCCGCATGTGGATGGCAGTGCGCGATATGGACATCGCCGCCGAGCTGATCGGCATCAAGCTCTACCAGACTAAGCTGCTCGCCTTCGCGATTTCGTCCTTTTATTGCGGCGTCGCCGGCGCGATGATGATTTTCCTCTGGTTCGGCTCGGCTGAAGCGGAGAGCTTCAGTATCGTGCAGTCCTTTCTCGTCCTGTTCATGGTGATCATCGGTGGGCTGGGCAGCCTGATCGGTTCCTTCTTCGGAGCAATCTTCATTCTCGGGCTGCCGATCGTGCTGCGGACATTGCCTGAGTATTTCGGGCTCGCGATTCGCGCGGCGACCGTTGAGCACCTGCAATTCATGATTACCGGCGCGTTGATTATCGTGTTTTTGATCATCGAGCCGCACGGTCTTGCCCGGCTGTGGCAGATCGGAAAGCAGAAACTCCGGGTGTGGCCTTTCCCCTATTGAAAGGGCACAATCGGCTAGGTCCTTGCGGGCCCGTCCCGCAAATGGATGCCCCAATCGTGGGGTTTCAAGAATGGAGCCGGCCGCCGCGGCGGAACCGGCCCGGTAAAGGGAGAAAAACGCGATGCGCCTGAGACTTCTGGCAATCGGCACCGCTGTCGCGGGGATGATGGGAGGTTCTATCGTCGCCGCGAATGCGCAGGCTGAGGAAATTTACGTGCCGCTGATGACCTACCGGACCGGCCCGTTTGCGGGCTCCGGAATCCACATCGCCAACGGCATGCACGATTATCTCGAAATGCTGAATCAGCGTGACGGCGGCGTGGGCGGTGTCAAGCTCAACATCGAGGAATGCGAAACCGGCTACGATACCAAGAAGGGCCTTGAGTGCTACGAGCAGGTGAAGGGCAAGAAGCCCGTGATGACCAACCCCTGGTCGACCGGCATTACGCTTGGCGTGATCCCGAAGGCCTCGGTTGACAAGATCCCGGTCCTGTCCATGGCCTACGGTCTGTCCGCGTCCGCTGTAGGCACCGACTTCCCGTGGATTTTCAATCCGCCAGCGACCTATTGGGACGGCCTTTCGATGATCTTCCGCTATATCGGCGGCAAGGAAGGCGGTCTCGAGAAGCTCAAGGGCAAGACCATCGGGTTCATTTTCCTCGATGCCGGTTACGGCCGCGAGCCCATTCCGCTGCTCGAGCAATTGGCTAAGGACTACGGCTTCAACGTGAAGCAATATCCGGTGCCGGGCGCCGAGATGCAGAACCAGTCGGCGCAATGGCTGAACGTTCGCCGCGATCGTCCCGATTGGATGATCATGTGGGGCTGGGGCGCGATGAACCCGACGGCGGTGAAGGAAGCCGCAAAGGTCAATTATCCGATGGATCACTTCATCAGCGTGTGGTGGGGAGGTTCGGAGGATGATGCGGCTTCGGCCGGAGCCGACGCGAAGGGTTATCTCGCGCTCAATTTCGCGGCGCTCGGCTCGAATTTCCCCGCGCTTCAGGACATCCAGAAGCTCGTGGTGGAAAAGGGCAAGAGCCAGACCGCGAAGGACAAGGTCGGCACCTCGCACTATAATAAGGGCGTCTACAATTCCGTGCTGATCGCCGAAGCGATCCGCAACGCGCAGAAGATCACTGGCAAGAAAGTGGTTGACGGCTCGGATGTGCGGCGCGGGCTTGAGACTCTCAACATTACCGCCGCGCGCTGGAAAGAGCTCGGCCTGCCCGATTTCGGCTCTCCGCTGACCGGCATATCCTGCACCGACCATAACGGTCATCAGGCGGCCTACATGCAGCAGTGGGACGGCACCAAATGGGTGAAGGTGTCCGACTGGATCCTGCCGATGAAAGACAAGGTGCGTCCGTTGCTCGAGGCGGCGGCACGGGATTATGTGTCGAAAGACCCGGCCTGGCCGAAGCGCACCGAGCCGTGCGACAAGTCGTCCTGACGCAATGATAGGATCGGGCGGGGATATCGCATCCCCGCCCGCTTCTTTTTCCGGCGAGCGCAACCATGGCGATGCAGACATTGCAGGCGTCCGAAAAGCCGGACGCGTCACAGAACATTCTCTCAGTCAACAACATTGAGGTCATCTACGACCACGTAATTCTCGTGCTGAAGGGGGTGTCGCTCGATGTTCCGCGCGGCGGAATCGTCGCTTTGCTCGGCGCCAACGGGGCGGGCAAGACGACCACGCTGAAAGCCGTCTCGAACCTTCTTCATTCCGAGCGCGGCGAGGTGACCAAGGGGGCGATCGTCTTCGAGGGCGAGGAGGTCCAGGACCTTTCGCCGAACGAGCTGGTGCGGCGCGGCTGCATCCAGGTGATGGAAGGTCGGCATTGCTTCGGCCATCTCACGGTCGAAGAAAACCTGCTCACCGGAGCTTTCACGCGCCGCGACGGCAAGGCGGCGATCGCCCGCGATCTCGAGTCGGTTTACGGCTATTTTCCGCGGCTGCGGGAGCGCCGCAATTCGATGGCCGGCTATACGTCCGGAGGCGAGCAGCAGATGTGCGCCATCGGCCGCGCGCTGATGTCTCGTCCGAAAATGATCCTGCTGGACGAACCGTCGATGGGACTTGCCCCGCAGGTGGTCGAGGAAATTTTCGACATCGTGCGGACGCTGAACAAGAAGGAAGGGGTGTCCTTCCTGCTGGCCGAGCAGAATACGTTCATGGCGCTGAAATTCGCCAGCTACGGCTACATCCTCGAGAACGGCCGGGTGGTCATGGACGGGGATGCAAAATCGCTCTCGGAAAACGAGGACGTAAAGGAATTTTATCTCGGTATCGCCGAAGGAAAGCGCAAATCGTTCCGTGAAGGAAAGCACTATAAGCGGCGCAAGCGCTGGCTGGCCTGATCCGCCGCGCGCGGGCGGCGCGCTCCCGGACCTGACGGTTCGGCATCGCCGCCGCCGGAACACGAAACCGAGAAGCTCATGTCCGAGTTTTACGATCCCCTCGAGATCCGCGATCCGGCGGAACGCGAAAGCGACCAATTCGCCAGGCTGCCGAATCTTGTTGCGCGCGCTATGACCGCGCCGGGATGGGCGGCGCAACTGGCCGGCGTCGATGCTAGATCCGTCACCTCGCGCGCGGCGCTGGCGAGGCTTCCGGTGCTGCGCAAGTCGCAGCTTCCAGCTCTGCAGAAGGCCTCGCCGCCCTTCGGCGGCTTCAACGTCACGCCGCCCGGCAAGGTGCGGCGGCTGATGATATCTCCCGGCCCGATCTTCGAGCCGGAAGGTCGCATGGCCGATTACGCCGGGGTCGCGCGTGCGATGTTCGCGGCGGGCATTCGCCCGGGCGACATCGTGCACAATTCCTTTTCGTACCACCTGACTCCGGGCGGCTGGATGTTCGATTCCGCCTGCGAGGCGCTCGGCTGCGCGGTCATCCCTGGCGGCATCGGCAACACCGAGCAGCAGGCCGACGCGATCGCGCATTTCAAGGCGTCGGCCTATGTCGGGACCCCGGATTTTCTGAAAGTGCTGCTCGATACCGCGGAAAAGGTCGGAAAGGACCTTTCTTCGCTGAGGCGCGGCCTCGTCTCCGGCGCCGCGCTTCCGCCATCGCTGCGGCAGGAATTGTCGGGCCGCGGGGTCGCGGTCCTGCAATGCTACGCCAATGCTGAGGCCGGCGTGATCGCCTATGAGAGCCAGGCGCGCGAAGGCCTGATCGTGAACGAAACGGTGATCGTAGAGATCGTCAGGCCCGGCACCGGCGACCCGGTTGCGGAAGGCGAGGTCGGCGAAGTCGTCGTCACCTCGTTCAACCCAGATTATCCGATGATCCGTCTGGCAACCGGCGATCTGTCGGCGATTATGCCCGGGCGCTCGCCCTGCGGGCGCACCAATTCCCGCATCCGGGGATGGATGGGGCGGGCCGACCAGACCACCAAAGTCAAAGGCATGTTTGTCCACCCCGCGCAGGTCGCCGAGATCGCCAGGCGGCATCCCGAATTGGTGCGCCTGCGTCTCGTCATCGGGCGCCAGAACGAGCAGGACGTCATGACCCTCCAGGCGGAATGCGCGTCGCCTGCGGCGGACCTCGGCGACAGGATTGCCGCAACGCTGCAGGCGGTGACGAAGCTGCGCGGCGAGGTCAAACTTCTCGCTCCCGGTTCATTGCCGAACGACGGCAAGATCATTGCCGATGAAAGGCCGGTCGGCTGACCGCCGTCCGTCGCCGCGCATGGCGTCGCCACGATCGAGGGGGTCGACAGCGCGGCCAAAGTTGATAAGCCCTTCACCGGCGTCCACGCGATGCTCGGGGATGCCGAGCCTGCCTCCGCGCAGCGGGGCGAGCTGGAAGGACGCAAATGCCGGACTCGTTGAAGCCTCGCGACGCTAAGGACGTTCAGGACGCCGTCGCCTGGGCGGTCGCTGAAGGCAAACCCCTCGAGATTGTCGGCCAGGGCTCCAAGCGCGCACTCGGCCGGCCGAACCAGTCCGATCTGGTGCTCGATCTTTCGGGCCTGTCCGGCGTCACCCTATACGAGCCCGAGGAACTCGTCCTGTCGGCGCATGCGGGCACGCCTCTGGCCCGGATCGAAAAGCTTCTTGCAAAGAAGGGTCAGGAATTGGCCTTCGAGCCGATGGATTACGGTCCGCTCTTCGGCGCTGAACCCGGCCTGGGGACGATCGGCGGCGTGATCGCCACCAATCTGTCCGGCCCGCGCCGGCCCAAGGCGGGCGCGGCGCGCGATCATTTTCTTGGATTCAGCGCAGTGTCCGGACGCGGGGAAATATTCAAATCCGGCGGGCGCGTGGTCAAGAACGTCACCGGCTACGATCTGTGCAAGGTGGTAGCGGGCTCCTACGGCACGCTTGCGGCGATGACTCACGTGACCTTGAAAACCTTGCCCGTGGCGGAAACGTCGGCAACGGTCGTGGTCACCGGTCTCGACGACGCGAAAGCCTGTGCCGCGATGGCCGAGGCCATGGGCTCCTCATGCGATGTTTCCGGCGCCGCGCACATTCCGGCTCATCTTGTCGGCCATTTCGAGCCGGTTGCCGGCGCAAAAGGGGCAACCGCGTTCCGACTGGAAGGGGTGGCGCCATCCGTCGCGCATCGCAAGGCCGCGCTGATCACGCTCATGCAACGGCACGGCGCGGCGACGTCACTTGAGGCGGACACCTCCCGCGCGTTTTGGCGCGCCGTGCGCGACGTAACCCCTTTTTCCGCCGCAGGCCCGGCCGGGGATCGTATCGTCTGGCGTGTGTCCACCGTGCCGGCGCGCGGGTATCTCATTGCCGACATGATCTCGCCGTCGGCGCAGATGTTCTATGATTGGGGGGGCGGCCTGATCTGGATCGCGCTGCCGCCGTCCGACGACGGGGGCGCCCGTCAGATCCGGCAGGCAGTGGCGAAGGTGGGCGGGCATGCGATGCTCGTTCGCGCGCCGGCCGCAATCCGCGCCAAGGTCGATGTATTTCAGCCTCAGGACGCGGGCAACGCGGCCCTGTCGCGCCGGATCAAGGAGAGCTTTGATCCGAAAGGAGTTCTCAATCCCGGACGCATGTGGGCAGGCGTGTAAAAGAGGCCGGATGCAGACAAGCTTTTCTCTCGCGCAGCTCGCCGATCCGGACATCGCCGAATCCGACAGGATTTTGCGCGCCTGTGTTCATTGCGGCTTCTGTACGGCGACCTGTCCGACCTATCTGCTGCTCGGTGACGAGCTCGATTCCCCGCGCGGGCGCATCTACCTGATCAAGGAGATGCTGGAGAACGACCGCCCCGCGACGCCCGAGGTGGTCAAACATATCGATCGCTGCCTGTCCTGCCTGTCCTGCATGACCACATGCCCCTCCGGTGTGCACTACATGCATCTCGTCGATCATGCGCGCGCGCATATTGAAAGGACATACAAGCGGCCCTTGCGTGATCGCCTCATCCGCGCCGTGCTCGCCAAGGTGCTGCCGAATCCGGCGCTGCTGCGGCCGCTGGCGCTTCTCGGCTGCATGTCGAAGCCGTTGGCGCCGATCTTTCAGGCTGTAGGCCTGAAGCCGGTCGCCGCAATGCTCCGGCTGGTCGGATTACCCGCCAGGCCCGATCCCTACGAGGATCGGGTCTATCCGGCCAGGGGCGAGCGCAAGGGACGCGTGGCCCTTCTAACCGGCTGCGTCAATGCGGTGCTCTCCCCCTCGATCAACGAGGCTACCGTCCGCGTTCTGAACCGCTGCGGCATCGAAGTCGTGGTCCCGAAGGAGGAGGGGTGCTGCGGCTCGCTGGTGCATCACATGGGGCGGGAAGAGGAGGCCCACGCACAGGCCAAAAGGAATATCGACGCGTGGCTGGCGGAGGCCGACGTAAAGGGCCTCGACGCCATCGTTATCAACGCATCTGGCTGCGGCACGACGGTGAAGGATTACGGCTTCATGCTGCGAAACGATGCGGCCTACGCCGAGAAGGCCGCGCGCGTATCCGCGCTCGCCAGGGACGTCTGCGAGTATCTGGCGTCGTTGGACATCCCCCGGGCCGGGCCGGCGCCCGGCGTGACGGTCGCGTATCACGCGGCCTGCTCGTTACAGCACGGGCAGCGAATCGTGCGTCAGCCCAAGGAGTTACTGGCGCGGATGGGATACGTCGTGAAGGACGTGCCGGAAGGGCATGTGTGTTGCGGCAGCGCGGGCACCTACAACATTCTGCACAGCGACATTGCGCTGAAACTCCGAGACCGTAAGATTGCCAATATCGACCGGTTGGGGCCAGACGTGATTGCCGCAGGCAATATCGGTTGCATCACGCAGATCGCAGCGGGGACGACCATACCCGTGGTTCACCCGGTCGAATTGATCGACTGGGCGGCCGGGGGGCCAAGGCCCAAAGATGTGAAGGAGCGCATGCATGCGACACCGGCGGCCTGAGCGACCGACGGACGGCCGCGGTGGGAGTATCGAGGACTTAGCCGACAACGTAGATCCGGAGGATATTCATGGCGAAGAAGGCGAAGAAGAGTAAAAAGGCAAAGAAGGCCAAAAAGGCGAAAAAGGTATCGGCCGCGCGCAAGAAAAAAGGCGCGCGCAAGGTTGCAAGAAAAGCCAAGAAAGCCGGGAAGGCGGCCCGCAAGACCAAGCCGAAGGTCAACAAGGCCCCGACTCCGAAGCCGTCACCTGCACCGGCGGCACCGGCTCCCGCGAACGAGCCGTCATCGTCCCCGTCCAGCGGATTGGGCACGGGTTTCGGCAATTACCGGCCGTTCGGATCGAGCGGCGACAACAACAACTGATATCGGTACGAGTGAAAAGGAAATCGCCCGGCGCGCGTAAATCGGCCGGCAAGAAAATGGCCCGGGCCGCGAAAGCCCGGGCGACTGCAGCCAGGGCCGGCAAGCGCGCGCAGGCCAAGGCGACAGCGGCGGACCCCCGCGAGGCGAAGCCGGCCGAAAAAAAGAAGGCGGCGCCGGTCGGTGTTGTTCGCACCGGCTTCGGGCCCGCCTTCATGCTTACCGTCAAGCGCATGGCCCAGCATTTTGTGGCGCCCGCCGTGCGACGCCCGGCGCGGCGCGACCGGCCGACGCTGCCGGATGTTCCGGGGGTCGAGATCAAGGGCGCCGTCCGGCCGTCCGATCATGTGATCCTGACAGAGCTCGCGCTGCAATTTCTCGCCGATCTGCACCGGCGCTTCGAGGGCCGACGGCAGGAATTGATGGCGATGCGCGAGGTGCGCCAGGCGCGTTTCGACGAGGGCGAGTTGCCGGATTTCCTTCGGGAAACGGTCATGATCCGCGCCGGCCGCTGGAAGGTCGCGCCTATTCCTCATGACCTGCAGGATCGCCGTGTGGAAATCACCGGCCCGGTCGATCGCAAGATGATCGTCAATGCGCTCAATTCCGGCGCCAACGTATTCATGGCGGATTTCGAGGACGCCAATTCCCCGACCTGGCGCAACAATCTCGACGGCCAGATCAATCTGCGCGACCGCTGGCACGGCTCGATCAATTTTACCGACGAGGCGAGCGGCAAACGCTATGCGCTCGGCCGCAGACCGGCGGTGCTGATCGTGCGCCCGCGCGGCCTGCATCTGCTGGAAGAGCACATGTTGGTGGACGGCGCGCCGATTGCCGGCGCGTTGTTCGATTTCGGTCTTTATTTCTTCCACAACGCCCGCGCGATGCTGGAGAAGGGAACGGCGCCGTATTTCTATCTGCCCAAGCTCGAGTCGCATCTCGAGGCGCGGTTCTGGAACGACGTGTTTGTTTTCGCCCAGCAAACGCTCGCGATCGCGCAGGGAACTATCCGCGCGACCGTCCTGATCGAAACGCTGCCCGCCGCATTCGAAATGGAGGAAATTCTTTTTGAATTGCGCGATCACGTGGCCGGCCTCAACGCCGGGCGCTGGGACTACATTTTTTCGTTTATCAAGAAGTTTGCCAAGAACCCGAACTTCATTCTCCCCGACCGCGACCAGGTCGTGATGGGCAAGGCGTTTCTCGGCGCCTATGCCGATCTTCTTGTGAAAACTTGCCATAAGCGCGGCGCGATCGCGATGGGGGGCATGGCTGCGCAAATCCCGATCAAAGGCGACAAGGCCGCAAACGAAAAGGCCTTCGCGAAAGTGCGCGCAGACAAGGAGCGCGAGGTGCGAGAAGGATATGACGGCACCTGGGTCGCGCACCCCGCGCTGGTGCCGGTAGCGAAAGAGGTTTTCGACCGCCTGATGCCGACGCCCAACCAGCTCGATAAGAAGCGCGCCGACGTCAACGTCACGCGCGACATGCTGCTGCAAGTGCACGAGGGAACACGGACCGAGGCGGGATTCCGCACGAATATCCGCGTCGGCGTGCAATATGTCGCGGCGTGGTTGGGTGGCCGCGGCGCGGTGCCGATCTACAATCTGATGGAAGATGCCGCGACCGCGGAAATTGCGCGCGCGCAGATCTGGCAGTGGATTCGCTACGGCGCCACGCTCGACACGGGCGTCAAATGCAGCGAGGAGTTTTTCGAGCGGGCGCTCAACGAGGAAATGGAAAAGGTGAAACGCGAGGTGGGCGCCCGGGCATTCGCCAGCGGGCGCTTTGCCGACGCCATCCGGCTCTTTCGCGACATCTCGTTGGCGGAGGAGTTCGTTCCGTTCCTTACCATTCCGGCCTATCGGCTGATCGTCTGACCAATCCGAATCACCGGAGCAGCAGGGTTTCCGCCGCGGACCCGCTTTGCACTATTGTCACTGTGTCCGCCGCGACACACCCATGCGGAATGTGACAAAGACGTGTGAATCAAGGGCCATTTTGACGCGCGGTTGCACAATAAGGCAGCAATTGCTCGCCGTTTCGCCTTTCCGATCAGCTCCTTCCGTGGACTAACTAGCCTAGGTTTCAGGTGGACGGGATGGCGTTGGGAATGCAGCGGAACGGGGCTGCCAAACTCAAGCCTGCGAACGAAGAGAAGAAGGGGCTCTCCATGAAGAAAATGATTGTGCCGGCGATTGTCGCGCTGGCCGTTTCCACGAGCGGCGCGATGGCTGCTGATCTAGGCGCCAAGATGGTGACCAAGGCTCCGCCGCCAGCGCCGTCGCCTTGGGACATCGGCTTTGGCGGCTATGTGATGAACGACTACAATTTCCGCGGCATAAGCCAGTCCAATCATGGCGCGACCGGCGGCGCCTATTTCGAGCCGCGCTACAATGTCTCGAAAGACTTGCAGTTTTATGTCGGCATCGCCGGCACCGGCGTCGATCTCCCGACCAAGCCGTCCGCCGAGATCGATTTCTACGGCGGCTTCCGGCCGACTTTTGGCCCACTCGCGCTCGATATTGGGGCGATCTATTACTATTACCCGCGCGAGACCCAGTTCGACGGCGTCAACAACATCTATGCGAACGGGACGACCACGCTCGCCAATACCGATTTCTGGGAAGTGTACGGAAAGGCAACCTACACGTTCAACGATGCCTTCAGCGTCGGCGGCAACATTTATTACTCGCCGAGCTGGCTGAATACCGGCGCCGACGGCACCTACCTGTCGGGTACGTTCAAATGGGTCACGCCATGGACGGCCAACGGCGTCGGCGCCTATGTGTCGGGCGAGGTAGGCCACTATTGGCTCGGCACGCCGAATGCCGATGGCATCCTGTTCACCACCTCCACGGCGGCTGATCTTCCCGACTACACGACCTGGAACGTCGGCCTCGCGTTCACCTATAAGGTCTTCACGCTCGACCTGCGCTACTACGACACGACGCTGTCGAAGGAAGACTGCTGGACGCTCACCTCGGACCCGACGGCGGGCTTCGGCGGAACGCCCACGGTGTCCAATCCCACGGGTCTTCGTTCGAATTGGTGCGATGCGGCTTTCGTCGCCAAGCTGTCCTTCGACATGACCCTGGACAGCCTGAAGTAATGTCCCGCTGATCTGCGATCTTGGGGGCGGCAGCAAAACTGCCGCCTCTTTGTTTTTGGCGTCCGCTTCGAGGTGTGGAGATGATCGGGCACAGGACGCATATCGCCGTTCTCGCGGGAGCCGCGGGCGGGGCGATTGCGATCGCGATTATGGAATTCCTTTCACAACGGATCGCATTTCCGCTCGCCTCGATTCCCTTTGCTACCTCGATTGTGCTTGTCCTTGGTGCGCCGGAGGCGTTGCCTGCCCGGCCCCGCGCCCTTGTCGGCGGCCATCTCATCTCGGCCTTTGTCGGTCTTGTCATCGTCAAGTTGGCCGGTCCCTCTCCCTGGGCGGCGGCCGTCGCTGTCGGATTGGCGATGGCGGCAATGCATGCGAGCGGAACGTTTCATCCGCCGGCGGGTATCAGCCCGCTGCTGATCGTCCTGAACGACCAGTCGTGGTCATTTCTCGTCGTGCCGGTCGCGGCCGGCGCGGCCATGCTGCTTGCTTTTGCCTGGGGTTGGCACAATCTCACACGCCGCGAGCGGTGGCCGCAACGCTGGTGGTAGGCTCTCCGCGGTCAGCCCTGTTCGGCAAGCCTGTGCTGGACCCCGTCGGGGCGCATCGCAAGACCTTTTTTATGGAATGCGCGAAGGGTTGAGCGGTGGCCGATCGAGATGATAGCGGCATCCTTCAGCCTATTGCGGAGAAGCTTGTACAGGGCTTCTTCAGATGCTTCGTCAAGCGAAGCGGTGGCTTCGTCGAGAAAGAGGAAATCGGGCTGCTGCAGGATAGCCCGCGCGATTGCGAGGCGCTGTTGCTCTCCGAGCGACAGGATGCGGTTCCAGTGGCTTTCCTCATTCAGCCGGGAGGGCAGGTCGGGCAGACCCACGGCCTTGAGCGCCTCCGCGATTGCTTCGTCGGAATAGATGCCGGGTTCGGCCGGGTAGGCGACGGCCGCGGCGAGTGTGCCGACCGGGAAATAGGGCCGTTGCGGCAGCATCATCACCCTTGCGTTGCGCGGCAACGCGACGCGGCCCTTCCCGAACGGCCAGATTCCGGCGATCGCGCGGAAAAATGTCGATTTGCCGGAACCGGAAGGGCCGCTGAGCAGCACATCCTCCCGCCTCGACAGGGTGATCCCGTCGGCGCGCATGAGCGGCTCGCCGCCCGGCAGGTGGATTGAAAGCCCTTCCACCTCGATGCCTTGCAGGCCGTCCTCGGGAGCAACCGTGACGTGCGGCGATTCGGCCGGCTTCAATTCGCCGGCTGCCGCGATCGAGGAATCGAAGCCCGCGAGGCGCTGGATGACCGCGCTCCATTCGGCGAGCTGGTTGTAAGTCAGCACGAAGAAGGACAGTGCATTTTGCACGCTGTTGAATGCGGAGGCCGTCTGCATCAGTGCGCCAAGTTGCACGGCATTGGCGAAATAGGCGGGCGCCACGAGAAGATAGGGAATGACGACCGAGGCCTGATCGAAGCCCGCGGTGAAGAAGGTCAGCTTCTTCTGCCGCGACATGATCTGATGCCAGTTTTCCACCACGCGATTGAAGCGGGAACCGAGACGTTCTCTTTCGGCGGCTTCGCCGCGCAGCAACGCCACCTGTTCGGAATTTTCGCGCGTACGCACCAGATTGAAACGGAAATCGGCCTCGAATCGCTGCTGGTTGAACATCAGGGCGATGAGCGGCCGGCCGATCAGGTGGGTGATGACGGTTCCTCCGACCGAATAGATGAGCGCGGCCCAGACGAGATAGCCGGGGATCGTCATGGCGGCTCCGAACAGATGCAGCGGCGCGTCGTTCGAAAGTCCCCAGAGAATGAGAACGAACGAAAGCAGGGTGACGACCGAATTCAGGAATCCAAGGCCGATTCGCAACGTGCGATCGACGAAAAGCTGGATGTCCTCGGCGATGCGCTGATCGGGATTGTCGGCGGCGTCGCCGAGCAATTGCATGCGATAATGCCTGGCCCCGTCGAGCCACCGATGCAGATAGGAGCGCGTCATCCACCGGCGCCAGCGGATCTGAAGCCACTGATTGAGATAGAGCTGATAAACGCGAAGCAGGATGTAAAGCGCCGCGAGCACCGAGAAATAGAGCATCTGGCTGACGAAGGTGTCCCAGTCGCGATCCTGCAAGGCGTTGTAGAAGAGATTGTTCCAGCGATTGATCAGGACCGTGATGGCGACCACGCCGAGTTCGATTGCCACGACCGCCGCCAGCAGGATGCGTCCCGGCCAGCATTCGTCGGAGCGGAAATAAGGGCTCGCGAGCCGCCAAATCGTCGCGAGAGTTGACGCAAGCGCGCTCACGGAATCCTCCTGAAAATTGGGTGCTGCCCGGTGCGGATATCGCCCGCGGGACGCGATCCTATTGCACCGCTGAAATCAAGCCTGCTCGCCTTTCCCCGGGGCGGGCCGTCATTACGACGTTAGAAGGCTTGTCGAACGCATTGATCCCGTCCAAAGTGTGGCAGGACCGTTGGAATACCAGGGTGGGTCCCGCGGTTCATAGGCAAAACAACAAGCACGAAAGTGCCGCCACCTTAGCTAGGGAGAATTCCTCATGACAAAGACCCATGCGGTCGATGGCAAATCGACCCGCCGTAAATTCCTTGCCGGCACAGCGGCTGCCGCAGCGACGACGCTTGCCGCTCCTGCCGTGCTAGCCCAGTCGGGGCCGGTCAATTTCCGCTTCCAGAGCACTTGGCCCTCGAAGGACATTTTCCACGAATACGCGCTGGATTTTGCCAAGAAGGTCAATGACATGACCGGCGGCGACCTGAAGATCGAAGTGTTGCCCGCCGGGGCCGTCGTGCCGGCCTTCGGCCTGCTCGATGCCGTGTCCAAGGGTGTGCTCGACGGCGGCCACGGCGTGCTCGTCTATCACTACGGCAAGAACACCGCGCTCGCCCTGTGGGGGTCGGGTCCGGCCTTCGGCATGGACGCCAACATGCTGCTCGCCTGGCACAAATACGGCGGCGGCAAGCAATTGCTCGACAAGATTTTCGCGCAGATCGGCGCCGACGTCGTGTCCTTCCCCTATGGCCCGATGCCGTCGCAGCCGCTCGGCTGGTTCAAGAAACCGATCCAGGCGGTCGACGACTTCAAGGGTCTGAAATACCGCACCGTCGGCATCTCCATTGACCTCTTCACTGCCATGGGTGCGGCCGTGAACGCGCTTCCCGGCGGCGAAATCGTCGCGGCCATGGACCGCGGCCTGCTCGACGCGGCGGAATTCAACAACGCGTCCTCGGACAAGGCGCTCGGCTTTGCCGATGTGTCGAAGGTCTGCATGCTGCAGAGCTTCCATCAGAACGCCGAGCAGTTCGAAATTTCCTTCAACAAGACGAAGTTCAAGGCCCTGCCGCAGAAGATTCAGGCGATCATCGAGAATGCGGTGGAAGCTGCTTCACAGGACATGGCCTGGAAGGCGATAGACCGCAACTCGCAGGACTACATCACGATGCAGCAGCAGGACAAGGTCCGGTTCTTCAAAACCCCGGACGCAATCCTGAAGCGGCAGCTCGAAGTCTATGACGAAGTTGCCAAGAAATATGCCGCGAGCAATCCGCTGTTCAAGGAGATCATCGAATCGCAAGTGGCCTTTGCCCGTCGCGCGACCAAATGGGAGCAGGATTACATCACCAATCGCAAGATGGCCTACGATTATTACTTCGGGCCGAATGGCAAATTGCCGATCTAGGTGCTGAATAAACGCGCAAAGCACCATTCCGGTCTCGGAATGGTGCTTTGTTGTTGCCGATCCAATCGTCGAGTTTGCAATTATGAACGTCCAGAGCGTTCTCCACCGGATCGACGCCGTCAGCACATGGGTCGGCAAGGCTGTGGCCTGGCTGATCATGATCTTGATGGTGGTGGTCTGTATTGAGGTCTTCAAGCGCTACATCCTGAACGCGCCGACGGCATGGATTTTCGACGCCGAGAACATGCTGTACGGCACATTGTTCATGCTGTGCGGCGCCTACACCCTTGCGCAGAATGCGCATGTGCGCGGCGATTTTCTCTACAGCTCCATGCGCCCGCGCGTGCAGGCGGCCCTCGATCTCATTCTTTACGTCGTTTTCTTCATTCCCGGCATTGCGGCGTTGATCTATGCGGGTGCCGATTTTGCCGCCGATTCCTGGCGGATCGCCGAGCATTCCAACGTTACCGCCGATGGCCCGCCGGTCTATCACTTCAAGACCGTCATCCCGATCGCGGGTGCGCTCGTGATGCTGCAGGGGGTCGCCGAAATCATTCGCGCCGCGGTCTGTCTAAAGACGGGCGAATGGCCGAGCCGCTTGCAAGACGTTGCCGAAATCGACGTGATCGAGGAACAGCTCGCCCATTCCGAATACGTCGATGAAGAGTCGCGTAGGATCGCGATTCAAAAGGCAAAAGATATCGATGAGGCCGCTCGGCAGCGCGGCATGGGAGGAGATTTGCAGACATGAGCGATCCCGCCCTCGGTCTCCTGATGCTCGTCCTCATCGTGGTGGTGATCATGATGGGGTTCCCGACGGCCTTCACATTGATGGGTCTCGGGATGTTTTTCGGCTTTATCGCCTTTTACAATCCGGCCGAGCATTTCCTCGACAATCGTGTGTTCGAGCTGATGGTCCAGCGCACCTACGGCGCCATGACCAACGACGTGCTCATTTCGATCCCGTTGTTCGTGTTGATGGGCTACGTGATGGAGCGCGGCGCGCTGGTCGACAAGATGTTCTACTCGATCCAGCTTGCTTTCCGCCGCGTTCCGGCCTCGCTCGCGGTCGCGACGCTGATAGTGTGCACCTTCTGGGGCATTGCCTCCGGTCTGGTGGGCGCGGTGGTGGTGCTGATGGGCGTGATCGCGTTCAACCCGATGCTGCGCGCTGGCTACGACGTCAAGCTCGCCGCTGGCGTCATTACCGCCGGCGGCACGCTCGGTATTCTCATTCCGCCCTCGGTGATGATCATCGTCTATGCGGCCGTCGCCGGCCAATCGGTGGTGAAGCTTTATGCCGCCGCGATGTTCCCCGGCTTTTTCCTGTCCTTCCTCTATCTCGTCTATATCGTCGGCTGGGCGATGATTAACCCGAAAATCGCCCCGCCGCTGCCGCCGGAGCACACCAAGGTGCCGGTACCCGACTGGCTGTATTCGTTCCAGCGGGTGTATTCGAAAAACGCCTTCCTCGGCTTGATCAGGGCGCTGGTGTCGCCGGGGCGCGCCTTCGCGCTGGAAACCGGAGCCGGGCGTGTCACTTACGGAACGCTGCTTTCGAATTTCACGGCCTCGCTCGTGCCCTTCATCCTCGTGGGCGGAACGTTGCTGCTCGTCTGGTGGTATGTCGTGATCCATCAGCAGGTCGGCGCGCAGGAAGTGTTCTCCGGTGTGCAGGAGCTCGGTTCGCCGAGCACCGCCGCTCCGACACAGGCCGAGCAGGGCCCCCCCGCGGCTTTCTACTGGTGGTTCGGCGGCATCGGGCTCGTGTGCCTGCTCTGGCAGCTTCGCTATTACATGCGGCTCGATGTCGAGCGGCTCCAGGTCATCAAGCTTCTCTCCACCTCGATCATGCCGCTCGGCATTCTCACGGTGGTCGTGCTGGCGGTCATTCTGTTCGGCATTACGACGGCGACGGAATCGGCGGGAGTCGGGGCGGCTGGCGCCTTCCTGCTCGCCTTTCAGGCGCGCACGCTCGACTGGAAACGCACCAAGGAAGCGGTATTCCTGACGGCGAAGACGACGGCGATGGTGTGCTGGCTGTTTGTCGGTTCCGCCCTGTTCTCGGGTGTTTTCGCGATCCTTGGCGGCCAGGCTCTGGTCGAGCAGTGGGTGCTGTCGCTGAACATGACGCCGATCCAGTTCATGATCCTGTCGCAGGCAATCATCTTCCTGCTCGGCTGGCCGCTGGAATGGACCGAGATCATCGTGATTTTCGTGCCGATCTTTCTGCCGCTGCTGAAGCACTTCAACATCGACCCGATCCTGTGGGGCACGCTCGTGTTCGTGAACCTGCAGGCGGCCTTCCTGTCGCCGCCCGTGGCGATGTCGGCCTTCTACCTCAAGGGCGTCGCTCCCAAGCACGTCACGCTGAACCAGATCTTCAACGGCATGATGCCGTACATGATCATCGTCATCGTTTGCATGGTGATCATGTATCTGTGGCCGGGGATGACGCTGTGGCTGCCGGAATATCTCTACGGCCGCTGACCGCATGATAGGATGCGGCGCCGGATCGCCCGGCGCCGCATCGATGGAATGCCAGTGACCGCCACCGACCTTACCGCCCTGACCGCCACTCAAGCCGCCGCCATCATTGCGCGCGGCGAAATCTCGGCGGAGGATTATACGCGCGCCTGTCTGGCGCGGATCGAGGCGATCGAGCCTGAGATCCAGGCTTTCGCCCATCTCGATTCCGCGCACGCCCTGGCGCAGGCGAGGGCCTGCGATGAGCGGCGGCTCTGCGGCGAGCCGCTCGGTCCGCTGCACGGCGTGCCGGTCGCGATCAAGGACATCATCGACACGCAAGACTATCCGACCGAATGCGGGTCGCCGCTTCTTTCCGGGCGCCGCCCCACGACCGACGCGACGGTCGTGACGAAGCTGCGCGCGGCGGGTGCCGTGATCATCGGCAAGACGGTGACGACCGAATTCGCCTTTTTCAATCCCGGCAAGACGCGCAATCCGCACGACACCGGACGCACGCCCGGCGGGTCGTCCTCGGGCTCGGCGGCGGCCGTGGCGGCGGGCATGGCTCCGGTCGCGATCGGCACGCAGACCAACGGCTCGATCATCCGGCCGGGCGCCTTCTGCGGTGTCTATGCGATGAAGGCGAGTCATGGCCTGATTTCACGCGCCGGCATCCTTCCGCTGTCGCGCGCGCTCGATTTTTGCGGTCCCTTCGCCCGCTCGCTCGAGGACATCGCCCTGATGCTGTCGGTGATTGCAGGCTACGATCCGGAAGACCCGGATACGCGGGCGGTCGCGCTGCCGGATTTCCGCCGCTTCATCTTCGACGACTGGCCACTCGAGCCCCGGTTCGCCTTCGTGCGCACTCCGGTCTGGGACAAGGCGGATGCGGCGACCAGGGCGGCGTTCGAGAAGCTGGCAGCGGATCTTGGCGAAAATTGCATCGCGATCGACCTGCCGGACGGCTTTATCGACGCCTGGACCGCGCACCGGACGATCATGGCGGCGGACATGGCGCATCATCTTGGTGGCTATATCGACCGCGGCGGCGAGGTGATCAGCGAGGTCCTGCGCGCGCTCGTCGCCGAAGGGCGTGCGGTAACCGCCACCGGGTATCTGTCGGCCTTGGACAAGCAGCGCGCCTATCGCGAGGCATTCGACGGCATCTTCTCCCACTGCAATGCGATCATCACGCCGTCGACCAGGGGCGTCGCCCCGATGGGCCTCAGCTCGACCGGCGATCCGGCCTTTTGTTCCCTCTGGACGCTGACCGGATTTCCCTCGATCAATCTGCCGCTGCTCGAAGGCGAGGATGCGATGCCGCTTGGCGTGCAGGTGGTCGGCCCGATGAACGACGACGCGCGGCTGCTGCGCAGCGCGAGCTGGCTGGTCAGGAAGCTCGGCAAGTAGACGGCCGCGCTAGCCGCGGCCGTCACTAGTGTCGGATGTAGTTAGGATCGCGGCGGCGTGCCGAGATGCTCCTTTAGGAATGCGATTGTGCGGCCCCAGGCCAGATCGGCCGCCTCTTTGTTGTAGCGCGGGCCCGCGGTATCGTTGTTGAATGCGTGATTGACGTTCTCATACATATAGAGCGTGTATTTTTTGTTATTCGCCTTCAGCGCCGCCTCGAATTCGGGAATCTTGGGGTTCACGTTGGTGTCGAGCCCTGCATAGTGCAGCAGAAGCGGCGCCTTGATGGCGGCGACCTTGTCGAGCGGCGGGATCGGGCCGTAATAGGCGACGGCCGCGGCGAGGTCGGGGCTGAGCATGGCGACGCGATCCACCATGCCGCCACCCCAGCAGAAACCGACGGCTCCGACCTTGCCGGTCGATTCGGCGTGCTTCTCCAGGAACGGGACGGACGCGGCGATGCGCGTGGCCGTTTCGTCCGGCTTGATGCTCGCGGCGAACAGTTCGCGCGCTTTGTCCTCGTCATTGGGCGTGCCGCCATAGGGCGTCAGCATGTCTACTGCCAGCGTGAGAAAGCCCTCGAGCGCGATACGGCGGGCGACATCCTGGATATGCGGGACAAGCCCGCGATTTTCGTGGATGACGATCACCGCGGGTCGTTTTCCTTTTTCCTTCAGGCGGACGAGCTGGCCTGAAATCTTCGTGCCGCCGGCATCGTAGGATACCGTTTCGGTCACAAGCCGCGGATCGTTGGCGGGGACCGTTTCCGCCTTCGCGGGGTCGCTTTTGAGCGCCGCGAGCATGCTGCTTGCGGCCGCAGCGGAGCCCATGATCGCCGTCGCACGATCCATGAAATCGCGGCGGCTGATGCGGCTATGGGTATAGGCGTCGTAGAGATCGATAATGCGCTGATCCATCGTAACCTTCCTTCGACTCGGGCGGGTTCCCTCTCAGGGGGCCTGGCGGTGATCCCCCTCCCAGGAACACTTTTGCGGCACGACTATTCCTTGCGCCGGTCGGGAGGGGACCCGACACTGCAAATGTGCAGGAACGATGATTCGGGGAGGTCGCGATGTGGAGCGCACGGCTCGGCGAATTCGTAGCCCTGTTCTTGGTCATCAACCCGATCGAGGTCGTGCCCGGCTATCTCGGCATGGTTGGGCATGTCAGGAAGAGCGCGACAAAAGCCCGTATCGCGTTGCAGGGAGTGGCGATCGCTTTTGTGATCCTGGTATTTTTCCAGTTTGCCGGGAAATTGCTGCTCGAGCAATTGCATGTCCCGCTCCGGGCTTTCCAGATCGCAGGCGGGATCATGGTGTTTCTTGTCGCGCTCGACATGGTGCGGGGCGCCTCGCACGATTCGGAGGACGTACCGCTCAGCCACCTCAATCTCGCGATCTATCCGCTTGCGGTGCCCAAGATCGCAGGGCCTGCAGCGATGCTGACGATCATCGTGATCAGCGACGACGACCGGTACAATCTTGCCGGCCAGCTCGGCACGGTCGCGGTTCTTGCGGTGGTGATGGCGATCCAGTTCGCGCTGCTGCTGGCGGCGGTTCCGGTGTCGCGTCTGCTCGGGCGGTCCGGCGCCGGCGTGATCAGCCGCATCATGGGAATGATTCTGGCGGCGCTTGCGGTTTCCACCACGCTCAGCGCGATCGCCGATTGGCTGAATCTGCCCAAACTCTAGCGCGAAGAAGGCTCGGCGGGCCTATTTCTTCTCGAATGCCGAGACGAGCGCGCCGACATTGACGTCGAACATCGAGATGTAGTCGTCGGTATTTGGGAGGGCGCCGACCGAACCCGCCAGCTCCACCAGCTTGATATGGGTTCGCGCTGCGAGCCGCTGGGCATGGCGTTCCGGCTGATTGGCTTCGGCGACGATCACGCGCACGCCCTTTTCCAAAATGAGTTTTTCCAGCGCGGCCATTTTGCCGCGGCGGGGAGGGGCGCGATCGCGGGCTGCGATGAAATCGATAAAGCTCAGCCCGAAGCGCCGCGCGAAGAATTCCCAGTCATCGTGGAAGGCGATCAGCGGCTGACCCTGAAGCGGCACTAGCCGTGCGTCCCATTCACGGATCTTGGAATTGAGCCGCAGCAGGAATTGGTCGCGGTTGGTTTCGTAGTATTTTTTGTTAGCAGGGTCGATCTGCGAGAACGTTTCGGCGATCTGCGCGGTGATGGCATCTGCGCTTTTCGGATCGAGCCAATAATGCGGCGAGGAACCGTCGCGCAGGCCGCGCCGTGTGCGGGCGAATCCTGCGCTTACCGCAAGGGGGTCGGACCCGGCCACCGCGAGCGAGGCATCGATATGGCCGGCTTCGCCGCGCTCGATGCCCGTTCTGCCGTTTTTCTGCCCCGCGCGCGCCAGCAGCTTGTCGAACCACGGATCGATGCCGGATCCCGCGCGAACGATGACGCGCGCGCCCTTCAGGATCGCGACATCCTGCAGGCGCGGCTGATATTCCTCGACCCGTTCCTCGGGCGGCACCAGGCTCGATACGATGATCTGCTCGGCGCCCACGATCTTGGCAAGGCTGCGAAGATCGGGCGTGGTCGCCACCACGCGCAGGCGTTCCTGCGCTTGCGCGCCGGATGCGCATGCCGCAAGAAAAAGGAGGAAAGCCGCCGTTCTTGTCATTGCCCCGCCCATATTGACAGTATAAGTCGCAAATTCCGCTTCTTCCAACAAATCCCCCGTCAGAACAGTCCGGAGGTCGAGGAATGCGCCGTCTTGCGTTCATATGCGCCGTTGCGGCGGTAGGGATCGGCGCATGGCCGACACGCGCCGCCGATACGAATTTTCCCTTTGACAGCGAACTGAGGCTCGACGTCGCGCCCAAGCGCGGGTCCAAGCGCATCCCGGTGCTGCAGGTGTCACCGAGCGGTCAAATCGAAATTGTTCTGTGGTGCGTGAGCGGCAAGGGGACGGCCGTTTTCGCCGAAAACACGATCACGATCGTGCCAACGTCGATGCAGGACAATCAATGCAGCCCCGATCAACTCGCCGAGGACAAGAGCCTTCTCAGCGACCTCGCCGAGGTGACGTCGTGGAGGCGCGACGGGGAGGTAGTTACCCTTGGCGGACCAAGGACGCTGCGCTTCCGCATGTCGACGAATTGATCCCGGAATGCAAAGCACCGGCCCGACAGCCGGCGCCGCAGCGATGCCCAGCCGCTCGCGGCTGATCTAGCCGATCACGCCCATGATGTCGGACTCCTTCATGATCAGGAGTTCTTCGCCATCGAGCTTGACCTCAGTACCCGACCATTTGCCGAACAGGACCCGGTTGCCGGCCTTCACATCGAGCGGAATGAGCTTGCCGGATTCGTCCCGACCTCCCGGACCGACGGCGACCACTTCGCCTTCCTGCGGCTTCTCCTTGGCTGTGTCGGGGATGATGATACCACCCTTGGTCTTCTGGCTCGCCTCGATGCGGCGAACGACCACGCGATCATGCAGCGGGCGGAATTTCGTCTTGGCCATCGTCTGGTCCTCACATCGCTCAAATATGTTTATTTTGCAGATGCTTAACACTCTTTGCCTAGAGTGCCAAGCCGGACGGGAATGCGGGCGGTGCTGTGCGTCATTGCAAGGCTCGATTATGCTTGCGCCGTCTGTCGCTGCATCTGACAATCACGACGTTCGAAAATGCCGGGAGATAACATGGCTCTAGCGGGGTCGGGGTTTCGCTTTTGTGCCGTGGCCGCCGTCGCGTTATGGGCGGCCGGCTGTGCCAGCCAAATGGGACCGACGGCCGCACCCGAAGCCGCGCCGATCCCGGAAATACCCCCCGCGATCAAGCCCGCCGAGATCGTGGGCCGATGGGGTTACGCGGCCTTCCATCGCCCGGACGACCGCGCGCGCACCGAAGCCGCCGCACGCAGCCAATGCAAGCAGCCGGTCAATATCGGCGCTGGTCCGACCGGCGGCGTGATGATGTATCTTGCCGATTCCGACAAGCTCGAGGAATTGCGCGTAAAGGGCGCCCCCGGCAACAAGACCTTTATCGGTCCGGCTGGCGAGCCCGGGGGGCCGCAAGACCGCGAAATCACCTCGTTCGACGGTCGCGTCATGATCATGCGCTTCGTTGATCCGGAAGTGGCGGGCCGGTACGGCACCTCGGTGTATGTCCGCTGCGGTCCGCGCACCTGAACCTTTCCCCGCGACTCGCGTAATGTGACAGCGGCCGCCTCCGGCGGCCGGAATATCGCGAGGCCGCCATGTTGCGCTGGTTCCAGGCACTTCTGCCGAAAGAGGACCGCTTTTTCGATCTGTTCGGGCAGCACGCCAGGATTCTCGTCGCCGGCGCCGATGCCTTGCGCGCCCTGCTCGAAGGGGGGGAGGCGGTGCCGCGCAATTACCAGATCGTCATGGATCGCGAGCAGGACGCCGACAACGTCACGCGGGAAATCCTGATCGCGGTGCGGCGCACGTTCATCACGCCGATCGACCGCGGCAACATTCAGGACCTGATCACGGCGATGGATAACTCCATCGATCAGATGCAAAAGACCGCGAAAGCGGTGATGGTGTTCGAGATGCGGAGCTTCACGCCGCAAATGAAGGAGATGGCCGACGCGATCAGGGCATGCGCGGGTCTCGTCGATCAGGCAATCCCGTGCCTGTCGTCCATTTCGTCCCACGCAGCAAGGCTCAGCAAACTGGCCGAGGAGATTTCCCGGATAGAGGGACAGGCAGATGAATTGCACGACCGCGGCTTGCGCGAGCTGTTCCAGCGCAGCAAGTCCGATCCGATGACCTTCATCACCGGCAATGAGGTCTATGATCATCTGGAAAAGGTGGTGGACCGTTTCGACGACGTGGCCAACGTCATTCAGGGCACGGTGATCGAGCACGTGTGAATGGAATCCGCGCTCGCCCTTCCCCTCCTGGTCGGCCTCATCGCGGTGGCGCTGCTGTTCGACTTTCTCAATGGCCTGCACGATGCGGCCAATTCCATCGCCACCATCGTTTCCACGCGCGTGCTCAGCCCGCGCTACGCGGTATTCTGGGCGGCCTTCTTCAATTTCATCGCCTTCCTGTTTTTCGGCCTGCATGTCGCCCAGACCATCGGCACGGGCATTGTCGCCGCCGATATAGTCGATCATCGCGTGATTTTCGGCGCGCTGACCGGCGCGATCGTGTGGAACGTCATCACCTGGGCGTTCGGCATTCCGTCGAGTTCCTCGCATGCCTTGGTTGGTGGCCTTGTCGGCGCGGGTCTTGCGAAGGCCGGGCTTGGGGCAATCGTCTGGAAAGGTCTGATCCCGACCGCGGCCGCCATTGTTTTGTCGCCGGTGACCGGATTCCTGCTCGCCCTGCTGCTGGTCCTGGCGGTTTCATGGGTGTTCGTGCGCTCGACCCCTCACGCCGTGGACCGTACGTTCCGCATTCTGCAATTTTTCTCCGCCTCGCTCTATTCGCTTGGTCATGGAGGTAACGACGCGCAGAAGACCATGGGCATCATCGCGGTCCTGCTGTTTTCCCAAGGGCATCTCGGCAGCGATTTCCACGTCCCCTTCTGGGTGGTGCTCGCCTGCCAGGCGGCAATGGGGTTCGGCACGTTGCTGGGCGGATGGCGCATCGTTCATACGATGGGATCAAAGATCACGCGGTTGACGCCGGTGCAGGGATTTTGCGCAGAGACGGGCGGGGCGATCACGCTGTTTGCCGCCACCTTTCTGGGCATTCCGGTTTCGACCACGCATACGATCACCGGGTCGATCATCGGCGTTGGCGCGGCGCGCAAGGTCTCCGCGGTGCGTTGGAACGTGGCCAACAACATTGTTGTCGCCTGGATCGTCACCATTCCGGCGGCGGCGCTGATCGCCGCCCTGGCCTATTTTGCGACACGGCTGTTCTGAGCCTTCCGCCGGATCGGGCGAATCGTCTGTCATGCTAATGTCGCAAAGCCCGCCGATGCCAAAATTACGCGATTTCATGACTGGCCCCTGGCGCGCCGTGCCCGTGCTCGGCGTGACTCAGATCCTGGCTTGGGGGTCGCTGTTTTATTCTCCCGTCCTGATGATGCCGCTGGTGGCCGCCGAATGCGGCTGGTCGCTGTCCTTTGCGATGGGCGGCTTCTCCGCCGCGTTGCTCGTCGCCGGGATGGTGGCTCCAACCATCGGTGGCGCGATCGATCGCTATGGCGGCCATGTGGTAATGCCGGCGGGCTCGCTCCTCGGGGCGCTCGGCTTCGTTCTGCTGGCTCGCATAGCGCATCCGGTCACCTTTGTCGGCGTGTGGATGCTGCTCGGCATTGCGATCGCCGCCAGCCTCTACGATCCGGCTTTCGCCACGCTCGGCCGCATTTTCGGTTCCGCGGCCCGGCGCCCGATCACCGCGCTGACGCTGGCGGGCGGGTTTGCCTCGACTGTCGGCTGGCCGGCGACCCAATTCCTTCTGGGGCTGACCGACTGGCGCACAACCTATCTCGTGTTCGCCGCGCTGCTCGCCTTTGTCGCGGCACCGCTGCACGCATTTGCCCTGCCGCGCACCCGCGCCGGACACAAATCGCATGCCGACCCGAACGCGGAACTACCCTCCGCGCCGCTGCCGGCCAAGGGTTGGCCGTTCGTTCTGGTCGCCGCGGGATTTGCCATCTACGCGTTCGTTCCGTCGGGTCTTGCCGCGCATCTGCTGGCGATTTTCCGGCGGCAGGGGATCGACGCCGACACGGTCGTTCTGGTCGGCGCGCTGTTCGGGCCGGCGCAGGTCGGCGCGCGTGTTTGCGAAATGATCTTTGCCCGCAACGTGCATCCGCTACACGTCGCGCGGATCGCGCTGGCGGTGATGCTTGCGGGCTTCGTCCTGCTCGGCGCCGCCGGGTTCTCGATCGCGATCGCGGTCGTCTTCGCGGTGCTGTTCGGCGCCGCTAATGGGCTGATCACCATCACCCGCGGGGCGGTGCCGCTCGCCCTTTTCGGCGCGGCCGGCTACGGGCGCATTCTCGGGCGGATCGCCAAGCCGTTCCAGCTGATGCAGGCGGTCGCCCCCCTAGTGTTGGCCTTCGTCGTCGAGCGCGGATCCGATCGTGCGGCCCTTGCGATGGCCGCCTCGTTCACCTTCGTGGCACTCGTCTGCATGATCTTGCTCAAGCGCCCGCGCTAGAAAAGGCGCGGGATCGCGCAGGCGATCAGCCGAACAATGCGTCGATGTCGTCTTGCGTCGAGTGGCCGGCCTCGCCGTCGAGCTTCGGGCCGTTCAATAGGCTTTGCTCGGTGGGCAGGCGCGGTTCGTCTGCCCCGAAACGCTCGACGACCGACCAGATCTCGGTCATGCGCGCGATGTGATCCTCGACGAGCTTCATCGTGGCCGCGACCTTGGTAATGCGCTGCCCGGTGAGATCGTGAAAATTGCAGGCCTCGAAGATCTTGGTCACGCGGTCCTGGATATCCTCCGCGAGGGCACGCTCGTGCGTGTTTGCCAGGGCGGCGCAAAGCGTGCCCGCCATCTCGTCGATCGCCTCCGCGGCTTTCAGGATCGTATCGGTCGCATTTTCGGCGCCTTTCACCACCGCATCCAGTTCGTGCGTGACGCGGGCGACGCGCGCGTTGTCGAAGCCCTGATCCTGCAGCGTGGTGATTTCGCTGCGCGTCTGGCGTATGGCTTCGCCGATGACGTCGAGCTCGATCTTGAGCTTACGCGCTTCCCCGATCTGGGTGGTTTGGGCCTGCCTTGCCGGATGCGGCGCGGCCTGCGCGGCGACAAGTTCGCGCAACGCCTGGAGTTCGCGTACCACGTCCGCATAGCCTTGTGCCGACTCCGCCGCGGGCGCGGCGCCGTCGAGCCCGCCCTGGAGCATTTCCTCGATCCGGAACACTTTGCGTTGAACCGCCATGATCTCAGTCCCGTCGCTTCTCTAGATGACGCCAATTAACGCGCGGTTCATTGCCGCCCGGGAACGGATGACGAAGAAGAATTAACCATGACGATCCGGCTTAAACGCAAAATAAACGCTAATCGCAGGTAAATTCTCTCCGGCCTCCGCTAAATGCGCCGGCGGCGCGGCGTTTTTACCAATCAGCAGATTTTTCACCATGTAGTGACGGGCAAGCGAGCGCCGTGTCCGCGGTGTTCGTCCGTTGTCGCGTTCAGTAGAGTTTTAGTCCCATGCAGCGTATCGCGATCGTGCTCGCCATGAGCGCCCTCGGCGCGGCGCAGGCCCTGGCCCAACCCGTGCCCCTGACCCCAGACTATTATGCAGCCCAACCGGCCACCGCCCCGATGCCGCCCCGGCAGATCGCCTATCGCGAGCAACGCAATCTCGGCGGCGGGTTCATCGAATTCCTGTTCGGCGGCGGAGAGGCCCGCGGCCAGCAGCCGCCGATGGTGGTGCGGGCAGAGCCGCCGGTCATGCGCTCGACGGCCGAGCCGCCGCTTCTGCAGGAGCCCGGTCAGCCCCAACAGGCGCCCGCCGGCTATGCGCATGCCGACCCCGCGGATGGTACGCCCGCCCGCCCGGCGGCAGACCCGCGCTACATGAAGCAGGTCGTCGACTATGACGGGCCGGAAAAGCCCGGCACGATCATCATCGATACGCCCAAGCGGTTTCTGTTCCTGGTGCAGGAGGGCGGCAAGGCGATCCGCTACGGCATCGGCGTCGGCCGTCCGGGCTTTACCTGGGCTGGCGTGAAAACCATCTCGGCCAAGCGCGAATGGCCGGATTGGCGGCCGCCGGAGGAGATGTTGCAGCGTCGCCCCGATCTGCCGCGCTACATGGCCGGCGGCCCCGAAAATCCGCTCGGCGCGCGGGCGATGTATCTTGGTTCCTCCCTCTATCGCATCCACGGTTCGAACGAGCCCTGGACGATTGGGCAGGCCGTATCGTCCGGCTGTATCCGCATGCGCAACGAGGATGTCGTCGATCTCTATGACCGCGTGAAGGTCGGCACCAAGGTCATCGTCATCTGAAGGCGAGGGCCAGGCCGGAAACAAAAGGCCGCCATCCGCATGGCGGCCTTTTCAATGTCCGCTCCCCGGATTGAGGATCACGCGTAATCGGAATCCCCGCCGTCGAAATCGGTATCGAAGTCGTCGTCGCTGTAACCCCCGTCATCGTCGTCCCCGACGTCGTCCAGCAGACCCTGCCGGTCGCCGTTGTCCTGCCGCGCCAGGCGGCCGCCGTCTCGTCCGATATCGTCAATGCCGGCATCGCGCGCCAGGTCGCTGTTGCCCGATTCACCGCTCCAGGGCGAGCGTGCCGCTTCCGCGTCGATCGCGCCGTGGGAGGGCGCTCCTCCGAAAAGACCGCGGAAGGAGTTGAGCAGGAGTGCGCCGCCGATGACGCCGGCCGCCGACGCGGCCGCCGTGCCCAGGAACGATCCTCCGCCATGCGGTTCCTGGTAGCCGCGCTGCCAGGCGCCGCCTTGCTCGGGAGCGCGCACCGAGGGTACCGATCCGCGGCTGTCGCGGCGGCCAAAGAGCGTGTCGCGCATCGAGTCGAGAAAGCCACCCTGGGACTGCTGTTCGTCGCCCTCATATCGACGCAGCCGCTCGTGTGCGTCGCGCAGCGCCTCGTCCTGAACCAGCACGGTCTGGACAAGGGCATAAACCGCGTGCGGCGCGCGGCGCAGTTCTTCAGCGATCAGCCTTTCGGCCTCGGCATCGCGTGCATTGGCCTCAAGGCTCGCGAGGCGGTCGAAAAGATCCGTAACCTGCTGGCGTTCCTGCGGGGTCATCGTTGCCTCCATGGCCCGGTCGAAGGACAGCGCGAAATGTGGGCATGCGGGAGGCAAGGTGAAATGGCCGCGACAAAATATTTCGCGTCAGCCCAGCGTCAGCCCATGTGTCCGCAACTGCTTGGGAAATTCGTCACTCACAAAATAGTCATATTCGCGCTCGCGGGGGGTCGTGACCCAGTCGAGCGCGCGCAGTTCGGCATCGACCTTTCCGGGATGGCACATGACGACGCTGTCGGCGGCGAGATTGTCGAGGAAGGCCGGGAACAGGGCAGCGAAGTCGTCGCCGGGCCGAAAGCCGTAGGTACCGGCGAAGCCTGGATTGGTCGAGAGGCCGAGCGCCCCGGCGCGCTTGCGTAAACCTCGGCTTAATATGTCGAGCACGAGCCCCTTGGGATCGGCCAGCCGTTTCCTCAGGGCGCAGACCCGGCCGCATTGGCGCACCCAGGCATGCGGGGCGTGCCGCCTCGTGGCGGCCAGCACCGCATCGCGAATCTGCGGAAAAAGATGCATGTGCTGATGGCCGTCGACGAAATCCGGCGGACGGCCGAACGCCTCTGCGAAGGCGCGGAACTGGGCGTCCACCTCGCGTGCCAGCGAGGCGGGATCAAGCCGGCGCAACACCGCGCGTCCGCCCGTCTCCTCGAGCGGAAGAAAGCGGCCGTCGTGCAGGGGCCGATAATGCGCGCTCATCGGCCTGAACGGCGCGGTCAACGTGATATGCAGGCCGATCGAGACGCGTTTGCGGTCTGAATTGAGCATGGACAGCGACGTGGCTTCCGACCTGTCGAAGCTCGGCGTTCCCACCATCACGGAGGTGGCGTTAAGTCTTCCCCGGATCACGAGATCGCGGATCGCGGCGCTTACCGCGGGCGAAATGCCGTAATCGTCGGCGACGAGAAAAATGCGGCGCAACGTCATTCCGCGGCGGTTTGCTGGGACGAAGCTGCCTTGTCGTCCGCAATCTTCAGACTCTGTTCGGCGACGAAATAGACCGGGCGGGCCTTCTGCTCGGAAAGAATCTTGCCGACATATTCACCGACGATGCCGATCATGATGAGTTGCACGCCGCCGAGCACCATCAGGCCGACCACGACTGACGGATAGCCGGGCACCGATTTCCCATACACCAGGGTTTCCCACAGGATCGAGGCGCCAAACAGCAGAGCGGCCGTGGCCATGACCAGGCCGAGCAGGCTCGCGATCCTCAAGGGCGCAACGGTAAAGGACGTGAGACCTTCGATCGACAAACCGATCAGCGAGGACAAATTCCACGTCGAGCTGCCGTGCACGCGCGGTTCTGGCTCATAATCGACGCGGATCTGCTTGAAGCCGATCCAGCTCGCGAGGCCCTTGAAGAAGCGGTTGCGCTCGGGAAGCTGGCGCAATGCATGGGCAGCGCGTGGCGACACGAGCCGGAAGTCACCCGCATCTTCGGGGATTTTTTGGCGCGCACGCCAGTTGATCAGCTTGTAGAAAGTTTTCACGCCAAGGCGCCGCAACAGCGGCTCGGTCTCGCGATGTGCCTTGGCGGTATAGACGACGTCATATCCGTCATCGAGCCAGTGCGCGACGAGCGTTTCGATCAGCTCGGGTGGGTGCTGACCATCGCCGTCCATGAAGAGAACGGCGCCGTGACGCGCGTGATGAAGACCGGCCATCAAGGCTGCTTCCTTGCCGAAATTACGCGACAGGCTGATAACCTGGATATCGGAGCCCTTTGCCGGGAGCGCGCTCGCCACCGCGTAAGTGGCGTCACGCGAGCCGTCGTCGATATAGACGATCTCCGAGCGCAAACCTCGTGCAGCGCGGATCTTCTGCAGCGCCACAGACAGCCGCTCGTGGAAAAGGGGGAGGCCCTCGGCTTCGTTGAAACAAGGCACGACCACCGACAGGCCGGCCGACACGCCGTCCTTCGTACCGACGGCCTTGCGGCCTGATTTCACTTCTGAGCCTGTCACAACACTCGATCCCGCTGGCCGCGATCTATAGCCCAATAGCTGGGCGCTGTCGCGTGACCGTCATATGCGAGAAGGTCTCGGCGGGCGCAAGGAGACGTGCTAACGAGGCAGGTTATGAACGACATGCCGAGCCAGAGCCTTGCCGCCCGCGGGCTCGCCTTTGCCAGGAAACAGGCCTTTTTGCTAAAGGCCGCCAGTTTCGCCGCCATCGGGGTGGTCAACGCGCTGGTCGATCTCGGCGTGTTCCTGCTGACGCTCCGCTCGCTTGGTTCGCTGTCCGGGATCCTCGTGGCGGTGACCTGGCTATCGCAGGTCACCGGTTTCAGCGTCGGCGATATCGCCCTGGTTGTCGCCAACGGGGTTGCCTGGGTGGTCGCGGTGACCGGTTCCTACGTCATGAATTCCTTCGTCACCTTCGCAAAGGAATCCGGCCGCAAACTCACATGGCGGGCCTATCTCACCTTCGCGGCGTCGGGCGTGCTCGGCTGGCTTGCCAATACGGCGACGGTGCTCGTGGCGTCCCGCTTCCTGCCGGTCGTCGCCGCCAAGGTCCTGGCGATCGGAGTGGGGTTCATCGTCAATTTCTCGATGTCCCACTTCGTTGTCTTCCGCCCGAAATAGCCGCGTCGGTCCGGCCGTCGCGCGGCGGCCGCGCGTCGGGCGTCCTGCCGCGTCAGAGTCCGGCCTTCAACTTTTCGAACAGCGGGTTGTCGAGCGAGAAGACATAGTCGAGTTCGACGACGGAAATGGATTCCGCGCCGTTCTCGCGCAGAAAGTTGGAAAGCCCATAAACTTGGCTCGGAGGACAATGCAACGTCAGCATGCCCGAGGAGGTCGGCCCGCCGAACGGGGCGGCGACGCCGAATCTGTCCTTGGCCTGGGCGAGCAGCGCATCGTTGCAGGCCGCAAATCGCGTGCGAACTTCGCGGAAGGCGCGCGCGCGGCGTTGCGCCGCGATCCGATCGAACATCAGCCGCGCTGTTTCCAATTCCATCGTACCCCACTGGGCCGCGCGTGAAGCCACAAGGTTGGCCTGCGAGCGCAGCATCGTGCCGTCCTCGATGACCTTCAGCGCGTTCGCCGCGAGGGTGGAGCCGGTCGTCGTGATATCAACGATTAGCTCCGCCGTTCCGGCCGCCGGCGCACCTTCGGTAGCGCCGAGGCTTTCGACGATACGATAGTCGGCGATGCCGTGCGCGGCGAAAAAGTGCCGCGTGAGATTGACGTATTTGGTGGCGACGCGAAGCTTGCGATTATGCTTGAGGCGGAACGCGGTCGCGACGTCGTCGAGATCGGCCATGGTGCGCACGTCGATCCACGCCTGCGGAACGGCAACGACCACGTTGGCGTGCCCAAATCCCAATCCGTCGAGCAGGATCACGCGGCTTTCCGCATTCGGGATCATTTCCCGCACGAGATCTTCGCCGGTGACGCCGAGATGCACTGTGCCTTGCGCCAGATGACCAGTGATGTCGGCAGCGGACAGATAGGCAACCTCCACCCCCTCGAAACCGGCAACCGTACCGCGATATTCGCGGGCCCCGCGCGGCTTGACGAGCGGCAGTCCGGATCGGGCGAAGAATGCGTCCGCGTTTTCCTGCAGCCGTCCTTTGGCAGGCACAGCAATGACGAGCGGGGCGCTCATGACGCCGCCTCGCACATGCGCTCGACGAACACGCCAAATCCGACGGCAGGGATCGGCACCGTGCTCCCCAGGCGTGTCAGGAGATTGTCGTAGCGACCGCCGGCGGCAAGCGGAGGCGCGACGCGGCCCCGGGGATCGTGCAATCGAAATTCGAAGCCGGTGTAATAGTCGAGACCGTTGCTGAAGGCCGTCGCAAATGCGATCGACGCCACCTTCACGCCGTTGGCGGCTATGAAGCCGGTGCGGCTCTCCAGCATGTCGATCGCGGCGACAATGTCGATATTGGCATCCTTGGCAAGCGCCCGCAATTCGGCCGCGCATTCGTCCGGATCGCCTGCGATGCCGAGAAAACGCTCGATCAGGAGCCGCATATCCTGCGGCAAAGCGGCGGCGCCGCCGAGGGCTGCTTGTTCGAGAAAGCGGTCGGCGATCTCCCCGATGCTGCGCCCGCCCACGGCGGTGATGCCGGCGATCGAGAGGAGATCGGTGACAAGCGCATGCGCGCCCTTCGGATTCGAACCCGCAAGCGCGGCGAGCACGCCCTGATATTCGGGGCGGTCGGTCACGGTGCCGAGCGTCAGCTGATCGAGATCGCGGCCGAGATCGGCCTTGCGATTGAAATCCTTCACCAGGCGCCGCTTCCAGGCGGGAGGAAGATTCATGGCCGCCACCAGGGCGGCAAACAGGCCGACATCGCCCATGCGGATGATCGGCGCGTCGATCGCGAACAAGGTCGTCGCTTCAAGCGCGAGCGAAAGGCATTCGGCGTCCGCCGCCGCGGCATCGCGCCGCCCGAACGACTCGATGCCGACCTGCCGCACCTCCCCGACGCCGTTCTCCAATTGGCGAAAGATCGGACCGCTGTAGCAATAGGCGGCACTCTTGCCGGCTTCGGGGGAGGCGAGATAATCGCGCGAGACCGCGATGGTGAAATCCGGCCGCAGGCAAAGCTCGCGCCCATCCGCGTCCGTCGTCAGGTACATCCGGCTGCGAATGTCCTCGCCTGAAAGATCGAGGAACGGCTCGGCCGGCTGCAGGAGGGCGGGCTCGGCGCGCGAATAGCCCGCCCGCTCATAGGCAGCGATCAGCGCCTGCGCGCGGGTATCCACCCCCCGATATCTCTGTGCCCGGCCGGACATGTCTGAAACGCCACTTGTTTTCATTAATTGCGGGCGCCCTTTAGCATGCCTTGTTTAAGGATTCGATGCGGCGTGGCGGATGCCTTGCGCCGTTGCCCTGAAAAACAGGCGACAAGCTTGCGTTAACCACACACAGAAAATTAACGATCTGACCGTCATAAAGGCAAATCGAGCAAAACGGCGTTTTTGATGGCTCCCGTATCGCCGAGTATCGTCCAGGGATTCTATCTTGCCTATGTCGCGCGCGACCCGGAGCGCATGGCCGCCTTTATAGACGACGACGTCGAATGGTGGGTCACCGGGCCAGTCGATCTTCTCGAGTATTGCGGATACCGGCGCGGCAAGGCCGCGGTGGTAGATCTCTACGCCCGGATCGTGCCGAGCATGTTCGAGTTCAAGGGATTCGATCCGCGTGACTTCCTGATCGACGGCGACAGGGCGGCGGTTTTCGGCCGCATCTCGGCGATTCAACGTTCGAGCGGGCGGCTGATCAGCTACATGTGCGCCCATTTCGTGCGCTTCCGCAACGACAAGGTCGTTTCGTTTTCCTCACTGACCGATTCATTCGACGCGGCCGAGCAAGTGCTCGGTCATCCGATCGCGCAAAACGCGCGCGGGCGCAACGCATTCAGCAATTTCGGGTTCATTTCCATCTGAACCGGGCGTCCTAGCACCGAAAGTGATTTGATCGGGTCAGCCGTCCGGGGCAGTCTGCACCTTTCTGATGAAAGGAGCGATCATGCGCCGGCTCGTCTGCACAGCTTTGGTCGCGGCGACGCCGCTGTCACCCGCCTTTTCCCTCGATCTGCCGACGCGCAAGCCCGGGCTCTGGGAAATTTCCATGATCATGGAAGGCGGGAAAATACCTCCGCAAGTGACGCAGAACTGCATCGACGCGGAAACCGACAAGGTGATGAGCTCGATCGGCTCGGACATGCGCGCATGCGCCAAGCAGGATGTGCAGCGGTCGGGCGGTAGCATCGTGGTCGATTCGGTTTGTACCGTCGGCGGCATGACCGTGACATCGCACAGTATCGTCACCGGCGATTTCAACGCGGCCTACACGGTCAAAACCACCTCGAAGCGTAGCGGCACCGCGGCCGCCGGCGTGCCCGCGACCGGCGAGACGCGGATGACCGTCCAGGCGAAATGGCTCGGTGCCTGCAAGCCGGATCAGAAGCCCGGCGACATGATCATGGCCAATGGCATGAAGATCAACATCCGCGACATGCAGAAGGCGGCAACCGGCATTCCCATGCCGAAGCGGTAGCGCCTAGGCGCTTGCCGTCCTGACGCCGTGACGCGCGAGGACTTCGCGCACGCGCGCGACGAGATCGTCCTCCTTGCATTCGGTCTGTGCCTCGGCCTGCCTCTGCAGATATTCCTCGCGATCCTTGATCGCCGACAGGCCGGCGCCGAGGATCAGATCCTTGATCTGGACGACGCCGCGCTCCTGCTCGTCCGGACCCTGGACGATGGCGCAGGGAGCGTTTCGCTTGTCGGCATATTTCATTTGCTGGCCCAGATTGTTCTTCGGATTGCCGAGATAGAGTTCGGCGCGGATATTCGCGTCGCGAAGCCGCGCAACGATTTTCTGATAATCCGCGATTCGCTCCCGATCAAAGACCGTGACGACCACGGGGCCAGAATTCTGTTGAGAGGCCTGCTTGCCGATCAGCGAGAGCGCCGCCTGCAGCCGCGACACGCCGATGGAGAAGCCGGTCGCTGGCACCGGCTCGCCGCGGAAGCGCGAGACGAGGCCGTCGTAGCGCCCGCCGCCGCCGACCGAGCCGAAGCGCACCGGCCGGGCCTTCTCGTCCCTGGTTTCGATCAGCAATTCGACCTCGAAGACCGGGCCGGTATAGTATTCGAGTCCGCGGACGACGGACGTATCGATGCGGACGCGATCGGCGTAGCCGCCCGCGGCAATCAGCGTTCTGATCTGTTCAAGCTCGTTCAGTCCCTCAATTGCGGGCCGTGAATCCTGTGCGGGCGCGCCCTCTACGAAAGCCAGCACCTTTTGAATCTGGCCGGGTGAAAGCCGCGCCCCCTTGGTGAAGTCGCCGCTTTCGTCCTTGCGTCCCTCCCCCAGCAATTGCCGCACACCGTCGATCCCCAGCCGATCGAGCTTGTCGATCGCACGGAGTACCGTCAGCCGCTTTGCCGCATTCTCATCGCCGCCGATGCCGATGGATTCCATCACCCCATCCAGCATTTTGCGGTTATTCACCTTCACGACATAGCTGCCGCGCGGAATGCCGAGCGCCTCCATTGTGTCCGCCGCCATCATGCAGATCTCGGCGTCGGCGGCCATCGACGGCGATCCGACCGTGTCGGCGTCGAATTGCATGAACTGGCGGAAGCGCCCCGGGCCCGGCTTCTCGTTGCGGAACACCCAGCCCTCTCGATAGCTGCGATAGGGCATCGGCAGATGCTGGAAGTTTTCCGCGACATAGCGCGCGAGCGGCGCGGTCAGGTCGTAGCGCAGGCTCAACCATTGTTCGTCGTCGTCCTGCAAGGAGAACACCCCGTCATTGGGGCGATCCTCGTCCGGCAGGAATTTTCCGAGCGCGTCGGTGTATTCGATGGCCGGTGTCTCGACCGGGTCGAAGCCGTAGCGCTCATATACCGCGCGGATCGTCTCCAGCATCGCGCGGGTGGCGGCAATGTCGGCGGGGCCGCGGTCGGTAAAACCGCGCGGCAGGCGCGCCTTGAGTTTCCGGGGCTTGGCCATTCTTTGCCGCGTTCGAAAGGGTGCCATGCCCGCATTCGCGGGCACCTCGTTTCAGGATGCAGCGTGCTTGCCCAAGCGGGATGGCCCGGTCAAGCCCGGTCATGGCGGCGCGTTTGACAGGTCTTGCCCCCGGCGCATCACCGGCGTTCAATATATCTAACAAGGAGAAGCCAATGCCCCGCGCCACCAGCACGGCCGAAAACATCGCCGTCCCCAACGATCTTCAGGCTTTTTGGATGCCTTTCACGGCGAACCGCGCCTTCAAGGGGCGCCCGCGCATGGTCGCGCGAGCCAAGGACATGCACTACTACACCCCGGAAGGCCGCCCGATTCTCGACGCCGCGGCCGGCCTCTGGTGCGCCAATGCCGGCCACAACCGCGACCAGGTCGTCGCCGCGATCCAGAAGCAGGCGGCGGAGCTCGACTTCGCGCCCTCGTTTCAATTCGGCCATCCGCGCGCTTTCGAGCTTGCAAGCCGCATCGCGGCGCTGGCCCCCGGCGATCTCGACAGCGTCTTCTTTTGCAATTCGGGATCGGAGGCGGCCGATACCGCTCTGAAAATCGCGCTCGCTTATTTCGTGGCGAAGGGGCAGGGCACGCGCACGCGCTTCGTTGGCCGCGAACGCGGCTATCACGGCGTCGGCTTCGGCGGCATGGCGGTCGGCGGTCTACCGAATAACCGCAAGGCCTTCGGCGTGATGTTGCCCGGCGTCGATCATTTGCCGGCGACCTATAGCCGCGAACACCAGGCGTTCTCCAAGGGCGAACCGGAATGGGGCGCCCATCTCGCCGATGAGCTAGAGCGAATCGTGGGCATCCACGGCGACACGACGATCGCGGGCGTGATCGTGGAGCCGATGGCGGGATCGACGGCGGTCCTTCCGTCGCCGCAAGGCTATCTCAAACGCCTCCGCCAGATCTGCGACAAATACGGCATCCTTCTCATTTTCGACGAGGTGATCACCGGTTTCGGCCGTCTCGGTCATGCCTTTGCGGCTGAACGCTACGGGGTCGTGCCCGACATGATCACTTTCGCCAAGGGCGTCACATCCGGCTCCGTGCCGATGGGCGGAGTGATCGTGCGCAAGGGCATTCACGATGCCTTCATGACCGGGCCCGAGCACGTCGTGGAATTCTTTCACGGCTACACCTATTCGGCGCACCCACTCGCTTGCGCAGCCGGTCTCGCCGCACTCGATATCTATCGCGACGAAAATTTGTTCGAGCGGGCGAAGAAGCTGGAATCGAAATGGTACGATGCGTGCATGACACTGAAAGGGTTGCCGCGCGTGCTCGACATCCGCTGTGTTGGGCTCACCTGCGGCATCGATCTCGCATCAAAACCGGATGCGGTGGGAAAACTGGGCTACGAGGCGATGGAGCGCGGCTTCCACGACGAGGGGATCATGTTCCGGATCGTCGGCGATTCGATCGCGCTCACCCCGCCGCTGATTGTGAGCGAGGCGCAGATCGGAGAAATCTTCGAAAAGGTCGGGCGCGTCATCAAGGCGATGGCGTAATCCCGCCCGGAAAAGGCTCGCTCGGTTGGCAGGGGCGGCCGCCCGGAGCCGCCGCGGCCTAATTTCCCCCCTTTTTCGGTGTTGAACCCCGCTGACCGGGCGGGGACCGGCCGGTGCGACTCATTGCGCCACGTCAATGCGCGCAGGGCTGGCATATCCCCAATAAGGCGGTTTGCGCTGCTGGATGAGGATATGCGCCACGTATCTCCCGATAGTGTGGATTTTTCGGCCCCGGCGGCGCGTCTGCGTGGCGTGATGATGTCGCTGCGCAAGCCCGCGATCGCGACCGCCGTCGTGTTTGTCGGCCTCGTCGCCGGCTGGTGGTGGCTTTTCGCGCGGGCTATGCCCGTCTCCACGATTTTAGCAGCGCGCGGCACCGCAGTGGAAATCGTTTACGGTACCGGCGCGGTCGAGCCGGTACGGTGGGCGAAAGTGGCGAGCGTCGTACGCGACCGGATCGTTGAAATCTGCGATTGCGAAGGCAAGGCCGTTACCAAGGGTGAGGTTCTGGCCCGGCTCGACGATCGCGAGTTGCGCGCCGGCCTCGAGGAATTGCGCGCGCGCGAACAATTCATCAAACGCGAGATGGACCGCGCCACCGAGCTCATCGCAAAGGGCGCCGCGACGACGCAGGCGCACGAACGCGCGTTGATGGATTTGCGGCAGATACAGGCGCTGATTGCGGTGCAGGCGGAAAAGATCGCCGACTATACGATCGTTGCGCCCATGGACGGCGTCGTCCTGCGTCGTGATGGAGAGATCGGCGAAATCGCCGAGGCGGGGCAAATTCTGCTTCGGATCGGAGTGCCCAAGCCTCTGCAGGTCGTGGCCGAGGTCAATGAGGAAGACATCCCTCGCGTGGCGGTCGGTCAATTGGCGCTGTTTCGCACCGATGCATTTGTCGGCCGCAGGCTGGAGGGCCGGGTTCGCGAAATCACGCCGATGGGCGATCCCATCGCCAAGACCTATCGCGTGAAGATCAGCGTGCCCGACGATATGCCGCTGAAGCCCGGCATGAGCGTCGAGGTGAATATCGTAACACGCCAGAAGGAAAACGCGATCCTTGTGCCGGCGGATGCCGTCCAGGGCGGCTCGGTATTCGTTCTCGACGGGGCGGTAGCGCGCAAGCGCGAGGTCGCAGTCGGTATTCGCGGTACCCGCGCCGCCGAAATCGAATCCGGCCTCGCCGAAGGTGAGCGGGTGATCGCTCCTCTGCCGACCGGCCTTGCCGACGGCCAGCGCGTCAATGCCACGGCGAGAGCTGCGGATCGCCAATGAATCTTGTGCTCGATATTGCCTGGACGCACGTTCGCACGCGGGCGCGGCAGACGCTTGTCGCGGTGGCCGGTGTTGCCACCGGCGTGGGCTTTTCGATCATGATGGCGGCGCTGATGCAGGGGTCGCAGGACGATTTCGTGTCGCGTCTCGTCAACTCCCTCGCGCATATCGCGATTTCGGACGAACGGCGCTATCCGCCCGAACAGCCGGCCGAAACCGTGTTCGGAGCCGCCGAAATCCACGGGCTGAAGCCGGAAGCCAGGCGACGCGGAATCAAGAATCCACTCGCCACCATGGCCGGCATGGAAGCCTGGGTCCCGGGCGGCGTCGCTCCTTCAGTGAAGGCGCAGGTGATCATCCGCTATGCATCCCGCGACGTCGCCGTGAGCCTGATCGGCATTGATCCGCATCGCGAGCCGCGCGTATCGGAGCTGCCCTCGCAAATGCGCCAAGGCACGCTGGCTTCGCTCTTCCGTGCGACGAATGCTGTCATCCTCGGGGACCGGCTCGCCGAGAAGATTGGGGCTCGCGTCGGCGCAAATCTGACGCTTCAGGGCAGCGAGGGCACGGCGATCACCGGTCAGGTGGTCGGCATCTTCCATTCCGGGATAAGGCCGACGGACGAGAGCACCGCCTATTCATTGCTCAAGACCGGGCAGATCCTTTCGCAACAGACCGGTCTGGTAAACGAAATCCGCATCAAGCTCGATGATCCGATGATCGCGCGCGATATTTCCGAGCGCATCGAGCGGGAGACCGGCTACAAATCGATCTCCTGGCAGGAACAGCACGAAGATCTGCTGAGTGCCTTCGTGATCCGCAATATCATCATGTACACGGTGGTCGGCGCGATTCTTCTGGTGGCGAGCTTCGGCACCTACAACATAATCTCCACCATCACCCACGAGAAGGCGCGCGACATCGCGATCATGAAATCGCTCGGGCTGACCGAGGCAACGGTGCGCCGGATCTTTGTCACCGAGGCGCTGACGATCGGCCTCTTTGGCGCGCTTGCCGGGTTTACGCTCGGCTATCTGTTATGCCTCGGGCTCGGCACGATCGAAATCAAAAGCCCGTTCATGGATACCAATCGCCTGCCGCTTGCCTACAATCCGTTACATTACCTTATCGCGATTGCGGTCGCTCTCGTTTCGTCTTTTGCCGCCGGATATGCGCCGGCGCGCAAGGCGGCGCGCCTGCATCCGGTGGAGATCATAAGGGGCGCGACATGAGCGAAGCCGCCGCCAGGCATGCGGACGCCCACGCGGCCGCGCCGGCGCTGATCGAGGCGCGCGGCGTCACGCGCATCCTACCCGGGACCGTACCGACGACGCTCGTGCGCGACATCGACCTGCGCGTCGGCGACAATGAATTTGTCGCGATCACCGGGCCTTCCGGTTCCGGTAAGTCCTCGCTCCTCTATCTGCTCGGCTTGCTGGATCTGCCGACATCGGGTGAAGTCCTGATCGGAGGGCGGGCCACCTCGCAGATGGACGAGATCGAGCGGGCGCGGACGCGGCTGGCGACGCTCGGATTCGTGTTCCAGTTCCACTTTCTGCTGCCCGAATTCACGGTGCTTGAAAACGTCCTCCTGCCGATGCGGGCGCTGGGCGCCCTGTCGCAGCCGGCCATGCAGGCGCGGGCGCGCGAATTGCTCGCCTCGCTCGGGCTCGGCGAACACATCCACAAGAGGCCGGATCAATTGTCGGGTGGCCAGCGTCAACGCGTCGCGGTGGCGCGGGCGCTCGGCAACGAGCCGCCCGTCATCCTCGCTGACGAGCCGACCGGTTCCCTCGACAGCAAATCCAGCGAGCAGGTGTTCGGGGTGCTGCGCGACCTCGTGGACAGCCATAACAAGACCGTGGTCGCCGTTACCCACGACCTCGACCTCGCCAAACGGATGGACCGTCGCATCCACCTGGTCGACGGCGTGATCGTCTCTGACGATCAGAATTGATCGCTACCGTTCGCGAAATGGGGCTGCGGCGGCACGATCGCCCAGCCCACGCCGAGCTTTCGGCCGCCATTGTGGAACGGCACCTCGAAGGGGTCCTGCACGAGCGCGTGCTCGCTGAAGCTGCGATAGGCGAGCGGGAGTGTGCGAAGATCGCCGGCCGTCCAGACAATCGCGGCGCCCTTGCTGCGAAGATCGGAAAGGTCGATCCATGGCGCGCGCGCCGGCCGCCCGTCGATCAGGACGCGCGGCCGCTCCGGTGCGTAGTGGCCAATATTGCCGCCGTCCCACATCGAGCTGATGACATAGACCAGCGGGCTGTGCGCGATCGCGCGGTAGCGCTGCGAGATTTCATTCGCCATCGCCTCGCCGGGGAACGATGTCGCGCGATAACGATGATCGAAATCCGGCAGCACCTGGTAGTGAACGAAGAACGACACCGCATAGACGAGGAACACGATCGCCCAGGTCGATACGATACGCGGCAGACGCGCCACGGCCGCGGCGCGGTCGGCCACCAAGACGATCCACAGGCCGAGGAACAGCCACAACGGATACCCCCACATGGCGACGGTGCCGCGCCCGGTCACCGCCGAAAGCGCGAGGATTGCGGCCATCGGGCCAAACGCGAGCATGGTGACGAAGCGGAAATCGAATGACCTGCCACCCGCGGGCCGGCTGACCGGGCTCCACGGAACGAAAAGCGGCAGGGCGATCAGCAGCGAGGGCAGCAGAAACCCGATCTGGCTGAGCGCGAAGGCCGAGGGATGCAGGACGTGATCAATGAACCCGCGCGAAGGGGCGGCGCGCGCGGAGGCATAGGCGAAGGGGAGAAAGTCGTTTTTGACGAGCCAGACAAGGTGCGGCGTCATCACGGCGATCGCCACGACGGCGGCGAGCCATGGGCCGGGCGTGGCGAGCGACCGCCGGGCATCCCGGTCGAGCAGCAGAAAGAGGGAAAGCGGCGCGATCAGGATGACGACGAAATACTTCGCCCATAGCGAAATGCCGATCGCCACCCCCAGCAGGCACCAGTAGAGGATATGTCCGCCGCGCAGGGCCCGATAAAGCGAAAAGCCTGCCAATGCCCAGAACGGCAGCTGGATCACGTCGTGATTGAATTTCGGCGCCGTAAAATTGAAATAATGCAGTCCGTCGATGATCAGGACGGAGGCCAGAGCGCCCTGGGGGCCGACGATTGATCGCGCGGTCGCCCAGACCAGGGCAAAGGCGGCCAGGACCGTTACCTGTGCAAGCGTGTAATAGGCAAAATCGTGCCCGATCGCGCGATAGGCGATCTCCACCAGCCACCAGGGCAGGGGCGGGAGCTTGTCATATCCAAGCTGCCATTCGCGCCCATAGGTCAGCGCCTCGATGAGATCGAGCGGCAGGTTCGGGTAAACGAGCGCGGGCAACGCGGTCCAAACCATCAGGTGGAGGATGGCGAACAGGCCGAAGGCATTGCAGGGATTGGCCGCAATCCATTCCAGGGCCGAGAATCGCCCCGGCTGGCGCTCATCGGTCACGGGACTCGCCAATTTGTGCCTCGTCTGTCGAGTTTGCTTGCGCGGCGCGTGCCGCTCGGAGAGAGTGTAGCGCGGCCCGGCGAATCATAGCTACCGCCGGGGGGATGGGATCATGCTGCGCATCGCTGCCATATTTGTCGCGGTTTGCGTAGTTCTTATTGCGGTATCGGCGGGAGCCGTCGCTTATCTCGTGTTCGGGGCGAGCGGCGTGGAAAGCGCGATCATCGCGCTCGGGGTCATGCTGGCCCTGTCGATTTTCAACATGATGGCCTCGCGCGTCCGCGACCGGGCGCTGATCAGCGACCAGATCGCCGACCTTTCGCGCGGCGCGGCGGATCTGGCGCGTCAGGTGGCCGAGCTTGGCCGCCGCATTTCGGCCGTGGAGAGCGATCGCTTCGGTCCGGCCCGCAACAAGGCGACTGAGCCGCTTGCCGCCGAGATCGGCGAACTCGGCAACTTGATCAAGCAACTTGCCGAGACTGTGGCCGCACACGAGGCGACTCTCGCCGCCCGCGCCGGCAGTGCGCCGCCGGTGGGGGAGGACCCTGCGCCCGTATCGGCGGTTCCCGCGGCTGCCACACCCGCCGCGCCCGCAAGCGCCGCCTCGGGTCCCTTCAAGGGGCGAGGCCGGCAGGAGATGCTCGGGCTTGTTCGCGAGGCGATCGATGCCAATCGCATCGACCTTTACCTGCAGCCCATCCTGACCCTGCCGCAGCGCAAGGTGCGTTACTACGAGGGGATGACGCGGCTGCGGACGGCGGCCGATGAACTGATGCTGCCGGCGGATTTTCTGGGCATCGCCGAAGCCGAAGGGCTGATGCCGAGGATAGATAATTTGCTGCTGTTCCGGTGCGTCCAGGTTCTGCGCCGCCTGTTGGCAAAGAACAGGGAGATCGGCCTGTTCTGCAACATATCCGCGAGCACGATCAGCGATCCGCAATTCTTCCCGCAGCTTTTCCAGTTTCTCGAGGCCAACCGGGCACTCGCGCCTTCGCTGACGCTCGAATTTTCGCAATCGGCACTGGGCGGCTTCGGACCGATCGAGCAGGAAAACCTTGCCGCTTTGTTCGACCGCGGATTCCGTTTCTCGATGGATCAGGTCGACGACCTGCGCATGGAGCCGCGCCAGCTCGCCGAGCGCGGCATTCGCTTCGTCAAGGTGCCCGCCGCCCTGCTGCTGAACCGCAATGCAGCTCCACCCGACATCCACACCGCCGATCTCTCCGACCTGCTTGGCCGCCACGGCATCAGCCTGATAGCGGACAAAATCGAAACCGAGGTCATGGTCGTCGACTTGCTCGATTACGACGTGCGGTTCGGTCAGGGATTCCTGTTCTCGCCGCCACGGCCGGTGCGACCCGAGGTCCTCGGAGGGGTCGCTGCAGACCGCAGCGAGGTCGTCGCCCGGGACGGCGAGGCCGGGGTTTCCCCGTTCGCGCCGCGCCGTGCCGATGCTCCGGCTATGTCCCGCCAGCAGGCTGTCTGACGTCCGGGTATTTCGCTCTGGACGGTCCCGCATCCGCGATGGTCTAAACGGCCCGTCCCATTCCAGGCCCTTGTCGTGACGCGCTTTATCGATCGCCTTTCATCCATCGCCGCAGCCTATGATGTCGTTCTCTGCGACGTCTGGGGCGTTCTGCATGCCGGCATCGCGGCCTATCCCGATGCGTGCACGGCGCTTGCGCGCTATCGCGCGAGCGGGGGCACGGTGATCCTCCTGACGAATGCGCCGCGCCCCGCGGACGCGGTGTCGTTGTTTCTCGACAAGCTTGCCGTTCCGCGCAATGCCTATGATGGCATTGTTTCCTCCGGCGACGTCACTCGCGGCCTCGTGCTCGAACGCAAGGGCCAGAAGCTTTTCCATATCGGGCCGCCGCGCGATCTGCCGATTTTCGAAGGGATGAGCGCAATTTTCGCTTCTGTCGACAACGCCGATTACGTTGTGTGCTCCGGGCTCGTCGACGATGAAACCGAGACGGCGGAAAACTATCGCGCGCTGCTACAGCGTATGCGCGATCGCTCTCTGACGATGATCTGCGCCAATCCCGATGTCGTCGTTGAGCGCGGCGACAAGCTCATCTATTGCGCAGGCGCGATTGCCGATCTTTATGCCGCGCTCGGCGGCGACGTGATCTATGCCGGCAAGCCCTATGCCCCGATCTATACCGGCGCGCTGCAACAGGCGGAGAGGGCGCGACGCAATCCTGTCGCGCTTGGCCGCGTTCTCGCGATCGGGGATTCCCTTCGTACCGACATCAAGGGCGCTGCCGCGCTCGGCATTGACTCTCTTTTCGTCACCGCCGGGATTCACGCCGAAGAGCTCGGCCATCGGGACGATCCGCAGCCGGACGCGCTGGAGCGCATCTTCGCCGCCGAAGATGTGCGCCCGAAAGCCGCAATAAAAAGGCTGAGATGGTGACTACGCCGCGGTCGGCGTCTGGGCCGCGAAGACCGCTTCGATCTTGCTCTTCAGCGTCTGGGCGTTGAAGGGCTTCACGATGTAGTTCGACACGCCGGCCTGCTTCGCCGCGATGACGTTTTCGGTGCGCGACTCGGCCGTCACCATGATAAAGGGCGTATCGGCGAGCTCGGGGTCGTTGCGCACTTCCTTGAGTAGGTCGTAGCCGGTCATCGGCTCCATGTTCCAGTCGGAAATGACGAGACCGTATTTGCGCGCGCGCATCAGCTTGAGGGCGCTGTATCCGTCAGAAGCGTCATCGACCTGCGTGAAACCTACCTGCCGCAAAAGGTTGCGAATGATGCGGATCATGGTGCTGTAGTCGTCCACCACAAGAACCGGCATAGTCAGGTCGACAGCCATTTTCGCCCTCGGAACTATCTTGGCGGGCGCAGCCCGCAACGGTTGGCGTTTTCTGTTAGTAGAAATACTGACGGCCGCTGAATATCACGTTAATGTGGAATCCCATCCGTTACACGAAAGAATAGTTGTGTCGCGGCGTTTGCGTTGTCATTCGTAAAACGATTGTTAACCTCCGCAGCATCATGGCCCAGCCGACTCGCCGCTCCATCGACCCGCGCATGATCAAGGCCTTGGCTTTCGAGGACCTGCGCGTCGGTATGCGCGAGACCATGATGAAAACGGTTATGGATACCGATGTGGTGGGCTTCGCGCAATTGTCCGGCGACGACAACCCGATCCATCTTTGCGAGGATTATGCCGCCGGGACGCGTTTCGGCGAGCGGATCGCGCACGGCCTTTATACGGCGAGTCTCATTTCGGCGGTGCTCGGAACGAGGCTGCCGGGTCCCGGCGCGGTGTACCGCTCGCAGACGCTCAATTTCCATGCGCCGGTGAAGATCGGCGATGTCGTCACCGTGATCGTGGAAGTCGTCGAGCTTGCCCCGGAGGGGCGAAGGGCGCGCCTGCATTGCGAGGCGCTGGTTGACGGGCGGACGGTGCTCGACGGCGAAGCGGTCGTCTCCGTGCCCGCGCGCAAGTGACGGGCCGCGGGCGGCGAGCGGCCACCCTGGACCGGCCTTGACTTGTCCCCTGCCTCGGACGACAGGTGCGCGCCGGGATCCATCATGTCTTTCCTCGCCAAAACCCCCTTTGTCGTCGCCCATGACGCCGATTCGGCCAGCGAAAGGCTGCGTGGCGCCGTGGTGGCTATCGGCAATTTCGACGGTGTGCATCGCGGGCATCGGGCGGTGATCGCGACGGCGATCGCGCGCGCGAAGGAGTTCGGTTGTCTGGCCGCGGCCCTGACGCTCGAACCGCACCCGCGTTCCTTCTTCAAACCGGAAGAGCCGCTGTTCCGCCTGACGGACGAACGCGCCAAGCTTCGTCTTTTCGCCGGCGCAGGCCTCGACGGCGCGATCGTCCTGACCTTCGATGCGGCACTAGCCGCGACACCGGCGGAGGATTTCGTCGCCGGCATTTTGGTCGATCGCCTCGCGGTGCGCGGTGTTGCCCTCGGCTTCGATTTTCATTTTGGACGTAAGCGGGGAGGCTCGCCCGCCTTCCTGGCCGAAGAAGGCCGCCGCCGCGGCTTCGCGGTCGATATTGTACCGGCGCTCGAACACAGCGGCAGGCCAGTCTCCTCGGGGGTGGTGCGCGCGGCGCTGGGCGAAGGACGGGTCAAGGAGGCGGCCGACCTTCTGAGCTATCCTTGGTTCGTTTCGGGCGAGGTCGTGCACGGGGAGAAGCGCGGCCGCAAGCTTGGCTTCCCGACCGCCAATATCGCGCTCGATCCGGCCTGCGGACTGCGCCACGGCATTTATGCCGTTCAGGTTTTCGTTAATGGCCGCCATTACCAGGGTGTCGCCAGCTTCGGCAGGCGGCCGATGTTCGACAATGGACCGCCGCTGCTGGAGATTTTTCTGCTCGACTATTCGGGCGACCTGTACGGCGCGACGCTCGACGTGGCTTTCGTCGCCTTTTTGCGGCCCGAGCTGAAATTGCCGTCCATCGAGGCCCTGACGCGCCAGATGAACGAGGACGTTCGCCGGGCGCGCGAGGAGCTGGCAGGCGCCGGAGAACCGTTCCTTCCCCTCGGGCCCCTCTGATCTTCGAGACAAACCGGCACTTTGCGCCTCCGATCTGCCTTGCTACACAGCCCGCCATGACGAAGCCCGAACGCGATTATTCCGAGACCCTGTTCCTGCCGCAGACCGATTTTCCGATGCGTGCCGGGCTGCCGCAGCGCGAGCCCGAGCTTCTGGCGCGGTGGGAGAAGCAGGGTCTGTACCGGCAATTGCGCGAGGCCGCCAGGGGCCGGCCCAGATTCGTGCTGCATGACGGGCCGCCTTACGCCAACGGCAACATTCACATCGGCACTGCGCTCAACAAGGTGCTCAAGGATGTCGTCACCCGCAGCCAGCAGATGCTCGGCTACGATTCCAATTACGTGCCCGGCTGGGATTGTCATGGCCTGCCGATCGAGTGGAAGATCGAAGAGGAGAATTATCGTTCCAAGGGGAAGGTCAAGCCAGACCTAACGGTTCCGGCGGCGATGATCGCCTTCCGGCAGGAATGCCGCGCCTATGCCGAGCATTGGCTGAATGTGCAGCGCAATGAGTTCAAGCGCCTCGGCGTGGAGGGCGACTGGCAGGGGCGCTATGCGACGATGGATTTCCCCGCCGAAGCCCAGATCGCGCGAGAGGTGATGAAATTCGCCGCCAACGGCACGCTCTATCGTGGATCGAAGCCGGTGATGTGGTCGGTGGTCGAGAAGACCGCGCTCGCCGAGGCCGAGGTCGAATACGAGGACTACACATCCGATACGGTGTGGGTGAAGTTTCCGGTGCGGTTCGCTCATGGCGCGCGCTTCGAGGCGCTGGAAAGAAAATTTGCCAAGTCGTCGATCGTGATCTGGACGACGACGCCTTGGACACTGCCGGGTAACCGGGCGATCAGCTATTCGCCCAAAATCTCCTACGGCATCTACGAGGTTTCCGACGCACCGGCCGGCAATTGGGCGAAGGTCGGGGACAGGCTCATTCTTGCAGACGCGCTCGCCGAGGATGTTTTCAGGCATGCTCGGGTGACATCCTTCAAAAGGATCGAAGATGTCACCGGTGCTGAACTTGCGGCGATGGCCGCGGCACACCCGCTCAACGCCGCGCTCGCGAGCGGTTCCGCTTGGCAAGCCTTTTGCAAATCCTGGCTGTCCGGCGCAACGGTGCGCGGCGATTATACATTTGCGGTGCCGCTGCTTGCCGGCGATCACGTCACCGACGATGCCGGTACGGGCTTCGTGCACACCGCCCCTGGTCACGGCCGCGAGGACTTCGAGGTCTGGACGGCGAATGCGCGTGCGCTGGAAGCGCGCGGCATCAACACCGCGATCCCTTACACGGTTGACGAGAACGGAGCGTTCACCGAGCAGGCGCCGGGTTTCGCTGGCAGGCGCGTGATCAACGACAAGGGCGAGAAGGGCGACGCCAACGAAGCGGTGATCAAGGCGCTGATCGAGGCCGGCATGCTGATCGCGCGCGGCCGCCTGAAGCATCAATATCCGCATTCATGGCGCTCGAAGAAGCCGGTCATATTCCGCAATACGCCGCAATGGTTCATCGCGATGGACAAGCCGTTCGCGCTGCCGACGGGCAAAGGCGACGCGACGCTGCGGGCGCGGGCGCTGCAGGCGATCAAGGAGACGCGCTGGGTGCCGGCGGCTGGAGAGAACCGCATCAACGGCATGATCGAGAACCGGCCGGATTGGGTGATATCGCGACAGCGGGCCTGGGGCGTTCCGATTACCGTGTTCATCAAGGAAAAGGGCGACGGAACGGTCGAGATCCTTCGCGACGAGGCGGTCAATAGGCGGATCGCCGATATTTTCGAGCGGGAGGGCGCCGATGCCTGGTATCGCGAGGGCGCCGCTGAGCGGTTTCTTGGCGATCGCGCCGCGGAGGGCTGGAAGAAGGTCGATGACATTCTCGACGTGTGGTTCGAGTCAGGCTCGACCCACGCCTTCACGCTGGAAGATCCGCGTCATTTCCCCGGCCTCTCCGGCATCAGGCGTAAGCGCGACGGCGGCGAGGACACGGTGATGTATCTGGAGGGATCGGACCAGCACCGCGGCTGGTTTCATTCCTCGCTGCTTGAGGCCTGCGGGACGCGCGGCCGCGCGCCGTTCGACGTCGTCTTGACGCACGGTTTCGTGCTCGACGAACAGGGCCGCAAGATGTCGAAGTCGCTTGGCAACACGGTCGCGCCGCAGGACGTCATCGACAAATCCGGCGCCGACATCTTGCGGCTCTGGGTCTGTTCGTCGGATTATGCCGACGACATCCGCATCGGTCCCGAGATCATCAAGACCAACGTCGAGACCTATCGCAAGCTGCGCAACACTATCCGCTGGATGCTCGGGTCGCTCGCGCATTTTCATGAAGATGACCGCGTGGCTCCCGAAAAGATGCCGGAGCTTGAGCGGCTGATGCTGCATCGGCTGTCCGAGCTCGACGCGCTGGTGCGCGAAGCCTACGAGAGCTTCGATTACAAGCGCATCTTCGCGCATCTCAACGCCTTCATGACGAGCGATCTTTCCGCCTTCTACTTCGACATCCGCAAGGATGCTCTCTATTGCGATCCGATTTCGTCGGTGAAACGCAAGGCGTCACTGACGGTCATCGATCATCTTTTCCGCTGCGTCGTCACCTGGCTTGCGCCGATGCTGTGCTTCACCGCCGAGGAGGCCTGGCTGTCGCGCTACGGAACGGACGCTCCATCCGTGCATCTGCAGGTCTTCCCAGAAATTCCCGCGCCCTGGCGCAACGACGCGCTGGCGGAGAAATGGCGCAAGATCAAGCTGGTGAGGCGGGTCGTGACCGGGGCGCTCGAGCTTGCACGCGCCGACAAGCGGATCGGCTCGTCGCTGGAGGCCGCGCCGGTCGTTTACGTTTCCGACAGGGATCTTTTCTCGGCGCTGATCGACGCCGACCTTGCGGAAATCTGCATCACCTCGGCGGCGGTGCTGCGCGAGGGAGAAGGGCCGGATCAGGCATTCCGGCTGGCGGATGTGAAGGGGGTGGCGGTGGAGCCCCTTCTCGCCGAGGGCCGCAAATGCGCCCGCTCCTGGAAGATCCTGACCAATATCGGTGCGGACCCCGCCTATCCCGACGTATCGCCTCGCGATGCGCAGGCGCTGCGCGAATGGGAAGCGGCGCGCAGGACCGTGGAATAGCCGGCCGGATGCGGACCTCCGATCTCTGGTGGGGACCTGTGAGCCGGATCGGCGTCCTCGCCGCGCTCGTCGCCTGCGCGCTCGATCAGGCGCTCAAGCTGTGGCTGCTGTTCGTGTTTCGGCTGGGCGACCGCGGCAGGGTTAACGTGGCGCCCTTTGTCGATTTCGTGCTCACCTGGAACACCGGCATCAGCTACGGGCTTTTCCAGCAGCACGGTCCCGTCGGGCAATGGGCGCTGCTGGCCGTCAAGATCATCGCGGTCGCGCTGTTGTGGATATGGCTGGCGCGTGCGTCCGGGCGGTTCGTGGCGGTGGCCCTTGGCCTCATCATCGGCGGCGCCTTCGGGAACGGCATTGACCGGCTGGCCTACGGGGCGGTGGCCGATTTCGTGTTGTTTTACGTCAACACGCCCGATTTCAAGTTCAACTGGTACGTCTTTAACCTCGCGGACGCCGCCATCGTTGCCGGGGTGGTGGGACTGCTGTATGACTCCCTGACCGCCGGAAAAGCCGCAAAAGCGCCCTGATCGTCGTTCTAAACACTGCGCCGAGGGGCCGACGGCATACCGGTCTGGGGGCCGAATTGCGAGGTCAGGGCAAAGCCGTGCGCGACCGATTTTTCGATCCGAAATCGCTGCTTCGCATCGCGCTGGGCGGGGTGATGGTGGTGATGCTCCTCTCGGCGTCGCAGGCGATGGCCGAGGACGATGATGACGACACCCCGTTCGAAGAAAAGCTGATCAAGAGCCTGCTCGGCGCCGACAAGGCGAGCATCGATTATCGCGAGCGTTCCCCGCTCGTCGTGCCTCCGACCGCGACGCTTCCCCCGCCGGAGACGAGCAAGGCGATCGCCGATCCGGCTTGGCCGAAAGACGCCGACGTGCAGAGGGCCAAGAAATCTAAGAAGCGCGACCCGCGCGAGGACCAGAAGGATTGGGGCCGCGCCTTGACCCCGGATCAGCTGGCCGGCCGCGGTCCGGCCGGGAGCGGCGGGCTCGGCGCGCCGACCTCGCGGCAGAACGAGGATGCGGTGACCGGACGTCCACTTCTGCCGAACGAGCTTGGAGCGCGCGGCAACATTTTCGGGTCGCTGTTCTCCAAGGATTCGAATGAGACGGCCGTATTTCCCGGCGAACCTGCCCGAGAGAACCTGACCGATCCGCCGCCCGGCTATCTGACGCCGTCGCCTAATTATCCCTACGGCCTGATGCCGTCCAAGGAAGCGCCCAAGCCGGCCACGCTCGATGATCGCGCCGTGGGCCGGAAGGATTGATCTGGCCGCGCTCCGCGCATCGATTTGCCGCAAATTGCACCGTGTGCGCGGGCGGCAGGCGCGCCTCAGGAATGGAAAGGTGCCGGTGTATCTGTCTCTCCGCCGTCTGGTTCTCCTTCTGATCGTGTTCTTGTTGTGCGCAGTCACGGCGGCCGATGCGTCGGGGCCGCCGGTGACGCATTTCAGCCTGCCGAACGGGCTTGACGTCGTGGTCATCGAAGATCACCGCACGCCCGTCGTCACGCATATGGTCTGGTATCGCGTCGGCTCCGCCGACGAGGAGCCGGGCAAGTCCGGCCTGGCGCATTTCCTCGAACACCTGATGTTCAAGGGCACGGCCAGGAACCCGACCGGACGATTTTCGCAGGTGGTCGCGACCGTCGGCGGACAGGAGAATGCCTTCACCTCGAGCGATTACACGGCCTATTACCAGCGCGTCTCCAAGGACAAGCTCAAGCTGTTGATGGAGTTCGAGGCCGATCGCATGACCGGGCTCGTGCTGACCGACGACGTCGTCAAGCCGGAACTGAACGTCGTGCTCGAGGAGCAAAATATGCGCGTCGCCAACAACCCCGGCGCGCGCCTCGGCGAGCAGATGGACGCGGCGCTCTACCTCAATCATCCCTATGGGCGGCCGGTGATCGGCTGGCGTCATGAAATCGAGGCGCTCAATCGCGATGAGGCGATCGCGTTTTACCGCCGCTTCTATACGCCCAACAACGCGATCCTGGTGATCGCGGGCGATGTGACGCCCGACGAGGTCCGGGCGCTCGCCAACGAAATCTACGGCAAGGTGCCGCGTGTCGCCGAAATCGCTCCGCGCCGCCGTCCGCGCGAGCCGGAGCCCAGCGCGATGCGAACCGTGACTCTGGCCGATCCGCGCGTGACGCAGCCGAGCCTGCAACGCTACTACCTCGCGCCGTCGGCGACGACGGCAAAGCCGCAGCAGGCGGAGGCGCTGGAAGTTCTCGCCTATATTCTCGGGAGTGGCTCGAACAGCCGTCTTTACAAGGCGCTCGTGGTGGACAAGGGCCTCGCGGTCAGCGCTGGCGCCTGGTACACGGGCTCCGCGCTCGACGACACGAAATTCGGAATCAGCAGCACGCCGCGGCCGCAGGTCACGCTGCCGCAGCTCGAAGCGGCCATCGACGGCGTGATCGCCGAATTCCTCGAGAAGGGCATCACGGCGCAGGAGCTCGAAGTCGCCAAGACGAGGCTCGTCGCCGAAACGGTTTATGCGCAGGACAACCAGGCGACGCTGGCGCGCTGGTACGGCACGGCCCTGACCACGGGAAGAAGCGTGGCGGACGTGCAAAGCTGGCCGGAGCGGATCGCCAAGGTAACCGCGGAGGAGGTCGCAGACGTCGCGCGGCAATTTCTCGACAAACGCCGCTCTGTGACCGGCTACCTCGTCAAGGAGCTTGGCCGCACGGAGGACAAGCGATCGTGATCAATGGTTCCCGGACGTTCCGCGCGCTGGCTCTCGGATTTTGCCTGATCGCATTCGCCGGCGCGGCCAAGGCCACGACGATCGAGCGGGTCGTGAGCCCGGGCGGCATCGAGGCGTGGCTCGTTCAGGATTCCTCGGTCCCGCTGATCTCGCTGGAATTTGCCATGCGGGGCGGTGCCAATCAGGATCCGGCCGCAAAGCCCGGCGTCGGATACATGGCCGCCGGATTGCTGGATGAGGGCGCGGGTGAGCTGAGCTCGGCGGACTTCCAGCGGCGTTTGGAGCAAAACGCGATTGAGCTTCGCTTTCGCTCGCAACGCGACCACTTCTACGGCTCGCTGCGCACCCTGCGCGAGCGCAAGGATGAAGCTTTCGAGCTGCTGCGCCTCTCCCTGACCGCGCCGCGCTTCGACGCGGAGCCGCTCGAGCGCGTGCGCGCGCAGATGATGACCTCCCTGATGCGCGAAACCACGAGCCCGAACGATATCGCAAGCCACCTGTGGTGGCGCACCGCCTTTCCCGGCCATCCTTACGGACGTCCCCTGAACGGCACGCTGGAATCGGTCCCGACGATCACGGCCGACGATCTGCGAGACTATGTGCGGCGCGTGTTGACGCGGCAGTATCTCACGATCGCGGTGGTGGGGGACATCGATCCGGCAACCCTCGGAAAAATGCTCGACACGGTATTCGGCGGCCTGCCCGCGAAATCCGACCTCGTTGCGGTCGAGCCCGCCCGGATGGAGGGCATCGGCCGCAGCGTGTTTGTCGATCTTGACGTGCCGCAGGCGGTCCTGAATTTCGGCGGCGTCGGCATCGCGCGCCGGGACCCGGATTTCATCCCAGCCTATATCGTCAACCATATCCTCGGCGGCGGGTCCTTCTCTTCGCGTCTCTACAAGCAGATTCGCGAGGAACGCGGGCTTGCCTATTCGGTCTATTCCTATCTCCTTCCGCTCGATCACGCGGCGTTGATCATGGGCGCGACGGCGACCCGGTCGGATCGCGTGAACGAAACCGCCGACATCATCCGCTCGCAGATCCGGAAAATGGCGGATGAGGGGCCGACGGCGGAAGAGCTGGACAAGGCCAAGTCGTATCTCAAGGGTTCCTATGCGTTGAATTTCGATACGTCCGCCAAAATTGCGGCGCAGCTCGTGCAGATTCAGCTCGACGACCTGGGAATCGACTATATCAACCGCCGGAACGGATTGATCGAGGCGGTCACGCTTTCCGACGTCAAGCGCGTCGCAAAGCGGCTGCTGGAAGGCGGAATGCTTTTCACCGTGGTCGGCCGTGCCGCCAAGAAAGAAGGCGGCTGATACATCTTATTCCGACCTTGCGTATTTGGTGTAAAGTCGCATTGGCTTCTTCCTCATTCCCGTAGTCCCGGCATGTTGTTCACTCAATCGATAGGCTTCGCACTCGAGGAGCGCATCGGCCGCGAAGGCGTCTCGCAAAGCGTCTTGGACGGCGCGCTGAAACGCGCCGACGAGGCGCTGGGATGGCTGCGCGACAGGTACCGCGACAAGAGCCTCAGGCTGCTGCAGATCCCGGCGGAGCGGGGCGATCTGGCGGAGATCGGCAACGCCGCCCGCAAGCTCGCGCTCGATGCCGCCGACATCGTCTTTCTCGGCACCGGCGGGTCGAGTCTCGGCGGCCAGACGCTGGCGCAGCTTGCCGATTACCTGGTTCCGGGCCTTGGGCCGCTTCGTCCGGCGCCGCGAATCCATTTCATGGATAATCTGGATGGCGCGACCTTCGGCGCGTTTCTCGGCAGGCTAAACCTGCCGGCTGTGCGATTCGTGGCGGTGTCGAAATCCGGCGGCACCGCCGAGACGCTGATGCAGCTTGCGGCCGTTCTCGACGCGTTGGAAGCCGCAGGCATGCGACCACATATGTCGCGCTCGATCATGGGCCTCACCGAACCCGCAAGGTCGGGCAAGAGCAACAATCTGCGCGAATGCCTCGCGCCTCTCGGCTGTACGATCCTCGATCATGACGTGGGCATTGGCGGCCGGTTTTCGGTCCTGACAAATGTCGGGCTTTTGCCGGCCGCGGTGCTGGGCCTCGATATCGGTGGGATCCGCGAAGGTGCCGCATTCACGCTCGCGCCGATTCTCGAGGGCAAGGGCGCGCGGGACGTGCCAGCCGCGCTCGGCGCGGCCTTGTCGATCGCCCTTGCCGAAACCAGGGGCAAGACCAATTCGGTTCTGCTCGCCTACGCGGACCGGCTCGAGCGCTTCACCAAATGGTATGTCCAGCTTTGGGGAGAGAGTCTCGGCAAGGACGGCAAGGGGACGACGCCGATCGCGGCGCTCGGCCCGGTCGACCAGCACAGCCAGCTTCAGCTTTATATCGGCGGGCCGCGCGACAAGCTCGTGACCGTGGTGACGGCGGGCGCCGCCGGGCAGGGACCGCGCATATCGGCGAAGGCCGCCGCCGCCGTCGGCGAGGATTTCGCCGGCAAGGCAATGGGCGATCTGGTCGCGGCGGAGGGCCGTGCCACTGCGGAGACGCTTGCCAGGAACGGATGCCCGGTGCGAACGATCCATGTGGATCGTCTGGATGAGCGCAGTTTCGGCGCCCTGCTGATGCACTTCATGCTGGAGACGATCATCTCCGCCCGGCTTCTCGGCGTCGACGCCTTCGACCAGCCCGCGGTCGAGGAGGGTAAGGTGCTGGCGAAGAAGTATCTGGCGGCGCGTTAGCCGGCGGCCGTTGCCGGGCTTGACCTTGCCGTTCCGATGGAGGAGGCAGATGCGGCCAATCGGGATGGCTCGTCCGGCCGTGACGGAACGATGATCCGCGTCACCAACACCATCAGCATCGATGAAAGCGAAATCGAGGAAAGCTTCGCGCGGGCGTCCGGGCCGGGGGGTCAGCATGTCAACAAGACCGAGACCGCCGTGCAGCTTCGCTTCGACGTGCGGCGTTCGCCATCCCTGCCCAATGACGTTGCCATCAGACTGATGAAGCTCGCCGGAAGCCGCCTGACCCAGGACGGTGTCCTGGTGATCACCGCACAGGGCGCGCGCAGTCAGAAGCAGAACCGCGAGGAGGCGCGTGCGCGGCTCGTCGATTTGATCCGGCAGGCCGCCGTGCGGCCGAAAATCCGCCGGCCGACGACGCCGACGGCAGCGGCGAGAAAGAAGCGGCTCGAGGGCAAGAAGGCGCGTGGCGGCATCAAAAAGCTGCGCCAATCCAGGCCCTTGCTGGATTGATCGCTGAATAGCGGGCAAATGGCCGGGCCCGCCTCGCTGCCGTCGCCGGGGGCGGCTAGAGTTACCCGCGAATCAGGATCGCGCATGCCCGTCCGCCAGCTCTCCGAAGGGATAGTCAACCGCATCGCCGCGGGCGAAGTGGTCGAGCGTCCGGCCAGCGCCGTGAAGGAGCTGGTCGAGAATTCGCTCGATGCCGGCGCGCGCCGCATCGAGGTGACGACCGATGGCGGAGGCCGCAGGCTGATCCGCGTCACCGATGACGGCCAAGGCATGACGCGCGCCGACCTCGAGCTTTCGGTCGAGCGTCACGCCACATCGAAATTGCCCGACGACGACCTGATGGCGATCGCCACGCTCGGTTTCCGCGGCGAGGCATTGCCGTCGATCGGCGCGGTCGCCAAGCTTTCGATCGTGACGCGCCATGAAAGCGAGCCGCACGGCTGGACGTTGTCGGTCGAAGGCGGCAGGAAATCGGAGGCGAGTCCAGCAGCGCTCGCTCGTGGAACGCGCGTCGAGGTCCGTGATCTCTTTTACGCCACGCCCGCGCGATTGAAATTCCTGAAGACCGACCGGAGTGAAGCGGAAGCCGTTCGAGAGGTGGTGCGCCGTCTCGCCATGAGCCGGCCCGACGTGACGTTCATGCTCGCCGGAGAGGAACGCGCGCCCGTGACATGGCTCGCGGCACTGCCCGGAGCGCCGGGGAGACTGGCGCGACTCGGTGACGTTCTCGGTGCCGAATTTCGCGCCAACGCGGTCGAGGTGCGGGCGGGACGGGAAGGGTTGCACCTCGAAGGTTTCGCGGGATTGCCGACCTATACGCGCGCCAATGCGCTCGGCCAATATCTGTTCGTCAACGACCGCCCGGTCCGCGACAAGCTGCTCGTGGGCGCCGTGCGCGCCGCCTATGCGGATTATTTGCCGCGGGACCGCCATCCGGTGGTGGCGCTGTTTCTTTCGGTCGATCCGCGCGAGGTCGACGTGAATGTTCATCCCGCCAAGACCGAGGTTCGCTTTCGCGACCCAGGGCTCGTGCGGTCGGTGATCGTGGGGGCCTTGCGCGAGGCGCTGGCGCGCGGCGCCGGCCGGGCATCGACGACCGGGGGCGAGGCGACGATCGCCGCCTTTCGTCCCGCTACGTCCGCACGATCCGCCTGGGACTGGCGACGGTCCGCCGGCGCGACCCACATGCAGGGCAATGCCGCGCTCGGTTTCGCCGAGGCCGCGCAAACGGCGTTCGAGATTGCCCCGTCGGCTGATGCCCGTGCCGCGATCGTCGAGGCGGCGCCGGAACTGCTCGACCGGCCGCTCGGGGCGGCCCGCGCGCAGATCCACGAGACCTACATCGTGGCCCAGACGCGCGACGGTCTAGTGATCGTGGACCAGCATGCGGCGCACGAGCGGCTGGTCTATGAACGGCTGAAGGCGGCGCTCGCGGCGCAGGGCGTGGCGCGGCAAATCCTGCTGATTCCCGAAATCGTGGAGCTGGACGAAAGCGACGTGGAGCGTCTCGCCGCGCGCGCGGACGAGCTTGCCCGTTTCGGGCTGACGATCGAGCCGTTCGGCCCCGGCGCGATCGCGGTGCGCGAAACGCCGGCACTGCTCGGAGAGATCGATGCCGCTGCTCTCGTCCGCGATCTCGCCGAGCACATGGCGGAATGGGACGACGGCCTGCCGCTGGAACGGCGCTTGCTGCACATGTCGGCGACAATGGCCTGTTACGGCTCGGTGCGGGCGGGCCGCCGCCTCAAGCCGGATGAAATGAATGCGCTTCTTCGCGAAATGGAAGCCACGCCGAATTCCGGGCAGTGCAATCACGGTCGGCCGACTTATGTCGAGCTGAAGATGACGGATATCGAACGGCTATTCGGGCGACGCTGATCGGGTCACGGCGCGCAGAAACACGATCTCGGTATCGTCATAGACGCGCCGTTCGATCTCCGTAAATCCCGGCGGCGTCTCGAACACCGAGGCGGCCGCTTCCTCGACGACGACCAGCGCGTCCGGCGCCAGCCATCGTCCCTCGCGCGCCGAGGCGAGCGCCTTTTCCGCAAGGCCCTTGCCGTAGGGAGGATCGAGGAAGACCAGCGAGAACGGCTCGAGCGGGTGCGCCGGCCCGAGCTTCGTCGCGTCACGCCGGAAGATGCGCGTCGCCCCTCCGGCGCCGAGCGCGGCGGTGTTTTCGCGCAGCAGCGCGCGCGCCTCCGCGCCGTCATCGACGAAGAGAACGAAAGCTGCGCCGCGCGACAAGGCCTCGAGGCCGAGCGCCCCGGTGCCGGCGAAGAGATCGAGCACACGCGCGTCGGAGACGGGATCGCCGTAGGCATGAATAAGAATGTTGAACACCGATTCACGCAGGCGGTCCGCCGTCGGGCGGATCGCCGGCGATTTCGGGCCCGCGAGGCTGCGGCCGCGGTATCGTCCTCCGACGATGCGCATCAACCGTTGCGACCGCGTCGGTGAATTTTGCGCTTGCCGCGGCCGGCCGCGGTCGGGGACGAACGCTTCGCCGCCTTCTTCGGCGGGGTGCGCCGTTCCTTCTTTCGCAGCGTGCCGCGATCGCTTGCCGAGCGTTCGGACTGTGCGGGATGACGCGGGATCATCGGACCGTCGAAATCGACGCCCGCCTGGTCCGCGATGCGTTCTCCGAGCTGCTCGCGCAGATGCCGGGTGCGCACCTCCTCGATCTCGTTGGCCTTAAGCTCGCCGAGCTGAAACGGTCCGAACGAGACGCGGATCAGCCGATTCACGCTCAGGCCGAGATGGTCTAGAACGTTTCGCACTTCGCGGTTCTTGCCCTCACGGATGGCGAAGGTGAGCCAGGTATTCGCGCCCTGCTCGCGGTCGAGCGTCGCCTCGATCGGTCCGTAGCGGACGCCATCGACCGTCACACCCGGACGAAGCGCATCGAGCGCGGCCTGCGTGACCTTGCCGTGGGCGCGCACGCGATAGCGCCTGAGCCAGCCGGTATCGGGATGTTCGAGCACGCGCGCGAGCCCGCCGTCATTCGTCAGCAGGAGCAGCCCCTCGGTATTCAGGTCGAGACGGCCGACGGTCACGAGGCGAGGCAGCCCCTTCGGCAGCGCGTCGAAAATGGTCGGGCGGCCTTGCGGATCGGCATTCGTCGTCACGAGGCCGCGCGGCTTGTGAAAGAGAAAGAGACGCGTCCGCTCCGCCGGCGGCAGCGGCTGGCCGTCGACCTCCACCCGATCGGCCGGAGAGACATTCAGGGCCGGGGACACGATCGTCCGGCCGTTGACGCTCACGCGCCCGGCCGCGATCCAGGCCTCGGCCTCTCTGCGGGAGCAGAGCCCCGCGCGGGCCATGACCTTGGCGATCCGCTCGCCTGGGGTTCCTTGCGTCAAATCAGCCATCGCCGTGCCGATGCCGCGCCCTTGTGCCGGACATTCATGCCATTGTACCCGTGCGGCATAAAAGACGCGGATGGCCGGGACAAGCCCGGCGTGACGGTTGTGATGGTTGCACCTTCGTTCATGGACCTGGCGCTGGAGGAGGCGCGCTGTGCGCGGTCGGCGGGAGAAGTCCCGGTCGGCTGTGTGGTCGTGCGCGCGGGGGAGGTCGTCGGCAGAGCAGGCAACCGAACCTTGCGCGACCGCGATCCCACGGCGCACGCGGAATTGCTCGCGATCCGGCAGGCGGCGGCCTCGCTTGGAACGGAGAGGCTGGCGGGCTGCGATCTCTACGTTACGCTCGAACCCTGCACGATGTGTGCCGCCGCCATGTCTTTCGCGCGCATTCGCCGCCTCTATTACGGCGCGCCCGACCCCAAGGGCGGGGCGGTGGAAAGCGGCGTGCGGTTCTTTTCCGCCCCGACCTGCCACCATCATCCGGACATTTACGGCGGCATCGGCGCCGGCGAGGCCGCGGCGCTGCTGAAGGACTTTTTCCAGGCGAGGCGCTAGCTCCGCCGGGCGAATTCCCATGCCTTCGCCGCCAGCGGCCTCACCATATCCGCGCGCGAGGTGGCGTGATCGCTCGTCGCGGTTCCGTCCCGCACGCGACCGACAATGCCCTGCAGGATCGCCGCGAGCCGGAAGAAATTGTAGGCGAGATAGATCGGCAGATATGGTCGCGGGTCGAATCCCGTCCGCGCCACATAGGCGTCCACATAGTCCGGCATCGCGGGAATGCCGAGCGCCTTCAGGTCGTATCCGACCAGCGATGCCGTGCCGGCGCCCGATTCGGAGAAGGGCATATGCCATTGCATCAGATGATAGGTGAAATCGGCCATCGGATCGCCGAGCGTCGATAATTCCCAATCGAGCACCGCGGCGACGGCGGGCACGTTCCTCGCGACGATCAGGTTGTCGAGCCGATAATCGCCGTGGACCAGCCGCACCGGGGCGGGCGGCGGCAGATGCGCGGGCAGCCACGCTATCAGCCGATCCATTTCCGGGATGCTCTCCGTTTCGGAGGCGCGATATTGCCTGGTCCAGCGCTCGACCTGCCGCGCGACGTAATTCTCGCCCTTGCCGAAATCCGAAAGCCCGATTTTGTCCGGCTCGAATGAATGCAGCCGCGCGAGCGTGGCATTCATCGCGTCGAAAACGGCCGCCCGTTCCGCCGGATTTGAATCCGGCATCGACGGCTCCCAGAAGACATGGCCTTCGACGAAAGCCATCACGTAGAAAGCCGTGCCGATGATCGAGCCGTCGGCACAGTAAAGAACCGGCTCGGCAACCGGAAAGCCCTGGCGCGAGAGTGCGCCGATCACTCGAAATTCGCGATCGACCGCATGCGCCGAGGGCAGAAGCTTGCCGGGCGGCTTGCGGCGCAACACGTAGCGGCGGAGCGGCGTCTCCAGGAGATAGGTCGGGTTCGATTGCCCGCCGCGAAACTGGCGGACCGTCAGCGGGCCGGAAAAGCCGGCAATGCGCGCGCCAAGATAATCGGCGAGGCGCGCGGTGTCGAATGTCAGCGCTGCTGGAACGTCCTTGGTGCCCGAAAAGGCCGCCTGGCGGTCAATGCTCGGCATGGCGAAAATCTAGCGCGGTCACGATGCGGCGAAAATGCCCGATCATCGCAGATCGAGCTTCATGCCCTCATGCGTCGATTGGAAGCCGAGACGTTCATAAAAACGGTGCGCGTCCTTGCGGCTCTTGTCCGTGGTGAGCTGCACGAGCGCGCAGCCCTGCTGCCGCGCCATGGCGATCGCCGCGCGGAATATCTGTTCGCCGAATCCGCGGCCCCGGTACGCCGAGGAAACACGAACCGCCTCGATCTGCGCGCGCTTGGCGGCTTTGCGCGCCAGTCCGCGCAGGATGTTGACCTGCAATGTCCCAACGATGTGTCCGCCGCTTTCCGCCACGAGAAGGAGATTGTTCGGGTCGTCGCCGATGTCGTCGTAGGCCGCATAGTAAGGCGAAAGATCGTCCGTGCTCTCGCGCGTGCCGCCAAGCGCATCGTCCGCCAGCATGGCGACGATCGCGGGAATGTCCTCGCGCCGTGCCCGGCGTAGAACGACGTCGGGATCGGTACCGGTCACGGGCGGAAAAACTCCAGCATCGCCGCCGAGGTCGCATCCGGATTCTCTTCCGGCAGGAAATGCCCGGAGTCGATCGCCTTGCCGCTCACCTCTTTCGCCCATTGGCGCCACACGTTCAGCGGGCCCGCGGCATCGGGAATGCCGGCCTTGCCCCACAGGGCCAACATCGGCACCGCGATCTTGTTGTGATTGCCGTGATCCACTTCGTCATAGGCGAGATCGGTCGATTCGCCTGCGCGGTAGTCTTCGCAGGTGGCGTGGATCCTGGCCGGATCGGAGAAGAAAGCGCGATAATGCGCCATCGCGCGTGGATCGAATGGCGCGAGCGTCCTGGTCGCGGTCCAGCACGCCATCTGCCAGTCGAGATAATCGGCCGGGCTTTTCGAGATCAGCATTTCCGGCATCGGATATTTCTGCGCCATGGCGACCCAGTGCCAGACCTTGACGGCAAGCATGTGATCCATGCGGTGCCACATCTCATAGGTCGGGATGATGTCGAGCGTCGCGAGCTTGACCAGCCGTCCCGGGTGATCGAACGCCATTCGATAGGCGACACGCCCGCCCCGGTCGTGACCGGCAAGGTGAAAGCGGACATGGCCGAGCTTCTCCATCACCTCGACCATGACATTACCCATCGAGCGCTTGTCGTAGGGCGCATGATCTTTCGCGGCCTCCGGCGCGACCGACCATCCGTAGCCGGGCAGATCGGGAATCACGAGGGTGTAATGCCTCGCCAGCGCCGGCGCCACGCGGTGCCACATGACGTTCGTTTGCGGGTAGCCGTGCAGGAGCAGAAGCGGGGGGCCTTCGCCGCCCGAGCGCGCGAAAATCCGGCCGATCGACGTATCGACCCAGTGCGATGCAAAGCCGGGAAAAAGATCGGCGAGGTCGGTCATGCGGAGTTATCGCCGGTATCCGGCGAACCCTTTGACGGGGAACAGCCTGTGCCTACCCAAGCCGAATGGCCGGCACAAGACCTGCTGCCATGATCAATCGCGCATGCTTTCCCTGTCCACCGCGCGCCGGCCGATATCGCGGCGGCAGAAGCCGCCGGGCCACCGGATTTTATCGACGGCCTCGTAGGCGCGCTTCTGCGCCTCGCCCACGCTGTCGCCGAGCGCGCAGACGTTCAACACGCGCCCGCCATTGGCGAGGATGCGCGATCCCTCCGCCTTGGTGCCAGCGTGGAAAATCTGCACATTGTCGAGCGCGGCGGCATCGTCGAGGCCCTCGATCAGCGTGCCCTTGGCATAGGGCCCGGGATAGCCCTTCGCCGCCATCACCACGGTCAGCGCCACCTGCGGATACCAGCGCAGGTCGAAATTCTTCAGAACGCCGTCGCGCGCGGCGAGGAGCGCGGGCACGATGTCGGACATGAGCCGCATCATCAGCACCTGGCATTCGGGGTCCCCGAAACGTACGTTGTATTCGATCAGCTTCGGTCCCGTGTCGGTGATCATCAGACCGGCAAACAGCACGCCCCTGAACGGGCAGCCCATCGCGCGCATGGCCTGCAGGGTCGGCAGGACGATTTCGTCCATGGTGCGCTGGGTCATCTCCGGCGTCATTACCGGCGCCGGCGAATAGGCGCCCATGCCGCCGGTGTTCGGCCCCTGGTCGTTGTCGAAGGCGCGCTTGTGGTCTTGCGCGGAAGCGAGCGGGATGGCGGTAGCGCCATCGCACAGCGCGAAAAACGACGCTTCTTCGCCGAACAGGCATTCCTCGATGACGAGCGAAGACCCGGCCTCGCCGAGTCCGCCGGCGGCCATCATGTCGATCGCGTCGAATGCTTCCTTTTCGGTCTGGGCGACGACCACGCCCTTGCCGGCGGCTAGGCCGTCCGCCTTCACCACGATCGGAGCGCCTTGCGCGCGCACATAGTCTCGCGCCGCGCCGGCGTCGGTAAAGCGTTCGTAGGCGGCTGTCGGAATGTTGTGGGCGCGGCAGAGGTCCTTGGTGAAGCCCTTGGAGCCCTCGAGGCGCGCGGCGGCCTTGCTTGGCCCGAAGGCCTTGATGCCCGCCGCCTCGAGTTCGTCGACGATTCCTGCGACCAGCGGCCCCTCGGGCCCGACCACGACGAAGTCGATGCTGTTTGCCTTGCAGAAGCCGACGATGGCGGCGTGGTCTGCGATATCGAGCGGCACCAGTTCGGCCTCCTGCGCGATGCCGGCATTGCCGGGCGCGCAATAGAGCCTGTCGGTCACGGGACTTGCGGCCATTGCCCAGGCCAGGGCGTGCTCGCGTCCGCCGGAGCCGAGCAGCAGGATATTCATGCCGTTTTCCCCGTCATGCCGGGCCTTGACCCGGGCCTCTCGATGAGGGACGCACTTGTCCGACAACGCATTGCCAGAAAGACCCGGCGGCGGAGCCATGCTGTAGCATGGCTCATGGGCTCTGTAAGCGATTCGCAACCGATGACCGAAGGCACGCTTGCCAATGCTGTGGAATTGACCGTCTCCGAGATTTCGGCGGCGCTCAAGCGTGTGGTCGAGAGCAATTTCGACTATGTGCGCGTACGTGGCGAGATTTCCGGCTATCGCGGGCCGCATTCGTCCGGACACGCCTATTTCGCCCTGAAGGACGAAGGCGCGCGCATCGACGCGGTGATCTGGAAGGGCGTGTTCAACCGCCTGCGGATGAAGCCGGAAGAGGGCATGGAGGTCGTCGTCACCGGAAAGATAACGACCTATCCGGGCAGGTCGAACTACCAGATCGTGATCGAGACGCTCGAGCCCGCCGGGCTCGGCGCGTTGATGGCCCTGCTCGAGCAGCGCAAGAAAGCGCTCGCGGCGGAGGGCCTGTTCGACGAGGCTCGCAAACAGCTGTTGCCGTTCCTGCCGCAGGTGATCGGGGTGGTGACCTCGCCGACCGGCGCGGTGATCCGCGACATCCTGCACCGGCTCGAGGATCGCTTTAAGCGGCGCGTGATCGTCTGGCCGGTGCGGGTGCAGGGCGAAACGGCGGCAGCCGAGGTGGCGGCCGCGATCCGCGGATTCAATTCTCTCCCCGACGGCGGGGATATTCCGCGCCCGGATATCCTGATCGTGGCGCGCGGAGGGGGCTCGCTCGAGGATCTGTGGGCCTTCAACGAGGAGATCGTCGTGCGCGCCGCCGCCGACAGCATGATTCCGCTGATTTCGGCGATCGGCCACGAGACCGATTTCACGCTGATCGATCTCGTCGCCGACAAGCGCGCGCCCACGCCGACGGCCGCGGCGGAGATGGCGGTGCCCGTTCATGCCGACCTGTGCCGGCGCCTCGAGGGCCAGGTGCGCCGCATTCGCGCGATCTGGCGGCGCGGCCAGGACGAGCGGCGCAACGAGCTGCGCGCGGCGGCGCGGGCCTTGCCCACGCTCGACACGCTGCTTTCGATCCCGCGCCAGCGGCTCGATAACGCTGCCGACAGGCTGCCGCGCGCGCTGAGGGCGAATGCGCATGTGCATCGTCAGCAGTTTTCGCGTCTGGAGGGTCGCCTGTCGCCGCAGCTGCTGCGCGCGCGTATCGATCGCTGCCGCGAGACGATCCGCTCATTCGCTCAGCGCGGCGCCCGCGCGCAGCAGATTTATCTGTCGCGGCGCAACGACCGCGTCCAGTCGCTCGGCAAGCTGCTCAACGCATTTTCCTACAAGGCCGTGCTGGCGCGCGGATATGCGCTCGTGCGGGATGCCGGCGGCCTGCCGATACGCTCCGCCGCCGCGATACCGGCGGGGGCGGCGATCGAGATCGAATTTTCCGACGGACAGGTTCGCGCGCGGACGGAAGATAAGGCCTTTCCGGCGAAGCAGAAGCCGCGCGGCAAGCCGCCGGGACAGGGTAGCCTGTTCTGAGGCTAGCGGCGCAGCCATTCGGGTACGCGCCTCAGCACATCGGCGCGCGCGTCGGCATTGCTGCCTACATGCACGCGCCCCGATCCGTCCGGCGTGAAAGCCTGGCCGGTGCGCTCCTGGAAGGGCAGGTTCGCGCGGTCGAAATAGTGATAGGCGCCGCGATATTTCACGATCGTCGCATGCGCGCTGCGGCCCCGCGCCTGCGCCACCATCTGCTCACAGTCGCGCGCCCGCGCCCAGTCATCGGAGGCGCCGAGCAGGATCAGCGTCGGGATGCGCGCGCTCCAGGCGGTGTCGTTCAGGCGGCGGCATCCCGGATAGAAGGCGACGGCGGCCCGGAAGTCCGGCTTGTCGTCTTTGGGCGCGGCGCGCGGGCGCACCGTCCACAATGCCGCGACCGCGCCTTGCGACCAGCCGAGCAGGCTGACCCGGTCGGCCTGCACCCAGGATTGCGATTGCAGCCAGTGCCGCGCCGCATAGGCATCGCCCAGGCGCTCACGGTCCGGCCTGATGCCGCGGCGCTGGACCGTGCATTGCGGTCCGAGGCCGCGCGAGGTGTAGCTGTCGGGAAAAAGCACGGCAAAGCCCGCCGCGACCAGCCTTTCCGCCCAATCGGCGTATTCGGGACGGTGCCGGCCGGCACGGTCGAGCAATCCTCCGCAGCCATGCATGGCGACCACGGCCGGATGCGGCCCATCTCCGGCCGGACGGTACAAGGTTGCCTTGAGGGGGAAATCGCCCGCCTCGATCTCGATCTGATCCGCGGCGTTCGCAATACCGGCCGCCACAGCGGTCATCAGAAGCGCCAGAAAATTGCGCATGCCTCGGCTCCGCCAACGCGCTATCACAGTCTAGCACGAGACGGGTTTCATAGTGAGGGTTGAGCGACTATGTTGGAACCGGCCCGGCCCGGGCCGTGTCACGGAGGTTTGCTCTTGCTCAACCGGTTCGATCGTCCCCCGCCCATGGCAGGCGAAGCCGAGGTCAGGTTCCTCGACGGCGATTTCCGTATCGTGCGCCCCGGCGCTTTCGTGCGCTGTGCCGTGACCGGCGTGCCCATTCCGCTGGAAGAGCTCAAATACTGGAGCGTGGATCGCCAGGAGGCCTATGCCTCGCCGGACGCGGTGCTCAAACGGGTGGTCGGCTCGACATAGCGGCTAGCGCGGCGCCTTTTCCCGCAACCACCCGAGCGCCTTGCGGATCGCGGCTTCATCCTGAAAGACGAGGCGGGCAGGCAGCGCCCTGGCGCGCGCGGCGAGTTTCTTCAGCGCGCCATCGCCGCCGAGGCGCACGAAATCCTTTTCGGTCGTAACTATGCCGAGCCCCCGTTCGTCGGCGCGGGCCATCAGCCTTTCGGCGTCACCGTCGCTGTAGAAATGATGATCGGGAAAACTCTCCTCGATCGCGGCTTCGATGCCCGCAGCCGCGAGCGCTGAGAAGAATTTTTCCGGATCGCCGATTCCGGCAAAGGCCAGAACCTTTTTGCGCCCGATCGCCTTCAAAGACGCGGGATCGAGGCGCAGCTGCGCCTGAAAGAGCGGAATGCGCCGCGCGCGCGCCTCCTCGGCGATTGAGTCGGCGCGATGCAGGCGCTCCCCGACGACCAGCACCGCGTCGAGACGTTCGAGCTGGGCTGACAGCGGTGCGCGCAACGGGCCCGCCGGGAATACTTGCGCGTTGCCGATGCCGCGGCGCGCATCGACGACGGCTATGGAAAAATCCTTGGCGAGCGAGGGATTTTGCAGGCCGTCATCCATGATGATGGCCTGCGCGCCCTCGGCGACGGCGAGCCTGGCGCCGGCGACGCGGTCATGCGAGACGATCGTGGGCGCCCGCCGCGCGAGCAGCAGGGGTTCGTCGCCCACATCCGCGGCGCGATGCTTGGAGGGATCGACTCTGACCGGGCCGGCGAGGATTCCTCCATAACCCCGGCTCAGGAAAAAAGGCTGGATGTCGAGGTCCGCCAGCAACGCAGCGATCGCCAGCGCGGTCGGGGTCTTGCCCGCCCCGCCGAGCGTCAGGTTGCCGACGCAGATCACCGGCACGCCGGCGCGTTCGCCCTTCCGCTTCAATCGCGAGGCGGCAATCGCTCCGTAAGCCCAGCCCGCCGGCTTGAGCAGCGCCGCATACAAAGACCGTTCAGTCCACCAGAATTCCGGGTCACGCATCGCCTGGTCGCAGATTGATGCGCAATTGCAGCAGATAAGGTTCGAGCTGCGCAAGTGTGCGTTCGAGCGCGCCCCCGAGCCTGTTCACAGTCTTGAGACCGGCCTGCACCACAGCCTCGCGCGCGGCGGCGTCGCTCAACCATCCGCCGATCTGCATCACGAGCTGTTCCGGATCCTCGACTGCGGCGGCGCCGCGGGCGGCGTCGAGCGCGGCATAAATCTCGGCAAAGTTCCATACATGCGGCCCGTGCACGACCGCCGCCCCCAGCTTGACCGCCTCGATCGGGTTCTGCCCGCCATGCTCGATCAGCGATCCGCCCATGAACACGATCGGCGAGAGCCGATAGACGAGACCAAGCTCCCCCATCGTGTCGGCGACGTAAACATCCGTGTCTGGAACGGGAACCTGGCGTTGCGACCGCAGCATCGGGGCGAGGCCGAATTTTTCGATCAGGTCGCAGATGCCGCGGCCGCGCTGGACGTGGCGCGGCACGATCATCGTCAGGAGGGCGGGGAAGGCCTGCCGCAGCCTGCGATGCACGTCGAGCATGATGGCTTCCTCGCCGGGATGGGTCGAGGCAGCCGCGATCACCGGCCGCGATCCGACCGCGTTTTTCAGCTCCTGAAGCTTTTCCTCGTTGACGGGAGGAGCGGGCACGTCAAGCTTGAGGTTGCCGCACACCTCGACTCGTCGCGCGCCGAGCGCGGCAAAGCGGTCGCCGTCCAGACGCGATTGCGCGAGGCACAGATCAAACGGACGCAACAGGGCTTCGGCCGCGCTCGGCAGAACCTTCCAGCGCATAAAGGAGCGTTCCGACAGTCGGCCGTTGACGATAATCATCGGGATGCGCCGCTCGCGGCAGCCCTGGACTAGGTTCGGCCACAGATCCGATTCTACAAAGAGTGCGAGGTCTGGCTTCCAGTGCGAAAGAAACCTGTTCACGAAACGCGGGATATCGAGCGGAATGAACTGATGAATCGCTTGCCCCGCGAGTCGTTCTCTGGCGAGCGCGGCCGAGGTCACGGTGCCGGAGGTCACGAGAATGTACAGGCCGGCCTGCCGCAATTTCTCGACGAGGGGAAAGATCGAGGCCAGTTCGCCAACGCTTGCGCCGTGAAGCCAGATGAGCGAACCGGACGGGCGCGGAATTTCAGTTTCGCCGTAGCGTTCGGGGATGCGCGTGGCGTGCTCCTTGCCCTGGCGCCGCCGCCGCGCGAGAAAAAGCCCGGCAAGCGGGCGCGCCGCCTGCGTGAGCATGCGATAGAGCCGCAGGCTCAACGGCCGCGCGGCGCTCAACGGTCGGCCCCTGAGGTTTTGCCGTCCGCAACCGCCAGCGCCTTTTCGTTTGTGGCATTCAATTCGTTCTGCAAGGCAAGCCGCGCGCGCTCAAGCTCGTCTTCGCCGGCGCCTTCGGCGACTCGGACCGGATCACCGGCTACTCCGGCAAGCCGGCTGAACGGCAGATTGATCGTGGTGCGGTCCCAGTTGTCGAGCACAATGCGGCGCGAGGAGGTAACCGCAATCGGATAGATCGGCCGGCCGGAATCGCGAGCCAGCTTCACGATCCCCATTCCCGCAACCCGAGAAACCTTCGGCACGTCGGCGGTCAAAGCCACGTTGAACCCCTCGGCCAGTGCGTCAAGCATGCCTTTATACGCGCCGACGCCGCCTTTGCGGTAAAAATCGCTGCCATGTGTGCCGGACCCGCGGATCGTGCCGATGCCTAGACGCTCTGCCGCGATGGCGTTGATTTCTCCGTCGCGGTGACGCGAAATCAGGACTTTCACGCGATGCCGCTCCTGCTTCACGAACGGCATCATGAAATGCTGTCCGTGCCACATGGCAATGATAACAGGAAGTTCGGGCTCAATCTGCTCGTAGATATCTGACGGGACTGTGACGACCGAGCTTGTTCTATACACAAGACGCAAATATTCGGCGGCCGTGACGCCGATGGCCTTCTGCACGGCGGGAGCGGACAGAATCCGCTTGAGCGATCGCATCCTTCAGCGGGTCTTGTCGGTGGCGGGATCGAGCAGCCGGTGCAGGTGCACGATAAAATAGCGCATCTGCGCGTTGTCCACGGTCTGCTGTGCTTTTGCTTTCCAGGCGTCGTAGGCCTTGGCGTAGTTCGGATAGATTCCGACGATGTCGATCGCGTTGAGATCCTTGAATTCCATGCTGCCGACACGGGTCAGCTCGCCCCCGAAAACGAGGTGCAGGAGTTGCTTGCTCGGAATCTGCTCGGACATATTTAAATCCCCAAGGCGCCGCGCGATGGCGATCAGCTGAATTCCTGGCGCATGCTCCGCATAAGATCCAGCATCACGCGGTGCCGCGACGGTCCGGCCGCCAAAAGAGCGCCGTGAACCGGATCATGCAAATTGTAGACCAGCGCTTTTCCCGCGAGGTCCGTCATCGCGCCGCCGGCTTCGTGCACCAAAAGATCGGCGGCGGCAAGGTCCCAGTCCCGGCCGTTCACCGAAGCCATCGCGGCGTCGATTTCTCCCTTGGCGACGCGGGCGAGGCGCAGCGCCAAAGAATGGATTTTCGGGACCGGCACGATCCCCGGGCTTACGGCGGCCAGCCGCTCTAGGTAGCTCCTGGGCCCAGCCATGCGGACGCCGTCGAGCGTGGCCTCGTCGCGTGCCGTGATTGGCGCGCCGTTGCATGTCGCGCCGAGACCCTTGGCCGCGACAAACATCTCCTCGCTCACGGGCGCGAACAGGGCCGCCGCCACCGGGCGCCCGTCCTCGACCAGCGCGGCGCAAATCGACCAGTCTGGCCGGCCGGCGATATAGGCGCGGGTGCCGTCGATCGGATCGGCGATGATGACGCGCCGCGAAGCCAGGCGGGCGCGATCGTCGATGCTTTCCTCCGACAGCCAGCCGATGCCGGGCCGGGCCAGCCGCTCGCGCAGCAATTCGTCGATCGTGATGTCTGCTTCGCTTACCGGAGAATCCTTGCCTTTGGTCCAACTCCGCAGGTTGCCGCGAAAGAACTTCAGCGCGACAGCGCCGGCCTCGCGCAAGGCGGCCGCCAGATTTCCCGCATGCAGCGTATAGTCATCGCGTGCGTCAATGGCCGGCAACGGTAAGTCCCTCGACTCGCAGAGTCGGCGCATTGGTCCCGTAGCGAAATTCAAGATCGTTGGCCGGCGTCAGCGTGCGAAACACGTCCGAAAGGTGCCCGGCGATGGTGATCTCGCTCACCGGATAGCTGAGGGCGCCGTTCTCGATCCAGAAGCCGGACGCTCCGCGGCTGTAATCGCCGGTGACGAGATTGGCGCCGCTGCCGATCAGGTCGGTGACGTAGAGGCCCTCGCCGGTCTCGGCGATCAACTGCCCGGGCGTCGCCGTTCCGGGCTCCAGATGCAGATTGGTTGCTCCCGGCGAAGGCGCCGACGATACGCCGCGCTGCGCATGACCGGTCGTCGAGAGGCTCAGCTCGCGCGCCGTGGCGCTGTCGAGCAACCAGGATTTCAGGACACCGTTCTCGACCAGCGCGAGGCGCCGCACCGCCACTCCTTCACCGTCGAAGGGATGCGAGCGTTGGCCGCGCTTGCGTAGCGGATCGTCGATGATCGTGACATTTGATGGGAAAAGCTGCTCGCCCATCTTGTCGCGCAAAAAACTCGTTTTGCGGGCGACCGAAGCGCCGTTCGCGGCGCCGGCCAGATGTCCGACGATCGAGCCCGCGACCCGCGGTTCGAATATCACCGGGACGCGCTTGGTAGCGACCTTTCTCGGATTGACGCGGCGCACCGCGCGCTCTCCCGCCCTTTGGCCGATGGCTTCAGGCGATTCGAGATCAGCCGCGTGGAGCGCCGAGCAATAATCGTAGTCGCGCTCCATGCCGGTGCCTCCGCCGGCGATCGCCATCATCGACACGCTGTGGCGGGAGGCGAGATAGGCTCCGGAAAAGCCGCCGCTGGTCACAAGCACGATACCGCCGATGCCGGCGGAGGCCGAGGCGCCGCCCGACTTGGTAACTCCCTTGACCGCAAGGCCAGCCTGTTCGGCCGCCCGCGCCATCGCCTCGAGCTTCGCGACGTCGGGAATGGTCTCGTCCATCAGGTCGAGATCCGGGATCGTCCGGGCGATGCGATCCGGATCGGCGAGACCGGCATAGGGGTCTTCCGGCGCGACCCGCGCCATCGCCACCGCGCGCTCGGCGAGCTGGGCGGTATCGGTCCGGCCGATGTCATTGGTCGATACCACCGCCTGCCTGCGGCCGACAAAAACGCGAAGGCCGACATCGTCACTCTCGGAATGCTCGGATTCCTCCAGCGCGCCGTCGCGCACCTCGACGCCGATCGACACCGATCGCACGGCGACGGCATCGGCGGCGTCCGCCCCCGCCTTGCGGGCGGCGGAAACGAGCCGTTCAGCCAGATCCTTGAGTGTCGATTGATCGAGGAGGGACGCCATTGTTGCGTCGGATGTAGGCGGAACGCGCGGGCCTGACAAGGCAAGGTTTCGGCAAGCATGGCTGGCAACGCACCGTCAAGCATCCGAACGCGAAACGCCCGATTAACCAGCCTTATTAAGCGGATTCCGAAACCTCTGCGGCATTCTCGTGGGCATAACGGACCAAAAAAGTCCGGGGGAGCTGAATTGAGGCGTCAGATGGAAGCCGGCGGGATCCACCCTGCCGGGTCGGGCCGCGCATTGCGGCTCGACCCCTTCGCGCTGCCCGTCCGTTTCCGTGCCAACGATGCCGGGGCGGACGGGCAAGTGCGGCACATCGAGCTTGACCGGGAACACGTCATTCTCAGGCGCGCGGTGCGCGGCATGGCGATGAAAATCCGCATGCCGGTTTCGGCGTTTCGCGGCGTAGCCCTGCAACTCCATGACGCACCCGGTGAGCCCGCGCTCGCCGTCGTGCTCGATCACTCCGACGGCGCGTTATGCGTGCCGCTGCTCGTTGCGCGCGACGACAACGAGGCGATCGCGAGCTGGAAGGCTTGGGGCCGTGTGCTTGGCCTGCCGCTGTTGGTCGCCGAGCCAGGCGGCGCATGTCGTGAAATCACGAAGCGTCTTGGGGCACTTTCGATTGCCGAGGTGGCGCAACGCCGCCGCAGGCGTTCGGCGCTGAAGCGCCGCCGTCCCTCGATCCTCAGGCGCCGGCGGATGGGCCGCTCGATCGCGGATGCATCGGTACATCGCGGCGAACGCGAGATCATCGCCCGGAACTAGAGCGCCGCGTCGAGCAGCATGCCGGCGAACAGGAGCAAGCCGGCGTCGCGATTGGATTTGAACAGCCGCAGACAAAGGGCGGGATCGGCGGTGTCGAGCTGCTTCACCTGCCAGGCGAGATGCGCGGCGAAGGCGGCGAGGCCGAGCGCGAAATAAAGCCCCACATGAGCGAGCCAGCCGGCCGCGCCGATCAAGAGGATGGCGAGGCCGTAAAAGGCGGCAAGGGCAAGCCTCGTCCTGCTGCCGAAAAGGATGGCGGTCGATTTGATGCCGATGAGCGCGTCGTCCTCGCGATCCTGATGGGCGTAGATCGTGTCATAGGCGATCACCCACGCGATCGAGCCGGCATAGAGCAGCAGCGCCGGCGGATCGAGGCGCCCGAAGGCGGCGGCCCATCCCATCAGAGCGCCCCACGAAAAGGCGAGGCCGAGGCCGATCTGCGGCCAATAGGTCACGCGTTTGAGGAACGGATAGATGGCGACGATCGCAAGCGAGGCAATGCCGGTCGCGACCGCGAAGGCGTTGAATTGCAGCAGCACAGCGAGGCCGATCAACGCCTGCAGCACCAGGAATGCGAATGCCTGTCGAGGCGTCACCTGGCCCGAGGGAATAGGGCGCGAGCGGGTGCGCTCGACCCGCGCATCGAGGTCGCGGTCGGTCAGATCGTTCCAGGTGCAGCCAGCGCCGCGCATGGCAACGGCGCCGATGGCAAACAGAACGAGATGCCAGATACGCGGAGCGGTCTGGCCGTCCGCGATCGCCGCCAGGGCGCTCGACCACCAGCAGGGAATCAGCAGAAGCCAAGAGCCGATCGGGCGATCGGCGCGCGCCAGCCGCAGATAGGGGCGGATGGCGGCCGGCGCCCGGTGATCCACCCAGTTGCCGGTGGAATCGGCGACCCGTCCGTCGCTCATCGCGCGAGCGGGTTGCCGGTCAGCGAATCGAGCGTGCCGCGACCGGTGCTGGTCGAACTTGCGTCGGGAATGCGCGACGTGCCGAGCGCGTCGCTCAGGCTCGGGGCAGGGGGGCCGCCCATCGGTCTTGCCCCGTTGCAGATCTGGTCACGCATCTTGGCGGTTCTGGCCGCGTTGGTCTTCATCACCTTGACGGCTTCGAGCGGTATTCCGCACCAGACATTCTTCTCTTCTACGAACTTGACCATCCGGCCTTCGGCCGCCGTCAGCGCTTTGAACGCGGCGCAGGCTTCCGGCTGGGTCAGCTTCTGCTTGCGCTCCATCGCCGCCCGGATGAAATTCGCCCGCTTCTCCGCTTCCTGACGAAGCGGCAGAAAGTCATTGAAGCAAGGCGGCACCTGCTGCTGCATCGGCTGGGCTTGCTGTTGTGGGGCGACCGACATCGGAGCGGGCCCGCCGGGCGCCGGAGTCCCCACGCCTGGAGGCAGACCCTGCGCGTCCGCGGCGATGGCCCCCAAGCATGCCAACATGGCCACCGAAAACGTCCGGACCGCAATCATTCCATTCTCTCCCAGAAGACGCTCGGAATGCTCTTCACCAATCCCCCAAATCCGGCGAGATAGCGGCACCCTTTCTTTTGCTGGCATTATAGCCGCCCGTCTTCGCATTGTGGCACAGATAAACGATTAAATTTTTGCATAAGGATGCGACGCTGTGGCGCGCTACGATTTCAAATCACCCCGCCTCTTTCTCGAAGCGCCGCTGGCGGTGGGGCAGGCGGTTCCGCTGGCGCGCGAACAGATCAACTATCTCGGAAATGTGCTGCGGCTGAAGGACGGCGATGTAGTGCTCGTATTCAACGGGCGTGACGGGGAATGGCGCGCGTTTTTGCAACGCGGCGGAAAAAAGGCGGCGGCGCTCGTTCCCGAAAGCCAGGTCCGCGTCCAGGATTCGTCGCCCGACCTTTACTACCTTTTTTCCCCGCTGAAACATGCCCGTCTCGATTACATGGTGCAGAAGGCCGTCGAACTCGGGGTGTCGCGCTTGCAGCCTGTGATGATGCAGCATACGCAGACCGTGCGCGTCAATCTCGACCGCATGCGCGCCAACGCCATTGAGGCCGCCGAGCAGTGCGGGGTGCTAACCATCCCGGGGATCGCGGAAGTCTCGAATCTGGAGCGCGCACTCCAGGCGCTCGAAAGCAGTCGCGTTCTCGTGTTCTGCGATGAGGATGCGGCGCTGACCGATCCGATCGAGGCGTTGAAATTGGTCGTGCCGAAGGCGCCGCTCGCCGTGCTGGTCGGGCCCGAGGGCGGCTTTGCCGAGCACGAGCGGGCAATGGTTCTGCGCCGCGCGAATGTAGTCCGGCTGGCGCTCGGCCCGCGCATTCTGCGCGCCGACACAGCGGCGGTGGCGGCGCTGACGCTGGTGCAGGCCGCGCTCGGCGATTGGAAAGGCTAGCGCGCAAAGGCCGGACGCAGCATCAACGCAAGCGGCAGCGTCAGCGAAAGCAGACATGCCACGAGGATGATCGCGCGGACGATGCCGAGCGCATCGCCCGCCATGCCGTAAAAGAACGGGGCGGCCGCCCCTGCGCCGATGGTACCGGTATAGAAAATGCCAAAAGCGCGATCGCGCTTGTGCGCGGGAACGAGATCGGGCACGGAACCGTAGAGCACGGACGATGTGCCGTTGAGGAAAATGCCGAGAACCGGCAGCATTATCATCGCAATGTCGAGCGGTGCTGTGATCAACAGAAGGATCAACGCCACGGTGATCGCTTCGGTGAGGCAGACCGTCGCGACGATGCCGAGCCGCGCGCCGATGAACGCGCATACGAGCTTACCGGCGGCGCCGCCGGCAAACACCAGGGTCAGCGCCGTGCCGATGAGCGGCAGGCTCGCTCCCTTTTGCTGGAGAAGGAATGGCAGGAAAGTAAGGAAGCCCATGCGTGTGGCGCTGTCGAGAATTCCAATGCTCAGAAGAATGAGAAATGATTTGCGGCTACCGCTGCCGCGAATGGGGGCCTCGTTTGCCGGCGTGGCCGTCGATGGCAGATTGCGCGGCGTCAACAGCAGGATCGCGGCCGCCGTGGCAAGGCCGAGCGCACCCGCGGCGGCAAGGGTCGTCCGCCACGCTGTCAGCGTCATCATGAAGGCCGTCGCGGCGGGGAAGACCATTTTTCCGATGTCGCCGGCGAAATTGTAGCTGCCGAGCGCCTTGAGCGAACGGGAACCGGCGAAAGCGCGTGCCACGAGCGCGGACGCGATCGGGTGCTGCGTGCTGGCGCCGGCTCCGCCGATCGCCAGCGCCAGGGTCAGCATGACGAAGCCCGCGCTCATGCCCGCCAACAGATAGCCGATTCCGGCAAGCGCGGTGCCGGCGGCCAGAACCGCTGCCGCGCCGACGCGTTCGGCGAGAATGCCGGAAGGAACTTGCAGCGCGGCCATGGTGCCGGCGAATAGTCCGCGCAGAACCCCGATCGCCGCGTAGCTCAGGCCGAATTCCGCCTGCCATACCGGCAGCATGACGTAAATGAGATCGGTATAGCCGTCGTGCAGCGCGTGCGCCCCCGCGGATACGGCAAGGACGCGGCGCTCATCGCGCCTGTCCGCGCCGCCTGTATCGGCCGCCGCGGTCATCGAGGGAGGCGCGGAACGAATACCGTGTTGATGAACGACATCACGCGTTCATTGTGCTGGTTTGCGCCCCAGTTGAAAAGGGTCACGAGACCGAAGCCGGGGCGGCTCGCGGAGACGCGTTTGGCGGTTATTTCGGTTTCGTAAGTGATGATGTCGCCGGCATAAACCGGCTTCAGCCATTTCACGTCGCGAAAGCCGGGGGAGGGGCCGAAGGTCGCCGCCGGTTCGCCGCGTGCGTGCCGGGCCTGGATCTCGCGCTTCTGGAATTCGACCATGAGCCGCATCCACACGGCGATGGTGTGCCAGCCGGAAGCGCACAGCGCGCCGAATTGCGATCGTTTCGCCGCCTCCTCGTCGAGATGAAAAGGCTGGGGATCGAAGGACTTGGCGAAGGACCGGATCGCGTCGGCGGTGAAAAGATGGGAGCCGAGCCGAAGACACTCGCCGACCCGGACATGCTCGTAGAAGGTCATGAGTTCGGCCCCGAGCGCGTCCCGAACATCATCGGAGCGGTCAACGTCATGACGACGCCGCCGTCTTGGTCGAACATCTCCCATAGCATCCTGACGAATCCGAGATCCGGCCGGCTGCGCGAGCGGCGGGTGTCGAGAACCGTCAGGCGCAGGGTGAGCGCGTCGCCCGCGCGCACCGGCGCGAGCCAGCGGATTTCCTCGACGGCATTGGCGCCCATCGAGCTCGAGCGGAGCAGGATGCCGTCGGCAACCATCCGCATGGCGATGCTGCAGGTAAAGAGACCGGAGGCGGCGAGCCCGCCGAGCATCGAAGCGCGTCCGCCCTCCTCGTCGAGATGCATCGGCTGCGGATCGAAATCGGCGGCGAAAGCGAGCATCTCCTCGCGCGTGATCCTGCGCGGGCCGAATTTCCTCACCTGTCCGGGGGCAAAATCCTCGAAATAAATCTTCGGCATCCAGCAACCGCCGCACCCGCCAATCGCGGGCCTGAAATGTTTCGCACGCCCGACAGAATGAGAGCCAGGACAGCCGGCGCAAGCGGCCGCCGCGCAACCCTCCTATGTCGCAAACCGGAAATGCATCACGTCACCGTCGGCGACGACGTAATCCTTGCCCTCGAGCCGCAGCTTGCCGGCATCGCGTGCGCCGGCCTCTCCGCCGAGAGCCACATAGTCGTCATAGGCGATCGTCTCGGACCGGATGAAACCGCGCTCGAAATCGGAATGGATGACGCCCGCCGCCTGCGGCGCGCGCGTGCCGCGCGTGATCGTCCAGGCGCGCGCCTCCTTCGGCCCAACGGTGAAATAGGTGACGAGGTTGAGTAGCGCGTAACCCGCGCGGATCAGCCGGTCGAGCCCCGGCTCCTTCAACCCGACGGCGGCGAGATAATCCTCGCGCTCGGCGCGCGGCAGCACGGCGATCTCCGACTCGATCTTCGCCGAAATCACCACCGAAACCGCGCCTTCCTCCGTGGCGCGCGCCTCGACCTTCTTGGAAAATTCGTTCCCGGACGCGGCGGACGCCTCATCGACGTTGCATACGTAAAGCACGGGCTTCGCCGTCAGCAGGCCGAGCATCGCGAACGCCTTTTCCTCCTCCGCCTTTCGCTGCACGAGCCGCGCCGGCTTGCCATCGCGCAGCAGCGCGAGCGCCCGGTTGACGAGATCGAGCGTCTCCCTTGCTTCCTTGTCGTTGCCGCGCGCCTTCTTTTCCAGCGCGTCGACGCGCCGCTCGAGGCTGTCCAGATCGGCGAGCATCAACTCGGTCTCGATCGTCTCGATGTCGGGCACCGGGTCGATCCGGTTTTCGACATGGGTGACGTCGGGATCCTCAAAGCACCTCACCACGTGCACGATGGCATCGACCTCGCGGATATTGGCGAGAAACTGGTTGCCGAGTCCTTCCCCCTTCGACGCCCCGCGCACGAGGCCGGCGATATCGACGAAGGTCAGCCGCGTCGGCACGATCTGCTCGGATTTGGCGATCGCGGCGAGCCGGTCCAGCCGCGGATCGGGTACCGCGACCTCGCCGACATTCGGCTCGATCGTGCAGAACGGATAATTGGCGGCCTGCGCCGCCGCCGTCTCGGTGAGTGCGTTGAATAGCGTCGATTTGCCGACATTCGGCAATCCGACGATGCCGCATTTGAATCCCATGTCTGTGTCCGATTGTCGTTATTGCCCGGCGGGAGCGGGCTCCTTCGGCTCGCCGAAGCCCTTGGCTTCCATGCCGAGATGCACCTTGTTCTGGAAGCTCGCGTCGTCCCCGCGCGCGAGCAGGGTGGCGTGGTCCGCCATCACCTCGCAGACCGCCTCCACCCATCCGGTCCGTTCCGCCTTGGCGAAATCCGACAGCACGTAGCGGTGCACGAGGTTCTTGTCTCCGGGATGGCCGATGCCGATGCGCACCCGCCGGTATTCGTTGCCGAGATGGGCGGTGACGGAGCGCAGGCCGTTATGGCCGGCATTTCCGCCGCCGGTCTTGACCCGCACTTTGCCCGGCGGCAGGTCGAGCTCGTCGTGAAACACCACGATGTCGCCGGTCGCGATCTTGAAGAAGCCCGCGGCTTCCGCGACCGCACGGCCGGATTCGTTCATGAAGGTGCCGGGCAGAAGCATCAGCACGCGCGCGGTGCCGAGCGCGCCTTCCGTCGTCACCCCCTGAAAGCGCCTGCGCCACGGCGGAAAGCCGTGGCGCCTGGCAATCGCATCGACCGCCATGAAGCCGACATTGTGCCGGTTGGCGGCGTGGCTTGCGCCCGGATTGCCGAGGCCGACGAAAAGCTTCATGGCCCGGAATCCTGGCGGCAGGCCTACTTCTTCTCGGCGGCCCCTGCGGCGGGTGCGGCGGCGCCGGCAGGCGCGGCGGCACCGGCTGCGGGAGCGGCGGCACCGGCTGCGGGCGCTGCGGTCGCGGCGG
>DASZTD010000046.1:0-29252 GCA_035548355.1 Pseudorhodoplanes sp.
GGCAGCAGCGGCACCCGGAGCGGCACCGCCGGCGGCGGCGGCCTCGGGCGCGGCGGCAGCGGCAGCGGCAGCGGCCGCAGCGGCAGCCTCGGCAGCGGCCTTCATTTCTTCCGCATAGCCCGACGGCGGCACGATGGTGACGAGGGTCATGTCGCCGCGCGCGCGCACTTTGACGCCCTCGGGCAGTTTAACGTCGCTCAGATGCCGGGAATAGTTGATCTCGAGACCCGTGACATCGACGTCGATCGAGGCGGGGATCTGGTCGGGCGGGCACATCACCTCGACCGAGTGGGTGACGATGTTCACCGCGCCGCCGCGCTTGACGCCGGGCGACTGGTCGGAATTGAGCACGTGCACCGGAATGTTGACGCGGATCATCGCGCCCGGCGACAGGCGCAGGAAATCGACGTGGATCGGCACGTCCTTCACCGGGTCCATCTGGTAGTCGCGCGGGATCACCCGATGCTTCTGGCCATCGACCTCCACGTCGTAGAGCGTCGTCATGAAGCGGCCCGCGTAGATCTTGGTACGCAGATCGGCATGATCGACCGAGATGTTCAGGGGAGGTTTGTTGTCGCCGTAGATCACGCCGGGCGTGCGGCCCTTTCGACGTTCGGCTCGAGCGGCCCCCTTGCCGGCCTTCGAGCGAACCGTCGCCTTCAATTCCTTGACGGTCGCCATAGGTTTAAGTCCTTGTTTTAGAAGCTGAATTTTAGGTAACGACCGAGGCCGCCTCCAGGGGTGCGGAATTCGCCTGCGGTCGGCCGGGCTTATAGCGGAGAATGGGCCGCCAGCACAAGGAAAGGGGGCGGGGCGAGGTGACCTGCCAAGCTTTCATTCCGCAGCTTGCAGAAGCGTTCCGCAACCGCTTCTTGAATAGCTCTACCGCGCCCTCAGCCGCCGGCGCCCGGGGACGGGGAGGGGCGGGCATTCCTGATCTCCGCCTCGAGCGCGGCAAGGCGCACCTTCAGCGCCTCGTTCTCCTCACGGGCGAGCCGCGCCATGTCCTTCACCGCCTCGAATTCCTCGCGTTTGACAAGATCGAGGTCGCGCAGCCAGCGCTCGGCCTGCGCCCGGAACAGGGTGTCGATCTCCCGCCGCACGCCCTGGGCCACGCCCGCCGCGTCGTTCATCAGCCGCGCCACCTCGTCGAAAAACCGGTTGGTCGTCTGGGTCATGGGAGCCTCTCCAAATCCACCGCCGAGATATGGCGCGGGGCCGGCACCGCCGCAAGCCGACACACGCCACCCGCAAGACTATGGTAAGGAGACGGTCATTGGCTTTGCCGGCATCCCGGCCGGATGATTATTCAGGACACCGATGCCGCCATTGGCCCTGCCGTTTCCCGCGTTCGATCCCGTGATCGTCACCATCGGCCCCTTCGCGATCCGGTGGTACGCGCTCGCCTATATCTGCGGCATCCTGCTCGGCTGGTTCTATGCGCGCGCCATCATCCGCGCCGAGCGCCTCTGGGACGGCAAGGCTCCGCTCACGGTCGCCGATTACGACGACTTCATCGTCTGGATCACGCTCGGCATCATCCTCGGCGGCCGCATTGGCTACATCCTTTTCTACAACCTGCCGCATTTTCTCGCGCATCCTCTGGAAATGCTCGAATTGTGGAAGGGCGGCATGTCCTTCCACGGCGGCTTCATCGGCTGCGTGCTGGCGGTGATCCTGTTCGCGCGCAAGCGCGGCGTGCCGATGCTGCCGCTCGGCGACATCACCTGCACGGTCGGTCCGCTCGGATTACTGCTCGGCCGCATCGCCAATTTCATCAACGGCGAATTGTGGGGTCGCGCCACCGACGTGCCCTGGGCGATCGTGTTTCCCGCGGGCGGAAACGTGCCGCGCCATCCGAGCCAGCTCTACGAGGCGCTGCTCGAAGGCGTCGTGCTGCTCGCCGCGCTGTTCGTGCTGATCAATCGCGGCGCGCTCAGGCGGCCGGGATTCATGATCGGTTCCTTCGCCGTCGGCTATTCGATCGCCCGCATCGTGGTCGAGAATTTCCGCGAGCCGGACGTGCAACTCGGCTACATCTGGGGCACGACGACGATGGGCATGCTGCTGTCGTTCCCGCTGCTGCTCGCCGGTCTTGCTTTCATCGGCTACTCGCTGTGGCAGCCGGAGCTGCCGTCGCGCCGATGACGCAAACCCTGTCGCCACTGGAAATGGAAATTCGCCGGATCATCTCGGTCGCGGGCCCCATGCCTGTCGCCCACTACATGGACCTTTGCTTGGCGCATCCGAAATACGGCTATTACCTCACTCGCGAACCGTTCGGCGCGGGCGGGGATTTCACCACCGCGCCGGAAGTGAGCCAGATGTTCGGCGAGCTTGTCGGCATATGGGCCGCCTCGGTTTACGGCATGATGGGCAAGCCTGCGCAGGTGCATCTCGTGGAGCTGGGGCCCGGCCGCGGCACGATGATGCGCGACATCCTTCGTGCCACGCAGGTGGTGCCGGAATTCCGCAAGGCGCTGTCGCTGCATCTCGTAGAGATTTCCCCGAAGCTCGAACAGGCGCAGCGCGAGGCGCTCGAGGGCTTCGAGGTGAAGCGGCACTGGTACCGCAGACTCGAGGACGTGCCGGCGGGGCCCGCGATTATCGTCGCCAACGAATTCGTCGATGCCCTGCCGGTGCACCAGGCGGTCAAGCAGGCCGGGGGCTGGCACGAGCGCGTGATCGGGCTCGACAAGGCGGGCAATTTCAAGCTCGGGCTCGCGCCCTATCCGATTCCGCATTTCGACCGGCTGCTGCCGCAAAGGGTGCGCGAGGCGCCGATCGGCTCGATCTTCGAATGGCGCACCGACAACCTGCCGCTCGAGATCGGCCGCCGTGTGCGCGACGGCGGCGCCGCGCTCGTGATCGATTACGGCCATGCGAGGACCGACATCGGCGATACGCTGCAGGCGGTCGGTGGTCACGCCTTCGTCGATCCCAAGTCGGCGCCGGGAACGGTCGATATCACCGCGCATGTCGATTTCGAGATTTTCGGCTCCTCCGCCGAGAGCATGGGCGCCGCCATCCACGGCCCGGTCGAGCAGGGCGAATTCCTGCGCCGCCTCGGGATCGAGGCGCGCGCCGCCGCGCTGAAGGCGCGCGCGCCGGACAAGGCGGGGGAGATCGACGCGGCGGTCACGCGTTTGACACAGGGCGGGCGCACGGGCATGGGCGAGCTGTTCAAGGCGATGGCGCTCGCCGATCCGAGACTCGGCCCGCTGCCCGGTTTCGTGGTGTGAAGGTGTGAAGGCGCGATGACGGCGGGACATGTAAAAGCCGCGGCCCTGTCCGCCTTGCCCGGCATCGCGCATGCCTTCTTCACCCGCGAGGGCGGCGTGTCGGAAGGCATCTATGCCAGTCTCAACGGCGGCATCGGCTCGCGCGACGACCGGGAGCGGGTGGCGGAAAATCGCGCGCGCATGGCACGCGCGCTCGGCGCTCGGCCGGACAATCTGCTGTCGCTCTATCAGGTGCATTCCGCCGAGGTGATCGTTGCGGAAAAGCCGTGGGACGCTTCGCAGCGGCCGCGCGCCGATGCGATCGTGACGAACAGGGCGGGGCTTGCGCTCGGCGCATCGACCGCCGATTGCGGGCCGGTGCTGTTCGCCGACGCGCAGGCGCGCGTGATCGGCGCCGCGCATGCCGGCTGGCGCGGCGCGTTCGGCGGCGTACTGGAGGCAACGCTTTCGGCGATGGAGAAGCTCGGCGCCGACCGCGACCGAGTCGTCGCCGCGCTCGGGCCGATGATCCGGCAGGACAATTACGAGGTCGGGCGCGACCTGATCGAGACGTTCCTGCGCGCGGACGAGGCGAATGCCCGCTTCTTCCGCGCGGCGGCGCGCGAGGGTCATGCGATGTTCGACTTGCCGGGCTATATCGCGCACCGACTGCGCCGGGCGCGGGTGGCGCGGATCGAGGATCTCGGCCTGTGCACCTACGCCGACTCGCGGCGCTTCTTCAGCTACCGGCGCGCGACGCACCGCGCCGAGCCCGATTACGGGCGGCACGTCAACGCGATCATGCTCGCCGGCTGACGGGCGGGCGCCTCATTCGGCCGCGGCGCGCGGCGTCTCGCGCGGACGGCGCAGGGCCGCGTTGCGGCCGGCGCGGCGTCCGGAGGTGAAGGCCCAGCCGAGATGGTGGCCATGGCCTTCGAGCAGAAGCCCGCCCTGACCCGCGGAGCCCGCCGCATAAAGACCCGCGATCGGCGTTCCGTCCTTGCGCAGCACCTCGTGCTCCTCGCTCACCTTCAGCCCGCCGTCGCCGAGCACCGACCATCCGCGCACTGGGCCGAGCGCCACGTATTTTCCCTCGCTCATGGCCGGTCGGTCGCCGCGCGGATGCGCGCCCGCGCCGCGGTTATATTCGTCGATCGTCGCGCGCAGGCTCGCGGCCGGCATGCCAAGCTCGGCGGCGAGCGTCGAGAGATCGCGCGCCTCGTGATAAAGGTCCTTCCGATTGCGTTTGTAGTCGGGAAGGTAGGCATAGGCGACGCCGGGCGCGGTCGAGATGTAGTTCGGCCATTCCGACAATTTCCGCGCCAGCGCCTCGTCGAACAGCATATAGGCGATTTTGCCCGGCTGCTTCGCCACTTGCAGATGCGGCCGGTCGGTCTCGTCGCAGAATCGCCTGCCGTTCGCGTTCACGAGAATCGCGCCCTGCCTGAACAGGGCCGGTTCGGGCGCGAGGAAGGTCGTGACGAAGGACAACAGGAACGGCCGTAGGATCCAGGACGGGGCGTGGTCGATGGCGAGCTTCATGATCGAGGCAAGCGCCCTGTTCGGCGGCAGCCTGAGGAAGACGTTGGTGCCGGGCGGGGCGACGAAGCGGAGCTGGCCGTACATCAGGTCGCCGTTGACGATCTCGCCGCCGACGCGCTCGCCCATTAGCTGCCCGTCGCCGGTGCTCGCCGGATTGATCGCGTCTACCTCGACGAGGTCGTTGACGAAGCGCGCTTTCAGCTCGGGGCTGTTGGTGAAATCGCCGGAGGCGAGGATCACCCCGCGCCGCGCGCGCAAGACCACGAGCCGGCCTTTCACGCTCGCGCGCACGCCCGCCGCCACGTCTCCTTCCATGACGATGTCGCCGGCGCGCACCGCGGTTTTGATCGCGACGCCGAGGCGGCGCGCCTCGCGTTCGAGGTAGTAGATGTAGGAGCGCGAATTGGGCAGCACGTTGTGCATGCGCGGCTTGCGGTGCGGCGGCTCCGGCATCGGGCCGAAAAAGCTGACGCCGAGGCGGCTCAGCCAGGCGACCGTGTCGGTGACGTTGTCGACCAGCACACGGCGCAGGCGAACATTGTCGCGCGGGGCGAGGTCGGGTCCGGCGAACTTGATGATATCCTCGAAATGCCCCTGCGGGTCGTCGTCGATGCCGGCGTCTTTCTGCAATTGCGTGCGCGTGGCCGAGATCGAGCCGATCGACAGGCGCGTCGTGCCGCCGAGGATGGCGTTCTTCTCCAGAAGCACCACGCTGGCGCCTGCCTCCGCCGCCGCGATCGCGGCCGCAAGCCCGCTGCCGCCGCCGCCTACGACGACCACATCGTATTCCTCTTCCTGCACGTTTCGCTCCCTTGCGCACCGCGTCGTCCGCGCGGCCGCCGGTACCAAACCATCAAAGCGCATGCCGCAGAACCGCGTTTTGCGCGCGCCTGCCAAGCCCGGCGGATGGGCCGGGCGCGCGGTGGACCGCTTGCCGATTTCCGGCTAACAAGTCTGCGCGGCCAAGGGGGCTACAACCCGTGCGGGCCGCAGGGGATGTGTCGATGGTCAGGGGTGGCGTGCGCAAGCTCGCCTGCGGCGTTCGACGCGCGGGACTCCTCGCCGCGGCGGTGGCGCTCGCCCTCGGCGCGGCGGCCTGCACCACCACCGGCTCCGGCACCACCGCATCGATCGCCCCCGCCGGCACAACCATCGCTTTCGAATCCATCGACGGGCCGCCGCCCGCCGTCTTCCGCCGCCTCGTGCAGAAGCTCGGCGACGAAGCGGAGGCCCGCCAGCTGCCGCTCGTCTCGCGCGAGGGCTTCGCCCCTTATCGCGTGCGCGGCTATCTCGCCGCGGCGACCGAGCGGAAGGCCCGGCGCACGCTGATATCTTGGGTCTGGGACGTCTATGACGCGCAGCAATCGCGCGCCCTGCGCATCTCGGGCGAGGAGACCGTCAGCGGCGCGCCGGCCGATGCCTGGAGCGCGGTGGACGACGCCCTCATCGCCCGGATCGCGCAGAAGGGGATGAGCCAGCTCGCCGACTACCTGTCGCGGGGCGGGGCGCAGCCCGAGCCGGCGGTGCCCGGCCGGGAGCCGGATGCGGCCACCCCCGTCGCCACGGCCGGCGATCCGAAACTGGCCCTGGCCGAATAGCGCCGCGCGCCCGTGGGACAGGGGACGCCCCGCGCCGCCAGACCTGATATTGCCAGACTTGGCGCCGCCTTGTTATCAGGGCGCGCCCGCGTCCGGATCGCAGACCCTGTCGCGAAGTCGGCATTGCGCGAGAAGTGAGGAGAAGGGTTCATGGCGGCGAAAAACGGGGCGATCAAGCTCGTCGCCGGCAATTCGAATCCGGTGCTCGCCGCCGCCATCAGCGAGTATCTCAAGACGCCCCTGACCAAAGCGGTGGTCCGCCGCTTTGCCGACATGGAAGTGTTCGTCGAGATCCAGGAAAACGTGCGCGGCGCGGACGTGTTCGTGATCCAGTCCACGTCCTTCCCGGCCAACGACCACGTGATGGAATTGCTGATCATCATCGACGCGCTGCGCCGCTCCTCGGCCCGCCGTATCACCGCGGTCATCCCCTATTTCGGCTATGCGCGGCAGGACCGCAAACCCGGACCCCGCACCCCGATCTCGGCGAAGCTCGTCGCCAACCTGATCACCCGCGCAGGCGCCGACCGCGTGATGACGCTCGACCTGCATGCCGGCCAGATCCAGGGCTTCTTCGACATTCCCACCGACAATCTCTACGCTTCGCCGGTCATGGTGCGTGACATCAAGGAGCGGTTCGATCTCTCCAAAGTCATGGTCGTTTCGCCCGATGTCGGCGGCGTCGTGCGCGCGCGCGGGCTCGCCAAGCGGATCAACGCCCCGCTCGCCATCATCGACAAGCGGCGCGAGCGCGCCGGCGAATCCGAAGTGATGAACGTGATCGGCGAGGTGAAGGGTCATACCTGCATCCTCGTTGACGACATCGTCGATTCCGGCGGAACGCTGGTGAACGCGGCCGAGGCGCTGCTCGACCAGGGCGCGTCCGACGTGTTCGCCTATCTGACGCATGGCGTGCTGTCGGGAGGCGCGATCGCGCGCGTCACCGGCTCGCGCCTCAAGGAGCTCGTCATCACCGACTCCATCCAGCCGACCAAGGAAGTCCTCGCCGCGCCCAATATCCGCGTGCTGCCGATCGCAAGCCTTATCGGCGAAGCAATCGGACGCACCGCCGCCGAAGAATCCGTCTCCAGCCTGTTCGACTGATTTCCTTTGCCGGATGAGTCACTTCGCGCCCGTGCGCGCGTGACGATCCGATGACTCGCATCCGCCGCTGTGGACAGCGAATGGCGAGGATTCATTCATCGCTTTCGCCCGCTGAATCCGAAGGGTTATAGTCAGTTGACAAGTGATTCGCGGGACACGAGTCAATGCACCCGCTTCCCGCGAAAAACGCCGAAGTCCCCCGTCGGGGAAACAGTTTGCGTCGCGTGCGCGTGGCTGCGCGGGCGGCCTTCCCGGTGGCGGTGGAGCCAACATGTCGCTGACAGAATTCTCCGAAGGCGCAAGAGCAAATCCCCTCGATGTCGTCGAGCGGCTCGCTGCGGTCAACGACTGGACCTTCGAGCGCGCCGGCGACGACGAGATCACCATTCTCGTCAACGGACGCTGGTCTGACTACCAGGTGTCCTTCACCTGGATGGACGAAATCGAGGCGCTGCATCTGGCCTGCGCCTTCGATCTCAAGGTGCCGGATCGGCGGCAGGCCGACGTGCAGCAGCTCATCGCACTCGTTAACGAGCAGATGTGGATCGGTCACTTCGATCTATGGACGAAGGACGGCCTCGTCATGTTCCGCCACGCCCTGGTGCTGGCCGGCGGCACCGAGGCGTCGGGCAAGCAATGCGAGTCGGTGCTGGCGACGGCGCTCGATTCCTGCGAGCGTTATTTCCCCGCCTTCCAGTTCGTGCTGTGGGCCGGCAAGCCCCCGCGCGAGGCGCTCGACGCCGCCATGTTCGAGACGTCGGGCGAGGCCTAGGGTCGCCGCGTTTCGATCCCGCCCGCCCGCCGTCGCCGGGCCTGTCGCGGCGATCTCGCTTCGGATGGCAGGATTGTGCCACACAGGGGCGCAATGGCCGGGAGGAGCCGGCCGCGTCGAGCAGGTGCTGTCATGACCACATTGCAAAACGGCAGGCTGAAAAATATCGGCCCGGTCGCGCTGATCGGCGCGGGCAAGATGGGCGGGGCGATGCTGGAAGGCTGGCTGGCATCGGGACTCGATCCGAACAAGGTGGTCGTGGTTGAGCCCAATCCCGCCCCCGAGATTCTCTCGCTGGTGCAGCGCGGCGTGACGATCAATCCGCCCGCCGGCGCGGTCGCCAACCTGGCGGCAGTAGTGCTGGCGGTGAAGCCGCAGGTCGCCCCCGAGGTCATGGCCGGCGTTGCTGCGATGGTCTCACCCCGGACCCTCGTGCTTTCGATCATGGCCGGGCGCACCATCGCCTTTCTCGAAGGACACGTGCCGGGCGCCGCCGTGGTGCGCACCATACCCAACACTCCGGCCGCGATCGGGCGGGGGATGACGGTGGCGGTGGCGAATGCCCGGGTCTCCGCCGCGCAGCGCGCGCTCGCCGACGATCTGCTCGCCGCGACCGGGGCGGTCGAATGGGTGGAGGAGGAGGCGCTGATCGACGCGGCCACGGCGGTGTCAGGGTCCGGCCCCGCCTATGTTTTCCTGCTCGCCGAAACCCTCGCCAAGGCGGGGGTGGCCGCGGGCCTGCCGCAGCGGCTCGCGGACAATCTCGCGCGCGTGACGGTGTCCGGGGCGGGCGAGCTTCTGCACCGTTCGCCGCTCGATCCGGCGACGCTGCGCAAGAACGTCACCTCCCCAGGCGGGACCACCGCCGCGGCGCTGGAGATTCTGATGGGCCCGGACGGCCTGGAAAAGCTTATGCGGGAGGCGGTCGCGGCCGCCACCGGCCGCTCCCGCGAGCTTGCCGGCTAGCCTTGGAACGGCCCGGTTCCCGATCTAGTTGAAAGGAGGAGCCAAGGAGGGCCCGATGACCGATACCTCCCCAACGTCCGCCGCCCAACCGCGCGCCCGCATCGTCGAGGCGCTGATGGCGCTTCTCGCCGAGCGCCGCTTCGAGGAGATCGGGCTTGCCGACGTGGCGAGCCGCGCCGGCGTCTCGCTTGCCGAGATGCGCGGCGAATTCTCCTCAATCATGGGCATCCTCGCCGCGCATGTGAAGGACGTCGATCGCAAGGTGCTTGCGGGCACGAGCGAGGACGAGAACGAGTCCGTGCGCGACCGGCTGTTCGACGTACTGATGCGCCGGCTCGAGGCGCTGACCCCGCACCGGGCGGCGATCAAGTCGCTGATCCGGTCCAGTTCGTGCAATCCTGGCCTGGCAATGGCGCTGAACGGGCTCGGCATCCGCTCGCAGCTCTGGATGATGACGGCCGCGGGCATCAGCACGACGGGGCCCAAGAGCATGGTGCGCGCGCAGGCACTCAACCTGCTGTTCGCCCGCGTCGCATGCGTGTGGGTCGATGACGACGATCCAGGGCTCGCCCGCACGATGGCGGTGCTCGACCGCGAGCTTGCGCGTGCGGCGCGCTGGTCGGGTTTCCTCGACGATCTTTTCTGCATACCGGATTTCTTCCTGCGCCGCCGCTGGCGCGCGCGCCGCCGTCCGGCGGCGGAGGATGACGCGGTCGCGGTCTAGTCCCAGGTGCTCCGGCTGCGTCACACCGGAACGCGCACGGTCGCGCGCAGGCCGCCGAGCGGGGAATCGTCGAGGATGATGTCGCCCCCGTGCGCGCGGGCGATATCTCGGGCGATCGCCAGACCGAGACCGCTTCCACCCTTGTCCTGGTTGCGCGCGTCGTCGAGCCGCAGGAACGGCTTGAACACGTCCTCGCGCTTGCTCGCGGGAATGCCGGGACCATCGTCATCGACACTCACCGTCAGCCAGCGATGGTCGCGCTGGCCGGTGATGGCGATCGAGGAGGCGTAGCGGGCGGCATTCGACACGAGGTTGCTGAGCAGGCGCTTGAAGGCGGCGGGCTTGACGGTGACGATCGGCTGGCCGTGAAATTCGACCGTGGTGCGGTGCCCGTCGCGCTCGGCATCCGCCTTCAGCTCCTGTAAGAAGGCCGCCATGTCGGTCGGCTCGGCCTGTTCGCCCATGTCGCCCCGGGCGAAGGCGAGATAGGCCTCGAGCATCCGCTCCATCTCGTCCACGTCCTTGCGCATGCCGTCGAGTTCGGGGCTGTCGCCAATCAGCGCGAGTTCGAGCTTGAAGCGGGTGAGGATGGTGCGCAGGTCGTGCGAAACGCCCGCCAGCATCGCCGTGCGCTGCTCGATCGCACGCTCGATGCGCAGCTTCATCTCGATGAAGGCGAGCGCCGCCCGCCGCACCTCGCGGGCGCCGCGCGGGCGGAAATTCGGCATGTCGCGGCCCTTGCCGAAAGCCTCGGCCGCGTCGGCGAGGCGCAGGATCGGCCTGATCTGGTTGCGCAGGAACAGGATCGCGACCGTGATCAGCACGATCGAGGTGCCGACCATCCACAATAGGAAGATTTCCGAGTTCGAGACATAGGCCGCGCTGCGCGGGGCAAAGACGCGCATCACCGCATTGTCGAGCTGGATGCGGATCTCGACGAGCGCGGAGCGGCCGACGGTGTCGATCCAGAACGGGCGGCGGATCTGCTTGCGCAGTTCGACCGACAACGCCTGGTCGAGCAGCGAGAAGAACGGCTTGGGTCCCGGTGGGGGCATGTCGCTGGCCGGCAGGAAATCCACCACGAGGCCCATCCGCTCCTGCGCGATGCGGCGGATCTGCGCCTGCTCGCGGTCCTGCGGATAGGTGCGATAGACATCGACCAGCGCGGCGATGTCGGCGACGACGCCGGCGGAGAGCCGCTGTGTGACCGCGCTCCAGTGCCGCTCCATGAATACGAAGGCGATCACCGATTGCAAAATCACCATCGGGGCGATGATGATCAGCAGCGCCCGCGCGTAGAGGCCGGTCGGCATGAAGCGTTTGACGAAGGCGGCGAGCCCGTTCCACCACTCGACGACGCGGTTGAAGCTCGTGCGCGCGCTGGCGAGGCCGGAGCGCAGACGGGCGATGCCGACGTCGAGGCTGGTCACGGCGAAACCACGAGGCGGTAGCCGATGCCGCGCACGGTCTGCACGATCAGGGGATTGGTCGGATCGCGCTCGATCTTGCGGCGCAGGCGGTTGACCTGAACGTCGACGGCGCGCTCATTGACCGGGTTACCGCTGCCGGCGAGCGCCATGCGCGGAACGGTTTCGCCGGGATGGGCGGCGAGCACGACCAGCATGTCGCGCTCGCGGTCGGTGAGATGCACGACCTCGTCGCCGCGCTTGAGTTCGCGCCGCGCGATGTGAAAGACGAAATCGCCGAAGCGCACCGATTCAGCGGCCACCGGCGCCGGCGGCTGCGCGCGCTTGAGGATGCTCGCGACCCTGAGCGAAAGCTCGCGCGGCTCGAAAGGCTTGGCGACGTAATCGTCGACCCCGATCTCCAGGCCCTTGATACGCATCTCCGGCTCGCCGCGCGCGGAAAGAACGAGGATCGGCACGCCGGAGCTTTGCCGCAGCGACCGGGCGAGATCGAGCCCGTTTTCGCCCGGCATCATCACGTCGAGGATCAGCAGGTCGAAATCCATGCCGTTGAGTTTGGCGCGCGCTTCCGCCGCGTTGTTGGCGGTGGTGACGCGATAGCCCTCATGCGCGAGATAGCGCGAGAGCAGGTCGCGGATGCGGCGGTCGTCGTCGACGATCAGCAGATGCGGCGCGTCGTCCGCGGGCGGTGTCGAGAGGGCGGTGACGGCCGGCATCCGCGCTCCGTTTCAGGAATGGCCCTTGCGCAGGCCGTCGGCGCGGGCGATCAATCCGAGCACGGTTTCGCGTCCCTCGACATCGGTCATGGCGATCAGGAAGCGCCGCGCCGCCTCGTGCGCGCCCGGGCCGAATTCGGCCAGCGCGCGCGCGATCCTCTCGGTCTGCAGCCCGGCGAGCTTCAGCGCCAGAGCCTCGCCCTTTGCTGTGGCGAAAAGCAGGCGTTGGCGGCGGTCGCTCTCGCCCTCCTTCTGCACCACGTAGCCCTGGTCGATGAGCTGCTTCAGCACCCGCCCGAGCGACTGCTTGGTGATTTTCAGGATTTCGAGAAGGTCGGCGACCTTCATGCCGGGATTGCGCGTTACGAAATGCAGCACGCGGTGATGCGCCCGGCCGAACCTGAAGCGGGCGAGCGCGTCGTCGGGATCGCTGACGAAGTCGCGATAGGCGAAGAACAAGAGCTCGATCAGGTCCCAGATCGGCTGATCCCCCGCCGGCGAACCCTCGGCCGGAGCGGGTCTTTTGGCGCTGGCGGTGAAATTTAGGTCAGCCATGTTGACATATTTTCGAATTTTTGTTACCGAAAGCGGTGTCATTTCGAAAGGATCGTACCCGAGTTCGTTTTCGGCACCTGATTGCGGCTCTGTTCGGATTTGCCGCACCATATCGGGACTTGGACCCGGTGGCAAAAAGCGGGATAGCTGGAGGCAATGAGGGCGCACAGGCCCCGCAAGGAGGAACGCCATGGCTCAATCCTACGCCGACCGCGACGGTTTCATCTGGTACGACGGCAAGCTCGTGCCCTGGCGCGAGGCCAACCTGCATGTCTTCTCGCACGGCCTGCATTACGCGAGCTGCGTGTTCGAGGGCGAGCGCGCCTATGGCGGGCAAATCTTCAAGTGCAGCGAGCATTCCGAGCGGCTGCGCAAATCCGCCGAGATGCTCGATTTCGAGATTCCCTATTCGGTCGCCGAGATCGACACGGCCAAACGCCTGGTCGTCGAGAAGAACGGCATGAAGGACGCCTATATCCGCCCGGTCGCCTGGCGCGGCGCCGAGATGATGGGCGTCTCGGCCCAGCACAACAAGATTCATCTCGCCATCGGCTGCTGGGACTGGCCGAGCTATTTCAATCCGCAGGAACGGCTGAAGGGCATCCGCCTCGATCTCGCCGAGTATCGCCGTCCGGATCCGAAGACGGCGCCATCGCTCGCCAAGGCCGCGGGCCTGTACATGATCTGCACCATCTCCAAGCACAAGGCCGAGCGCAAAGGCTATGCCGACGCGATGATGCTCGACTGGCAGGGCCGCGTCGCCGAATGCACCGGCGCGAACATCTTCTTCGTCAAGGACGGCAAAATCCATACCCCGATCGCCGATTGCTTCCTGGATGGCATCACCCGCAAGACGGTGATCGAGCTGGCGAGGCGGCGCGGCTTCGAGGTGAACGAACGGCGCATCATGCCGGATGAGCTGTCGGGCTTCTCCGAATGCTTCATCACCGGGACGGCGGCGGAAGTGACGCCGGTGTCGGAGATCGCCGCGTGGAAATTCACGCCCGGCGCGATCACCAAGCAGCTCATGGAAGATTACACCGCCGCGGTGCAGCCCAAAAGCAAGGCGGCCTGAGCGCGAGTTGGAACGCGATCGGTCTGACGACGGGGCCGCGCCGGACATTGCACGGCCGCCCTCCGGGGGCGGCCTTTCACGTTCGCGGGGACCGGCCGACCGGCGATGCCGGTCAATCCCTGATCATGACGAGACGATTGGTGCCGCTCTCTGCGCCCCACAATTCGCCCGGTCGCCCGAGCATCTGGCGGACATCGGCATCTTTCCTGTTGCTCGGGAAACTCTCGAAGCGTCCGCTTTGCGGATCGAAGCGCACGATCGCATTGGCCTGCCAGGAGCTGAGCCAGACCCTGTCGCGGTCATCGACATAGACCGCATAGCAGCCGCGCTGCACGCCCGGCAGCGGCCACACCTTCCAGATTCCTGTCCCTGGATCGTAGCGGCCAACCTCGCCGGTGCGCCAGAAGCTTACCCAGAGAAGGCCCCTGGAATCCGACCAGATCCGCCGCGGCCCGACGCCCTTGCGCGGCGGCTCGACGACGGTCGCTTCGCCGGTGGCGGTGTCGATCCTGGCGATGTAATCGCCGGCGAGGGAAGCGTACCAGATGTCCCCGGAAGGGGTGGCGGCGATGCCGTAGGGGCCGACCCCGCGCGGGGCGTTCCACATGTCGGTCCTGCCGGTCTTGGGATCGAGCCGGCCATACACGCCGTTCTGCCCGGTGAACCAGTAGATGCCTCTGCCGTCGAACGCGCCGGTATTCAGATTGGCGTTGGCGAAATCCTTCGGCAGCGGAAAGACCGTCACCTTGCCGGTGGCGGGATCGACGCGCACATTGGCGTTCTGTCCACCGTCGGTGACCCAGGCGGCGCCGTCCGGCCCGACGATCACCCCGTGCGGCGCCGAATCCTTGCCGAGCGCGATCGTGTCCACCTTGCCGGTCTTCGGATCGAGCCGGCCGAGATGGCCCGCGCCCTGGCCGGTATACCAGACCGTACCGTCGGGCGCCGGGGCGACGTCGTGCGGATAGGAGGGAACGGGAAAATATTTCACCTCGGCGGCCTGTGCCGCCCCTGCAAGACACGCCGCCGTTGCGATTGCCGCGATTGATCGCCGCATGACAGGCCTCCCTGAAGCCGCGTGTCCCACCTAGCTGAATTCCGCGCGCGGCCGATTATTCCGTCGCGCGATCATTGCGCCAGCGGGCGGCCGCCGCATCGTCGCTCTCGCGCGCCTCGACCCAGGTGCCGGTGCCGCCGCGCTCCTCGCGTTTCCAGAACGGCGCGTGCGTCTTCAGATAATCCATCAGGAACTCAGCCGCCGCGAAGGCGGCCTGCCGGTGCGCGGAGGCGGTGGCGACGAGAACGATGTTGTCGCCCGGCCGCAGCCGGCCGAAGCGGTGGATCACGGTGACCCCGAGCAGCGGCCAGCGACCCTGCGCCGCCTCGACGTGACGGGCAATCTCGCTTTCCGCCATGCCCGGATAATGTTCGAGCGTCATGGCGCTGACGCCCGCGCCCTGCTCGCCGTCGCGGCAGATGCCGGTGAAGGTGACGACCGCGCCGATATCGGTGCGCCCGCGCGTCAGCGCGGCCGTCTCCGCCGCCGCGTCGAAATCCTCGCGTTGCAGGCGAATGGTGACCGTCATGCCAGCGATTTTACGCGCCTCTCAGCCGCCCGTCATTGGCGGGAAAAAGGCGATCTCGCGCGCCGCCGCGATTGGGGCGTCCGGCTTGACGTGATGATGGTCGATGGCGGTGCGGATGACGTTGCGGTTTTCGAACGCATGCGCGTATTCGTCGCCGCGCCCGGCGAGCCATTCCACCAGTTCGGCGACGGTTTTGACATGCGGCGGGATCGCCACGTCCTCGTCGGTCTTGCCCACGCGCTCGCGCAACCACGCGAAATACCGTATCTTCATCTAGTCCTCGATCAGATGCCGCAGGCTGGCGCGCAGATAATCCCAGCCGGTATAGATCGTCACGATCGCCGACAGCCACAGTAGCGTCAGCCCGATCAGCGTCGTGAAAGGAAAGATATTGTCTCCGGCTTCGCCCGCAAGCAGGAACCCGATGGCGACGAGCTGGCAGGTCGTCTTCCACTTGGCGACCCGCGACACCGGGACGCTGACCCGCAGCTCGGCGAGAAATTCGCGCAGCCCCGAAACGAGGATCTCGCGGCAGAGAATGATGATCGCAGCAAACAGCGACCAGCCGCGGATCGTTTCGTCGGCGGCCAGCATCAGCAGGCAGGAGGCGACCAGCAGCTTGTCGGCGATCGGATCGAGCATCCGGCCGAGGGAGGACTGCTGGTCCCAGGAGCGGGCGAAATAGCCGTCGAGGATGTCGGTCACGCCGGCGGCGATGAAGATCGCGAGCGCCACCCAGCGCAGCCACAGGCCGTATTGCAGAATCGCCTGGAAATACATGCACGCGACCACCACCGGGATCGCGGCGATGCGCCCATAGGTCAACAGGTTCGGCAGCGCGAGCGGGCGCGACACATGTCCGGGACTGGCGGCTGTCATGGGCAGAGGGAACACCCGCCTATCCTCCCCGTCAACAGCGGCCGGCGCATGGCGGCGCGTTGTCCTGGCATTCCGGGGCGTGTCACGACGGCGCACGTTCGTGGAAAAAGTCATAAATCTTTCGCGCGGTATCGACGCTTATTCCCGGCACCTTTTCGAGATCGGCCAGCGAGGCGCGCTCGATCGCCTTCAGCGTCCCGAAATGGTGAAGGAGAGCGCGCTTGCGCGTCGGCCCGATGCCGGGAATTTCCTGCAACCCGCCTTCCCGGATGTCGCGGGCCCGCCGCTTCCTGTGCGCGCCGATGGCGAAACGGTGCGCCTCGTCGCGCAGCCTTTCGACATAATAAAGTAGCGGGTCGCGCGGCGGCAGCCGGAATGGCTCGCGGCCCGGGACGAAAAAGGTTTCCCGGCCGGCGTCTCGGTCGAGGCCCTTGGCGATCGAGGCGAGGGGCACGTCCGAAATGCCGAGCGCGGCAAGGGTTTCGCGCGCCGCCTTGAGCTGGCCCTGGCCGCCGTCGATCAGCACGAGATCGGGCCAAGGCGAGTCGTCCCCGCCGGCATCGGCCGCAACGCCTTCCTGCGGCTGGCGCGGATTTTCGTTCAGCAGGCGCTTGAAGCGCCGTTCCAGCACCTCGCGCATCATCGCGTAATCGTCGCCCGGCGTCAGGTCGTCGGAGCGGATGTTGAATTTGCGGTACTGGTTTTTGCGGAACCCTTCCGGCCCGGCGACGATCATCGCGCCGACCGCATTAGCCCCCTGGATGTGGCTGTTGTCATAGACCTCGATGCGGCGCGGCGCGCGCGGCAGGCCGAAAGTGTCGGCCAGCGCGCGAAGCAGCGCCTGCTGCGAGGAGGTCTCCGCCATCTTGCGCGCCAGCGCCTCGCGCGCATTGGCGAGGGCGTGATCGACGAGATCCTTTTTCTCCCCGCGCCTGGGCGCGGAAACCTCGACGCGGTGTCCGCTCTTTGCGGTCAGTGCCTCGCCGAGCAGACCCATCTCGCTCAATTGCTCCGACAGGAGGATGGCGCGGGGGCAGGGCTTGTCGTCGTAGAATTGCGCTACGAACGAGGATAGCACCTCGGCGGCCGAGAGCACGCGGTCCGCCTTCGGGAAATAGGCGCGGTTGCCCCAATTCTGCCCGGTGCGGAAAAAGAACACCTGCACGCAGTTGAAGCCGCCGGCCTGATGAATCGCGAACACGTCGGCTTCCTCGACGCTGTGCGGATTGACGCCCTGCTGCGACTGTACCGCCGACAGCGCGGCGAGACGGTCGCGGTAGATCGCGGCGCGCTCGAAATCGAGCGCCGCCGACGCCTTCTCCATTTCTGCGGCAAGCTGTTTCCTCACCGCCGCGCTCTTGCCGGAGAGGAAGGCGCGCGCCTCGCGCACCAGCTCGGCGTAATCCGGCAAGGCGATCTCGCCGGTGCAGGGCGCCGAGCAGCGCTTGATCTGGTAGAGCAGGCACGGGCGGGTGCGGCTTTCATACACCGCGTTGGAGCATGAGCGGATGAGGAAGGCGCGCTGCAGGGCGGTGATGGTGCGGTTGACCGCCCATACCGAGGCGAACGGCCCGTAATAGTCGCCCGGCCGCGTGCGCGCCCCGCGATGCTTGATGATCTGCGGCGCCGGGTGATCGGATGTGATGACGATATAGGGAAAGGACTTGTCGTCGCGCAGCAGCACATTGAAGCGCGGGCGCAGGCGCTTGATCAGGTTGGCCTCGAGCAGCAGCGCCTCGGTTTCGGTGCGGGTGGTGACGAATTCGATCCGGCTCGTCGCCGCGATCATTCGCACGATGCGCGTATCGTGGCCGGTGGCGCGCGCATAGGCGACGATGCGTTTCCTGATGTTTTTTGCCTTGCCGACATAGAGCACCTCGCCCTCGGCATCGATCATCCGGTACACACCAGGCGAGGGCGGCGCGAGCTTCGCGTCGCGCACGATCGCCGCGCGCCCCGCCGCCACCGTGCCGGCCGGCGATGCACCGCCGGAGGATGCCTCGTCCTCGATCTCGGGCAGGGTCGCGTCGTCGTCCTCTTCCTCGAGGTCGATTTCGGGCTCGATGTTTGTCTTGCGGCCGTTCATGGGATCGGGCGCGCCTAAGGTGTCCATCGCCGCATCGCCCGGCAAGGGCGCGGCGCGCGGTTACCGCCGGCTAGTCCACCGAAGAAATGATCGCCGAGCGGGCGCGGGCGCGGACCAGATGTATCAAGTATTCGTGGCGGGCGGAGAAAAGTATACAAGTCAATCAACGGAATATTAAGCATAAGAACTTGCAAATATCGTCAAGTAATAAACGTTTAACTTAAAAAGCTTGATAAATTGCCTCCATGAAATTGTCCATGTTTCGTCACGGGGGCGACCTCGCGACTCCTTTTTCGGCGGCAAAAAAGGCCGCGAAGAGGTCGGGCTTCCGGGACGGGCTTGGCAGCGTCGCGGTTCGTGCCGCGCATGAGGGGACTGCAATGAAGAAGGCGATTTTTGCGGCTGGATTGGCGCTCGCCGCCGTCACCGGCACCGCGAGCGCGGCGGACCTGCCGCGCGGGGGTTATGCCGCTCCATACACGCCGCCGCCGATGGCCATGTATAGCTGGATGGGGCCCTATATCGGTGCCAATCTCGGTTATCAGTGGGGCGGCACGACCAACAATCCGACTGAGCCGGCGGGCATCCAGGGCGGCGTGCAGGCGGGCTTCAACTGGCAGAGCGGCCAGTTCGTGTTCGGCGGCGAGACCGACATCCAGCTTTCGGCGGCCGACGACACCTTCGCCCCGTACAAGTTCTCCAATCCCTGGTTCGGCACGCTGCGCGGGCGCGCGGGCTTCGCGATGAACAACATTCTTTTCTACGGCACGGCGGGCCTCGCCTATGGCGGCGTCACCGGCGAGGTCGCGGGCTTGTCCGAAACGCGCACACATATCGGATGGACCGCGGGCGCCGGCGTCGAGGTCGGCTTCACGCCGAACTGGTCGGCCAAGGCGGAATATCTCTACGTCGATCTCGCCGACCGCGGGTATTCGGTCACCGGGACGAATAACGGAGTTGAATCGAGCATCCTGCGACTGGGGCTGAATTACCGGTTCTAGGCATTCCGCGTGGCGGGAACCCAGGGTTTCCGGAACCGCGCGGCCAACGGCGCGTTGAGGCGCCAGCACATACGAGGCTTTAGCCTCGGCGACAGGGGAGTTTGTCATGAAGCGTTTCTTTCTCGCGGCCGCCATGCTGGCCTTTGCCTGCGGTCTTGGCGCCGCGCAGGCCGCCGATCTCGGCCGCCGTCCGGCGCAGATGCCGGTCAAGGCACCTCTGTATTCTCCCGCCTATGATTGGAGCGGATTTTATCTCGGCGTGACCGGCGGCGGCGGCTGGGGCGGCTCAAGCTGGGACAGCACCGGCGGTTTCGACATTTCCGGTTGGACGGTCGGCGCGACCGCCGGCTACAATTACCAGGTCGGCCAGACCGTGTTCGGCCTGGAGGGCGACATCAACTGGTCGAACATCAGCGGCACGACGCTCGGCTGCTGCGAGACCAAGAACACTTGGCTCGGTACGGTGCGCGGCCGGGTCGGCTACGCCTTCGACCGCCTGATGCCCTACGTGACCGGCGGCGTCGCCTTCGGCGACGTCGAGGCCAACGTGCCGGGCTTTCCCGGGGCGAGCGACACGCGCGTCGGCTGGACTCTCGGCGGCGGCGTCGAATACGCCATCACCAACAATCTCAGCGCCAAGGCCGAGTATCTCTATGTCGATCTCGGCAGCTTCAATTGCGGCCTGAGCTGCGGCGGCGGATTGACGACCGACAATGTCGATTTCCACACGCATCTCGTGCGCGGCGGTCTGAACTGGAAGTTCTGAGCGGCCGAGAGGCTCCACGCGAAAAACCCCGGACGACCCGTCCGGGGTTTTTTCATGCGCGGGATTATTCGTTCACGCGTCCGCTTTCGTCTTCGCGAAGGCGGGAACGCGGGCGGCGAAATCATCGAGCCAGGCAACGAGTCGCGGATAGGTCTGCCGCCACGTTCCCTGGAAGCGCAGGTCACGATAGCCGAGCGCGCAGGCCAGCGCGATCGCGCCGATGCGCGGCGTGTCGCCGACGGCAGGCGGCCCCTTTTCGAGCGTATCGAGCGCGCGCGTGACCTTGTCCGCCTGGTACTCGACCCAGGGCGTGTGGCGTTTCTCCTCGGGGCGGAAACGGTTCTCGTAAACCTGCAGGAGCGATGCATCCATGATGCCGTCGGCGAGCGAGGCGAGCGTCAGCTCGGCGAAGCGCGCCTTACCCTCGCGCGGAATGATGCGGCCGCCGCCGGCGAGCGAGTCGAGATATTCGGCGATCACCGCCGAGTCGTAGAGCGCGGTGCCGTCATCGAGAATCAGGATCGGAATCTTGCCGAGCGGGTTTTGTCGGCGCAGCGTGTCGTTCGGATCGCTGGTGTCCGCTGCCTCGATGCGAATCCCGTCGGCGAGCCCGAGCACGCTCGCGGCGATCTTGATCTTGCGGCCGAAAGGAGACGCCGCGGATGTGCGAAGGATCAGCATGAGGAAAGATCCCGGATCGAAATAAAAGGATCGGGCCTCGCCGCGCGCGACCCGATCGGATTTTGATAGATGACTTACGCGCCGATGTCAGCCGGTGATGACGAGGTTGACGGCTTTCGGACCCTTACCCTTCTTGTCGGGCTCGACGTCGAAGTTGATCCGTTGTCCCTCGGTCAGCGTTTTCAATCCCGCTTGTTCGACAGCCGTGATGTGCACGAACACGTCGCGGCCGCCGTCATCCGGCTTGATGAAGCCGTAACCTCGCTCCCCATTGAAGAACTTGACCGTCCCGCTTTGCGCCATCGGGAAACTCCTCTCCCCGCGATTGCGTCGTCGCCAGCGCCCCATTGCGCGGCGATCCGGCCGGACATTTACGATTCGGGGAAAGCGTCGGCCTGTTACAGCCTCACTCCGCCGGCCCCCCTTAAGGAGGCGGAACGTCAAAGCCAGCCCTTGTCTGACATTAATAGATCAAAACCCGCGGGGACTGGAAAGGGGAAACGGTGCCGAACTACCGATCCCGGCCCGCGAGCCATTGCAGCAGGACCCCGCCCCGGCGCCCGGGAACCAGGACGCGGGCCAGAGCGGGCAGCAGGCTCTGGAGTTCGGATTCCAGAGTCCAGGGCGGGTTGACCGCGATCAGCCCGCTGCCGCGCAGCCCCTCGGCACCGGGATTGGCGAGGGTCAACTCGATCCGCAGTATCCGGGCGATGCCCGAGCGGGAGAGGGCGCGCACGAAGGAGGCGGTGTCGCGCGCGTCCTTGATCGGGTACCAAGCGAGATAGAGTCCCTCGGGCCATTTGCGGCAGGCGGCGGCGAGAGCTTGAGCGAGCCGGTCAAATTCGTTGCGTTCCTCGAAGGGTGGGTCGATCAGCACAAGACCGCGCCGCTCCTTCGGCGGAATATAGGCCGCGAGCGCGGTCCAGCCGTCGATGGCGATGGCCTTCAGCCGGCGGTCGCGGCCGAGATGGCGGATCAGCGCCCCGGCCGCCTTCGGCTCGATTTCGCAAGCGATCAGCCGGTCGCCCGGCCGCAGAAAGGATCCGATCAGCGACGGCGAGCCGGGATAGCGGCGCAGGCGCCCTTGCGGATTGACGGCGCGAACGGCGTCGAGATAGGGCGCGATCAGCGCCGCGGCGGCGGGATCGAATGTCGCCTCGATCACGCGTCCGATGCCGTCTTTCCATTCGCCGCCGCGGGTGGCTTCCTCGGAGGCGAGATCGTAGATCGCCGCGCCCGCATGCGTGTCGATCACGCGAAACGGCGTGTCCTTCTTCAGCAGGTGCAGAAGGATGCGCGTCAGCACCGCATGCTTGACGACGTCGGCGAAATTGCCGGCGTGGAAAGCGTGGCGGTAATTCATCCCGGCCGGACCCGCGCAGCGCAGCGCCTACCGGTTCCTTGCGCCGCGCCTTTTCCGCTCCTCATCCTCCGCGCACGGGCGGCACCGCGATCTTTTCGCGCGAGCAGGAGCGGCGCGACATTTCCTCGCAATCGCGGAAACGGAATTCCCGGGTCATGCAGATGCGAACCTCGCGTAGGCGGCGGCTGTCGCAGGTGATGGAGACCGAGCCCGCCGTCATTCCCGGATTGGCAGCGACGAATTCCTGGGCGATCTCGGCCGGCGTCACCGTCTGCATCGATTCCGGATCGACGAAGCGTTCCGGAATTTTCGTCGCCGCGCGCGCCTTGCGCACCGCCTCGAAATAGGCGCGCTCGCTCAGGCCGGAACAGGTGCCGTGCTTGTCCCACTCGCTGTAGATCAGGCCGGGCGCCGGCATCAGGTCGAGCATCGCCGAGACGATGCTGCGCGGCAGGCGCGGCGCCGGCACTTTGCAATATTCGGGAAATCCGCGCTCGTATTGCGGCCACAACCCGTGCACCACGAATGAATAGGGACGCGCGCCGCATTGCTGCGACGGCCGCCGGTTCGGCGATTGCTCACGCGACGCCTCGCAGAAGGAGGGCGACCACGACAGCGCCAGCACATAGAAATCGAAATTGCCCGGCTCGTTCTGGCGCCGGTCCTGCGCCTGGGCGCCGGCGGGCGACAGGAACAGGATGGCCGCGACAGCGGCGGCCCGACACGCCAAGCGATTCATGCGAAAGCCCCAGCCTCGATTGCTCGGAGAAAGCTAGCGGTCGGATGAGAACATTTCAAGAACAAGATTCGACGTCGCCTCAGGGCTTCGCGATTCGACATCCGGGGTTGTAGGCCCAGTTGCGGTCGAGCCCGACCACGCACCATTCGACGCCAAAGCTCCGGCCGATCATGCCGAGATCCTCGCCGATCGAGTAATGGACCGGCCGGCGCACGCCGTCGGATACCACGGCGATGGCGCTGCAGAAGCGGCGCGGGATGGCTTGCGCCGCCCAGGGGCTGAAGGCGGTCTCGTGCACCTTTTCGAAATCCACGATGGCGAGGTCGGAGTTCCAGAAGCGGCCTTCCTTGGTGGCGAAATTGCGCTGGATCTCCCCGAGCGCCCAACCGTTGTCGCAGGCCGGCAGATCGCCGTCATAGTTCGGCCCGCTCAGCCAGAAATTTTTCTCCAGCCAGTTCGCCGCCCGCGCTTGCATGCCGAACGAGATCAGCGCCAACGCGGCCAGCGCTGCCGACGCAACAAAAAATCGATTTCCAGCCGCCATGACCCAACCCTTTCAGCTAGCGGCTAACGGTGCCGCGCATGTCCGGCCCGGTCAAGGGAGGCCGCAGGCCCGCCGCGCACGCTGCGGCGGGGCTGTGTCGTTTCGGCCGGCATGGCCGGGCGAAGAAATTTTGGTGGGTTTCGCTGGAATTGTGCGTGCAAATTTTTAAAGTCTGAATTGAACGAGTGATTCGCGTCATGTGCACCGTTGGGGGAGAGCATGGCAGGAGCACTCAGACTCCTCCGTACAGAGAAGACGTTCGGGCTTGAGGCGGCGGCGCATCTGCTGCTGGATCAGGTCGCCCCGTGGGTGCAGGAACTCGGCCTGCTGGTCGAGCGGATCGAGGCCAGTCCTCCCGTCGGCGCGCCGGATGACTGGGCACCGGGCGCCGTCGTCCGCATGCCGTTCGCAGCGAAGCTCTGCCCCGGCGCAGGCGCAGGCGCGGTCGCCACGCAGGCGCTGATGTCGCTCGCCGACACCGCGATGATGCTCGCCTGCGCGACCGCGTGGGACGGCTATCGGCCGATGTCCACCGTGGACCAGACCATCCATTTCCTGCGCCCGGTCGCCTTCGATGTGCTGGCGGATGCCCGCGTCATCCGCATCGGCCGCACGACCACTTTCGGCCGCGTGACCATCCTGCGCGCCACCGACGGGCAGGCGGTCGGCATGGTGTCGAGCGCCTGCGCCGCGACGGCGTGAGCGGAACCATTTCGCCTTCGGCGGCTTGGACCCTGACCGGATTTTCTTCCGGCAGGACCAGTTAGCCTCGAGCCGATGCGGCAAACGCTCGGCGAGCTCGCCCCGCGCGCGAAGGGCTTTCAGGTGGCGATGATCTCCGGGCAGGTGGTGATCGTCGAGCCGGCCAGCCGCCGCGTGGTGGAGGTGATCAGGGACGCGAAGAATTAGCGTCAAATCCGAGCCTTCCTCCCGCATCCGCCCGGCCGTGAACCCGCGCGCGCCGGCGGGCGACCAATTCTGCGAGGGAGCGGACCATGCCGGACAGGCGCAGCCTTGCCGTGATCGGCCTTGTTTACTGCGGCATCACCGCCACGGTCATGCTGGTTGCCTGCGTGATCGTCTCCTGGCACATCGCCGGCCGCCTCAGCATGGACCAGGCCACGATCGCCCGGCCGGCGCCCGAGGCCCGTTGAACCGAACGCTTTTTCAGGCGTTAAGGGGCCGAATCGGGTCTGCATACGAGGGTCTTCGCCATGATCCTGACCTTGCCAGCGGCCGCGTTCGCCGGCGGCCTCGTTCTCGCAGCCGACACCGTCCCGACGCTGAATATCGATCCGACATGCAGCGCGGCGGGGAATGTCGGCGTCATCGTCGGGCGCACCAAGGAATCCTGCATGCGCGACGAAAACGACGCCCGCGACCAGTTGCGCAAACAATGGAGCGGCTATCCGGCCGGCGACAAGTCGCGCTGCATCGCCTCCACCAGCGACGGCGGCGTGCCGAGCTATGTCGAGCTGCTGACCTGCCTGGAAATCGCCAAGCAGGCGCGCGAGCTGCCGGACGAGACCGTCGGGCGCGGACCGCGGCCGCCGCGCTAGGACAGGCCATGCGCGTCTCCCGCCGGCCCGGTCCGTATCTCGTTCTTTGCTGTACGCTCGCCGCTCTGCCGCAGCCGCTGCGCGCGCAGGCGCCGACCGGCGAGGCCGCGCCCGACATCGCCAGCCGCAGCATCGACAGGAACGGGCTCGGGCTCACGTCGCAGCAGCGCGCGATGATCGTCGAGGCCGTCAGCGGAGAGAAGCCGCAGGAGGTCGATCCGGGTATTTCGGTGGAGATCGGCGCGCCGGTGCCCGACGCCATGACGCTCGCGGAATTGCCGGTCGAACTGAAGGACCGGATCGGCTCTCTGCGCGACTTCAAGTTCGCGCGGCTCAAGGACGACCGGGTGCTCCTGGTCGAGCCCGCGACGCGCACGGTTGCCGATGTCGTGACGAAATGATCACCAGCTCTTTTTGAATCCGGCGGTGAGCGAGCGGTCGATGGCGCCGGTATCGGTTTCGCTGACCGAGCCGGTGATGTTGAGGCCGCCGAACAGTTTCTGCTCCGCGCCCAGGCTTCGCCGCCACTTCTCGTCGGTGGATGTCAGCCGCGTGCCGGTGGACAGCGTCGTCCCGGTCGGCTCGAAGGTGAGGCGGGCCACGCCGTCGGCCGAATAGATCCGCGACGGATTGCCCCCGGCGGGCTGCATGCCCCAGGGCGCCGCGCTGCCGCTACCCGCGAAGCTGTCGATCACGGCATATCCGCTCTCGACGCTGACCGAGAGCGCGTCGTTCACCGGAACGGATTTCTTCAGCGTGGTGCCGATCCGCGCCTGGTCCTGGCTCGGGTCGAGCCTGGCGTCGATCGAGGCGTTCGACACCGTCACGTTCGCCCAAGCGGCGCCGGAATTCGCCGGTGCCGTACCGTTCACCAGGCGGTCGGGTATGAGATAGTTCGGTTCCTTCGGCGCGACGCCGAGATCGACGCCGACTTTGGCGTCAACGGCGGTCGGCAACCGCTTGCGGGCGATGACGGCGCTGCTGCCGTCCGGATTAACCTTGCGGTCCCAGTCGAGCGGCGTATCGACCGGATCGTCCTTGGCGGAAAGGGATTGCTGCTTGGAGGCGGTGGTCAGGCTCCACGGATCCCAGTTGAGCGCGTCCCAGTTGATCGGCTCGGCGGGAGGTCCGTCCTGCTGGGCGAGCAATTTGCGCAGCTCCGCCGCGATCGGGTCGGGATCCTGCGCCAAGGCCAAGGCTGGCAGCACCACCGCGCAGGCGACGAGCGCGCCGAGTATCGACACGCTGCCTTTCGAACGCGGTCCGGCGACCTTCACCATCATCCCCCGTCATGATTGGAGCGCCCGGCCCTGAATCGGCGAGCGGGAGAGACCATGTCATCGTCTCGTGGCGTTTCTGGGGCAGGGCGTCCGCGAATTAGCCTCCTCGATTACCGAATTGTCATTCATCTAGCCGCTGTCGCCATTCAGTCTCCGTGCAGCCACGCTTGGATAGAAAGGTCGGCAGGGGACGACAGAAGTGATCGGAAGGAAATGACCATGAAGAAATTTGCCATTGCGCTTGCCGCGGCCGCGGCCTTCGGACTTGCCGCGCCGACGATGGCGAGCGCCGCATCGACGGTGGTCGTGAAGCCCGCGGCCCACGCCGTCGTCGTGAAGAAGAGCGTGCGCGATTTCAGCGCGCGGCGCCATTGCCGGGTCGTGATCGTCAAGAAGCATCGCGGTCACCGGGTGATCGTCACCAAGGTTCGCCGCTGCTGGTAGGAGCGGCCACCGGCCCGGGGCTCGCTCAAGCCCGCGCCGCGCCATTTCCGGCGAAATGGCCCCGCTTCGGCGGGGCCATTTTCGTTTGCGCATTCGTTTGCGCGCGCCCTGCTCGCGCACCGATCACGATCGCGTGCGCGCGGCGCGGCGGATCGAACCCGGCCGTGACGGATGCGTTATTCGGCGGAAACACGGGCTGGAGGTGCAGCCATGCGAATGTTTTTGCCTTTCGCCTTGATCCTCGTGCTGGGGACGGGAACCGCGGGCGCGCAGGACTTGCCGCGCGATGCCGTGCTCGGGCGAGGCGTAATCTGCGATACGTCCGAACAGGCCCTGCGCTTCGTCGCGCTGGTCAATGACGGCGTGTCCGCGGACAACGCGGTGCGCAAGGTCAACGACGAGGCCAAGGACGATCGCGCCTGCGGCGAGGCGGTGATCGCTTTCACCATGGACGAGGAGCTTGGCCCGCGCGACATGGGCGGCAGGCCGGTATCGATCGTCAGGATCACGGTGCTTGCCATCAGCCAGGACGGTCTGCATTGGGCGCCGATCGCGCCGAAGGTGCAGTACACGGTGCTGCCGGCCAAGGGCCAGGAGGTGTAGCGGCGCCCGGCGGCCGCCGGCTCCGGTTCGAAAACGCCCGGCCTTGCGCCGGGCGTTTCGCATTGCAGGCTGCTATTTCTTTCCGCCGGACGTCTGTGCGGCCTTGTAGGCCGACAGTTGCTTCGGCTTGTCCTTGTCCGCTTTCGGTTTCTTCTTTTCCTTGTTCGAACGCATCTGACCCTTGGCCATTGTCTGCCTCCTTCGAGAGAAAGTGGCGGGCAGACGATAGCAAAGTTTTCGCATCATGCCAGATGCGGCGACGTCGGAAAGCCCGGGCCTCATGGTTCGAGACGCGCCTTCGGCGCTCCTCACCGTGAGGAGTGAGGAAAGCGGCGCTCACCATCAGGGAAAGCAGCGGCGCTCCTCGCCATGAGGATCGAGAAGCTCGGCAAGCCACACTGCCGACCCTCATCCTGAGGAGCGCGGCGAAAGCCGCACGTCTCGAAGGATGAGGGCCCGCGTCAGGCCGCGCGCCGGGACAATCCTACTTCCTAAACTTCTTCGCCTTCCATCCGCCCCTTTGCCCCGGCTTTCCCAGGGTCGAGCGCGGGCCTGAGGGATCGCGATAGGGGATTGCTTCCGTCCCCGGGCCCATCGAATCGAGATCGGGCCGGTGCGGGCGCGAGGCGTCGCCCGCCTGGCGCTCGCTGCCGTCCAGCACCTGCTCGCCCGGCGTGAGCACGGAAGGGCGGCGCTTGCCCAAACCTTTGCGCTCGGGCGCGACCTCGTGCCAGGTGGCGATGCCCATTTCGTCGAGCGCGGGCTTGTGCGGACGATTGTGCGAACCCGCGCCCCGCACGGCCTTGCTGTGCGCCCCTCCCACTCCGGAGGAAGGCGACGAGCCGCCGCGCCCGCCCGCCCGTGCGCCGGCCGGCCGCGTCGCGGGATCGTCGTTCACCGCAAGCTCGGTCGCGCGCAGGCGCTTGATCTCGTCGCGCAGCCGTGCGGCTTCCTCGAAATCGAGATCGGCGGCGGCCGCGCGCATGCGCGCATCGAGGTCGGCCAGTACCGTCTCGAAATTGTGCCCGATCGCCGCGGCCTCGGCGAAATCGGCGCCCGCGCCCTCGAATGCCCCGGTGCCGATCAGCACGTGATCGCGCTCATAGACGCTGTCGAGAATGTCGGCGATGTTCTTCTTGATCGAAGCCGGGGTAATGCCGTGTTCGCGGTTGAACGCTTCCTGCTTCTCGCGCCGGCGATTGGTCTCCGCCATCGCGCGCTCCATCGAGCCGGTCACCGCGTCGGCATAGAGGATCACGCGGCCATCGACGTTTCGCGCGGCGCGGCCGATGGTCTGGATCAGCGAGGTTTCGCTGCGCAGGAAGCCTTCCTTGTCGGCGTCGAGAATCGCCACCAGCGCGCATTCGGGAATGTCGAGGCCCTCGCGCAACAGGTTGATGCCGACGAGCGCGTCGAAGGCGCCGAGCCGCAGGTCGCGGATGATCTCGATCCGTTCGATCGTGTCGATGTCGGAATGCATGTAGCGCACGCGGATGCCCTGCTCGTGCAGGTATTCGGTCAGATCCTCGGCCATGCGCTTGGTCAGAACCGTGATCAGCGCGCGATAGCCCCTCTGGGCGGTTAAGCGCACTTCGCCCACGAGATCGTCGACCTGGGTGCGCGCGGGGCGCACCTCCACCGGCGGATCGATCAGGCCGGTCGGACGGATCACCTGCTCGGCGAAGACGCCGCCCGACTCGTTCAGCTCCCAGCCGCCGGGCGTCGCGGACACGCAGATCGTCTGCGGGCGCATCGCGTCCCATTCCTCGAAGCGCAGCGGGCGGTTGTCCATGCAGGACGGCAGGCGGAAGCCGTATTCGGCGAGCGTCGCCTTGCGGCGGAAGTCGCCGCGATACATGCCGCCGAGCTGCGGGATGGTGACGTGGCTCTCGTCGGCGAACACCAGCGCGTTGTCGGGGACGTATTCGAACAGCGTCGGCGGCGGCTCGCCGGGCTTGCGGCCGGTGAGGTAGCGCGAATAGTTCTCGATGCCGGCGCAGGCGCCGGTCGCCTCCATCATT
>DASZTD010000047.1:0-23815 GCA_035548355.1 Pseudorhodoplanes sp.
GGCGCCCGTGGCGGGACGCCTTTTCATCCTCGCCGCCGGCAAGGCCGCGGGCTCGATGACCGAGGTGGCGGAGGCGCATTATCTCGCGCAAGGCTTTCCCGCCGCGCGCCTGCAGGGGATCGCGGTCGCGCGCCACGGCTACGGCCGGCCGACGCGGCGGATCGAGATGATCGAGGCCGGGCATCCGGTGCCCGACGAAGCAAGCGTGGCGGCGGCCTCGCGCTCGCTCGCGCTCGCAGACGAAGCCGGCGAAAGCGATCTCGTGCTCGCGCTGATGTCGGGCGGCGCCTCGGCCAACTGGATCGCGCCGGCGGCCGGACTGACGCTCGCGGAGAAGCAGGCTGTCACGCGGGCGCTGCTGCGCTCTGGCGCGGGCATCGGCGAGATCAACACGGTGCGCAAGCATCTCTCGCGCATCAAGGGCGGCCGGCTGGCGCGCCGCGCGCATCCGGCGAGGCTCGTCACGCTCGCCATCTCCGATGTGCCGGGCGACGATCCGGCGGTGATCGGTTCGGGACCGACCGTGCCCGATCCCTCCACGCTCTCCGAGGCACGCGCAATCGTAAAGCGTTACAGGCTCGATCTGCCCGATGCCGTGCATCGCGCGCTCGACGATCCGCGCAATGAATCGCCCAAGCCCGGCGACCCGGTTTTCGCCGGCACGGAATTCCGGCTGGTCGCGCGCCCGGCCGACGCCTTCGACGCCGCGCGAAAAGCGGTCACCGATGCGGGCTATGAATGTGTCTTCCTCGGCGAGCGCGTCGAGGGTGAGGCGCGCGAGGTGGCCGCGGCCCATGCCGGGCTCGCGCGCGACCTGCAGAGCCGGGGCCGGCGCGCGGTGATCCTCTCCGGCGGCGAGTTGACGGTCACGATCAGGGGTCGTGGCCGCGGCGGTCCCAACCAGGAATATGCGCTGGCGCTCGCGATCGCGCTCGACGGCGCGCTGGGGATCGCCGCGCTGTCCGGCGATACCGACGGCACCGACGGCGGACGCGGCTCGGCCACCGACCCGGCCGGCGCCTATGTCGACGGCATGAGCGTCGCGCGCGCCCGCGCGCTTGGGCTCGATGCGGCCGCGCGCCTTGCCGACAATGATTCGACAGAATTCTTCGCTCAGATGGGAGACTTGTTGAATCCCGGCCCCACTTTCACGAACGTCAATGATTTCCGCGCCATCCTCGTTGACAGGCCCTGATGCCGCACGCCAAATCGGCCGGGCGCCGTCTCGCGCCGCCTCGCTCTGGAAAGCCTGATCAAGCCGTGCACCGGTTTCCGCGCCCCCGCTGCCAGACCGTCCTCGCAAGCAGCATCGTGCTCGGGGCGATGCTCGCGGCCTCGCCGGCGCTCGCGGATTTCCGCCTGTGCAATAACACTGCCGGGCGGGTCGGCGTCGCCATCGGCTACAAGGACGCCGAAGGCTGGGTGACCGAAGGCTGGTGGAATCTGTCGGCGCGCAGTTGCGAAACGCTGCTGCGCGGCAATCTCGTGGCGCGCTACTATTACGTTTACGCGATCGATTACGACCGCGGCGGCGAATGGTCTGGGCAGGCCTTCATGTGCACGCGCGACAAGGAATTCACCATTCGCGGCACCGAGGATTGTCTTGCCCGCGGCTACGACCGCACGGGCTTTTTCGAGGTCGATACCAGCGAGCAGCGTTCCTGGACGGTGCAGCTCACCGAATCCGGAGAGGGGGCGCGCGCTCCGCTGCAATCCAACAGCCCGAGCATGTCGCCGGCGCGTCCGTCCGGCGCCGGCACGCCGCCAAGTGGAAACACGCAATGAGACGTCTGCGCCGGACCAAGATCGTCGCCACGCTCGGCCCCGCATCCTCCGATCGCGAGACGATCGGACGGCTGTTCGATGCCGGCGCGGACGTGTTCCGCATCAACATGAGCCATACCTCGCATGACCGCATGCGCGAACTGGTCACGACGATCCGTGGCGTCGAGCGCGAATTCGTGCGCCCGATCGGCATCCTCGTCGATCTGCAGGGGCCGAAGCTGCGGCTCGGCACCTTCAACGGCGGCTCCGCCATGCTGCTCAAAGGCGAGACATTCGCGCTCGATACCGACACCACGCCCGGCGACAAGCTGCGCGTGAGCCTGCCGCATCCGGAAATCTTCACCGCCGTCGAGCCGGGACAGACGCTCCTGCTCGACGACGGAAAGGTCAGGCTCAGCGTCGTCGAGGCGAGCCGCGACAGGATTCTCACCCGCGTCGAGGTCGGCGGCCGGCTGTCCGACCGCAAGGGCATCAGCCTTCCCGAGACGACCATTCCCTTCTCGGCGCTGGCGGAAAAGGACCGCTCCGATCTCGAGGCGGCGCTGGTGGCGGGCATCGACTGGGTCGCCTTGTCCTTCATCCAGCGGCCGGAGGACATCGCCGAGGCCAAAAAGATCACCCGTGGCCGCGCCGCGGTGATGGCCAAGATCGAGAAGCCTCAGGCGGTGGCGCGTCTTTCCGAAATTCTCGACGCGGCGGACGCGCTGATGGTCGCCCGCGGCGACCTTGGCGTCGAATTGCCGCTCGAGCGCGTGCCCGGCATCCAAAAGCAGATCACCCGCGCCGCGCGCCGCGCCGGCAAGCCGGTGATCGTGGCGACGCAGATGCTGGAATCGATGATCGCGAGCCCGGTGCCCACGCGCGCGGAAGTCTCCGACGTCGCGACCGCGATCTTCGAGGGCGCCGACGCAGTGATGCTGTCGGCGGAGTCGGCGGCCGGCCAATATCCGGTCGAAGCCGTCGCCACCATGAATCGCATCGCCAGGGAAGTGGAGAGCGATCCGACCTACCGCTCGATCATCGTCGCGCAGCGCGATGCGCCGGAGGCGACCGGCGCCGATGCTATCGCCGACGCGGCGCGGCAGATCGCCGAAACGCTGGACCTGCCGGCGATTGTCTGCTGGACCTTCTCCGGTTCGACGGCGCTGCGGGTCGCGCGCGAGCGGCCGCAATCCTCCTGCGTCGCCATCTCCCCCAACCTCTCGACCGGCCGCAAGCTGTCGCTCGTCTGGGGCGTGCATTGCGTGGTTGCGCAGGACGCGCGCGATCAGGACGACATGGTGGAGCGCGCTTGCCGCATGGCCTTCAAGGAGGGCTTCGCCAAATCCGGACAGCGCGTGATCATCGTCGCCGGCGTTCCGCTCGGCACGCCGGGCGCGACCAACATGGTGCGGATCGCTTTCGTCGGGGCGGACACGGCAGGCGACTGACGCCCGCTCAGATGTCGCGGCCCTCGATTTTCTCGGACAGGCTTTTCACGAGATCGGGAATGCGCGGCAGAAAAGGATTCACCTCGAGCGCGCGGCGATAAATCTCGAGCGCGTGCTTTTCGTCGCCGGTGTCCTGCAAAATCAGGCCCATGCCGGCGAGCGCGCCGAAATGGCGCGGCTCGCGCGCGAGCACCTGGCGGATGTCGGCCATCGCGCGCAGGTAATCCTTCTGCTGGTAATAAAGCGTGGCGCGCCGATTCCAGGCCTCGACGTAATCCGGCTTGATCTCGACGATCGCCGACAGGAGCCTGATCGCAAGCTCGTTGTCCTTCTCGTCGATCGCGGCCTTGGCCCGCGTCATCAGGAGGTTGGCGGTATCGCTGCTGGAGACGAGCCACAGCGACAGGATGCGCTGCTCGATCGCCTTGGCCGCGTCCGCGTCGGGGGCGGCTTTCAGCGCGCCGAGCAGAAAATCGATGTTGTTGCGGCGGTCCGGGCGGGCGAGCCTTTGCGGCGGGCGCGGGGCCTCCGCCTGGGGGCCCTGAGGTTCCGCCGCGGCCGGCACGGCCGGCAGCCCGAGCCCCAGCAAAAGGCACAAGCCGAGAACGCGGAATCGTACATCCATGCGGATCAGTCTAGACCCGCGGAAGGGAACGGCAAGGATTGAAAAATCAAAGTGACGTGAGCGGCTTAGCCCAGAACCCTAGCCCTGGCGCGCCTTGAAGCGACGCTGCGTCTTGTTGATCACATAGACGCGGCCCTTCCGGCGGACCAGCCGGTTGTCGCGATGGCGCGCACGCAGTGACTTCAATGAGTTACGAACCTTCATAGCCTGATCCTGATATTCCGCGGCGGCGCGGTCATAGGGTGGAAAAGTTGCGCGGACCCTAAGGAGGCGGCCCCGGCAAGTCAACGCGCATAAAGAAATCCGCCGGCGGGACACGCCGGCGGGACGAACCCGGCTTCCGAGCAGGGAAGCAAATAATTTCAGAGGCTTAGCCGATCAGCATTTCGGGGTGCAGAACGGCTCGACGCAGCCCGTGACCCCCTGATGCCACTTACCGTCAGCGCCGCACCACATCCCGGTAGCGCAGACATTGCCGGAGCATTTGGCCGCGCACCAGGAGAGCGGGACGCAGGAGGCGGCCTTCTTCGCCTTCTTGGCCGCGAAGGACGGCGACGCCATCGAGACGGCGGTGGCCGCGACGCTGGCCGCGAGGACAAGTTTCGCAATCGATTTCAACATGACATTTCCCCCTAGCTAGACTCGCGACCGAAAGCTTACACCGCCGAATACCGTCCACAAGGCGGGCGTCGGTCGGTGCGGCGCGTCACAATGAGGGGGCGGCCGCGCGGGTGGCGCGCGCTTCCTCGGCGACGAAAGCGTGGAACGAGCGCACGGTCGCCGACTTCTCCTTCTCCGCCGGGAAGACGAGATAATAGGCGACCGGATTGCGCACCTCGACATCGGAGGGCACGACGATCCGGCCTGAGGCGATGTCGTCGATCACCAGCGCCTTCTGCGCGATCGCCACGCCGAGCCCGTCAACCGCGCCCTGGAAGGTCATCGTCGAATTCTCGAACGTCAGTTCCTGGGTCGCGGTCACGCCTTGAAGACCCGCGGCATCGAACCATTGCCGCCAGTCGTCGGGCCGGCGGATGGAGTGAAGCAAGACCTGGCTCGCGATGTCGCGCGCGCTGCAACGGCCGTTCCTGCCGCGCAGAATCTTGCGGTTGCAGATCGGGATGAGAACCTCGTTGAACAGGCGCTCGCAATGCCAGCCCTCGGCGATTGTCCGGCCGTAATGCACGCCGACATCGACCCCGTCGCGCTCGAAGTCGAGCGGATCGTGCGAGGTCGTCACCTGCACGGCGATGCCGGGATGCAGCGCATGAAAGCGCCCAAGCCGCGGAACCAGCCAGCGGATCGAGCAGGTCGGCGGCGCCTTGATGCGCAGCGTCTTTTCGTCGGGCTTCGATTGCGCGCGCACCGTCGCATGCGCGATGCGCAGGAACGCGTCGCGCGTTTCCTGCAGATACGCGGCCCCTTCCGGGGTGAGCGTCACCTGGCGGTGCGAGCGGTTGAACAGGCTCACGCCGAGATGCTGCTCGAGATTGACGATGTGGCGGCTGATCGCGCCCTGCGTCACGCAAAGCTCGATCGCCGCGCGCTTGAAGCTCAGATGCCGGCCTGCGGCCTCGAAGGCGCGCAGCGCATTGAGCGGCGGAAGACGCAGCATGCCGGGCCCACGGTTGAATTTTTCTCAAGTGAACGCGAGAAAATTTGCTTCGTCAACGCCCCGGCCAGCGTCTTTGATTACGGAAAATCATCGAGAGGAGAGTCGGCCCGCGCCGCAGCCGTGACCGCGATCAAGCCGCATCCGCAGGCGTCCAACCAGCTCTGGGGCAGCGACGAGATCGCCGCGCTGCTGCGCGCGCTCGACTTCGAATACATCGCGCTCACGCCGGGGGCGAGCTTTCGCGGCCTACACGACAGCCTCGTCAATTATCTGGGTAACAGCCGGCCGGAGCTGCTTCTGTGCGTGCACGAGGAAAGCGCGGTAGCGATCGCGCATGGCTATGCGCGCGTACACGGCAAGCCGATGGTGGTCGCCCTGCACAGCAATGTCGGGCTGATGCACGCGACCATGGCGATCTTCAACGCCTGGTGCGACCGCGTGCCGATCGTTCTGATCGGTGCGGTCGGCCCGATGGACGCGATGAAGCGCCGCCCCTGGGTGGACTGGATACACACCGCGCGCGATCTCGGGGCACTGGTGCGCGGCTATACGAAATGGGACGACCAGCCGGAATCCGTTCCCGCCGCGCTCGAGGCGATCGTGCGCGCACACCAGATCGCCATGACCTATCCGCGCGGCCCGGTTTTCGTCTGCCTCGACGCGGCACTGCAGGAGCAGTTGAGCGAGACGCCGGCCGAAGCGCCGGTGCTATCGCGCTTCCGACCGCCGGTCGCGGGCGATCCGCCCGCGGAGGACGTGGCGAAAGCCGCCGCCGCGCTCGCCGGCGCCAGGCGGCCGCTGATCCTGTGCGGGCGCGTTTCGAGCGACATGGAGGACTGGCGGCGGCGCATCGCGCTCGCCGAGCGGCTCGGGGCGCGCGTCATCACCGACCTGAAAACCGGCGCGCGCTTTCCGACCACCCATCCCCTGCACGCGCACGCGCCCGGCCTGTTCGTGACGCCCGAGGCGGGCGTGACGGTGGCCGAGGCCGACGTGATCCTGAGTCTCGACTGGGTCGATCTCGGCGGCACGCTGCGTCAGGCCTGCGGCGGCAAATGGCCGGATGCGACCGTGATCCAGTGTTCGCTCGACCGCTACACGCATAACGGTTGGAGCATGGACTATCAGGCGCTGCCGCCTTCGGAGATATCGATCCTTTCGATGCCCGACCGGCTCGTGAGCCTGCTGCTCGAACAGATCGGACAAGGCTCCTCCGGCTGGCCTCCCCGTCCCGAGGCGGCGCCGGCCGTGGCAGCGGCGGACGGCGAGGTTCTTTCCGTCGCGACCATGTCGCGGGTGGTCACCGAACAACTCGCCGCCCACAATCCGTCCTATATCCGCCTGCCGCTCGGCTGGCCGGGCGAACTATGCCGCTTCGAGCATCCGCTCGATTACATCGGTTTCGACGGCGGCGGCGGCATCGGTTCGGGCCCGGGCATGGCGGTCGGCGCGGCGATCGCGCTGCGCGGGAGCGGGCGGCTGCCGGTCGCCGTGCTCGGCGACGGCGACTACCTGATGGGGCTCACCGCGATCTGGACGGCGGCGGCCTACAAGGTGCCGCTGCTGATCGTCATCGCCAACAACCAGTCGTTCTTCAACGACGAATTGCACCAGGAGCGCGTCGCACGCGCGCGCGGACGGCCGATCGAAAACCGCTCGGTCGGGCTGCGCATGAGCGATCCGCCGCTCGACCTTGCGATGCTCGCGCGCGGTCAGGGCGCGCGCGGCTTCGGCCCGGTCGCGAGCGAAGCCGCGCTGCGCGACGCGATGGCGAAGGCCATCGGCGCAGCGCGCGCGGGCGCGGTCTCAGTCGTCGATGCACGGGTCGCGCCGGAATATTCGCGCGCCATGTCGTCGTCATTGCTGCGGCATATTCCGAACAGCAAATGAGGACAACGTGACGCGCCGGGCAAAATTCGAAAGAATGCCCGCAGCGGCACGACAACGGTTATGATCGCCGCACTTCCGCGGCCAATGCGAAAACGACCGGCTCAAGCCGGCTGAAGCAGGAGGAAACCGATGCTCAAGCGTGCTTTCGTGCAAATCGCACCCGTCATAGCGTTCAGCCTCGTCGTCCTCGGCGCCGCGCGGGCCGAGAACATCGCCATCGGCAATTACGGCTCCTCGGCGAACGGCATGCCGTTCGGCGTCGCGCTCTACAAGGGATTCTTCAAGGAGGAAGGCGCCGACGTCACCGGCCTCATCGTCTCGCAGGGTGGCGGCACCTCGGTGCGCAACGCCATGTCCGGCGTCGCCTATGGCGAGGCCAATCCCGGCGCAATCGCGGTCGCGATCCAGCAGGGCGCGCCGCTGAAGATCATCAGCGACAACGTCCTCACCATCGCGGAATTCGCCTGGCTGGTGAAGAAGGACTCGCCGATCAAGACCATCGCCGACCTGAAGGGCAAGAAGATTGGCTACACCAATCCGCGCTCGACCAGCCAAGCGCTCGACATCCTGCTGCTGCAGAAAGCCGGGCTGAAGCCGGACGACGCGGAGTTGGTCAAGGTCGGCGGCTTCGGCCCGATGATCCCGGCGCTCGAGCTCGGGCAGATCGACGTCGCGCCCGTCACCGAGCCGCTCTGGTCGCAGAACAAGGACAAGTTCCGCGTGCTCATCACCGGCGCAGAAGCGCTGCCCCCGCTCGACAACGTGGTCGGCGTCGCGACCGAGGAAGCGATCAAGACACGCGGCGACTTCATCCGCGCCGTCATCCGTGCGCGCCGCAAGGCGGTGAAGTTCATGATCGAGCATCCGGACGAAGCCGGAGATCTGATCGCCAAGGACTTCAACATCACCCCGGAAGTCGCGCGCAGTGCGATCCGCAACCTGACCAAGAGCTACACGCAGGGCATCCCCTATTGGGGCGAGGGCGACTTCCATCTCGAGGGCATGAAGCGCATCATCGAGGTGCAGAAGAGCGTGGGTGCGATCACCGGCGAGATCGACGTCACCAAGATGATCGACACCCAGTTCCTGCCCGACGACCTCAAGAAGCTGAAATGACGGCTGCGGCTGGAGGCTGAAGCGGTGTCTTCGGTTCATGTGGCGCTGCGCGGGGTGACGAAAGTCTTTCCCGCGGGCGGCGGTGGGCCGGGCGTCCATGCGCTCGGCCCGATCAACCTCGACATTCGCAAGGGAGAATTCTTCGCCGTGGTCGGACCCTCCGGCTGCGGCAAATCGACCATGCTCGAGTTGATCGCCGGGCTCACGACGCCGAGTGAGGGCAGCGTGGAATTCGAGGGTCGGCAGATTTCCGGCATCCCGGACGGCGTCGGCGTGGTGTTTCAGGAGGACGCCTGCTTCCCCTGGCTCAACGTGCGCGACAATGTCGCGTTCAGTCTCAGGCGGCAGAACATCCCGGCAGCGGAGAAGGACAAGCGCGTCGACGACGTCATTGCGATGATGGGTCTGAAGGATTTCGCGCGGAGCTACCCGGCGCAGCTTTCCGGCGGCATGCGCCAGCGCGTCTGCATCGCGCGCACGATCGTCGTCGAGCCGCGCCTGATCCTGCTCGACGAGCCTTTCGGCGCGCTCGACCAGCAGACCCGCCTGCTGATGGGGGACGAGATGCTGCGCCTGTGGCGCACCACCGGGGCGACGGTGTTCCTGATCACTCACGCGCTCGACGAAGCGGCGATGCTCGCCGACCGGATCGGGGTGATGTCGGCAAGGCCGGGCAGGCTCATCGACGTGGTGGAAACCCATTGGCCGCGCGAGCGCGACAGCCGTATCGTCGAGCGCGAGAATTTCGGCGCGCTGACCAGCCGGCTGTGGAAGTCGCTGCGCGAGGAATCGATGAAGACGATGGGCCGCATGGGGATCAGGACATGAGCCGGGTGCGGATCTACCAGATCGCGGTAGTCGCCGGCTTCATCCTGCTGCTCGAGGCGCTGTGCCTTGCCGGCGTCATCGACAAGGTGACGATGCCCCCGCCGCACATCATCTTTCGCGATTTCTTCCGCATGATCTCCGCCGGACGGTATTTCGACGAGATCGCCAAGACGATGCTGAACGTGCTGACCGCGTTCGCGCTTGCCTTCGTGATCGGTACCTTGACCGGCACCGTGCTGCACGGCTACCGGACCGCGCGCGAGATTCTCGATCCGCTATTTGCGACCTATTACGCGATACCGGTTTTCGCCTTCTATCCGCTGTTCATCGTGATCTTCGGCCTCGGCGACGGACCGCAGCTTCTGATCGGCTACATGCTCGGCGTCGTCGCCGTGATCGTGACGATCCTCAACGGCCTCGACCGCGTTCCGAACGTGCTGAAAAAGACCGCGCGCATCAACCGCCTCGGCCCGCTGCAGACCGCGCTCAAGGTCACGCTGCCCTTCTGCGCGCCTTATCTGCTCACCGCCGCCAAGCTCGCCCTCGCCTACGCGCTGATCGGCGTGATCGGATCGGAATTCATCCTCGCGCATGCCGGCATGGGTTACGAGATCGGCTTCGCCTATACCAATTTCGACAACGCCACGATGTATCCGCTGATTCTTTTGGTGTTACTGATCTCGATCGTCGCCAACGGACTGATGTCGTGGTGGGAGACCGTGCTGCTGACGCGCCGCGGGATCAAGTGATGCGGGAAGGCTGGCACCATATCCGCAATATCCTGATTCTGATCGCCGGGATCGTGGCGGTCTGGGAGCTTGCCTATCTCGCGGTCGGAGACGTGGCGCTGCGCTCGCCCTGGCAAACGATCGCCTTCCTCGGCGGCCTCATGAAAACCGACCTGTTCTGGACGCATCTTGCCGAGTCCATGCGCGCCTTCGCGGTCGCCCTCGTCCTCGCGGTGGTGCTCGGGTTGCTGATCGGGTTCGCGCTCGGCCTGCACAAATTGTCGGGCGATGCGATGGAGCCGATGCTGGTCGCGCTCTATTCGATCCCGAAGATCACGCTCTACCCGATCATCCTGCTCGCCTTCGGCCTCGGCATCTGGGCGAAGATCGCCTTCGGCGCGATCCACGGCATCATTCCGGTGGCGCTGTTCACGCTGAGCGCGGTGCGCTCGACGCGGCCGATCCTGATCAAGACCGGCCGGGTGATGAAGCTCAGTTCGCCGGAAATGGCACGCACGATCCTGTTCCCGGCGGCGGTGCCGGAAATCTTCACCGGCATCCGCGTCGGGTTCTCGCTGACGCTCGTCGGTACGGTGCTCGGCGAGATGTTCGCCTCCCAGCACGGGCTCGGCTATCTGCTGATGAACGCGATCAGCCTCTACAACGTCGACGTCATCATGGCGGTGACGTTTCTGCTCTGCGTCTTCGCGGCGGCGGTGAACACCGTGCTGCTCGTGATCGACAAGCGCCTGCATCACGGCGCCTAGCCGCGCTGATTACGCTCGCTGCGATGTTCGGGAAGACGCCGGACCGGATGGTGGGCGCGACAGGGATTGAACCTGTGACCCCTACCATGTCAAGGTAGTGCTCTCCCGCTGAGCTACGCGCCCGCTATCCGGTGGATGACGGACCCTATACCGGCTCCCGTCTGGTGAGGCAACAGCCCAGCGGGCCGCGCCGCCACGCTTCGTTGCGCCCGCCTGACTAGGCGGCGAGCAGCTTCTGCACCTCGTTGACGAGGTCGCGCAGATGCACCGGCTTCGACAGGACCTTGGCGTGCTTGGGCGCCTGCGAATCCGCGTTCAGCGCCACCGCCGCAAAGCCGGTGATGAACATGATCTTGATGTCGGGGTCGAGTTCGGAGGCGCGGCGCGCAAGCTCGATGCCGTCCATTTCCGGCATGACGATGTCGGTGAGCAGCATCTCGAACGGTTCTTCGCGCAGGCGCTGATAGGCGGACAGGCCGTTGTCGTAGGACACGACGTCGAATCCGGCATTCTGCAGCGCCTTCACCAGGAAGCGGCGCATGTCGGTGTCATCTTCCGCCAGAAGAATCTTCGGCGTGGCGGCGCTGATTGGACGATCCCCCACTCTAACCCACTCCTTTACCCCGCGACCGCGAACGCACGCCCCGGCTCGACCGGCGGCCGACGCAACGAAACCCTTGGGAAAGCTTGCCGGAACCCCCCAACGCCATAAAGCGTATGCCAGGTAAATACCGAGTGAAAGTAGTCATCGCGGGGGCTTTTTGGCCTTGTTCCTCGTGGACAATCGGGGCCGCGAAGGGATAGAGCTTCCTTCAATCTCTTGCTTCCAGGCCATCAGGCCCCATGACCGACGAATTGGACCCGCCCTTCGACATCATCGAGCCCGAGCCGTGGCGTGGTCCGGTCGTATTCAATTCCCCGCATAGCGGGCGCGTCTATCCGCGCGCGTTCCTCGCCAGTTCGAGGCTCGACCTCGCCACGCTGCGGCGCTCGGAGGATTCATTCATCGACGAACTGGTCGCGGGCGTCGTGCGGCGGGGCTATCCAATGATGCGCGCGCATTTTCCGCGCTGCTATGTCGATGTGAACCGCGAGCCCTACGAGCTCGATCCGCGCATGTTCCACGGCCGGCTGCCCTCCTTCGCCAATACGCGCTCCATGCGGGTGGCCGGCGGGCTCGGCACGGTGGCGCGCGTCGTCGGCGACGCGCAGGAAATCTACGATCAGCGCATCGCCGTGGATGATGCGCTGCAGCGGATCGAGAGTCTGTACAAGCCCTATCACCGGGCACTGCGGCGGCTGGTCGGCGGGGCGCAGCGGCAATTCGGCACCGCCATCCTGGTCGATTGCCATTCCATGCCGTCCAGTACCGGCAATCGCGAGGACCGGCCACGCGCCGACGTCGTCATCGGCGACCGCTACGGGACGAGCTGCGTGCCGGTCATTTCTGAGACGGTCGAGGCGACGCTGCGCTCCCTCGGCTATTCGGTCAGCCGCAACAAGCCCTATGCGGGGGGTTTCATCACCGAGCATTACGGCAATCCGGCGAGCGGGCTGCATGCCGTCCAGCTCGAGCTGAACCGCGCACTCTACATGGACGAGCACCGCTACGAGCGCGCCGCGGGCTTCGACGCGCTGGCGCATGATATCGAGACCCTGGCCGAGGTGATCGGCCAGATCCCGCTCGAGGAGTTGCGGCCTTACCGTTCCGCGGCGGAATAGCTGCTCCGTTAATTGTGCATAGCAACAAATCCGGCGACGGAATCCTTCGCCGCGCGCCTCGGCAGCGGCCCGGCAGGGGCGAGGCCGGCCGCCAGAAGCTTCGGGCCACGCGGCGCCACGGCGAGAAAACCCATAAAAAAAGGGCCGCTAGCAAGCTAGCGGCCCAAGTCTAGGGAGGAAACGCCCAAGGAGGGCGGCGGGAACTCGCGTGAGCAAGTTGCCGCGCTGCAGCAATATGCCCCCGCGTCGCACAAAACGCAAGCCCTTATGTCAGGGCTCCTGACCTATCCCCAGGGGAGGCGGAAAGGAAGGCTTAGCCCTGCCGGCGCGGGTCGCGGGCAGTGAGATAGGCGAGGCAGGCGAGCAGCAGGAAACCGACCTGCATGGCAAAGACCAGCCGGTAGGCCTGAAGCGGATAGGTCCCGTTCACCGCCGGGAACAGGTCGATGACGACGCCGCTGGCCGTCTGGGTCAGAAACACCCCGCCCATCGTCCCCATGTTGAGCAGGGTCAACCCGCGGCCGACCAGCCGCTGAGGAAACAGCGACTTGCCGTGCGCGATCAGCACGGAGGTGTAGGCGGAGAAAAAGCCGACGCCGGCGAAGCAGGCGATCATCGCCGCCGGCGGCATGACCCCGGCAATGGCGGGAACGGCGAGCGAGATCGCGGTCAGCCCAGCGCCGATGAAAACCGGCGTCTTGTAATTGCCGAATACTCGGTCGAGGGGACCGAGCACGAAGGATCCGGCGATCTGTCCCGCCGCTGCCAGGAAAAGGATTTCTCCGCGCGCGCGAAGATCGTAGCCGTAGATGTGCGTCAGATACGGACCGCCCCACAGGCCTACGATCAGCACGAAGCTCGAATAGGCCGAAAGCTGCATCAAAAAGAGTTGCAGGATCGACGGCGTGCGCAGCGCGTCGACGATTCCGGCGATGCTCTCGCGCAAGGTTTCATTGTGATCGTGATGGGGCTCCCTGCCCTCGCGCACGACCACGGCGACGAGAAGCGCGGCGATGGTCACCACCGCCGCTACCACGGCGAAGGTCGCGCGCCAGCCGATCGCGGCGGCCGACAGCGCGAGCGGAGCGGTGGCGATCAGCGTGCCGGTGCTGCCGAGCCCGAGCTGGATGCCGACCAGCATGGAGAAGCGGTCGGGCGCGTAGCGGGCGGCATAAAGCGCAAGCGGCGCCATCAGATAGCAGGAGGAGCCGAGGCCCATCAGCGCGCGCGCCGCGATCAGCGCCGGGGACGAGGCCGACAGCGCGAACATGACGCTGCCGAGCACGGCTATCACCGAGCAGACCAGCATGCAGCGCCTGGGCCCATAACGGTCGAGCGCGATGCCGAGGGGGATTTGCGCCGCGGCGAAGGAAAAGAAGAAAGTGCTGGAAAGAAGCCCGATCTCGCTCGCATTCATCGACAATTCCAGCGCAAGATCGGGGGCGATCACGCCGATCGAATTGCGCAGGAACTGGCTGACCATGTAGATCGAGCCGAGCGTCGCAACGAGTATGACGGTGGCGCTCAATGGGATGGCGGTCCGGCTCGCGCCGGCATCGTAGGCGGTCATTTCGGTACCCGGCAGCCGCTCGGCACAATCGCGTCACTGGTGGCATAGCGAGGACTTTCCGGCAAGGTTGCCGAGCCGGGGAGTCTCCGATAGGTGGATGCGCGGCATTACCGGGCGGCGGCATGACAGCGATCGATTTTGCAGCTTTCGTCGACGAGCTTGCCGACGTTTCCGGAAAGAGGATCCTTCCGTTTTTCCGGACCGCGCTCGGGGTCGAGGACAAGGGCGTCGGGGTCTTCGACCCGGTGACCGCCGCCGACCGCGGGGCGGAGGCGGCGATCCGCGAGCTGATCAAGAAGAACTTTCCCGACCACGGCATCGTCGGCGAGGAACTCGGCAGCGAGCGCCCCGATGCCGAATATGTCTGGGTGATCGATCCGATCGACGGCACGCGCGCCTTCATCATCGGCTATCCGATCTGGGGCACGCTGATCGCGCTGACGCGGTTCGGCGAAGCGGTGTTCGGCATGATGCACCAGCCGTTCATGCGTGAGCGTTTCACCGGCGACCGGCAGGCCGCAAGATATCGGGGGCCGGCGGGCGAGCGCGATCTCAGGGTGCGCGAATGCGCGAGCCTCTCGGATGCGGTGATGCTGACCACGAGCCCGCACATGTTCGACGAGGAGGAGCGCAAGCGCTTCCGCCGCATCGAGCAGAAGGTGCGGCTGCCGCGCTACGGCGGGGATTGCTACGCCTATTGCATGCTGGCGGCGGGCCACGCCGATCTCGTGGTCGAGGCCGGGCTCAAGCCCTTCGACATCGTCGCGCTCATTCCGATCATCACCGGGGCGGGCGGCATCGTCACCACCTGGGACGGCAAGCCCGCCGAGTCGGGCGGCCGCATCATCGCCGCCGGCGACCGGCGCGTGCATGCGCAGGCTATGGACATCCTCAATAGCTGAACATTCAGAATGCCGGCGTGCCGGGCACGAAGGCGTCGAAGGCCGCCCAGAACTGCCCGCGATAGCGATCCTGCTCCATCAGCAATTCGTGCTTGGCGCCGGGGATGATGAGGTGCGACCCCGCGCGCATGCGGATCGAGAAATCCTCGATCGCCGGCGTCGAGACGATTTCGTCGCGGCCGGCCGCTACCATCACCATCGGTTGACGGATTTTCGCCGGATAGCCCGGCTCGGCGAATTCGCGCATCACCCGGAAAGCGGCGAAGGCCCAGGACACCGTTGGCGAGCCGAGTGCGACGCCCGGCTCGGCCTCGATGATCGCGGAGGTGCGCGCGTGGCGCACCGGATCGGTGGTGAGCGGATTGCCGATGAAGGGGCGCAGCGCCACCACGTCGGCGCTGCCGCCCGGAACGTAAGAACCCCCCATGCCCGACCATTTCATCGCCGTGACCAGCGGCCTTCGCAAGAATCCGAATCTTTTCGGAGGCAGGTCGATCATCGGGGCGCTGAGCACCATGCGTTCGAACCAGCGGTGGCGGAACGAGGCGCGCATGAGGACGCTCGCCCCCATCGAATGGGCGAGCGCGTAGAAGGGCGGCGGGCAATCGGGCAGCAGCACTTCCTTGGCGACGGTTTCCAGGTCGATCTCGTATTCGTCGAAATGGCGCACATAGCCCTTGCGCGGATCGCCGAGCATCCGCCCCGAAAGCCCCTGCCCCCGCCAGTCGAACGCCACCACCGCGAAGCCGCGCGCGCGCAGGTCCCGGACGGTTTCGAAATACTTCTCGATGAATTCGGCGCGGCCTTGGAAAATGCAGACGGTTCCCTTCCGGCCCGGCGGCGGCGCCCAGCGAGCGAAGCGCAGCAGGATGCCGTCGCGCGTCTTCAGCGTGCCGCAGACAACGTCTTCAGGAACGGGATTGGCCGAGATCGAGACGAGGTTCATGCGAAACAGGGATGAGGCCGGCGCCGCGCGCCTTATAGCAGCCTCCCCGGAACCTGGGGCGGGAACCGAGACGATATTCACGGCCTGTCGCCTTTCGCGGGCGGTACCGGCGGGTACCCGGCGTTGCACCCCGAACCCCGATCCGCCAGCCTAGGGCGAGGCTTGAAGGGCGAGACGGCCTCCCTACATCCTGAGCGCGCAGGCCGTCAGGCTGCGCAAATCCGTGGGGCCCGGCCATTCGGCGGGCCGCCGCATGTCGCTCAATGGAGGACTTGCCATGCGTTCTTTCGATCTTACTCCCTTCTATCGTTCCACCGTGGGCTTTGACCGCCTGTTCAACCTGCTCGACCAGGTCAGCGGGTTCGATTCCGCTCCCGGCTATCCGCCCTACAATATCGAGCGGACCGGCGAGAATGCCTACCGCATCAGCGTCGCGGTTGCGGGCTTCTCCGAGCCCGAGCTCAGCATCGAGCTGAAGGAGAACACGCTGACCATCAAGGGCGAGAAGCAGGCCAGGGCCGACGAGAAGTCGAGCGAGGTGCTGTATCAGGGCATCGCGGCGCGCGCCTTCGAGCGCGTGTTCCAGCTCGCCGATTTCGTGCAGGTCAAGGGCGCCAAGCTCGAGAATGGCCTCCTGCATGTCGATCTCGTCCGCGAGCTTCCGGAAGCCAAGAAGCCGCGCCAGATCCCGATCAGCGGCGGCGGCAAGGTGATCGAGAGCCAGCCGGCGGAGACCAAGGCCGCCGCGTAACCCGCGCCCAGCCGTCATCCGAGAAGGGAGCGCCCCGGAGTCATCCGGGGCGCTTTCGCTTTTTCTCGCCAAGCGTCGGGCCGAGGCCGCCCGAACCGACGCTGCGAAAGAGGGCTCAGAACCGCGGCTTGGCGGAACTATCTTCGAGCGGCTTCACCTCTGGAGCCGAAGGGCTGGCCTGCTGAGCAGGCGCTGCGGCCGGCGTGGGCGCGGACTCGGTCGCCGCGGTCTTGTCCTTGGCGGTCTCGGCCGGCTTCGGCTTCGACATGTCGATGATCCGGATATCCTTCTTGGCCGCCGGCGCCGATCCTGCCGGCGCGGCGCCGGACGCGGCGGGCCTTGTCTGCGCTCCGATCGCCGAAGTGGATTCGGGGGCCTTCTCCGGCGAAGCGGGCCGGGCGGAGGCGCTATCCTCCGGCTGCACCGAGGCGGTGGCGTCGGCTGGCCGCGCGCGCGGCAGCGGGGTCGATTTCCGCAGCTCGGGCTTGGGCGTCAGCGCCGCCGATTTCGAGGCAGGCGGCGCGGCGCTGCGCGGACCGGGAATGACGCGCGGCGTGGCGTCGGGCGGCGGCAGGTCGTCGTATTCCCCGTCATAGGGAATGTCGGCGGGCGGAACCGGGGCGGCCTCCTCAGGGCCGTAGGGCTCAGGCGGATAGGGATAAGCGCGCGGATAGGGATCGTAGCGCGGACGCACCGCGGCATAGGTATCGACCGGCACGGCGCGGATCACCTCGCCCATGCGCGCATCGACCACAACGCGCAGCGTGCGGCCGTAACGGTCGCGCGCGTGCAGGATGTAGCGGCCCGGTCGCCAGACCGGTCGCGAGATCGGCTGCAGGCCTGCCTCGCGCACGATCGCGGTGACTTCCTGCGGCGGAAGAATGTCGGCGACGGAATAATACTGCGCGGATGCCGGCGCGCTCGTTGCGAGCGCCGTCCCGGTGACAACCGCGAAAGCCAGAACAATGTGCTTCACGATGCGCCTCCCCTGAGCGCCTCGCGTCCCGGCGGCGAAGCCGCCCGTCCCGACGCGAGCATGCGAAGCCTCTGCCGGGATTGGGGCGGCGCTTGGGCGGAATTTCAACGCTTTTGGATCAGATCGCCGAACCGTTCGACCTCCTCAGGCGTGGTGGCGAACGAGGTCACCATCCGCGCCAGCACCGCCTCGGCGGGTAGCTTCACTCCGGGCGGCAGCATGCTCGGGCGGCGCGCGTAATAGGCGGCACCCGCCGCCTTCATGCGTGCGTCGATCTCCTTCGGAAAGATCGCGAACACGAGGTTGGCCTCGACCGGCCAGACCACCTCGATCCCAGCATCCGTCAAACGCCGTGCCAGCCGGTCGGCCATCTGGTTGGCGTGGCGCGCCCAGGCGAGCCAACGGTCCTGTTCGAGATAGGCCTCGAACTGCGCGGCGATGAAGCGATGCTTGGAGAGGAGCTGGCCGCCGCGCTTACGCCGCTCGGGCATCCATTCGGCGAGCTTCGGATCGAAGAAGACGATCGCCTCGGCGGCCATCGCCCCGCCCTTGGTGGCGCCGAAGGACAATACGTCGATGCCCGCCTTCCAGGTGAGGTCGGCCGCGCTCGCATTCAGCCGCGACAGCGCGTTGCCGAAGCGCGCCCCGTCCATGTGCACCTTCAGCCCGGCGGCATGTGCCGTCTCGCACAGCGCGGCGATTTCCGCGGGCCGGTAAATCGTGCCGCTTTCGCTCGCCTGCGTCAGCGACAGCGCCGCCGCGTTCACCTGGTGCGGACGGCGCGCCGAATATTGCGAGATCGCCTGCTTCAGCGTAGCGAGCGACAGTTTGCCGTCGTCGCCGGGGAAACCGAGGAGCTTGATGCCGCCGCCGAAGAATTCCGGGGCGCCGCATTCGTCGGTCATGATGTGCGCGGACTGATGGCAGATGACGCCGCCCCAGGGCGGGGTGACGTGCGCGAGTGCGATCGCGTTGGCGGCCGTGCCGGTCGGCACGAGGAAGGTCGCGACCTCGCGTCCGAACAGCGCGCTCATCCTGTCATCGAGCCGGCGCGTCCAGTCGTCGTTGCCGTAGCCGAGAACGAAGCCGCGGTTGGCGTCGATCAGCGCCTGGATCATTTCCGGCGGCACGCCCGCCGTGTTGTCGCTTGCGAAATTCACGAAATGTCCTTTCAACGCTCGTAGAGACGGCGGATGAGAAAATCGGCCGACACGGTACCGGCCCCGCAGGAAAGAAGAACCAGCAGGATCGCATACCAGTAGGCATGCAGCGGCCAGAAGCTGCCGGGCGCGATGAAATGCCCGAGCATGATTGTGAGCAGCACGAGCACCAGCGCCGCGAAGCGGGTGGCGAGACCGAGCACCAGAAGAACCGGCAGAACGAATTCGCAGAGCCCGGCCGCATAGGCGATCAGCGCGGGCGGAATGTTGACGGAAGCGAAGGCCGCCTCATAGCTGCGCAGCGCCTCTTCGCGCAGCGGCAGCGGCAGCAGTACTTCATGCCCAGCCAGAGCGAAGGCCGGCCCCGCCGCCATCTCCTGCCCCGCCGAGAAGAAGGCGCGCGCGATCACCACGCGCAACAGCAGCGCGACGGCGGAATAGGGCAGGATGGCGCAGAGGCGGATCAGCCTGTCGATCAGGCGCGCGGGGCCGGAATGCGGACGCTCCGGCGGCACCTCGATCAGGTCGGTCATGAAATTCCTTGGGCGGTCAACCGTGCTCAAATCAGCCACGCGGCCCGTCAAAGTCAATCGGACCGGGGAACGAATGCCCGCCCGCGGTAATGACATTGCGAGGACCGGATGGCGCGCGCGCCCGATCTTTCGCGCCGTTCGGGTTCCACGAAATAAGATGCAAATTTCCGGTCGATCAGACGTTTCCGGGCCTTGTAAGTCGGGCTAAAATTTGGCAAGGTCATTTAGGACAGTATTGCTGTCCCACTTTGGGGTCAGGCGACGGAGAACCGAGCCCTCCGGAAGCCAAGGGCAAAAGCGGTGCGGCTCGGCATCGCGCGCCCCGACCTCCGCGGCCAGATGCGTTCGGCGAGCGCTGCACGGCCTGTTCCGAGCGAAGATTGACGCAAAACGCAGCGCCTCCGGCGCGGCGGGCGCGGGAGGCACGCCGGGCGAGTCCGGCGACCGGGGATGACAATGAGCAAGAGCCTTCTCGGCACGGAACACGGCGCGCGGCTGACGGCAGCCGACTTCCCCGATTCCGCCGATCCTGGGCTGCCCGCGCCCCAGGGCCTCTACGATCCATCCAACGACAAGGACGCCTGCGGCGTCGGCTTCATCGCCGATCTCAAGGGCCGCAAGTCTCATCAGATCATCGAGGACGCGCTGCAGATTCTCTGCAACCTCGAGCATCGCGGTGCGGTCGGAGCCGATCCGCGCATGGGCGACGGCGCGGGCATTCTGGTTCAGATCCCGCACCGCTTCTTTACGCGCAAGGCAAGGGAATGCGGCTTCGAGCTTCCCGCGCCCGGCGAATACGGCGTCGGCGTGCTGTTCCTGCCGCACGATCCGCAATGGCGCGAGACGATCCGCAAGACCTACGAGGAGCTGGCGCTCAAGGAAGGGCTGCGCGTCATCGGCTGGCGCACCGACATTCCGACCGACAATTCCTCGCTCGGTGAATCGGTCAAGCCGACCGAGCCGGTGCACCAGCAGGTGTTCATCGCGCGCGGCGACGGGATCAGGAGCGAGAGTGAATTCGAGCGGCGGCTCTACATCCTGCGCAAGGCGGTGTCGAACACCATCTACCGCCAGCGCGAGCGGCGCATCTCCGGCTATTACCCGGTGTCGCTGTCGTGCCGGACGGTGATCTACAAGGGCATGTTTCTCGCCGATCAGCTCGGCAGCTACTATGCCGATCTGCACGAGCCGGATTTCGAATCCGCGCTTGCCCTCGTGCACCAGCGTTTCTCGACCAACACCTTCCCGACCTGGTCGCTCGCCCATCCCTACCGCTTCATCGCCCACAACGGCGAGATCAACACGCTGCGCGGCAACGTGAACTGGATGGCGGCGCGGCAGGCCTCCGTGTCCTCGCCGCTTTTCGGCCAGGACATCCACAAGCTCTGGCCGATTTCCTACGAAGGCCAGTCGGACACCGCCTGCTTCGACAACGCGCTCGAATTCCTGGTGATGGGCGGCTATTCGCTCGCGCACGCCATGATGATGATGATTCCGGAGGCCTGGGCGGGCAATCCGCTGATGGATGAGGAACGGCGCGCCTTCTACGAATACAACGCCGCGCTGATGGAGCCGTGGGACGGCCCGGCGGCGATCGCCTTCACCGACGGCCGCCAGATCGGCGCGACGCTCGACCGCAACGGGCTGCGCCCGGCGCGCTACATGCTCACGCGCGACGGCCGCATCATCATGGCCTCGGAAATGGGCGTGCTGCCGATTCCGGAAAAGGACATCGTCAGGAAGTGGCGTCTGCAGCCGGGCAAGATGCTGCTGGTTGATCTCGAACAGGGCCGTCTCATTCCCGACGAGGAATTGAAGGCGCAGATCGCGAGATCCCACCCTTACAAGGAATGGCTCGAGCGCACCCAGATCATCCTCGAGGACCTGCCGAAGGCGTCGGCCAAGGCGCCGCTGTCGAATCTGGCGCTGCTCGATCGCCAGCAGATGTTCGGCTACACGCAGGAAGACCTGAAGCTGCTGATGGCGCCGATGGCCACCACCGGCGAGGAAGCGGTCGGCTCGATGGGCACCGACACGCCGATCTCGGCGCTGTCGGACCGGGCCAAGCTGCTGTTCACCTATTTCAAGCAGAATTTCGCGCAGGTGACGAACCCGCCGATCGACCCGATCCGCGAGGAAATCGTCATGAGCCTCGTGTCGATCATCGGCCCGCGCCCGAACCTGTTCGACCTCGAAGGCACATCGAGAACCAAACGCCTGGAAGTGCGCCAGCCGATCCTGACCGATGCGGACATGGAGAAGATCCGCTCGATCTCGGAGATGGATGCCCAGTTCAAGTCCTTCACCCTCGATACGACCTTCCCCGCCGACCGCGGCGCCGGGGGCCTGGAAGACGAGCTGAGCGGGCTCTGCGCCAAGGCCGAAAAGGCCGTACGCGACGGCTACAACATCATCATCCTGTCCGATCGCAAGGCCAATGCCGAGCGCGCGCCCATTCCCTCGCTGCTCGCCTGCGCGGCGGTGCATCACCACCTGATCCGCGAGGGCCTGCGCACGTCCGTCGGCCTCGTCGTCGAGTCCGGCGAGCCGCGCGAGGTGCATCATTTCGCCTGCCTCGCCGGATATGGCGCCGAGGCGATCAATCCGTATCTCGCCTTCGAGACGCTGATCGCGGCGAAGAACGATCTGCCGCAGAAGCTCGACGACAAGGAAATCATCAAGCGCTACATCAAGGCGATCGACAAGGGCCTGCTCAAGGTGATGTCGAAGATGGGCATCTCCACCTATCAGTCCTATTGCGGTGCGCAGATTTTTGACGCCGTCGGGCTGAAGGCGGATTTCGTCGCGAAATATTTCACCGGCACGGCGACGCGCATCGAGGGCGTGGGCCTGGCAGAAATCGCCGAGGAGGCCCTGCGCCGGCACCGCGACGCATTCGGCGATTCTCCGATCTACAAAAACGCGCTCGACGTCGGCGGCGAATACCAGTTCCGCGTGCGCGGCGAGGACCATGCCTGGACGGCGGCGACGGTGGCGACGCTGCAGCACGCCGTGCGCGGCAATTCCTACGAACGCTACCGCGCCTTCGCGAAAATCCTCAACGAGCAATCCGACCGCTTCGTCACGATCCGCGGCCTGTTCCGCATCAAGACCGCGGAGGAGGACGGCCGCAAGCCCGTTCCGCTCGACGAGGTGGAGCCGGCCAAGAACATCGTCAGGCGCTTCTCCACCGGGGCAATGAGCTTCGGCTCGATCTCGCGCGAGGCGCATACGACGCTGGCCATCGCCATGAACCGGATCGGCGGCAAGTCGAATACCGGCGAGGGCGGTGAGGAGCCGGACCGCTTCAAGCCGCTGCCGAACGGCGATTCCATGCGCTCGGCGATCAAGCAGGTGGCGTCCGGACGCTTCGGCGTAACGGCGGAGTATCTCGTCAACTCCGACATGATGCAGATCAAGATGGCGCAGGGTGCGAAGCCAGGCGAGGGCGGCCAACTTCCCGGCCATAAGGTCGACAAGACCATCGCCAAGGTGCGCCACTCCACTCCCGGCGTCGGCCTGATTTCCCCGCCGCCGCACCACGACATCTATTCGATCGAGGATCTGGCGCAGCTCATCTACGACCTGAAGAACGTCAACCCGGACGGCAAGGTCTCGGTCAAGCTCGTTTCCGAGGTCGGTGTCGGCACCGTCGCCGCCGGCGTGTCGAAGGCGCGCTCCGATCACGTGACGATTTCAGGCTTCGAGGGCGGGACCGGCGCCTCCCCCCTCACCTCGCTGAAACATGCCGGCTCGCCGTGGGAGATCGGGCTGGCCGAGACGCACCAGACGCTCGTCGCCAACCGGCTGCGCGGACGCATCGCGGTGCAGGTCGACGGTGGAATCCGTACCGGGCGCGACGTGGCCATCGGTGCGATGCTCGGGGCCGACGAATTCGGCTTCTCGACCGCCCCGCTGATCGCGGCCGGCTGCATCATGATGCGCAAGTGCCATCTCAATACCTGCCCGGTCGGGGTCGCGACCCAGGACCCGGTGCTGCGCAAGCGCTTCACCGGCCAGCCGGAACACGTCATCAATTTCCTGTTCTTTGTCGCCGAAGAAGCGCGCGCGATCATGGCCAGTCTTGGCGTGCGCCGGATGGAAGACCTCATCGGTCGCACCGATCTGATCGATCCTCGCCGCGCGCTGGATCACTACAAGGCGCAAGGGCTGCACTTCTCGCGCCTGCTGTACAAACCACCGGTCGGGCCGGACGTGAAGACCCACAACTGCGAGACTCAGGATCACGGTCTCGACAAGGCCCTCGACAATACTTTGATCGCCAAGGCGAAGCCTGCCCTGGAGCACGGCAAGCCGGTTGTGATCGAAAGCGCGATCAAGAACATCAATCGCACCGTCGGCGCAATGTTGTCGGGCGAGGTCGCGCGCCGTTACGGTCAGGCCGGGTTGCCTGAGGATACGATTTCGGTGAAATTCCAGGGCATCGCCGGTCAGAGCTTCGGCGCGTTTT
>DASZTD010000048.1:0-68729 GCA_035548355.1 Pseudorhodoplanes sp.
GCCGGCATCAGCCGGTCGAACTGCACGGGGGTCGGCGGCGCGTCGCGCAGCGCGAATTCCGCTCCCGTCGTCAGCCGCAGTCCCTGTTCCATCGGCGCGACCAGATAACCCCTCTCCGCGTCGAGCACGGGACGCGACAGCCCGGAATTGCCGCGCGGACGGAAATGGCGGTGATAGCCGCGCTTGGCCTGCAGCGGCAGTTTCAGGCCGAGACGATCGAGCAGGTCCTGCCCCCACGGCCCGAGCGCGACCACCGCCTGCGACGCGTCGAGCGGGCCCTCGTCGGTCTCCACGCGCCAGTAATGTCCGCTACGATGCAGCTTCAGCGCGTCGCCCTGCAGGATCGTGCCGCCGAGCTTGGTGAAGTGCTGCGCATAGGCGCGCGTGACGCCGAGCGGACTCGAAATGCTCGTCGCCGAGGACCAGAACACGCCGTTGCGGAATACCGGCGCGAGCGCGGGCTCGAGCGCGAGGCATTCGTCGCGGCCGCGAACCTCGAACACGATCCCTTCCTTGGCGATGACGTCGAGATCGGCCTGCGCCTTATCGAAGCCGGCCTGCGTGCGATAGATTTTCAGCCAGCCGTTCTTGCGCAGATACCGCTCCGCGCCCGCTTCCGTCAGCAGTGCCTCGTGCTCGATGCTCGCGCGCGAAAAAAGCGGCCGCATCTTGTGCGCGAAGTCGAGCATGGCCTGCGGGGTGGAGGCGCGCGCATAGGCCAGGAGCCAGGGCAAAAGCCGCGGCAGGTGCGAGAGGTGATAATTGGCCTCGGTCGCCTGCTTGGTCGCGATCGCGAACAGCCTGCTGAGCGGAGGGACGGGATAGGGAAAGAACGTGTTGCTCTCGATGATCCCGGCATTGCCGAAGGAGGTCTCCTCGCCCGGCGCGCGCCGATCGACCAGCGCGACGGACACGCCCGCCTTCGCCAAATGAAGGGCCGCCGACGTGCCGACCACGCCCGCCCCGAGCACGACTACATCTGTCCGTACCATTGTGACCTCGACGAAAAGATCCCCGCGGGGCCTGCGGAAAAGGCCCGGCCGAAGGCCGCCATCACTGGATCGCGCTGTCACTGCGAGGTATCAGCAGCGGGCGGCCTTCTCAACCCTCCGCCGCCGCATTTTGCCGGGAGATGCCATGCCGCTGCTAAAATGGCCGGGAGAGGCTCTGGCCTGGCTCGGCCGTCAGGGGACGCGCGCGCTGGCCACGATGGTATTTATCGGCATCGCCGTCCCGATCGGCGGGCCGCTCAAGCCCTACGTCCCGGAAGCCGTCTTCCTGCTGCTGGTCCTGTCCTTCCTGCGCGTCGAGCCCGCCGCCCTGCGGGCGCACGCGGCAAGGCCCCTGCTCCTCGCCGCCGCCGTGGCGTGGACCATGATCGCCCTGCCAGCGCTGCTGCTGTTCGCCGCGCGCGGGCTCGGCCTCGACCGCCTCTCGCCCGACCTCATGCTCGCGCTGGTGCTGCAGGGAGCGGCCGCCCCGCTGATGTCGTCGCCGGCGATCGCCGCCCTGCTCGGGCTCGACGCCGCGCTGGTGCTGCTCGGCATGATGGTCTGCACCGCGCTGCTGCCGCTGATCGCGCCGGTGTTCTTCGCCGAATTCGCCGCTCGCAGCTTCAGCCTCAGCCCCGTCATTCTCGGCGTCAAGCTCGTCGCCATCCTGGCAGGCGCGGTGCTCGCCGCCGCCGCGATCCGCCGCCTCGCCGGCGCTGCCTGGATCGCTCGCCAGGAGCAGCGGATCGACGGGGTGAACGTCCTCATCCTTTTCATTTTCGTCGTCGCGCTGATGGGCGATGTCGGCGCGCGCGCCATCGCCGAACCGGTGCTGGTGATCGGCCTCATCGTGCTCGCCTTCGCACTGAGCTTCGTGCTGCTCGGCCTGACCGCGCTCGCCTTCTTCGCGACCGGCCGACGCGAGGCGCTGGCGCTCGGCCTGCTCGCCTCCCAGCGCAACATGGCGCTGATGATCGCCGCGGCGGGAACCGGAATTCCCGATCTGACGTGGCTCTATTTCGCCCTCGCCCAGTTTCCGATTTACATGATGCCGCAGATGCTGAAGCCGCTGGTGCAGCGCCTCGGCCACCGCCGCGCCTGATCGGGCTCCCGCGCGCAAGGCGCGGCCCTTGATGGATCGCCCCCGGCCGATTCGCCCGCCGCGGTTGATAGAAAAGGCCCGCGCGTTGCCCCTTCCGGTTCCCGGTGTTACACGAAGGCACAACCGCCAAGGACGCCATGACCCGCCCGCTCCTGATCGCGCCGTCGATTCTCGCCTCCGATTTCGCGAGGCTCGGAGACGAGGTGCGCGCGGCCGACGCCGCCGGCGCCGACTGGATCCACCTCGACGTAATGGACGGGCATTTCGTGCCGAACATCACTTTCGGGCCCGACGTGGTGAAGGCGCTGCGCCCGCACTCGAAGAAAATCTTCGACGTGCACCTGATGATCGCGCCCTGCGATCCGCACCTCGAGGCCTTCGCCAAGGCCGGCTCCGACATCATCACTGTGCATGTGGAGGCGGGCCCACATCTGCACCGGTCGCTGCAGGCCATCCGCGCACTCGGCAAGAAGGCGGGCGTGTCGCTAAACCCGGCGACGCCCGTGGAGACGATCGAGCATGTGCTCGACGTGGTCGATCTCGTGCTCGTGATGTCAGTCAATCCCGGCTTCGGCGGTCAGGCCTTCATCCCGGCGGCAATCGACAAGATCGCGCGCCTGAAGGCGATGATCGCCGGCCGCCCGATCGATCTGGAAGTCGATGGCGGCATCACGCCGGACACCGCCCCGCAAGTGACGCAGGCCGGCGCCAACGTCCTCGTCGCAGGCTCGGCCGTGTTCAAGGGCGGCGCACAGGCCTATCGCGGCAACATCGCCGCGATCCGCAATGCGGCCGCCCTCGCGCGCGGAGAAGCGGCGTGACACCACTCTGCTCCTCGTGCCTCGTGGATCGCCGCGCCGGCCCCGGCGACGGATGCTCCTTCCCTGTGGATTGGACGACATGATTCCCCGTTACTCGCGCCCCGAGATGGTGGCGATCTGGTCGCCGGAGAACCGCTACCGCATCTGGTTCGAGATCGAGGCGCACGCGGCCGAAGCGATGGCCGAGCTCGGCATCATCCCGAAGGACGCCGCCCGCGCCATCCGCGAGAAAGGCCAGAACGCGACATTCGACGTCGCGCGCATCGAACAGATCGAGGCGGAGACCAAGCACGACGTGATCGCCTTCCTGACGCATCTCGCCGAGATTGTCGGGCCGCAGGCGCGCTTCGTGCACCAGGGCATGACCTCCTCCGACGTGCTCGACACCTGCCTCAACATCCAGCTCACGGAAGCCGCCGATCTCCTGTTGGCCGATATCGACCGCGTGCTCGCCGCGCTGAAGAAGCGCGCCTTCGAGCACAAAATGACGCCGACCATCGGCCGCTCGCACGGAATCCATGCCGAGCCGACGACGTTCGGGGTCAAGCTCGCCTTCGCCTATGCGGAATTCGCCCGCTGCCGCGCGCGCCTGCATGCGGCACGGCACGAGATCGCGACTTGCGCCATTTCCGGCGCCGTCGGCACCTTCGCACAGGTCGATCCGCGGGTCGAGGCGCATGTCGCCAAGGCGATGGGGCTTAAGCCCGAGCCGATTTCCACGCAGATCATCCCACGCGACCGGCACGCGATGTATTTCGCGACGCTCGGCGTCATCGCCTCGTGCATCGAGCGCCTGGCGACCGAAATCCGGCACCTGCAGCGCACCGAGGTGCTGGAGGCGGAGGAATTCTTTTCCGCCGGGCAAAAGGGCTCCTCGGCAATGCCGCACAAGCGCAACCCGGTCCTGTCGGAAAATCTCACCGGCCTCGCTCGAGTCGTGCGCGGTTATGTCATCCCCGCGCTAGAGAACGTGACGCTCTGGCACGAGCGCGACATTTCACATTCCTCGGTCGAGCGCATGATCGGCCCCGACGCCACGGTGACGCTCGACTTCGCGCTCAATCGCCTCGCCGGGCTGATCGAGAAGCTCGTGGTCTATCCGCAAAACATGCAGAAGAATCTCGACCGTCTCGGCGGCCTCGTGCATTCCCAGCGCATCCTGCTGGCGCTGACGCAGAAGGGAGTCGCGCGCGAGGACGCCTACAGGATCGTGCAGGACAACGCGATGAAGGTCTGGCGCGGCGAAGGCGACTTCCTCACCTTCCTGAAGACCGATCCGCGGCTGAAGGGAAAATTGTCAGACGCCGAGATCGCGGAGAATTTCGATCTCGCCTATCACTTCAAGCACGTCGATACGATCTTCGAGCGCGTCTTCGGCACCGGCCACTAGCCTTCGGCCGGATCGCCCGCGGTCTTCTGACGCGGGTGGACGTAGTCCTTGAAATCGTCGAAGCCCTTCCATGCCGGTTCGACCGGCGCGCAACCGGCCTGCGGCAGATAGGGCGACGGCTCGACGATCTTCATCGTCGGGATATAGCGCGGACAATTCGGAAAGATCGTCCGCGCGGTCACGCGCACGATCAGTTGCGCGCCGGCGCGACGCGCAAGCAGCGGATCGTCGCGCGACACCCTGGCCAAGCCGTTCACCCGCAGGCGTCTCGGCTTGCCATGCATCGCGATGAACAACAGGCCGACATGAGGGTTGACCAGGAGGTTGCCAAGACTCTTGAACATCCCGTTGCCGTCATAGTCCGGAAACGCAAGCTCGTCGGGGCCGGTCACGGTCACGAAGCCGGCCGGGCCGCCCTTGAACGAGCAATCGGGCCGGCCTTCGGCGTCCGCCGTCGCGATGAAGAAATAGATGGCGCTTTCGATAAAGGTCCTGTCGTCGTCGCTGAACCGGCGCCGCGCGAGCTTTTCCTCGAGCCGGTCGGAAATGCGGCGCGAGTCGAATGCGTCCTGAAGCTTGCGATTTCCGTCGTGGTAGAGGATCGAGGCCATGACCGCGCTCCCTTGCTGAGCAAGCAAGCGTGGGCCTTGCACGGATGGCGGTCAATACGTGTTTCCTCGCCCGCGGCCGCGCTATATGGTGCGGCCGGAAAAGGAATTCCCATGCCCCGCAAACCGACCGCGCCGCGTCTCCCCGCCCTGCCCGCCGAACGCCTCACGCCCGACCAACGCGCGCTGCGCGACGCCATCATGGCGAGCCGCGGGCTGAAGGATGCAAATCTCGGCGGCCCGTTCGGCGTGTTCCTGCACGCGCCCGCCTTCGGCGGCATCGTGCAGAAGCTCGGCGAGCATTGCCGCTACAAGACCGCGCTCGGGCCGCGCCTGTCGGAATTCGCGATCCTGTGCATCGCGCGGTTCTGGCGCGCACAATACGAATGGTTTGTGCATGCGCCGATCGCGGAGAAGGCCGGCGTCTCGGCGAAAACAATCCGCGATCTGCAATCGGGCCGCGAGCCGAAAGGAGCGCCCAGGGACGAGCGGGCAATCTACCGGTTCATCGCCGAGCTGCATCGCACGAAGCGCGTGGGCGATCGCACCTATGCCGGCGTACGCGCCTTCCTCGACGATGCGGCGATGGTCGAGTTCACCGGCATCCTCGGCTATTACACGCTTGTGGCGATGATGCTGAACGTGTTCCGCGTGCCGCTGCCGGAAGGTCGCAAGCCGCCGTTCCGCGAGCCCGCCTAGCCCGCCGACATTACGGCAAATCGGATTTGGCGATTGGCCGGGGATCCGCCCGCGACCGCCGTGGCGGTCAGGCGACCCGGCTCGCCTCGCCGGCGCCGCCGGCCTGCGGCGCGCGCGGACGGTTGTTGCGCTGGTTGAGCAGCGCGAGGAACCGCTGCAGCGGCATCGGCGGAGCGAGCAGCACGCCCTGCCCGAAGTCGCAGCGCATCACCTGCAAGGCCTGCAGGTCGGCCACGTTCTCAATGCCTTCGGCGACCGCGGCGCTGCCGAAGCGGTGCGCGAGATCGATCGCGGTCTGACAGATCGCGCCGTTCGTCCCCTCGATCGCGCAATTCTTGACGAAGGAATGATCGATCTTAAGCTCGGCAAAAGGCAGTTCCTTGAGGGAGGCGAGCGAGGAATAGCCGCCGCCGAAATCGTCGATCGCGACGCTGACGCCGCTGATCTTGAGCTGCTTGGCGATCTCCTGCGCGAGCGAAATGTCTCGCACGATCTGGTCTTCGGTGACCTCGACCACGAGGCCAGGCCAGCGGCTGTCCTGCGGGCGGTTTTCCTTGACGATCGCCGGCACCGGCAGGCGCAGCAGCGCGCTCACCGGCACGTTGATGGCAAGCTTGAGATTGAAGCCTGCGTCGTTGAACGTCGACCAGTCGCGCAGCGTGGCGAGCAGGGCGTGCTCGGTCAGGCTTGCGAGGCTGTCGTCATCGACGCCGGCGAGAAAGCTCTGCGGAAGCAGAACGCCGAGCGTGGGATGATTGATGCGGGCGAGCGCCTCGGCGCCGGCGAGACATTTGCGGCGAAGGTCGATCTTCGGCTGGTACCACATTTCCAGCCAGTGCTCGCGCAGCGCCTGGTGAATGTCGACATGCGGGACGGTGCCGCGCATCGATTCAGTGAGCCAGCCGCGTTCCTTTTCGCTCAGATTTTCGAGCGGGCCAGCCCAATTGCGCGGATCATCAACGTTGCCGGACATCGTCGTTGCCTTTGTCGCCCCGTGCCCCTCCTCCTACGCGAACACCGTTAAGCAATGGTTTGCCGGCCCGGTACCGGCGGCGGCGCCGCCGGTACCCTTTTGCTAGGACCGCGGCATGGTTAATGACCCTGATGCGCGCCTTCGCCGCCCATCGCCTCCACGGCATATTCGACATCGACGCTGCCAGCCTTCTCGAAGCGCAGCGTGCCCTTGACCTTCTGGCCCTTGTCGAGCTGCTGCTTCAGGCCGGGAAACATCAGATGGTATCCGCCCGGTTTTAGCTCGATGGTCTGGCCGGGCTTGATCTCGATCCCGGCCGGAAGCGGCCGCATCTTCATCACGCCGCCCTCCATCGCCATTTCGTGAATTTCCAGGCGCGCGGCGAAATCGGCGGAGCCGCCGACCAGCCTGTCGGTCTCCTGGCCGGTATTGGTGATTTTCATGTAGCCGGCCGCGAGCGTGGCGCCTTTCGGCGTCGCCCGCGTCCAGGGATGGCCGATTTCAAGCGCGCCGAGCTTGTAGCCGTGGGCGGACGCGCTGCCGGCAAGGCAGACAAGGGCCGCGGTGAGCAGGAAGGATTTCAGGGTCATAACGATTTTCCCAAAGAAGGCCGCGGCGCCAGGCGCGCGGCTCGATGTCGGTTGTGGTTGCGAGGTCTGAAGGCCGCTCAGGCGGCGGACGGCGCGGGCGGCGCGCGCGGCTGCGCGCAGCCGGCAAGCGAAAAGACGCCGGCGTGCGCGGCCGGCAGGCCGAGCGGTGATCCCGCCTTCGAAGGGCCGGGCTCGTACGCCACCGCCTGCGGCAGCGCGCCCGGATCGCCGCCAGCCTGGCAGCAGACGGCCCCGACGCAGCACGGCATCTGTTCGAGCGGGGCGTGCTCGGGATGCGACGGGTCGCTGACGCACCAGCCGCCGGAGGCGAGCGCGGCGGCCCGCGAAGCCCCCGCGCCCAGCGTCATGCCGGCGATGACGGCCTGCAATGCGATTGCGTAGGCGGCGACGAGCGCGAGAAACGGCCTGATATGTCGGCGTGAATCCATCGGCTGGAACTTACCGCCAGACGCCGCGCCGCGCCAAGGCGCCCCCGCGCGAAACACGACCTTGACGGGGCCCACACCGGGACTATGGGGTTAGCGAAACGATTGCCCTTGGAAACGCTGATGGCTGACAATGACCGCGGCGACAGCGAAGGCCGGGTGGTGAGCCTGCGCGGCGCCACCCTGAAACGCGATCTGGGGCGCCCGGCGGACGGCGATGGCCTGAAGAAGTACCAGCAGAGCGGCGAGCCGGACGATTACCGCCAGCGCATGATCACCAACGGCATCGCGCTCGCCTTCCTGATCTTCCTGATCGGCGCCGGCATCTGGATCGCCGACACCATGGCCTCGATGCGCAAGAACCAGGACTGCGTGCTGTCAGGGCGGCGCGGCTGCACCCCGGTCGAGGCGCCGCCGAGCCGCCGCTGGTGATTTCTACTTCTCGACCGAGAGTGCGACCGGCGCAAGGCCGGAAAATCCGAGCGCATTGGCGGCCGCCGGCGTCAGATCGATCACGCGGCCCCTGACGAAGGGTCCACGGTCGTTGATGCGCACGACTACCGAGCGGCCGTTGCGCTTGTTCACGACACGGACCCTCGTGCCGAAAGGCAGCGTCCGGTGGGCGGCGGTCAGACCCCTGGGATTGGCGATTTGTCCGCTCGCAGTTTTCTCCCCGCCATAGGCATACACCGATGCCACGCCCGACATCAGATTGTCGGCCGATGCGGCGGAAGTGGCGAGAGAAAGGATCGACACGGCGAGAAAGGCAGGCGCAGTTCGACGTAGCAGCATTCAAGTCCCCGACAGTTGAACATGCGGGGGCGTCTAGAGGCGGAATGGTGCGTCAAACGGCCGGCTTCGCGTTCAACTTGAGGTCATTTCGCGAGCGCGCGTCGCATCCGCGGTCAAAAAGCGGCGAAACGGCATGGTGCTACCGCCGCGCCTCGCCGCCGACGCAAGAGTAAAGGCGGAACCTTGCGGTGCCGCCTTGTCCAGCTCCGCGATCGCAGCCCGCGATCGGGCGGGTCTCAGCCGTGCGGCGCGGCCGCGCCGGCCGACCCGGAAGGCTTGGCCGCGGGCGTCGCACCCGCCGGCGCCGAAGCCGGCTTCGGAGCGGCGCCGCCCAGCCGGCTCAGCACCATGTTATGCAGGCGCGGCGACTTGTCGATCGTGGTGTGGCCGATATCGGGATCGGCGACATAATAGTTGATCAGCTCGCCCTTGAAGCCCGGCCCCCTCGTCTGCTTGGCATATTCGCGCTGATAGATGTTCAGCACGCGCTGCACATTGGCCGAGGCCGCGTAGGAGGCGGTGCCATCGAAGGGCACGATCAGGTTCACCGGCACGTGCTTGGTGCCGAGATACTGGCCCATCTGCATCACCGCGTCCGCGCCGTAGGAATGGCCGATCAGGATGATCGGGCCAGACCAGCCCGCCCTGTATTTGGCGGCGATGTCGTCGGCGATCGTCTGCCACTCGGCATAATTGGTCACCACCACCGGATAGCCGCGGCGGCGGATCTTCTCGCCGAGATCGTCCATGCCGAGCGAGAAAATGTTCAGAAGCCCGCGCAGCAGATAGACCGGGATGCGGCCACCGCTATGCGTCGCCTTCGGCTTGTCGGGCGCGATGGCGGCGACGGTTTTCTTTTCCGCGGGCGCGGCGGCGGGCTTGGCCAAGGCCTTTTCCGGCGCCATGATCGTTTGTGCGGGTGCGGCCCCGCTCGAAAAAATTGCCGCCGAAAGAGCTGCGGCAAGCAGCAAACGCGATGTCCTCATGATCTCACCAATGCTGTCGCGCCTGGCTCGCCAAGTCGCTGTCATTCCGGCAAAAAAAGAGTACCGCGATTTATAGCCGCAGGGATTGCCCTGAGAAGCCGTGAGCCTGTTGAAACCGTCGATAGAAACGCGCTGTGGCAAGAATATCACGGCGCTTTTTCGGTCAATACACCCAGGGAATGAGCCGGGCCGAGCGGGCCATATACGCGCGGTATTCATCGCCGAAAGTCTCAAGCATCATGCGTTCCTCGCGCCCCACACGCGCGAAATAAAGAACGGCGATGCCGAGCAACCCGGCCGGCCCGGCGATGAAATTCGGCAGCAGCAATGCCTGCGCTACCGCGTTCAGCCAGAATGCTGAATACATGGGGTGGCGCACGAGACGATAGACTCCGCCGGTCACGAGCGCGTGGGTCTTGCGGATATCGAGCGCGATCGACCAGTTGGTGCCGAGGTCGCGGTGCGAGCGATGGAACAGGTAGAGCGCGCCGGCAAAGACCATCGTCCCGAGCGCGGCGAGGAGCGGCCGGAACGTGTAATCGGCGAATTGCGGCCAGCCGGTCAGCACATAGACCAGAGGCACGACATGCACGAGCAGCCCCGCCACCGCGAGGATCAGCCGTTCGCGCCGCCGGTCGACCGAATTCGCCTTCGATACCTTGCGCGAGCGCCGCGCATGCGGATAGCGGATGACGAACCAGATGACGGTTCCCGCGAGCCAGACGATCTTGGCCTGCCACAGCGTCACAGCATTTCCTCCTCGCGCACGACATCGCCGTCGTCGGGCGTGAGCGCGCCCTTCGCCGCCACCGGCGTCGCCGACGCGGTCGGGCTGTAGCTGCCGTCGGCGCCGATGAAGCTCGTCGGGCCACCCGGCGCGGCAATGGCGTCGGCGAAGGGGATCGGTCCGCACACGAACATGAAATAGTCGTACGGCGTGCGCTTCTCGTTGGCGAGGAAGCTCTGCAAATGCACGCGCAGGAAGCGGAAGCGGATGCGCTTCCAGGTATGGCTCTCCACCATGTCCTTGATGCGCACCCGGCGGATGAACGGCTTCTTGTCGGTGCGGTCGGTCTGGCGCACGTGCCGGACCGGGTCGAACTTGTAGAAGGAAATCGCGTCCTCGCGCGAATGATATTCGGCCCAGGCGATCCCCGGCTCGGCGGCCACGCGCTGCGCCGCGCGGCGGATATGCTCGCCCTTGGGATGCAACGAGAATTTCGGCAGCGTCGCGCCGATGGTGAGAAAGCACAGCTTCGGCCCGCGGCGGGCAAGCTCCGGGTCGCGGTCGAGCGCGCGCGAAAGCGCATAAGCGGCGAGCCCCGCCCCGAGGCAATGTCCCACCACCACCACCTCGTCGGCGGTGTTGGCGCGCACCCGCTCGCCGATCCGCTCGGCGAAGATCTCAAGCCGCGCGGTCATGTCGGGGCGGCGGTTGCGCGCGAAATCGCGCGAGAAAATCCAGTCGACGAGAATGTGCTGCGTGTGCCAGCGCCGTCCCGGCCAATAGAGGCCAGCGGCGAACACCGCGAGCGTGATCGCGGCAAAGGACAGCCAGCGCGCCGCGCCGCCCGGCGCGAGCCATTGCGTCACGCCCCATGCCGCGAGCAGCCCCGCCGCCGCGAACAGCGCGAGATGAAAGAACGGAAGCAGGAAGAACATGCCGTAGGTCCAGCGCGCGCGGAAATAGCGCCAGAGCGTTCCGCTCCAGAGATATTCGAGAAACACCGAAACGGTGCCCGCGACCTGCGACCATAGCGGCCGCGACACGTCACTATGGATGATGTCGTCCCAAGCCAGCGGCTCGTAGGTGGTTTCCACCTTCCAGTTCGGGCCCTCGGTCTCGATCACCCAGTGCGCGCCCTTGCCCTCGCCGTCCCGGATCAGGTCGCAGACGCGCCCCCTCGCCCCCCACAGCCTGCCGAATTTCTCGAACGAGCGCTTGAACCACAGATGCTGCGTCTCGACTGCGATCGGGGCATAGCCGATGATGAGAAAGACGTGGCGGCGCGCGATCATCGGGGTTCCCGTCGCTTTTCTGGGCGGCCCCGCGGCAAGCGCGAGCCACGCCCAGCTGCTGTAAAGCACTGGACGAAGCCTTCAAGCAAGCAGCGGGGCGCCGTTTTCCGGCGCGGAATTGATAGCGGGCACAACAGCTTGCGCTCCGCTGGCCAGGTCCCCTTGTCCCCTGCGAAAGTGCCGCCGCCGTTGAATTCGGGGCCTTCCTTCGCTATAGGGGGCCCTTCCAGCGGCAACCGAAGCCGTCCTTCGCGCCGGGGTTGAGAGCCCGCCCCGGCACCCAGCGGATACGTGAGAGCGCCCGATGTCCACCACTTTCGATAAAGTCGCCGATATCATTGCCGAAACGTGCGACATTCCGCGCGACACGATCACGCCGGACAGTCATGCGATCGACGACCTGAAGATCGACAGTCTCGACTTTCTTGACATCGCGTTCGCGATCGACAAGGCCTTCGGCATCAAGCTGCCGCTCGAGCAATGGACGCAGAAGATCAACGACGGTCAGGCGACCACCGAACAATATTTCGTGCTGCGGAACCTGTGCGCGCGGATCGACGAATTGATCGCCGCTAAGGGCACGGCCTGATCCTGCCTTTCGCTCGAAGGCCCGGGGCCGGGTTGGGGGGCTGATGCGCCTTGAATATTTCGAGATGGTGGACCGGTTCGTCGAGGTGAAAGCCGGCGAGCGGCGGATCAGGTCGCAGTCCAGGGTGCCGATGCAGAGCCCGGTCTTCGAGGGCCACTTTCCCGGCTTCCCGCTCATGCCCGGCGTGCTGATGATGGAGGTGATGGCGCAGACCTGCGGCTGGCTCGTCTCGGGTATCACCGGCTTCACTGGATTGCCGGTCCTCGCCGCGATCAAGGAAGGCAAGGTCCGCAACGTCATCACGCCCGGCATGGAGCTCGAAACCGAAGGCCATATCGTGCATGAGGGCTCGGGATTTGCGATCGCCGACGGCGTCATCCGCTCGGGCGGAGAGGTGATGGCGGATGCACGCCTCACCTATCGTATAGTTCCTTATCCGAGCCCCGAATTCTACAACACCATGACGTCCTGGGCGGAGCGGCTCAATTTTCCGCTCGAGGATTTCAAGAAGTGACCGCGCGACGCGACGTAATCATCACAGGCCTCGGATTGGTGACGGCCCTCGGTGAAGGCCCGCAGGCCAACTGGGCGCGCCTCGCAGCCGGCGGCCCCCCGCCCTACGACGACAAGACCTTCGCGCCCTACATCACCTTCCCGGCCCCGCCGCTCAATCTCGACACGCAAATCCCCAAGAAGGGCGACCAGCGGCAAATGGAAGCCTGGCAGCGCATCGGCGTCTATGCCGCCGGACTGGCACTGACCGATGCCGGCATCGCCAAGAATACCGAAATCCTCGACCGGGCCGATATGATCGTGGCCGCCGGCGGCGGCGAGCGCGACGTCGCCGTCGATTCCGCCATCCTTACCGAGGTGCGCAAGAGCGAAAAGCCCGATGCCTTCGTCAACGAAAGGCTGATGAGCGACCTTCGCCCCACCCTTTTCCTCGCGCAGTTACCGAACCTGCTCGCGGGCAACATCTCGCTCGTGCATGGCGTGGTCGGCTCCTCGCGAACCTTCATGGGAGAGGAAGCCTCTGGCGTCGATGCATTGCGGGTCGCGCATGCGCGCATCGCGGGGGGCCAGAGCGAGGTCTGTCTCGTGGGCGGCGCCTATAACGGCACGCGCTGGGATCTCGTGCTCCTTTTCCGCCTAGGCACGCCGCTGCTCGAACCCCCGTTCAGGCCGGTCTGGGATCGCGGTCCGAACGGGGCGCTCGCGCTCGCGGCGATGGGCGCCTTCGTGGTGATCGAAAGCCGGGATCATGCGGAAAGGCGCGGGGCGAAGCCGATCGCCCGCCTCGCCTCGGTGCAGTCGAGCCGCAATCTACGCAAGGCGGGCGAGTCGGAGAAAACCCTGCGCAACGAAATCGCCGCGGTCATGCCCTCGGTGAAAAAGGACAGCGCCGTCGTGATTTCCGGGGCCTCCGGGGCGGAACCCGCGACCTCGGAAGAAAAGAAGGTTCTCGCCGAAACGGGGCTTCCGGTCCGCGCCACCACGACCTACATCGGCAACGGGATGGAGGCGCAGTTCCTCGCCAATATCGCGTTCGGCTGCCAGGCGATCCGGGCGGGCACCCTGTTCCCGCCCTCGGGCAGCGGCGATACGGGAGATACGCCCGCCGGCGGTATTTCCCAGGCGCTCGTGACGAGCGTCGGCCATTGGCGCGGCGAGGGATTGGCGCTGATCGAACGGGTCGATTGAGAGGGCTTTCGATGGCACACCGCGACAGGAAGGGACGGCCGGTTGTGGCCATCACCGGCATGGGCATCGTCACCCCGCTCGGCACCGGCAAGGAAGACAACTGGAAAAAGCTGACCGCGGGCGAGTCCGGCATCCGCACGATTACCCGCTTCGCCACCGAGGGACTGCGCACGACCATCGCCGGCGCGGTCGATCACGTTTACGAAGAGGGCATGCATTCGGCCACGCTGTCCGAGAAGCTCGCGCGGCTGGCTGGGACCGAGGCGATCGCGGAATCGGGCATCGGGTCGAAAGGCGATTTCCCCGGCCCGCTCTTTCTCGCCTTCCCGCCGATCGAGATTGAATGGCCGCAGCGTTTCGCGCTGGCCGCCGCTTCCGGCGCCAACGAGAAGATCGAGTATGGCGATCTCGTGCGCGCCGCCGGCCGGCCTGAATTCCGCAGGTTCTACGAAGAATCGAAATACGGCGTTGTCCCCGACAATCTTGCCGAGCATTTCGGCACCAAGGGCTCGCCGATCTCGCTGACCACCGCCTGCGCCTCCGGCGCGACGGCGATCCAGCTCGGGCTCGAGGCGATCCAGCGCGGCGAATGCGAGGCGGCGCTCGCGATCGGAGCGGACGGATCGATCACCGCCGAATCGGTCGTGCGCTTCTCGCTCCTGTCCGCGCTCTCCACCAACAACGCCTCGCCGCAGGGAGCCTCGCGCCCGTTCTCCAAGAACCGCGACGGTTTCGTCCTCGCCGAGGGCGCGGCCGCCCTCGTGCTGGAAAACTACGACCACGCGGTCGCGCGCGGAGCGAAAATCCTCGGCATCGTCGAGGGCGTGGGCGAGAAAGCCGACAATTTCCATCGCACGCGCTCGAGCCCGGACGGCAAGCCGGTGATCTCCTGCATGCGCAACGCGCTGGCCGATGCCGGCGTCACACCCGCCGACGTCGATTACATCAACGCGCACGGCACCTCGACGCCGGAAAATGACAAGATGGAATATCTCGGGGTCTCGACCGTGTTCGGCGAGCACCTGAAGAACATCCCGATCTCGTCCAACAAGTCGATGGTCGGCCACACGCTGACCGCCGCCGGCGCGATCGAGGCCGTGGTGTCGGTGCTGACCATCCTCAACCAGCGCATTCCGCCGACCATCAATTACGAAGTGCCCGACCCCGCCATCCCGCTCGACGTCGTGCCGAACAAGGCGCGCGATGCGCGCGTCCGGCGCGTGATCTCGAATTCCTTCGGCTTCGGCGGGCAGAATACCTGCCTCGTCCTGACCGGCGAGCCGGGATAGGTCTCTCCACCATTCGCTTGCGCGCGCGGGGCGACAGCAATGCAGGTTGACGCCGCCCTTCGCGGGGCGATAGGCAAACGTCACGTTCCTCCCCTCCCGCGGAGCCTCTTTCCCCGCCATGCGTGCGCTCGCCCTTGTCGCCGACCGCAAACTTGAGCTGACCGACCTGCCCGCCCCGCCGGCGCCCGGCCCGGGCGAGGTGCAGGTGCGGGTGAAAGCGGTCGGGCTGAATCATCTCGATCTCTGGGGCTTTCGCGGCATGGCTTTCGCCAAGCGGACGCTGCCAGTCGTGGTCGGGGTCGAGGCCTCCGGCGAGATCGTGGCGGTCGGGCCGCAAGTGACAAACTTCAGGCCCGGCGACAAGGTCGTGATGTACGGCGCTCTCACCTGCGGCGCCTGCAAGGCCTGCCGCGAGGGGCGCGACAATCTCTGTGAAAACCCGGCCGGGGTGATGGGGTTTCACGTTGATGGCTTTGCCCGAGAGCTGATCAACATGCAGGCTAGGCTCGTCATTCCCGTTCCGGACGGGGTCTCGCTGCGCGATGCCGCCTGCGCGCCGGTGGCCTATTCCACCGTCGAGCATATGCTGTTCGACAATGCGAAGCTTCAGCCGGGGGAGACGATCCTCGTGCACGCGGCGGGCTCGGGCATCGGCTCGGTGGCGATCAAGATGGCCAAGGCGATCGGCTGCACCGTCATCACCACGGTCGGCGACGACGAGAAGATCGAGAAGGCGAAAGCGATCGGCGCCGATCACGTGATCAATTACCGCACCGACCGCTTCGCCACGATCACCCGCAAGCTTACCGGCAAGAAGGGCGTCGACGTCGTGTTCGAGCATGTCGGCGGCGAGGGATTCAACGACTCGCTGTTGTGCCTCAAGCGCGGCGGGCGGCTCGCCACCTGCGGTTCGACGGCCGGCCCGACCGTGCAGCTCAACCTGATGCAGCTCTTCCAGCAGCAATACAAGATCCACGGTTCCTTCGGCGCCTCGATGCGCAACATCCGCGACGGGCTTGCCAAGATGGCCGGCGGCCTGCTGCCGGTGATCGACACGGAAGTGACGCTTGAGAATTTCGGGCAAGGTCTCGCGCGGCTCGAGACGCGCAAGGTGTTCGGCAAAATCGTCGTGACGTTCTGATGCTGCGGCTCAAGCGGCAATTGCGGCAATGGCGCGACATCGCGCTCGGCTATCTGGCGGTGCTCGCGCTCCGGCTGGTGCGCCGGTTCGATCCGCACCGGATGGCGGACGGTCTCGGCGCGCTGATGCGCCGCATTGGTCCCTTTCTCCCCGAGCACAAGATCGGGCGCGCCAATCTCGCCGCCGCATTTCCGGAAAAGTCGCCCGAGGAGATCGAAAAGATCCTCTCCGGCGTTTGGGACAATCTCGGCCGGCTGGCCGCCGAATTCGCCCATCTCGACCGCATCTGGGACCACGACCCCGCCCGCCCGGGCGAAGGCCACATCTCCTTCACCCAGGAAGGCGTCGAGCGTTTCATCAGGCTGCGCGACGACGGCAAGCCCGCCCTCATCTTCGCCGCTCATCTCGCCAACTGGGAATTGCCCGCCCTTCCCGGCGCGGCGCACGGGCTGCCGAGCGCGGTGCTCTACCGAACGCCCAACATCCGCCCGGTCGCCGACGCGATCCGCGACATTCGCGCGCTGAATATGGGCCGCCTGATCAGCACCACCCTCGACGCGCCGATGAAGCTTGCCGAGGCGCTGCGTGAAGGCCTGCATGTCGGCATGCTGGTCGATCAGTATTTCCGCCGCGGCGTGCCGGTCACCTTCTTCGGGCGCCAAACCATGGTCAATCCGCTGATCGCGCGCCTTGCGCGCCAGATCGAGTGTCCGATCCACGGCGTGCGCGCGGTGCGCCTGCCCGGACACCGCTTCCACGCGGAACTGACGGACGAAATCCGGCCGGTGCGCGATGCCGAGGGAAAGATCGACGTGCAGCGCACGATGCAGGTCATCACCGATGTGGTCGAAGGTTGGATCCGCGAATATCCCGACCAGTGGCTCTGGCTGCACCGGCGCTGGCGCTGAGCCCGCCGGCCCGGCCGCGCGGGGCTTGCGCTATCTGCCCGTCTTGATTCTCGTCCACAGCCTGTTCATGATCCGCTGCGTCTTCGCATCGTGCGCGCTGATGGTGTAGAGCTTCTTCAGCGTCGCCTCGTCTGGATAGACGGTCCGGTCGCCGATCACCGCCTTGTCGATCAGCTTCTGGCTGGCGAGGTTGCCATTGGCATAGGCGACGAAATTCGAGTTTTTCGCCGCCACGTCCGGCCGCAGCATGTAATTGATGAATTCATGCGCCTCGGCGACGTTCCTGGCGTCCTTCGGGATGGCGAAATTGTCGAACCACATCTGCGCGCCCTCGCGCGGGATGGCGTAACCGATCTCCACCCCGTTTCTGGCCTCCGCCGCCCGCTTCTGCGCCTGCTTGATATCGCCGGACCAGCCGACGACGAAGCAGATTTCCCCGGTGGCGAGCGCGTTGATGTATTCGGAGGAATGGAACTTGCGCACGCTCGGCCGCACCGAGGCGAGAAGATCGGCCGCCTTTTCCAGATCGGACTGGGCGGTCGTGTTCTCGTTCAGGCCGAGATAATGCAGCGCCGCCGGCAGGATGTCGTCGGACGAATCGAGCATCATCACGCCGCAGGATTTGAACTTCGCGAGATTCTCCGGCCTAAACACCACCTCCCATGAATCGATCGGGACGCCGAACGCCTCCCGCGCCTTGCTGACGTTGTAGCCGATGCCGGTCGTCCCCCACATGTAGTTGACCGCGTATTGATTGCCCGGATCGTAACGGGCGAGACGGGTCGCGATCTCCGGCCACACATTGACGAGGTTCGGCAGTTTCGACTTGTCCAGCTTCTGAAACACGCCGGCCCTGATCTGGCGTTCGAGAAAATAGGCAGTCGGCACCACGACGTCGTAGCCCGATTTGCCGGTCAGCAGCTTGGTCTCGAGAATGTCGTTGGAATCGAACGTGTCGTATTTCACCTTGATGCCGGTCTCGCGTGAAAAATCCTCGAGCACCGACGGGTCGATGTAATCGGACCAATTATAGACGTTGAGCGTGCGTTCCTTCTGGGCAAGGAGCGGCGCCGGCGCGGCGAGCGCGCCCACCGCGATCACTGCAAGGCATCTGGCCAATCGAAGCATTCGTCTGTCCCCTTCAGGTCCTGGTCGGAAGGCCCGCCGCTTTCCAGGCCAGCAGCCCGCCGGCAAGGTGGCTGTCATACGGAAATCCCGCCGCCTGCGCCGCCAGCGATGCCGTGACCGAACGCCTTCCCGACCGGCAGGCAAAGACCACCTGCCTGCCCTGCGGATCGGGAATATCGGCGGGATCGAATTGCGACAACGGCACCAGCACCGCGTCGGGATAGCTCTCGACCGCCGTCTCGTTCGGTTCGCGCACATCCACCAGCAGGACGCGGCCTTCGGCCAGGCCGCGCGCGACATCCTGCGGCGACAGATCGTGCACGATCGGCGGGCGTTCTGACTGGTCCATGCGGGGCGCTCCATCCGCGAGGAAGCACCGGGCGGCCGCTGGCGTCAACGGCCATCGCGCGATGTCCCCGTCAGATCGATACCTGCGTGCCGATTTCAACCACGCGGCCGGTCGGAATCTGGAAATAGTCGGTGGCGTCGTTGGCGGTCCTGGCCAGGGCGATGAACATCCGATCCTGCCAGCGCGGCATGCCGGATTGCTTGGCGGGCCGCAGCGTCCGCCGCGAGAGGAAAAACGACGTCGACATGATGTCGAACTGCCAGCCGAGCTTGCGGGCGATCGCCAGCGCGCCGGGCACGTTCGGCGTCTCCATGAAGCCGAAACGCAGAACGACGCGCATGAAGGTCGGGCTCAGCGGCTCGATATGCACGCGCTCAGCCTCCGGCACGCGCGGCGAGGGGTCGGTCTCGACCGTCAGAATAACGTTGTGCTTGTGCAGGACCTTGTAGTGCTTGAGGCTGTGCAGCAGCGCAGTCGGGGCGCTTTGCGGATCGCTGGTGAGAAACACGGCGGTGCCCGGCACCCGTTGCGGCGGCTTCCTTTCCAGCGCCTTCACCAGATCGACGAGCGGCGTCTCGTGCTTGCGGGTCTTCTCGAACAGGATCCGGCTGCCGCGCCGCCAGGTGTACATGACGGTCATCACCGCCGCGCCAAGCGCGAGCGGAATCCAGCCTCCCTCGAACACCTTGAGCAGGTTGGCCGCGAGGAAGGTCAGATCGACGAACAGGAAGGGCGCCATCAGCAGCGCGGCGCCGGCCAGCGACCAGCGCCACACCTTGTTGACGACGATGAAGGCCATCATCGTGGTCACGACCATCGTGCCGGTGACGGCGATGCCGTAGGCCGAGGCGAGCGCCCCCGACGAGCGGAACAGCGCGACCAGCAGCAGCACACCGAGCAGCAGCAGCACATTCACGCGCGGCAGATAGATCTGTCCCGCCAGCGCCGCCGAGGTGTGGCGGATCTCCATGCGCGGCAGCAGCCCGAGCTGGATCGCCTGCCTGGTCAGCGAATAGGCGCCGGTGATGACCGCCTGGCTCGCGATCACGGTCGCGGCGGTCGCCATCACCACCATCGGGATCAGCGCCCAGTCCGGATAGAGCAGGAAAAACGGATTCTCGATCGCCTTCGGATCGGCCAGCACGAGCGCGCCCTGCCCGAGATAATTGATGGCGAGCGCCGGCAGCGCGATGAACAGCCAGGCGAAACGGATGGGGTTGCGGCCGAAATGCCCGAGATCGGCGTAGAGCGCCTCGCACCCGGTCACCGCCAGGAACACCGCGCCGAGCGTGACGAACCCAACCAGGCGGTGACTGCCGAGAAAGGCCATGCCGTAAGCGGGATTGAACGCGGCGAGAACGACCGGGTTCCGCATCGCGTGCCAGAAGCCGGAGACCGCGAGCGTCGCGAACCATACCAGCATCACCGGCCCGAAGAACGCCGCCACCCGCGCCGTGCCGCGCGACTGCACCGCAAACAGCGCGAACAGGATGAGCACCGTGATCGGCACGATGGAATGATCGAAGGCCGGGGTCACGACCTTCAGGCCCTCGATCGCCGACAGCACGGACAAGGCCGGCGTGATGATCGCGTCTCCGTAGAACAGTGCGCCGCTGACGATGCCGAGAAAGACGAGCGTGCCGCCGCGACGGCCGAGCGCGCGGCTGGCGAGCGCCATCAGCGCCAGCGTGCCGCCCTCGCCGTTGTTGTCGGCCCGCAGCAGAATCACGACATATTTGGCCGTGACCACGATCAGAAGCGCCCAGATGATCAGCGAGAGAATGCCGAAAACAGCCTGCCCGTCCGCGGGCTGGCCGGAATCGGTGACCGCCAGCACGGATTCGCGCAGCGCGTAAAGCGGGCTTGTGCCGATATCGCCGTACACGACGCCGATGCTGCCGAGCGTCAATGCCCAGAAGCCGGTTTTGCCGTGCTCCACCGGAACCGCGGTCTGCGGATGAGTGACCTCAGCCATGAACGGCCTGGCGGGCCTGCCGCCCCTTTTTGTCCCTAAACGGTGACCTGCGTGCCGACTTCCACGACGCGGCCGGTGGGTATCTGGAAGAAGTCGGTCGCATCGCTCGCGCTTTTCGCCATGCCGATGAACAGCCGGTCCTGCCAGCGCGGCATGCCCGAATGCGCCGACGGCTTGAGCGCGCGCCGGGACAGGAAGAACGACGTCGACATGATATCAAACTGCCAACCGAGCTTGCGCGCGACCGCGAGCGCCTTCGGCACGTTCGGCGATTCCATGTAGCCGAATTTCAGCGCGATCCGGCTGAAATGCGGCGATACCGGGGTGATCGTCACTCGCTCGTCATCGTTCACGCGCGGGGTGTCGGCGGTGACGATGGTCAGGATCACGTTGTGCTCATGCAGCACCTTGTTGTGCTTGAGATTGTGCATCAGCGCGGTCGGCGCGGAGGCCGGATCGCTGGTGAGGAAGACGGCGGTGCCGGGCACGATATGTGGAGGCTTCTTCTCCAGGCTGCGCAGCAGCGTCTCCAGCGGAACCTCCGAGCGCCTCGTCTTGGCGAACAGGATCGCCGTGCCGCGCCGCCAGGTCAGGATCAACAGCACCATGGCGATGCCGAACAGCAGCGGCACCCACGCGCCCTCGAACAGCTTGAGCAGGTTCGCCGCGAGGAATGTCGAATCGACGATGACGAAGGGAATGATCAGCAGCGCCGCCTGCCACCAGCGCCAGTTCCACAATCGCCAGATCACGATGAAACCGAGCACGCCGTCCATTACCATGGTGGTCGAGACCGCGATGCCGTAGGCGGATGCGAGCGCGCTCGATGTGTGGAACATGCCGACGAGCAGGAGAACGCCGATCAGCAGCGCGGTATTGACGCGCGGAATATAGATCTGCCCGGCAAAGGATTCGGAGGTGTGCACGATGGCGACACGCGGCAGCAACCCGAGCTGGATAGCCTGGCGCACCAGCGAGAAGGCGCCCGTGATCACCGCCTGGCTTGCGATGATCGTCGCCGCCGTCGCCAGCACGATCATCGGCAGTAGCAGCGAGTCCGGCACGAGTCGGTAGAAAGGATTTTCGATGGCGTCGGGATGGGCGAGCACCAGCGCGCCCTGCCCGAAATAATTCATCAGCAGCGACGGCAAGACGAGCCCGAGCCAGGCGCTCTGGATCGGCACCCGCCCGAAATGGCCGAGATCGGCGTACAGCGCCTCGCCGCCGGTCACCGCGAGAAAGACGAGCCCGAGCGTGATCAGGCCGATATGGCCGTGATGGTAGAGAAAGGTGACGGCATGGAGCGGGTTGATTGCGGCGAGCACCGAAGGGTCCTCGTGAATGTGCATCGCGCCGGCGACGGCGATCGACACGAACCACACCGCCATGACCGGGCCGAAGAACGCGGCCACCCTCGCCGTTCCCCGGCTCTGCACCGTGAACAGCGCGATCAGGATGAAGATCGTGATCGGCAGCACGAAATGCGACGAGGCGGGCAAGGCGATGTTGAGGCCTTCGACCGCGGACAGCACCGAGATCGCGGGCGTGATCACGGAATCGCCGAGGAACATCGACGCGCCGATCATGCCGAGCGTGAAAACGAGAGTCGTGCGGCGCCCGAGCACACGCGTGGCGAGTGCGGTCAGCGATAGCGTGCCGCCCTCCCCGTTATTGTCGGCGCGCAGAAGGATCAGGACGTATTTGGCGGTCACCACGACGATCAGCGACCATAGGATCATCGACAGCACGCCGAGCACGACGATGCGCGTCGCCTGCCCTCCGTCCTGGGCCGCATGCAGCGCCTCGCGAAACGCATAGAGCGGGCTCGTGCCGATGTCCCCGTAAACGACACCGACGCTTCCGAGCGTCAGCGCGGCCAATCGGCTTGCGGGAGAACTTTCCCCGACATGGACGCCATCGTCCCGGGGAGAAACGGCAGGTGAAGTGACCATTGGCTCTTGCCCGTGCGCCGCAATGCGATGCGGCGGGGCGCGGCTTATAGCACTCCCCCGGGCCTCGCGCGAGGGTGCCCTGGAAGCCTGCGGTCACCACGTAGGCCCGCGCCGGCTCAGGCCCGCGCGGGCCCGAGGCAGCGGGACCTTGCCGTCCGGATCATAGGCCGGGCGCGCGTCAAGGCTTGAAATTCGCAGGCAGCGGCGGCTCCTCGCGCATCAGGGTGATCGTCACCCGCCGGTTGGCGGCGATGTAGGGATCGTCCGGGAACAGGGGCGAGGTGTCGGCGCGGCCGGCGACCATGTAGATATGACCCGCGGGAACACCCTCCTCCTCCAGGATCTGACGGATCGCGTTGGCGCGGTCGGCAGACAAATCCCAGGGACCGTATCCCGGGCGCGGGGGCGTTCTCGAGGCGGCGGTGTGGCCGGTGATGGAGATGCGATACGGCATCGGCTTGAACTGTGCGGCGAGCTTCTGCACCAGGCGGCGTGTGCGCTCGTAGGGTTCCTTGCTGCCTTCCGGGAACATTGAGCGCCCGTCCTGATCGACGATCTCGATATTGAGTCCGTCGCGGGTTTCCTCGACCATGATATGCTTGGATATCTCGTTGATGTCGGGCATGTCCTGCATCGCCTGCCGCAGCGAGGCGGCGGCGAGCGCGAAGGCCTGATCGTTCTTGGCGCGCACGCCGCGCTCGCGGTCGCGCGCCTGCTCGTCCGGGCTCGGCGTCGAGGACGCTTCCTCCGGGTTGATATGCGCTGCATTCTTCAGCCGCGGCCGCGTCGGCAAGCCGTCCACCTCGATCAGCCCGGAATAGCGCACGTTCTGCTGCACGCCGAACGCATCGCGCATCGAGCCGGCGACGATCTGCAATTTTGCCTGGTCCTGCGTCGAGAAGGCGACCAGCATCACGAAAAACGAGACGAGCAGGCCCATCAGGTCCGCGAATGTCACGAACCAGCCGTGGCCGCCGCTGTGAGCTTGCTGTTTTTTGCGCGCCATCGTCGTCACCCGGCGCCGTCAGGCGGCGGCGGCAAGCTCCGCTTCTTCCTGGCGATGTTTTTCCGGCAGGTAGGCGAGCAGCATCTCGCGCACGAGCGTCGGGCTCTTGGCGTCGCGGATCATGAGCACGCCGTCGATGATCAGCGTGCGGTTGATGTCCTCGTCGGACTGTTTCAGGTGCAGCTTGTCGGCGATCGGCAGGCAGAACAGGTTGGCGACCGCCGCGCCGTAGAACGTCGCCAACAGCGCGACCGCCATATAGGGGCCGAGCTTGGAGGGATCGGTCATGTTGGCGAACATCTGCACCATGCCGATCAGCGTGCCGATCATGCCGAAGGCCGGAGCGCAATCGCCGATGGCGCGATAGATTTTCTGGCCCTCGTCGAGATGCGTGAGAAAATTGTCGCGGTCGCGCTCGAGATTGTCGCGGATGAAGTCGGCATCGTAGCCGTCGGCCACGAAACGGATGCCCTTGGCGAGAAAGGTGTCCTCGATCTCCACCCGCTCGAGCCCGATCGGCCCGTTCTTGCGCGCGATCTCGGCAAGCCCGGCGATCTCGTCCACCAGCTCGCGCTGGCTGATGCGGCGCAGGGTGAAGGCGAATTTCGCGCCGAGCGGCAGGCCGTGGAAAATGGACGACAGCGGGAAGCGGATCAGGGTGGCGGCGAAGGAGCCGCCGAAAATGACGATGAAGGCGTGGAGATCGACGAACATGCGCAGGTCGCCGCCCATGAGAATGAGCGTGACAAGCACGATGGCCCCCGCAAGAAGCCCCAAGCCGGTTGCGAGATCCATGAAAACGAACTCCACAAACAGACAATGCCGCTCGAAACGAACGGGCGGCACTCTAGGCCTGGCGCTGTTAAAGGACCGTAAAGGCTAATAAATTCCGACCGGCGGCTTGGCGTGGGCCGAATCCCTGCGCTATGCCATTACGGCCGGGCCGGGAGGCCTCAAAAAGACCAAAGGGAGACCAGGGACATGCGCGAAATTGGACACTTCATCGGCGGCAAGGCCGTCAAGGGCACATCCGGGCGGTTCGGCGATGTGTTCGACCCGAATACCGGCGATGTCCAGGCCAAGGTCGCGCTGGCCAGCAAATCCGAGGTCGAAAAGGCGATCGCCAACGCCCAGGCGGCCTTCCCGGCCTGGTCGGCGACCAACCCGCAGCGCCGGGCGCGCGTCATGTTCAAGTTCCTGGAGCTGATCCAGGCCGAGCATGACGACATCGCCCGCCTCCTGTCGCGCGAGCACGGCAAGACCTTCGCCGACTCCAAGGGCGATATCCAGCGCGGCCTGGAGGTGGTGGAGTTCGCCTGCGGCATCCCGCACTTGATGAAGGGCGAATTCACCGAGGGCGCCGGCCCCAACATCGACCTCTATTCCATGCGCCAGCCGCTCGGCGTGGTCGCTGGCATCACCCCGTTCAATTTCCCGGCGATGATCCCGCTGTGGAAGGCGGCGCCCGCCATCGCCTGCGGCAATTGCTTCATCCTGAAACCTTCGGAGCGCGATCCGTCCGTGCCGATGCGGCTTGCGGAATTGTTCGTCAAGGCCGGCCTGCCGGAAGGCGTGCTGAACGTGGTCAACGGGGACAAGGAAGCGGTCGATACGCTTCTTACCGACGCGCGGGTGAAGGCGATCGGCTTCGTCGGCTCCTCCGACATCGCCCAGTACATCTATTCGACCGGCACCGCGCACGGCAAGCGCGTGCAATGCTTCGGCGGGGCGAAGAACCACATGATCGTGATGCCGGACGCCGACATCGACCAGGCGGTCGATGCGCTGATCGGCGCGGGCTACGGCTCCGCCGGCGAACGCTGCATGGCGATCTCGGTGGCGGTGCCCGTCGGGCAGAAGACCGCCGACATTCTCGTCGAAAAGCTGATCCCGCGCGTGGAAAGCCTCAAGATCGGCCCCTCGACCGACCCGCAGGTCGATTACGGCCCGCTCGTCACCCGCGCGCATATGCAGAAGGTCCGCAAGTATGTGGACATCGGCGTGAAAGAAGGCGCCGAGCTGAAGGTCGACGGGCGCGATTTCAAGCTGCAGGGCTACGAGAACGGCAATTTCATGGGTGGCTGCCTGTTCGATCACGTCACGCCGGACATGACGATCTACAAGGAAGAGATTTTCGGCCCGGTCCTGTCGGTCGTGCGCGCGAAGGACTACGAGGAGGCGCTGCGGCTGCCGAGCGAGCACGAATACGGCAACGGCGTCTCGATTTTCACCCGCGACGGCGACACCGCGCGCGACTTCACGAGCCGCGTGAATGTGGGCATGGTCGGCGTGAATTTCGCCATTCCCGTGCCGCTCGCCTATCACACCTTCGGCGGCTGGAAGCGTTCGGGCTTCGGCGACCTCAACCAGCACGGCCCCGACTCGATCCGCTTCTACACCAAGACGAAAACCGTGACCGCCCGCTGGCCGTCCGGCACCAAGGGCGGCGCCGAATTCGTCATTCCAACGATGCGATGACGGCAGCCGGATGCCCTCGGCCTCCGGCTGCTCGAGGAATCGATGGATATCGATGCGCGTGAGATCGAGGCTCTGGCATCCCGGCTGACGGTCCGCCCGGCCCCGAGGTCGAGACGAACAGCCTCGGGATATTCTTCTAGAAACCGGCAATTGCTCCGGTGGGGCGCATGGGGGAAAACATGGCCGACTATCAGCTTTATTGCTTTGCTCAATCCGGCAACGCCTACCGCGCGGCGCTGATGCTCAACCTCATCGGCGCGGACTGGCAGCCGATCTTTGTCGATTTCTTCGACAAGATGGTGCAAAGGACGCCGGACTTCAGAAACAACATTAATGAGATGGGCGAGGTTCCCGTGCTCATCCATGGTGCGAAGAAGCTCACCCAATCCGGAGTCATCCTCACCTATCTCGCGAGACGGACTGGACAATTCCAGCCGGCCGCCGAGGACCAGGAGCTCGAGGCCCTGCGCTGGATGATCTTCGACAACCAGAAGGTCAACGGCTTTCTCGGCCCCTATCGCTTCCTGAGGAATTTCGCCAGGCCCGCGGGCGATCCGGCCGTGCTGCAATTCCTGCGCGGACGGATCGAGGGTAATCTCGGCATCGTCGATACCCGGCTCGGCAAGATGCCGTTCCTCACCGGCGAGCGGCCGACCATCGCCGATGTGTCGATGACCGGCTACCTCTATTATCCGGCCGAGGAATTCGGCTTCGACATTCCCGGCACCTTCAGGAATATCGGCCGATGGCTCGAGCGAATGAAGCAATTGCCGGGCTGGGCGCATCCCTACGAGCTGATGCCGGGCCATCCGCTGCCCGGGCGGTGAAAAGCCGTGCGGCAGGATGGGGCCGCCGCGCGACCCGCCTCCGCTTCAGCCGCCTTCGTATTTCGCCACTGCGCGTCTCGCCTCCGCCAGGAGCCTTTCGCCGTCCAAGCCGCGGTCCTTCATCCGTTTCAGCCAGGCATGAGTGACGGGCTCCGTGGCCTTGCGCCACAGGCCGATTTCATGCGCGGAGAATTCCGCCACGGAATGTCCGCGCCTGCCGGCCGCCTCCTCGGCGATCGCCGACTGCTCGTCGAACATCGAGCCGGCCAGCGCCGCGAAATGCCGGCCGCCATTGGCGTCGAGTACGGCCTTGAAATCGGCGGACAACGACTCGTATCTCGCCCTGTTCATGGCAAGAACGAACGTGACGGCGGCGAATGTCGGCGAACCGAAGCCGGTGTGGAATTTCGCAAGCTCGCTCGCGCGAATGCTGGGCGCGATCTCCCACGACACGATGCAGCCGTCGAGCGCGTGGTTGGCCAGCGACTCGCCGACCTGCGACAGCGGCGCCGCGACCGGCCGCGCGCCGGCCGCCTGCAATCCCTCCCCGGCCAGCCGCGTCGGCGGGCGAAGCCGCAGGCCCCTGACATCGCCGAGCGACATCACCGGGCGGTTCGCGTGGATCACGCCGCCGTCGCGGGCGAGCACGGCGATCGGCCGCGTCTCGCCGAACTCCGCACGCAGATGCGTCTCGTAAAAATCCTGCGCCGCCTCGGCATTGGTCCTGCCGCGCTTGCCGGCGACGAAAGGCAGCTCGAAAGTCTCGATGCCCGGAAAGCGGTCCGGCGTCGCGCCGGGCGCGGTCCACACCAGATCGGCGGCCCCGTCGCGGGCCTGGTCGTAAAGATCGCGCGGCGTGCCGCCGAGCTGCATCGAGGGAAAAATCACGATCCGCAGCGCCCCGCGGCTCTCCTCCTCGATCTTTTTCGCCCACGGCGTCAGCAGGCGGGCATGGACATTGGCGATAGGCGGCGCGGCATGGTGCAGCTTCAGCGTGACCTGCGGCGCCTGGGCCAGCCCCCCGCGCGAAAGCGCGGGTGCGGCAAGGCTCGCACCCGCCAGACGCATCAGGTTGCGCCGGCTGATTCCCATGCCGAAAGGGTAACGGACCCAGTCCGGCGATTGTATGGAATTTCAGCGCGCCGGCGCGGACGGATCAGTTGAGCCGCGCGGGACGATCCTCGTCATCGTTAGCGGCGAGCGTCGGGGATATCGCGGAGGCCGGCTGGACTCCGGCCTGCTGCGGCTCGCCCGCGTCTGCCGGTTCGGCCGGCGCCGCCTGCGCGAACCGGCGATGGGCGCGATAGCTCCACGGCAGCGCCGCGAGATAGGCCACGGTGCCGATCGTCAGGACCTGCCACGGATAGCTGACCAGCAGCGCCACGAACAGAACGACGACGACGAAGACGGGCAGCACCGCTTCCGGCGGGACGCGCGTGCCGATCTTCTTGCCGGAATAGACCGGCAGTGTGGACACCATGAGGAATGCGATCAGCAGCGTGTAGAGGAAGGTCACGACCGCGAAATGCGGCCCGCCGAGCAGGCTGATATAGACCGGCAGAAGAACGGTAATCGCGCCCGCGGGCGCCGGCATGCCGGTGAAGAAATTCGAGGCCCAGGCGGGCTGGTTCGGATCCTCGCTCATGACGTTGAACCTGGCGAGGCGCAGCCCGCCGCAGATCGCGAAAACCAGCGCGGCGATCCACCCGGCCGATCCGATTTCGTTCAATCCCCAGAAATACAGGATCAGGCCCGGCGCCACGCCGAAATTGACGAAATCGGCGAGGCTGTCGAGTTCGGCGCCGAAGCGCGACTGGCCCTTGATCAGGCGTGCCACGCGCCCGTCGATGCCGTCGAGGATGGCGGCGAAAACGATCGCGCCCAGCGCCCATTCGAGCCGGCCCTCGACGGACAGTCGGATGGCGGTGAGCCCCGCGCAAAGCGCGAGCAGCGTGATGACGTTCGGCACGAGCGTCCGCACCGGTATCGCCCGGAAGCGCCGGCGGCGAGTCTCGGTCCGGTCTGGATCGAAGGGCGGAAATATCATGGCCTCAATATAACGATTGCCGCCCGCATCCGCCATGCCGCGCGGCGCGCTTCGTTAACGCGCTCAATCGACGCGAAAATTGCGCACCGGCTCGACCGCCTTTAGGTCGGCCAGCACGGTCTCCCCGCCGATCGCCGACTGCCCGACCGCGACGAGGGTCCGCGCGGCATCGGGCAGATAGACATCGACGCGCGAGCCGAACCGGATCAGGCCGAAGCGTTCCCCGGCGGAGATCGCCTGCCCTTCCTTCACGAAGGAGACGATCCGCCGCGCGACCAGACCGGCAATCTGCACGACCCCGACGCGCCCGGCCGGCGTCACGACGACCAGCGAATTGCGCTCGTTGTCCTCGCTCGCCTTGTCGAGATCGGCATTCAGGAATTTTCCGGCGCGGTAGGCGATTCGCTCGATCCGCCCGGCGACCGGGCTGCGGTTCACGTGACAATTGAACACGCTCATGAAGATGGAAATGCGCTGCAGCGGCCGGTCGCCGAGCCCAAGCTCCTGCGGCGGCACCACGCTCGCGATCATGCTGATCCTGCCGTCGGCGGGCGCGACGACGAGGCCCTCGCGCAGCGGCGTGACGCGCGGGGGATCGCGGAAGAACAGCACGCACCACACAGTCAGCACGGTCCCGATCCAGCCGAGCGGCGTCCACAGCCAGAACAGGATCAGGCTCGCCAGGGCGAAAATCCCTATAAAGGGATAGCCCTCCGGATGGACCGGCGCGATCTGCGACCGGATGGAATTGAGAACCGACATCAGCTACTCCGCGGCAGTCGGTGTTGGAATATCAGGGCGCAGCCCGTCTGCAACCGGAATGTCGTCCTCGGAGGGTGGCGGATTGCGATTCGGCGCCCCCTCCTCCTCGGCGACGAGCGCAAGCTTCTCGCGCGCCTCCTGGGCCTCGCGCTGCCTGTTCCACATGCCGGCGTAAAGTCCGCCCATCTCGAGCAGACGCTGATGCGTGCCCCGTTCGGCGATGCGGCCCTTGTCGAGCACGATTATTTCATCGGCGCCGATGATGGTGGAAAGCCGGTGAGCAATCACGAGCGTCGTGCGGTCGCGCGACACGCGCTCGAGCGCATCCTGGATTTCCTTTTCGGTGTGGCTGTCGAGCGCCGAGGTCGCCTCGTCGAGCAGCAGGATCGGCGGCGACTTCAGGATCGTGCGGGTGATGGCGACGCGCTGCTTCTCGCCGCCGGAAAGCTTCAGCCCGCGCTCGCCGACTTCGGTTTCGTAGCCGTGCGGCGACATGCGGATGAAGCCGTCGATCTGCGCGAGGCGCGCGGCCTCCTCCACTTCCGCGTCCGTCGCCTCCCAGCGGCCATAGCGGATGTTGTAGCGGATCGTGTCGTTGAACAGCACGGTGTCCTGCGGCACCATGCCGATCGCCTCGCGCAGCGACGCCTGCGTCACCTCGCGGATGTCCTGTCCGTCGATCAGAATGCGCCCGCCGCTGACGTCGTAAAAGCGGAACAGCAGGCGCGAGATGGTCGATTTGCCGGCGCCGGAGGGACCGACAATGGCGACAGTGTGGCCGGCCGGAACCTCGAAGCTGATGCCGCGCAGAATCGGCCGCTCCGGCTCGTAGCAGAACTCGACATTCTCGAAACGGATATTGCCCGCGCCGACCTTGAGCGGCCCGGCGCCTGGCTTATCGTTCACCTCGGGCTTGCGGCCGAGTATCGAGAACATCGTCTCGATATCGATGATGCCCTGTTTGATCTCGCGATAGATCATTCCCATGAAATTCAGCGGCTGATAGAGCTGAATCATCATGGCGTTGATCATCACGAAGTCGCCGACGGTCTTGGTCCCGGCGGAGATTTCGTAGGCACACATCACCATGACCGCGCCTAGGCCGAACGTGAAGATCAGCGCCTGCCCGGCATTGAGAACGGCGAGTGAGGTATAGGCCTTGACGCTCGTTTCCTCGTAGCGGGCCATCGAGCGGTCGTAACGGCGCGTCTCGCGCTCCTCGGCGGTGAAGTATTTCACCGTCTCGTAATTGAGTAGAGAGTCGATGGCCTTGGTGTTGGCGTCGTTGTCGCTGTCGTTCATGCGACGGCGGATGGCGATGCGCCATTCGGTCGCGAGATAGGTGAAGCCCATATAGAGCGCGATCGTGACGAGGATCGCGGCGACGTAACGCCAGTCGAATTGCCAGAGCAGCACCGCCACTATCAGCGCCGCCTCCAGGATGGTCGGCGACAATTGCAGCACCACCATGCGCACGATCGTCTCGATGCCGTTGCGCCCGCGCTCCAGCACGCGCGTCAGCCCCCCGGTCTTGCGCTCGAGATGGAAGCGCAACGACAGCAGGTGCATGTGCTCGAAGGTCAGGATGGCGACGCGGCGAACCGCGTGCATCGCCACCTTGGCGAACAGCCCGTCGCGCAACTGCGTCAAAGCAGCCATCAGGATGCGCATCGCCGCATAGGACAGCGTCAGCAGGATGGGCCCGGCCAGCGCCCAGGCGAGCCAGGAATCGAGGATGCCGAGGCGGGGCGCGCTCGGATGCCCGGCGAGCGCGTCCGTGGCCCATTTGAAGGTAAACGGCACGGCGATCGTCGCGAGCTTGGCGGCGAGCAGCAGCAGCATCGAGAAGACGACGCGCCTTTTCAGGTCCGGACGGTCGGCGGGCCAGATATAGGGCCACAGGTGTCCGATGGTCCGCAGAAGCGTGCCTTGCGGACCGGATGGGCGGGCGGCGGGAGGGGGAGTCATAGAGCCCTTGAGGCGCTTTCCCTTCGCGCTGCGGCAATTCCCGCAAGGCGCGTCTTATGTTCTTGGAATAGGCACAAAGAAGGCATACATCAACGCCGAAGCGCCTTCCGGGCGCATTTTATTTCGTTTTCGCCAAATCCTGATGAGCACCATCCAAAGCATCTGCGTCTATTGCGGTTCCGGTCCCGGCTCCGACCCGGCCTTCTCCGCAACCGCCAAGGCATTCGGCCGAATCCTCGCCGAAAACAAAATTCACCTCGTCTATGGCGGCGGCTCGATCGGCCTGATGGGAACGATTTCGTCGGCCGTGCTGGAGCATGGCGGCCAGGTCACCGGCGTCATTCCCGAATTTCTGAAAACGCGGGAGAAGCCGCTCATCGACGCGCAGGAGCTGATCGTGACGCGCGATATGCACGAGCGAAAGCGCATCATGTTCGAGCGGTCCGACGCCTTCGTCGCGCTACCCGGGGGGATAGGCACGCTCGAGGAACTGGTCGAGCAGCTCACCTGGGCGCAGCTCGGCCGCCACAAAAAGCCGATCCTGATCGCCAATATCGGCGGCTTCTGGGATCCGCTGTGCAAGCTCCTCGATCACATGAAGGAGATGCAGTTCATCCGCGCCAATCTCGAGGTGACGCTGCTCGTGGCCGACCGCGTCGAACGGATCTTGCCGATGCTGCGCGAGGCGGCGCGGCCGGTCTCCGAGACCGAAAAGCTGATGCGGGCCGGCGCCGCCGAGCGGCTCTAGCCGCTCCCGCTCCCAGCGCGCTTGAGGAACGTCACCGCCTCGATCCTGTTGCCGTCCGGGTCGCGGATGAAGGCGGCATAATAGCCCTCGCCGAAATGCGGCCGCTCTCCTGGCGCGCCGTCGCAAGCGCCGCCGCGGGCGAGCGCGGCGGCGTGAAAGGCATCGACCATCTCCCGGCCCGATGCCCGCAGGGCGATGTGGCCGCCCTCGTCGCCGGCGGGCGGGCGGCCGGGGCGATGATTGATCCAGAATTCCGGATATTTCTTTCCGAAGGCGACGGTCGCGACGCGGTCTTCCAGCCGGGCATAGCCGAGCGGAGCGAGGACGGCCTCGTAAAACGCCGCGCTCGCGCGCAGGTCCCGCACACCGACGGAAACATGGTCGATCACGTCGCCGCTCCCGCCTTGACGAGCTTGTAGACGATCGAGTCCATCAGCGCCTGGAAGGATGCGTCGATGATGTTCGCCGAAACGCCGATCGTCGTCCAGCGGTCCTTCGTTTCGTCCTCGCTTTCGATCAGCACGCGCGTCACCGCCTCAGTGCCCCCGTTCAGGATGCGCACCCGGTAGTCCACAAGTTCGAGGCCCTCGATGTATTTCTGATATTTGCCGAGATCCTTGCGCAACGCCACGTCGAGCGCGTTCACCGGGCCGTTGCCCTCGCCCGCCGAGATCAGCTCAATGCCGTCGACGATCACCTTTACCACGGCGAGTGAGACGGTCACGCGCTTGCCGACCGCGTTGTAGCGCTGCTCGACATTGACGTCGAACTGCACCACGTCGAAGAAATCCGGCACCGTGCCGAGAATCCGCCGCGCCAGCAGCTCGAACGAGGCGTCCGCCGCCTCGTAGGCGAAGCCCTGCGCTTCCCGTTCCTTGATCTCCTCGAGCAGCCGCGTCACGCGCGGATCGTCCCTGTCGACGGACAGGCCGATGCGGTCAAGCTCGGCGAGCACGTTCGATTTGCCGCCCTGGTCGGAGACGAGAAGCTGCCGGCGATTGCCGACCACCTGCGGCTTGACATGCTCGTAGGTCGCCGGATCCTTCAGGATGGCGGAGGCGTGGATGCCGGCCTTGGTGGTGAAGGCGCTCGCCCCGACATAGGGCGCGTGCCGGTCGGGCGAGCGGTTGAGCATGTCGTCGAGCCTGCGCGACAGCCGCGTCAGGCCGCCGAGCGCGGCGTCCGACACCGCGATCTCGAAGCGATCGGAAAATTCCGGCTTCAGCTTCAGCGTCGGAATGATCGAGACGAGATTGGCGTTGCCGCAGCGTTCGCCAATCCCGTTCAGCGTCCCTTGGATCTGCCGCGCGCCGGCCTGCACGGCGGCGAGCGAAACGGCCACCGCTTGCTCGGTGTCGTTGTGCGCGTGGATGCCGACATGATCGCCGGGGATCAGCTTCACCACTTCCGCGACGATCGCCTCCACCTCGTGCGGCATCGTCCCGCCATTGGTGTCGCACAGCACGACCCAGCGCGCCCCCTCGTCGTAGGCCGCCTGCGCGCATTGCAGCGCATAGGCGCGATTGGCCTTGTAGCCGTCGAAGAAATGCTCGCAATCCACGAGCACCTCCCGGCCCCGGCTTCGGGCGGCGCGCACGCTGTCGCGGATCGCGGCGAGATTTTCCTCGAGCGTCGTTTCGAGCGCGACGCGCACATGATAGTCCCAGGTCTTGGCGACGAAGCAGATCGCCCCCGCCTTCGCCTCGAGCAGCGCGGCGAGGCCCGGATCGTTTGAGGCCGAGCGCCCGGAACGGCGTGTCATGCCGAAGGCGGTAAGCACCGCCCTGACCGGCCGCTCCTCGGAGAAGAATTGCGTATCGGTCGGATTGGCGCCGGGATAGCCGGCTTCCACATAGTCGATGCCAAGCTCGTCGAGCATGCCGGCGACCGCGAGCTTGTCCTGCAGCGTGAAATCGACGCCGTTCATCTGCGCCCCGTCGCGCAGCGTCGTGTCGAACAGATAAAGACGTTCCTTCATCGCCTCACCAATAGCCGAAATATTTCAGCGCCAGACCCACCGCCACGGCGATGAGAACGATCTTGAGGACGATGTAGTAGAGCCAGTGGCGGGGAAACGGCGTCTCGGGCTTTTTCATCGCGCAATCTCCCAGGTGGTGCCGTCCTTGGAATCCTTCAGCACCACGCCCATCTTGGCCAATTCGTCGCGAATGCGGTCGGACTCGGCCCAATTCTTTTCGGAACGTGCCCTGCTGCGCGCCGCAACCAACTGTTCGATTTTCTCATGGTCGATATAGGTCACGGTCGGTGAGGAGAATTGATTTTCTTCTCTGAGATAAGGCGCGCTTATGGTCGTACGCATTCCTGCGCGAACCCGCCTTTGGAGTTTGTCGCGGTCGCAGGAAAAACCAAGAAAAAGAAGCGTCGCCTTCAACTCCGCGAATTTCCGCTCCCGACGCAGCGTGTGAAGCTCGTTTATCAAAAGGGGTGTATTCAAATCGTCGGCCAATGCATCCAGTGCGGGCGTCGACAGCTCTCCGTCGGCGCGCACGTCCTTCAGATGTCCGTACCAGTCCCAGAGAATGCGGTGCGTCTCATCCAATCCGGCGAATGTCCAATCAATCGGCTGCCGATACTGGGTTCGAAGCATATTGAAGCGCAGCGCCTCGCCCGGCCACTCAAAGCCATGCCAGTCGCCCAGTAATTGCCTGATCGTGATGAAGTTGCCCAGGGACTTGGACATCTTCTCACCCTCGACGCGCAAGAAGCCGTTGTGCATCCAATACCGCGCCATAAATGGCGTGCGAAAGGCACAGCGCGATTGCGCAATCTCATCCTCGTGGTGCGGGAAGACGAGATCGATCCCGCCGCCGTGAATATCGAAGGTCTCGCCGAGCAGCTTCCATGACATCGCCGAGCATTCGATGTGCCAGCCCGGCCGCCCCGGCGTGCTGATGCCGGCGGGCGACGGCCATGCTGGCTCGCCTTCCTTCGAGGGCTTCCACAGCACGAAGTCCTGCGGATTTCGCTTGTAAGGCGCGACCTCCACGCGCGCGCCTGCGATCATCTCGTCGAGCGGACGTTTCGACAGCGCGCCGTAATCGGGCATCGAGGGCACGCTGAACAGCACGTGCTCCTGCTCGATATAGGCGTGTCCCTTCTCGATCAGCCGCTCGATCAACTCGCGCATCTCGGCGATGTGCTCGGTGGCGCGCGGCTCGAATGTCGGCCGCAGGCATCCGAGCGCATCGACGTCCTCGTGAAACTGCTTCTCGGTCTGCGACGTGACGCGGCGAATCGCCTCGTTCAGCGGCAGGTTCGGATACTCCTCGGCCGCGCGCGCGTTGATTTTGTCGTCCACGTCGGTGACGTTGCGGACATAGGTGACATGCTCCTCGCCGTAGCGATGGCGCAGCAGGCGGAACAGCACGTCGAACACGATCACCGGCCGCGCATTGCCGATATGGGCGAAATCATAGACCGTCGGCCCGCACACATACATGCGCACGCGCGAAGGATCGATCGGCACAAAAGGCCGCTTCTCGCGCGTCAATGTGTCGTAGAGCTTCAGCTCCATGAGAAGTCCCCCGGCGCCTGCTGGCCCGGCGTTCTCTGTCTCAAGGAGGAGAAAAGACGGCCGCAGCCAGCTTGGCGCTAGCTGATAATCTCCCGGCAAATGCCGAAAAATGCGTTGCGGTTCGTCATGGCGCGGCAGAATGGGCAACGCGGCGCGCCCCGTCAAGGGGCGAGGCGCGCTATTGGCCGTTGTCTTCCAGCACCTTGCGGCAGGCCCTCGATAGCTTCTCGCGGTGATCCTTGAGGCAGAACAGGACCACCATCTCGTCGGTCCCCGCCTGCTTGCAGAAGCGCATCACGTCCGGCCGGCAGGCCGCCTGCTCCTCCGGCGTGCCGGACGACAGCGCCGCCGTGGACGGCAGCGTCAGCAAGGATGCCGCCAGAATGACGGCGCGACAGCGAAGCATGATCGTTCTCTCCCCGATCGTTTTCGTCCCCCTGCGAGGGGAAACCAGCCTCGCTCCACGGTCAATGTTCCCGCCACCCGTGCCGGCGCATTGAGCGGCGGCGTTGCACGATAGTCGCACCGGCAACGCATCAGGACACCGGCGCGGCGGTGGACAAATTCCATCCACCGGTTGCGCCGGCGCGGGCGATCGGCTCTTTGTGCGAAGCATCCGATTCCGGTTAACAGACCCTTAGTGGTTTGCCCGCATAATTGCGCCATCGTTTTTGCGCGAAGCGTGCTTCCATGCGTGTTTCAACCGTAATGCTCATTGCGGCGGCGGTGGTTTGCGGTTCAACCGCGGCGCAGGCCGAAAAACGCATTTTCATCATCGCCAACAATGCCGACGGCTACGGCATCGACCGTTGCCTCGCCAGCGGAGCCGCCTGCGGCGCGGCCGCGGCATCAGCCTATTGCCAGTCGCGGGAGTTCCGGCAGGCGAATTCCTATCGCAAGGTCGAGCGCGAGGAGATCACCGGCGCGGTTCCGACCAGCACGGCCTGCACGCGCGGCCATTGCGACGAATTCGTCGCGATCGAGTGCACCCGCTAGCCGCGGCTTCCGCCGTCAGCCGCAACACCGGCCGACGCCGCCGACCGCGGGTTTCGCGCTTTCGCGGACCGCCACCCGCGCGATCCGGAACCAAGCCTGCCGGTCTTTGTTTCCGTCCGGGCGCTCCAGCCACGCCGCCCGGAAGGAGATTGTCAGATGTCCGTCATTGCCATGCTTCGGTCGCATCCGGACAAGCTCAGCCACACCGACGTCCTCGGCCGCTGCATCGAGGCCTGCGCCGATTGCCAGGAAGCCTGCATCTCGTGTTCCGACGCCTGCCTCGGCGAGCGCGACCTGTCGCACCTCGTCACCTGCGTCCGGCTCAATCTCGATTGCGCCACGGTATGCAACGCCACCGGCAGTATCATCGCCCGCTCCAACAAGGCCGGCCATCGTCAGCTTGTCGAAGCCCAATTGACCACCTGCATCGCATTCTGCCGCGCCTGCACGAGCGAATGCGAACGCCACGCCGCAACACACCGGCATTGCGAAGTCTGCGCCCGCACCTGCACGCGCTGCGCGGAAGCCTGCAACGAGCTTCTTTCGTCGATGCGGATGCCGGCCTGAGGCGCCGGGCAGGCCCGGCCGAGGCGGCAGAGGCAAGCGGTCGTTAACGGCCGTTGACGATTATTGCCTTGCATTCAACACAGTTCGCGGCCATATAGGTGCCATCGGAGTCGGCTTTGGAGCCGCCTGCGGGCCGCGTGAACGAGAGCCAGAGGCTTTCTGCCCGCCCATTTTCCCGAGAATAACTGCACCGGCAACCCTGACCACGCGGGATGTCCAGAGAACCCCGCGACGCCGCGCGCCATGCTGCGCCGGACGATTTCGCATATTGAAAGCAACCCACTTGAACGATTTTGAAAATCTCGGCCTCGCTGCGCCGATTACCCGCGCGCTCGCCGAAGAGCGCTATGTCACTCCCACCCCGATCCAGGCCCAGACGATCCCGCACGTGATGAACGGCCGGGACGTCATCGGCATCGCCCAGACCGGCACCGGCAAGACCGCCGCCTTCGCCCTTCCCATTCTCGACCGGTTGGCCGCGAGCCAGGCGCCGCTCGAAAAGAAGAGCTGCAGGGTCCTGGTGCTCAGCCCCACCCGCGAATTGTCCGCGCAGATCGTGGACAGTTTCCGCACCTATGGACGCCATCTGCGGATCGGCGTCGCGCTGGCAATCGGCGGAGTGTCGATGCGCCCGCAGGTGCAGCGGCTGATGTCCGGCGTCGATGTTCTCGTCGCCACCCCGGGACGCCTGAACGACCTCATCCAGAGCAACGCGCTTCGGCTGAACAAGGTCGAGGTCTTTGTACTCGACGAGGCCGACCGCATGCTCGACATGGGCTTCATCCACGACATCAGGAAGATTGTCACCCGGCTTCCGAAGGAACGGCAGACCCTCTTCTTCTCCGCCACCATGCCGCCCGCGGCTTCCGAACTCGCCGCGCAGATGCTGCGCAACCCGGCGAAGGTGGCCGTGACCCCGGTCGCCACCACCGCTGAGCGGGTCGAGCAGCGGGTGATCCTCGTCGATCGCGCCGGCAAAAGCTCGCTGCTCGCCGCGCTCCTGCGCAGCGAGCCGATCGACCGCGCGATCGTGTTCACGCGCACCAAGCACGGCGCCGACAAAGTCGTGCGCCATCTCGGCAAGGCCGGTCTCGCCGCTCATGCCATCCACGGCAACAAGTCGCAGAACCAGCGCGAGCGCGCGCTGGCCGATTTCCGCAAGGGCACGATCCGCACGCTGGTCGCGACTGACATCGCCGCACGCGGCATCGACGTTGACGGCGTTTCCCACGTCTTCAACTACGACCTGCCCAACGTGCCGGAGAGTTACGTGCACCGGATCGGCCGCACCGCGCGGGCGGGCGCCACGGGCGTCGCAATTTCATTTTGCGATGCGGAAGAGCGGGCCTATCTGCGCGATATCGAGAAGCTGATCCGCATGACGGTGCCCTCGACCCTGCATCGGTCGGAACAGCCGCAGGAGCAAAGGGCTCACGGGCGCCAGCCGGCCCCGCATCGGGCGGAACAACCGAAGGAGCAAAAGGCTCACGGGCGGCAGCATCTGCGTCAGGATCGCCCCCACGCCGAATCCCGGGCGAAACACGAGCGCCCGCGCACGGGCCGCAGGCCCGAGCACAAGGAGGCGCAGCCCGCAGCCCAGAGGAACCGAACCCCGCAGCAGGCTCCACGATTTGGTGATATCGCCAGCGTGGCGTTCCTCAACGCTGGGCAAAAATCGTATATATAGCCGCAACGCGCCGGGCGGCCCCGCCGCCCGTTCCCTTTCGAGAGAGACCATATGGCGAAAGAAGAACTTCTGGATTTTGACGGTGTCGTCACCGAGGTGCTGCCGGACGGCAACTTCCGGGTGAAGCTCGATAACGGCCACGAGATCCTGGCCTATACCGCCGGCAAGATGCGCAAATTCCGAATCCGCACCGGCGTCGGCGACCGGGTGATCGTCGAGATGTCTCCCTACGATCTGTCCCGCGGCCGAATCAGCTTCCGCCACAAGGGCGTGCAACTGGGCGCCCCGCCGACGCGCCGTCAGACCTTCGTCCGCCGCCGCTGAACCTCCTGCCGGCCGTGCGGGGGAAACGGTGAGGCTCTATACCTTTTTCAATTCGTCCGCCGCCTATCGCGTGCGGATCGCACTCAACCTCAAGGGCCTGCCCTACGACGCCGTTCCCGTACACCTCGCGCGCGGCGGGGGCGAGCACAGGCGGCCGGAATTCTGCGAGGTCAATCCGCAGATGCGTGTGCCGGCGCTGACTCTCGCCGGCGGCGAGACACTGACGCAGTCGCTCGCCATCATCGAATATCTCGAGGAAGCCTTTCCCGAACCGGCGCTGCTGCCCGCCGGCGGCGTGCAGCGCGCCAGGGTTCGCGCGCTCGCCCAGATCATCGCCTGCGACATCCATCCGCTGAACAATTCCGGCACGATGCGATATCTGCGCGAGGAGATGGGACAGGACCAGGCCGCCATCGCCGGATGGTACGCGCACTGGATCGTCACCGGCTTCGAGGCGATCGAAGCGATGATCGCGCCGGCTCCCTACGCCGCCGGGGCGCGACCCGGCCTTGCCGACATCTGCCTGATCCCGCAGCTTTACAACGCGCGCCGCTTCAAGGTACCGGTCGAGCGTTTCACCCGCATCCTCTCCGTCGAAGCCGCCTGCAACAGGCTCGCCGCCTTCGACAGAGCTCGCCCCGAAAATCAGCCCGACGCCGAATAGCCTCGCGCCAAGCCAACCGGAAATAAAGTGACAGCCCGCCAGATCGGCCTTGTCGTGTTGTGGATGGGTGGCGTGCTCCTGTCCTTCTCCGCCCTTGCCATCTCCATCCGCCTGCTCGCCGGCGGCCTGAGCGTTTTCGAGATTCTTGCGGTCAGGAGCCTCGGCAGCGTCGTCATCCTGCTTGCGCTTTGCATATTGAAGCCGGAACTGCGCAAGGGACTCGCGCCGCGGCGGTTCGGCCTCAATCTCCTGCGCAACGCGGTGCACTTCGCGGCCACCTATTCATGGGCGCTGGCGATCACGCTTCTGCCCTTCGCCACCGTTTTCGCGCTGGAATTCACGATGCCGGCATGGGCGGCGCTGCTCGCGCTGATGATCCTCGGCGAGAGAGTGACGGCGGGCCGCGTGGCGGTGGTGGTCACGTGTTTCCTCGGCGTGCTGGTGATCCTGCGTCCCGGCCTCGAGGCCTTCCGCCCGGCGGCACTGCTGGTGCTCGGCGCGGCCTTCGGCTATGCGGTGTTCAACATCATCACCAAGAAGCTGACCGCGACGGAAAGCCCCTTCGCGATCGTGCTGTGGATGAACGTGATGCAATTGCCGATGGGGCTTGCCGGCAGCGATCCGGCGTTTCTGACCAAGATCGGGGCGGCGCAGATCCTGCCGGTCGCCGCCATCGGCATCGCCGGGCTTTCGGCGCATTACTGCCTCGCCAATGCGTTCCGCGCGGGCGACGCGACGTTCGTGCTGCCGATCGACTTCGCCCGCCTTCCCCTGATCGCGCTGATCGGATGGCTTTTCTTTGGCGAGGCGCTGGATGCCTTTACCTTCATCGGCGCGGCCATCATCCTTTGTGGCATTTTTTGGAACGTGCGTAGCGAAACGCGAAAAGGATAATGTTGCCGGACGGGCGCGGGCGGCCTACCAATGGCGCGGGGCGCAGCCATCGCCGGTCATTCCAGCGACGCCGGATTGACGCGGGGAGCGGTCCTTGATTCAGGTGCCGGGCCTTGGCAGGCACATCGGCGGATGATCCTCACGATGCTTCGATCTCGATTGGCGATCCTTGTCCTGGCCGGCGCGGCACTCGCTTTCCCGGCCGTGGCGCGGGCGCAGACCTATCCCGCGCCCGCACCGGCGCAGCCGGGCGCGAACCCGGTATGCCAGCGGCTCGAGGCGCAGCTCGTGGCACTCGATCGCGGCGCCGCCGATGCCGGGCGCGCCGAGCAGATCCGCCGCTACGAGGAGGCGGTGAGCCGCCAGCAGGCTGAGCTCGACCGCGCGGTCGCCCAGTCGCGCCGCCAGGGCTGCGAGCGGTCCGGCTTTTTCGATCTGTTCCGCGGGCAGTCGCCGCAATGCGGGCCGCTCAACAACCAGATCCAGTCGATGCGCGACAATCTCGACCGCATCATGAACGATCTGCAGAAGCTGCAGGGCGCGGGCGCCAATTACGAGCGCGACGGCCAGCGGCGGGCGCTGCTCATCGCGCTCGGGCGCAACGATTGCGGCCCGCAATACCGCGCCGCGCTCGCCGAGCCGCAGTCGCGCGGGCTGTTCGACGGGCTGTTCGGCAATAACAACAACGCCGTCTATGCCCCCGGCGTCGGCGCCGGATCGACCTTCCGCACCGTCTGCGTGCGCACCTGCGACGGCTATTACTTCCCGATCTCCTTCGCCACGACCCAGGACCATTTCCGCGACGACGAGCTGAAATGCCAGAAGATGTGTCCGGCCGCCGAGGTGGCGCTCTATTCCTATCGCAATCCCGGCGAGGACATGCAGCAGGCCACCTCGCTCAGCGGCAAGCTCTATACCGAGCTGCCGAACGCGTTCAAATACCGCACCCAGTTCGACAATAGCTGCAGCTGCCGCCGCCCGGGCGAGAGCTGGGCCGAGGCGATGAAGAATGTCGAGAGCCGCGCCACGCTCGAGCAGGGCGACATCCTGGTGACGGAGGATCGCGCCCGACAGATGTCGCTGCCGCGCGACGCGCAGGGCCGCCCGATCCGTCCGTCCGCCGCTCCGGCAAAACCGGGCGAAGCGCCCGCCCCGCAAACCTCCGCTCCGCAGGAGGCCTCCTCCGACGCCGGCGCGCCGAAAAAGCCGATCCGCTCCGTCGGCCCGCAATTCATCCCCGCGCGCTAGCTGTCGTCCGCTGAAGGCTAGAAATCGAGCGCGTCTGTCCTTGCCGCCTGCGCGGTGAGAAGCGACACGTCCGGCGCAGGCAGGGGCTTGCCCGGATCGCGGAAGCGGTTGGTGATCGGATAGCGCCGGTCGCGGCCGAAATTGCGCAGCGTCACCTTCACTCCCGGCGCCGCTTGGCGGCGCTTGTACTCGGCCACGTTCAGCATCCGGTCCACGCGGACGACGGTCGCCTCGTCGAATCCCGCCGCGACGATCGCCGCGATCGGCTCCTCGCGCTCGACCAGCCGCTCGAGAATAGGATCGAGAATCTCGTAGGGCGGCAGCGAATCCTGATCCTTCTGCCCCTCGCGCAGCTCCGCGGTCGGCGCCCGCGTCAGCACGTTTTCGGGAATCACGCGCCCGGACGGCCCGAGCGCGATCTGCGGCTTCCACCCGTTGCGCAGGCGCGAGAGGCGGTACACCTCGGTCTTGTAGAGATCCTTGATCGGATTAAACCCGCCATTCATGTCGCCATAGAGCGTGGCGTAGCCGACCGACATTTCCGACTTGTTGCCGGTGGTCACCACCATCAGCCCGAACTTGTTGGAAATCGCCATCAGGATCGTGCCGCGCGCGCGCGCCTGGAGATTTTCCTCGGTCACGTCGCGCGCAGTGCCGGCGAAAGCCGGCTGCAGCACGCGCTCGAAGCCCTCGACCGCCTCGGCGATCGGCAGCACGTCGTATTTCACCCCGAGCGCACGCGCGACCTGCGCGGAATCCTCGAGCGACTCCCGCGAGGTGAACTTGTAGGGCAGCATCACGCAGCGCACGCGATCCTTGCCGAGCGCATCGACCCCCATCACCGCGCACAGCGCCGAATCGGCGCCGCCCGAAAGCCCGAGCACGACGCCGGGAAATCCGTTCTTGTTGACGTAATCGCGCAGGCCGAGAACACAGGCGGTGTAATCGGATTCCGCAGTATCCTCGAGCCTCGCCTGCTCACCGTTGACGCAGCGCCATCCCGCTCCCGCCCGCTCCCACCGCGTGGTGACGACGGTCTCGACGAAGGCCGGCAGGCGGAACGCGAGGCTACGGTCGGCATGCAGGGCGAAGGACGCTCCGTCAAACACAAGCTCGTCCTGGCCGCCGATCTGGTTGATGTAGATCAGCGGCAGATTCTGCTCGGTCACGCGCGCCACCGCGATATTGAGCCGCACGTCATCCTTTTCGCGCCAATAGGGCGAGCCGTTCGGAACGATCAACAGCTCGCTGCCGGTCTCGGCGAGGCATTCCACGACATCGGCGGACCAGATATCCTCGCAGATCGGAAGGCCGAGCCGCACGCCTCGGAAATTCACCGGCCCCGGCATCGGCCCCTGCGCGAAGACGCGCTTCTCGTCGAACACCCCGTAATTCGGCAGATCGACCTTGTAGCGCAGGGCCGCGATCCGCCCGCCCTCGAGCAGCGCCACCGCATTGTAGAGCTTGCCGCCGTCGAGCCACGGCGTGCCCATCACCATGGCCGGCCCCCCGTCGGCGGTCTCGCGCGCGAGCTGTTCGACCGCCGCGCGGCAGGCGGCCTGGAAGGCGGGCTTCAGAACGAGATCTTCCGGCGGATAGCCGGCGATGAAAAGCTCGGTGAAGACGACGATATCCGCCCCGTCCTCCCTCGCCTGCCCGCGCGCGCGCCGCGCCTTCTCGGCATTGCCCGCGACGTCGCCGAGAACGGGATTGAGCTGGGCGATGGCAATCGCGAGTCGATCGGCGGGCCTGGCGTTCATGACCATGATCTAACTTGCGCCCGTCTCCTCCGCAATGCACGGTGCGGCGTCAGCCATGCGCGCTTTGCTCCTGATCGTCTGCGTTCTGGCCGGCCCTATCCTGTCGGGCGCGCAAGCCTCCGTGGTCCGGCCATGTCGTGAACCGCTCGCCGGCGCCGAACGGCTCGGCGACGCGCGATGGGTCGGGCATTGCGCCGCCTCGCGCGGGATGACGGCGCGTGCCTGCCGGCGATGGCTCGCCGCCTGCCGGAGCAATCCGCAGCACCCGCTGCCGGCCGGAACGAACAATCTCTAGAGACTGCCGGTCGCATAAGGGCCGAATTTGAATGAGCCCTGCACGAACACCCCGAAAATGTCGGTCTTCCAATCCACCGGCTGGGGCGATCCGCCGCCGCCCACGATATTGCCCTCGAAATGCGTGTTGCCGGAGCTTTGCATGTGCCAGTAGCGCGCGCCGACCGCGATATCGACATTCTCGTTGACCGCGTAGGAAAGCGCCGCCTCGAGTTGATAGCCGCGGCCGACGCCATCCTCCGGAATCCCGTCGACAAAGTCACCCGGCAGCGTGCCGATCCGCAGCCGGTGCCAGTCGGTGCCGAACAGCTTGACGTAAGGCAGATAGGCGGCATCCGCCCGCAGCTTGAGGCGCTCGGCGAGCAGCAGGTCGAAATCGACGCCCACGCGCAGCGAATGCCAGCTATTGTCCTGCGTGATCACCTCGACTGAGGGCGGAACGGGCGACACGCCGCAGATCCCCGAATTGGTGGCGATCTGCGTGCAGCCATAGGCGTTCACGCGCTCGTTGAAATAGTGATAGCCCGCGAACGCGCCGAGCCGGAATCGCGGATCGCGCCAGAGATTGAATCCGAGGTCTGCGTTCGCATAGGCAAGCGAGCTGCCCTTCAAATCGCTGAGCGTGCTCGAATAGGGCGAAATCGCCGGCGGAAAGTCCTCGTCGTTGAGCTGCCCGTTGAAGAACAGCCCGCCGCCGGCATAGCCCTTGGCATAGAAACCGCTCGTGTGATCGAAACGGCCGAATGCCTCACCGGCATGGCCATGCATGCCGTCATAGGTCAGGCGCGATACCATGCCGGTGCCGGACATGTCGTAAAGATCCTTGCCGGTCTTGGCCCAACTGAACCAATAGCGGACGCCAAGCTCGCCGTCGAAAGCCGGTGGCACCTGCGCGGCGAAGGGCGTGGAGGACGCGCGCTCCTCGCCGAGCCACACCGCTCGCCGCTCGCGGCGCGCGGGCACAGAATTGGTGATGTCATCCGGGACGGACGGCCAGCGCGCCTCGAACGCCTCGCGACTCAGCGGCGAGGCGTCTTCCTGCGGCGCCGGCAACGGTACGTTCGGCCATTGCGGTCCGTCATCGGCCATTGGCGCGGCGTGCGCCGCCGAAGCGAACGCTGCCGCGACAATAAGAGCCGTGCATGATCTTGTTGTTCTTGTACGCGCCACGAATGCCTCCCGTCGTGAGCGCGTAAAATTTGAATCGAATTGCTTTCAATTCGTTGCCACGTTCGCAGCCGAGGGAGCGCCGATCGCTCGAATCGTTAACGGCGCACAAAAACCACAGGCCTTCGCCGCCCGAAAGCGGCGCAAGGCACGACATCGGCGGCGCCGGGTTACCTCGCGGTAACTACGCGCGGCAAGCGCGTGCTTACCATACGATGCGAGGGCGGCGCGGCGGTCAGAGGCCGGATGCAGCCGACAAGGGCACGGCCTTGGCCGCGCGCTCCTTTTTCAGAAGCTCGGCAAGCAGGAATGCGAGGTCGATCGACTGCTCGGCATTCAGGCGCGGATCGCAGAAGGTGTGATAGCGGTCGTTGAGATCGGCATCGGTGATCGCCCGCGCGCCGCCGGTGCATTCGGTGACGTCCTTTCCGGTCATCTCCAGATGCACGCCGCCGGCATAGGTTCCTTCCGCCGCGTGGACGGCGAAAAAGTCGCGCACCTCGTTGAGGATGCGGTCGAACGGCCGCGTCTTGTATCCGGTCGCCGAGGTGATCGTGTTGCCGTGCATCGGATCGCACGACCAGACCACGCGGCGATCTTCACGCTTCACGGCCCGCACCAGCGCCGGCAGATGGTCGGCGACCTTGTCTGAGCCGTAGCGGCAAATCAGCGTCAGCCGTCCGGGCTCGTTATCCGGGTTGAGCATGTCGATCAGCCGCAGCAACTCGTCGGCCTTGAGCGACGGCCCGCATTTCAGTCCGATCGGATTCTTCACGCCGCGGCAGAACTCGACATGGCCGTGATCGGGCTGGCGCGTGCGGTCGCCGATCCACAGCATGTGGCCGGAGGTGCAATACCAGTCGCCGCTCGTCGAATCGACGCGGGTCATCGCTTCCTCGTAGCCCAGCAGCAGCGCCTCGTGACTCGTGTAGATGTCGGTCGTGCGCAGCTCCGGATGGCTTTCGAGATCGAGGCCGCAGGCGCGCATGAATTCCAGCGCCTCCGAAATCCGGTCGGCGAGCTCCATGTACCGCTTGGATTGCGGGGAATCCTTCACGAAGCCGAGCATCCATTGATGCACGCTGGCGAGATTGGCGTAGCCGCCTTGCGCGAAGGCGCGCAGCAGATTGAGCGTGGCGGCCGATTGCCGATAGGCCTCGATCTGCCGGCGCGGATCGGGCGTGCGCGCGGCCTCGGTGAATTCGATGTCGTTGACGATGTCGCCGCGATAGCTCGGCAATTCCTTGCCGTCGCGCTTTTCCGTCGGCGAGGATCGGGGCTTGGCGAACTGGCCGGCGATGCGGCCGACCTTCACCACCGGCGAACCGCCGGCGAAGGTGAGCACGACCGCCATCTGCAGGAACACGCGGAAGAAGTCGCGGATATTGTTGGCGCCGTGCTCGGCGAAGCTTTCGGCGCAATCGCCGCCCTGCAGCAGGAAGGCTTCGCCGGAGGCGACGCGGCTCAGCGCCTTCTTGAGCCGGCGGGCCTCCCCGGCAAAGACCAGCGGCGGGAAGGTCGCCAATTGCTTCTCGACCGCCGCGAGGGCGGCCTTGTCCGGGTAATCCGGGATCTGAACGACGGGCTTTCCCCGCCAGCTATCCGGCTTCCAACGCTCGGCCACGGCACGTACTCCTACCACCGCAAGGCGGCTCATATGGCGGGCTTATAGCGGCTTATGGGCCGGCTTGGCCATATCGGCGATCGGCCCGCGGGGACGGGCTATTCGGCCGCCTCGCGGACGTAGCTTGCGGCCTTCTCACGCATGGTGACGAGTTCCTCGGCCGCAGTCGGGTGCACGGCCATGACCGCGTCGAAATCGGCCTTGGTCGCCTTCATCTTCACCGCGATCCCGACGAGCTGGATCATCTCGCCGGCGTCCGGGCCGACGATATGGCAGCCGACCACCCGGCCGGTCGAGCCGTCGACCACGAGCTTGAAAAAGGAACGGGTGTCGCGCCCGGCAAGCGACATCTTCATCGGCCGGAAGCTCGTCTTGTAGATATCGACCCGGGCTAGGCTCTTGCGCGCCTGCGCCTCGGTCAGGCCAATCACGCCGACTTCCGGCTCGGAGAAGACCGCCGTCGGCACATCGCGGTGATCGACCCGCGTCGGCTTACCGCCGAACACCGTATCGGCGAAAGCGTGCCCCTCGCGGATCGCCACCGGGGTGAGATTGACGCGGCTCGTGACGTCGCCCACCGCATAGATATGCGGCACCGAGGTCTGCGAATACTCGTCGACCTCGATCGCCATTGCCGCATTGAGCTTGACGCCGACCGCACCGAGACCAATGCCCGCGACATTCGGCTTGCGGCCGGTGGCAAACATCACCTGATCGACCATGAACGATTCGTTGTCCGACAGTTGCGCGCAGAGGCCGTGATCGACCTTCGCCACCGAGGACACGGTCTGCCGCGTCACGATCCTGATGCCGCGCCGTTCCATCTCGCGGCGCAGATGCTCGCGCAGGTCGTCGTCGAAGCCACGCAGGATGTTGTCGCCGCGATAGACGAGCGTCACCTCGCTGCCGAGCCCTCTGAAGATGCCGGCGAACTCCACCGCGATATAGCCGCCGCCCTGGATCAGGATGCGCCTTGGCAATTCGCGCAGGTGAAACGCCTCGTTCGAGGAGATGACGTGTTCGAGCCCGGCGATCTCGGCGCCGTGGAAGGGCGAGCCGCCGGTGGCGATGAGAATGTAGCGCGCACGGATCGTCTCGCCGGTCCTGACCAGGCGGACGAGATGGGCGTCCACAAGCTCGGCGCGGCTGCGCACGATCTCGACATTCGCGCGTTCGAGGTTGGCGACATAGGCCGCCTCCAGCCGGGCGATCTCGCGGTCCTTGTTGGCGATCAGCGTCGCCCAGTCGAAGGAAGGCTCGGGAACGGTCCAGCCGTATCCCGCCGCGTCCTCGAATTCGTCGGCGAAGCGGGAGGCATAGACCAGAAGCTTTTTCGGGACGCATCCGCGGATGACGCAGGTGCCGCCGACCCGATATTCCTCCGCGATCATCACCCGCGCGCCGTGGTTGGCGGCGATCCGGGCGGCGCGCACGCCGGCGGAGCCAGCGCCGATTACGAAAAGATCGACCTCGCGTTCGGCCATGAAATTACATGTCGTAGCCGCGCTTCTTCATGTCAGCGCGCAGACGCACGAGCATTTGCTCGGAAAAGGAATTGGACCAGGACTGAACCCGCGCCATCGACTGGTCAATGACCTGGGGCTCGTCGGTGATCATCTTCTTGCCGAGCGGCGACTTGTAGAAGGCGAGCAGGTCCTTCAACTCCGCCTCGGTGAATTTGGAGGCGTAATTGCGCGCCATCAACGTCACGAGTTCATCGCGCTTGGGATCCATCTCCTTGCGCAGATTGGCGGCCACCTCGTTGAGCTGCTTGGCGAGCATCGGGCTCGTCTGCAGCAGCACGTTCTTGGCGGATTCGATCACGCCGGGAATGATCGGATCAAGCATGGAATTGCCGCCCTTGAGCAGGATCAATTCCTTCGCTAGCGCCACGCTCGTCGCAGGGGGCTCCTGCGCGCGCACCGGGGCGCCGCAGACAACCGAAAAGAGCAGGGTCAGGATGGCCGCGGCGCGGACCGGTGCGGTGAATTTCATGGACGACTCCCCTTCGACGACGTGATCTGGCTGCGTTCGGCGACGCGAACTCCATCGGCCCCCGCGATGATGACCGTCTTAGCCATCCCGATGAACAATCCGTGCTCCACCACGCCCGGAATGGAGCTCAGCCTGCCGGCCAGGAGCGTGGGATCGGCAATATGGCCCAATGCCGCGTCGACGATCCAGTGGCCGCCATCCGTGACGAAAGGATGGCCGGACTTGTCGCGCCGCAAAACAAGCCGGTCCCGGTCCGCGAGCCCGAGCGCCTTTTGCAAAGCCCTGAGCGTTGCGCCAAAGCCGAAGGGCACGACCTCGACCGGCAGCGGGAAGCGGCCGAGGGTGGCGACCCATTTGCTCTCGTCGGCGATGACCAGCATGTGGCCGGAGGCGGCGGCGACAATCTTTTCCCGCAGCAGTGCGCCGCCGCCGCCCTTGATCAGGCTGAGGTCGGAGGCCGCGACCTCGTCGGCGCCGTCGACCGTCAGATCGAGTTCGGGCGTCTCGTCGAGCGTGGTCAGCCTGATGCCGAGCGAGGCGGCCTGGACGCGGGTCGCCTCCGACGTCGGCACGCCGACGACGTCGAGCCCGGCCCGCACCTTTTCGCCGAGCAGGTCGACGAAATGGCGCGCGGTCGATCCGGTGCCGAGGCCGAGCCGCATGCCGTCCCTGACCCAATCGAGCGCGCGGGCGGCGGCAAGCCGTTTTTGACCTTCAATGTCCATGGCCGGGGCTTGTGGAGGAGCGGATGTCGAGCGCCTGTCTAGCGCCGTTCGGGCGCGGAACCTAGTGCGAAAAGCGGGCCTGCGGGCTTGTGTGAACAGCGCCCTGCCGGTACCGAATGGCATGGCTGAACCGCTGATCGTGTTCGATCTCGACGGCACGCTGGTCGATACCGCGCCCGACCTGATCGGGACGCTGAACGTAATCCTGTCGCGCGAGGGGGTCGCGCCTCTCTCCGTGGCGGAGGCACGGCCGCTGATCGGAGGCGGCGTCAGACCATTGCTCGAACGTGGCCTGCGCAAGCGGCAGGTCGGAGGCGAGGAACGGCTGCTCGACCGCTTGTTCGCGGACTTCTTGGAGCATTACGCAGCCCATATCGCGGAGCATTCGCGCCCTTTCCCGGGGGTGGAGGAGGCGCTCGACGAACTCGCCGCCCGCGGTTTCCTCCTCGCCGTGTGCACAAACAAGCTCGAATGGCTGTCGGTAAGGCTCCTAGAAGCGCTGAAGCTCGGCTCGAAATTCCGCGTGATCTGCGGCCAGGACACGTTTGGTCTGAAGAAGCCGGACGCAGAGATTCTCCGCCGCACCATCCGCGCCGCCGGCGGCGCGGAGAACCGCACGATCATGGTCGGGGATTCGGAGACGGACATTCGCCTCGCCCGCAACGCCGGCGTCCCGGTGATCGCCGTCGATTTCGGCTACACGGAGACGCCCGTGACGCGCTTCGAGCCGGACGCCACGATCAGCCATTTCGGCCAATTACCGACCGCCCTCGCCCGGCTGGCGAAGCCCTAGACCTCGCCGTCCTGCGCCCGCGCGCAGGCCGCGCCCGTCGTTAACAGGCGATTAACCATAATTCTGGCAAATGACCGGGTCACCTGCCCAGGCGGTCAGCCCAGTTCATGCCCTTTGCGATTTTGAAATCGCGCCGGAACGAAGCGCCTGCCGCGGCCGCGGCGCACACCCCCGCGCCGGACCACGCGATCGCAGCGCCGGGCGCGCCGGAAGAGGTGTACGGCGCGCGGCTCGAAGCCATCCGCGAAACCATCGACCTGCTGGAGGCCGACCTCGCGGCGATGATCCGCGACGTTCAGCGGACCTCGGAGACGGTACGCCAGGGCATTCAGTCCTCCGCGCGCGCGCTCGCCTCGATTCGCGACCGCAGCGAGGCGTTGGCGGCGATCGCCAAGAACGCCAAGGACGACTCCATCGACCTCGCCACGGCGACGGAAGAATTCGCAAGCTCGTCCAACGAAATCCTCCGCCAGGTGCGGGAGGCCAGCGCCCTCGCCGACGGTGCCACCAAGGCAGCGCAGGCGGCGACCCGGAGCGTCGACGGGCTGAAAGCCTCCTCCGGCGAAATCGGCCATGTCATTCACCTGATCGCCTCGATCGCCAAGCAAACCAACCTGCTCGCGCTGAACGCGACCATCGAGGCGGCGCGCGCCGGCGAAGCGGGCCGCGGCTTCGCCGTGGTGGCGAGCGAAGTGAAGGCACTGTCGAGTCAGACGCAGAAGGCGACCGACGAAATCACCCGCAAGATCGAGCAGCTTCAGCACAACGCGGCGCAGTCGATCCAGGCGTTGGGCGACGTCGCCACGGCGATCGAGGCGATCCGCCCGGTCTTCACCGCGGTCGCCGCTTCCGTCGGCCAGCAGGACGCCACCACCGCCGATCTCGCGCGCAGCGCCACCGAGACCTCCCAATTCGTCACCAATGTGGCCGACGGCGCCAAGGAAATCGAACTGACAGCCGCCGAGGCGAGCGGCCATAGCGAAACCGTCAGCCAGTCGAGCCTCGAAGCCGCGCGGACCGCCGAAAAATTGCGGGCACGCTTCGTGATGCTGCTGCGGCAGACCGCATTCGGCGACCGTCGCCGCACCGACCGCCTGCCCTGCGAACTGCCGGTCGCCTTCCATCTTCCCGGCGCGACGATCCGGGGCCAGACCTGCGACATTTCCGAACACGGGATGCTGGTGCGCTCCGCCGACGCGGCGAGGATCCCGGTCGGCGCGATCGCGCGCGCGGAAATCTCCGGTCTCGGCATGTGCGAGGTGAGGCCGGTGAACCTGTCCCCGCTCGGGCTGCATATCGAGTTCGTCGATCTCGGCGCATCGCAGCGCGAGGCGCTCGGCGCCAAGCTCGCCGCGATCCGCGAGGAGAATCGCGAATTCATCGACCGGGCCGTCGATGCCGCGGCCAGGATTTGCAAGGCGTTCGAAGACGCGGTGTCGGCAGGCAAGCTCAGCCGCGACGATCTTTTCGATAATCAATATGTGCTGATCGAGGGAACCGACCCGCCGCAATACCGCACGCGCTTCCTGACCGTTCTCGAGGAAATCCTGCCGCCCATCCAGGAACCGCTGCTCGCATCCGATCCGCGCATGTTCTTCTGCGTCGCCGTGGATCGGAACGGCTATCTCGGCGTGCACAATCGCATTTATTCGCAACCGCAACGCCCCGGAGATGTTGCGTGGAATACGGCGAACTCGCGCCACAGGCGGATTTTCGACGACCGAGCCGGCCTTTCCGCAGCGCGGAACGTGCGACCCTATCTCATCCAGAACTACCCCCGGGACATGGGCGGCGGCGTCGTGGTCGTCATGCGCGAGATCGACGTTCCCATTCGTGTTTTCGGAAAACACTGGGGCGCCTTCCGCACGGCGTATGAAATCTGAGACCCGGCGGCGTTGCCTCCAATGCGAGCCCGGTTGCACCTGTGGCGTGCGCCCCGTATGGTCGCGTCCATGGAGCGGGAGAAAGAGCGATCTCTAGGGGGAAACCCATGTACAGAGCCGGGTTTATCGCAATTTGCGGTCTCACTCTTGTGGCGTGTTCGTCGGGCTCCGAAATTTTCAAGACGGAGCCGCAAACCCTGACGCTGCAATTCGAGTCCGAACCGCAGGGCGCCGAGGTCAAGACGTCGGGCGGACAGACCTGCCGCACGCCCTGCGCGCTCGCCATTCCCGCGACCGAGCTGACGGCGACCTTCACGCTCAAGGGCTACAAGCCGCAGACCATACCTGTGAAGGTTGTGCCCCCCGACTTCACCAGCGACGACAAGAATCCCCGCTTCAACCCGAGCCCGGTTTACGCCGAGCTGGAGGCGGCGCCGCCGCCGAAGAAGCCGGCTCCGAGGAAGCCGGCCGCGCCGCGAAGGCCGCCGGCCACGGTCGCCCCCGCCCCCGATCAGGCCGCCCCGCCTCCGCCGCCGGCGGCAGCCTCGCCCTGGCCCACGGCCCCGACGACGCCAGTGCGCTGAGGGCCGCTTGCAGCGGTTCGCTTGACACCCCGCGGACGCGCTCGTTAATTGCCGCCATCTGGTACGGGCGCTTAGCTCAGCGGGAGAGCGTTCCCTTCACACGGGAGAGGTCGTAGGTTCAATCCCTACAGCGCCCACCATGCCGTTTCCGTGGAAGCGGCGTTTTCTCGAAAATCTGGCCGCCTGCAGGACGCCGCGGACAATTCGCCCACGCTACGCAGGCGATGCAGACCGACGATATTCGAGCCGTGCGCATGACGTTTGCTCACGTACCGATGGGCGATCCGTCTTTACACTCCCGGGTGTCCGTCTCTCCGCGCGGCGCCTGGCACAGCGTCGATGACACGAAGCGAAGGCTGAAACCAAATCTCGCGCCCGGTTGACATCGGCGTTCGGGATCGCGCGCGCTTGCCGCCTCGCAGCACCCCTCCGGGGGCTTCCCCGCCGCGCGCCGGCGGTCTATTCGTCTGACGTTGCCGGAACGGAATCAGCAGCACGAGGGCCCGATCCATGCTGGTGCGAATTGCCTGCCGCGCAGCGATTGCTGCCGCGTTCACCGTGACAATGACCGGCGCAGGCCATGCGCAGTTCCAGAGCGACCCGGACGGGCGCCTCAGCGGCGGCGCGCCCACTTCAAAAATGTATTCTTTGTTCGGAACCTCTCCGGTCCCGAAGACGACGGTGAATTTCGAGACGACCGAGAAGCCCGGATCGATCGTCATCATCACCCGGGAGCGGCGGCTTTATTATATTCTCGGCGACGGCAAGGCGATCCGCTACGGGATCGGCGTCGGGCGGCCGGGCTTCACCTGGAGCGGCGTGCGCACGGTCACCGCGAAGAAGGAATGGCCGGGCTGGACGCCGCCGGCGCAGATGCTGAAGCGCCGGCCCGACCTGCCGCGCTTCATGGCCGGCGGTCCGGAAAACCCGTTGGGCGCGCGCGCGATGTATCTCGGCTCGACGCTCTATCGCATTCACGGATCGAACGAGCCGGAAACGATCGGCCAAGCCGTGTCGTCAGGCTGCTTCCGTCTGACCAACGAGGACGTCAAGGATCTCTACGATCGCGTGAAAGTGGGCGCGCGCGTCGTCATCCAACAATAGCCGCCGCGCGCGGCCCCCTCAGGCGCGGGGGTCGCGCGACAGGCCTTTCGCCGAAAGCTCGTCGAGATAGCCCTGCCAGTATTCGTCCTGGCGCCGGCCCAATTCGAGCAAATATTCCCAGCTATAAATGCCGGTCGAGTGCAGGTCGTCGAAGACGAGCCGCACGGCGTAATTGCCGACCGGCAGGACCTCCAGGATGCGGACGTTGCGCTTGCCGGGCACGGTCTGCCGCTGATCCGGCGAATGCCCCTGCACCTCGGCGCTCGGGCTTTTGACGCGCAGATATTCCGCCGGCAGGGCGAACCGCTCCCCATTGTCGAAGGCCACCGTGAGCGCGGCGCGCTCCCTGCCGAGCTTTATTTCGGTCGGCCAGGGCGACTGGCCGGTCTGTGCGGACGTCATGGCTTTCCCATACCGCCGCAGACCGGGCGATGCCAATGGGCCGCCGCCTTTGACCGCCCCTCCCGCGAGCTTATATGCGGAAGGCGCGGACGGCTGGACCTTCCACGTCCGATTCGCCACAATTCAGCCGCGAGACGCCGGACTCCCCGATGGCCCCTGCCCCGCTGGAACGAGATACGCCGCTGGTCGATCCATTCGGCCGGACGATCAGCTATCTGCGCGTCTCGGTAACCGACCGCTGCGACTTTCGTTGCGTCTATTGCATGTCCGAGCACATGACCTTCCTGCCGAAGGCCGATCTGCTCACCCTCGAGGAGCTTGACCGCGTGTGCAGCGCGTTCGTGAAGCGCGGGGTGCGCAAGCTGCGCCTGACCGGCGGGGAGCCGCTCGTCCGCAAGAACATCATGACCCTGTTCGCCTCGCTGTCGCGGCACCTGCGAAGCGGGGATCTCGACGAACTGACCCTCACCACCAACGGTTCCCAGCTCGAGAAATTCGCCGCCGAACTGAAGGCCCACGGCGTCCGGCGGGTGAACGTCTCGCTCGACACGCTCGACGCCGGGAAATTCCGCGCCATTACCCGCTGGGGCGAACTCGACAAGGTGATGGCGGGCATCGACGCGGCGCAGGCCGCCGGCCTGAAGGTCAAGATCAACGCCGTCGCCCTCAAGAGCGTCAACGAACACGAAATCCCGGCGATGATGGAATGGGCGCATGCCCGCGGCATGGATTTCACGTTGATCGAGGTCATGCCGCTCGGCGAAACCGGCGAGGGCCGGCTCGACCAATATCTGCCGCTGTCGATGGTGCGGGCGCGCCTCGAGGAGCAATTCACGCTGAGCGATGTCGATTTGCGCACCGGCGGTCCCGCGCGTTACGCGAAAGTCGCCGAAACCGGCGGCCTCGTGGGCTTCATTACCCCGCTCACGCACAATTTCTGCGAATCCTGCAATCGTGTGCGCCTCACCTGCACCGGTACCTTGTTCATGTGCCTCGGCCAGGAGGACGCGGCCGATCTGCGCGCGCCGCTGCGCGCCTCCGAGGGCAACGAGCTTCTACACGCGGCGATCGACGAGGCCATTGCCCGCAAGCCGAAAGGACATGACTTCATCATCGACCGCAGGCATAAACGTGCCGCCCTCACTCGCCACATGAGCGTCACCGGCGGCTGACCGCCCGGGGGCGCTTTGCGGAGCTCCTTCCTTGCCGTCCCTGCGCGCCAATCGCCGCGGAATCGCCGCGCTTTTGTCGGCCATGGCCGCATTCACGGTCAACGACGCGCTGACCAAGATCGTCGTGCAGGCCTATCCGGCCGGCGAGATCATGTTCGCGCGCGGCCTGATTACCGTCGCCATGCTGGGCGCGAGCCTCGCGGCGATGCGCCAGATTCGCCTGGTGCCATCCGCCGCGAGACCGCCCGTCATCCTGCGCTCGGTTTTCGACGCCGCAGCCTCCGGCCTGTTCATCACCGCGCTCGGACACATGGGAATAGCCGAATTGTCCGCGATCGTGCTCGCCTCGCCGCTGATCATGACCATGCTCGCCGTTCTGCTTTTCAAGGAGCCGGTCGGATGGCGGCGCTGGGCCGCGATCGTCGCCGGCCTTGCCGGAACGATGCTCGTGGTGAAGCCCGTGCCTTCCGCCCTGGATGTCTGGGCGCTGCTCGGACTGGGCGCGGCTTTCGGCGCGGCCGCGCGCGACCTGGCGACGCTGCGCATCAGTCCGGGCGTGCCGACGCTGGCGGTGGCGATGTACAGCGCGCTGGCGCTGACCTCGACCGGCCTGCTGCTCGGCGCGCGCGAAAACTGGCTGATGCTTGAGAGCGGGGCGCTCGTGCTGCTGGCGGCGGCCGCCTTCCTCTACAGCATCGCCACCTACCTCCTGGTGCTCGCCTTCCGATCCGTGGATGTGTCGGTCGTCTCCCCGTTCCGCTACGGCCTGCTGATCTTTAGCGGCGGCATCGGCTTTCTTGTCTTCGGGGAAATCCCCGATCTGTGGTCGGTCGCCGGCGCCGGGCTGATCGTCGCCAGCGGCATCTACACCCTTCACCGCGAAACCGTCCGCCACCGTTATCTTTCGGCCAGGCCGACCACCGAACCCTGAAAAACCGCACCATGGGCCGCTCGCGCCCCGGCCGAGGCCGCCCGTCCCGGCGATCTTGGCCAAACTTTCGATTGACGCCCGTGGCGGGGTTCGGATTAGTTTGACGATAAGGGGCCGGCCCGGACCGCCCCGTTCCAAGGGGCGACTGGTCGTCTAAGAACCAGGGGGGAAATGTGCAGGGATTGTTGCGCGTGAGCCGCGCCATCGATGCGCTCAACGAGCGCCTGGGCCGGTGGCTTTCATGGCTCATTCTGGCGGCGGTGCTGATCTCGGCGGGCAATGCCGTCGTCCGCAAGCTGTTCGATACATCGTCCAATTCATGGCTCGAGCTGCAGTGGATTCTGTTCGGGGTCGTCTTCCTCCTGTGCTCGCCGTGGACGCTCTTGTCGAACGAGCACATTCGCATCGACATCATAAACAACCTCCTCCCCCGCCAGGTGAGAAACACGATCGACGTCATCGGCCATGCCTTTTTCCTGCTGCCGCTGACGATCGTCATGATTTTCACGAGTGTGCCGTTCTTCCTGCGCTCCTTCGCGCTCAATGAACAATCCGGAAATGCCGGCGGCCTTCCGCAATGGCCCGCCAAGTCGCTGATCATGATCGGCTTCGCTCTCCTGTTCCTGCAGGGCATTTCCGAGTTGATCAAACGCATCGCGGTAATGCGCGGGCTGATCCCCGACCCCTATGTCGCTCTCCAAAAGCCGCTGGAAGCGGAAGTCGATCATCTCGTCGACGCCATCGAAAAACGCTGAAGCCGCCCGCGTTTCCCGGAGTTTCGCATGATCGATTTTCTTATTCAGAACATGGCGCCGATCATGTTCGGTTCGCTGGTGGTGTTCCTGCTGCTCGGCTATCCGGCGGCATTCTCGCTGGGCGCCGTCGGCCTTCTGTTCGGTCTCGTCGGCATCGAGTTTGGCCTGTTCGCGCCGGATTTTCTGCAGGCGCTGCCGGACCGCATCTACGGCGTGATGAACAACGACACGCTGCTGGCGATCCCGTTCTTTACGTTCATGGGTCTCATTCTCGAACGATCCGGCATGGCCGAGGATCTGCTCGACACGATCGGGCAATTGTTCGGGACGATCCGCGGCGGGCTCGCCTATGCGGTGATTTTCGTCGGCGCGCTGCTGGCCGCGACCACAGGCGTGGTCGCCGCGTCGGTGATCTCGATGGGCCTGATTTCCCTGCCGATCATGCTGCGCTACGGCTATGACCGCCGCGTGGCGAGCGGGGTGATCGCGGCCTCGGGCACGCTCGCCCAGATCATCCCGCCCTCGCTCGTTCTGATCGTGATGGCCGACCAGCTCGGCCGATCGGTCGGCGACATGTATGAGGGCGCCTTCATCCCCGGCATCGTGCTGGCCGGGCTCTACGCCGCCTATATCTTCGTGGTGACGCTGATCTTTCCGAAGGCGGCGCCCGGCCTTCCGGCCGAGGCGGTGGGCTTTCGCGAAGCCAATGGAAGCCGCGGCTTGACCTCGCTCGCCCTGCTCACCGTCGTGGCGGCGACGTTCGGCTGGTTCGTGATGCGGAACTCAACCACCCGCGGCGCGGATTTCGTGGTGCTGACGATGTTCAACGCCATCATCTTCGCCTTTGCCATCGCCGTCCTCAACTGGATCACCAATCGCCTGTTCAAATTCCGGTTCCTGTCGCACATCGCGCAGGAAACGACCTTCGTCATGGTGCCGCCGCTGTTCCTGATCTTTCTCGTGCTCGGCACGATCTTCATTGGCGTGGCGACGCCGACCGAGGGCGGCGCGATGGGCGCGGTCGGTGCGCTGATCCTCGGCGCGATCAAGCGCCGCCTGTCGTTCGACCTGATCCGGCAGGCGGTGGAATCGACCGCCAAGCTTTCGGCCTTCGTCGTGTTCATCCTGATCGGCGCGCGCGTCTTCTCGCTGACCTTTTACGGCGTCAGCGGGCATCTATGGGTCGAGCATTTGCTGGTCTCGCTGCCCGGCGGGCAGATCGGCTTTTTGCTTTTCGTCAACGCCTTCGTCTTCGTGCTCGCCTTCTTCCTCGATTTCTTCGAGCTCGCCTTCATCGTCATCCCGCTGCTCGGGCCGGCGGCGGAGAGGCTCGGGATCGACCTGATCTGGTTCGGCGTCATTCTCGGCGTGAACATGCAGACGTCGTTCATGCATCCACCTTTCGGCTTCGCCCTGTTCTACCTGCGCTCGGTGGCTCCGAAGGAGGCCTTCGTCGACCGCGTCACCGGAAAGCGCACCGACCCTGTCACCACCGGCCAGATTTACTGGGGGGCGGTGCCGTTCGTGGTGATCCAGGTCATCATGGTGGTGCTGGTGATCGTCTTCCCGGCAATGGTGATGCACTACAAGCGCGGCTTGTCGACGGTCGATCCGAACAGCATCAAGATCGAAATCCCGCAGCTCGATACGGCTCCCCCCGAGCTTCCGCTGTTCAAATAGCGCGAATAGCGCGAAACAAAAAACCCCGGAGCGAAGCTCCGGGGTTTCTCGCGTTGCGCCGCAGATCAGCCGCGCATCGCGCGCATCATGAACTGGTCGTAGGGGTTCTCCGCCACCGTGAACCACTGATACGCATTCTTCGTGAAGGCGAGCATCGAGTCGTTGACCTTCCTGAAGCTTTCGTTCTCCTTGGCGACCTCGGCGTGCAGCTCCAGGGTCGCCTTGTAGGCCGCCTCCATGATCGCCGGCGAGAACACGTGCAGCTTGGTGCCGCCCGCGATCAGCCGGCGCAAAGCCTGCGGATTGAGGTGGTCGTACTTGGCGAGACACCAATTGTGGGCGAAATGGCCCGCCGCCTCCAGAACCTGCTGATAGCCCTTGGGCAGCGAGTTCCACTTGTCGAGATTGATCATGGCGTGAAGGATCGAGCCGCCTTCCCACCAGCCCGGCGCATAGTAGTGCGGCGCCACCTTGTAGAAGCCGAGCTTCTCGTCGTCGTAAGGACCGACCCATTCGCAGGCATCGAGGGTGCCCTTTTCCAGCGCCGGATAGATGTCGCCGCCGGCGATCTGCTGCGGCACGCCGCCGAGCTTCTGCAGGACGCGGCCGGCCCAGCCGCCGATACGCATCTTCAGGCCCTTCAAATCCTCGACCGAATTGATCTCCTTGCGATACCAGCCGCCCATCTGGCAGCCGGTATTGCCGGCCGGAATCCCGATCTGGTTGTATTTCTTGTAAAATTCGTTGAGGACCTCGTTGCCGCCACCCTGGGTCAGCCACGACAGGTTGATGCGCGCGTTCGGTCCGAACGGCACCGACGTGCCGAAGCCGAACGTCGGATCCTTGCCGAAATAATAATACGAGGCCGTATGTCCGCATTCGACCGTGCCGTTCTGGACGGCATCGACAATGGCGAGGCCCGGCACGATTTCTCCCGCCGCGAACGGCTGGATCTCAAACTTGCCGTCGGTCATTTCGCCGACGTATTTGCACATGATCTCGGCGGCGCCGTAGAGGGTATCGAGGGACTTCGGCCAGCTGCAAGGCATGCGCCATTTGAGTGCAGGCTGAGACTGGGCAATCGCCGGCGCGGCAACTGCGGTGCTGGCCAGGCCAACGCCTGCAGCCTTCAAAAATTCACGACGTTTCATTCGCTGCTTCCTCCCATGGAATTTTGCGCCTCTACGGACGCTTGGGCGCATTCTTTAAAAAGCGTCCTTGGCGGGAATGATGGCTTACGGGCCGGACTAAATCTAGCCCCCCAAGGGCTTTAGAAGCCGAAACACCCGGCCATTCCCGAAAGAGACCCGGTGCGAGCCGAAAAGCAAAAAGCCCGGGCCAGGGGCCCGGGCTTTCCATCGTCCTTGCGTTTCGATCAGGAGCGCAGGGTACGGACCATGAAGCTGTCGAAGCCCAGCTCCGCCACCTGCCACCACAGATATTCCTCGCCGCGGAACGCCATGATGCTGTCCAGGATCTTCTTGAAGTCCGGGTTCTTCGACGAAATCTCCGCGTAGGTCTCGTTCGCCGCCTTGTAGCTAGCCTCCATCACTGGCTGCGGGAACGGGCGCAGCACCGCGCCGTTGGCGACGAGGCGCCGGAGCGCGCCTGGGTTGCCCGCGTCGTATTTCGCCGTCATCCAGTTATGCGACATTTCCGACGCCGATTTCAGGATCGACTGGTACGTCTTCGGCAACGATTCCCACTTCTCCGTGTTGACGAAGTTGTGCAGCATCGCGCCGCCTTCCCACCAGCCCGGGTAATAGTAGTATTTCGCGACCTTGTAGAAGCCGAGCTTCTCATCGTCGTAAGGACCGACCCATTCGGCGGCGTCGATCGTGCCCTTTTCCAGCGCCGGATAGATGTCGCCGCCGGCGAGCTGCTGGGGGATCGCGCCGAGCTTCGACATGATCTGGCCGGCAAAGCCCGCGATACGGAATTTCAAGCCGTGAATGTCCGCGACCTCCTTGATCTCCTTGCGGAACCAGCCGCCCATCTGGGTGCCGGTATTGCCCGCCGGAAGCGCGACGAACTTGAACTTCTTGTAGAAGTCGTTGACGAGCTGCTCACCCCCGCCGAAGTGCCACCAGGCGCTCTGCATGCGCGCATTAAGGCCGAACGGCGTGGCCGTGATCAGAGCGAAGGTCGGATCCTTGCCGACATAATAATAAGAGGCGGTGTGGGCGATCTCGACCGTGCCATTCGTGACCGCGTCCGCGGCCTGCAGGCCGGGCACGATCTCGCCGGCGGCGAAACACTGGATCTGGAATTTGTTATCGGTCGCCTCGGCGACCGCCTTGGCGAACACTTCCGCGGCGCCGTAGATCGCATCGAGCGATTTCGGGAAGCTCGACGTCAGGCGCCATCTGATTTCCGGGCTCGATTGAGCGATGGCGGGAGCCGCAATTGCGGAAGCGGCCATTCCGGCGCCGGTGGCGCGCAGAAAATCACGACGTTTCATTATTTTTCTCTCCAAGGGAATTGCGTCCGGCGTTACGCGGCGAGCCGGAGCTTCCACGCTTAAAGCCTGCGACGCATTTTGAGGCTAGCTCGCCTAGCGCAACCCAATCATGCGCGCAATGCAACAAAAGGTTGTTACGCCTCGATCACGATCCTGGGCGCCGGCCGCGTCCCGGCGCGTCCGGAAAGCTGCTCGCGCACGCTTTCGGCGATCGCCCGATACACCTTGGCATGAGAGCCGTCGGGCTGCGTCGCGACGACCGGCTGCCCCGCATCGGAGGTCTCGCGGATCGTCATGTCGAGCGGCACCTCGCCGAGAAACGGAACGTCGAGCCTCTCCGCCTCGTGCCGTGCTCCGCCATGACCGAAAATGTCCGATCGCGTGCCGCATTGCGGGCAGAGGAAGTAGCTCATGTTCTCGACGATACCGAGCACTGGCACGTTCACGCGCCTGAACATGGCGATGCCGCGCCGCGCGTCGATCAGCGCCAGGTCCTGCGGGGTCGAGACGATGACCGCGCCCGCCAGCGGGACCTGCTGGGCCATGGTGAGCTGGGCGTCCCCCGTGCCGGGCGGCATGTCCACCACCATGACGTCGATCTCGCCCCACTCGACTTCGCGCAGCATCTGGGTCAGGGCCGACATCACCATCGGCCCGCGCCAGATCATCGGGGTTTCCTCCTCGATCAAAAAACCGATCGACATGACGGCGAGCCCGTGCCGGCTGATCGGCTTGAGCCGTGTGCCGCCGATCGTCTCGGGGCGCTCCTTGATCGCCAATAGCTTCGGCAGCGAGGGTCCGTAAATGTCGGCGTCCAGCACGCCGACCTTCAGGCCGAGATCGCGCAATGCAAGCGCGAGATTGATCGCGGTGGTGGATTTGCCGACCCCGCCCTTGCCGGAGGCGACGGCGATGATCGACTTCACGCCGGGCACCCCGGTCGGCCCGCCCGATACGGCCCTCGCGGCGGCGGCGGGCGACGTGCGGCCCGCCCGCGCAGCGGCGCCCGCGCGCTCGGCGGTGAGCGCCACCATCGCCGACGTGACGCCGGGCATGGATTTCACCGCGTCCTCGACCTGCTTGCGGACGGGCTCCCACGCCTTGACGGCGGCCGCATCGACGGTGATCGAGAAGAACACCTTGCCGTCATTGGCGACGATCTCTGACACCGCGCCGGTTTCGGGCAGCGGTGTGCCGTCCGGCGCCTTGATCGAGGCGAGGCGCTCCCTCACCTGCTCCCTGGTTACGGTCATGTTGCTGTTCCCGGCCGCGCTGATGAAAAACCGTTGCCGAGTAGATAGCGGGTTGACCGGGCCGCACAAGCCGTCACATTGGCGCCCGGAAAAGCGGACCGGGCGGCACGGCCGCCCCTGACGGGAGGACGATTATGGCGAAGGTTGCGTTTCTAGGCCTGGGCGTGATGGGCTATCCGATGGCCGGGCACCTGAAGAACAAGGGCGGCCACGAGGTCACGGTCTATAACCGCACCTCCGCCAAGGCGGACAAATGGGTCGCTCAGTTCGGCGGCCGGAGCGCGAAGACCCCGCGGGAAGCCGCGCAGGGACAGGACTTCGTCATGGCCTGCGTCGGCAACGACAACGATCTGCGCGAAGTGACGCTGGGCAAGGATGGCGCCTTCGCCGGCATGGGCAAGGGCACGGTTTTCGTCGATCATACCACCGCCTCGGCCGAGATCGCCCGTGAACTTTATGCGGCGGCTAAGAATGCGGGCTTTGATTTCGTCGATGCGCCGGTGTCCGGCGGGCAGGCCGGCGCTGAGAACGGCGTGCTGACGGTGATGTGCGGCGGCGACGAAGGGCCGTTCGCGCGGGCGGAGAAAATCATCGCCGCGTATGCGCGCGCGTGCAACCTGCTCGGCAAGCCGGGCTCGGGCCAGCTTGCCAAGATGGTGAACCAGATCTGCATCGCCGGGCTCGTTCAGGGGCTGGCGGAAGGAATCCATTTCGCGCAAAAGGCCGGGCTCGATATCGAGAAGCTCATTGCGACGATCTCCAAGGGCGCCGCGCAATCCTGGCAGATGGAAAATCGCTACAAGACGATGGCCGCCGGAAAATACGATTTCGGCTTCGCGGTCGATTGGATGCGGAAGGATCTGAGCATCTGTCTCGGCGAAGCGCGGCGCAACGGCGCGCATCTGCCGGTGACGGCCCTCGTCGACCAGTTCTATTCCGAGGTGCAGAAGATGGGCGGCAATCGCTGGGACACGTCGAGCCTGCTCGCCAGGCTCCAACGCTGACCCGGACGCCTACGCTGCCGCGCTCGGGCGAGCCGCAAGCTCGCCGTGCCAGCGCAAGACGTTGGTCATCTCCTGCGGCACGCGCAGCTTCGCGGGCTTCATGAAGTCGATCGCCACGAGGCCGGTGATGTCGGCGACGCTGTAGCCGTCGCCGGCGGCATAGCGGCGCCCCTTCAGCTCGCGGTCGAGCAGCGCGAGAAAATCCAGCACGCGCGGCTTGTTCGCCTCGCCCCAGGCGGCGACCTGGGGATTCTCCATTTCCTTCATCGCCGGATGCAGATGGCGGAAGACGTTGGAGACCGGCAGCAGCAAATGCAATTCCATCCGCCTCTGCCACATCTCGACGAGCGCCTGCTCCCTCGCCCCGCGCCCGAATAGCGGCGGTTCCGGCTGCTGCGCTTCGAAGTAGCGGCAGATGGCGATCGATTCGGTGATCACGGTGCCGTCGTCGAGCACCAGCGCCGGCACGCGCTGGAGCGGATTGATCGCGGTATAGTCGTGCGATTTATGAGCCAACGCCGCGATATCCACCTGTTCGGAGGGAATGGCGATGCCTTTCTCGCTGAGGAAGATGCGCACCCGTCTTGGATTGGGCGCGCGCCCGGAATCATAGAGTTTCATCTGTTTCGTTAACCATGATGTTTGCGGCTGATCTTAAGCTTGCTCTTAAGGTTTTTGCGCAAGTTTGGCGCGCGAATTCGGGACGATTTTATCAATGCCAGACACTGTCGAAACCCCGGAAACCGGCGTGCCGGTTGACATGGCCGCCGCTCAGCGGCGCCGTGCCGCCGCCCAGCGCGTGCGCGACGCGCGCGACCGGCTGATCTCGACCACCGGCACCCGCCCCGCCTTCGATTATGAATTGCTGCGCCTGTTCGCGCAAAATCGCCTCTCCGCCTCCCTCGTCATCCTGCTGCTGGTCGGCACCGTCGGATTCCTGTCGAGCCTGTGGACGGGCGCGGCCCGGGCGGGAGTGTGGACCGCGAGCGTGCTGCTGATCCACGTCGTGATCATCGCCAAGTGCCGCCAGTTTCTGGCCGAGCCGCAGGCCGCCATCAAAATCCGCGCCTGGCGTCTTCGATTCGTCATCCTCGACCTGTTTTTCGGGCTCGCCTGGATGTTCAACCTGATCCAGCCGGTGGGCGCGGACGAGGGAACGGGCACGTTCATGCTGTTCGTCATGCTGCTGGTCGTGGCGGTGTCCAGCATGCTGGCGTCGAGCCTGCCGGTGGCGGTTTTTGCCGCGACCATGCCGGTGACCGCCGCCCTCGCGATCAACTTCGCGGTGAAAGGCAACCTGCACGACTATGTTCTCGGCATCATGGCGGTGACCGCGGAGGGCTATTTCTGCCTCCTCGCCCATCGTCTCTACACGGCCTCGCTCGCCACCTTGCAGGCGCGCGCCGAAAAGGACATGCTGATCGCCGAGTTGGAACAGTCGAAGGCGATTTCCGACGAGGCGCGCAACCGCGCCGAGGCCGCCAATATCTCCAAGTCCCGCTTTCTCGCGCAGATGAGCCACGAGCTTCGCACGCCGCTCAACGCCATTCTCGGATTTTCCGAGGTGATGAAGAACGAGATTTTCGGACCGCACGCCGTACCGGTATACAAGGACTATTCCACCGACATCCACAATTCAGGCCAGCACCTGCTCGGACTGATCAATGAAATTCTCGATCTGTCGCGGATCGAGGCCGGCCGCTACGAATTGAACGAGGAGGCGATCCCCCTCGCCCTCGTCGTCGAGGATTGCCACCATCTGCTGAAATTGCGGGCGCAGAATCGCGGCATCACGATCCACGAAATTTACGAGCAGAACCTGCCGCGGGTCTGGGCGGACGAGCGCGCCGTCCGGCAGATCTGCCTCAACCTCCTGTCCAACTCGATCAAGTTCACGCCCCAGGGCGGTGACATCTGGCTGAAGGTGGGTTGGACCGCGTCGGGGGGCCAATACATCAGCGTGAAGGATTCCGGCCCGGGCATTCCCGAGGAGGAAATCCCGATCGTGCTCGCGTCCTTCGGCCAGGGGTCGAATTCGATCAAGTCGGCCGAACAAGGCGCCGGGCTCGGGCTGCCGATCGCCAAGAGCCTCGTCGATCTTCACGGCGGCACGTTCACGCTGAAATCGAAGCTGCGCGTCGGCACCGAGGTGATCGTGACCTTCCCGCCCGAGCGCGTGATGTCGGCGCTCGCCCCGGTGACCGACGATTCGCCGCCGATACAGCCGGGGGCCGATGCGGGCCGCGACGAGGAAGGCCGGCAAAGGCCGATCTTTCATATCCCCGCCTGAGTTGCCTTTGCCGCCGTGGCGCCTATGTTGCTCGCGAATCAGCCGGGCACGTCATGGCCGCCGTCAGCACTCCGTGCATCAATGTCTGCATCCTCGACCCGCGAACCGGGCTGTGCCGCGGCTGCGGCCGCAATGCCGATGAGATCGCGGCCTGGGCGGCGATGAGCGAGGCCGAGCGCATCCGCATCATGGCGAAATTGCCCGAACGCATGGCTGCGTCCCGCGCGCCGGCGGAAAAAACGGGGTGAGGCGTGCGCCGCTTGATCTGGATTTTCGTCGCCGGCCTGCTTGCCGCGCTCGCGCTGCTCGCGGCGCGGCTCGACGACCGGTCCTGGCACTACCTCGCGAGCAACGATTTTGCCTCCGTTGCCACCAGGATCGTGATCCTCGTCTTCATCGGCCTCTCGGCGATCGTGCTGTTTCGTGAAAGCTTTTCCCGCGCGCTCAAGGCGGTCTTTGTCTGGCTCGCGGTCGCGCTGTTTCTTGCGACCGGCTACACATACCGGTTTGAGCTGAAGACGCTCTCCGAGCGGGTGCTGGCCGAGCTGGTGCCCGGCCGGGCATTCACGCAAGGCCGCGTGGTCGAGATCGCGCGCGGCCGCGGCGGCGACTTCGCCCTCAATGCCGAGATCAACGGCATGCGCGTTCCGATGGTGCTCGATACCGGGGCCAGCGCGGTCGTGCTCACGCACGAGGCCGCCAGGGCCGCCGGGCTGCCGCTGGAAATGCTGTCCTACACCGTCAATGTCGATACCGCGAATGGCCGCACGCGCGCGGCCTCCGTCACGCTCGACCGCCTCGGCATCGGAGGGGTGGTGGAACGCTCGGTGCCCGCGCTGATTGCCCAGCCCGGGCAGCTCAGGGTCAGCCTGCTCGGGATGACCTTCCTCAACCGGCTGGAAAGCTGGGAGGTGCGCGGAGACCGGCTGATCCTGCGCGGCTATCCGTGATCAGCCGATCAGCGACGCCGCGAAACGGATCGACATGGCCAGGAGATAAAGGCCGAAGGCCACTTCCAGCGTGCGCTTGCCGAGGCCGTGGGCGAGCCGCGCGCCGAAGCCGGCGACGAAGGTGGACAATGGCGCCATCAGGGCAAATCCGATGAGCGAGACGAAGCCGATGGAAAAAGGCGGCATCAGCGGCTGCTGCGGCAGGCCGGCGAGCATGTATCCGAGCGCGCCGGCGATCGAGATCGGCACGGTCAGGCCGGCGGAGGTCGCCACCGCCTGATGCATGGTCTTGCCGTAGAGGGTCAGCACGATCGTGGACAGCGAGCCGCCGCTGATACCCATCAGCGACGATGCCAGGCCGATCAGGAATCCGTAGATCCCGAGCAGCGGCTGGCCCGGCAGCTCCGTGCCGAGCCGCCAGTCGTCCCGCCCGGCGAGCATCTTCAGCGCGATCGCCGTTCCGATCACGGCAAAGGCGCCGCGAAACACCGATGACGGGGCCACGAGCGCGATCAGCGCGCCGGCGCCGACGCCGATCACGGTCGGCACGATCCAGCGCCGCAGCACGCCTGCGACGACCGCGCCCTTCGCCAGATGCGCGCGGTAGGAGCCGACCGTGGTCGGCGCCATGACCGCGAGCGAAGTGCCGACGCAAAGCTGCATGCGCACCTCCTCGGGCACCCCGACGACGCGGAACACCTCGTAGAGGACCGGCACCACCACCGCGCCGCCGCCGATGCCGAAAAGCCCGGCGAGCAGGCCGGTGACGAGCGCACCGATCATGATGGCGATGACGAGCCAGGCCAGCTCGTTCGCGGGAACGCCCAGCAGCATTCGATTTCCCCGGCTATGCCGCAGCGATGTGCGACATTTCCGCCGGAGTGTCCACGACAAATGCCAGCGCCTCGCGCAATACTGCGCTGCCCGCGCCGGGCTTGACGGCCTCGGTGGCGAGATGCCTGCGAAAGGCGCGCGCGCCCGGCACCGAGCGGAACAGGCCGAGCACGTGCCGCGTCATGGCGTGCAGGCGCGTCCCTTGCGCAAGCTCCTTCTCGATATACGGGATGAATGCCTGCAGCGCGGCCTTCGGCGATTCGAAGGGCGGCTCGTGGCCGAACAATGCGCGATCGACGGCATGCAGGCGCCACGGTTCCTGATAGGCCGCGCGCCCGATCATCACGCCATCGACATGGGCGAGGTGCGCGTGACAATCCTCGATCGAGGCGATGCCGCCATTGATGACGATCGGCAATTGCGGATGCGCCTTTTTCAGGCGATAGACGCGCCCGTAATCGAGCGGCGGCACGTCGCGGTTCTCGCGCGGCGAGAGGCCGTTGAGCCAAGCCTTGCGCGCGTGCACGATCAGGGCATCGGCGCCCGCCTGCCTGACATGGCCGGTCAGCGACTCGAGCGCCTCCTCCGGATCCTGCTCGTCGATGCCGATGCGGCATTTCACCGTCACCGGGATCGAGACCGCCGCCTTCATCGCGGCCACGCAATCGCCGACCAGCGCGGGCTCTGCCATCAGGCAGGCGCCGAAGCGACCTTCCTGCACGCGGTCGGACGGACATCCGACATTGAGATTGATCTCGCGATAGCCGAAATCCTCGCCGATCCTGGCGGATTGGGCGAGCGCGCGCGGATCCGATCCGCCGAGCTGCAGCGCCACCGGCTGCTCCCGCGGATCGAAGCCGATGAGCC